>JAFSOD010000002.1 GCA_017447165.1 Bacilli bacterium
AAATAAGTTCCTCAATGATTTTGTTTTGTACTTGAATTCGCTGAGTAAGTAAGGACATAAAATCCGATATTCTCTTTTGAGAAGCGATTGGTGGAACCATTATTCGTATGTCTTTGACATCAGATGCCAAAATGTGTTTTACCGTATTGCCAGTTAGCAAAATCTTGGTCTTTGCTTTGCCAACACCATTTAGATAATCGCAAACAAAGCGAGAATCAGATAGTCCTAGTGAAGACATGATGATTAGAGCGTGGCAATTGCATCCAGCGTATTTTTTGCCAACGACTGCACATTCTCCGGAGTGGCCTGATTGAACCATCAATATATCCGTTTCCTTGAGCTCGTTTTTTATATGCGCCTGATGAAAATCTTTTGTAATGTAAATACAAGTTTCATCGCCAATACTACCGTCATGGATGTTAGTGCTTTGCAAGTATCTAACCCCTTGTTCTTTTGTCGTATAAAACGGGGTTGCAATTCCTACGAAGCCATTTCTTATTGGTGCAAACAAATCCGATAACTTCTTTTCGGACCACTGATCATCGGAAAATCTCAAAGTAGGAACATTGCGACCAGGCTTTCTTAAAGAAATAGCCTTCCTCCATAGAATATGGCGACCTTAAGGAGGAAAATTTATGGTCATAAAAGAAATGGCTGCTCTTTGGAAAGCCGACAAGAAGCAGTACGTTAAAACATCAACCTATTCGGCTTATTCGCTGCTGATCAGCAACCACGTCGTCCCGTTCTTCGGCGAGAAGGAAGAGTTCCTCGAGGGCGATGTTCAGAAATTCGTCCTGGATTCCCTGGCGAATGGCTTGAGCGAGAAGACGGTGAAGGACATCATCGTCGTCATCAGGATGATCCAGAAATTCGCCGTCAAGAAAGGATTCATGCAACTTCGCCCGTTCGATGTCGTCTTCCCGAAATCGTCGAAGAAGCAGGAACTCGCGATCATGGCCAAGGAGGATCAGAAGAAACTCTTCGAATTCGCGAAATCCAACTTCTCGTTCCGCAACCTCGGGATCACGATATGCCTATCCACCGGTTTGCGGATAGGGGAGGTCTGCGGGCTAAGGTGGTCCGACTTCGACCTCGACGAAGGGGTCCTCAAAGTCAGGAGGACGGTCCAAAGGTTATATCACGTCGACGGTGAGAAGCGGTTCACCGAGATCGTCGTGGCGGAGCCGAAGACCCGCGAATCCAACCGCGACATCCCCCTATCCGGAGAGCTGCTGAAGACCATCAGGCCTTTGATGAAAGTGGTGAATCCGGATTTTTACGTATTGAGCAACGAGGCGTCGCCGATAGAACCAAGGACATATAGAAACTACTATAAAAAGACGCTGAAGAAGCTCGGCATACCCGAGCTGAAGTTCCACGGGATGAGGCATAGCTTCGCCACGCGCTGCATCGAGAGCAAAAACTCCGTCAAGACCGTGAGCGTCATCCTCGGGCATTCCAATATCACCACGACGATGAACCTCTACGTCCATCCTGACAACAAGGAGAAGAAGCGGTGCATCGAGAGGATGCTCAAGGACATCCTATAAGAAAACGCGGCCGTCACCCTGCCGCGCGTTCGTCTTGTTCAAGCAATGGAGGTCGGCGCCTTACTTTCCGCCTACCTCCTTTCTTAAATCGTTGGATATCGATTGTGAGGTTTTGTTACAGCCCCCTTTTCATACCGAAAAATGTTGATTTTTATCAAAAAATACTGATTTGACACTCCTCGGCTTCGATTTTACTGCTGAGATTAGTAATCATCATCTACTTCCGTGTAATCATATATATAGATAGTTTTGCAAAATGCTTTATCTGCTAAGAACGCAATATATTCATCAAATGATTTGGTTCTTCTTTTAACTGTCATGTTTATAACGCAAGAATCTTTTTCTTTGCTGGAATATATAGAATCAGGGGATATTTCATAGCCTTCCATCTTTATTTCATTGTAAATGCCAGAAAAAATACTATTACCGCAGAATGTAATCGTTATTTTTCTGGCATGCTTTTTATGTCTCAGATCAACAATCTTATCCATGATTATCAGCCTTTCAGAGATGGGATTTTCATTGCTTATTAAAAGCGGGCGCCTTTTTACCATTGCGTCTAACGTATCCATAAAACAAAGTAGCTGCCACAAAAGAACAAACAATATCGGTAATGGGGGTGGCCCAAACTATAAGCTCTGGTCCAATAGGGTTATTTTCCATTCTTGAGATAGAAAAGAAGATAAACATCAAAGGTATGTCCAAAACCCCTTTTCTCAATAAGGCTAAAACAAGGCTTCTCCAAGGTTTACCGACGGCTTGGAAAAACGAAATAACCGTATAAGCAACGGCAGAAAAAGGACCACCGATACACAATATTCTTAAAAATTTTGTGGCGTAAGCAATGGAATTGTCTTCATGAATGAAAATAGTGGATAAAGGAGCGGCCCAAATAATAGAAATAATCATAGCTAACAAAGCAATGCTTATTGAAATAGCGCCACTAACATAGACGATTTTCGACATTCTTTTACGATTTCCACTAGCCTTGTTATAACCGATGATGGGCAAAACGCCTTGTGTCATGCCTCTTACGGAAGAATGAGCAAACATATTGATTTTTTTGGCGACTCCAATACCTGCTAGTGCGGCATCGCTTTCTGCTTTAACAACTATGACTGAACCAATTAAAGCATCAAGAATCATATAAGAAACATTTTCACATAGGGTCATCAAGCAAGCTGGAATACCAACTTTAATAACTTCGCTGGGAATATTTTCTTTGAACATTTTCTTAGAAAATTTAATAGAAATTACTAAATCTTTTTTGCTGATTATCATCAGGATAATGTAATAAATTAACGCGATAGAATTCGCTATCCCGGTTGCTAAAGCTGCGGCAACTTCTGGATTTGATGGCATGATAACAAACATGAATAAAGGATCTAAACCGCAGTTTAATAATCCCCCTGAAACAATCCCAAAAGAAGCATGCATAGATTTTCCTTGCGCTCTTAATAAATGGGAAAATAATGTATTAATTGCTGTTGGAATACCAAATATCACTACGCAATAAAAGATATATGATCTAGCGTAACTAGAAGTTTCAGGAGATTTGTTTCCTGATAATAAACTAGATAAAGAATTACTAAAAATAAAAATGAATAAACAATAAATTAATGTTGTAATTAAACAAGCATAAAAAGCAAAGCGAGATGCATTTTTAGCCCTCCATGGATTATTTTTTCCAAGAGAACGTGATATAACACTAGAGGCACCTATCCCAAATAAATTTGATATTGCGCTTAATATCATATATACAGGCATACAAATAGTTACGCCAGCTACTAAAGCATTCCCTAATTCCTTATCCGCCATATTGTTCGCTGCTAATCCAATAAAGAATGTATCGGTAATATTATAAATGACAAGAATAAGCTGCCCGATAATAGAAGGGATAGCTAAACTTAAAATCGCCTGGAGTACAGGTTTATTTTCAAACAAATCTTTCTTTTTTAAATCTAAATTATTAGTCATAACAGTAAATTGAAAAAAAACTTTCGTATTTGAATTTAGTCCAAAAAACAAGAAAAAATAAATAAGAAAAACTTTCAATAATATAAAAAAAGTTTATAATTATATTTATGGATGCAAAATTGTTAACTCTCATCGAATTAAGCAAAGTAAATTCATTTACTAAAGCCGCAAAAGCACTAAATTTGACTCAACCCGCTGTTAGTCAACACGTCAAACAATTAGAAGAAGAATTTGATGCTAAATTATTTATTCGCTCAAACAATAATCTTTTCCTAACAAAAGAAGGGGAAATCGTGCTTAAATACGCTTTGCGTATTCAATCTCTTTATAGCGATATGAATCGCAAACTAAAAGATTACAAGAATTGTGCTAATAATTTGACAGTTGGTATTACCCATACTTCCGAGAGTAATATCGCTCCAGAAATCATGGCAAAATATTCGGAAAAAAATAGTGGATCTCATATAAGAATTATTTCTGACTCTATAAAAAATCTTTATGAGAAATTAAGCCTTTATCAGATTGATTTGGCAATAATAGAAGGAAAGATTACTAATAAAAAATTCTCCTCTATTTTGCTTGGCACTGATTCTTTGGTAGCGGTTGTTTCTTTAGATAATCCTCTTGCTAATAAAAAAGTAGTTACTATTAACGATTTAAAAAAAGAAAATCTTATTTTAAGAAATCTTGAAAGTGGTACCTCAACTCTTTTCGTTAATGAATTGGCGAAAATGGACGAAGATATTAACAATTTCCATTTATCTCTAGAAATGGATAATGTAGCTTCTATTAAAATGCTTGTGAGAAAGAATCTTGGAATTTCTATTTTGCCAAAGAGCGCTTGTTCTAGAGAAATAAAAGAAAACAAATTAGTAGGGCTCCCTATTGAAAATTTAGATTTGATAAGAGAAACAAACCTCGTGTTTATAGATAATAATATCGATAGAAACATTTTAGAAGACATAGTCTCTATTTATAGAGAATCAATATAATTCGTATAAACTATATTTATTGTAGGTTTTTTTAAAATAATATTCGCTACAGTTCACATAAAAATGATTTTGTCAAGGCATTTAAGGCGTACAAAACATAGAAAATTTGGCATTTAAGGCGTACAGTAAGGACATTTTCCAAATTTGACACCGATTCCTGATAAAAAAATCGGTGTTTTTTTGTATATTTATATATACTAAAGTATATATAAAATATCGTAATTTCTTTGCCGTAAATCATTTGACATAACAAATTTCAAATTGACGAAAATGTCAGGTTTTCAAACGCAAAATAACAGTTCGCACCCGTACAGCCGTGTTGACAGCCGAATTTAACAAGTTATAAATAACTTGACTATTTTTTCCTTATTATTGATTCCTTCATATAGGAGGATGACAAAAGATGATTACAGATTATGGTTTTGTACTTGCTAGAGGAGACAAGGGATTCAGGCATTTTTTCAAATACACCTTATTCGAGGTGGAAAAGTGTATCAGCAATTTTGAAAGTAAAGGGATAAGCAGAACTCTCGTAAGGCCGGACAATTATGTCATCGCAAAGAGGATTAAAAGTCTATATACCGAATACATTGATGGACTAAATGATGATAAGAAAGATGCTGTTAAGAAAATTAGAAATGGTAAGGTCAGGTATGAGGAATATGCGAGTTTCTATGGTGGCGTATATAAGATATGCTATGCGAAATGGGAAAAGATCTTCTTTAGAAGAAACATATACGGCAATATCAGCAAATTATTATTGGGAATTCTTATCCGTTCAATAAGAGAACAGCAATATATTTCAAGGGCAGATATATGCAGCGCTACAGGCTATTCCTAACAACGATAGTTATGGGCTATCAATAATAAATTCTTCTGGAGTTGAAGCTCCAAACAGATCTGCTGGTTACGAACATATTGTCGCTCTTTCCTTAATTGGTGCTCTTCATAAAAATGCTCCATTAAAAGGTCCAATTATTATGGACTCACCTTTTGGTAGATTAGACCCAGAAAATAAAAGAAATATGTGCTCAGTGCTTCCAGATTTAGCTGATCAAGTTATTTTGTTGATGTATGACGACGAAATTGACTCTGAATTAATAAGGGATATTTTAAAGAGCAATCTTATTGTTGAACACAATTTGGTTAGAGTTGAATCTATGAACACAAGAATTGATTAAGGAGTAAAAATATGGCTGACTTAACGAATATTACAATACCCGCTGCATACAATGATGTAATTGCTAAAATACTTGACACTGGTTATTTCTCTGATCAAATTACAATTTGTAAATTTGCATTTGCTTATGCAATAAAGAATCATTTTGGTGAATTCAATCCATCTGATATAGACAAGCAAAATAGTGGTGGAGATGGAGGCTTAAACTATAACGTTGGTTCTTTTGATGGGGGAGATAAATTTTTATTCAATTTTGTTTCTTCTGCTTATCCTGATTGCGATTCACCATACAAATGGCTCCGTGGAATTGTTATCTATGGGTTAATGAAATTGAAAGAAAAACTTAAAAATATAAATTCAGTTTCATACGAAGACATTATTTCTGCTTAACTGGCTACATCCTTTGAAACATAAGCTTTTTTAATATAGTTGAACACGCGATTACCATGTTGACAGCCAAACTATCTTATATTTAATATAAAAGACGCATTTAAGGCGTACAGTAAGGACATTCTCAAGATACTGAGAAAATGTGTAGCAGATTCTGAAATAGAATGAAAAAAACGGCAGAAATGTCGTTTTTTCTATTTTTGGATATAAAAAAATATTCTTTTTCTTACTCAAAAACGAATCGAACTATTGGACCTTTTTTGCATAATGAACCACGCACCCCAACCACTAGATGTGCGGGTTCAAACTTACAATTTGTTGGTTCACATGCAAACAAAAAAATAAAAAAAGAAGAGCCGCGAGAGAATTCGACTCTTCTGAAATGGGTGAGAACCTACTTATTTATATAGATTCCGAATTGAGTGAGATAAGTCATTGATCGTTCTTTCTTTTGATAGGCTCCATTGAAGCGAGGAATAAGGGAATAAGGATTAAGTGGAACTTTACTCATATCTGCTGAGCCAATAACGAACAGGAGTTTATCTCGATTAATCACAATCATGTTTTTGAATAGCTTCGTTTGTGATTATTTAAAAGATAATCTATCCTGTCCATGAGCAGCAGGAAACCTTGGCTACCCAATTCCTACTCTATACGTACCCGTGCACTACAATTAAAAAAGGGTATATGACGGGTAGCTTATCAAAAACCATCTCTAATGACGCTATGACCGAGCTGAAGAGATGGTTTTTGTTTATCTCAACCCGCCATCAAACCAAAAGGGAAGAGAGGGGTGGTGGATAACAAAGAAGCCTACAAGAAAGTTTTTTCATCAAAGATGAAATTGTCACTTTTACTATTCAAGTGCTAGACACATACATACACTCACACTAAACTATTAATTAGAAAGACAATTAAGAGGTATGTGTATGAAAAGTAACAAAATGCTTTTTTGCTTAGCTGCTCTATCTTTACTTTTGAGTGGGTGTACATTTGCTAATTCAACAAATGGTGGCGTCAATAATAATTCTGGCGGTGGAAATAATGAAACCATCACAAACAAATATACTGTTACGTTTTTGAATTATGATAATAGTTTATTGTTTAGAACTGAGGTTGAGGAAGGGATGCCCGCTATCTATTTAGGAAGCACACCTGTAAGGCCTGAGACTTCTGATTATCGTTACGAATTTAATGGGTGGGATAAAGATTTAAGCGCTATATACGCAAACTTAGCAACCACCGCTACATACGAAGCAATCAAAAAGAATGGTAATGGCGGAGATAATAATGAATCAAGCGGCTTAACTAGAGCTCAAAAAATGATGTATTATAACGGGACAAATGGTGTTTCTGGAGATAATCATTATGACACCCCATATGGCATTGGAAGAGCAGTTAATGCGTTGTCAGATAGATACATTGAAATTACCAATAGATATAACCGAATTTTTGATGTGGATGAATTGGTTAATTTAACTTGGACAAAAACAACATTAAGACAGCAGGATGCAAAAGTAATTTCTGAGGATTCTGCTGCTAAATTTCAGGAATCGCTAGCGATTAGTTATGGCAATAAAACATCCGCTTCTGCTGGTGTTGAAGGAATATTTACAGCCGGTGTTGATACAGACTTTGGCATTTCTAATGATCTTCATATCAACAAAGATACGCATGAAATTGTTTCAAAGCTATATCAAAACATCAATGGTTTTTCTATCGAAATTGAAGGATATAACGACTACAGAAATTTTAGAGATTGTTTAAGCTCTAGGTTGCTTGAAGATATAGTTGCTATTGAAAATGGCACTATGTCTACTGATAAGTTTTTTGAATTCTATGGTACACATGTCGTTATGGCTGGGTATTATGGTGGCAGAATTGAATGTAATTATCACTTAATGTTTGATGATTCTCAGGTGACAGATGCAATGATGGCGACTTACAAAACCAAGGCAAGTGCTGGTTTAAAGTCTGCTCAAGCAAGTGCATCAGCTTCTTCGGAAACAAATTTCAGTATTAAAAATGAAATTGATGTAAACATTACTGCTACTTCTGAGTCTTTTACTTTTAAAGGTAGAGGTGGCAAATATATTAGTGGTGCAACTGAAAAAGCATTTATGCAAAACTATGCATCTTGGGTTGAAAGTTTTAATGAAAACGAAGAAAACTATAGCGTTTTGGTTGATGTTCCCGATAGAGCTTTAATGCCAATTTGGAATTTGTTTCCAACAGACCATTCTGAAGCGGCAAATATTGTTCTTAATGCTTTTATGACAGAGGCAAGTCAATGTAAGAGTGAATGGCTTGAGAAATGTGCATACATTTATGATGATGATTCAATTAATGACACTGTTAATTTTGCTGGAGGGGCAGGTACAGCGGAATCTCCATATTTGATTAATAAGCCAGAACAATTATCAAATGTTATAAATAACATGAGCGCGTGTTATAAACTTATAAGCGATATCAATCTTTCAAAATTTGCTAACTGGGAACCAATTGGCGGATGTTATAGAAAAACTCCTTTCAACGGCGTTTTTGATGGAAATGGTTTTGAAATTAAAAATATGACAAGAACAGCTCAAATTCCAGAGCAAGATAGTAGAAGTTTCTATGGATTCTTTGGCAAATTAGGAGAAGGTGCAGTTGTAAAGAATATAAAATTCACAAACGTTAATGTTGTGTTTTCTGGTCCGGCAAATAACAATGGTGGTGCACGCTGTTTCTTTGGCATTGTTGCTGGAGAAAGCGATAGCGCTAGAATAGAGAATATCGAGACAACAGGATTGATTAAATATGATTGTTTTACCAACGGAGAGACATTTATAGCTGGAATTTGTGGTAATTCCGTAAACAGCGAAATTCATAATTGTGTTAATGGAGCAGAAGTATCTGGCTGTAGATATAGTATTGTTGCTGGCGGTATTGCCGCTTATGCTCTAGGTGGTAAAATTTATAACTGCAAAAATAAAGGAAATGTAGAGCCGATTGGTTGCTGTTTCGGTGGTGGTATGTCTTATGCTAGTGGCATTTGCGCAGTTACAAGTGAAACTTCAAAAATTGACGTATATAATCCTATCAATGAAGGAGTTGTACAAGCGCACAAAGTATCTGGATGGACAGGAAATGATGTAAGGACAAGCGAAACAGGCTTTGTCTCATATTGGCATACAAGATATTAGATTCATGATTAATTAAAATTAATTTATTAATAAACAGAAAGAGCCCCGCTTCATTGTGTGGGCTCTTTATCTACTGCTTTATTAACTCTTCAATTTCTAAGTTAATATCGCTGATAGAGATGGAGATCCATTTTTCTAGATAGGCTAACCGCTTAGTCGATTCTATTTTAGATTGCCTAAAATAGCTTTGGGCTTTGCATCGTTTGTCGAAAAACAGCCTGTTAGCAATTTGGGGTCACCGTCTATTGACAACCCTTTTTCTGCGTCTTTTCGCGCCTGCCATAAAAATATAACATTAAGATATAAAGGCGTTAACGGCAGATTTAGGGAAAATTGCTTAAAAACTGGCAAAAATGGGCGATTTTAGATACTAAATTTATGTAAGTGTCAAGAAAAACTTGTCATTTATCGCGTTGCTTAAAGACATACTTAATGAATTTTCCCCCAAAAATTGGACCAATTCGGTACAATGAAATGGAGGGTTTTTTATATGAGCAGACGACCGAGCGAATGGCTAAAATGTGTTCATCTTCATTTTGATGAAGGGGTGCCTATTTTGAAATCGAAAGAAAAAATGGACTAGACCATTCAAAGTTGAAATATTCTTATTAAGAAAATTATTTACGTCAAATTTACGCAAAAATCTACGCCATTTTAATTTCTAATTTTATTAGTAAACACATTGATTTGGCATCTACGCCATGATAAAATGACATAGTAAAAATATACTTTGGCGTAGTAAATAGTAGGAGGCGTATTTATGAATCTTGGAAAAGAAAACGAAACGTTAGAATTTAAAGAAACAACATCTGAATTAAGGCAAGCCCTTATGGATATATCTGCTATTTTAAACAAACATGGTAGAGGCCTTTTATACTTTGGTGTAAAAGACTGGGGTGATGTTTGTGGAATGCAAGTTGGGAAAGACACAAGAAAAACAATCACCCAAGAGATAAGAGCACATATTAAACCATTATGCATGTTTGAAATAAACGAGATGACATCTGATGACAAAACATTCATAGAAGTGTCTTTTAGCGGTGATAATCCCCCATACAGCGCTTATGATCGCTATTATTTAAGATTTGATGATCAATCTCCTGTTATGGAAAGAGATCAACTTAATTCTTTCTTTTTAGGGTTAAATAATGATTATTCTAAATGGGAAGATGATGATTCTGGAGAATCAATTGACATTGTCGATGATGATTTCATTCAGAATTATGTAAATCGCGGTAACGCTGTTAATAGGGTAACATTTAAATATATGACAAAAGAAAATGCATTAAAGCAACTACACCTTCTTCATGAAAAAGGAAATCTAAATAATGCGGGCAATGTTTTGTTTTCTTCTAAAAAACCAGTGCCAGTAAAACTTGCTGTGTTTGCTGGAGTTAATCGAACATCATTTATTGATATGAAAGTTTTTAATGGAAATATCTTTGAATGTATCGAAGAATCTATGAATTATATCAAGAGTCATCTCAATAAAAGTATCTCATTCGACGGATCGGTTAGGAGCAAAGAATTACCGGAAATTCCTTATGAATCCATTAGAGAAATAGTGGTAAATGCGTTCGCACATGGACTATATAAAGCATCTACTAATTTTGAGATATGTATTTTCAAAAATAGATTGACAATTTATTCTCCAGGTCACTTTCCTAAACCATATAAACCTGAAGAATTTGCTCAAGGGGATTTAGAGTCAATTCCATTTAATCCAAAGATTGTAGAAGTCTTATTTGGCGATGAAACAATTGAAAAATACGCGACTGGTTTTGGTAGAGCATTTGACTATCTAAAAGATAGTGGAGTTACCTATGATTATGTCGATACCGGCAACGGATTTAGATTTACTTTTTACCGCAATGTTGGCGGTGTAAATGGCGTAGTAAAAATAACTAGTGGCGAAGAAAAAGTATATGATATTTTGAAGCAAAATCCTAACGCTACTATTAGAATGATTTCTGAAGAGACTAAAATAAGTATCAGAACTGTTCAACGTATCTTGGCATCACTAAAAGAAAAAGAACTCATAATTAGAATGGGATCGGACAAAACGGGCTACTGGAAGGTGAATAAATAATTATGACTAGCATAAAGACTATTTGATTTATGTTTTAAATCTTCTTCATAGCGTTAATGGACTTCTTGCTTGATAACGTTAAAATTTTAATGGAAATTAAAGAAAAACACTCATTTTCTGAGTTCCACTTTAGAAATCGGGCCCATTTTTCCGGTATCTTAATCCCATTCTATTTGAAAATGCTCCTTAAATTTGGACCAAGAAGCTTTTTACATATGAATAATCCTATTGAAAAAAGGTGCAATTAATGAATCAATTTTTCTTGCAAAAAGTGCAATTAATGAAGAATAAAGAGGATGGACATGGTTCAGTTTATCTGGGATTTTTATTTTCTTTTCCAAATATAGCCAAAAGCAGTGGAGTATTTACCATTAAGACAATCTCTAATTTCTTGACTTCTATTAGGTTTTCCTAATTCTCTACATGCTTCTGAGATTGATTTATATGATTTGATGTATTTACCATTTAAATCTAACTGCATTATTCCAACTTTTTTAATGCTTATTTCTTGTCCTTTGTTATAGCCATATTTATCTATTTCTTCTTCAGTTAGATAACGGTATTTTTTGCCATTAGCGGACTTAGTTTTTCCGTTTAAATTATCTCTAATTGTGTGTGGATCAACTTTATTTATTTCTGATGCTTTTTTAATAGAAGGATAGACACTAATAACTATGTTATCTATATCTATCATCGCAATTGGTCTAATCGATATCACAGTGGTCTTTTTTGTATATGGTTCGATAGATAAAGGAACATTAGATATATCCATTCTTTTCCACTGTTTATCGTGGACTAATTTATTCTCTCTAATTGCTTTATCGATGGTACGAGAAAACACCTTCATACTTTTGCTAGCTTCTGAAGCAGACTTATATGTTTTTATTAACTTGCCGTCTAAAGAATAACAAGCGATAACAGTGTTTTTCATATTCCCCATATTAACCCCTCGCACTTACGTCATAACGAGAGCGACATATAGGGATTTTTCGCAATTAGCAAAAAATCAAAAAATATTTTCTTGACACTGCTAAAGGGTGTGCAGTTTCTCCAAAACATAAGTTAGTCAAAAATTACACAAAAGTGTAAAAGCATGTTCAAATAAAAAAGATGAGTGCTTTAGCACTCATATATAAAGAGTGCTTGCTTCTTCTTCTTCTTCTTTATAGAATATAAAGCGAGGTTTTTGTTGGGTGAGGGCCTTGTGGTCAAGAAGGTCTAAATTCGATAAGTAGCCTCATCACTAAGGAAAGCGTGAGCAAGAAGATTAACGGTGCACATTAATCTTGTTACAAACCTTTCCGAGGTATCCATGTCTTTTTGTTTTAAATAAAAGACGTGGAAACAACATTTCGTTTTACACATATACGCGCGATATTGTCGCAACTATATTTGTAAGCACGAATTATTGTTCATAAAAATCCCAAGGTTATTGCTGACTATTGGAAGCTCTATGGAACCGGGGAAAGAAAAGGAAAGGAGAAAAAATTTATGAACAAATTATTCACAAAGATTGCCACTCTTAGCGTTGGACTAGCTATGGCAATCGGTGTAGGTGTCGCTATTGGAAGTAATAGTAGAGTAGTTACTCAGGTTGAGGCCGCTGCTGGAGATGTTCTTAAGACCTATGATACAAATAGTTCCACTTTCACAACCGGATACGCACGAAAATCTGGCGATAACTTTGTTTGGTGGGGCCAAAAGGGTTATTTTGGAGCAAATAACGCAACAAACCACGGAAAATGCTTACCTACCGCTGCAGATTTGCCTGTAGTAAAAGCACAAAATACGAGTGCCTCTACATCGACTACAGGATTGTATTATCTTTATACATCAGAAGCAGTAGCAAATGTTGGTTCAGTTCAGGTTTATTTATCTGCGAAATCCGGAAGTAGCACCGTTAATGCGTACGTTGTTTCAAGTTCAACAGCTGCATCATCCGGTTCTGCGACTTGGTCAAAGGTTACATTGGCATCAACATCAGCTTCTGTTCAAGGGGCGAATGTTGCTGCAGCTAATACTTATACCTTTACTTTTAATGCTACTGAAACTACTGCTAAATACTACGGTGTTGTTTTTTCAACAAGTTCTTACTGGCGTGCAACAGGTTTAACCTTCAAATTACTTGAAGGGGACGTTAAATATACTGTCACTTATAATCCTAATGGTGGAACAGTATCTCCAACTTCTGAGCAAGTTTCTAAGAATGGGCACCCAACGTTCCCAACTCCATCTTACACAGGTTACACTTTCGATGGTTGGCAAGTAAATGGTGCAGGAACGTATTATACCAGCGCTAATGCCAGTTCATATACTGTCCTTTCGGCTGTTACTTTTGTAGCTCATTGGACATCTGCATCTGCAGAATCAATTACAGTTACTGGTTCTTCAAGTTTATATGTTGATGATAGCGATATCACATTGACCGCAACACCTGAAAACTTTTCACCGGCAACATACACATGGAATTCCTCAAATACAGGAGTTGCCACAATTTCCGGTAGTGGTGCAACCGCAACGCTACATGCTGTTAGTAAAGGTACAACCGTTATTACTGCAAGCGCATCTGGAACTGGAGGTACAGTTACATCGAATGAATTTACTGTCACCATTAAAAGATTCAGTATCGCATTAAGTAGTAATGAAGTTTCTATGAAAGCATCAAAGAGTACAACAGTTACTGTTACTCCAACGGATGCGAACGGTACAGTCGCTGTTACGGCTGAATCTAACGACACAAGTGTCGCAACTGTTTCTGTTAGTGGAACAACTATTACAATTAATTCTGGAAGTGTAGGTGGTGTTTCAACCACAATTACTGTTTCTGCTAAAGATAACGGGGGTGCTTCTGGATACCATACTGCAGTAAATCAAACCATAAGTGTTGAAGTTACTTCTGGTTATACTGTTGGAGCTCAGGTTACTGCTCTTCCTAGTGAAGACACATTGGTATTTTTAATTGCAAACGAAGGAACTGCTTCAGCTAGATATGTGACAAGTTCAATTAATACAACATCAACAAACGATGAAGATGCTTCACTATTCTATTTATCAAGTGGCGGAGTGTTACAACAATTTGATCTTGATACTGATACAAGAGGCAAATATGTTTATAACGGTGGTGGAAATACCACTATTTCAGCCGGTAATAGCGCCGCTTATTGGGCATCAGGCATGGATAACAGCACGTATCCAGGTTTATTACAATTATCTGGAGGGCGTTTCTTATCAATTGATGGAAATGGCGTTCCAAAAGCTTATGCCTCAAGCAACTTAGGATCATATGACAATATTTATGCTTATCTCGCCGTTGCTTCAACACCTACCGCAACTTTAAGCGGAAGTAGTGTCACAGCTTTTAAAGGTGATTCAAACGATACATCTCTAACATTGACATTAGCAAACTTTACCGCTAGTGGATTAACAGTTAGTTATATGGATGATGGCGAAGAAGAATATGCTGCTTCTTCTAGCATTGCTACAGTTACTTGTGGCCACACAACTGGCGACAATACAGTTACGGTTGCTTTTGGTGCTATTGGTTCAACCACTGTTAAATTAACAATTACACGTTCTAATGGCTCACCATTTGAAAAAACATTCACTGTCACTGTTAAAGAAAAACCTGGTTCAATTACAATAAACAATACATTGGAAGATGGATATTTGGTTATTGAAAATGGCACAACCGCTCAAGAAGGCTATACCGAATTAAATGTTACAGCTAAACAAGCCGCACCGGATCAATCTTCTGATTATACTGGACTATTAAAATATACAGTCACTACTGGTGGCGATTATGTTGGTGTTTCTGCTACTGGTAGAGTTTACGGTAAGGCTGCTGGTACTGGGACAGTTAGAGTTTATGCAAATGATTTAACCACTGTTGAAGCATTCATTAATGTTAAAGTTATGGATGACTATAGAAACGGTGTTAGTTCAGTGACATTTAACGCTAATTTAACCGCTGATGCTGGTGATGCATTAGATATTTCAGAGGTGTTTGCTACTAAGGTTGCGACAACTCGTTTTGGAAGTACTGATACTATTGCAGATGAAGAACTTAAATTCTCTTATGCACCTAGCGATTATGAAAATGCGGTTGGAGCTGCCGAATTCTTCTATGCTTGTGAAGAAACTACTGAAGAAGGAGAAACCGAAGTTCAAACAGTGTATGTTTACTGTACATTAGATGAATCTTGGAGCTCTTCTTTCTCAATTACTGTTACTCAAACAAGCATTGATTTAACTGGCTTATCCATCAACGGAGTTATTGGAAATGAGATGAATTTATTAAGAAATACCACACATCAAATTTCCTTAACATTTACTCCTTCTAATGCTAGTGACAAGAGTGTTACCTATTCGATTGATGATGAATTATCAGACGAAGGACACAGTGTTACAGTTTCAAATACTGGCTTGATTAGCGCTGGTACAGCTGTTGGAAAATCTGCAATGGTTGTCGTTACAAGCAATTTTGATTCTAGCATTTCTGACTATGTCGTTGTTACTGTAACTAGAGAAACTATGACTTTAACCGCTGATATGCCAGCAAGTTATGTTAAAGTTACTTCAACTGCTGATTTAACTTCCGGGAAATATTTAATTGTTTCTGAAGCTTCAAATGTTGTAATGACAGAAGCCGTCAATTCTACTGCAAATAAGACCACATATGAGAATATCGATTCCTCACTTAATAGTTACTGCTTCACATACAATGCATCTACCGGTTCATTAAAAGGACCAAATGGTAGTTACATTGGCAAAACTGCTAGTGGAAATGGTATGGATGTTGGTTCAACAGAATACACACATACCATCACATTTGATAATGGTAATGCTGTTATTACTGCATCAGGCGGTTCTATTTTAAGATATAACACCTCATGGGGTGGATTTAGATACTACGGATCTGGCCAGCAAGCAGTTCAACTTTATAAGCAAAGTGGTGGTGAAACAGAAGTTACTGTTACTGATGCATTATTTGCTGTCGTCGATGCTGCTATGACCGGTTCTAATGGTGTTTATGGACTTAGTCTATGTGACGCAAGTGGATTATCATTTAACGTTTCTGCTTGGAACTCATTAGGAAGTGATTTTACTTCAGCTATCATTAATGACAATAAACTCGCTTATGCTAGAGCAGATCAAAGTGGTAATGAAGTTGAACAATTCTTATATGTTTATGATTATGTAATCGGTAAGAAAGAGGCTGGTTTTGCTGCTTATAGTGGTGCCAATGATTTCTTAGGAAGAGTTGCTTCTGGAAAGATTAATTCAGCAATTACTACTAATCCATTAAATGCTGTTAGCAAGAGTGCTGGTACAACAATAGCAATTATTGTTATTACAACAGTTAGCTTAGCGGCTATTGGTGGATACTTCTTATTCCGTAAGAAGAAAGAAGATTAATAGTTTGACCGACTAATTAATCTCGATTAACAAAATAATTAGGAAGCTCTTGACATTTGACCAAGAAAGGGCTTCCTTTTCTTATATATAAACAAATGTAATTGTATACATGTGTAGGTCTTTATTAATTTATTTATGATAGAATGGATATATCTATATGAGATTAAAAGTTGATTCTGCCATTTCTAATGAATATAAAAGTGGAATGAGTATTCAAGATCTTTTAGATTATAAAGATATTGAGGCTGTTCCTTGGCTTGTTATATCTGTTAATGGAGTATTTGTTAAAAGAACAGAATTTAAAACCCATATTCTAAATGATGGAGATGAGATAGAACTTATCTATATTAGAGGTGGAGGATAATGGATAGATTCTCTAGACTTTTAGAGTTAGATAATATATCTATAGATAATATTAAGTTAGCCTCTAATAAAAGAGTGCTGATTATTGGAGTGGGCGGAGTTGGTCAACATGTTTCTACTTATTTGCTCACTAATGGAGTTAATAACCTCACCATCGTGGATTTTGATAAGGTGGAGATATCTAACTTAAATAGACAAATCTTATTAACTGAAAGTGATTTAGGTAAGTCTAAAGTTGACGTTGTTAAAGCTGCTTTAGAATCAAGAAATAAAGACTCTAATATTGCTTCACTCAATTTAAAAATTGATGATAACAATATATGTGATGTTATAAAAGGTTTTGATTTAGTAGTGGACGCAGTGGATAACTGGGCCACTAAACTAGTGATCGCTAGAGGATGTAAAAAAGAAAATATTCCATATATGCATATTGGAGTAGATGGATATAAAGGACAATATTGTTTATTTAAAGATAAGTCGCTTTTAGATATCGCTAGTGAAGATATATTATCTTCTCCTAAAGATGGAGTGTTAGGTTCGATGGTAGGCATTATTTCCTCTATGGCGTCACTATTAATAATTCACTATTTATTTGGCTTAGAAGTGGAATTAGATGCCTTAAATTATTATGATTATCTCACTAATAAATTAGTGAAGGCTAAAATCTAAATAAGAAATTAAAAATTATTAAACTTTTTTCGCAAATTTTATAAAAAACGCCACTCTTATATATGAGAGGTGTTTTTATAATGACTAACTATAAAACAAACAATGTTGAAGAAAGTCCAAATATAATGTGGACAAACTGTCCTATACTAAAATATGAAAAAGGACAAACTGGCCTTTTAACATTTACACAAGAGGACAAAACTACTATAATATCCTTGGGTGATATTATGACTTTAAAAGAAACGCGATTAAAATTTAACTTATCCCAAATTGATGCTGCAAATATTGTTGGTGTTCCTGTTAGAACATTTAGAAGATATGAGATAGATGATAATTACGGAAGTAAATTCAAACGTTCAAAGTTTGTTGAACTTTTAAATGATGAATGTGAATTAACAGAAGAGAAGGGTTTGCTTTCTATTGAACAGATCAAAAAAGAATTAACTTTGTTATTTGATAATCAGTATAAAGGTGTAGTGGAATTTTGTTATTTATTTGGTAGCTATGCGAAAGGATACGCTACTGAAAAAAGCGATGTTGATTTATGTATTTCATCTTCTTTAACCGGCATAAGAGTGGCCGGATTAGCGGAAGCTATTAGAGGTGTGTTACATAAAAAGATTGATTTAATTAGGTTTGATACCTTAAAAGACAATCTGGAACTTATTAATGAGATTATGAAGGATGGCGTTAAGATTTATGGATAATCTAAAAACGATAAGTATTACGCAGAAAAGGCAATTGAAAGTATCGATATTATTAATAAATACATCAACGGAATTAGCTATGAACAATTTATTTCTGATACAGAACTAAATGACGCAATTATGTTCAGGCTTGTCCAACTAATTGAAAATATAAAAAATATATCAGCTGAATTTAAAAGCCATAATCCTCAAATTCCATGGGGAGATATCATCGGGTTTAGGAATGGAATCGTTCATGAATATGGTAGAACAGACTATGTAACGGTTTATGAAACCATTACCAAAGACACCCATGATCTTAAAAATGTCCTTGAGACAATTGAATAATTGAAAAAAATTAATGTTGGGGATATAAATATAACATATTTATAATAAGCACCCCCCATAAAAGAGTGTTGAGTATTACTCTTTTCTTTATTATTATAAAGACAGAGTGAAGGAACTCTGATTTTGTTAATAGGCTCTTCTGGCCAATTAGTCTACTTAATAAAAAAAGAAGGAAATCACTCTAAAACTCTATATAAGAAGAGACGACATTATTAAAGAGAATATCGATGCATAATATTCTAAATAAATAATGAGGATTTCTCCTTTATAGAGACGTTGATGTGTTTATCTTTTTAATGAAATTAGTAAGATGACATATCAGCCACAACATGTTAGTCATTTTCCTATAGGGAGATATCGGACCCTATATGTATATTTGACTAATTAAGTTGTTCATATACCTCACGGTCTTAAATTGTTTTTTGATATTGAAGACGAGACCGGAGGAAGAAAGAAAGGAGAAAATAAATATGAACAAATTATTTACAAAGATTGCCGGGCTAAGCTTAGGTCTAGCAATGGCAATCGGTGTAGGTGTTGCTGTTGCTAATAGCGAAAAAGAAGCCACCCCAGTTCATGCTTCTGCAGCTTGGGTTGCTCATACTGGTGCCATTACTGCCGGAAACGAATATTTAATTGTTTCTGTTAGTGGTACATATAGCATGAACCCAAAAAACACCACTTCATCTGGAACTACAACAGCGGCTGCTGGCGGCTATTCTGCTACATCGTTTACAGCTGCTACTGGACCAGATATGGGATTTGTTTTTGCCGATGCGGGAGACAATCACTTTTATATTAAAGATGGTGCTTGCTTCGTAAGAGCAAATGGTACAACAAATAATGGACTTGCCAGTGCAACTTCAAACAGTACTAATCCTACTTATGGAACTTGGATTGTAACGGAAACCTCTACTTCTGGTCAATACACTTTAATTAATACAAATGGAACCGGAAGACAAATTTCCTTGTACGGAACAACTAACTGGCGTTCATATGGAACTACTTCAGGATCAAAAACCAATGTTAAGTTGTATGAAAAATCTGCAACCCCACAAACCATCACAGTCGACCCTTCTTCTAAAGAAGCTTATACAGATGAAACATTCTCATTAACGACAAATGCGACATCTGCAAGCTGGGCATTATCTAATAATACTTGTGGTGCTTCTTTAAGTGCTGCTAGTGGAAAAACTGTTACTGTCAGCGCTACTGGTGCTGGTTCAGTTCGAGTTACTGCTACTGCAAGTGGTTACACCTCACCATATGTTGATTTAACATTTAGTGAAAGACCTACAAGTCCTTATATCACTCCTGAAAAGAGTTCAACAAGTGGTTATACAGGAATGGATGAAACAATTTCAGTTACCTATGGTAATTTGACCTCTGGATTAGCTGTTTCATCAAATAATACAAGTGTTGTCGATGCATCAATCGATTATGATGATGAAGATGGCAACGCAGATATTTTATTAGAATTTAATGGAGCAGGTTCAACAACCGTTTCATTAAAAGATGGTTCTACTCAATTAGCAACTATCTCAGTTAGTGTTACTGCATCTAATGTAACCATTACAGGGCTTCCTTCAACAGGTAAAGCTTTTATTGGCAATACACTAGATTTAGGAGCAACAATTACTGTTACTGCTACTGGTTCAATGGGTAAATCTGTAACCTGGAGTTCAGGTACAACTTCAGTTGCAACAGTTAGCTCTACCGGCATAGTGACCGGTATTAAAGAAGGAACGTCTGTTATAACCGTTACTTCTGTTAGCAAACCAAGCGTTTCCATGTCTTGTACAGTTAGCG
The DNA here is from genome assembly GCA_017447165.1 of Bacilli bacterium. Classification (GTDB taxonomy): domain Bacteria; phylum Bacillota_I; class Bacilli_A; order RFN20; family CAG-826; genus UBA2450. The sequence goes on from JAFSOD010000002.1 coordinate 20,654, forward strand.
TTGAAGAACAAGCTGTTTATACTTTAGTAACTGATCCATCCACATTAGCTGATGGAACCCAGTTTGTTTTAGTTGATTATGTTTCTAGTACCTATCGAATCGCCAAAGATTTGAATAGTGGACACATCAAAATGAACACTGTTACAAGTGCGACAACTATTTCTGGTACAACCAGTGGTAGTACTGTTATTACAGAAGAAGCTGATGTCTTTACATTAGTTGGTTCTTCTGGTGCTTGGGAAATTATGCGTGGTGATACCTATTTGCAATTTACAGGTACAAGTAACGGTAATGATAGCTTTACAGATACGAGCAGTGCAGACACTAAATTTTCAATCGTCACATCCTCTACTTCTAACAAATTGACAATTAATAGTAATTCTCGTTCTAATAGGGCATTAAGGTACAACACCAGCACTGGTGATTTACGTAACTATGTTAATACTGGTTCGCAACCAGACCTCTATATGTACGCAATCATTCCAGCTCAAAATGAACTGGATCACGTTACAACTAGTGGTCAAACAACATCATTTACTGCTGGTAATACTTTCTCCTATGGAGGAACATTAACTGCGTATTACACAATTGATGACCCTGCAACAAAAACACCAACATCCTTTAAATTAGATAGCGAAAGTGGTGCGACCATCACAACTTCTACAGTTTTAACTAAAGCTGCTCACGATGGACATGAAATTTATGTTCTTTATACCGAAGACAACATTACTAAATCTGCCCATTATACAATTACAGTTGGCTATGCTGCTGTAACAAGCGTTGTCATTGATCAGCACGCATCAGAAATAGGTTTAGAAGAATTATACGATGGTTATAAGACGGTTGGTGTTACAGTTAATAGTCAATACGCTGATCAAGGATATGAATGGATTGTCTCAGCTAACACAGTTGATGATGATTATTTATTCGATGCAAGTGGATTATTATCAGGAAACACCGAAGGTACAATCACCTTAAGATGTCGTTCAACTGCTGATAATAGTAAATATGATGAATTAGTTGTTACAGTTACTGGCGATCCAACTGCTGAATTTACTCCAGCATCTGTATCAGGTTATGTTGGTAAAAGTGATGATATCGCATTTACCTATGGTAACATGAGCGATACATCATTAATTTCTATTACATCAAGTAACTCATCCATTGCTGAAGTTGATGAATTTGTTGCTGAGGAAGGCGAAGGATTAGTTACAGTTAACTTTGTCGCAGCAGGTAGTGCTACATTATCCATTTCCTATGATGGAGGATCTACTTTAGATTCCATCACAGTTACAGTTTCTGCTGATTCGGTTACTGCTTTAACTTGGTCTGCTCCAACTATTAAAGTTTATAGTGGTGCAACCACAACCGTATCTGACGCAAGTTCATGGAATGTACATTACACCATGGCTAGTGGAGATTATGGTAGCCTCGTATATGGAGAATACACACTTAAATTAGGTGAAAGTTCAATTACTCTTCCACATACTTGGGATGCCTCTGAAGATGGTAAAGTTCTCAGTATTGAATATGGTGGATTTGCTTCACCAACAACCACAACTGTTGATGTTACACAAACAATACAAGCTGTTAATGCTGATATTCAAAGCGAACCAGTTGTATCTGATTTAACATTCTCAGCTGCTTGTGGTGGTAGCGGAACCGCTGATGATGGTGCTTCCTGGTCCATTACATCTGATGGCACAGAATCTAACTGGATTTCTGGCGCAGGTATTCACTATGGAACAAACTCTGCTTCTGTTACCTATATTCAATTAGATAATAGTGATATTGCTCCAACAGATGGTAATAAGACAATTACCAAGATTGAAGTGAACGCTCGTGATGCTCAAGATAACGCTACATTAAGTGTTACAGTTGGAGGTAATGCGTTCGGTACTTCTAAGTCATTAACAAATACCTCAACGGCTTATACATTTGAAGGCTCTGCAAAAGGTGCAATTCAAGTTAAATCTGAAAGAACAGAATCGATGAAAAAAGCGTTATATGTGTTATTCGTAAAAGTTACTTATGTAACATCTTCAGGAACAGCCAATATCGCTAACGTCGCAGGCCATGAAGTTGCACAAAAAGCTGTCGTTGCATTTGCAAAAGCTATGAATGCCGCATTTGACAATACAGAAAATTGCACAGATGGTGTTGCTACTGCATGGACGACTGCTAGTAATGCATATTCATCTAATATTACCAATAATGCTTCGCTTAGTGCTGATGAAAAAGCTTATGCAAAGAACTTAATTAAGTATGCATCTGCTCAATATACAGACAATACCGATAATGATTATAGTTATTGTCTTGAAAGAGCTATGGCAACTTATGAAGCTTGTATCCAAAAACATGGACAAAATGCTTTCATGAGCGATGTTAGACCGGTTTCTGCATCACCTAGAATTACTTCGTTGTCATTTATTAATGGTAGTGGTAACACAGTAGCAATTATTGTCATTATTTCAATGATTTCAGTCGCTGCTATTGGTGGTTACTTCTTGTTCCGTAAGAAGAAAGAAGACTAATAGTTAGTTTAAACTATTAATTAAAACCTAATAATTAGGAAGACTCTACTTGACCAATAGGGTCTTCTTTTCTATTGAAAGGCTAATTTTATAGCATTAAAATTAAAGTATTATAAAAAGGAGCTTTTAGTTTATGAAAAAAATTAAGGATTTAATTAAGCCTTATCTTAGTTTGATCTTTGGCGTACTCTTCTTCTTACTTTTCTTGAATAACTTACGCGCTGAAGGAGAAGCATTTGCAATTGGTATTGTTGCGGTTATTATCTCTTCTTACTATTTATGCGTTGGTATTTTAGGAATTGTTTTAGGTGAAAAAATGCCTTTAGGTTTAAAGAAAGTATTCGGCATTCTTTCTGTAGTTTTATTCCCAACATTCATGTTTGTTTATTATTTATTACAAGTCATTCAACTTCATGAATTAATGGGACCAACAGCATGGGTTATCTATCCACTTTGTATGGGTGCATCCTTATTAATGGTTGTCTTCTACGTTATTTCTAGATTTGTTAAGAGCCCAGTAGTGGTGAGATTAGCTGGTTTATTTGGTGCAATCTTTGTCTTAGCGTTAGTGACTACTATCTTATTTGATGCTCAAGGTAATCAAGCCACATTTGCCACAATTGGTGTTGTAGAATTATTAGTCTACTCTATCTTTGCGGTCTTATTATTTAATTCCTTAGCTAAAGAAAAATCAGAATAGTTCTAAACTTATTACTTATATAACTAGCCTCACGATTGTGGGGCTTTTTATATATGCATATGTTATTCCACGATAAATATAGCGATTTAATTAATTTTTTTATAAAATTATTACAAGATGAATATTCTTCTCACTAATGATGATGGATATAACGCTTTAGGAATTAAGACACTAAAAGCGCTTTTAAATAAGTATGGAAAAGTAGTTGTAGTAGCTCCTAAAACTGTGATGTCCGCTAAAAGTGTTGCTCTTAATTTAAGAGAGCCAATTGAAGTTATTAAAGAAAGCGATGATTTATATATCGTTGATTCTACTCCAGCGGACTGTGTAGCTTATGCTTTAAGTAGTATTGGTATTAAGTTTGATTTAGTTGTATCTGGCATTAATCACGGACATAACATCTCTTATGACACGATGTATAGTGGGACTATTGGAGCGTGTTTACAGGCTTTAACATATCGTATACCTGCTATCGCAGTATCCGCTGAACATAACTTTGATTTAGTAGATAAATATTTTGATGAAGTGATGTCTTATATAAAGAGTCATAACTTATTATCCAAAGAATACTTATTAAACGTTAACTTCCCATTAGGAAGTGAAGTTAAGGGTATCAAAGATACCCATATCTTCTATAGAAAAGAAGTAACATATTATGAGGCTAAAGAGAATAATACCTATCAAGCATTACGTATATTAAAAGATGAAAAGTGTGATGATGTTAATAGCGATGTCTATGCGGTACATCATGGCTATATTTCTATTTCTAAACTTGGAAAGACATTAGATTATTATGAGTAAGGTAACATATAAAGACGGAAAACATATTAACTATTACGATCCACCACAAAAAAAGAAGAAGATGTGGTGGAGATACCTTTTAATGTGGTTCTCTGGAGTATTCTCAGCGTTTTTAATTGTCGGAGTAGTGGCGTTAATCTTATCTACCTCATTTACTTCAGGCGAAGTATTAACAATGTTTGGGGTTAATGTTAACGCAGTCTTACAACCATATTATCAAGGAATGTCGATTCTTAAACTCGCAACTACTTTACCAACATTAAAATATGAAACCTTAGGGGATATTTATAAGATTACCCCAATGGTCAAAGATGTCTTTGAAAGCACCATTAACCCAATCTTAGAAAAAGAAATCCACTTTGAATATAACTGGGAAGAAATCTGTACTAAACCATTTAAATTGCCAGTAGAGGCTAGAGAAGATGGTTCGGTAGATGTTTCTGAAGATTTACCAACTTATTTAGGTAGAGCGATTAAAGAAGGGGTCTATTTAAAAGACTTCATCACTAACGCTCCTGATTTAGTAAATCTCTTCTTATATCCAAAAGATGAAAACGGAGATTTTGATTATGATGATCCATATTGCTTAATGGATTTTATTGCTGCAGATAATAACTTCTTTAATAACATCATCAACAGCATCAAAATCAAAGATGTTGTGAAAAACCCAGAAGGTAATGCGTTATTAGATTATATTGGTGATTGGTCGATTAATGATTTTGATAATGATCATATTAATAGCCTAAGTATCGGTTTATTCTTAGATCCAAATTCTACAGATCCTCTTATTAAAGAATTATCTACTTGGACAGTCGCAGACTTAAAAGCGGGCACCAAATTTAATTCCTTATCTCTTGGTCTATTTTTAGACCAAACTTCTACTGATCCATTTATTCAAGAGATTTCTACTTGGACAGTCGCAGACCTTAAAGAAGGTAGTAAGATCGATGATTTAGCGATTAACTTATTTTTAGACCAAACTTCTACCGACCCAATTATTGTTAAATTAGGGGAATTAAAGATTAAAGACTTAAAGGACGAAGATACGATCAAAGACTTGTTTATGACTTTAAAATTAGAGGAGATTATTAAAGTAAGTTCATCTACTCCTCAAATTCTTGTCACTCTTATTAATAAACACTATACGATTAACGATTTATTAACTAGCAACTTATATCAAGATTTAACCATTAAAGATGTCTTTGATATCACTGATAATCGTTTATTAGAGGCTTTAAAAGACAAGTCTTTAAGTGATATTGAAGATGAAGACACGATCTTATCCTTAAAGTTAGGTGATGTCTTACCAACTACAGAAGATGGAGATACAATCATTGATAAATTTGCTGATAAGACATTAGGAGAATTATCTTCTTTAGATATTCACACAGTGAAATTAACTGATATTTTCTCTGAGGAAGAGATTCAAAACAACAATAACAAAATCTTAAAAGCATTAGTGAAATCTAATCCCAATATCACCATAGGTGATTTAACTAATGCTTCTTGTATTCAAGCTTTAAAGTTAACGGATATCTTATCAGATAGTCAAATCGCTGAAAGCTCTATATTAGAGGCTTTAGTGGACTTAGATTGTTCCATTGGAGAATTATCATCTAACTTAGATACATTAACTTTAGGAAATGTTTTAGGTATTACATCAACTAGTTTAGGAGTCCCTAGAATCTTAAGAGCTTTAGCAAATACCCAAATTAAAGATCTCACTAATAGAATTAATACTTTAACTTTACAAGAGATGATTGATATTGATGTTGATGATCCATCTACTCCTTTATTAATGAAAACTTTAGCGGGTAAGACTATTGATGAATTAAATGCTTATTTACCACATATTAAACTAGGAGATGTGATGGATTTCTCTAGTTATCCTAATTTAAATAACGACACAGTAAAGAATACTGAAATCAATGATTTCACAACTTTAATTAATACCTTAAAAAATCACTTAAAACTTAAAGATGTTGTTGATATTGATGTTGATGATCCAGACACTCCAAAGTTACTTAAAACTTTAGCGGATGAATATTTAAAAGATTTACCAGATAGATTAGGTTCATTAAAACTTAATGAGATTATGTCCATTGGTCCTTCTTCTCATCCTTTATTAAAAGCTTTAGGTGGTTATTCCTTTGGTGAACTAGAAGGAGTAATTCCAACTTTAACATTAGGAGATGTTTTAGATATTGGTCCTTCTTCTCACCCATTACTTAAAGCACTACAGATATATTCTCTTACTGAATTAGAAAGCGCAATTCCTTCTTTAGAGCTAGGTAATTTAATCACGATTAATGATGATTCCCCTAAAGTCTTACAATCTTTAGAGCATACCTCTTTATCTAACCTTGCTTCTTCTATAAGCGACTTAACTTTAAGCCAATTAGTGGATATTGATGTCGATGATCCAGACACTCCTCAAATTATGATTGCTTTAAAAGATGTGAAGATATTAGATGGTACCTCTTTAACCGCTAAGATTACTTCCTTAAAACTTAATGATATTTATAAAGAGTCTGACTGTGTTGGTGTCTTTAAATATTTATGGGACGATAACGATGATGGTGATTTATTAATCACCAATATCCCAGGAGCGGTTAATAATCTCCCATTAGTGACAATCTTAGAAGACTATATTTACGATAATGATGTTAATAAGGCTAAATATTATGATGAGATTGATGATGTTTATTATTCTTATAGTGAATTAGTAGGAGATTTATCTCCAACTGGTCATGAAGTTAAAGAATATAAACGCATTCACCCAATATATTGGTTCTTATTAACTGATAGTACAGAATCCTTTACTGATGATGAAAAGTATTATGTATTAGGACATGGACTTCACTATACGATTAATAGTGGACTAGAGAATCTTACTATTAACTTTACTTATCATATGCAGTCGGAAACATTATATGACTTATATGACGCTGGAGTTATTGACCAATCCGTATTAAATAGAAGCGATTTAGATAAGGAATTTATGAATGGTACTCAAAGAGAAAAGGTTGGTAATTTAACAATGTCTGAATTCTTATCGTTCTGTATCTCTTTGTTACCTAATTTGCCACCGCTTCCATAAAATCCATATACAACAATTTTAAAATTGTTATATAATACAAAAGAAAAGAGGAAATAATATGCCATTAGTTAACACTATTGAAATGTTCGAAAAAGCCTATAAAGGCGGTTATGCCATTGGTGCTTTTAACTGTAACAATATGGAAATCGTTCAAGCGATTACCGAGGCTGCTAAAGAATGCAATTCTCCAGTCATCTTACAAGTTTCTGCAGGCGCTAGAAAATACGCTAAACCAATCTATTTAAAGAAGATGGTGGAAGCTGCTGTTGAAGATACTGGCTTACCGATCGTTTTACACTTAGATCACGGCGCAGATTTTGAAATCTGTAAAGATTGTATCGATAGTGGTTTCACTTCAGTCATGATTGATTGCTCTAGCAAACCATTTGAAGAAAATATCGCGATTACTCGTAAGGTTGTTGAATACGCACATGCTCATAAACCATACGTAACCGTTGAAGCTGAATTAGGTACTTTAGCTGGTATTGAAGATGATGTTAAAGTCGAGCACGGTGCTGAAAGCTACACCAAGCCAGAAGATGTTGAAGAATTTGTTAAAAGAACTGGCTGTGATAGCTTAGCTATCGCCATCGGTACATCTCATGGCGCTTATAAATTTAAACCAGAACAATGTACTAGAGACCCTAAGACCGGAAAACTTCTTCCACCTCCACTTAGATTTGATATCTTAGAAGAAGTCAGTAGAAGACTCCCAGGATTCCCAATCGTTTTACACGGTTCTAGTTCCGTTAACCAAGAATACGTTGATATTATTAATGCGCACGGCGGAAAACTCGTTGACGCGGTTGGTGTTCCAGAAGAACAACTTAGACACGCTGCTAGATTAGCGGTTTGTAAGATTAATATCGATAGTGATCTCCGTTTAGCAATGACTGCTGGAATTAGAGAGCACTTTGATGAACATCCAGATCACTTTGACCCACGTCAATATGTCGGTGATGGTCGTAAATATGTCAAAGAACTTGTGAAACATAAAATCACTGAAGTTCTTGGCTCTAACGACAAGATCTAATTTAATCTATTAAATTATAGGAGACAGAATTGTCTCCTTTTTCTTTTTCTTTATTATTTAAGCATAAATGTAAATTGCATTATATAAGCGTTGAAATTGCGTTACAAAGAGTTATAATAATAGCGAGAGGAGGTACTATACATGAGTAAAAGTATTTCTAATGTAAGTTTCAGAATTGACAAAGATTTAAAAGATGAGGCTACAAGCTTGTTTGAAAGCTTAGGCATGACACTTACTACAGCTTTTAATATTTTCTTAAGACAATCTGTTAGAGAGAAAGGTCTACCTTTCGCTGTTACAACAGTGACACCTAACAAAGAAACTCTAAAAGCTATTGAAGAAACTAGAGAAATCTTGAACAATCCTAATTCTAAAGGATATTCTCTAGAAGAAGCCCTTGATGAACTTAAGAGATGACATTAATTGTTAAATGGACTAATAGTTTTAAGAAAGATTATAAAAAAGCCATTAAACGTGGATTAAAAATTGAGAAACTAGATCTTGTTATTTCTAAATTAGCTAATTGCGAGAATCTAGAAGATAAATATCGAGACCATGCGTTAACTGGCGAGTTTATTGGCTTAAGAGAGTGTCACATTGAACCTGATTGGTTATTAATCTATGCAATCGAAAACAATTCATTAATTCTTACATTATCTAGAATTGGATCTCACTCCGACCTGTTCAATTAGCAAAATATTTAGGAGACCATATGGTCTCATTTTGTTATACTTATAATATGAATATTATCTTTATATGTCACGGAAATATATGCCGCTCCCCAGTCGCGGAGATTATCTTTTCTGATTTGGCCAAAGAAAATAATTTAGATATTAATGTATCGAGTAGAGCGACTTCTCTAGAAGAAATAGGTAATGACATCTATCCTCCTATGAGAAAAGTATTACATAATCATGGTTATATTGATGTGCATCATTCCGCAACCAGAATCTCTAGAAGCGAATTTGAATCCGCGGATTATATATTTTATATGGATAAGAATAACTTATATTATTTACAAAGACTATTTGGGCCTAGTGATAAATATCATCTTATTACTGAATATTTAGATAATATAGAAATTGAAGATCCGTGGTATACAAATAGATTTGAATACGTTTATCAAAGAATCAAAAAAGCTGTGGAAGCAATTATCAAGCAAATAAAAAAATAACTCGGTTTAACCCGAGTTATTCTTTTTAAGAATAAAGATTATTTTTCTTCTTTCTTTTCTTCTTCAGCTGGAGCTTCTTCTTTTTTCATTTTCGCTTCTAATTTTTCTTTAGCTTCAACGCCTTTTTTGTGAACACTATTAATGACCTTAATAATGATGAAGAGGATGAGAGCGACTAATAAGAAGTTAATAACCGCGGAGATGAATGCACCCCAGTCAATGTAGTTGGTTTTAGCCCAGTCAATTTGCTTTACAATTTGTCCACCTACTTCAGTTTCCATATAAATAGGATCGCCTAAGATAGTTCTTGCTGATTCTAAACCGCCTCTACCACCAATTAACCAGTTGATTAATGGTTGAAGGATGCCACCTGTTAAGGCTGTGACAATCGCGGTAAACGCACCACCGATAATGACACCAACGGCCATATCCATGACGTTACCACGGGTAATGAATTCTTTAAACTCTCCAAAGAAACCTTTCTTCTCTGGATCTTTCTTTTTTCTACACATATTTTTATTCCTTTCGTTTTAATAATAATTCAAACGACTTTAATTTTAAATAGTTTTTGTTTATTATGTTTGAGAGGACAAAATTATGATTGATTTACATTTACATCTAGATGGTTCTTTATCTATAGAAGATTTTAATTATTTAGCAGAAAGAAATCACATTTATCTAGGAGATAATTTCCCAGAAAATGTTTATGTACCTAATGACTGTAAGTCTTTAGAAGAATACTTAACTAGATTTGACCTACCTTGTTCATTACTTCAAGATGAATTTTCTATTGCGTATGTAGTCTCTAGTTTAGTGAATCGATTATATAACGACGGCTATATTTATGCAGAGATTAGATTTGCTCCTCAACTCCATACTTTAAAAGGAATGTCTCAAGAAAATGCGGTAATCGCAGCGATCTCTGGACTTAATTTCGCTCTTAAAGATAAAGAGGGATTTGATGCGAATTTAATCTTATGCTGTATGAGACAATCTCCAGTGGAAGTGAATATGCATGCAATTGAATTAGCCGACAAGTACCGCGATAAAAAAGTAGTGGCGGTGGATTTAGCAGGACCAGAAGCTTTTCTTACTGGAGACCATTACACCTCATTATTTGACGAGGCTAAAAAACGTAATTTAAATATCATCATTCACGCTGGAGAAGCATGTGGTAGTGAAGAAGTCATTAGAGCGGTGGATTTACTTCACGCTCAAAGAATTGGGCACGGAGTTCATCTTGAGTTAACTAAAGAAAATATTAGAAAGATGACTGAGAATAGAATTACTTTTGAATTCTGTCCAACAAGTAACCTACAGACAACATCTCTTCCTGATTATAAAGCTGTGCCAATTAGAGAGTTTGATAAGTATGGAATTGCGGTCACAATTAACTCTGATAATATGACTGTTAGTGACACTAATGTATTAAAAGAATTTAGACATTTATATAAAGAATTTAATTTACAAAAATATGAAGTAAGGCACTTCTTAACTAATTCTATTAATGCATCTTTTACTGACTACGCCACTAAAGCGATGTTATTAAATGAGTTAAATAAAAAGATCGATAGTTACTACGATCTCATTATTAAAGAAGAATAATAAATATTATTTCACGTATGTATCAAAATATAGTTGGATGGCAGGTAAATGCCATTCATATTGTTTTTCTTGATCGATTGATCCCCAAGGTTTAATCAAAGAAGCATCAACAGTGGTGCCGTCAAGACTTGCAAAGCCTGCAGTAGATAAGATTGGGCTACTTGCGATTCTACTTTCATTAAAATAAGAAGTCACTAAACCAGTCTCTTTATCTCCTTGATCATTTAGTACAGTAATCATGTCTTTAATTTGACCGTTTTCAATTCTTTGGAATGTTGGAATATATCCAGTATCAAAACCAAAGGCTGGATTACCTGCAACAGATAAGCCGTATTTATCTTTGATGGTTTGATATTCATCTGTGCCACTATATTTTTCTATATCAAAGATATATAAGTTATTAGTAAGAGTGGTTTCTTTTTTACTTTCAGACCAACTATATAAATAGCTCTTATTAACTTTTTTACAATCTCCACATCCGCTCCTAGCGATGTATAGATTAATCTTTTCATTATTAGCGATCTTTTCATCTAATAAGGTAGAGTCGATATAATACATTTTTGGTAGATAGATATTATCAAACATATATTTCTCTAAATCTTCATAATATTTAAAGAATTTACGATGATTGATGTCTATTTTCCCATAGATTGATTGTCTTATTAAAGTTCCTCTTCTAAAGAAGCAAATACCAGGCATCGCGTCAGTGCCGCGATAAATGCCGTAATTGTTTTCTCCTTCTAATAAAGCGTTATCAAACGCATAGAATCTTAAATTATATTTGTTCATGAATTGGACCGCTAAAGGACTGAAGTCTTCCCAGCAATCGCATGTACGATTATGAAAGATTAATAAAACAAAGCTTTCTTGATTGTCAATTAGGTTCACTAAAGAGGAGTAACCAATCTCTAATTCATCCGCGGAGACAATGTCGTTTTTATAGTCATAACCATAGTCTAAAGCAATCTTGCTGGTATCGACATCGTCACCTCCACAAGAGGCTAGAGAAATAGTGGTTAAGATAGACAAAAATAGTAGTGATTTTTTCATAATGTTTTCTTAAGTATATTTCAAAGCGAGTTTTTAGTCAAAAAAATAGACAAAAAAATTGACGATTTTTTGAAAAAATTATTTTTAATAAAATACTGATTATATCTTACTTTTTTCTTAATTTTACTACCTCAAAAATTGTGATAAAAAAAAGTTAGTAAAATTTTTATTTGTTTTTTAGATTTTTTTCCTTTATATTTTTTTGCGAAATATTGAACAAATATTCTCACTGATTTTTTGAAAGGCTAGGGATTAAATATGGCGAAAGAAAACTGTATTATCTCACTTCAGGGTGTGAACAAAGTTTATGACGGCAACACTGTCGTTAATGACTTTAACCTTGATATTACTAAAGGTGAATTTGTCACCTTCTTAGGTCCTTCTGGATGTGGAAAAACAACAACCTTAAGAATGATTGCGGGTTTTGAAACTCCAACAAGTGGACAAATTTTATTAAATGGTGAGGATATCACTCGTATACCTCCTCATAAAAGACCAATTAACACGGTCTTCCAAAGATATGCTTTATTTCCATATCTTAATGTTTATGACAACGTGGCATTTGGTTTAAAACTTAAAAAGATTCCATATCAAAAGACTAAAAAAGATGGAACAGTAGTGACTAAGATGCGTCATTTCACTCGCGAAGAGATTGATGCGAAAGTGATGCGCGCTTTAAAGATTATCGATTTAGAAGATCTTGAAACTAGAGATATCTCTACTTTAAGTGGTGGTCAACAACAACGTGTCGCTATCGCTAGAGCGATTGTTAATGAACCAGAAATCTTACTTCTTGATGAACCTCTTGGAGCATTAGACCTCAAGATGAGAAAAGAGATGCAACTTGAATTAAAGGATATGCATAAGAAATTAGGTATTACCTTTATTTATGTTACTCATGACCAAGAAGAAGCATTAACTATGTCTGACACGATCGTAGTCATGAAAAGCGGAGAAATCCAACAAGTTGGAACCCCAATTGATATTTATAATGAACCAGTAAGTGCGTATGTCGCTAACTTTATTGGTGAATCAAATATTTATAACGCCACCATGGTGGGCAAACTTAAAGTCAAATTCTTAAATCATATCTTTGACTGTGTTGATGATTTCCCAGTTAATGAAAAAGTGGATGTTGTCGTTAGACCAGAAGATGTGGAAATGACTAAAGTTACCGGTGAAGCAAAATCTGATCGATTAACTGCGAAAATTGTTACTAAAATCTTTAAAGGCATTCATTATGAATACGTTTTAGAAGTTGGTAAGTCAGAAATCGTTGCTCAATCCACAAAAGATTATGGAGATAATTCTCTTGTTTATATTGATTTTGAACCAGAGAATATCCAAATCATGAAGAAAGAGTTAACTAAGAACTTATATCCAGAGGCTTATTTAGATAAGAATAATAAACTTATTATTTCTGATGCTTCCTTTGATGTTGATGTTTCTCAACTATTAAAAGGAAGTCACGTTGATGATGAATTATATTTAATTGCGGAAAACGGCAAGAAATATGATTTAGATGATGCGGATGTAATCGCCGAAATCGGCTTAGGCGATATTGAAATTGTTGATGGTTACGATAATGGTAACGCGAATGGTGTTGTGGTCTCTACTATCTATATTGGTGACCACTGGCAAGTTATTGTCCGTACCGAAGAAGAAGAGGACTTTGTCGTTGATACCCAAGACACTTGGAACGAAGGCGATTTAGTCTCTGTAATCGTTAAACCAGAAAAGATTGCTTTAACCTTGAAAGGAAATATCGACAAATATGAAGTCCAATAAGGCGAAACGCTTTTTCACCTTACAAAGAAAATACTTATCGATTCCTTACATCGTCTTTTTAGTGTTATTCATTATTGTGCCGATCGGGATTGTCTTATTTTACGCTTTCACCTATGAATACACTGACCCTGTAACCGGAGTGAAATTTATTTCCGCCTCTGGCCAAGCGTTTTTAAATTTCTTTACTAGCTGGAGCAAATGGAATGTTTTGTTTGTCTCCTTATTTATTGCTACTTTAACAACATTAATATGTTTGTTAATTGGTTTCCCTCTTGCCTACTTCTTAGCAGACAAGAAAGTGAATAAGAATGTGGTACTTGTTACTTTATTTATTGCACCAATGTGGATTAACTTCGTGTTGCGTACTGGTGCCACCCGTGACTTATTAACTTGGATGGGAATTAATGGTGGTAATCACCCTTATATTGCCACTCTTATTGGTATGGTACAAAACTATTTACCATTCGTGATTTTACCTTTGTACACAACTATGTTGAAGTTAGATAAATCACAAATTGAAGCCGCTAGAGATTTAGGCGCTAATCCAGCCCAAGTCTTTACGAAAAATATCCTTCCACAAGCCTTCCCAGGAATTGTCTCTGCTTGCTTAATGACATTTATGCCTACTATGTCTAGCTATGTTATTTCTGATGTCTTATCCGAAGGCAAAATTACCTTATTCGGTAATTACATTGAATTAGAGTTCACTAATAAAGCATGGCATGATGGCTCATTTATGGCTTTAGTTATGTTAGTGTTTATTGGTTTAACAATGCTCATCTCTCAAAAGTCTTCTAAAGAAGGCAAAAAGGAGGGTGGATCATGGTAAAGAAAATTATTGGTAAGTCCTATATCTGGCTTATTTTGATCTTAATGTATCTCCCTGTCTTAGTGTTAATTGCCTTCTCATTTACTGAATCAGTAAATATCGGACAATGGGCAGGATTCTCCTTTAACTTATTCCCAAGATTATTCCAATCTAAGGAAATCATGATTGCCTTAGGCAATACAGTATTAATCGCGGTTATTTCTGCGATGGTCAGCACCATTATTGGTACTATGGGTGCAATTGGTGCCTATTACTCCAAACGTAGAATGAGAAACGCTTTAGATTTAGCAACCCAAATTCCAGTAGTTAATGCGGAAATTGTTGTGGCGTTCTCTTTAACCGTTATGTTTGTCTTTTTAGGCAAGATCTTTAAGGCTATGGGTGGAGATAGCTATATCTTCTCCTTCTGGACCTTATTAATTGGTCATTGCTGTTTATCTTTACCATTTGTTTATATTTCTGTTAAACCAAAATTACAACAAATGGATCCAAGCTTATATGAAGCAGCTTTAGATTTAGGAGCCTCTCCAACACAAGCTTTATTTAAAGTTATTGTTCCTGAAATTATGCCAGGTGTCTTCTCTGGATTCTTACTCTCAATAACTTTATCTTTAGATGACTTTATTGTTACCGCCTTTACTCGTGGTAGTGGTTTACTCTCTGGAAGTAAGAATATTGAAACTCTTTCTACTTTGGTCCAAGCCAAAATTAAGAAGGGTCCAATTCCTCCAGAAATGAGAGCCTTAACCACAATCTTATTCTTACTTGTGATTAGTGCGGTTATTGGTATTACCATCTACCGTCATCACCAAGATAAGAAAGCGAATCTCGCTAAAAGGAGGGTCGGATAATGAAAAAGATTAATAAAATCCTTCTTCTTTCTCCTATCTTTTTAGCGATGTCTAGTGGACTCACTAGCTGTGGAAGTGACAATATTAGTGAAAGACTCACTTTAAAAATTATTAACAGTGAAGACTATATCTTTTTAGACGATGAAAATCCTGAAAACGATATGGTGGAGCAATTTAAAAGATACGTCATCTCTTTAGTGGACGCTGGTGAGTTAGATGAAAAATATCGTCACGTCGAAGTTGTCTATGACACTAGTGATACCAATGAAACTCTTTATAGCGAACTTCAAACAGGTAAATCTGATTATGATTTAATTAACGTTTCTGACTATATGGCCCAAAAGATGGTCTCTGAAGGACTTGCTGTGCCTTTATTAGCAGAAGGTGAAACTAGAGAAGATAAATTAGCTAATTATATGGATTATGCTTCCCCAACTTTAAGAGGAAGATTAGATAATATTACCGCTCCGATATATTCTGAATGGGTTGATGATCCACTTCACCCAGGAGAAAAAGTTCACCCATACGCTAGACTTGAAGACTATGCGGTTGGTTATATGTGGGGAACTTTAGGTATTTTATTTAACCCAGAATATGGTGCTTACTCTAATCTTGAAGTCGCTGATGTGATTGAAGATATGCATTATTCTTTCTCTGCTTTATGGGATTCAACCTATAAAGGTTCTATCTCCATTAAGAACTCGATGAGAGATACTTTCGCTGCTGGGTTAATGAAAGCATATGAAGATGATTTTGCCTCTTTAAAGGCGAAATTAGATGATGGCACATATGATGTAGAAACTTATATGGCAGAATATGCGAAAGTATTTAACGGAGAAAATGAAAATAGTTTTGATATTGTTGTTAATAATGTTCAAGCCTCTTTAGAGTCTTTAAAAAATAATATCTTCGGTTTAGAAGTCGATAGTGGTAAACAAGATATCGTCACTGGCAAGATTGGTATTAACCTTGCTTGGAGTGGCGATGCGGTTTATTCTATGGACCAAGCTGAAGACGGTAATTTAGTTGGTGAAAACCAATCTACTTTATATTACTGTGTCCCTGAACTTGGTAGTAACCTTTGGTTTGATACCTGGGTGATGCCTAAAAACGATAATAGAAGTGAAGAAAGAAGAGAACTTGCTTTAATGTTCTTAGACTTTATGTCTGATCCTGCTAATGCCTCTCAAAATATGGATTATACAGGTTATACTTCATTTATCGGTGGAGGAGATATCTTAGAGCTAGTTAGAGACTGGTATGATATCAGAACTGATGAAATCTATGAAGAAGTCGAAGTTAAGCAATATAATTACGAATATTATCAAGTTTACGCAGTCTTAGATGCCGAAGAGGAAGAAGAAGATGATTTCTTCGCTCTTGATTATCCTGATTTTATGAAGGATGACCATAAGGCTGAATGCGATGAATATTCACTTTATTACTTCATACCATATTCTTATGTTGATGAATCTACTGGAGAAGTTGTTGAAGTTGAAGAACCTGAAAGTGTTGAAGATTGTTTAGATTCTAAACATTCTTATCCGGTTTATGTTCTTGATGAAAACGATGAACCTACTGAAACTCAAAAGACATATGGAGACTTAACCATCGTTGATGATTATGATCCAAGCGATGTTCTTCCTTATGATGTTGTTGATTTATCTTATTTCTTTAACGGCACATTAGATGATGGTGATCCTACTACTGAAGATTATGAAGAAGATGTTGATACAATCTTCTATAGCGCCAAATATTACGCTAGAAATGAAGATGGAGAACCTTATACATTTGAAGATGACGAAGGTGAACATCTTAATAATTCCGTAGGAAGACAATTCTTCACCCAATATCCTGATGAGGCCACAATCACTAGATGTGCGGTTATGAAGGATTTTGGTGAAAACAATAAACTCGTGATGAAGATGTGGGAAGAATTTAAGAGCGACCCACTCCCGACTTCTTCTTTAGTCTTATTTATCGTCATTATTGCCGCGGGAGTTGGCTTAGGAGCGTTTATTATCACCAATAAACTCTTAGTTAAACGTATCCGCAAAAAGAGATTAAGAAAAGAGCGAAAATAACACTCTTTCTTGAATAGAAAAATCCGCAGTGATAGAATACCTATCGCTGCACCTGGTTCCTTAGCCAAGTCTGGTAAGGCAATTGACTGCAACTCAATGATCGAGGGTTCGAATCCCCCAGGAACCTCCAGCAAAATAAAACATTAATAATAATGTTATTGAAAGAAATTGTTAATGTGATAAAATCATATAGCACAAAAAACGTGCGCTAGTAGCTCAGTTGGATAGAGTGCAACACTACGAATGTTGAAGTCAGGGGTTCGAATCCTCTCTAGCGCGCCAATTAGTGCTATAAAAGAGTTCGGGACGTAGCGTAGCTTGGTATCGCGTCTGCTTTGGGAGCAGAAGGCCGCAGGTTCAAATCCTGTCGTCCCGACCAATCGTTAGTTACAGTATCGACATTAGTTGGTGCTGTTTTTTTCTAATAAAAAAGTTTCCTAAAAAACTACAAATTTATCAATAATAATGATACAATCTCAATATGGAAAACAAAGTTTTGTCAAAGACAATAGAAATTGGTAAATTTTACTTAATTCATGATGGAAGTAAAACAGGCCATCCTGGACTAGTAATATGGAAAAACGACGAATATAATCTTTATCTTGCAATTAAAATTGGCACATCTTCAAATAAAGATAATATTGTGCTCAAAGAATTGATTTCAGAGGAGAATGTTTGCCATTTTGTTTATAAGAGGCCATTTTTTGGAAAGCGTAAAGATTTCGGTTCAAAACCATTTGTTGATTTGGCCATCACTAATGAGCTATCTTCTTATATAGAATCATCTTTTGATATTTGCCCTGTTGAATCAAAGTCAATTAATAGAAAAGATAGGCATCGTTTTAAAAAAATGATATTGAAAAAATAAAAAACCGTCCGAAGACGGGTGTCCCTTTAATCAAGGGCAATTGTCCGACCATATGGTCCTACATGACACACATAATATAATGTATTGTTGTATCAATGTCAATGAAAAACGCTCCGATGGACCTATTAAGTCACCCTTACCGGTTGCGCATCTTTATTTAACCAAAATGAAAGGCATATGTAAATAAAAAAACCGATGAACCCACATGAAGTCAACGCGTACCAGTTGCATGTTTACTAAAACAAAATTAGTTTAAAAAACAATATGGAAAACAAATTTGGACAGAAAATTAAAAAGATAAGAAAAGATAGAGGTCTTACTCAGCAAGAGTTTGCAGAGTCTTTAGGATATGCTCATAAATCTACAATCAACAAAATTGAATCAGGTCAAGAAGATATGTCTTATCAAAAAATTCTGGTTCTTTTAAAAGAATACATGCTTGACGCAAAAGATTTATTTGATAATTCAGAAAAAGAAATTGAAAGAATAGATGAACTGATTGAAGAATCTAAAAAACTGAAACATGATTCATGTATCATCTATATTCACGGATTATATGGTAATAGTGGGGAATCAGATTTTTATTCCTTTTACACTAATAAATATGATGTTATTGGTCTTGATTATAAAGATGGCAATCCTTGGGAAGTTAAAGACAAAATCATCCACGAATTCAGTGAAATATCAAAAAGATACAAAAATGTATATGTAATAGCGAACTCTATTGGTGCTTTTTATACATATATGTATCTATCGGAATTTAACATTAAGAAAGCTTTCTTTATTTCCCCATTGATAAATATGAAAGAAGTAATAGAGGGATTGATGAAGCAATACAATATTTCATCAGACGCTCTTAAAACTAGAAAGATTATAAATCTTGATAATGGTCAAACTCTTTCATATGACTTCTATGAGTCATTAAAAGAAAAAGATAACTGGGATATTAAAACCTATGTTCTTTATGGTGAAAAAGATAAACTTATTGATCAAAAAACAATCTTCAACTTTATAAGTAGTCACAACTCTTCATTAACGATAATGAAAAACGGAGAACATTATTTTCACACTCCTGGACAACTTAAATTCATTAAAAAATGGATTAATGATATTTTGTAAAAACTGTGGCACAACTGTGACAACTAGTGTTATATAATATACCCATAAACTGACATATTATTAATGTGTTCTAATTAAGCAATTAAGCGAATAAAACCAAATATTGTAGATATAATCTCAATTTTGGTTTTTTTTATTTATAAAATAGTTATAATAAATACGTGATTACACTTAATCTACTATTCGTGGATTCTAATAAGATTTCTTTTGAAAATCTTTTGTCATCCTCTTTTTTATCAGAGAAAAATATTGAGAAATTATCTAGATATAAGTTAGAGGAAACCAAAAAAGAAAAAGCGGTCTCATTAATATTAAAAAACAAATACATTGGTCAATATTCTATAAATGAACATGGTAAGCCCTTAAGCGAAAGTTGTTACTTCAATATATCTCATTCAAAAGGATACGTAGTCTTTATAAAAGACGATATCCCAATAGGGGTGGATATAGAAAAGATAAGACCTGCAGAAGATGACTTAAAAGAATATATCTCTTCCGAGCTAGAGAAGAATTATATCAAAGATGATAAAACCTTCTACGAGGTCTGGACTAATAAAGAGTCTCTTACGAAATGTATTGGAACAGGGATAAAAGAAAAGATCAAAGATATCCCTTCAATCCCAATCAATGATGTGAAGAATTATAAAGGGAAGAAATATCGATCTAAAACGATTACATATAATGACTTAGTGATATCAATCACTAGAGAAAGCGAATTACCATTTGATATCAAAATCAAGAAGGAAATGTTATGAATAAACATTATCCATTATCAAAAAGCGAACAAGGGTTATATATCTCTCATCCATAAATAGCGGTGACACTTATAATCTTGCACACATAGTGAATTGAGTTGGATGTTTGGACCCTAACGCTTACTGTTTGGGTCCTTTCTTATTTATACAGGAATTATTATACAAATTATTGACAATTAAGCGCTAAGCAGTTATCTTTTAGATAGTAGGTTTGGACCCTAACGCTTATCGCTTGGGTCCTTTCTTATTAATACAAGAATTATTATCATCTCAAAGAGAATCAAAACAATATCTTCCATAAACAAGTCCTCCTTCCACCAAGACTCATCTAGGCTAAGCTAGACAACCTGAATAAGAAGAAACTGCAAAGAAAGAAACTTATCCACGTCCTCCATTTGGCCATCATGGATGAGACTTGGAATTTGGAAAATATTTCTACCTCCCTCATATATAAAGACGGCCAAAATCGCTTTCCTTGTGAAAAATATTTTTTGAATTCTAACTTATTAACTCTGTTAATAAAAAATTTGACTAATTTCGTAGTTTTATTTTTTGATATTGAATTTATTCAAAATAACAAGTTCGAGTGGAAAATAAGCGATTTCTCATAGATAATATTTATGTATGAGAACTAAGTTTATTAATTACTTAATCCTTCCCCTGGTGGCCTTATTGACCGCTTGTTCAGCTAATACGCCTGAAGAAGATACTCCTCCAGGACCATCAGTGACACACGTTACTGGTATTTCTTTTGATGCTAGTAGAGTGGAATTGACTGTTGGTGAGACTTATTCACTAAAAATCACAGTCAGTCCAGATAACGCTGATGATAAGTCTTTTACTATTGAAAGTGACGAAACTACAACCGCTAGAGTTGATAATAATGGTTTAATTACCGCTATCGGTAGTGGTGTGGCAGTTATTTCAGCAACTACGACCGATGGTGGCTATAAAGCGAGCTGTCGAGTAATTGTTGATGATGAAGAAGATCCAGGTACTACAGTTCACGTTACTAGTGTTGTTTTTGATCAAACTACAATTTCTTTAGAAGAAGGAGAAGAAGCAACGTTAACTTATAAGGTCTATCCAAGTAACGCTGATAATCAAACAGTAAAATGGATTATTGAAAACGAAAATGTTGCTTCTGTTAATCACGGAGTAGTTAAAGCTCTTAAAGAAGGTACAACCGATATCACGATTATTTCTGTTGATGGTGGATATGAATCAACTTGTAAATTAACTGTCACAAAAAAAGCTGTAGATCCTGATCCAGATCCAGAAGGAGATTTACCAGAAATTAACTATGTTAAAGTCTTTGCTTATAAAGAAGAATATTCCCATGTTTATGCTTGGACTGAATCTAATGGAAATGTAAGTACAATCACTAAAGCGTGGCCTGGAGATGAAATGAGCAGCTATGACGAAGAATGGAATACTTATGACTTTGATCCAGCATATACCACCTTTAATCTCATCTTTAATGTTGGTAGTAGTCAAAAACAAACTGGTAATTTAGGAGTTACACAAGCTGGTTACTATTGGTGTTACAATAATTGCTTATATAATAAAAAGCCTTCAGGAGATGATCCTGCAAGTGATTTACCACAAGGTAATTTTGAAATAGTTACATCCGCTAAAGACTATACCGAACTTCCAGCAGTAAAAGACTATAACAAAGGTTTAGTGGTTAACCCATATACCGGTCAAAGAACAGACTTTAGACAAGAATCAATTTACTTTATGATGACCACCAGATTCTATGATGGTGATTCATCTAACAATAGAAAATGTTGGGATAATAATAACTCTAACGATCCAGAATGGAGAGGCGACTTTAAAGGTTTAATCCAAAAAATGGATTATATTAAAGCCTTAGGCTTTACTGCAATTTGGATTACTCCAGTAGTGAAGAATGCCTCTGGCTATGATTATCACGGTTATCATGCGATTAATTTTGGTCAAGTTGACTCAAGATATGAGAGTGAAGATGTGAAGTTTGCTGATGTCATTAAAGAAGCACATAGACGTGATATGAAAATCGTTCTAGATGTCGTCTTTAACCACACATCTAACTTAGGTGAAGAAAACCTCTTCCCAATGTTTGCTTATGATAGCCTTAACGCTACTCAAAGTGGATTAACTCCTAGTACATATTATTCTGCTTTACTTCCAAGCAATTACACCTCATTAAGTGGCGGAGACCAATTCCAAGCTCGTATTCAAGTAATGAAAACTTCTTCCGATGCTTATAACATCTATCACCATGAAATGAGTATGGGCTATGAAACTTATATTGAACAAACCGGCTCTTTAGCAGGTGATTGTATTGATTTAAATACTGAAAACCCTACAGTGGCTAATTATCTTTTAGATAAATTCGGTGATTTCATCCGTTTAGGTGTTGACGCCTTTAGAGTGGATACCGTCAAACATATCTCTAGATTAACAATGAATAAGTATCTTATTCCTGGTTTATATGAAATCGCTAAGAAATGTGGAAATAATAACTTCTTCATGTTTGGTGAAGTTTGCAATAGAGATCGTGGTGTTTGGAACCATAATGTAGGAGCAGATTCCGCTTGCTTCTATACTTGGAAAGAATCTAAAAACTATGCATGGGGCGATAGAAAGACTAACGAAGCCTCTACTAAAGAAGCTTGGGATGATAACGTTTCTCCTGATGGACACCCAACTAGTAATAATGTCTATTTAGGTAGTAACTATACATATCACACTCCTGATTACTCTAAGAGTAACCACTTCGGTGTTATTGACTTTGCTATGCACTGGAACTTTAAATACGCTAACGATGCTTATCAAGTCGCTAAAAATAACGATAACGTTTATAACGATGCTTCTTATAACGTCGTCTATGTTGATTCTCATGACTATGCTCCTGATGGCAACCCTGAAGGAGTGAGATATAACCAAGGTACAGATGCTTGGAAAGAGAATATGTCCTTAATGTTCACCTTCAGAGGCGTTCCATGTATCTATTATGGTGCCGAAATTGAATTCATGGCCGGTAAACCAATTGACCAATACCGTAACTTATCTAATTCAGGTAGAGCTTATTATGGCGAACACTTAGAAGGTAATGTAACAGCTACTGGCTTTGGTGAATATACCGCTAGTGGAACAGTACAAAATACACTTAATTCTACCTTATCAAAGCATCTAATGATGCTTAATAAGATTAGACAAAAAGTACCAGCCTTATCTATGGGCCAATATAGCGCCCAAGATAATATGGCGTTTGTAAGAAGATACACTAAAGGTGATATCGACTCCTTAGCATGTGTTTCAATTTCTAGCGGCACTGAATTTAACGGCTTACCAAATGGTACTTATGTCAATTTAGTAACCGGAGAAAGAAAGACAGTGAGTAACGGTAGATTAAATGTCACTGTTAGTGGACAAGGTAATCTAGCAGTATTTGTCTTGGAAAATAGTTATACCGGTACATTAACCAGAGTTAATTAATAGTTAGGAAAACAATTATGCCTAAATGTAAAAGTTGTGGAAATCGTATAGATAGATTTAATAAAGATCGTTGCCCAATTTGTGGAACAACTTTTCCTTTTGAAGGAATGAGTAGTGAAACAGTAGAAATTACCACCAACATCGACGTTGATGGAGTGGAAACTGATTACCGTCCATGCCGCAAGAAAGAATTATTCTTGTTCTTTGCTTTACTAGGTATTTTTGGTGCTCCTTTCTTTTATTTAAAAAAGAAAAAGAAAGGTATTATTCAACTTATCTCTAACATTGTAGTTATTAGCCTAATGTCTTTCTTATTAACTTATTTCACATCTTTAGATGTTTTATATTCCATCCTTATTTCTATTGGTTCAATGTATTTACTCAATATCATCTTTGGTCTAATAGTGGTGTCTCAACCAAACTTAAAAGATGGTAATAATCAATTTGTCGTTTAATTATGCAGAGATATTTTGTCGATATTGTTAATAATGAAGTCATCTTATCTCAGGATGATGTTTTTCACCTTACTAAAGTAATGAGGTGTAAGGTTAACGATAATATCGAAGTAGTAAATAAAGCGACACACACCGCTTATTTAGCCGTTATTGACTCTATTAGCCCCCTTAAAATCCATATTCAGGAGCCTATCTTAAAAGAAAGTGAATTAGAAAAGGATGTCTCAATCTTTTTTGCTTTGGCAAAATCAGATAAAAATGAGTTTGTGATTCAAAAGGCTACTGAGTTAGGAGCAAAAAGAGTGGTTCTTTTCCAAGGAAAAAGAAGTGTCGTGAAATTCTCTAATAGTGATTTTAGCCGTAAAGAAGCTAGATATATTAGTATTGCTAAAGAAGCAAGTGAGCAGTGCCACCGTGAATATATCCCTGAGATTAAATATGTCAAGTCTATTAAAGGAGTAAAAGAGTATTTAGAAGATATAAATCTTCTTGCCTATGAATTAGAAGCAGGTAAAGCCACTGATATTGAAAGCGAATTAAAAGAGCATAAATCTGTTTCTATTATCATTGGACCGGAAGGTGGGTTTGATGAAAGTGAAGTTAGTTTTCTTAAGGAACTAGGCTTTAAATTAGTTTCTTTAGGAAAAAGAATTTTAAGATGTGAGACCGCGGCGGTATATGCTTTAAGTGTCATCTCTTATTTACTCGAGAAATAATATGAAAACATACACAACAATTTCTTTAGGATGCAAAGTAAACGCTTATGAAATAAGCGCTTTAACATCTAGACTTATTGAACTTGGCTTTAAAGAAGATGATGTTAATCCCGATTTAGCGATTATTAATACTTGCTCAGTAACCGCGACTGCAGATCAAAAATCTAGACAGCATATTCGTAAATTAATTAATAATTACCCTAACGCAGTAGTCGTGGTCATGGGGTGTTATTCTCAAGGACAACATGAGTTTATAAAAAATGAAATTAAACCTCATATCATTACCGGTACATCTAATAGAGATAAAATCATTGAACTCATTAAAGAATATGAGTTAACTCATAAACCTATTGATTTAACTAGTTCTAACCCTAGAACATATGAATATGAAGAGTTAGGATTAACCACTCATTTTGAAAACGTCAGAGCCTATTTAAAGATTCAAGATGGATGTGATAATTTCTGTAGTTATTGTCTAATTCCATATCGTAGAGGTAAAGCCAGAGATAGAGACGCGAAGAACATTTTAAAAGAAGCAGAATACATCGTTTCTCAAGGTTATAAAGAGATCGTTTTAACCGGTATCCACGTTGGAGGGTATGGCAAAAATAAAGAGTATAATTTCTCTTCATTAGTGAGAGATCTTTTAGATATAAAAGGATTATATAGACTTAGAATTTCTTCTATTGAAGAAAGCGAGATAGATAATGAACTAATTCGCCTTATAAATGAAAGAGACAATTTAGCGATGCATTTCCACATTCCACTTCAAAGTGGAAGTGATACAGTTCTTAAAAGAATGAACCGTAAATATAACTGTGAGCAGTTCTTTAATAAAATCAATTTAATCAAGAAAGCTTGCCCACAAGTTACTCTTACCACAGACGTGATAGTGGGCTTTCCAGGAGAAAGCGAAGAAGAGTTTAAAGAGACATATGAATTCATCAAAAAGTGCGGATTCCATATGTTACATGTCTTTCCGTTTTCCTCTAGAGAAGGCACAGCTGCATCTAAGATGTCTAATCAAATTGATCCACGTATCAAAAAGCAAAGAGCGTTGCAACTTATTGAACTCTCAAATAGACTATGGGATGAATACACAAACAAGTTTGTGAATAAAGAAGTAGAAGTGCTAGTGGAGCAATATGACAACAAGAACAAATACAACATTGGCCACACTTCTAATTATTTAGAAGTAAAAATCCCTGGAGATAATGATAAATCAGGTGAAATTATAAAAACCATTTTCAAAAAGTAAGATGTAATCAGTAAAAAATAAGATTATTGAGAAAATGTCCAAAAATATTTGCTTTCCATTCATATAATGAATATAATTATCAGCGACTATTTAGGAGGAATATCTTATGGCAGTCCCACAAAGAAGAATTAGTAAAACCCGTAAAAGAATGAGAAGAACTCACTTCAAACTCTCTGTTGAAGGTTTAGTTACTTGTCCAAACTGCGGTGAAATGATCAAATCACATCACGTATGTCCAAAATGCGGATATTACGCTGGTAAAGCTCAATATTTAGACGGCAAATTAGTCAAAGAAGAAAAGAAAGCTGCTCCTGCTAAGAAAGCACCAGCCAAAAAAGCTTCCAAGGCTAAAGCACCTAAAGAAGAAGCAAAATAAGGGTCTAACTATAGACTCTTTTTTTGTTGTATAATATGAGATAGGAGAAAATTATATGTCATACAATAAACTAATTGACCATACCTTGTTAAAACAAGACGCCCAACCTGAGCAAATTGTTAAACTCTGTGAAGAGGCTAAAGAATTTGACTTTATGTCAGTCTGTGTTAATCCAGCCTATGTCCCTTTAGCAGCGGAATGCTTAAAAGGAAGTGACGTTAAAGTTTGCACTGTTATTGGCTTCCCACTAGGCATGAACTTAACAAGAACCAAAGTTGACGAAGCAAAATTATGTATCGCTCAAGGCGCAACCGAAATTGATATGGTAATCAATGTCGGAATGCTTAAAGCCGGACACGATGATTATGTCAGAGAAGAAATCAAACTTCTTAAAGAAGTTGCTGGTAAATTAGTCTTAAAAGTGATTATTGAAACTTGCTTATTAACTGACGAAGAAAAAGTCAGAGCCTGTCGCTTAGCTAAAGAAGCAGGAGCAGACTTCGTTAAGACCTCTACTGGCTTCTCTACTGGTGGAGCAACCGCTCATGATGTCAAACTCATGAGAGAGACTGTTGGAGAGTCAATGGGAGTGAAAGCTTCTGGAGGAGTGAGAACTCACGAAGACTTACTCGCGATGGTGGAAGCCGGAGCGAATAGAATTGGTACCTCTAACGGAACCAAAATCATCTAAATCATCATTAATTGATTTTTATAGGGGCCTTATGGTCCCTTTTATTTATAAAAAAGTGTTGACTTATATTAGTTAACACTAGTAACATAGTTAAAGCGTTATCGCTAAGGAGGTGAATATCATGCCAAAAGTCGTTGTTCGTGAAAATGAATCATTAGATGATGCACTCAGACGTTTTAAACGCCAAGTGAATAAAGCTGGTACGATCCAAGAAGCGAAGAAAAGAGAGTTCTATCTCAAACCAGGTTTAAAAAGAAAACTTAAATCTGAAAACGCTAGAAGAAAAAACCGTAAATAGTACGGGCAAGTCCTGTAGCCTTGTTGACAGACTACATGGATGACATCGCGGAGTAGAGCAGTGGTAGCTCGTCAGGCCCATAACCTGGAGGTCGGTGTGTTCAAGTCCACCCTCCGCAACCATTCGATTGTAACTGAATTGATAGTAGTTATCAGTTCAGTTTTTTCTTTATTCTTAATAAAAAATAGCCCTTTTTGATACTTGGGCTACTTTCATAATTGCAATGCGAACGAAATTTTTTGATTTTTCTCAAAATTTCAATTTTAGGTTCGGTGTGGATTCAGCTATTGTTTGGGTCTAGTCTAGGCGAGACCTATCCACCCTAGGCGAGCCATTAGTTGGCGTGGACGCAGATTCCAAAATTAACTAAGTAAAATTGGCCTCTAACTTTAATGGTTTTAGTACCTTTAAGTACCTTAGGCAAATTTAATAAATCCAATCCGTTGAGTTTATCGTTTCCAACAATGAATGTTAGGTCAGTTCTAGATTTAATAACTACCTTTTTAAATAAGCCGCGATAATTCTGTTCTCTATCTTCAGCTGATAGTTTATTCAGCTCAGCAATTATTTCTTTTATTTTAGAATCGCTATCTAATTGTGTTAAAAGGGCGTTTTCACATTGATTCTTCTCTTTTGTGAGATTTTCTATGTGGAGATTAATTTCGTCTCTTATTAGGTCATATGATTCATCCTTTTTATCTTGGATTTTTCTTAACTTATTTCTATATTCTTCAATTTCTGAATTTAAGTAATCTAGTTTAGTTCTGATGGGTTTTTCATCAAATTTATATGCTTTTTGTAGTTCCTTTTTGAAAGTAGTGGGGTTTGCTTTAAGAATATTAATTTGCTGTAAAACGATATCTTTTAAATCCTCGATAAACACTGATTCACTTTCTCTACAAGTAAGTGTCGATCTATTTGAATTACAGGTTAGTGTGTATTTTATCCCTGACTTAGCATTAGATAATCTTTTAATGAAGAAATTGCCTCCACAATAAGGGCACACTCCAAAACCGGTCTCAACATGAGGAGCGGCTTTAGGCATTCCTTTTGGAGTGTTGTATTTAATTCTTCTAGCCTCTCTAATAGCACAGGCCTTATCCCATAGTTCCCTAGAGATAATGCCAGGATGACCATCTTTTATATAATAAGATTCTTTTTCGCCTCGATTAACATGTTGAATACCAGAACTCATTTTAGAGGTGATTACTTTTTGAAGGTGTGCGTCACCTACGTATTTTTCGTTAATTAAGATTCTTGTTACTGTTTTTTCATTCCATGTATTTCGGCCAATACCTGTTTTATAGCCTTTAGATTCCATGATTCTGGCAATTGATAATAAAGATACTTTTTCGACATATAATTCAAATATTTCTCTTATTATCTTCGCCTCTTCTTCGACAATAACTAAGTTACCTTTTTCGTCATAGTCATATCCGAGCATCTCTTCTACAGGGATTCGGTATTTACCTTTTTTAATTCTTTTTTCAACTGACCATGTCATATTTTGCGACATGCTTTCTATCTCAGCTTCAGCAAGTTTGGAATACATCGCTAAAGCAACGGTGGAACTAGCATCAAGAGTGGATATATTTTCTTTTTCAAAAAATACTTCAACGCCCATTGTTCTTAAATCATTGATAGCAGAAATAACATCAGTAATGTTTCTACCAAATCTGGATATTGATTTAACAAGAATAATATCAATCATTCCCTTCATGGCTTTAGCAACCATGTTTCTAAACTGTTCTCGCCTAATAATCGAGGTTCCTGTAATGCCCTCATCAGCGTAAACCCCACAATAATCCCAGTCTGGATTTTCTAAAATTAAAGTAGTGTAATAACTGATTTGATTATCAAGCGACATTTCCGCTTCAAATTTGTCAGTAGAAACTCGAGCGTATCCACATACTTTAAGTTTTCTTCCATCTGTTGGAATTGGATGTAATGTCCTATACATTTTCTATTCCTCCTAAAACAACAACATCAAAATCGATGTAGCGTTTTCCTTCCTTTATTGAAGAAGAATAAATTGGCTGATTATTTTTCATTTGATTCATGATTTCTTCTTTTGCTAGGGAAACGAAATTCTGACCTTTAATACCAAAACGAACATCACCGTTATTTCGATGAAGGATTAGACCAATAAACGATTTGATATCAGCTAAATCGGTAATGGCTCCATTTTCTAAAAGATTATTGATTTGCTTAATATTTCGTTGCAAATCATGGTTATTTCTAGCCAATTCCTGCAATTTTTGGTATTCGTGGTTTAGTAAAGATCTGCTTGCTTTTAACTTGCTGAACTCAAGTTCGTAATTATCGTTGTTATCGTTTTCTACTTGGCTTTTAATAAGCGCAGAAATATCGGCATTTACCTTAGCTATCTTTCCTTCGATCTCTTTTAGTTCAAGTGAAAAATCTTTAATGCTCATTTCATCAATAAGCGATTTAGTGAAATCGATTGAGATGTCTTTGTTGTCCTTACATCTTTTTAATATCTCACTAGCGGCTTTGCACAATAGTGAATAAGAGACAACACTTGATTTGCAGTGAAGATAATCAGCTTTGTTTTTAGATGTATTCTTGCAGGTTAATACATATTCGTTGTTATAAAGGTATTTAATCCTTGTTAAAGGCCTACCACAATTTTCACAAATTATTAGGTTTGAAAACTCGGTATACGAAGAAACACTGTATTCTCCAAACTTAGTGCAATTGCCATCTAAAATCATCTGCACATAATCAAATATCTCTTCGCTGATAATCGCATCATGATGGTCGGTGATGATGTATTTGTTCTCAATCCCATCGTTTTTAACTTGCTTATGAGTGAGAACATCAATGACTACTGTTTTCTGGTGCGTTACCATTCCTTTATATTTTTCATTTCTCAATATTCGGTGAATTCTAGTAACATTCCACACCCTATCTTTATTAGGATCTTCTTTTTTAATTTTTTTGATAATTTGTCTATAGGAATCTCCTTGAATGAAGTAGCGGAATATATCTTGAACCAAGAAAGCTTCATCGTTAATGTACCAGTTACCTTTTGAATCCCTACTATAACCAACCATATCTCTAGTTGGAATTTTCTTTTCATTTTTGGCCATGAGCTTTCTAACACCCCACTTAACGTTATCGCTAATAGAACGAGATTCAGATTCAGCCAAAGAAGCATACATTGTTAAAACTAAGTCGACATTATCTTTGGTGGTTAATATATTTTCCTTTTCAAAGAAAACACCCACTCCAATTTCAACAAGCCTTCTAACTGTTACTAATAAATCAACAGTATTTCTAGCGAATCTAGATATCGATTTGGTAAGGATTAAATCAATTTCACCTTTTTCAGCTGCATCAAGCATTGCCTGGAATTGAACGCGATGTTTGATTTGTGTTCCAGAAATACCTCTATCTGCATACATCTTGGCAAATTCCCATTCAGGATTTTCCTTGATGCGAGTTTCAAACTCTTCTTTTTGATTTTCAAAGCTGTTCTTTTGGTCTTCTAAATCAGTGGAAACACGTGCGTAAGCGGCCACTCTTAACTTTTTAATTTTGCCAGTCTCTATATCAATTTTGACTGGCTCTTTTTTTGGAATAACTGTAATTTCCATAGTCTCTCCTTTCTAGCTATATATTCGCTCTTTTTAAAGTATATATCAAAGATATATACTTAAATTTAACACTTTTAGACCGAGCTTTTTCCTGGCCAAATCAAGCAGAAAAGTGACCTGTAAATCAGTTAATTTTCCATTATCTTTTAAATATAAAATTCGACGTCTAGTGTCGTTATATAATTTTTCATTTTCTTCCATAATCCATCCATTCCTGAATGAAAGAAGAAGAAAAAGGTGGAACCGTGATGATTCCACCCCTTAAAGAAAGGATTACTTGAGTCAGAAGAACCCTTTTGAACAGCATCTATAATTTATCATTTAAAAGATGTTGTCTCAATGTCCACATGGGGCGAGTTTAAAAGAATCCTTCGACTTGAAATCTTTGTTCTAGTTTTCCTTGATATAAACCAAATATTAATAAGTCTTCTTTTTCTGATTTTTTAACAAGAACTAATTCTCCGTTATTATCAAAGTAGACTGTTTCTCCTCTTTCATATATTTTTCCAATGTAATATTTGTTCTTGAATCTAAATAGCATTGTTTCTCCAGACACTAGAGTATCGCTTCTTAAGAAAGTTAATATATTTAATCCTTCATGAACCACAATGACATTGTCGAGTAAAGTAGTGACTTTGCTTCTGGCATGTCTTTTTATTTTTCCGTTTTCTTTCTTGAAGGCCTCAAAAGAAATAGTGGAGTCTATCTTTCCTCCAAATGAGTTAGATACTAAATCATCTAAAGAACAACAGAAGAAGTTAGCAATCTTAATAAGTGTATTCAAACCTGGCTCTCTAACGCCATGCTCATAGTTGTAATAAGTCTTAAGAGATAACCCTAAAGCCGCAGCAGTTTCTTTTACTGAGAGCTTTTTTCTTTCTCTGATGGATTTAATGTTGTTACCAATTTCCTTAGTGGTTAGCTGTTCAATGTTCATAAAATTTCACCTTCAAAAATGTTATAAAAATTATAGTCTGCGAAATGAAGAAAATCAAACAAAAACCCCAAAAAAACGCAAATTAAAAGTTATACAAAGTATAAAAATGCGTTTTCAAAAAAATGTTCGGTACATATTGAAGAAAAACAGACTTTTTGAAAAAACGTTATTTTCAAGCACTTTTTCCCTTATTAAAATATGCTCCAAGACAAGACTGGCCAAATGAAAGGAGGGAAGAGTGAATTACACCAGAGACTCAATTGTTATTAGAAGAGACTATTTGATAAAGCGACAAAGAGAATTAGGAATCACTAATTTTGATGCTGCAGAACTTTTAGATATTTCTCTTAGACAATATACAAGGATTATCGATGGTGTGCGTGGCAGTCGTATGTCTGCGCCTTTAATGAAACGAATATGTGAAAAATTCGGATTCAGTCCAGGCGTCCTTTTAGATCTGGAGTCAGATTTTCAGGAGCAGCTCATGAATATAAAAAAGACCAAATAGAGATTGCGGCTCTACATGGTCCAGGTAACACGGAAGGCTACCGCTCCATATATTCATATAAACCCGAAAAATAATCAAGGTTGTTTATGAATGAAATTAGAAGATGATATCCGAGAGTACACAACGATACTCGCCTTAAGGAGCAAGAGTTCTAAAACAATAAAAACGTATAAAAGAATTCTTAACGACTACTTGGAATATTGTCAGATAAACCATATTGAACAGCAAACTAAAGAAACAATCCTTGAGTATAAACAATATTTAGAAGATCCAGATAGACAGCTAAGTTCCAACACCCTGAAACTTATATATTCTTGCCTTAGGCAATTCTATAAGTCGATGGCGATGATTGGAAGATGTGACCACATCGCGCTTTTCCTAGAAAGTTCCGATAGGGGAGAAGATACCGAATTCACTAAAGGATTCCTTACTCTTCCTCAAGTTAAGGCCTTAATTAAGTATGTTACTAGAAGAGCTAGCCGTAAAAACCATACGGTCAGCGATATCCGTAATAAAGCGATAGTGTGGCTCATGCTCACTACAGGAGTTAGATGCATTGAAGTAGAAAGAGCGAATAAAAAAGATATCCGTGTGATGGATGAAGATAAAGGAGTAGTCATCCTTTCTGTCCAGGGAAAAGGTAAGAAAAAGAAAAGTCAATTCGTGATGCTAGAACATCATACCTATGAAGCAATTCAGGAATATCTCTCTTTGAGAAAAGATGATAAACCAGCATTGTTCTTATCTCACCCTAATAACTCTATGACACGCGTTAATCGTATTTCTTCTCCAATTGTGTCTATCACTATCAAAAATCTACTAAGAGCAATAGATATCGACCAACCAGACATAACTGCGCATTCACTTCGCCACACAACAGCGATGATGTCAATTGATGAATTAGGCTTAAACCTAGATAAGGTTCAGCAAACTCTACGTCATAGCGATCCTAAAGTGACAATGATTTACGCGAAAACTGGTTCAAGAATATCTAGTGGGGTAGAAGAGCACCTCGGCGACTTATACAGTTCTGAAAGGAAATAGCAATTCTAAAGAAAGGAAATGAACAGATGCTATTTTCAAAAGAAATGGAAGGAGTGGGAGTCTTAAGATTCACACTTACTGACCAAAGAGTAGTGTATTGCTATAAAGATGTCTGCAAACTTCTTGGCTTAAAGCCTAGCATTCACATTCGCGGTGAACTCAACAGTAAATATACTTATTCTCTAACCGTGAAAGATACTGGTAAACCAGTAAAAGTATTGTTTATCGATACTTCAAATTTAAACACTATCATTCGTATTGCAGGTAATACTCCGAACGCAGAACTATTCTCAAAATGGTTCGCAGAAGAAATATTTCCTCTAACAATAAGAGATGACATCTTCAATTTAGATACCATCACCGATAAGAATGTCGCGATGGATCTACTTTCCGAATATGAAGATTTAAAATTTCAAGTTAAGCAATACGAATATAGAGAAAGGAAAAATGAGATTTATCTAAAATCAATGGAAGAACTTCTTGGCCACAAAAACATGATTTCACTTAATGTCTATTATGACGATATTTTTGAGCGTGGTTATCCAAAAGGAAAGTTCTATGCTCTTCTTAGAAACCATGGAATCCTAATGGATAATAATAAAGTTAGTCAAGAATACATTGATAACGGTCGCTTTGTTAAACTCACAACAATTTGTGTTGTTGGAGCAAAAACTGTGACCACAGATATAATCTTTATCTCCAAATCAGGAATCAACCTCATTGAACAGCTACTCGACAACTACGAAGGAGAGAAAACTGTCAATGAACGAAATTCAAACTGATGATTTACAGTGTTATACGCTAGCGGAAGCAGCTGAGAAGCTTCAAGTTTCTAATAGCACACTTTTAAGGTTTATTAACGAAGGAAAAATTCGAGCCTTTAAAAGTGGTCATGGCTGGCGTATTTCAAGAGCGGCTTTAAACGATTATATTGCTGCTCAAGAGAGTAAGGCACGCAAAAAGTAACGCTTAATAGAATATAAGTTATATCAAGTGT
>JAFSOD010000009.1 GCA_017447165.1 Bacilli bacterium
CGGAAGTGATAAACGCTGAAAGCATCTAAGCGTGAAGCATACCCAAAGATGAGACTTCCATTTCGCAAGAAGGGAGACCCCCGCAAAGTTAGCGGGTTGATAGGTCAGATGTGTAAGCATAGTGATATGTTCAGCAGACTGATACTAATAGGTCGATACTTAATTTCTTAAGATTTTTAACAAGTCCCATACATAAAATTTAAGTTTAACTTTAACAAGAAAAGATCATGTGATAATATTCAGTTTTGAGAGAACAATTTACTCTCTAAAAAGCCTGGTGACATTGGCGCGGTGGACACACCTGTTCCCATCCCGAACACAGAAGTTAAGAACCGCAGTGGTACGCAATACCTCCTTGAGGGAAAGCGACGCGTCGCCGGGTTTTTTATTGTCTAAAAATCTCCTTTATTTATATAAAAGTCCATTTATTACATGTATAATAAAAATACACGACTACCGCTGGAGGAATCATATGAATATTAAACTTCACCGTATCCACTCTTCTTTAAGACAATCTAAAGAAGTTAAAGAATTTAACGATAATTTTATTAACGATATTACCGAAACCTTATCTAATGACGATATCTTTATTTCTGAACATGCGGATATCGATGACATGGACTTAATTTTCGTTGAATCCGGAGGAGCGGAAGAAGCTTTCTTAAAGATTGAAAAGAATATTAAAACTCCTTTCATTCTTCTTTCAACTTGTAAAAATAATTCACTCCCTGCGTGTATGGAAATCAAATCTTACGCCTTAAGCAAGAAAAAAGAAGCCGCGGTTATCTTAGGAGAAATCCCTGAAATATGCGAAGCGATTAAGCATTTTTCAAGTGTCTATCGCGCGAAACAAGAGATCAGTGGATCTCGTTTAGGGGTTGTTGGGAAACCATCTGATTGGCTGATCTATTCAAAATGCGATAATTCCGAAGTTGAAAGAAGATTTGGTATCTCCATCATTGATATTTCCATGGATGAATTCATGGAAGAAATCGATAAGAAAAGCTATGGTCATGTTAGACACTTAGCCGAGCTAGAGAAGAAGTGGAAAAAGAAAGAGACACTTGAAGGAGCGTTATACATCTATGGCGCGCTTAAACGCTTAATTACGAGATATCAGTTAGACGGTCTCACTGTGAGATGCTTTGACTTATTAAAAGCATATAAAAACACTGCTTGTCTCGCTTTAGCGCTTCTTAACGAAGAAGGCTATGTTGCGACATGCGAAGGTGATGTTCCTAGCATGCTAACGATGTATTGTTTAAATAAACTCCATGAAGATTCTTCTTTCCAAGCTAATCCTTCATTAATTAATTTTGAAGAAAGAACTGTCTTGTTCGCCCATTGCACAATCCCTCTTGATATGGTTAAGGAATACTCCTTGGATACCCATTTTGAAAGTGGGTTAGGGATTGGCATTAAAGGTGAATTATCCTTAGGAAAATGCACACTTTATAAGATCGGCGCGGATTTTAAAGAATATGTCGCGATTGAAGGGACAATTAAGTCTAATGAAAACTTAAAAGAATATTGTAGGACCCAAGTTAGTATTGAACTTCCACCTCGTTCCCTCATGGAATTCATGGGAACAAGCGTCGGAAATCACTACATCATCAGCTATGCGAGTGAAGTTAATACATTCATGGCTTTGATGGATATCTATCTTGGTGATGATAAATAAAGTAGGATAAATAATTTAAGGGGGCATTTATAATGAATTTCTACGGAAAAATAATCGATTTTACTCTTACATTTTTGATAATTGTTTTATCAATCATCGGAATATCAATTAATTTTTATTATGAAGCGTTACGTTACATTTTTATCTTGGTTGTAGCAATCACTTCATTTTCTTTGTTTGTTCTTAGTTTAAAACGCGAGAAAGCTTTCTATATAAAGATAGCAAACATCGCACTTTTGACTTTTCTACTTGTTTTTTGTTTATACCATTTGTTTGTAGGTTTATTAGTCGAGAAGAAAAACGTTGTTATTGATAGCATAATTAACTTTTTACTTCTCTTGGGATTAATCGTTAATATTATTGAATTAATTTGCTTAAGACGTAATAACACCTCAGATGAGAAAATAAAAAAGTTGTTTCTCGCTTTGAGTGTTTTATCCAGTATTTCGTTAATTTCCTTTTTATTCTTCATTTACCTTTTATCAAATGAAAATTATTACTTAGTGTCATACAGAAGTTTTGATGCAGGCGCATATCAAATCATCGGATTAGTTTTTATTCTTCCTCTGAGCGTTCTCACATTCATCGCTTCTTTAGTAATTATTCTTATAATTAAAAACGAAAAATGGATAAATAAATTAATGCCCATCATATTCATCTTATCATCATGCTTTATTATGTTTTTACCTTCCTATTTTGTTAGCAATTCAATGGGAAAAGAATATAGTTTTTTCACTATTGAGAAGTGGGAAAAAGCAACTTGCCCAAGAAGAAAATACATGATGAAAAATTTCCTTCATCAGTATGATGTAATGGGCTGGGATAATAATGAATTAATCACTTATCTTGGTAATCCAGATAAAAATGAATTATCCACTGAAAACGAATACACATACCTTTATAAGCTTGAAGTAATTGAATACAGTAACGGCAGTAAATATCAAGTTGAGTACGCTCATTTTGATTTCGTTTCAAATGTGATAACTAACCGCGTTCACTTTGAAATACATTACGAATGAAATAACTTTTGTTTGATGGCAAACAATAATTAATTTATCATCTATTTGTAAGGGTGTTTATCTATAAACAGCTAGGCGAAACGCATGAAAATGTGAAATAGCGGACCCCAATCATAAGAATGACCGGTGATCTAGTTAAGAGAACCGGTTTTTCTTATGTTAGTAACTATCAAAGATTTATAGTAATTTTTCATAGACGCATGAAATTAGTTTTCTATAAATAGAAAACTAAAGTATACTATAGATATAAGGAGAAACATATGTCTATACGTAGAATTATTAGGAACAAAAAGTTCCGAAGATTTATCCGTTGTCTTAAGAATCTAACTGATAAAAGACAAAAGGGTAAAATTAAACATCCATTGGAAAGCTGTTTGATAATAATCATTCTTAGTGAACTGTCTGGATGTAATTACTTTAGAGAATTTGTTTTATTTGGAAAGAAACACGAATCCAAATTAAAGAAATTAGGGTTATTACCAAATGGTTTACCATCTCATGACACATTAGAAAGAATGGTTCATAAAGTTGATAAATTAGAGCTTAATAAAACCTTAGTGGATCTTCTCTTTCCATCTTTAAAAAATAGGCCAATCATCTCTATCGATGGTAAATGTATAAGAGCAACTAGAGATTCATCTATTAAAGGCTCTTATGGTGGAATGAAAGATATCGTAACTATGTTTATGAGTGAATCTAAATTATCGCTTCTTTCCTATAACAATTCTGATAAAGGTAATGAAATGAATGTTATACCAGTTCTATTAAAAATGTTTCATGAATTTTATCCAAATGTTAAACCATATATAACCATTGATGGGATAGGAATAACTCACGAAATACTTGGATTATTAAAAGAATATGAATATGACTTTGTGATTGTTTATAAAAGAAGTAAAGAAACGATGGATGAATTATCCAAAGTTTTAGTGGATTCATTAAAAGAAGCCAAAGATATAGTGGTTAACTCATCAAGAATAGAAACCAGAATATTTAATCTATATTCTTTAGAAGGAATTGTTGGTATCGAGCAGTGGCTTCCTTATATATCTCATATTGGAAAAATGAATAGCAAAGTGGAATATATGATTACTGGAGAAATAACTAAATCAGAATATTACTACTTTACTAGCGATATATCAGTCAATGAATTTATGAAAATTAGAAGACATCATTGGGCGATAGAAAACTCTCTCCATTGGGTATTAGATAATTCCTTCAAAGAAGATCGCATGAGAATGAAAAAAGGCCATGCCTCAGAAAACATGAACCTTTTAAGAAAGTTTGTACTAAACGTCCTAGCGTTAACAAACTGTACAACTGAGTCAGTATCAGCATCTCGAGACGAATTGAAATATGATACTCCTCAACAATTATTATATAGGATTATTCATTCAGTAGCATAAAAAAGTGACCAAATATTTTGGAGAAAAGGAGATAATTTCAATGACTTAACGCCTGAAATAAGCTTTTGTAAGGTTTTAAAGTGCGTGATTTTGTGAGGATTTAGCTAACAACATTGGCAAAATCAACAATGTCATGGGTTGGGGTAACTATGAAATAAATTTCATGCGTTTCGC
>JAFSOD010000003.1 GCA_017447165.1 Bacilli bacterium
CTTATTCGCTCTTCTATGGTAAAATGTGAGTAGCTCATAAAAAACCTCCTGTAGATAAGTGTCGCAACTATATCTTACACCAGGATTGATATGAGCCTTTATTTTTGTCTAGAAGTGTTGCACTTGAACGGTAAATTCACCGTTAAAATAAAAGACCCTTTAATGAAAGGGTCTTGTTTTGTTATTGATTGATTAGAAGAATCTACCGATGATATCTTTACTAGCCGCACAAGTATCTTCCATATCACCAAAGGAGATGATTTCTCCTGCGTAATATGTGTTTTTGGTACCTTGAAGAGCTTCTAATTTATCGTACCATCCATCAGCGTAGTCTTTAGCAGAGACATGTGGGCAGTAGTAGACTTCTTGAGCGTATAATTTCTCTTTAATTGGGAAGCCAACTTTCTTCATGTCTTCATCCATGGTCTTCATCACAACATCATAGTCAACATCAGGTGAACCAGTGTGATTTGCTAATGCGTAGACAGTGGCAGGGCAATCTCTATCAAGATATTGCCATCTATTATAATAAACCATCGCATGTCCAAGTTTTTCTGGGACCATGTTTTCCACTAAGTAGCCAGAGATATTCGGACTCTTACCTTCTTCAAATGTTGCGATATAATCGCAATATCTTTCATGAATAATCTTGGAGAAGAGTTCTTTTTCTTCTTTAGTTGCATCAGCGTAGTTAATAAATCTATCAAGTGGAGTAGTAACAATTAATTTATCAAAGACTTCGGTCTTTTCTTTGCCTGCCTTGTCTTTAGTGGTCACAGAAACTTTACCGTTTTCTCTAACAACTTTAACAACTTCGTGTTCTAATAAGGCAGGATGCATTAATTTTTTATTCACGTGTTCATAGATTTGTTGAGTGCCGTCTTTCCATGTCCAGAGTTTCATATTGACGAACTCTAACGCAGTGGTAACATCTAAATACTTCATAACTAATGCGGCAGGAATCTCATCAAAGAATCCATATCCGAAAGAGGTAAATGGAGCGATCCAAATTCTTTGAACGGCTTCTACTTTATTAATCTTACAGAATTCTGCAAATGGTAACGCCAAATCTTTAAGATTTGGATTGGTGCCTTTAATATAGTTAGGATAGGAGTTTTCTTTAGTAGCGCCACAATAGCCATCAACTCCTTTAGAGATACCGAAGTATTCACCTTTAGCAACTCCTAAATGTCCATAACAGTCATAACCAACGTATTTGGTTTGCATTAATTTATTAAGCTTCTTCATTTGCTTCTTAAGCTTGATTAAGCCAAATAACTTTTTAAATGAGAAGTTCACTTTTGGTTCAAATGGATGATCGATTGTTCCGTCAACTTTGCGGAACTCTCTTCTCATATTTGGTTCGCCCTCTTTAAAGTCAGGGCCAGAATGGTAGTAGCCACCGAATTCTTCCATTTCACTGACCGCGTGATAGGTGATCGCACCCATAATGGCGCCTGTTTCAAAGGATTTTTCTTCTTCTACTCCGTTATGTTTAACTTTAATTTTTGGAGACCAACATTTGCCTCCAACTTTGTTGAGTTTTTCATAGATTACATAATCTTGGTAACCTTTTTTCTCTAAGTACATTGCACAGGAAAGACCAGCAGGTCCACCGCCAATGATGCAAATTCTTTCTTTAGTATTTGCCATCTTTATTCTCCTATAAATATTTTATACGATAATTATAACACTGATTTTTAATTTGATATTAAAATATTGCTGTATATGAGTAAAAATAGAACGTATGCAGCGATATTTTGTTTCATTTTCGGTTTAGTATGCTTTATAGTTGCAGCCATTATTGTTATATCGAATAAAGCAATATGGGTAGCAGTTGGATTTTTTGGATTATCCGCTGTACTTCTAGCTTTATTCTTTATTCTAGATAAACATGCTTTAAATAGGCCTAATACCAAGACTTCTAAATATAATAAAAGTAGTAGTAAAAGTATAAAGGTTACTAAAAGTAAAAACGTCAATAATTCTACTTATATCGACCCAGATGATGAGGTTGAAGATTATTTAAAAGGGAAAAAGGAATTCCACGAAATGAGCGCTGATGCGCAAGTTGATTTTATGGAAAATTGGGATGATGATTAATATATGAAATTATTAGAATTAAAAAAGATCCATCAAGGAAAATTCTTATCGTATTATGTAGCTTCTTATTTAAATAAGGATAATAAGATTAAAGACTACGAGTTTATTTCTCGAGATCCTAATTTATCTAAAGAATCATTTGGTAAGAATGTTCCTGCTGGAGTTGGCTTAGTGCCGTTTAATAAAGATAAAACTATGATTCTTTTACAATCTGAATTTAGACTTGCTACTAATCACTTTATTTATAATTTCCCTGCTGGACTTATTGATAAAGGAGAAACCGCTGAAGAAGCTGCTAAAAGAGAATTAAAAGAAGAGACAGGGTTAGACCTTGTTTCTATAGAGGCAGTACTTCCTCCTTCATACGCATCTCCAGGTACGAGTGATGAACAGATGAAAATTGTCATTTGCACTGTAGAAGGAGAACTTCAAGAATCGTGTTTCGCCGATGAAGAGATTAAAGCTAACTGGTTTACTAAAGATGAAGTTAAGAAACTCCTGGCTGAAGGAGCGTATATGTCGGTAAGAACACAAATGCTCCTATATATGTGGATTAATGAATAAGCACCGCAAGGTGTTTTTTTCTATGCCTAAAATGGACAAAATATTTATTTGTAAACAAAGTTGCTTACTATTTTAAGTAATTATTAACTTTGTTAAAGGTATAATGAAACATACTATGTTAACTTTAGTTGCGCAATTTATTGTTGACAATTAAAAGGGAAAATCCTACATTATTCCCATGTTTTTAAAGGATAAATGTATGAATAAAGAAGAAATTAAATTATTAATAAAAGCCAAAAAGATTTCCTACATCAGATTACAATTCACCGACATGCTAGGAAACATCAAAGCAGTGGAAATCCCTGCTAAAAAGATTGATGACGCTTTAGATAATAAAATTATGTTTGACGGTTCTTCTATTGAAGGGTTTGTCAGAATCAAAGAAGCTGATATGTATTTACATCCAGATTTAAATACTTTTTTAGTGCTCCCTTTTGAAAACAAGAATATCGGTGGAGTTGCTAGATTTATTTGCGATGTTTATATGCCGGATGGTAAGCCATTTATCGGTGATCCACGTTACATCCTAAAAAGACAAGTCGAAAAGATGAATAAACTCGGCATTGAAAAGATGTATGTGGGATTTGAACCTGAATTTTATTTATTCAAATTGAATAATGATGGTTCCCCTTCTATTAAATATAGTGATAAAGCTTCTTATTTTGATTTATCACCATTTGATGGTGGAGAAGATATTAGAAGACAAATCTCTTTAATGCTTGAAGAGATGGGATTTGCGGTTCAAACATCTCACCATGAAGTTGGTCCTGGACAAAATGAGATTACATTTAAATATTCTGATGTTGTAGAAGCTTGTGATAAAGTACAAACCTTTAAGCAAGTCGTAAAAGTAGTGGCTAGAGAAAATGGTTATTTAGCTTCCTTTATGCCTAAACCTTTAAATAAACAAGCGGGCAACGGAATGCACACAAATTGTTCCTTATATAGCAAAGATAAAGGCGACCTATTCTACGACCCAAAAGCGGATATGGAGTTATCTTTACCATGTAAAAAGTGGATTACAGGTATATTAAATCATTCTCGTGAATTAAGTTTATTAACAAACCCAATTGTGAACTCTTATAAACGTTTAGTAAGTGGGTATGAGGCTCCTATATACGCTTGTTGGAGTGACGCAAATAGAAGTTCTTTAATTAGAATTCCTGCCATTAGAGGTTTATCTACAAGAACTGAATTAAGAAATGTTGATCCTACCGCGAATCCATATCTTGCTTTAGCAGGTATCTTATCGTGTGGACTTGACGGCATTACAAATACCGACGATAAAGATATCATTCCTCCAGTGAGTGATAACTTATTCTCATTAAGTGAAGAAGAAATCAAATCTAGAAATATTAAATGCTTACCAGAAACCCTTCACTCAGCGATTGTAGAATTCAAAACCAGTAAGATTTTAAGAGAAACATTAGGCGACCATATATTTTATAAATATATAGAAGCCAAAGAAAAAGAGTGGAAAGAATATCACACAACAGTGAGTGAATTCGAACTCGAGAAATATTTGGAGAGATAAATAATGTGCGGAATTGTTGGGGCGATTGGATTAGATAATCCTCGCGAATATGTTTTAAACGGCTTAAAAACTCTTGATTACCGCGGATATGATTCTGCAGGTTTAGCCTATTTAAATAAAAGAGAAATCATTGTTCATAAAGATGTTGGCAGTGTGGAACATTTAATGTCTATCACTCCAAAATCTATCCTTACTAATTTAATGATTGGTCACACTAGATGGGCCACGCATGGCGTTCCTAATAAGGAAAATACCCATCCTCATATTTCCTTTAATAAAACCATTTGCCTAGTTCATAACGGAGTGATTGAAAACTATCGAGAAATTAGGGATTTTCTTTTAGAAAAAGGCTACGTATTTTATGGGCAAACCGATTCTGAAATCGTCGCTAATCTATTAGATTATCATTATCAAAGTAGTGACATTTTAACTTCAATTAGAGAAGTGATTAACGCTTTAAAAGGTAACTACGCTATTGCGTTTTTCTGCTATGATGATGAATCTAGCTTATATGTTATGAAGAAAGGCTCGCCTTTAGTGATTGGAGAGGGAGAAGGATTTAATCTAGTAGCAAGCGATGCTTCTCCAATGATTAAACTCACTAATTCATTTATTGAATTAAATGATTTTGAATATGGGAAAATCACTAAAGACAAAGTAAAAATTTATAATTTAAATGGTGAGCTTGTTGAGAAAAAAGAAATGCACAAGGATGTGGAATCTATTTCTCACGACTTAAAAGGTTATCCTCATTATATGCTTAAGGA
The DNA here is from genome assembly GCA_017447165.1 of Bacilli bacterium. Taxonomy (GTDB): domain Bacteria; phylum Bacillota_I; class Bacilli_A; order RFN20; family CAG-826; genus UBA2450. Next base: position 4,969 of record JAFSOD010000003.1, read on the forward strand.
AATTGAAGAGATTGAACCATCTGTAAATAACATTATTAATGCTTATTATAAAGACGGAAAATTCCTCTTTGACCCTAAACTCATAGAAGCCTTAAAAGAAAGCGATCACATTATGTTTATTGCTTGTGGTACTTCTTATCATTCTTCTTTAGTAGGAGGAAGATATTTTGAATATGTTGATAAATCAACAAGTAAATATATTGCCTCCGAATGGGCATTTCATCCGACTTTCCCAGGAAATAAGCCGTTTATCATCTTAATTTCTCAATCTGGTGAAACTGCGGATTTAATTCATTGCCTACAAATTATTAAGAAACACAATCTCAATTCTTTAGTCATCACTAACACCGGTGGATCTACTTTAGATAGAAACTGTAAATATTCACTTTTACTTCACGCAGGTATAGAAGTATCTGTAGCCTCAACCAAAGCGTATGTTGCCCAAGTAACTATGTTAGCGATGCTTTCTTACGCTTTAAAAGAAGATACTAGAGTAATTAATGATTTGAAGAACGCTATAAAGATATTCAATATTATCAAAGATAACTATAAACCAAAAATTATGTCTTTAGCGGATGAACTTAAAGATAAAACCAATATCTTCTATTTAGGTAGAGGATTCGATTATTTCTTATCTTTAGAGGCTTCTTTAAAACTCAAAGAAGTGAGTTACATTCATTCTGAAGCGGTACCGGGCGGAGAACTTAAACATGGACCAATCGCCTTAATTGAAAAAGACACTCCAGTCATCGTCTTTATTACTGACCCAGAAACTGCAAGCGGGATGAGAGGTAATATTGAAGAAGTTAAAGCTCGTGGAGCAAAAGTCTACGTTATCTCCATTAACAAGTTATCTAAAGAAGAAGACACCATTGTAGTGCCTAACTATGCTTATTATTTATCTAGCGTAGCAATTGCCGCTGTCGCCTTTTATTTAGCTTATTATGTTTCTTTAGCGAAAGGCTTAAATGTTGATAAACCAAGAAATCTCGCTAAAAGTGTAACGGTAGAATAGTTTATTCTAAAAATTCATCTACCACTTTTTTATATCTTTCAGTGTCTGTCATAAAAGAGACACCGTGTTCAGTTTTAGGAAAGAGTTCGTAACGAACTTTTTCTTTATTATCTAAATAGATTTGATAAGAGAATTTATGATTAATAACGTGGTCATCATCCCCGTGGATAATTAGCGCTTTAGCTTTACTATTTTTAAGGGCTTTAGAAGCATTATCCTTAGTAATTGAAGCGTGAGATATTAATAAAGAACTTAATTTAGTTAAAGGCCAAATTAGCCACACTTTTAATTTTAAATTTCTCATAAAAGTAATTAATACTTCACTAGCCTTGTTATAAGGGCAATCACAAATTAATCTAATTGGTTCATCAATATATTGAGAAGCAAATAAAATAGAAGCTGCTCCCATAGAGATTCCCGCTAAAGTTAGTTCAATATCATTTCCTAATTCTTTTTTAGCAAAGCTAAACCAAGAAAGAACATCACGCTTTTCTTTATAACCAAAAGTAATGCTATGACCTTGAGATTCTCCATGCCCTCTTTCATCAACAAGAAAGACGTTATAGCCTTTTTTAATCATATACATCCCAAAGCCAGAAAAGTCTCTTCTAGCTGTACCTCTATAGCCGTGGAACATAATAATTACTTTTTTAGAATTAGGATTTCTATATAGTCTAGAATGTAATTTTTTATGATCATAACTAGTAGTGTAGACATGTTCACAAGGCTCATTACAAATATCAGTAATTAATTTATTGATAATATCGGTCAAACCTAAAAATTGTGTTGATTCAGTGAGCTGAAAATCATTATTTTGACCTTTCATAGGTGTATAAAAGACAATATGATGAATAAATATTAAAACTCCTAATAAAGCAATAATTATTAATCCTAATACACCAAGAGAAATCCACAATGCAATCATGATGATATTTTAAGTGAATATTAAAACAAAATAAATAAATTTATTGTCATAAGAAACTAGAGTTCCATATAATATTTTTCAAAAGGTGAAAACTATGGAAGATATTATTAGATTATTAGAATTAGAAAAAGATAGACAAAATCAAGGAATTGAACTCATCGCTAGCGAGAATTATTGCTCAAAAGACGTTAGAGCAATGGCAGGATCAATTCTTACCAATAAATACGCGGAAGGCTATCCTGGTAGAAGATATTATGGTGGCTGTGAATTTGTTGATGAAATTGAACGCATCGCCATTAAAGAAGCATGCGAATTATTTGGATGTAGCTTTGCTAATGTTCAACCTCATAGTGGTAGTCAAGCTAATGCAGCAGCTTATAGAGCCTTAATGCCTAGTGGTGGTAAAGTCTTATCTTTAGTTCTTAATGATGGAGGTCACCTAACACACGGCTCTCCTGTATCTTTCTCTTCTAATTTCTACACCTTTGTTCATTATCCTTTAGACTCTAATGGCAGAATGAATTATGAGACACTAAGAGAGATTGCTCTAGAAGAGCATCCAGATGTCATTTTATCTGGCTTTAGTGCTTTCCCTTATGAAATCGATTTCAAAAAGATTAGAGAAATCTGTGATGAAGTTGGTTGCTTAATGATGGTGGATATGGCTCATATTGCTGGCTTAGTGGCCGCTAAAAAGCATATGTCTCCTATTCCTTATGCCGATATTGTAACCTCTACAACTCATAAGACCTTAAGAGGCCCTAGAGGAGGATTAATCCTCACCAATAATAGTGAACTTATTAAGAAAATTAACTCTGCTGTTTTCCCCTTTTATCAAGGTGGACCATTAGAGCATATTATCGCTGCTAAAGCGGTCTGCTTCAAAGAAGCAAGAAAACCAGAATTTGCTAAATATGTGGAAAATTTAATGGAAAACACTAAGGTGTGTTCTGCTAGGTTAAAAGAGTTAGGAGCCTTAGCCACTGATACAGAGAATCACCTCTTCTTACTTAATACATTAGATTCCTTTGGAATTACTGGATTAGAAGCACAAAAGAAACTAGAAAGTATTGGAGTGACCACAAATAAGAATATGATTCCAGGAGATAAATTATCTCCAAAAGAAACCTCTGGTCTTAGAATTGGTTTTGCCGCTGTAACCACGAGGGGTTGCACTAAGGAGAATGCAAAAGAAATCGCGGAATTAATCTTTAATTTCTTAAGCAATAAAATAAGCGAAGAAGAAGCTAAAGCAAAAGTCAGTAAACTCACTTCTAGCTGGAAAAATATCGAGGAAATTTGATATGGTAGATAAAGAGAAATTATTTAAAAAATACCAAAGAATATTCTTATTAGAATATATCGCTATTTTTGCTATCCTAGTTTTAGTTGGATTTTTAAGACTATTTGATGTGATGGCGTATAGCGAAACTCGATTACTTGTTTATAACATCATCACCTTAATTGGTGTGGCTTATATCATCTTTGATTTATGCTGGAATCTTAGAGCCTCAAAAAGAAAAGATTTCTCTCCAGTAGATAAAATTCCACCTTTATTTTTAGCAGCCTTCTTATTAACTTTTGACATTTTAGTGTTATCTAAGTCCGTAACTGATCCTAACTTTATTAAGTACTCAGTAGTGGCGGTTTTATTCTCTGCTGGTTGCTATTCTTTATTCATGGGAATCTATCACTACAAGAAACCACAAAAGATGCTAGTAGAAGCAGTGGAAGAAGCCTATCAAGAAGCCCTTAAAGATGAGCAAGAAGAAGCGAAGAAAAACGAAGAAAACAAAACAGAAGAATAGTCTTAAATTCATGTTAACAAAGGCAGTCTATGGATTGTCTTTTTTATTTGTTAGTGATATTTGGTGATAGAAAATGACTAAAAATTCAATTTCAAAATAATTTGATAACATCATAACTTTTTTAATGATTTATTGCATATGTAAATAAAACTTAACAAAAGTTCTTTGTAGATTATTACTATAGTGTTATGATATTGAACGTTCGCAACCAATAGTTGCAAAGAGGATAGAAATATGACATTAGCTGAAAAAATCACACATTTAAGAATTGTCAATAATATCTCCCAAGAACAATTAGCGGATCAACTTGGTGTGACCCGTCAATCAGTCTCTAAATGGGAAAGTGGTGAATCCATGCCACAAATTGATAAAGTCTTAGAATTATGTGAATTATTTAAGATTACCGCTGACGAATTAATTAATGACAACATTGTTATTCACCGCGGCAAAAAACTCCCGATGAGTATTGGAGAAGATATTAAAACCAAATATTTTGGTACCGATGGATTTAGAGGAGAAGCCAATAAGACTTTAACCGCCAGTCATGCCTATAAAATCGGTAGATTCTTAGGTTGGTTCTATGGCAATCCTAAATTCAACTCTCAGAAACCTGGATATAAACCAAAAGTGGTAATCGGTAAAGATACTAGAAGAAGTAGTTATATGTTAGAGTATGCGGTTGCTGCTGGATTAGCGGCATCTGGTGCGGATGTTTCCTTACTCCACGTTACTACGACTCCAAGCGTTTCTTACATAGTAAGACAAGACTGCTTTGATTGTGGTGTGATGATTACCGCATCTCATAACCCATTTTATGATAATGGTATTAAAGTTATTAACTCTAATGGTGAAAAATTAGAAGATGCTGTTGCTTTCTTAGCGGAAGCATATATCGATGGTGATTTAAAGAAATTAGAAGTGGAAGGTGATGACCTCCCATTTGCCGAAAGAGGTAATATTGGTTCTATCACCGATTATAGTTCTGGAAGAAATAGATACATTGGCTATCTCATCTCCTTAGCAAAACACTCCATGAAGCCTCTTAAAATCGGTTTAGACGCTGCTAATGGAGCGAGCTGGATGATCGCTAAGAGTGTCTTTGATGCTTTAGGAGCCCAAACCTTTGTTATTAATAACAATCCTGATGGATTAAATATTAATTTAGACGCTGGAAGTACTCATATTGAGAAGTTCTGTAAATATGTTAAAGACAATGACTTAGATTTAGGTTTTGCCTTTGATGGAGATGCCGATAGATGTATCGCTGTTGATGAAAATGGTAAAGAAGTGGATGGAGATAAGATTATGTATCTCTTATCCTGCAAATTAAAAGATGAAGGCGCTTTAGAAAAGAACACCTTAGTCACAACCATTATGTCTAATAGCGGTCTTACCAAAGCTTTAAAGGCTATTGGAGTGAGCAACGTCCAAACCAAAGTTGGTGATAGATTCGTTTACGAAAAGATGCAAAAAGACGGTTATTCATTAGGTGGAGAACAATCTGGTCACGTTATTATCAAGAAATACGCTACAACTGGTGATGGTGTTCTTACCGCTATCATGGTTACTGAACAAGTTCTTGAGAAGAAAGAGAAACTTTCTAAGCTTGTCGCTCCAGTGAAATTACTCCCACAAATCACTAGAAATGTCAGAGTTACAAATAAAGCGGCAGTTGTCGCCGATGAAGAAGTTCAAGCAAAATTTAACGAAGTTAATAAAGAAATTGGTGATGATGGTAGAGCTCTTCTTAGACAATCTGGTACCGAACCAGTAGTGAGAATCATGATCGAACTCGATTCTAAAGAAAAATGTGAAGAATACATTACTCGTATTTATAACGTTATTAAGAAAAGAGGATACGTCTGTGAATAAGTTAAACATTAAAACCAAAGAATTATTCTCTACCGAAGTTCCTTATTTAAAAGAAGTATTCGATAAATCTACTTATCCTTGGGAAATTCTTCCTCAAATTAAAGAGATTGTCGCTAAAGTTATTGCTAGTGGATTAGAAGGATATAAAGAAATTGAACCAGGAATCTTAGTCGCAGAGAACGTGAAAATCGCAAAAACTGCAACAATTGAAGCTCCTGCTATTATTGGTAAAGATACAGAGTTAAGACCAGGCGCTTATTTAAGAGGCAATGTTATTGTTGGCGAAAAATGCGTAGTTGGTAACTCTTCAGAGTTAAAGAACTGCATTTTACTCAATCACGTCCAAGTTCCACATTATAACTATGTTGGAGATTCTATCTTAGGAGACTACGCCCACATGGGTGCAGGAAGTATTCTTTCTAATTTAAAAAGCGGTGGAAAGAATATCGTTATCCACGGAGACAAAGAATATGAAACTGGTTTAAGAAAGATTGGTGGTTTCTTAGGCGAACACGCTGATATCGGCTGCGGATCAGTCTTAAATCCAGGAACAATCATCGGCAAAAACACCCAAGTTTATCCATTAAGTATGCTTAGGGGTTGTTTTCCTGAAAACAGTATTGTAAAATCTCAAACTGTTGTCGTTGATAAAATTGAGCAATAAATATTTATAGGAGATTTATAAAATGAAAGTTATTGTTGGTAGTGAAGAGAAAATCAGTGAATTAATTGCTGAAGAATTCATTAAACAAGTTAACGCTAAACCAAATTCCGTTTTAGGCTTAGCAACTGGTACTTCACCTTTAGGTGTTTACGCTAATTTAGTGAAGGCTAATAAAGAAGGTAGAGTCTCTTTCAAAGACGTTGTCACTTTCAACCTTGATGAATATATCGGTTTAGAAGGCACTCACAATCAATCTTATCGTTATTTCATGAATGTCAATTTATTTGACCACATCGATATCGATAAGAGTAAGACCCACGTTTTAAAAGGTGTTGGTGATTATCTTGCTTATGCTAATCAATATGATGATGAAATCGCTTCCTTTGGTGGAATCGACTTACAAATCCTCGGTATTGGTAGTGATGGCCACATCGCTTTTAATGAACCAGGCACACCATTTGATTCCTTAACTCACGTTGCCGAACTTGCAGAAAGTACAATTGTTGATAACTCCAGATTATTCAATGATATCTCTGAAGTTCCTACTAAAGCAGTGACTATGGGCTTAAAGAGCATCATGAATGCGAGAAAAATTGTCTTAATCGCAACAGGCATCAATAAGGCAAAAGCAATTAAGAACTTATTAAGAGGAGATAAGACTGAAGAAGTCCCTTGCTCCATCTTACAAGATCACCCAGATTGCACAATCTACGTTGATAAAGACGCTTATAGTTTAGTTAAATAATTAAAGTAGTCTTATAAGAACGTCCTAAAAGGACGTTTTTATTTTACTTAAATTAAAAAGAATAAAAATTCTTTATAAATAATTTTTGTTTCTATACAATAGTAGCAATGAAAAAGAAGATTAAAGGATTGTCCTTATTCGACGATCTTAAAAATATTAAAACCGAAGAAAATAAAAAGATTAGAAAAGGGGTTTTATACCGTTCTAGTCATTTCGCTAAACTCGAAGATGGTGATGAAGAAAAACTATTAAAGTATTACAAACTTCATCACGTAGTGGATTTAAGAACCGAAGAAGAAGCGACCAAAATGGCAGAACTTGCCGATAGCAAGATTAATCGTTACTGGTATCCTCTTTTAGAGTCTCATGAAAATAGAATGATCACCAAAGAGAATAGAATGCCAATTCTTAAAGAAATGGCCGCTCAACCTGGTGGAGCAAAGCAATCAATGATTGATTATTATTGTTTACTCATCACTTCTAAAAAAGCCCAGAAAGCTTATAAGAATTTCTTTGATACTTTATTAAAAATAAACAAAGATGAAGCTTTAGCGTTCCACTGTACTCAAGGTAAAGACCGTACAGGGGTGACTTTGATGCTTCTTTTGAGCGTCTTAGGCGTTGATAGAAAGACAATCACTAAGAAATACTTACAATATAACAAAATCAAGTTCCATTTCCGTTTTTGGGCTTTTGTGGGTATGACTTTATTCATCTCTCCTAGACTCGCTAGACATTTAGATAAAATCCTAGGTGCGAGAAAAGAATATATTGAGGCAAGTTACCAAACAATTGAAAAGGAATATCAAAATATTGATAATTATATTAGAAACGTTATCGGTTTATCCGATGAAAATATAAAACAATTACGATTAAAATATTTATATTAAGGAGAACTTTAAATGAAGCATTTAATCATTCTTAACGGCAAGGCTGGACAAGAAAAAGACATCGAAGCTTTTAAAAAGGAAATTGAAGAAGTTTTCAAAGGTCTTGAACATGAAATCTATTTAACTACAGGTCCTAGATCGGTTATTCCATTTTTAAAGGAATATTTCAAAAAGAATAGCAAAGACACAGTTAGAGTATACGCTTGTGGTGGAGACGGCACAGTCCATGAAGTGGCTAATGGCTTAGTTGGTATTAAAAATGCTGAACTTGCAGTATACGCTGTTGGTACTGGTAATGACTTTGTTAAATCCTATGCTAAAAGCAAGGATTATGATGAAATCATCACTAATAAAGCTGGTGAAAATCGTTTTAAAGATTTCAAAGCCCTTATTGAAGGCAAGGCTGAAGAAATTGATTTATCAAAACTCACTAGCCCAAGTTTAAAAGAGCCAATGTACTCCATTAATGTTATTAACTTTGGTTTTGATGCTATTGTGGGAGCAATGGGTAACTATTATAAAGAACATGGTTATCCAGAAAAAGCTAAGGCTAAAGGTATGACTCCTTATGACTATGCTCTTAAAAATGACGCCATGAAACATGGCCGATTCAACGACATCACCGTTTACGCTGATGGCGAAAGACTTAATGAAAAGAAAATGTTACTTGCAACCTTAGCTCAAGGTAGATTCGTTGGTGGCACCTTCTTATGCGCTCCTAAGAGTGATAATAAAGACGGCTTAATCGATGTTTGTGTTATCAAGACCATGACCTTAATTGGCTTAGGATTATTCATTGGACCTTATACCAAAGGCAAACACTTAGATAAACCAAAGAAGAAAATTGCTTATAGACAAGCAAAAGTGGTTAAATTCGAATCTCCAAACGAAATCGATGTTTGTGTCGATGGAGAAATGATTAAAGGCAAGACTTTCGAAGTCGAAGTTTGTCCAAAGGCTATTAAATTTGTCGTTCCAAATAATTAATTAAAATGTTAGTAGAATTTGTAATTATATCTTTGGATATAGCATTTACAGTCTTATTATCTTTATTCTGTATCCCAAAAGGACACGGATATCTTTATTGGACTCCATTTTTGATCCTGATAGCGGGATATATCGCTAGCTTAGTGTTCGTTTGGATTACAATGTCTATTGTTTGTCAGTTCTATTCCAAAAAGAAGACATACACTAAGCCTTCTAAGACGGCAAACTTCTTATTAAGACACTGTGTTGGTTATATTAATAACCATGCAGGAGTGAGACTAAAGGTTACTCAAAATGAACCCTGGCCAAAAGAAAGATTCCTATTAGTGTGTAATCATTTATCAAGATTTGATCCAATGATTGTCATTCATCGATATGGAAAACTTGGCTTAGCGTTCATCACCAAACCTTCAAACTTCAAAATTCCAATTGGTGGTCACTTCATGAAGGCAGGCTGCTATATGGCGATTGATAGAGAAGACAAATTAAAGTCTCTTGAAGTGATGAAAGAAGCTTCTAGATTAATCGAAGAAGACCTCGCTTCCGTGGGTGTTTATCCAGAAGGAACTAGAAGAGAAGTGGAAGACCATGTAGGTGAATTCCATGAGGGTGTCTTCGCGATCGCTATGAAGGCTAATGCCCCAATTGTTGTAACCTCAATAATTGGCAGTGAAAACATCGCTAAGAACTTCCCTAAAAAATTCACAAAAGTGAAGTTCAATATCATCAAAGTTATCTATCCTAGCGAGTATCAAGGAAAGACTACAAAGGCTGTAAGTGATTACGCTAGACAGTTAATGAAAGAATCAATTGAAAAGGAGATGCAGTAGCATCCCCTTTTTCTTATACTAATTAAATACTAATTATTTAATATCTCTGTGAGAGAAGATAAACGCTCCACCGAGGAAGAATATTGCGGACCAATATAATGGAGTTAATAAGCCTGCAATAATCATTAGAGTGGTTTGATAATATAACTTAGAGACATCTGCTCCAGCTTTGCTTAAGAAATTAAATATACTAGCAGAATTAGAGTAGAAACCAATCATATATAATGGGTTAATCCACATCTGCATATTTTCTGGTGTGAAATCTGCTTGAGCGGTTGCTAATGTAATGATTAAAGGAATCATTCCAAGTAAGACTAAGGTGACAACAGAAATAGAAATAGAGCCACCAATATTTCTCATTAAAGCGCCAAAGAAAACAGATAATGAGGTAACAAATACATAAGCAGCCAAGAAATAAGCTAAATAGGAACCAATAAATCGCCCTTCACCAATTGCAGCAGCATTAAATCCACCGATTGCGCTACTAATACCCACAAGTAGGCCTAAATAGACAATCATTAAAGAGAATGTAAATACTAAACCAGTTAAGAATAATCCGGTATAGATTTTAAATTTTGAATGTCCGGCAATGATCTTGTTTCTAATAGTGCCGAAAGTAAATTCACTTACAGTGAATACTACTAAGTTGATAGGGACTGTTAAACCAAAGTTTTGGCTTGGGCTAACGCCTGCTAAAAACATACTATGGCCGTTAAGTTGACCAATACCAGCGTTAATACCGATTAATAAACCTGCTAAACCTAGACCCACAATCATGGTGATTCTAAAGGTCCAGTCTTTAAATAATTTAAATAATGAGGCGCGAATAATATTAAACATTTTTCTCACCTCCGATAAGACTAAGATAATAATCTTCAACGTTCATTTCTGAAGTTTTCACATCATTAATCTCAATTCCTTTCTTATCTAAAGCCTTTAAAAGCTCTAAAGGTTTAACATCATCATAGATTCTCACGGAATTTGGGAATTCTTTGACATTTGTATAGCCAAGAGCCTTTAATTCTTTTTCTAGAGTAACTGGATCATTAGATTTAAGGTCAGTGTATTTCTGACATTCTAAAGCGAGGTCAGATGCAGAAATTTCTTTGATTAGTTTGCCGTGGCTGATGAAACCATAATGGGTTGCGACCTTTTCTAATTCAGAAAGAATGTGACTAGAAATAATAAAGGTTATACCTTTCTTATTTAAATCGATAATGAGATTTCTTAATTCTGCAACACCAGAAGGATCTAAGCCGTTCATTGGTTCATCTAAAAGCATCAAGGTTGGATTATTGAGTAATAACACAGCAATACCAAGTCTTTGTCTCATACCAAGTGAGAAGTTTTTCGCGGCTTTCTTGCCAGTATTTTCTAAGCCAACATTTTTTAATGCTTCTGGAATTACTTCTTTATAATTGGTAATCCCGTAATATAGACATGCATATTTAAGATTGTCATAGGCACTTAGTGATGGCACTAAAGATGGTGCTTCCACAATCGCGGAAATATGATGTCTCACTTCTTGGATTTTACGATCTTTGGAATCCGTTCCAAATAGGGCATATCGACCATTAGTAGGAATTGCTAAACCCATTAATAAACGCATAATAGTGGTTTTACCACTTCCGTTTTCCCCAACAAAGCCGTAAACTGATCCTTGAGGAACATGCATATTGACGCCATTAACTGCAAGTTTATCTCCGTACTTTTTAGTTAACCCTTGAGTTTCAATAACATAATTTTCCATACTTAAATATCTTACTCTTATTTGCCTTAAGTGTTAAATTATTTGGAAAAATTAGATTTATCCTAATAAAAATTCTTTTATTTCTTGCGAGAAAATGTGTATATGCCTATAATATTTTGTGAATTGAGGTCATTTATATGAAAAAAGAAAAACAAGCATTTTCGAAAGTCTCGAAAGCTGCTCTTGTTTGCTTAGTGGTCTTAGTCCTAGTCGCAGGTTGGACAAATATCTATATTTGGATGTCTCCAACTCTTAAACAATTAGGATTCCCAGGAACATTAAGCATGTTATTTGACTACTCTAGATATGCTGGAGGAGCCCATGGAGCAAGGTTTTCTGGACAACTTTTATCTAACCTTGTTGCTTACGTCTTTATGCTTGCAGCAGTGTTACTATTTGTATTATCACTTGTGCTTATTAAGCACAACAAAGGTGTTAAGGTAAAATGTGCGATTCTCGGATTAGGTGTTTTAATCCCAGCAACATTTGGTTTAACCGGTGGTATTATCAACTTTATCGGTGAAGGTATTGGTACCTTATTAAAGTTAGGTGGTAGCTCAATCGCTGCTTTACTTGCCTTAGTTATCGTTACTTTCTTACTCGATATCGTTTACTTAGTATTAGCCACTATTTGCTTAGTTAAAGGCATTAAAACTGCTGTTAAAGTTAATAGAGGCGAACTCCCAGCTTATGAAGAGGAAGAAGAAAGCTGCTGTTGCAGACACGAAGAAACCCCTGAAGAAAAAGCTGAAAGAGAAGAAAGAGAAGCTGCTCAAAGAGTGGCATTACTCGAAGACATCCGTAAGGTTGTTAAAGAAGAATTAGAGAAACTTGATAAAGTGGTGATCGCTAAATCAGTTCCAGTGGTCTATGTTGAAGCTAAAAACCCAACTATGGTTCCTAAAAAAGAAGAACCAAAACCAGCACCTGCTCCAGTGAAGGAAGAGGAAGAAGAAAGTAAGAAAAAATCCGCTCCTAGAATTCCATTCGCAGAAAAAATGGTGAAGGCTGATAAAGAACTTCAAGACAAATATAATGAAATCAAGAATGAAATTCTTGCTTATGGTGTGAATTCCCGTGTATCCATCGCTTGTGATACCTTCAGATTACACCGTAAAGCCTATGTGAAAATTAACATCGTTGGCAAAACTCTTAAAGTTTACTTTGCTTTAAGACCAAAAGACTTTGTTGATTCTCCAATCCCAGTGATGGATGCTTCTGATAAAGTGGCATACGAAGAAGTCCCAGCTTTATTAAAAGTGAAATCCAACTTATCTGTGAAACGTGCTAAAGAATTAGTGAGGCTTGCTATGGAAGCAGATGGCATCGCTAAGGAAAACGTTGCTGAAGAACATAACTGGATTAGAGACTTAAGAGCAGACTTAAGAAGCAAGAAATAATCTTATTTAAGCTAAAAGGAGTTCATTGTGAACTCCTTTTTTATTATTCTCCGAATAATATTCTTCCTAACCTTATATGAGTGGCGCCTTCTTTGATGGCCTCTAGATAATCTTCTGACATCCCCATGGATAAGTAAGGGATTTTAATATTTAACGACTTTTCAATTTTATCTCTTAGATCAACTAATTTAGCGAATTGATTATCTTTATCATCGCTCGCTCTTATGGTCATCATCATGAGCCCTACAAGATTGATCTTCTTATATTTTAATAAGGATTTAATAAAGTCCTCAGTTTCATAATAAGGAACGCCATTTTTAGACTCTTCTAAATTTATAGATACTTCTACAAAAGTATTAAGCGGAGTGGTGCGATATTTTTCTATTTCATCTGCAAGTTTTAAGGAGTCTAAAGAGTGGAGATAATCAATTTTATTAATGACTTCTTTAGCCTTATTTCTTTGTAAGTGACCAATAAAATGCCAAGAGATGTTCAAGTCTTTTAATGCTTTATATTTATTTAAAAAGGCATCAACTCGGTTTTCTCCAAAGTTAGTAACTCCAGAATTAAAAAGAGATTTCATCTCGATGGAATCGACATATTTTGTAGCCGCCACTAAAGTGATATCGCTAGGAACAGTCTTAATAAACTCTCTGATATCATTTCTAACTTTCATCGCTTTTTATTCTATCACTCTAGTTTATTTACGCAATTTTGGTTGTTTATTTCTATATTCTATTTAATAATAAGAATATGGAAAATTTTACTAGAGACGAAACAACATTCGAAGGTTCTGATTTATTAGAACCACTTAATTTTTACAAAACTCAATTAAAAGATGCCTTCCACGAAAACGGGGAAGAATATTTCAAAAAACTTACTGAGAAAGCGCAAACAGATGTTGAAGGAAATAAGGAAGCCTGCAAAAAGTATTACGCTGAAACAGCTAAGATCTCAACTTTAAACAAAGATTTAGGAAAGAAAAAAGGACTCAAGGGGTTTTATATCTTCTTAATGATTATGGCCGCGATACTTGCTGTCGTAGGCATTGTATTATATTTTGTCGTTCCTAACTTCCCAATCGCCGTTACTATTGCTGTACCAATTGTAATGGTTGGTGCATTTATTGGCTTAATCTTTGCAGTTAAAGCTATCAAGAAGGTTATTAATAACCTCAATGAAGTCATTGCTAAACATCAAAAAGTCGCTAATGAATATAAAGCTCAAGCTGAACAAACAATGGCATCGTTAAACGCTTTATTCGAAGCGAATATGGCGGCGACATTAATGAGCAAAACTACTCCAGTCGTGGATTTGGATAGAGAATTTGATCCAGAGAAATATTCATATTTACATGAGAAATATGGTTATGAAACTAGTAGTAGCATTGATGAATCTGTTTTATTTGTTCAATCCGGTAATATCTTAGGTAATCCATTTATTTTTGAAAAAACATATAACCAAAATATGCGTGATCACACCTATACAGGTACATTAACCATTACTTGGACTGAAAGAGTTAGTGATGGTAAAGGTGGATATCGTACAGTGGTAAGAACTCAAGTTTTAACCGCTCATGTTACTGCTCCAGAGCCAGCTTATTACACCAAAACTACATTAATTTATGGTAATGGTGCAGCTCCAAAACTCTCATTCTCTAGAAGACCAACAGGTCATGGTAGTGATGATGATAAGAAACTAGAAAAATACGTCAGAGACTTTGATAAAGAACTTGATAAGAGAGTGGAGAAAGACCTCAAAAAGGGTGGCAAAGGATTTACTAGATTACATAATGAACAATTCGAAGCATTATTTAATGCTTTAGATAGAGATAACGAAACTGAATTCCGCTTACTTTTCACCCCACTCGCTCAAAAGAATATGGTCAATTTAATTAGAGACCCAGAGCATGTTGGTTATGGTGATGACTTCAGCTTCACAAAGAGAAAAGAACTCAACTATATTGGTTCTGGTCACTTACAAGGTAGTAGATATCTCGACTTCGGTCCAGAGAACTTAAGACACTTCGATTATGAAGTCTGCCATAAGAACTTCATTGATTATTGCGATCAATACTGTAAACAAATCTACTTCGCTTTAGCACCATTAGTGGCCATCCCTTTATATCAACAACATAAGACTAGAGAATATATCTATGATGGTAAGTTTGGTCACAATGTGACCACTGCGGAAGCAGAAGCAGCCGCTAATATCCATGATTGGAAGCTCTTTAAGCATCCTGCTACTAGAAGTTTAGGTGTCATCTTGAAGAGTAGATTTAACAAAGTAAACGACACAGTTGATGAATGTATAATTACCGCCCATTCATTCCAAGGTATTGATAGATTAACTTATGTCTCGGTTTATGGAGGAGATGGCAAATATCATCAAGTTCCAGTTCACTGGATTGAATATAATCGTATTCAAAAAGACACACCATTTGCTATTGGTAGAGCTAAAGAAACTGAATATCCAGACTTTAGTAACTCTTATAGAGATGGCAGTTATAAAGAATTATTATCTCGCTATCAAATATCAGATACTGTATTATATAAGAAAGGATTATTTTCTTTCGTTAAGAAAGATTAATAATAAAACATTATAGGAGGAAATTATAATGGCTAATGAATTAGATGAAATGACTGGTCCAGTTAATACAGCTGGTAGAGATGTTAATGTCATCAAAAAACAAATCAAAGTGGAAATGACCACAGGGCTAAAAGTTCTCAACGTCATGGTGTGGGTTCCAGGCTTTATTCTCTTATTTATTCCACCTCTCGTGTGGTTATATAAGAAAGCTAAGGCGAAAGAACACTTCCAAAAGTTACAACAAAAGATTCAACACGATGCTTCTCAAATTGATAACTTCTTAGAACAAAGAGTGATGATTCTTCAAAACGTTGCTCGCTTATTAGACAAAGCAATTGATTTAGATAAATCAACATTCACCGAAATCGCTAAGAACAGAAGTGCTGGTAACTTAAACGGCACCGCCGAAGGCATTGAAAGCATTAATAAAGCAATCAACGTTTCCTTAGAGGCTTATCCAGACCTTAGAGCTCACGGAGAAATTGCTGATGCTATGCAACAAAACTCTTATTTACAAAGAGAAATTACTGCTGCTAGAGAAGTCTATAACGATTCCGTCGCTCAATGGAACAGAGACATCCAAACTTGGGGTGCTAAAAAGTATGTTGCTGCTCGTGACGGCTATACCACCAGAATTCCATTTACAACATCTAGTGAGATTAAACAAGCCGCTCGTGGCGTATTCTTCTAATCTATGAAATATAGATGCAAAGTTTGTGGTCAAATTATTGAAGTTGAAAAGGGTGACAGCTGCCCAATCTGTGGCGCTTCTCCTGATCGCTTAGAACCACTTGAAGAAAAAGAAGAAGACGATAAATAATAAAACTGGAGCAATTTATTTGCTCCTTTTTTATATCTTAAATATAATATTTACATATGAGCGTTCCTTTTGCAGAACAATTTAGACCAAGTTCAATTGAAGAAATGGTGGGGCAACCTCACTTATTTTCAAAGGATTCGATTTTTTATAAAACGATTAGTAAGAATCATATCCCAAATATGATATTTTATGGCCCACCTGGAGTAGGAAAGACAACAGTCGCTAACATTATTGCCAAGAACACCGAAATGCTTCTCTGTAAGCTTAACGGCACAACTGCGTCTTTAGACGATGTTAAAAAAGTAATTGATGATTCAAAGAGTGTCTTCGCCTCTAAAGGAGTACTTTTATATTTAGACGAGATTCAATACTTTAATAAAAAGCAACAGCAATCCTTATTAGAATACGTTGAAAAAGGTTTAATTACTTTAATTGCCTCCACAACTGAGAATCCATATTTCTATATCTATCCTGCATTATTGTCTAGATGCACAGTTTTCGAATTCAAACTAATTTCTAAAGACGAAATCAAAAAGGGATTAGAAAGAATTATTAATCTTAAAAAGATTAAGATTGAAGATGAAGCGGTGGATAGACTTGCTTTAGCTTCTAATGGGGATATCAGAAAAGCAATTAATAATTTAGAAGTGGTTTATCTAGCGATTGGTAATAAAACTATTAAGCTTAAAGATGTTGATGAAATAGTGGATAAAGCCCACATTGTTTATGATAAAAGTGAAGATAAACACTTTGATCATTTAAGCGCTTTAATGAAGTCCTTAAGAGGAAGCGATCCTGATGCGGCAATTTTCTATTTAGCGAAGATGCTTGAGGCTGGCGATTTACAGGCTGTTTGTAGAAGAATCTTATGCTCTGTAAATGAAGATGTTGGCTTAGCTTATCCTGGATTAATTCCAATTGTGAAATCATGCGTTGATATTGCCCTACAAATTGGTATGCCAGAAGCAAAATTACCTTTGAGTAATGCGGTTATTTTAATAGCGACTGCCCCTAAGAGTAATTCTGCATATATGGCTTACGCTAAGGCGGTAGCTGATATTCAAATGGGTAAAGGAAGTTCAGTTCCTAGAACTTTACAAAATACACATTTCGATGGAGAAGACCAGGCTAATAAAGGACAAAACTATAAATATCCTCATGATTATAAAAATCATTATGTTAAACAACAATATCTCCCAGATGATGTAAAAGATGCACATTACTATATCTATGGAAATAACAAATTTGAGCAGGCTCTAAAAGAGTATTGGGATAAAATTAAGAAATAATATGGATAGCTTAAAGAGTTTATTAGATAAAAAACAATACGATTTAGTGCTAAAACTAACCGAGACCAGCACAACTAGTAATGATCTTTTTTATCGGATCTCTGCTTTTATCTTTTTAGGCAAGTACGAAGATGCTTTATATGTGATTCAAGACCATCAAGAAGCTTTAGAGTCTAATCTAGCAGCCTTAATTAACGCTCACATCAACTTACTATGTGTTCTAGGAAGGTTTGAACAAGCTTATACAGTCTTAGATTATTACGCTAACCTACCTTATCAGTCACAAGTAGTTGAGGAAATCTTAAGAAAAATGCCTAAAATTATTGAGGCCGAAGAAAAGAAACAAAATACTTTTAAGTTCTATTCTGATGAAGAACTTGAAGAAATGCTTAAATCTGAAAAATTCGAAGATGTCTTATTAGCTTTAGATGTCATCAAAAACCGTGATGTTTTAGCGTTTCTTCCTTTCTTAAAAGATTTACTCGTCTATTCGAAAAAGGAATCTATTAAGAGTTATATTTTAATGATGCTTGTAAAAAAGGAAGTTGATCGCGATTTAGTGATATCTAAAAATGGACAATTACTCAATGTGAATCCTAAAAAGTTAAAGCCTCCATTTATAGGAGAAATCTTTGACGGAGTTGTTAAAGGATTCGACAGAGAATATAAAGATTCCACTTTAAGTCAAATTGCTACTCAATTATTCTCGCAATATTCCATATATATTTATCCAGAAGAATATAAATATTCGATTAATGAATATCTTGCTGTATTCTACTTATTATCAAAAGACTACGCTTCTAGCGGAAGCGAAGACTTATCTTTATTAAGCTTTGCAGATGAATTAGATTTAGATGAAATCAAGCAAATCAAAGAAGAAATCGATAAGATGCTTGAAGAGTTCTAATTTATTTATAAATTAGCAAATAAAGAATCCCTATTTAGGGATTTTTTAATTGGTGTTTCATTTGCCTTAAATTATCAATTAATTTATAATTTATCACGCATGTAAATTTATAAGGAGAAATTCTCATGGAAAGAAAAGTAACAAAAATTAAACCATGTCACGTGGAAGTTCATGTTGTCGTGGATGAAAAGAGTTGGAAAGACGCTCAAGAAGCATCTACCAAGAAATTATGTAAAGAAGTTCAAGTCGATGGCTTTAGAAAAGGTAATGTTCCTGAAGCAATCGCTAAAAGACACATTAACCAAGGTAAGATGTTAGATGAAGCAATCAATTCTTTATTACCAAGTATCTATAAAGAAATCATAGAAGAAGAAAAGATTGAACCATTTGCTCAACCACAAGTTGATGTTACCAAAATTAGTGATACTAATTTAGAAGTCAAATTTGTCATCGTCACCGCTCCTGAAGTGGTCTTAGGTGAATATAAAGGCTTAAAGATTGGCAAGAAAGAAGTCAAAGTTACCGATAAAGAAGTCGATGAAGAAATTCAAAAATTATTAGCGGAAAATGCTTCCTTAGTCTTAAAAGAAGGTGCAGCAGAATTAGGAGATACTTTAGTATTTGATTTTGCTGGATCAGTTGACGGTAAAGCCTTTGAAGGCGGCACCGCTCAAAACTATTCTTTAGAATTAGGTAGCCATCAATTCATCCCAGGATTTGAAGAACAATTAGTTGGTGTTAAAGCTGGCGAACATAAAGACGTCAATGTCACTTTCCCAGAACAATACACTCCAGAATTAGCGGGTAAAGCGGCAGTGTTTGCTTGCGACGTTCACGAAGTGAAATCTAAGAAATTACCTGAATTAAACGATGAATTCGTTAAAGAACTCAACAGAGGCGTTGAAACTGTTGAAGCTTTAAAAGAATCCACCAAAAAGAATATTGTCGCTAAAAAAGAACAAGATAGCAAACGCGAATTCTTAGAAAAACTCTATGAAAAGATCGCCAGTGGTTCCAAAGTCGAAATCCCAGAAGAAATGATTAAGGAACAAGCTGCGAATATGAAGAAAGATATGGAACAAAGAATGGCTCAATCTGGCTTAACTTTAGAACAATATCTCCAATTCACTGGTCAAAAACCAGAAGATTTCGAAGCTCAACTTGAAAAAGATGCTAAGAAAGACATTACCAACTACTTCATCTTAGAAGAAGTCGGTAAGAAAGAAAAATTAGAATTAACTGATGCTGATGTGGAATTCGAATATGCCAAATTAGCAGAACAATACAACATGAAGCTAGAAGATGTGAAAAAAGCTTTAGAAAAACAAAACGCTCAATTCCGTCACAACTTAAAAATGACAAGAATTGAAGAATTCTTAATCAAAGAAAACGCTTAATTAAATTTAATTTAAAAGGAGGACTTACCTATGGCAAATAGCCTATCCTCATTAACTCTCCCTTTATTAATTACTAAGGGAATGATTCTCTATCCTAAAAATCAAAAATTAATTGATGCTGGCAGAGATTTTTCCGTCAACTCTATTAGAGTTAGTAGAGATAAAGCGGACTCATTAATCTTAATCTCGTCTCAAAGAGAAGGGGATATCGAAAACCCAACTAGCGATGATGTTTATCATGTTGGTGTTTTAGCGCGTATTATTTCTGTCTCTGAAAGAGAAAAACGCTTAAGAGCCAGAGTGGAAGTTATTGATCGTGTTTCTTTAAGCAATATTGAACTTGATAACGATGATAACTGTTTTATCGCTAAAGCGACAATGATTGAACCTATTCAAATTGATGAAAAGAGTAGCGAGACTATCGTTAACTCCATTAACCACGAGTTAGAGAAATATCCAACTGTTATCTCCAAACTTCCAAAGAATATTTTAACTTTATGTAGCGATAAATCTGCAGCTTTAGAAGTTTGCTACGCATTAGCAGGATTCTTTGATGGACCAATCGAGATTAAACAGAAGATGTTAGAAACAAACGACATAGTCGTTTTAGCGGAAAACATCTTAGCCTTTATCTCTGGAGAAAACACCAAAGAACAAATTGAAAGAAATATTTCTGACACTGTTAGAGAATCAACTGAGAAATCTCAAAAAGAGTATTTCTTAAGAGAAAAACTCAAAGCCATTAAGAAAGAATTAGGAGAAGATACTTCTAGTAGCAACTCTCCGGATAAAATCTTAGAGAAACTTGATAAGTACCCTTATCCAGAAAACATCAAGGCTAAGGTTAAAGCAGAAATCAAAAAATATGAAATGATGCCTCAAGGATCTTTAGAAGCCGCCCTTATTTTATCATACTTAGACATTTTAATGTCTATCCCATGGTGGCAAAAAACAGAAGATGATGAAGATTTAAAACATGTCGAAGACATTTTAAATGAAGATCATTATGGCTTAGAGAATCCTAAAAAGAGAATCATTGAATATCTCGCCGTTAAGAAATTAACAGGTAATTTAAAGAGCCCTATTTTATGTTTCTTCGGCCCACCAGGAACAGGTAAAACTTCTCTAGGTAAGAGCATCGCTCGTGCATTAGGAAGAAAATTCGTGAAATGTTCTTTAGGTGGCATCTCTGATGAAGCGGAAATTAGAGGTCATAGAAGAACCTATGTTGGTTCTATGCCAGGAAGAATTATTCAAGGTATGAGAAAAGCAGGAGTCGCTAATCCAGTATTTTTACTCGACGAAGTCGATAAACTCGCTTCTAGTTATAAAGGAGACCCTGCTAGTGCTCTTTTAGAAGTCTTAGATCCAGAACAAAACTTCATGTTTAACGACAACTATGTTGAAGAGCCATATGATTTAAGCGATGTTTTATTCATTTGTACTGCAAACTATTTAGAAAACATCCCTGGACCACTTAGAGATAGACTTGAATTAATTCAACTTTCTAGTTATACCGAAATTGAGAAAAAACATATTGCTTTTGAACACTTAATCAAAAAGCAAGTTGCTCTTAACGGTTTAAAGCCAGAAAATGTTACTTTCACTGACGAGGCAATTAGTTACATTTTACATTACTACACCCGTGAAGCTGGTGTTCGTGATTTAGAAAGAAAGATTGCATCTTGTCTAAGAAAAGTAGCGGTTCAAATTGTCAAAGATCCAAGTATTACCCATGTCGATATTGATGAAAAGAAGGTTAGAGAATACTTAGGTGTTGAAGTCTTTGATTACTCTAAAAAAGAAAAAGAAAAACAAGTAGGTGTTATTACCGGACTTGCTTATACAGAATATGGAGGAGATATTCTTCCTATCGAAGTCACTTATTTTAAAGGTAAAGGTGGACTTGTCTTAACTGGTAAATTAGGTGATGTAATGAAGGAAAGTGCAACCATTGCTCTTGACTATGTCAAGGCAAACGCCGTCAAATATAATATTGATCCTCAATTATTCATTGATAATGACATTCATATTCACGTTCCAGAAGGAGCAGTTCCAAAAGATGGACCTTCTGCTGGCGTGGCCATGACTTTAGCGATTATTTCCGCTTTAAGCAAATCTCCAGTTTCTCCAGATATTGCTTTAACTGGTGAAGTTACTTTAAGAGGTAACGCTTTACCTATTGGTGGGTTAAGAGAAAAATCTCTAGCCGCCCTTAGAAGTGGAATTAAAACCATCATCGTTCCTAAAGAAAACAAGAAGGATGTTGATGAACTTCCAAGTGAAGTAAAAGAGTCACTCAAGATCTTATATATGAAAGATGTTGATGATGCTCATAAAGTAGTGTTCAAGGATTAAAATGATTAATTTCTCAAATACCAGCTTTGTAAAAAGCGCCCCAAATTTAGCTAATGCACCTCAAGGAGGCTTCCCAGAGGTGCTTTTAGTCGGTCGCTCCAATGTTGGTAAGTCATCTTTAATCAACGCTTTATGTAATAAAAAGGCATTAGCCTATACATCTTCTAAACCAGGACATACCCGTTTACTTAATTATTATAATGTTGACGATAAGCTCTACTTAGTGGACGCTCCTGGGTATGGCTTTGCTAAAGGTGGTTTTGATTTAGATAAGTTATTTGGAGAAATGATGGAAGATTATTTCTCTAAGGCTAGTCGTATCAAACGTGTCTTAGTGCTGCTCGATTCTCGTAGAGAATTAAACGAAGATGATGTTGATATCATTAACTTCTTAGTGGAGAAAGACATTAAATACACCTTAATCTTTACTAAAGTTGATAAAGTGAATCAATCTGAGAAATATCATTTAGTGAAATCACTTAAAGAAATGGGTGTCGATGAAAAAGAAATCATCTTTACCTCAATCTTAAAACCAAGAACTTTAGAGCCTGTAAGAAGTGTTCTAAGTAAATAAATATAGATTATATATATAACCTAATATATAATATGTGCGTTCGATGAATTAGAGGAGTAATCAAGTCCTCTTCTTATAGAGAACTAGGGACGGTGGAAGCCTAGTAGAAGAGCTTGATGAAGGTCGCTAAGGAGAACTGATTCTAATAATTTAGAAAATGAAGTGCCGATAACAAGTTTATCGGAACTAAGGTGGTACCACGTGAAATGCGTCCTTAGAATAAGGACGTTTTATTTTTAGGAGGCGCTTATGTTAGATAAAAGATATTCTCCACAAGAAGTGGAAAAAGGTAAATACGAGACCTGGAAAGAAAAAGGTTATTTTACCGCTGGAGATAAAAGTAAAAATCCTTTCTCCATGGTTATTCCTCCTCCAAACGTTACTGGTAAACTACATTTAGGGCATGCTTGGAACACAACTATTCAAGATATCATCGCTAGATATAAGAAAATGCAAGGCTATGATGTTTTATGGCTTCCAGGTATGGATCACGCTGGTATTGCTACCCAAGCTAAAGTAATGGCTAAACTTGTCTCCATGGGAATTGATGTCACTAAGATTACTAGAGAAGAATTTTTAGAGTATGCTTGGGCGTGGAAAAATGAATATGCTGAAAACATTCATAATCAATGGGCAAAAATGGGTTTAATGCTCGACTATAGTCGAGAAAGATTCACTTTAGATGAAGGACTTAATCTCGCTGTAAGAAAAGTATTCGTTGATTTATATAATAAAGGACTAATTTATCAAGGTGAGAGAATTATCTCCTGGGATCCAGTCCAACAAACCGCTTTAAGTAATATTGAAGTCATTCACCAAGATGATGAAGGCTATATGTATTATTTCAAATATCACGTTGTAGATAGTGATGACTATTTAGAAGTCGCAACAACTAGACCAGAAACAATGTTTGGTGATACTTGTGTCTGTGTTAATCCTAACGATGAAAGATATTTAAAATATCATCATTCTAAAGTTGTTAATCCTGCCAATGGAGAAATAATCCCAATTATTCCTGATGAATATGTTGATATTAGCTTTGGCACTGGAGCGATGAAATGTACTCCTGCTCATGACCCAAATGACTTTAATATTGGTAAAAAATACGGCTTAGAAATGCCAACCATCTTTAATAAAGATGCTTCTATGAATGAGAAATGCGGTAAATATGTCGGTATGGACCGCTTTGAATGTCGTGAAGCTCTATTAAAAGATATTGAAAGTCGTGGTGATTTCATTAAAAAAGAAAAGATTATTCATGCGGTTGGTCACTCTCAAAGAAATAACTGTGTTGTGGAACCAATGTTATCAAAACAATGGTTTGTAAAAATGAAACCACTCGCTGAAGAATCAATTAAAAACCAACAAGGTAAAGATAGAGTAAATTTTGTACCTCAAAGATTTGAAAATACATTCTTACAATGGATGAATAACATCGAAGATTGGTGTATTTCCCGTCAACTTTGGTGGGGTCATAGAATTCCAGCCTATTACCATATGGTAACTGGCGAAGTAATTGTTAGTGAAAATCCTCCAAAAGACATGGAAAACTATGTCCAAGATAATGACGTCTTAGATACATGGTTCTCTAGTGGTTTATGGCCATTCTCAACCCTAGGTTGGCCAAGTAAGACCGAAGACTTAGAAAGATATTTCCCAACAAGCTGTCTAGTGACCGCATACGACATCATTTTCTTCTGGGTGAGTAGAATGATCTTCCAAAGCTTAAATATCACTGGCAGAAAGCCTTTTAGCGATGTGGTAATACATGGCTTAGTTAGAGATGAGTTAGGAAGAAAAATGTCCAAGAGTTTAGGTAATGGAGTGGACCCAATCGACGTTATCGATAAATATGGGGTGGATGCTTTAAGATATTTCTTAACCACAAACTCCACACCAGGTCAAGACATGCGATATATTGAAGAAAAAGTATCTTCAGGAGCGAACTATTTAAATAAGATTTGGAACTCCGCGAGATACGTATTAAGCGTTATTCCAGAAGGATTTAAAGAAGTTGAATTATCTAAAGATAATTTGTCTGTTTTAGATAAGTGGCTTTTAACTAGATTAAATATCACCATTAAAAACGTTACTAGCAATATGGAAAAATATGATTTCAACGCGGCTAGTAGTCACTTATATAATTTTGTTTATGATGACTTCTGTTCTCAATATCTTGAGATGAGCAAAGTGAAATTATATGGCGATGATGCTTCGAAAAACGTGACTATCACTGTCTTACTTAAAGCGTTGCGCACAATTATCTTGCTCATCTATCCATATACTCCATTTATCGCAGAAGAATTATATTTAAATCTCCCATCTCACCTAGAAAGTGTGATGCTAGAGTCTTATCCAAAAGTAGAGAAAGAATTCATTTTTAAAGATGGTTTAGAAGAAATCGAATTATTATTCGATATGATTAAAGATGTCAGAAACTACAAAATCACTAATCAATTAGCCCCTAATGCCAAATTAGGCTTAAGCATCTCTTTAAAGATTAAAGTCAGTGAAGATTTCAAAGCTTTATTAAATAGATTCACATTCTCTGAATTTGAAATAAAAGATGACTTAAGTTCATTAAGCGGAGAATTATTCTCTTATAACTATGGATCGATGATTATTAGCTCAGGAGTTTCTAAAGAAGAAGCTAAGGAAAAATTAGAAAAAGAAATTGCCTTTGAAAAGAGTGAAATCAAACGTTCAGAAGGTATGCTTAATAATCCTAACTTCCTAGCCAAAGCACCTAAAGAAAAAGTGGAAACAGAGAAAGCAAAATTAAAACTTCATCAAGACAATCTTAGAGATCTTGAAGAAAAGTTGAAAAAAATATAATTGATTAGACCTGCTTAGCAGGTCTTTTCTTTTGCCTTATTTCTTTTGGAACTTTTTTTCACAAGGTTAGCGATTTTGGCCGTCTTTATATATATGAGGGGGGCAGAATATGACCTCAATAATTCTTTTACTAAATTTTCCCATATCCAAATGTCTCTCCCCCCTCAGGAGGTTTGCTTATGAAATATGAATTATTAACCGATTCCGAGATGGAACAACAAATTAGTGGTGAAGCTTTAACTTTAACCACAGTTATGGCAGTACTCGCCACAGCGATTATCGCTGTTATTGTTTATAAGATGTTTTTATCTGATAAAGGTAATGCAACTGTTCCTGGCGGATGGAAGTTTAGCTGGAATTAATGGCTAATATTAAAGAACTGCCAGAATATGATCGCCCAAGAGAAAAAGCACTGAGATATGGGGTGAATTCCTTGAGCGATAGTGAGCTATTGTCCCTTTTGTTAAATAAAGGATATCGAGGGTCTAATATTTTAGAAATGTCCACAAGTTTGTTATCAAAATATGGAGGGCTAGTAGGCCTTATTAATATCCCAATTTCGGAGTTAAAAAAGAACAAAGGAATCAAGGATGTAGGTGCGCTTAAAATCGCAATTATTGGTGAATTTTATAAGCGTGTTTCTGAAAAGAAAAACTATCTTCCAAAAGAAAAAATAGATAGTGAATATTTATATAATAAATATAAAGGACAATTTCTTAACTCTGATCAAGAGTATCTGATACTTATAATTTTAAATCGCAATAAGCGTATTATTTATGAAACCACTCTATATAAAGGCGGAAGAGATTTTATCAAATATTCCTTTGAAGACATTCATAAAAAAATATCGAAGTTTGATGGTAGGTATTTTTATCTTATCCATAACCATCCAAATGGAGACTGTAATCCTAGCGAAGAAGATATCCTTGCCACTTTAGAAATCAAACAAGAAAGTAAAAGAGCACATATTCATCTAATTGATCACATAATCATTGGGGAGGACTGTTATTATTCTTTTATCAAAAAAGAAAAAATAACAATTTCTTATTGAACTAGACTTATAACTTATGTTATATTTACTAACGTTGTCGCCTCACTAGCTACAACCGCATAGAAAAGGTTTAAAAAACCTTAGGGTTACCTTAATAGCGAGTCCTTAGTGAAATTTAATAAAAGGAGGGACATTATGTACGCAATTATCGAAACTGGTGGAAAACAAGTTCGCGTAGAAGTCGGCGCTAGAATCTTCGTTGAGAAATTAAACGCTGAAGTCGGTTCAACTGTTACCTTAGACAAAGTTCTCCTCGTTTGTGACAAGAAAGCAAAAGTCGGAACTCCATATGTCGAAGGTGCTAACGTTGTCGCCAAAGTTGAGAAACAAGGTAAATCCAAGAAAATCCGTGTTTTCACCTATAAGAATAAGGCTAACGAAAGACGCACATTGGGTCATCGTCAACCTTACACATGCTTAGTCATTGAATCAATCAATGCTTAATTGTAACTATGATTAAAATAGTTATCAAACGAGACGAATCTTCTCAAAAGATAACTTCTATCGAGGTTAAAGGACATTCTGGAAAGGATGTCAAAGGAAAAGATCTAGTATGCGCTGCTATAAGCGCGATAATGACCGGAGGAATGAATGCTCTATCCGATAAGGAATATGACTTCAAACTCGAAAGTGGTCATGCCTATATCAAACATCTAGATATTCCAAGTGAATATGACGCAGTTGTTCTTAGAACAATTGAAACACAATTCAAAACCGTAGAAGAAAGTGAAAAAGATTTCGTCCGAGTCGAAAATTTATAAGAAAGGATGAATCACATTATGATGTTTAAATTAGATTTACAACTCTTTGCTTCTAAAAAGGGTGTTGGTTCCACTAAAAACGGCCGTGATTCCGCTGGTCGTAGGTTAGGTGCTAAAGTCGCTGATGGACAATGGTGCCATGCCGGTAGCATTATCTACCGTCAAAGAGGTACAAGAATTTATCCAGGCGAAAATACCAAAAAAGGTAAGGATGATACAATCTTCGCTTTAGTGAGCGGCGTTGTAAAATATGAACGCTTAGGTAAAGACCGTAAGCAAGTCAGAGTTGTTGCTGACAAATAAGCAAAATTAAAAATGCATATTAGACCACATTAAATTGTGGTCTTTTATTATTTTTTATAGTAACATATTTTATATATGTTTATCGATCGAGCTGTTATTGAAGTTAGAAGTGGTAAAGGTGGCGACGGAGCCATCGCTTTTAGACGTGAAAAATACGTGCCTAAAGGTGGACCTGCTGGCGGTAATGGGGGAAGAGGTGCTTCCATCATTTTAAAAGCCAACAGTAAAATCAATACTTTATTCAATTTCCGTCACTCCAAATGCTTTATTGGAGAAGATGGTGAAAAAGGTGGAATTAAAAACCAATACGGGAAAAATAGTGAAGATGTCATTATTGAAGTCCCTGTTGGCACGATGGTCTTCGAAGAAAAAGAACACAGATTCCTTGGTGATCTCTCTACAGATGGCTTAACTTTAAAAGTTGCCAAAGGTGGAAGAGGTGGCAGAGGCAACACTTGCTTTAAGAGTTCCACTAATAGAGTTCCTCGAATTGCAGAAAATGGAGAACCTGGCGAATCTAAACGTTTAATTCTCGAATTAAAGTTACTCGCTGATGTTGGATTGGTGGGATTTCCAAGTGTTGGAAAATCCACATTACTTTCTGTTGTTAGTAGTGCAAAACCTGAAATCGCTGATTATCCATTTACCACAATCATCCCTAATTTAGGAGTGGTTAGAGTTAAAGATGGACGTAACTTCGTTTTAGCGGATCTTCCAGGAATTATTGAAGGCGCTCATCAAGGCAAAGGTTTAGGGCTACAATTCTTAAGACATATCGAAAGATGTAGAATCATTATTCATGTCATAGACATGTCTGAATCCGGTAGAGATCCATATGAAGACTATAAGATTATCCAAAAAGAGCTTAAAGAATACGGCTTTGGATTAGATAAACGTCCAGTTATTTTAGTGGCATCCAAAATGGATGAAGATGGTGCATTAGAAAGATTAAAATCTTTTGAGAAGAAAGCCAAAGTTAAATGTTTGCCTATTTCTGCTTTAACGGAAGAGGGAGTGGAGGAATTAATGTATCAGGCTGCTGATTTGTTAGATAAGACTCCAGCTTTCCCACTTTTCGATAAAGATGAAGAAGAACTTGAAAACAAAGTTTATACTCTCCCAGAAGAAGAAACCGAGTTTGAAATTAAACACCCAACTAACAATACTTGGGTTATTACCGGAGATAAAATTATTAAATTTTATAAGATGACTAATATTTCCACTGATGATGGAATGATGAAATTATTAACGAGATTAAGAAAACTTAAAGTTGATGATAAATTAGAAGAATTAGGAGCAAAAGATGGCGATCTCGTCTATTTAGACGATTTCGTGTTTGAATACTATCGATAATTATGAAACTAAAAGAATATTTAAAAGTTATTGAGAAATTTGTCGCTGATTATCTTGAAGATAATAATATGAAACATTATGTTTTAGGATTATCTGGAGGAGTCGATTCTTCTTTATGTGCGGCTATTTTAAAAGCGGCGGTGGGCAAAGAAAACTTTACCTGCATCAATATGCCAATAGATTCTAATCCTGCTGATCAAGAAGATGCTGCTCAACTCGCTAAAGACTTAGATTTAAATTATCTTGTTATTGATGGTAGCGAATCCTTTCATAAGACTGTTGAAGAATTCAAAAAACAAGGTATTGAATTAGATAGATCTACCTTATCTAACTTAAAAGTTAGAATTAGGATGACCATTCTATATGCCTATGCGCAAAAAATGTCTGGATTAGTTGTCGGAACTGACAATATGGACGAAAGATATACAGGCTACTTCACTAAACACGGTGATGGAGCCGCAGATATTATGCCGATTGTCTATCTCACTAAAGGTGAAGTTGTTCAAGCCTGTAAATTATATGGAATTAGTGATCGCTTAGCCGAACGCGTTCCTACAGCAGGTTTATTCGAAGGACAAACAGATGAAACCGAAATGGGCGTCAAATACTCCGATTTAGATAACTATCTATTAGGTGAGAAGATTGATGAAAAGAGTGTTCAAAGAATTGAACATCTCCACCGTATTAGCGAGCATAAAAGAGTACCAGCACCAACTCCAAAGGAATTTATTAGAGACTAATGAAAAAGGTAGATTTAGTATTTTTAAGTGGAATAATTGCATCAGTTATTGCTTTAGCAATAATGTTGATATTTGTACTTATCAATTAAGGAGGTAAAACAATGATTTATTTCTTAAGAGGAGAAATCCATCAAGTTGACAGCGATAGTGTTGTTATTGATGTGAATAATGTCGGCTATCAAGTTTTAGTAAGCCACGCTGATAATTACGAAGTCGGACAAAAAGTTCTGCTTTATACTTATAATGTTGTTAGAGAAGACGAGAATTACCTCATTGGTTTTTCTGACATCGAAGAAAGAAATGTTTTCCTATCCTTAATCAAAGTTAAAGGTTTAGGCCCAAAAACCGTTATCGGTGCTTTAAGTGCAACCACCCCACAAGATGTTATAAATGCGATTAGTTCCAATAACGTTGCTTTCTTAAAGAAACTTCCAGGATTAGGAGCGAAAGCGGCTGGTCAAATCATCTTAGATTTAAAAGGCGAATTAACTGGTTCGAAAGGTAATCCAAAACAATATGAAGAAGTCTATGATGCCTTAAAGGCATTAGGCTTTAAAGGAGCGGCTATTGACCGTGTATTAGCGACCATCAATGAACCAAATGCTTCGACAGAAGACATTTTAAGAATTGCTTTAAGCAGGTTAAGAAAATAATATGAGTAGATTATTAGACGCTAAACCAAATCAAGAAGAATCTTTAGATACTTCTTTAAGACCAGTAACTCTAAAAGAGTATGTTGGTCAAAAAGATTTAAAGGAAAACCTAAAGGTTTTTATTGGTGCGGCTCTTCATAGAAACGAATCACTTGATCACGTTTTACTTTATGGGCCACCTGGTTTAGGCAAGACTACTCTCGCCCATGTTATAGCGCATGAAATGGGAACTAATATCAGAGTGGTGACAGGTACCACAATTGAAAAAACTGGTGATCTAGCCGCAATATTATCGGAATTAGAACCAGGCGATGTTCTATTTATCGATGAAATTCATCGTTTACCTAGAGTGGTTGAAGAGTCGCTTTATTCAGCGATGGAAGATTTTAGATTTGATATCATCATCAACAAAGATTCTGCTAGTAAATCTATAAGTATTAATCTACCTCCATTTACTTTAATTGGAGCAACAACTAGAGCTGGTGATTTATCTGCTCCTTTAAGAGCAAGATTTGGCATTGTTGAGAAGCTTAATTTCTACTCTGTTGATGAAATCAAAGACATCGTTAAGCGTACCGCTCGTGTGTTAAATACAGAGATTGATAAAGAAGCAGAATTAGAGATTGCAAAAAGAAGTCGTGGAACCCCGAGAATCGCTAATCGTTTATTTAAACGTGTTCGAGATTTTGCTAACTATCAACATAAAGATGCCATATCGCATTATGATGCTATTAGCGCATTAAATGCATTAAAAGTTGATTCAATCGGTTTAGACGATGTTGATATCCGTTACTTGCATACATTAATTGAAAGATTCAAGGGAGGTCCTGTTGGCTTAGAGACACTCGCTAACGCCATTGGGGAAGAAATTATGAATCTCGAAGATGTGTACGAACCATACTTATTACAAATTGGATTTATTGATCGCACCCCGAGAGGAAGGGTAGCTAGCGATAAAGCATATAAGCATTTGAAAATCACTCACCAAGACTCACTTTTTTGAGTGCGTGTATAGCGCGTACGCAATAAATAATTGCATAATGTGAGTGAATAATGTATTTTATTCATTAGGCGCGTTTGCGTAAGACTGTATAAAAATAACTGGAGGTATCTAGATATGAGAAGATTATGGGCATACATTATTGTTATCTTCGCTGCTGTCGTAGCAGTTATTGCCTCTTTCCCAGCGGTTGCTAAAGGATTAGCGACAGATGGCGATTTCAAAACTCGTCGTGTGTTCACCTTCCAACTCACTGAAAGAGATAACGAACTTGATCCTGATGTCACACCAAAAGCATTAACTGATGATAGTGCTAAAGAAATTGCTGACATCATGAAGACAAGATTAGAAGCATATAATGTTTCTTCTTACGATCTTAAGACTGTCGGTGACGACATTATTACTGTTTCCTTTTCAGCGGAAAACGATACTAAATATCAACAAATCATTACCTATTTAGGATTTAGTGGTTCTTTTGCTTTAGTCAACAAAGCCAATAGCTTAGTAAAAGGAAAAGAATTCCTTAATGGTGCCGCCTACACCAAATCATATGCAGTCAATGAATACCCAACAGTCATTATTCCAGTTAAAACAGATTCAGAAGCCTATGCAGATTTAATTGATAAATGTGTTTCCGAGCCAGAACAACAAACCGAAGGTGAAGGTGAAGAAGCTACCACCACAGATATCGGTAGAATTTATGTTTTATATAACTGGCAAGAAGGTGAAACTTACGACGTTTTGACCGAAACCAATCAATTAACCGCTAAAACATTATTAACAATTGATTTCCAATTAGACGATGAGAAAACCGGTTTATATTACGATAGCAACAAAAACTCATTCTCTAAAGTTTGTGGCTTCCAAGATGCTAACGGAAATGGTTATGCCGACCCTAACGAAGTTCGTGAAGCTTATGCTCAAGCTGATTATTTAGTGAATTTATTCTCCGCTTCTGCCTATGATTACGAAGTAAAATGTATCAAAGGTTTAGCAGAAGGCACCAAAGAATATATCGACGTTAAAGTTGAAAGAGTTACTAATCCAGATACTGGAAGATTAGTTTGGAACCGCACTTTAACTGCAGTTGTTGCTTTAACTATTATCGTTTCCTTATTACTCGTCTTCTTCTATAAAGCTGGTGCAGCAAGTGTCATTGCTACAACAATGGTTTCTGCTTTCTTTGCTTTATTAGTAATGATGAAGACCGGATTAGAATATAACTCTTTAGGAGTTGTTGGCCTTGTCACTGTTGCCTTACTTTCAATTGTCAGCGGCATTATCTACTTAAACAAAATCAAAGAAGACTCTTATAGAGGACACACTTTAAAGAAAGCTAACGCTGAAGCCAGCAAGAAGAGCTTGCTCCCAATTATTGATATCCATGTTGTAGCATTAATTATTGGCATTATGCTTTATGCATTTGGCGGAACTCCACTTAGAACAATGGCTGCTGTTTTAACTATTGGTAGCATTATCTCTGGTTTAATCAGCATCTTTGGTTTAAAAGGCTTAATGTGGTTAATCACTAACGCCACCGTGATGAACGGCCGCTATGATTTACTTGGCATTAATAAAG
Source organism: Bacilli bacterium (assembly GCA_017447165.1). Taxonomy (GTDB): domain Bacteria; phylum Bacillota_I; class Bacilli_A; order RFN20; family CAG-826; genus UBA2450. The sequence goes on from JAFSOD010000003.1 coordinate 38,064, forward strand.
AGAATGTCCCAGATCATATGGCAGAAGAAAAACAAAACTATTACGGACCATATGCTGATAAAGAATTCTCTAAACGCAAAAAACCAGTTGGCTTAGTGGCGCTTGGTACATTTGTACTCGCTTTAGTTGGCGTTATTACATTTGCTAGTGTGAGAGGTGGAGATTTATTTAAACAACCAAGTTCTCAATCATTAGGCAATGAAATCTATGTTCAAAACAGGATCTTAGTCACTAACGACGAAACATCTCCGTTAACCGATACTTCTTTAGATTCCATCCTAGATGACATTTTAATTGAAAGTAAAAAAGGTGTAGAAATTGATGAAGCTAATGAAGAAACATACATCACCCTAAAAGAATGTGTCAAAGATAAAATTTTATTCACAACCAGTGAAACCAAAGTTGAAGAAACTATCTCTAATAACTATGTTGATACTTACTTCCGTTTGACTTTGTCAAAACAATTATCCGGAGAAGAGGTTGCGAGAGTACGAGGCGAATCTTCTACAACTTTAAATGAAGTTTTAGATGAATACTTTAATATCACCTCAACATTCTCTTCTTCAGTAGAGAATAAAATGACTTTAAAAGCAGTTAATACAGTAGTGAACCCTGCTTCACCAAAATGGGGTAAAGTAATTTTAGGAACATACGTTGCTGTGTTAATTATCACTGTTTACTTAATGCTTAGATATCGCTTAAGCCGTGGTTTATCTTCACTTGTCTTCCCAGTTGTTAGTAGCTTAATTACTATCGGCATCATGCTCTTACTCAACTTATTCTTAAGCATGTCTGCTTCAGTAATTATTGCTGCTCCAATCGTTTGCTTATTTAGCTACTTATATCTCATTCAATTCTATAATCGCGAAAGAGAATTATTGCTTGAAGATAAAGTTAAAGATAATTCCAAAGAACATCGTGCTGAAGTTGCTAAACGCGCATTAGGAATGGCGTATGCACCAATTCTTGTAACTGCGGTTATTGGAATTTATTGCTTGATCAACTTCTTTGGATTTGCCCCATCAGTGATGTCTGTTGCTTATGCGGCAATGTTCATTGGAGCCCTTATTGCTTTAGGCTTAGCCCAAGTTCTTGTTGTTCCAGTTTCTAATTGGTTATTCAATTTATTCTCCAAAGTAAAGATTAATAGAAAGCCAAAAGAGAACAAAAAGAACAAGAATAAACCAGTTAAGAAATCAGCAGAACCAGAAGAAGCTATCTTTATTGGTATTAACGACTAATTTAAATTGCTACACTTGAGTGTAGCTTTTTTAACTTATATGAATAAATCCTTATTAGAACGACTTTTAGACTATTATCAGATAAGTTATGAGGATTATCTTAAAATCACTAAGAAAACCTCATTACTAACTTTTAGTGATGGTCATAAATTTAATGATATTGATAACGCTGTTAATTTAGTTAAAGGAGTTATCGCCAATAAAGGAAAAATCGTTATTTATGGAGATTATGACGCTGATGGCATTATGGGAACATCAATCTTAGTAAAGATGTTTCAATATCTTGATGTGGTAGTTGATTATTATATCCCTAATCGTTATTTAGATGGTTATGGGCTTAATTTGATTCACACTCAAGAATATATCGATGCTAAATACGATTTAGTAATTACTGTAGATAATGGAATTACCGCCTTTGAGCCTATTGATTTATTGAATAAATCAGGTGTTAAGGTTTTAATATTAGATCATCATCAAACTCAAGATACAGTTCCTAATGCGGATGCGATATGTCATCCAATTTATTCAAAATTTGGGGAAGTGAGCTCTAGTGGAGCCTTTACTGCCTTTATGTTTTCAATTGCTTTACTTGATAGAGTAGATAAATATTTATCAATCTTAGCGTCTATCTCCTTAATTAGTGATATGATGCCTCTACTTGAATATAACCGTAATTTACTAAGAAGTGTTTTCGAAGTTTATCGACACGGAGAATTCTTAGCGGTTGATTTATTAGGAGATAAAGAAGAATTTAACGAACAATTAATCGGGATGAAAATCGCCCCTCGAATTAACGCGATTGGCCGATTGTGTGAAGATACTTCGATTAGTGAAATAGTGAAATATTTTGTCACTGATGATAAAGATTTCATTTTGTCCTACTTTTCGCATATTATTGAGATGAATAACGCTAGAAAAACTCTTTCTAAAGAAGAGATTGATGAAAGCGAAATATCCCCTGAGGATAAAGGCATAGTCTTATTTGGTGAATATAAAGAAGGAATCATCGGACTTGTTGCCAATTCGATTATGAATAAGCATCATCTTCCAACTGTGGTTTTCACTAAAACAGTGGATGGAAGTTTAAAAGGAAGCGCTAGAGCCCCAGAAGGTTTTGACATTGTCGAAGCTTTTAATGAATTGGGCGATATTTTATTAACAAGTGGTGGCCACGCAATGGCGGGAGGCTGCTCAATCTTAGAAAAGGATTACGATGAATTCTCGCGTCGATTTAAAGAAATTGCTAAAAACAAACCTTTAAAAAAGGTTGAACATCAAACTATCGATATTGGAATGAGTGAACTTATCTTGGAAAATTATGAATTAATTCATTCTTTTTCGCCGTTTGGAGAATCTTGGCCAACTCCATTATTCAAACTTAGCCACATCAAGGTTAGTTCATTAACGTATTCAAGGGATCATAAACACATCATCACAAGTTTAGGAAATAGATTAAAAATAGTTTATTTTAACTATCCAAAGGAAGAATTAGAATCACTTGGTTTTGTGGATTTTATAGGCACAATTAATAAAAAAGATTTTAAAGGTTTTGTTTATCTAGAATTTTCCGTTAAAGAGATGATTCCAAATAAATAATATTTAAACTACATTTTTTAAGATTTATTTAATAAAAATTATCGAATTGAGTCGTACAAAACGATTCTATTTTTTTATTAAGTAATTTTTATTACTTTATTAAAGCAATAAATAAGACTAAAATAATTTACATGAATAAAACTAGTACAGGCAAAATCAATGGTGGATACCCTCTACATACCTTTGAGCAACTAGAGGAAAAATATAAAGAATACATCTCAGAAACTAGTGATCTTGAGAAAATCAAAGAAGCCTATCTTTTTGCTTGTGAGAAACATAAAGGCCAATTTAGAAAAAGTGGTGAGCCATATTATCATCACCTTTTAGAAGTAGCCTATATCTTAGCCTCTTTAAGAACCGGTCCAGCGACTATTATTTCTGGTTTATTACACGATGTTGTCGAAGACACTGATGTCAAAATTGAAGAAATTGAAAAACGCTGGGGCGAAGAAGTTGCTAAAATAGTTGACGCTTTAACTAAAATTCAAAGATTAAAACTTTCAAGAATCGAAAGCGAAGATTTTGAAGCCGAAGATCATCGTAAAATTTTCATTGGCATGGCTAAAGATATCCGTGTCATTATCATCAAGCTCGCGGATAGGTTGCATAATATGAGAACATTGGACTCCTTGAGTCCAGAAAGACAGATTGCGCTTTCTAAAGAAACAAGCCAAGTCTTTGTCCCTATTGCCCATCGATTAGGTTTAGACAATATTAAATGTGAACTCGCGGATTTATGTTTGAAATATTTAGAACCAGAAAGATATAAGGAAATCGTTTCATTACTTTCTCAAAAAGAGAAAAAATTAAAGAGATCTCTCGATGTTTTCCAAAAGAAAATCGCGGATATCATTTTTGAGCACAACATTCCATTTGAAATATTCTCAAGAGTGAAATCCATTTCTTCAATTTATGACAAGATATATAAGAAAGGTCATCAATTTGATGAAATATACGATATTCTCGCTTTAAGAATTATTTGTGAAACCGAGATTCAATGTTATGAAATCTTAGGTTTAATTCACCAAACTTATAAACCAGTTCCAGGTCGCTTTAAAGATTATATTGCGATGCCTAAGCCAAACATGTATCAATCTTTGCACACCACAGTTATTTCTGGTGATGGCAACTTCTATGAAGTACAAATCAGAACCAAAGAAATGGATGAAGTTGCAGAAAGTGGTGTTGCTGCTCACTGGGCATATAAAGAGAAATCCGGATACAATCCAAAAGAAGAACAAAAAGAAATTGAGAATAAACTCCATTGGTTTAGAGACTTTGTCTCTATTAGTAGTGAAGAACACACTGATGCGACCGAATACATGGATACACTTACACATGATATTTTCGATGCGAACGTCTACGTATTCACACCTAACGGGAAGGTTATCGAATTAATGCAAGGATCAACTCCAGTTGATTTTGCATATCGTATCCACACAAAAGTTGGTGATAGCTGCGTTGGTGCAATTGTCAACGGAGTAATGGTTCCACTTAATACTATCCTTAAGACTGGTGATAAAGTGGAAATTAAAACCAGTAAATCTTCTCCAGGACCAAACGAAGGCTGGTTAGAATTTGTTAAGACTGGATTAGCAAGAAGCCAGATTAAGAAATTCTTAGCGAAAAAGAACGCTGAATTATTAAAAGAAGAAAAGATTGCCAAAGGCAAACAATCCGCAATTGATGCTTTTAAAGATCGTGGAATCGAAGAAGCAGAAATGATGGAAATGCTTTCTAGTGAAAAGGTTCTCAAAGAATTTGATTTTGAAAATGTTGATGACTTATTCATCGGTATTTCCAATAGGAAGCCAGTTCCTAGTGCAATTATTAATTTCTTAGATATTAAAAAGCCAGTTACTTTACCAACTGGCAAAGCCAGAAATAGAACCGGTGAATCTATTCCGGTATATTGTCGTGGAGCGGATAATATTGCTATTTCTTTAGCAAACTGCTGTACGCCAATTCCTGGAGATAATATTGTTGGCTATGTTACCAAAGGTAAGGGTATTGCGGTTCATAGATCAAATTGTCCAAATATCGCTAATGAAACACAAAGACTTATCGATGTTTATTGGAAAGATGATATCGAATATGCAACATATCCGGTCGACGTTTCTGTCGAAGCTAATGATAGAGCAAACTTATTAGTTGATATTATGAACACAATGAGTAGTGCAAAGGTGATTGTTAGTAGCCTTCACGCTCAAATTCAAAGACATAATACGTCACTTGTGACTGTCACTATGACGATATATGTTAGTGATGCAAAACGATTAAATGATATTTTTAATATCATGCTAAATATTAGAGGCGTCTATGACGTCAAACGAGTAATTCATTAAGGAGGACGAAAAATGGAAGAAATCAAGAATGTCAAAGGCACTCATGACGTATTTGGTGATGAAAATAATGCTTATGAAAAAGTTGAGAGCTTAATGAAATCAATCGCGGAGATTTATGCCTATAAAGGTGTTAGACCTCCAGTCCTTGAATACAATTCAGTATTCGTAAGAGGAGTGGGAGAATCTAGCGATGTTGTCAGAAAAGAAATGTATACATTTGCTGATAAAGGTGGACGTGATTTGACATTGCGCCCAGAATTTACCGCAGGTATTATGCGTTTAGCAATTCAAAATAAGCTTTATGCGACTAACGAACTCCCATTAAAGTTATATTATTTAGGACCTGTCTTTCGTTACGAAAGACCACAATTAGGCAGATACCGTCAATTTAATCAATTTGGTGTCGAATCCATTGGTCATAATTCTCCCATGAATGACGTTGAAGTGATTGTCCTTGCTTATACCATCCTCTCATCCTTAGGATTAGAAAATGTGAAAATTAAAATTAACACTTTAGGTGATGAGGCAAGTAGAAATGCTTATAGAGCAGCTTTAAAAGAGTATTTTGCTAAATATATCGACAACATGTGTGTTGATTGTAAGAGCAGATTTGAATTAAATCCTTTAAGGATTTTAGACTGTAAAGTTCCCGATGATCGTCCAATTATTGACGAAGCTCCTAAAATCGGTGCCTACCTTTCTAAAGAAAGCAAAGAAAGATTTGATGCGGTGTTAGAGGCTTTAGAATCTTTGCAAATCCCTTATGAAATCGATCAAGGTTTAGTAAGAGGCTTAGATTATTATTCAGAAACCGTCTTCGAGTTCCATTATAAGAGCGCAAAAGGCAATGACTATGGCGCGATTGGTGCTGGTGGACATTATGGTAGCTTAATGAAAGAATTAGGCGGACCTGACTTACCAGGTGTTGGCTTCTCTTTCGGTATTGAAAGAGTGGTTTCTGTTTTAAGTGATAACGACTTATTAAACGATATCGCTTATGAATTAGATGCCTATATTATGCCATTAGATAAATCTTTAGATTTATACGCTCAAGAAGTCGCTGTTATTTTAAGAAATAGTGGCGGCTATAAAGTGGATGTCTGCTTTGACAATGTCAAACTTGGCAATATGTTCAAGCGTGCCACCACAAAGAATGCGAAATACGCGATTATCATTGGCGAAGATGAAGCTAAAGCAGAGTCTGTAGTCTTAAAAGACTTAGCGACACAAGAACAACAAACTGTAAAAATCGAAGATTTAGTTGATAAACTCGATGAATTATATGAATCGTCATATCCTGAGGAGGAAGATAAGTAATGAAAAGAACTTGTTTTAATACCGAATTAAATGAGAAGAACGTTGGCCAAGAGGTCACTCTTGTTGGCTGGGTTTCTAAAAGAAGAAATCTTGGTTCTTTACTCTTTATCGATTTAAGAGATCGTAGTGGAATTATCCAAGTCACCGTTAACGAAGGGGTGGAAGTTCCTGATATTCGTAATGAATATATCATCTCGGTTACCGGTAAAGTTTCTCTTAAAGAGAAAGCTAACCCAAATTTAAAGACCGGTAAGATTGAAGTGATTGCTTCTAAAGTTGAAGTGATTAACACCGCGAAAACCACACCTTTAATCATTGCTGATGAAACCGACGCATTAGAGGATACTAGATTAAAATATCGTTATCTCGACTTACGTCGTCCAGTAATGCAGTCCTATTTAGATATTCGTCACCAAATCAAATTAGCGGTTCACGAATATTTATCTAAAGAACACTTCATAGAAGTGGAAACACCAATTCTTACATTATCTACACCAGAAGGCGCTCGTGATTATTTAGTGCCTAGCCGTGTACATCATGGAAAGTTCTACGCTCTTCCTCAATCACCGCAAATCTTTAAGCAATTATTAATGATTGGTGGAGTGGAACGCTATTATCAAATAGCGAGATGCTTTAGAGATGAAGATTTAAGAGCGGATAGACAACCAGATTTCACCCAAATTGATATTGAAACTAGTTTCCTTGATCAAGATCAATTCCTTACCATGATGGAAGGATTGATTAAAGAAATCTTTAAAAAGACCGTGAACTATGATGTAAAACTCCCATTAAGAAGACTTCCTTATAAGGAAGCAATGGATAATTATGGTAGCGATAAACCTGACACCAGATTCGACATCAAACTCCAAGATGTTAAAGAGATTTTCGCTAATAGCGAATTCGGTGGCTTTAAGGATGTTGAAGCAATTAGAGCTATCGTTGTTAATGGAGTTGCTTCTATAACTTCTAGAAAAGTTATTGATGAATTAACTTTAGAAGCGAAGAAGTTCGGATTAGGCGGTTTAAGCGTTATTAAAGTGGAGAACGAGGAATTAACCGGCTCATTCGTTAAATTCCTTTCAGAAGCTGAAAAGAGTGCTTTAAAAGCCAAATTAGGTTTTGTTAATGATGATATTATTATCATCGCAGCTGGTAAATACAACCGCGTCTGCCCACTCTTAGGCGCATTAAGACTTAAATATGCTAAACAATTAGGTTTAATTAAACCTAACACATATGATTTATTATGGGTCGTGGATTTCCCACTCTTTGAAAGAGACGTGGAAAATGGTGCAATCACCTCAACTCACCACCCATTTACTAGACCTAGAGACGAAGACCTCAAGTATCTAGATACAGATCCAACCAAGATTTTAAGCTATGCTTACGATATCGTAATCAATGGCTATGAAGCTGGTGGTGGATCTTTAAGAATCTATGACCAAGACGTCCAAAAGAAGATTTTCTCAGTTCTCGGATTATCTGACGAAGACATTAAGAGAAAATTTGGCTTCTTTGTGGATGCGTTCCAATATGGAACGCCACCTCATGCAGGTATGGCCTTTGGCTTAGATAGATTAACGATGATTCTAGGTGGCACTGATAATATCAGAGATGTCATTGCCTTCCCTAAGAACTTAGCAGCTGTCTGTCCAATGTCTATGGCCCCAAATACCGTAGATGAAGCGCAATTAAAAGAGCTTGGAATTGCGGTTACAGATTACGAAAAATAGTGAAATATATACAAAGTATATACAAATACTAATTTACTACTAATTAAAAACTAATCATAAATAAGGAGAAAATTATGAAAGAAATCGACAAATTATCAGTAGCGACAATCAGAAGTTTGTGCATTGATATGATTAACAAGGCCAATTCTGGTCACCCAGGTATGGCGTTAGGTAGCGCCCCTATTATGTACGCGTTATTCAGCAAACACTTAGTAGCAGACCCAAAAGATCCAGAATGGATTAACCGTGACCGCTTTGTTTTATCAGCAGGACATGCTTCAAGCCTTCTCTACACCATGCTCCACTTAAGTGGATATGAATTAAGTTTAGAAGATTTAAAGAGATTTAGACAAATTGGTTCATTAACTCCGGGTCACCCAGAATATCATTGGACAAAAGGCGTTGATGCTACTAGTGGTCCTTTAGGACAAGGTATTGCACAAGCTGTTGGTATGGCTTTAGCGGAAGAGTCAATCGCTGCTAATTACGCTGAAGGCAAAAAGATTATGAATCATTACACATATGTGTTATGTGGTGATGGCTGTTTACAAGAAGGTTTATCTCAAGAAGCCATCTCTTTTGCTGGACACCAAAAATTAAATAAATTGATTTTATTCTATGACGCTAATCAAGTTACACTTGATGGTGCCTTAGATCTTTCATTCTCTGAAAGTGTGAAAAATAGATTCTTAGCCAGTGAATGGGAAGTATTAGAAGTTAAAGATGGAAATGATGTTGATGCAATCGACGAAGCTATCAAGAAAGCTAAGACCTCCAAAGAAAAACCAGTGATGATTATGGTTCATACCGTTATTGGTTATGGAAGCGCCAAACAAGGAACTTGCAAAGTCCATGGTTCACCTTTAGGTGTGGAAGACGGTAAACACGCGAAAGTCGATGTTTATGGTTTTGATCATGAAGACTTCTTTGTTCCTGAAGAAGTTAGAAAACATTTCGAAGAAACATTTGCTGCTCGTGGTGCTAAGGCACATGAAGAATATAAGAAAGCATTTGAAGCCTATCGTAAAGACCACAAGGCTGAAGCTGATAGATTTGAATCTTTAGCTGGTTTAGATTTATCTAAATACTTACCAGAAGAAATGCCAGAGTTTGTCGCTGGTAGTTCTACAAGTACACGTGTCGCCAGTGGAAAAGCCTTAAATGATTATATGTTAAGCGTACCAATGCTTGTTGGTGGATCTGCTGACGTTGCTGGTAGTGTGATGACAAAGCTCAACGGAGGAGTGGATTTTACTCCTGAACACCGTGAAGGCCATAACGTCAACTGGGGTATTAGAGAATTCGCTATGGGCTGTATGCAAAACGGTATGCTTTTACATGGTGGTATCAGAAGCTATGTTGGCTGCTTTGCTGTTTTCTCAGATTATATGAAACCTGCCATTAGAATGGCAGCATTATCTCACTTACCAGGTATCTATCTCTTCTCACATGATAGTATCGCTGTTGGTGAAGATGGCCCAACCCATCAACCAATTGAACAATTAGCGATGTTACGTTCTATTCCAAATGTCAGAGTCCTTAGACCTGCAGATGAAAGAGAAACCTATGCTTGTTGGAGAGAAGCTTTAAGAAGCACTAAAACTCCAAGCGCCCTCATTTTGTCTAGACAAAATCTTCCTTTATTAGAAGGTAGCAGTGACGAAGGTGTTAAACGTGGTGCTTATATTGTATCTAAAGAAGATAAGAAAGCTGATTTAGTGTTAATCGCTACTGGTAGTGAAGTTTCTTTAGCTATCGAAGCACAAAAGAAATTATTAGAAAAGAAAATCGATGTTCGTGTTGTTTCCATGCCTTCATGGGAATTATTTGCCGAACAAGATAAAGAATATAGACGTGAAGTCTTACTCTTACCAAGCGAAAGAAGAGTGTCTGTTGAGATGCTTTCAACCTTTGGTTGGAGTAAATGGGCCAAGTACCATATGGGCTTAGATGAGTTCGGTGCTAGTGCTCCTGCAAAAGACGTGATTTCTCACTTCAACTTCACCTCTGATAGATTAGTGGAACTCTGTGAATCCATTCTCAAATAATATTTGGTTAACTCATTATGGAATTTAGTAGAAATCAACAACAATACATAATTATGGTCTCGATTTATAACGAGCTCACTGATTTTACTTTTGGTGAAAAGCAAGTAAGTCGATCCGCGGAGGACGTTATCGCTAGTTTATGCGAATGCGACATTAAGGATGTCCCACCATATATTATTGATTCTGTGATGGTTTCTTTATCTAAATATGGAGAGATAAAGTTAGCATATGCTCCATACTTAAAAAAATGGAAATGGGAAAGACTTCCTTTATTAACCCAAGCCATTTTATTAATGAGTTATACACATTTCTATTTTATAGATAAGGCTGATAAAGCAGTGATTATTAATATCGCCGTGGAATTAGCAAAAAAATATATCGATGATAAACAAGCGAAGTTTATTAATGCGATATTAGATTCAGGGGTTTTGAAGTAATGTTTGAAAGCGCTCCTGTTATCTTAGTCAGCGATGTTAACTCTTATATCAAGAGTCTTTTGAATAATGATGAGAGACTTAAATATATCCGTGTTAAAGGTGAAATAAGTAACTTCAAGGCTTATCCAAGCGGACATTTATATTTCTCGCTTAAAGATCAAAATTCCGTTATCAGCGCGGTGATGTTTAATAACTACGCAAAGCGTATTGCCTTTTCTCCTAAAGATGGAGATGAAGTAATCGTCCTTGCTAGTGTCGACGCTTATATCCCTAGAGGTAGCTATAATCTTAACATCTTTGAAATGGAGGAAGTGGGATTAGGGCAACAACTCATAGAGTTAGAAAAGCTTAAGAAACAGCTCGCTAGCGAAGGCCTATTTGATGAATCAAGAAAAAGACCAATCAATATCTATCCTAAGGCCATTGGAGTGATTACCGCTCCTAATGGAGCAGCGGTGAGAGATATCGTTACTAACATCAAAAGAAGATATCCTATCGCTGACATTTATGTCTTCCCTAGCTTAGTGCAAGGAGAACAAGCTCCTGAAAAACTATTAAAAGCCTTCAATAAGTCTCAAGAATATGACTTAGACACCTTGATTATTGGCCGAGGTGGTGGGGCTAGTGAAGATCTAAGTGCCTTCAACGACGAAACTTTAGTAAGAGCGGTTGCTAAAAGCAAAATGCCAATTATCGCCGCGGTTGGTCACGAGATTGACACCACATTAATCGACTATATAGCCGATAAAAGAGCCTCAACTCCTACTGGAGCAGCAGAACTCGCTACAGTGGATAGAAGAGAGTTAGAGAATTTATTCTCTCAGTCTAAACTCTTAATGGAGCAAGCCTTATATGACTCCATCGAAGACAAAAAAGAAGAGATTGATGAATTAAAAGAAGAGTTAATCAATTCTTTGAAAGAATTAGTGAAACATCAATCTGATGAATTAGACAAATATTCTAAGCAATTAGAAATATTAAATCCAAAAGCAGTGTTATCTAGAGGTTATTCCATATCTATAGATGAATCTGGAAAACCAATCAAGAACACTAAATCATTAAAACCTGGACATAAAGTCCAGACAATATTAGAAGACGGTAGCTTCGAAAGTGAAGTTATCAAAATCCAAGGAGAGTAGTTATGGCGCAAGAAGTGAACTTTGAAAAAGAACTAAATCGATTAAAAGAGATTGTTTCTTTAATCCAACAAAAAGAACTCTCTTTAGATGAAAGTTTAAAGCTTTATGAAGAAGGCAATAAAATTGTCAAACTTCTTAACGAAGAATTAAAGAAAGCCGAAGAAAAAGTTGAAAAGATTATTGAAGTAGAAAAATAAACATGGCCAAAGAAATCAAACACGTTGACTTGAAAGCAATTACTGGTCCAGAGTTTCTTAATGAATTAAGTTACAAAGAGCTAGATGTTTTAAGTGATGACATAAAAGATTATATCTTAGATATAACCAGCAAAAATGGTGGTCATCTATCTGCAAATTTAGGCACCATCGACGCCACAATTGCTTTATGTCGTACTTTTGATTTCAAAAAAGACAAAATCATCTTTGATGTTGGTCATCAATGTTATACCTATAAGTTACTTACAGGCCGTCAACTCGACACTTTAAGACAAAAAGACGGTATTAGCGGCTTCCAAAAGATGGATGAATCGCCTTATGATCATTTTGAAGCTGGTCACTCCTCTACGAGCATTAGTGCCGCTACTGGTATGGCCTTTGCCCGTGATCTCAAAGGCGAGAAATACGATATTGTCGCTTTTATTGGTGATTCCTCTATTCAAAACGGCTTAGCATTTGAAGGATTAAATAATTTAACCCAATCAAATCACAAAGTGATTGTAGTGCTTAACGATAACGGCATGTCTATCTCTCAACCAGTTGGAGGATTATCTAAAGCCTTTAGAAAAATGTCTGGATCCTCATTCTATATTAAGAGTAAGAATGCCTTTAGAAAATTCTTCTTCTTAACGAGATTTGGAAAATGGATGTGGGTGAAATTCACTAAGGTGAAAAACTGGTTTAAGCGCAAAGTTATTGGCTTTAACTTATTTGACACAATGGGCTTTAATTATATCGGACCAGTGGATGGGCACTATATTAGACACGTAGAAAAAGCCCTCAAGCAAGCCAAAAAAACTATTAAACCTGTCATTGTTCATATCAAAACCATTAAAGGAAAAGGCTATCAATACGCTGAAGATGATATGGAAGGTTCATGGCATGGTGTTTCTAAATTTGATGTTGCTACTGGTGAGATTAAAACTAAAGACGCAGTGGTCTCTTGGAGTGAGCAATATAAATTCTTATTAAAGAATGAGATGGCTAATAATAAAGATATTGTTACTGTTGTTCCTGCTACTGAACACGGCTCAGATTTAGATTCGTTATTTACCGAATTCCCAAATAGAACTATTGATGTCGGTATTGCCGAAGAGCACGCCTTTACTTTAGCAGGTGGCTTAGCTAGTAGTGGTATTCATCCAGTAATCTCAATTTATTCCACCTTCTTACAAAGAGGCTATGATGAATTATCTCATGATGTCGCTAGAATGAATTTCAACTGCACAATTTTAATTGATCGTGCTGGACTCGTAGGAAATGATGGGGAAACTCATCAAGGCATTTATGATGAAGCTTTCTTATATACAATTCCTAATGTCACAATCGCTATGGCTAGTAGAAGCAACGAAGCTCTTTCAATAATGAAAGAATCGCTTTGTAAACACGGTCCATTTGCGATTAGATATCCTCGTGAATTCTTCTCAGTACAAACTGAAGGAGTGAAAAAGATTCCTTATGGAACTTGGAAAGTAGAATTAGAGGCAAAAACTAAAGATGTTGCGATTGTTTCAGTTGGTCCAATTACTGTAGATCTTAAAAAGAAACTACAAGAATTAGACAAAGACGTCACTTTATATAATGCAATTTATCTTAGACCAATGGATGAAAATAAAGTGTTAGAACTTCTTAACTATAAGAAGGTCATTATTTATAATGCTTACGCGACTAAAGAAGGCTTTGCTAACGCGTTAGAAAGTAAATTAATGAGCCTTGGCTTTAAAGGAAAGGTCGTTGTTAAGACTGTTCCAACGGAGTTTGTTAAACAAGCCACAATCGATGAACAAAGAGAATTATTCGGTATCAAAATCGATAATATTATCGATTTGCTATAACTTTTAGTTAACATAATAAATTAATGCATTTATAATGGAAATATGGCTAGAGTAATTGTCCATATTGACTTAAATGCTTTTTTTGTAAGAGCGGAAGAAATTAGAGACCCTTCTTTAGAAAATAAACCAGTGGCTATCGGTCACTTAGGTCGAGGAGGAGTTGTTTCTACTTGCTCTTATGAAGCGAGAAAATACGGTGTTAGCAGTGCGATGCCGATGAATAAGGCAGTCAAACTTTGTCCTAATTTAATCATTGTTCCACCTGATTATCGTTTTTATATTACTTTATCACATCAATTCAAAAACTATATTCGAAGCATTACCCCAAAAGTAGAATCTGCATCTATAGATGAGTTATTCGCGGATTTCACCGATGTTGTTAAAGGTAAGAAAAATGTTGTCACGTACTTTAAGTCTATTCAATTAGAGTTATTTAAAAGAACCGGTCTTAAATGTTCTATTGGAGTGGGGCCTACGAGATTTTTAGCGAAAATGGGTAGTGACTATCAAAAACCAATGGGTATCACCATTATTAGAAGAAAAGATATCAAAAATATCTTATATCCACTTCCTATTAAAGATATGTTTGGTGTTGGTAAAAAAACCGCACCTAGATTAGAACATATGGGAGTAAAGACTATTGGTGATTTAGCCAATAGATTAAACAGTGATGACGAGGCAACTTTAAGATTATTAGGTAAATTTGCCGAAGAGTTAAAACTCTGGGTTAACGGTTATGGATCAGATGAAATCTATATGGAATATGACAATCCAAAATCTATTGGCAACTCAACCACTTTAAAAAGTGACACGAATCAATTTGAAATCATTAAACAAACATACGCCATGTTAGCGGAAGAAGTATCAATGCGCGCTAAAAAAGATTCTATGGTGGGCAATACCATTCAAATCATGGTGAAAGACACTAACTATCAGGCGCGTAATAAATCCGCAACATTAGATAAACTCACTAACGATAGCAAGGATATTTTAAATATGGCCTTAAAGCTATATGAACGTAATTTCTTAGATTTAACCGTAAGAGCAGTGGGTGTCACACTTCAAAACCTTGTCAGTATTAAAGATTCTTCCATTCAAATGACGTTTTTTGACTACGAGAGACACGAAGAGGAGAATCGCACTAAATTAATCATCAATGATTTAAATCGTCGCTTAAAAGGAGCGAATTTGAAAAGGGCGAGTGAACTAAAAAATGGAAATAAATGATGCAGTAAATCAATTTGCCCAATATCTATTAGTGGAAAAAGGCTTATCTAATAAAACCGTAGAAGCTTATATCACTGATTTAAAGTTGTTTTTTAGATTCTATAAAGACAAAAAAGACACGAGTGATTTGGGTCCATATGATTTGAACTCTTTTATGATTTATGAAATGAGCTCTGGAGAAATTAAAGCTCCAACGGTTATTAGAAGAGCGTCTTCTATTAAACATTTCTACTCTTTCTTAAAGAAAGATGGGCTTTATAATGACGAATTGCCTGATATAGAAAAGCCTAAAAAGGAAAAAATCCTCCCAACATATTTGTCGGTAGAAGAAGTCGAGATGCTTTTGAACGCTCCTAATATGAAATCTTTAAGCGGAATTAGAGATAAAGCCATGCTTGAGTTAATGTACGCAAGCGGACTACGTGTTTCTGAACTTTTAGGTTTAGAAAAGGCTAACATCAATTTAAAAAAAGGCATAGTAATCGTTTTTGGCAAAGGGGCTAAAGAAAGAAAAGTTCCAATGGGAGACTTTGCTTTAGAGTATGTGGTGAAATATATCAACCAAGTTAGAGGCAAATTCCACGGAGCGGATTCCAAATATCTTTTCTTAAATAGAAAAGGTAAGCCGTTAAGTAGAATTTATTTCTTTAAACAAATTAGAAAATACGCAGCGGAAGTAGGTATTCAAAAAGAAATCTCTCCACATACATTAAGACATTGCTTTGCCACGCACCTATTAGAAGGTGGGGCACAGCTAAGAACTGTTCAAGAAATGTTAGGGCACGCTAATATTGCTACCACACAAATTTATACGCATGTATCTAGAGAAAGAATTATTAGTGCATATGATTTGTTTATTAACAAAAAATAAGATATTATAATTTCGAGGTAAGAAACATATGTCATATCCTTATAAAAGAATTTTTGTAATCGTCGCGGACTCGGCTGGCGTCGGTTATGAACCAGATGCCGACAAGTTTTTTAATGCTGGTCATAGTGACTGGGGCAGTAACACCTTTGGACATATCGCTGAGAAGATGCCAAACGGCTTGCATATCCCAAATATGGAAGCGATGGGTATTGCTGATTTAACTGAAGTTAAAGGTACTAAAAAAGTCGCTCACCCACACGCATTTGCCGCTCGTAGTAGAGAAGTCTCTAACGGTAAAGACACCATGACTGGTCACTGGGAAATGATGGGTATTTATACTAAAGAACCATTCAAAACATTTACTGATACCGGATTCCCAAAAGAATTAATGGATGAACTTGAAAGAAGAACCGGACATAAATTAATTGGTAACTGCGCTGCAAGTGGAACCGAGATTATTAAAGAATTAGGCGAAGAACAAATAAGAGACAATTCTCTTATCGTCTATACATCTAGTGATTCTGTATTACAAATCGCTGCTAGTGAAGAAGTTACTGGATTAGAAGAGCTATATAGATGCTGCGAAATCGCTAGAGAAATCTGTATGAAACCAGAATGGATGGTGGGTAGAGTAATTGCCCGTCCATATGTTGGTAAGACTCCTGACACATTCAAAAGAACATCAAATAGACACGACTTGGCCTTGAGGCCAACTCACCCAACAGTTATGAATGTTATGCAAGATAACGGCTTCATGACTAGCTGTGTTGGTAAGATTGGCGACATCTTTGATGGATATGGTGTTGGTAAGACCCAAAAGACCGTTTCTAATGAAGATGGTATGGACAAGACCATCGACGAATTATTAAATCATGATTTCACCGGTATGTGCTTCGTGAACTTAGTAGAATTCGATAGTGAATACGGTCATAGAAGAGACCCAATTGGCTATGGCGAAGCTCTTGAAAGATTCGATAAACGTGTTGGAGAATTTATCTCCAAGATGAGAGAAGATGATTTATTAATCATCACTGCAGACCACGGTAACGATCCAACTTGGCCAGGAACCGATCACACTAGAGAAAAAATTCCTCTACTCATGTACTCACCAAGCATTAAAAATGGTAGATACTTAGAAGAAAGAGAATGCTTCGGAGATATCGGAGCGACAATCTTAGAAAACTTTGGTCTTAAGATGCCTTCTGATTTAGTTGGCAAACCAATGATGGAAGTTCTTAAAAAATAACAATTAAAAAATATTCCAGATGATTAATTCTCGTCTGGATTTTTTATATGTAAAGCGCGTTTTAAGATAAACACTAATAAAGAAACAATAAGCATTATTAATATAGCAATAAAGGCGTATGCGAAAGTGGATATTAAGCCATCAGTTTGGTTAGCAAACTCAACGGCGATTGCTCTACCTAAACCATATGATTGGCTTGTAGATGTTAGAGTCTCCGCCATAATCTCTATCTTAAAAGATAGAGCAAAGCTAGTGGTTAATCCAACAGCGATATAAGGCATGCTTAAAGGTAATTTAATTTTAAAGTTTTTTTGTAAATAACTATTGCCATCAAGTTTCATTGCCATTAAAACTTGCTTATCAATATGTTGATATCCACTGACAGTGGCTTCATAAACCATTGGAAAGACAATAACACCAACAACATAAGGAGAGGCATTATCAAATCCTGCTAAATGCAATATTAAGAACACAATTGCCGCAGTAGGTATGCTTCTTAAAGCAATCATTGTTGGATTAAAAACATGCTTAAGTTTGAGATGATTGCCAACGATCATTCCAATAAAAATAGCAACAATAGAGGCTACTCCAAAACCGATTAACATGCGGTATAAAGAACCCCATATACATTTATATAGATAAGCATCTCCAAATAATTCAAATGATCTTTTAATCGTGGTAAATGGATCAGGAAAAACGTAAATGCTTTTACCTGCTAATATAAATATTAGATACCACAGTAAAAAGAATAGAATAACTCCAAGAAAAGTTAGAAAATATCGATTAGTAATATACTTCTTCATCTAACTCCAAATTTAAATCCAAGATGTCATTGATAAAATAATCAATTTCTTCTTGAGCGTCTTTTGCCTTTTGATAACCTAAACCTAATCCGTTATTATCAATCATCGCGTTATATACCGCACCTGCAGCAACACCAAACATATTTTTTTGTTCTGATTCTCCACCAAATAAGTTGAATGTGTTTACAATGTTATTTGGATCAGTAACAGCCATAGACATATCTTGCTCTAATAAAGATAAGAATTCGTCAGCTTTTTCTTTATTTGTGTTTTTATTAATAAAAACAGCTGCTTGAATAATTCTTTTCCCGTTAGTCTTTTTAGCAAAAGCGTCAGAAGCTTTTTCAACAACTTGAGATGTCTTTTTTACATTGCTAATTACAGGATAAGCGGAAAAAATATAATCAAGTTCAACTGTACCTGATGAAGAAGAATATGTTCCTGTATTTAGCGGACTTACTGTGGCAGAAACATCCGGCACTTCATAGACATTTAGTTCCAAATCTCCATATAAGTATTCGAATACAGATCCAGGAATATCTGTCTTTTGGAATATTAAGACATTATCGCCAGCATCTAATGTGCCATTGTCGTCTTTTCCAGTAGAAACAAGGGCAAAGTTACCAAAGGTAACAACAGCTGCCATTTGATATGCAGCATTTTGTTTAACGATTTGTGTTAAACCTCCTTTTGCAGGAGCGACAATAACATCAAAATTATCTTTTTTGAATTCTGGCATTAGTTCTGATGCAGGATTAATAACAGTGTGAAGCCCATTAACAAAGTTATACATAGAAACTGCAGGAGCTCCTGTTGGAGAAATGATTTTTAAATCAGTTTGTCTCAAAGATTGATTTGTACCTCCGCAGCTAGCTGCTAAAGCAATTGTTGGAATTAATAGTGTAAGTTTTTTCATTTTTATATACCTCGATTGTTATTTTATTTAGAAATAAGTATAATAAATGTGATTTGAATCACAAAAATGAATAATATTGTCCAAACACTAAATAAATATCCTCAACATATAGAAAAAAGGCGTTTTAAAACTGCTGAAACCATTTTTTTGGAAAATGATACATGCAAATCAGTTGGAATCGTTAAAACGGGTGAAATAAGCATTAAATCGTATTTCGCTAATGGCAAAGAAGTTACTTATAACACATTAAAAGAAGGACAGATGTTCGGAAATAATCTTATTTTTTCTTCTACACCTAGATATAGGGGTGACGTTATAGCTCAAAAGGAATCTGAAATATGGTTTATTAGCAAAGACAATCTTTTAAAATTACTAAAATTAGACGAAACGTTCTTACTTGAGTACTTGACCCAACAATCAGATTTTTCAAAAACGCTTAATCTAAAGATCAAATTATTAACAATAAGTATGGCTGAAGATAGACTAGAATATTATCTTACATTTAATAAAAATAAATTAACTTATGAATCGATAACAAAACTCGCAAACGAGCTATATTTAAGTCGCGAATCATTAAGCAGAACAATAACAAAATTAGTTAAAAATAGAAAGATCAAGAAAATAGGAAAAACACTCGAATTAGTGGTGCAATAATTAAATTAGTAGATAATTAGTAGGTGGAAAGGACACATATTTGTGGATAAAATCATCTACTTTTTTAATAGTTAACAAGAAATACACACAAAATGATTATTATTTTTATTTTGATTAAATCACATCTTTTATATAGTTTAGTTAACATAATGACACTTATGCGAAGTAATGGTTATCGAAAAAAAATCCACTTTAGCAGCGGATCTTCTATTTCTCACTATATCTTCTTTATTTTAAATATTGATCTAGGCACGCCATTTGTAATTCATTCTTATAATCAATGCCGTGTTTAACATAGTACTCAATATTTGATTTTAAGACTTCTACAAATCCGTCAATTAAACTACTTTTTAATCCATTTATCAGATTTTCAGACTTAAAACCACGTGTTGGTTCTATTTTATCAGCACAATGAACGATAATTGCCACATCAGACATGTTCGAATTCGCTGTTGTATGGTATTTGATAGCTTCTAAAATCACTGGATCAGTAATTCCAAAGTCTTTTTCTACTAAATATGCCCCGATAAATTGATGATAAATGACCGGAGGATAGTCAATATACTTCTTAAAATGATTTGCCATAATTTCTTTTTGCTCAGCAATAGGCATTTCCTTACCGATATCATGTAGTAATGCGGCGATAAGAGCTTTTTTAGCATCCTTTAGATTGTTTGCTAATGCGATTTCATAAGATAGTTTAGCCGTACTAATTGTGTGTTCTAATCTTTTCTCACCCATATAGGATGCGATTCTTTTCATAAAATAAAGTTTATTATTGATTATGTAATCAATAACGCAGTTTGGTGTATCTAAAGATTTTAGTTCTCTGATTTCTGTAGAGGATTCATCCTTAAGCTCTCCAATAATCTCCACCATTTCAAATTCTTTAACGTTATTTAAATCCACCACCATGTCTGGTCTTTTAAAATATGCTATTTTAGCTAATTTAGATAACTCTTTAGCGTCTTTCCATTTATGGAAGCTATTTACATGATCTGTACCAATTAGATAGTAAATATTACTATCTGGGTATCCTTTTTTGAAATGTTTAACTGTGTCTATTGAATAGTTAACTTCTTCTTTAGAATCGGCTTCGAATCTAGACAAATGTAATCCAGGATGGTCTTTAATTGCGAGCTCCACCATTTTAATTTTATCTTCTATTGGTGCAGACTCACTTTTCCATACCGAGATTTTGGCGGGAATAAAGAAAATATCGGCATCTAGTTGAGTAGATGCTTCTAACGCCATATTTATATGGCCATTATGAATTGGATCAAAAGCACCACCAAAGAGGACGATATTTTTCATTTTATTTGCAAAGTTTGATTTTTGGATTTTCTTTATTTCTACGGAATAACACTATCACTCGACCCACAGCTTGAACCACATCAGCGTGCAATTTACTTGATAAATCAAGTGTCAACTCCATTACTGGGGTAGTTGCAGACTTTAAAACTTCAATTTTAATTAACTCACGAGCAGTTAAAGCCTTGTCTAACATATCTAAAAGAGCGTTTGTGACTTCGCTCTTTCCAATTTGATATTTTGTCTTATCTTGGACAATTAAGGCTTTTAATTGCTTCTTTTGAGATTGAGTTAACATTCTAATTACCTAATCTTGGATAACGATTCCTTAACGGCGACACCTTTTGGTAAAAGGATACGGACAGTTTGTCCTTTTCCTTTAATGGAGAACCAGCATAATCCTTCAACAGAAATGTCGTGTCTTAAATCATCGGATTCTAAATCATATTCAAAGATATCGTAATCTCTGAAAGATGTATATCTTTCTGAAACAGGTTTTAAAGATTTCTTCTTTAAATTGGAAGCAAGGAAATCATCGATTTTATTGGTATCAATAACTTTAAATTCGACTTTCTCGCCCGCAAAAACACGTACAGATGTATGATGTCCGCGAATGATAGAGAAGCAAGCTAAGTTACCAACCACAATTGTGGATCCAGCACCAATGAACTTTCTATTTAGTGCCACTTCTTTTCTTGGAGTGATTGTTCTTTGAACACTCGCTTCTACACGCGAGAACACAGATGTGTTATTGCTCAAGTCTGGAAGTTCATAGAAGAATGAGGAATTAGTTAAAGGAATTTCTAATACATTAGAATTTGTTCCTGGGTATAATTCAGATTTAATTTGCCATCTGGTGTTATTTTTGTAGTCTTTTAACATTTTGTTAACAAATGTTGTTTTACCACTGTTGAGTTCGCCGATTAAATAGACGTCTCTACCTTTTCTAAGTTCGCCAAGTTTGGTTAGTTTTTCTTTGATGTCAATAGAATCTTCACTTCCAATTAAATCAATATTAATTGGGTTGATACCAACATCAGAGAATCTCTCGTCGATGTATCTGATGAGCATTTCATCGGTAGCCGCTGATGGCATTAAGTCTCTTTTGGAACCAATAACGACGATATCTAATTTTTTTACGCGCTTAACAACGTCTGGATTTAATGTCCCATTAAATGTAAAGAGGTCCACCATCCACACGATTAAAGAATCAGTAGCGACTGCGTCTTTAAGAATTTTTAAAATATCCTTATCGGTTTCATGATCAAGGGAACTACTATTGAGGGCAAGCATCTTTTCGTAACACGAATTACAATAAGGAATTCTTGGAACTCCACTTTCAATAACGGCTTTAGAAATAAAACCTGGTTTACTTTTAGATTCAGTTTGGAGAATTGCTCCGCAACTTTGACATCTAATTACTCTTCTTGCATTTGCCATATTATTTGTTCCTCCAATCTATAAGATTACCTCTTTTCCTATGGTATCTTCTAATTGGCTTATCCATCAATCTATTGATGTGTGTAGTCCATTGGTCTTCCTTAACAACCTTTTCTGTTAAAACCACTCGGATTTTAGCTTTATGGGCCGCTAGGACATCAGTCATCATCTGATCTCCAACCAACATGACTTCGTCATTAGTTCTACCACGTCTAGCAATTTCTTGTTTGATTCTTTTTGCGCCTGGTTTGCGAGCGCTCGCTAAGAATTCGATGCCCGCCTTTTCCGCGAAACCGCACACACGATGGGGCTTATTGTTGGAAATAATCACGGGTTCGATACCAGCAGATTTTAACTTATTAATATAACTAATAGTGTGCTCTTTTGGCTCTCGAGATTTATAACTGTCTAATGTATTGTCTAAATCCACAAATAATGTTTTCACACCATTTCTTTTAAAAAACTCTGGATCAATTTCATAAATTGATTGAGCGTGAGCAAATGGAACAAACTTCTTAAACATCATAATCCTCAGTAAATAGTCTATATGAAAAAGTCTTATAATAATAGACTTTTATAAAAAATCGCTCAAAATTATTTCTTTTTAAAAGAAAAAAGTAGTCAATTATATATACTAATTAACTACTAATTTCTAACTATTTTTTATATTATATAACTATGTTAT
This sequence comes from Bacilli bacterium, assembly GCA_017447165.1. Taxonomy (GTDB): domain Bacteria; phylum Bacillota_I; class Bacilli_A; order RFN20; family CAG-826; genus UBA2450. The sequence continues at coordinate 61,123 of JAFSOD010000003.1, forward strand.
ATTTAATCCAAATCATCGAATATTGAGATTTGTTCGAAGCTTGTTTCTTCCTTCTCAGATTTGTTTTCTTCTTGTTCAACTACTTCAGATTCAATCTCACTATTTTCAGGTTCTTCAACTTCCTTAACTGCTACTGGATGAGAGACTATATCTTTATTCACAACAATTACTTCGGAATCAAACACGAATGCGATATGTTGCTTGGCGGTAATCTCATCAATGTTCTTTTTCGCATATTGGGCTTCAGTATTTCTTAAGTCATCAACTGTGATTATCTTGTTTGTTCTATCATTTAAATATAAATTTATATTTAAACTATCATCACGTTTGGCTTTGAAGACACTAACCACATTGTGTGGATCGCCCTTAAATGATTGTAAGATTGATTGCACTTTACCTAATCTACTAGTCTTGAAGAATTTAGAAATGTCTGTAACACGCATGTGTCCTTTATTAGTAAATAATATAATTTTAGACTTTTCTTCCTTCTCAAAAGCTAATAGGCCCACTAATTGATTATTTCCTAATCCAGAGATAGATTTCACGCCACCAGCTTTATTTCCTAGGATAGTTAATTCATTCTCATTAAAGAAGGAACAATTACCGTTATTAGTAATAACTAATAAATCGCTATCTCCACTCACTAATTGGATGCCGGCAATAGAGTCATTTTGTAATAATTTCATATATTTGGCAGGACGTGAACGTTTAACAACTTCAATGCTGGAAAGAGCCATACGTTTGATTTGACCAAATTTAGTTAAAATAACTAAATATAGGTCATTTCTAAGTTCACTAATGGCCATAACCTTAATGATTTTTTCGCCACTAGAAAGGGTTGTGAATTCATTGATATGGGTTCCTTCGTCTTTCCATTTTGTATCTGTTAATGAATGAACTGGAATGGACGCATAGTTGCCTTGATTTGTAAAACAAATCAGATAATCAGTTGTTAAAGCTTTGCCACTACCAACAAGCATATCTCCATCTTTTAAGCCTGGTAGATCTCCGTTGCTACTAGAGAAGCTTCTAATTGAGCTACGTTTTAAATAGCCATCATAGCTAACAGCAACCATAACTTCTTCTTTAGCGATAAGGTCACGTTTATCAATTTCTTTAGTTTCGCCTTTTTCCACAATTTGAGTTCTTCTGTCATCTCCATATTTATCAGAAAGATTTTTTAAATCTTTCACGATTACTCTATTGAGTTTATTTGGATCTTCAAGAATCTCTTTTAATTTGGCGATGTCTTTTTCTAATTCAGCCTTTTCTTGCTCTAAAATAAGCTCATCAGTATGGCTTAATTTGTATAAAGGCATGGTAACAATTGCTTCAGATTGTTCGTTTGACAATTCGAAACGCTTGATTAAGTTAACTTTAGAATCATTTTTGTCTTTGCTCTTACGAATAATGTCCACAACTTCATTGATGTTTAGCGAAGCTAAAATAAGTCCGTTGACGATATGTAAACGATTAGAATATTTTTCTAAATCAAATTTACTTTTTCTAGTAACAACATCAACTTGGTGTGCAATATAAGCATCAATATAATCGATTAAAGAAAGAGTCTTTGGTCTTCCATCAACAATCGCCACCATATTGGCGGTATAGCCAGTTTGAAGATTAGTTTTCTTCATTAAATATTGAAGAATGAGGTCAATTTTTGCGCTCTTTTTGATGTCAACAGCAATTCTAATTCCCTTGTAATCAGATTCATCTCTAACTTCGATAATGCCATCAATCGCCTTTGAGTGCCTAATTTTGTCTATTTCATAGACAAGCTGAATTTTCACCACTTTATAAGGCACTTCAGTGATAATTATTTGATTAATATCCTTTTTCTCGACGATTTCCGCTTTACCAGCAATTTCGATTCTACCACGGCCGGTTAAATACATTTGTTGGAGTCCTGGGGAGTCGTAAATAAAGCCACCAGTTGGAAAATCTGGACCTTTAACGAACTGCATTAAATCTTCCACTGTTGCGGTCTTGTGATTGATGCGGTAAATAGTTGCGTCGATCATTTCTCTAAGGTTATGAGGTGGGATTTCAGTTGCTAAAGCAACTGCAATACCTTCGGTACCATTTACAAAGAGATTTGGGAATCTAGAAGGAAGAACAGTTGGTTCTAACTCTGTATCATCAAAGTTATACTGCATATCCACTGTTTTCTTCTCAATATCAGAGATTAATTCATTAGATAATTCGCTTAATCTAGATTCAGTATAACGGTAGGCCGCTGGAGAATCTCCATCGATAGAACCATTATTACCTTGGAAGTCAATTAATGGGTATCTAACTTTCCAATCTTGACTCATTCTGGCTAAAGCTTCATAAATTGAGGTATCGCCATGTGGGTGATAGGTACCCATAACAGCACCAACAGTGTGAGCGCATTTTTTGGTTGGTTTATTAAAAGTGTTGCCACTTTTATACATAGAGAAAATGATTCTTCTTTGAACAGGTTTTAAGCCGTCCCTAACATCAGGAATGGCACGATCTTGGATGACATATTTTGCATAGGTTGCATAACGATCGCCCATGACATCTTCAAGGGGCTCAACAGAAATATTCTCGACGATATTTTCTTCAATTACTTCAGGTTTTTTCGCCATATTACTTCGCCTCCTTTAAGAATGAATCAACGTTAGTAAAATCAACGTTTTCTTCAACCCATTTTCTTCTTAGTGAGGCATCTTTTCCCATCAAAACGTTAACACGTTTTTCCACTAAGAATGGGTCGTTAATATCTACTTGAATCAAAAGTCTAGTTCTTGGATCCATCGTAGTTTCTTTTAATTGAATAGCATCCATTTCACCAAGACCTTTGTATCGGTTAATTTTACATCCACCGCCAACTTTCTTTTTGGCAGCTTCTAACCCTTGGTCGTCCCAAGCATATTCTTGAACTAACTTTTTACCTTCTTCTTTATATATTCTATATAAAGGTGGAACAGCAATATAAACATGTCCGGCAGTAATAAGTGTTCTCATATAGTGATAGAAGAACGTTAATAAAAGCGTTTGAATATGTGCACCGTCAGTATCAGCGTCGGTCATAATGATGATTTTGCCGTATCTAATATCGTTAATATCGAATGTTTGGCCAAATCCCGCACCAATAGTATTGATGATGGTCGCAATTTCTTCATTATGCACTAATTTATCTAACGCAATTGAGTCAGTATTAAGTGGTTTACCACGAAGTGGTAAGATTGCTTGATGTAAACGATCTCTACCCTTCTTAGCAGTTCCACCAGCGGAATCACCCTCAACGATAAAGAGTTCATTTTTCATGTAGTCTTTAGATTGAGCTGGGGTGAGCTTATCAGAAAGAATGACTTCTTGCTTAGCCTTTTTACTACTACGAGCTTCATCTTTTGCTTTTCTTGCAGCAATTCGAGCTTGTTGACTATCAACGCACTTCTTAATGATGCGCATTGCGTTTTCTTTATTTTCAGTAAGATAATAAGTAAACTTATTATAAATTAAACTAGAGACCACAGGAGCGGCAGCTGGAGTGCCTAATTTTCCTTTTGTTTGGCCTTCGAATTCTAATAATTCTTCTGGAATTTTTAAAGAAATAATTGCGGTTAAGCCTTCTCTAATATCACTACCTTCAAGTTTCTTTCCTTTGAGTAATCCTTGCGCTTCGGCAAAATCATTAACCGCACGGGTAATACCAGTTCTGAAGCCAGATTCATGAGTACCACCATCACCAGTTTTGACGTTGTTGACATAAGAATAAATAGTTTCGTTATAGTCTTCGTAACAATATTGAAGAGCAATTTCTGTTTCAATTTGTGTTGTTGCGTCAACTTCATTAAATTCGACAACTGGAATAATTTCTTTTTTGTCTTCATTAAGAACATTGACGTATTCCACTAAACCATTTTGATAGAAAAATTCTTGTTTCTCGTTAATCCTTTCATCAATAATGATGAAACGGACACCTTTCATTAAGAAAGCTGACTCTCTTAAGTGGCTAGAAATTGTGTCATATTTGAAATCTACAGTTGAGAAAATAAGTGGATCTGGTTTAAATCTCACTAAGGTTCCGTGTTTGTTGGTTTTGCCGATAACTTCAAGCGGAGTTACTAGATGTCCGCCTTTTTCGAATCTTAAATGATTAATTTCACCGTTTTGAAAAACGGTGACATCACACCATTCACTGAGTGCGTTAGTAACAGAAGCACCAACACCGTGAAGTCCACCAGCACTTTTATAAACTGCGGAATTGAACTTTCCACCAGCGTGTAATTCGGTAAAAACGATCTCGACACCCGGTCTTCCAGTTTCTTTATTAATACCAACTGGAATACCACGTCCTTCATCTAAAACAGAGCAACTTCCATCCTTGTGTAAAGTCACTGTAATGTTCTTTCCATAGCCACTTAACGCCTCATCAACAGCATTATCTACTACTTCCCAAACGAGGTGATGAAGACCACTTGCGTTAGAACTACCGATGTACATTGCCGGTCTTTTTCTAACACCTTCGAGGCCTTGTAAAATCTGAATATCATTAGCGGTATATTGTCTTTCTGGCATGCTATATCTCTCTTTTCGCCGTTTATTATAAACGGAAAATGTTGCAAAATTAAAGTTATTTAGTAAAATAGAACGAGGGTAAAAAATGGATATTATTTTATATAATATATTGATTGCAATTTTATTAATAATTATCGGCTACGTGTTTGGTTCTATACCAAACGGAATATGGATCGGTAAGATATTTTTCCATAAAGATCCACGCGATTTTGGCTCTGGAAATTCAGGCGGAACTAATGTCGGAAGAGTTTTTGGAAAGAAAATTGGTGTTTTATGCATTGCGTTAGATAGTTTAAAGATTATTGCTCCATTCATTATTGCTTGGGCTATTTTAACTTTTGTTCTGATGTATAACGGACTCCCATTAGTTCCAAGCGTTTCTGCAAAAATAAATAATTCGGACACATCAGCATATTTAGTGCAATGGCCAATCTATTATATGGTTATGGTTGGATGTTCATTTGGACACTGCTGGCCAATCTTTGCTGGATTTAAAGGAGGTAAAAATGTTTCCTCCTTTATTGGATTTGGATTTATTACTTCCTGGTTATTTGGAGTTATCCCAGCTTGTTTATTCCTAGTAATCCTTAAATGGAAAAAAATGGTGTCGTTAGCAAGCATCTCTATTAGTTGGATTGCTTCATTATTAACTTGGATTTGGACCATCCTAATGCTTACTGGTGTTATTAGTTTTTCCTATTCTTGGATTCCAGGATATTACATGATGTTAGAGTTCGGTTATGTACACTCAATTGTGGTTACATTTGCCGCAACAATTTTAACCTTAAGACATCATGCCAATATCAAGCGAATTAAAGAAGGCACAGAAAGAAAAATTACTTGGATGAAATAATCCTATAGTAACAAATTAGTACATTTTTAGTATATTTGATATATTGTGAATTAGGTTTTCCACATTGCACTAAAATATGGATTTTTATTTGATTGCATCAAATCGTTTTGATTGACTTTAATACCGATTATAAGTAACTTTTATCTCTTCCACGACTTCTGATACATTTCGTAATAAAAAACGCCGCAAATTCGATTTACGACGTTATTTTTATTAACCTATGTAGTCAATTATTTTTGTTGTCTTCTAACAGCTGCCATTGTGCGTTGAATATCAGCTTCGCTTGGCTTTCTACCAACGCTTTGATATAAGGCTCTGATCATTCCTTCATTGATTGGAGGGTTCTTTTCAAGTTGTCTTTTGAAGAACCATCTAGCAAGGAAGAATCCAGCGATAAGGGCAGCAACTACAGCAGCGACTAATAATCCAATCCATCCACCTGTTGTCATATTGTTCTCCTAACTATGCTCTTCCGTCATATTCACCAGTATCGGTTCTGACTAATACGACTTCGCCTTCTTCGATGAATAATGGAACGCGGACTTTTAGTCCGGTCTCTAATTCGGCATCCTTTTGTGCTTTGTTAACTGTATCGCCTCTAATAGCTGGTTCACAGTGTGTAATCTTTAAAGCAACTTTAGCAGGTAAGTTGATGCCAAGGACTTCGCCTTCATAACTGGTAATTTCAACTGTTTCTTCGCTCTTTAAGAATTGAATCTCCCATTTTAATCTATCTTTAGAGATTTCAATTTGATCATATGTTTCTTGATCCATGAAGCAAAGAGCATCACCAGTATCATAAAGATACTGCATTTGTCTTTTTTCTAGTCTGATAGTTTCGATTCCGTATCCACTATTACGGGCCATTTCGGTAAAGGCGCCTGTACGGAGGTTCTTAACTTTAAGTTTCGCAACCATTTTTCTCATTGCGGTTTTGTTTAACAAGATATCTTGAACTTGATAAATATTACCATCTTCAATGAAGTAGTTGCCGGCTCTTAATTCAGTAACGTTAACCATAAATATAAACCTTCTTTCTTTAAATACCGCTGGTATTATACCAAACTATTAATATATTAAAAAGTGATTATTTAATAATTCACTTTCTAAAGTTGTGTTAGGTCCGTGGCCAGGATAGATGGTCACATTCTTAGGAAGTTTTTTTATTTTATTAAGAGATTCTGCTCTCTTATGACGTTCGTTATTTGGCAAATCATCTCTTCCAATTGATTGTCTAAATAATGTGTCTCCAGTGAAAAGCACTTTCTTTTCAGGAAGATAATAACAGACACTCCCTTTAGTGTGGAACGGAGTGTGAATTACAATTATCTTTTCTTTGAAAAGATTTAATTCTTTGTTATCAGTGACTGTTTTGATATTAGACTTGATAATTAATGGTTCGCCTAAATGTGTAGAAAGATTTAATTCTTCATCTTTAAGCATTTCTTCGTCTAAATAATGAATATAGATTTCGATAGAGTACATTTTTACTAATCTATCCACTCCACGAATGTGATCAATGTGCCCGTGGTTTATAAAATCGCAGTAGGCTTTAATTTGTGTTTATTTATAAACTCAATTAATTTATCGTTGCCTTTGCAGGAAGTTTTAAGACTTCTTCACTGACTTCACCATAAGCAGTGATTTTTGCTTTGGTGATTGTGACGGTTCCGAATGTTGGTTCTGCAGAATTTGCATTGCCACCTTCGGCAGTGTAACCGCCAGTTCCGTAAGCGGTTAATAATGGAACTGAGTGAGATTCGCCACCCTTGAAGTTAACGACATTAACTTTTTCGAGTAATTCAGATACAACTCTGAATCCTGGCTTTTTGATTTGGCCATCTTCATGGCTTGGAAGTAAGATGTGGCTAGAACCAACAGTGATCGAACGACCTTCTCTTAATCTAGCAGCTCTTTCTTCGACTTCTTTATTTTCTTCTTGAACTGGAACCAAACCACGTTCAAATACTATGTCGGAAAGGTCAGCACTATCGAATGCATCCGCGTGAATAATTTCTTTGACATCCCTTCCAGAAAATTGGAATAAGACTGTCTCTGTTTCTAACAACACCGGATTTCCTTCAACGATATGGAATCCAGATAAATCGCGGCCTTCGAGTTCTGGCCATTCAGCGATGAGTTCTTTATTCTCTTCTTCAGCTGGCACTTCACTACGAACAGTTAGGTTACAGAATCGAACTTCACGTTCCTTTCTGACTTTTACTAATTCATTTGGTTTATTATCAGAGTTGCCGTTTGCATCGATGAATGTTCCTTGGCCATCTGCTTCTATTTTTCTATGAATGGTCCAATATTCCGCGAATGCTTTAAGAGCCTCGTTGTGAAGTTTTTCTTCATACACTAGAGCTTCTTCTTTGTTTGCTAGGAAGAATCCGCCGTTGTCTTTGCAGATAATCTTGCTGAATTTAGCGTGGTTTAGGTAATCTACATCTTTATAAAGGTTTGGACAGTTTGAATAGTTGCATTCCTTCTCATTGAGGTAGTAGTACTCAGGCATTCTTTCACAGATTTCCTTGACGGTGATTTTTCTACCTTCTAAGGTTGCTTCTTTGATCATGTTGTAGAGTTCGTAGTGATATCCAACGAGCGGGTAGATTGTTTCAGGATGCTCTTTTCTGAGCTCTTGAAGTTGCTTTTTTGTTAATCTTTTAGATTTAAATCTTTTAATTTCTTCTGACATATTAGTGGTCCTTTCGTTAGTATTTCGCTGTCGCTATTGCTTAAAAAAATTTGCAATGTTTTCGCCAGTCATTTCTTGACATATGAGAATATGCTCAAGCGTGAAGTTTCTTGCTTCCATTGACTTAATGGCGCAATAACTGTTTTTAGTAAGTCCGAGTTTTTTTGCCATACCTTCATTGGATAAGCCCATTTCATTTTGAATTTGAATGACTCTTTCTTTGTTTACTTTCAACATTGTTCTAACCTCCTATCGTTACGAGTTGACTATAAATTTTTAGTTGTTCTTCTATTCCGAGCATATTAAAACCTCCTTATTCATCGATTTTGTTTTGTAAGGATTCGCAGACTTCGGATAGCGTTGTAGCTACATCTTCAACCGTTGATGCTGCATCATCTAACCATTCTTGTCTTTCTTCCTGAGCGGCTGTGAGTTCTTCCCTTCCTTCGTATGGTTCGATCTCATTGCTTTCGTTTTCGATGTCACTTTGGAGGTCTTCTAGTTCAAGTTGGAGATTGCTAATTTTTTCAGCAAGTTCTCTCATTCTCTTTTTGAATTGAGTTTTTGAGTATGTCATTTTAGTGGTCCTTTCGTTAGTGTTTTACTAACTCTTTGACTCAATAATATAACGTTAGTGTTTTACTGTCAACACATATTTTGTTAATAATTTACTTACTTTTTTTGTATAATGTTTTTGAAAGAAGGATTAACTATGAACAACATAAAACGTTTCCGTGAAAAAAGAAATTTATCACAACAAGAACTAGCGGAGCGTATTGGCACTAATAGGTCTGCTGTTTCTCAATACGAAATTGGTTCAATCAATTTAAGTTATGAAGCTGCTTGTATGATTGGCCATGCTTTATCTGTAGATCCTATTATTCTTGCTGGTACTGATGTTCTTAAGAAAGGCTTCCAGGATGAGAACCTCTTTGCATTGATTACTGTTATCTTAGATGCCAAGTTTGATGAAATTGTCATTGATGGAAATTCATCTGAAGAAGATTTGATGAGATTCTATCTACTCGCGTATTTATTTGAATATAAATTAAGTAAAGAAGATATGCGCGAGATTCTTAATTTCGTTAAGTTCAAAGTCGATCAGAACAAACCATTAAAGAGTTTTTATGGATTAGATAACATTGAATCCGCAATAAATAAAATAAAGGAGAGTGCTTAATATGTGGTTGATAATTATGACGGTGATTCTTGTTCCCCTTTTTATTGTTATTCCTTTTGGTATTTCAATGCTTTTCAGAGATAAGAAAAAGAACGATAAAGACAGTGAGGACGATAAAAAATGAGAGCGGTTGGGTACTGTAGGTTCTCTTCAGAAAATCAGCAAGACGGTTTTTCCATTGAAGCTCAACAAAAAGCAATCCGAGAGTTTTGTGATAAAGAAGGATATGAATTACTCCGATTTTATGTTGATGAAGCCAAGACTGGAACCACTACTGAAGGAAGAACATCTTTTCTTGAAATGCTTTCTGATTCTAAAAAAGGTGAATTCCAATTAGTGATCGTTCACAAGCTGGACCGTTTTGCTAGGAATAGAGTTGATTCCGCTGTTTCCAAAAAAGTTCTTAAGGACAATGACGTTATCCTTATTTCGGTTCTTGAGAAACTTGATAATTCTCCAGAATCAATCATTTTAGAGTCTGTTTTAGAAGGCATGAGTGAATATTACTCACAAAACCTATCTAGAGAGGTAAAAAAGGGAATGCGTATTGCCGGATCTATGGGACGAATACTTGGTTCTATTCCTTTCGGTTATATTGCAGATAAGGATAATAAATTTCAATTAGTGGAAGATGAAGCAAAAATTGTGCGATATTTCTTTAATCATTTTGCTGCAGGAGTTCCTTTAGTTACTTTAGTCAATGAAAGCATGAGATTAGGATATAAAACCAGAAAAGGAAATTACTTCTCATCCCCTACTATTAGAAGCATATTAGCTAACAGTTTATACACAGGTGATTATCGTTTCGGGAAAACGATTTATCCTGGTGTCGTGCCAGTTATTATCGATAAAGAATTATTTGCAAAAGCGCAAACGCATTTTAGACCTCATGTTACACCAAAAAATAAAGGGGTGGTATATTTACTCACTGGACGCGTTTTTCATTGTTGTGGCGCTCCTATGGTTGGCTATAAATCAATTAAAAAAGGACAAGAATATTACTATTACCGCTGCAAAAATAAAGAACCAGGGGCATTTATAAAAAAGAAGTCTTTAGAAGACACAGCAATCAGCTGTTTACTAAAGTTTCTTTCTAGTGATGAAGTCATTGGTGATGTTACTAAAGCAATAAATAAAACTATTAAAAACGCTTCTAAAGGTCAAGACATCAATTCTCTAAAAAAGGAATATCGAGCATATGAAGAAAAACAGAACAAATTGTTAGATGTTTATTTGTCTGGAGTTATTGATAAGGATGCCTATTCGCTCAAAAAGGCTGAATTAGACCTCCAAATGAAAAACGTCGATAGAAAAATTAAGTCATGTCTTGTAAGCAGCAAAATGACACCTTCTATTATCAAAGGTGCTTTTGAATATTACCTTATAAATATAAAAAACAGCCTGATGGACGATTCATCACTACAGGCTGTCATTTCTACTTTTATAAAACGAATTACAGTTTTCTCTGATCACATAGATGTTGAATTCAATTTCAGTGATTCAACGGTGGCGTATAAACGTGATAACGCCTAACCCTATTTCTTCTTTTCTTTGTGAACTGTCTTCTTTTGGCAGCGTGGGCAGTACTTCAATTTTTCTAATCTGTCTGGATTATTCTTTTTATTTTTTGAAGTAAGGTAATTTTCTTCCCCACATTCTGTACATTTTAATGTTATAGAAATTCTATCTTCTTTTTTGGCCATGGATAATTTCTCCTTGAATTGCGTATAGTATGTTATCACATCACTTAAAATAATAAAAGTACATTTTTATTATGATGGGTGCTAAAATACAAAAGATGACAAAAAGAGAATTAACTAGACAAGTAAAGGTTAAAGATTTAGCTATCGGTGGGCAAAACAAAGTTGTTATTCAATCGATGTGCAATATCAAAACCGAAAACTATCTCGCTGTAAGCGAGCAAATCAATGAATGCGCACGTATCGGGGCTGAAATGATGCGTGTTTCTGTCATGGATGAAAAAGACGCTGCTGCAATTAAAGAGATTAAGAAAAGAATTTCTATTCCTCTGGTAGCAGATATCCACTTTGATTACCGTTTAGCTCTTTTGGCTATGGAAAATGGCGTTGATAAGATAAGAATTAACCCAGGAAACATTGGAGATATCGAAAACGTTAAAAAAGTCGTTTCTATGGCCAAAGAGAAACATATTCCAATTCGTATTGGAGTGAACTCTGGCTCTTTAGATAAAACAATTCACGATTATTCTGAGCAATATACCGCAGAAAAATTAGTCGCATCCGCGAAAAAGCATGTTGAAATTTTAGAAAATCTTGGATTTTATGACATAGTCATATCTTTAAAAGGATCTAACATTTTAGAAACAATTGCGGCATATCGGCTCGCTTCCGAAACTTTCCCATATCCACTTCATTTAGGAATCACCGAAGCAGGATATAAAGAAATCTCGATGGTCAGAAGCTCTGCTGGACTTGCTCCGTTATTATTAAAAGGAATTGGTGACACAATCCGCATATCTATTTCTGGAGATCCGAAAGATGAAATAAAAGTATGTAAACAACTTTTGCATGACTGTGGTTTATATCCGAACTATCCAACTTTAGTAGCCTGCCCAACTTGTGGAAGAACTCAAGTTAATGTTGAAGAACTCGCTAGAAAAGTTATGGAATATCTCGAAACTATTAATAAGCCAATTCACGTCGCAGTTATGGGATGTGTGGTCAATGGACCAGGAGAAGCAAAAAACGCTGACATCGGCATTGCTGGTGGACATCACGAATATGTTATCTTTAAAAAAGATAAAGTGATAAAAAAAGTTCCAGAAGCCGAAGCCCTGGAAGCTTTAATAGAAGAAATAAAAAAGTTCTAATCTCTCCAACCTTTAATGAATTTGCCGCTCCTTAACATTTCAATCTCTTGTTTGTAAGGGGCTTTTTCATTGTAGTAAGGTGTTTCAAGAATCATAGGAATCCCTTTTAATAAAGGATGATGGACAACTTTATATAAAGTATCAAAGCCTAAATAGCCATATCCAATATTCTCGTGGCGGTCTTTATGCGCACCAATTGGATTCTTAGTGTCGTTAACGTGAACAACAAGTAATCTATCTAATCCGATGATTCTATCAAATTCTTTAAGAATTTCATCTACGTCATCAACGTTGTAACCAGAGTCATTGATGTGGCATGTATCTAAGCAGACGCCTAAACGTTCTTTGTGATTACAGTGATCAATAATTGAACGAATCTCTTCAAATGTAATTCCAATTTCATGGCCCTTACCTGACATGGTCTCTAAAGCAATCTTGACGTCGGTGCCATCAGTGCTAAAGGCTAAGTCTAAGGCTTTGGCTAAAGCCAAAATACCGTTTTCTGCACCCATTCCTACGTGACTACCTGGATGTAAAACTAAAGTTTTAACTCCAAAGGCTGCTGTTCTTCTGAGTTCATTAACAATTGTGTTTATAGACATTTCATATAAATCTGGTTTGGTATAGTTTGCAGCGTTAATAATATAAGGTGCATGAACGATTAGTTTAGTTTCATCGAATCCAGCTTCTTTTAGAAGCTTTCTTCCTTCTTCTATCTTAAGTTCTCCAAGTGGCTTGCGGAACGAATTCTGTGGTGCGCCTGTATAAAACATAAAGGTATTAGATCCATAGGATATTGCTTCTTTTACAGAGCCAACAAAGAAATCAGGAGCGTTCATACTCACATGGCTGCCAATATATAATTCAGTTTTTTCCATATTTTGCTATCCTCTGGAATATGTTAACATATTTTCATGAAAGTTACCCTAGTAAAACCTCAAGGATTTTGTTCTGGTGTATTAAAAGCAGTCTCAATTGCTAAAAAAGCAAGAGAAGAACACCCGGATAAGAATGTCTATATTCTAGGTATGCTCGCACACAACAAAACCCTAACAGATGATTTAACTAAGGAAGGTTTAATTACATTAAATGACAATGACGAGTTCGCTGCGGTTAATAGTCTAAAACCTGGAGATGTTTTGATTTTTACCGCACATGGACATGGGCAGGAAATAGAAAACAAAGCTAAAGAAAAAGGCTTAATTATCTATGATGCCACGTGTTTTAAAGTTAAAAGTAACTTAGAGAAGATTAAGCGCGAAGTTGAGCTTGGTCATCAAGTCATTTATATAGGACAAAAGGGTCACAAAGAAACAAACGCTGCCTTGTCGGTTTCTAAAAATGTATCATTATATGATACACAAATACTAATTAACTACCAATTAATTACTGATAAAAATCCATATGTTATCAACCAAACCACACTCAATTATAAGAGTTTGGATAAGTATTATTCTGACATTTTAGAACACATCCCAGGCGCTAGAATTGAAAATGAAATCTGTGCAGCTACTAGATTAAGGCAAGAAGCTGTTACAAAGATAGATAAAGACACAGACTTAATTGTCGTTGTCGGTCATCAAAAATCTAGTAACTCAAATAAGTTATTTGAAATTGCTAAATCAAACTATCCAGACGCTTTTGTTTTAATGGTTAATGATTTAGAAGAATTATCCACTATCAAGGATATAGAAACAAAGAAAAAAGCCGCTGTTATATCAGGGGCTTCTACTCCACAATACGTTGTGGATAAAATTTATAACTATTTGCTTAGCAAATAACCTTTGGCATTTTCTCGTGATCAACAGTCACGATTTCTAAACTATCATCGAATCCCTCGAGGATTTTTTTCATAGTAGGAATAAAGATTTTCTCAACTTCGTGTGGTACGTCTAAATAATTATATTTAGCGTTAACGATTTCTCTTCTTACATGATGAGGTGCATCGCCAGAAATATAAATGTCGTATCCCGCTGCTTTAGCCTCAACCCAGTGTCCAGATCCGCCACCACCAATTACAGCTACAGATTGCACTACTGGATTACCACAAGCAATTAATAATGCGTAATCAACGCCTAGTGCTCCTTTAGCAAATTTTGCGAAGTCTTCTACTTTCATAGACTCTTTGAGTCTACCACCACGCATCATGATGTTGCTTTCGACAACTTTAACATCTTGTAAACCAAGTGCGCTTGCTAGAGCATCGTTCATGCCGCCAAGTCCGGTATCAAAGTTAGTATGATAGCTATACACAGGAATATTTAGCTTTGCTAACTTGTCAAAAAGCACCTTCTTGCTTGGATCTCTTTTATAGACTCTAGGTTTGGTTCCATAAATAAAAGGATGATGGGTAATCACCAAATCTGGTTTCTCTTTTTCAATGGTTGGGAATACTTCCCAATCACAATCTAAGCATAAGAAAATCTTATGAACTTCTTCTGGAAGCTTTCCAACCGCTAAGCCAACATAATCATGATTCATCTTCGCATAGCGTTTTGGAAATTGTTTAGATAGTTTTCTTAAGAGATCTTTAGTCTTCATAGCACTCTTCTAATTCTTTCTTTTTCTTTGTCTAAATCAGAGATCCTATCACCAGAAAGTTTCTTTGTTGATAATAGATTATCAATTTCAGCAATTCTTGATTGATATTTCTCTTTGAAAGTTAGTGATTTTTCTTTTCTTAAAACTGGACCAAATTCATAATCGCTATTATCTAGATAAGCACATTCTCCAGCGACAAACTTGATTATTTCATAATACTTACCACCATCGTTGACAATATCTTCGTCTGCGATGATATATCCCATATAGCAAATTTGCTTTCTCATCTCTGGGATTGAGTTATGAGCGTCAACAATAATTGTTTTCACGTTTTTAAGTTTTTGAGGATGAGCTTTTAAAATTTCAATAATATTGAAACCGCCCATTCCAGCGATAACGATTGTATCAACATCGCTTGGGAGTTCGCTAATACCATCAGAGAACATAGCGATAACAGAATCAGAACATCCACTATCTTCAATAGCTTTAACGAGTCTATTGTAAGGTCCTTTTTTATTTTCTATCGCATATCCTTTAGAGATAATGCCATTTTGAAATAAGGAAATTATTAATTTCCCATGGTCACTTCCGATGTCAGCGGTGACACCATTAGGAACCATATCATAAATGGCTTGCAATCTCTTGGATAATTTCATTATGAGTTACGATAGTCTCCTAATTTCTTTCTTCTGGTTGGGTGTTTAAGCTTCTTAATGGCCTTAGCCTCGATTTGACGAATACGTTCACGAGTAACGCCAAATTCTTTGCCAACTTCTTCAAGAGTTCTTGGACGATTGTCGTCTAAACCGTATCTGAGTCTTAAAACTCTTTCTTCTCTATCAGTTAATTCAGTAAGAATTGCATCTAATTCTTCTTTAAGAAGTTTCTTGGTTGTATATTCAACAGGTGATTCATTATCTTTATCCTCGATAAAGTCAATTAAATGAGAATCATCTTCTTCGCCAATTGGGGTCTCAAAAGAAACCGGTTCAAGAGCAATTCTTTGAATTTCTCTAATTCTTTTTGGAGTTAATTCTCCACCCATCGCTTCAGAGATTTCTTCAGCGGTTGGGTCTCTATCTAAGTCTTGGACTAATTGTCTTTGGACTTTAGTCATCTTGTTGATGGTTTCCACCATGTGGACAGGAATACGAATGGTACGGGCTTGGTCAGCGATCGCTCTAGCGATAGCTTGTTTAATCCACCATGTCGCATAAGTAGAGAACTTAAATCCTTTGGTGTAGTCAAATTTATCAACAGCCTTCATTAAACCAAGGTTACCTTCTTGGATTAAATCCAAGAACAACATACCACGGCCAACATAGTGCTTCGCAATGTTAACGACTAATCTTAAGTTCGCGTTAATTAATCTTTGTTTGGCTTCTTCATCGCCTTCTAGGATTTTAGCAGCAAGTATTGGCTCTTCTTCAGGTTTTAATAATTCAAATTTACCTATTTCTTTAAGATAAATCTTAACAGAATCGTTAACTTTAACATCTCCACCGATAGAGGTATCTAGATGATCAATATCAAAGTCAAGTTCTTCCTCTTCGCCAGATTCATCGCTTTCATAAAAATCATCGTCTTCATCTTCTAAAGAGATTTTGCTTTCATCAAATTCTTCATCGTCTTCAGCATCTAAATCTTCGTCTTCATCTTCATCTGAAGATAAAACTTCGATATCATGGTCCGCAAAATATTTGATTAAATCTTCGATTACTTCATCATCAAGTTCGTATTGAGATAAAGCATCATAGATTTCATCTTGGTCAATGCAATCTCCATTAGCTTTTGCTTTTTTAAGAAGCTTGCTTTCGATTTCTGCCAAAGTAGTTAAAGTTTTTGTGGTTCTTTTTTTAGAACCGCTAGATGCACTAGCTTTGCTAGCTTTAACTTCCTTCTTTGGTGCTGTTTTCTTTGGCTCTTCGCCTTTTTTTGGTCTTCCCATTGTTTTGTTCTCCCTTCAAATCAATAAGATTTCAATCAATTACTTTATTTTTTTGCAACCATTCGACGATTAAATTCGTTAATGATTCTTGCTTTCTCAAGTTCAGACTTTCCTTCTAAAGATTGAGATAAAACGTCTTCTTCACTTATACGTTTTCTTTCATTCACTATGGTATCTAATAAATTGTCTAACAATTCTTCAGTACACTCTTGTGGATGAGTTTCGGAATAAATTGATATTAAATCGCGAATAATTCTTTCTTTGTTTTCTAAGTCACTAGATTCTATTAATGCCATTAAACCAATATCATCCGTCATGTCGTGCGTTGCAGCATATTCAATGACAAAATTTGCAATTGTGCGATAGACATCATCATAGAATCCTGGCGTTTTTGCCTCATAATAGCTCACAGCAGCTTTGTTTTGCGTCATTTGGTATAAAAGTTCTCTCTCTGCTGTTAAGAGCTTCTGGAGCTCCTTATTCTCTGGTCGATATTCTTCAATTATCTTGGTAGTCGAATCCGCACTATCATCTGCAGTCGATAGTCTTGCTTTCTTTACTACTCCTCTAATAGATTCCATATCAAATCCAGTAATCTTTTCTAATTTACGTAAATATGTATCTAACTCAATTTGGCTATTTATCTTAGATAAAATCGGCAAGAACTCTTTAATAAGAGCCTTTTTCTCGTCAACTGTTTTTAGCGGGTTAGATCTCAAATAATAGTTAAGAGCAAACTCCACTTGAGTGGTGAGTTTATTAAGATACTCTTCTAGAGCCTCTTTACCATCTTCATTTAAAATCTCATCCGGATCTTTTGTACTTCCTTGGTTATCAACAACACGGTACTTTAGTCCAGCTTTAGTTAAAGCTTTAGAGATTTTCATCATCGCGCTTTGACCTGGTAAGTCGCCATCTAGACAAAGTCTAATCTCAACGTTTAATCCTCTTAAAATTTGGATGTGTTCATTGGTTAAGGCTGTTCCCATAATGGCTACAGCTGCATCAATACCAATCTTGCTTAATGCATAGACATCCATGAAACCTTCACAAATATAGATGTAACCTTTTAATTTCGCTGCTTCTTTAGCGATGTGAATGTTATATAAGTTGCTTGATTTATGAAATAAATAAGTCTCAGGTGTGTTCATATATTTAGCGGTATCATCATTAACTAAACGACGTGCGCTAAATCCGATGACATTGCCATCGATATCACAGATTGGGAATACCACTCTACCTTCGTTCATATCGGCATAATTACCAACTGAAAGCATCTTAGCAACGCCTGTATCTTCAATAGTTTTAATGGAGTGGCCTTTCTTTTGCAAATAATTGATTGTGGCCTTTCCATCTTTATAGGCATAGCCTAATTTATATTTATTTCTTAATGGAGCGTCAAGCTTTCTTGATTCAAAATAATCAAGTCCTTCTTTACCTTCAGGTGTGTTTAAAGCGAATTGATAATATAAACTCAAGTCATGCAAACACTTTAAAAGTGATTCTCTTCTTTCATCAACCTTCTTAGGCCTAGCAATTGTGTCTAAACCTTCTGGGTGATATCCTACAATATCCGCAACCTTTTTGATTGCTTCTCCATAGGAGATCTTCTCATATTTTTGAACAAAGGTAATTGCGGTCCCGCTAGTTCCACAGACAAAACATTTAAAGAATTGCTTTTCTGGAGACACGACTAAAGATGGATTTGTATCATCATGGAACGGGCAAACCGCTTTATAGTTCTTACCTTGCTTAATTAAAGGGAGGTAGGAAGAGATGACTTGAACAATATCCGCATGCTTTAATACGTCTTCTGCAATTGATTTATTGTATGCCATATAATATTATTATAAATCTACTAATTTTATACTAATTATTTACTAGTAAAATATTTTGACTCCTAAATATTCAACTAACTTTTCAATTGGTAATCTAATTTGATTCATAGAATCTCTTTCTCTAATAGTCACTTGATTATCTTCTAGAGAATCAAAATCAACAGTAATGCAGAATGGGGTTCCCACTGCATCTTGGCGACGATATCTCTTTCCGATACTACCAGTGTCGTCATAGGCGACAGGCATATATTTAGATAAGATTCTTTGAATATCTCTAGCTTTATCTTCTAACTTTTTAGATAAAGGTAAGATAGCGGCTTTAATAGGCGCCACTAAAGGTGATAAGTGCATGACAATACGAGTTTCACCATTTTCGAGCACTTCTTCATCATAAGCATCGCATAACACCATAAGTGTTAATCTATCTAAACCGACCGATGGTTCGATACAATATGGAACATATTTGGAGTTATCTTCAGGATCTAAATATTCTAAAGATTCACCACTATATGACATATGACGTTTCAAGTCATAGTCAGTTCTATCAGCAATGCCCCAAACTTCGCCCCAGCCGAATGGGAATAAGTATTCAATATCAGTTGTAGCTTTAGAATAGAACGCTAATTCTTCTGGGTCATGATCACGGTAACGGAGATTGTCATTCTTAATACCTAAGGTATTAATAAATTCTAAACACTCCTTCTTCCAATGAGCAAACCACTTAAGGTCTTCACCTGGTTTACAGAAGA
Source organism: Bacilli bacterium (assembly GCA_017447165.1). Classification (GTDB taxonomy): domain Bacteria; phylum Bacillota_I; class Bacilli_A; order RFN20; family CAG-826; genus UBA2450. Next base: position 80,335 of record JAFSOD010000003.1, read on the forward strand.
ATTCCATTTCCATTTGTTCGAATTCACGCATTCTAAAGGTCATTTGCCCTGGAGTAATTTCATTTCTAAATGCTTTACCAACATTACAAATGCCTAAAGGCAATTTTCTTCTGGTGGTTCTACAAACGTTTTTAAAGTTCACAAACACGCCTTGAGCGGTCTCTGGTCTTAAATAGACTGTGGATTTAGAATCTTCAGTCACACCAATATGTGTTTTAAACATCATATTGAATTGACGAATATCAGTGAAGTTTTCAGCACCACAATTTGGGCAAGCAATGTGATGGGAACGAATGTATTCCATCATTTGGTCATTATTCATTGATGTCACTGGAGCGCTTGGATCAGCAGCTTCAATTAATTGGTCAGCTCTAAAACGTTGTTTACATTTCTTACAGTCAATTAATGGATCGTTAAATGTAGAAACGTGTCCAGTAGCTTCCCAGACTTTTGGATTCATTAGGATAGCTGCATCAATACCAACATTGGTTGGGCTTTCTTGAACGAATTTTTTCCACCACATTCTACGAATGTTATTTTTGATTTCTGAGCCTAATGGTCCATAATCCCAGGTGTTTGATAAGCCACCATAAATCTCACTGCCTTGATAATAAAAGCCAGACGAAATTAAATGACTACATACTTTATCGAAACTAAAATCACTCATGTGATATACCTCCAAAATACAGCATGAAAAAGTATAAAGTTGGTTGTATATCTTGTCAACCTATTTTAAGTGTATTAATTATTTAGCACTAATTAGTGTGTCTAAAGAGTTAAGTCTCACACCAACAATGTCGTCAGTAAATTCTTTTAACCTAGTTAAAATCTTTTTCTTATCATCATCAGAGAACATTTCGATATTTGGTAAAGAATAGTCTTTTGCTCTAAAGATATAGCGAATTAATTTCATTTGCGTGCCACTTAAATCTTTTACTGTGTCTTCGCTTTGACAGTTTTCACAGATGAATCCACCATCTTCGAAACTAAAGGCCACAATATTGTTTCTTGCGCCACAATGGATACATTGATTTACTTCAAGTTCTGCCCCGCTAAGTTTAATTAATTTGGCAAGATAAACTAGAACGACCATACAATGGTCTTTTCCACTTCTTAAAGCGTTTAATGCGCTTTCACATTCGCCAAAAGCTAAATGTTTTTCTTCATCGGATAAAAGGTTTCTAGTGATTTCAGTTAATACTCCAATAGAGATTAAATAATCATAGTCTGAAGCTCCTAACATCGGAGATGAGATTAAAGTCGCGTTGTTAACCACTTTGTGTTTGTAACGTCCATCTTGGAGAAATTCCACATCGGCTATAGTGAGTGGATTATTGAGCCATACATATTTACTTTTTGGATCTTGTGCCCCTTTAGCCATAAAAGAAATAAATCCATCTTGGCTAATGGCATTATAAATGCAGTCTTTCTCTTTATAACTGCTCTTAGATAAAATAATAACTTTCATGTTATTGCTTTTTGTTCTTATATCCATACGCTTCTAATAAAGCGTCGTCGTTGCGCCAGTCTGATTGTACCTTCACAAACAATTCTAAATAGACGTGTTTGCCCAATTGCTTTTCAATACTTTGTCTTGCTTTTTGACCGATGAGCTTGATGCGTTTGCCGCCACTACCAATCACTATTCCCTTTTGGGAATCTTTTTCTACGATGATTGAGGCAACAATATGCATAGGCTTTGCCTCATAGTCAATCTCATTAACGTAGACAGCAATGCTGTGTGGTACTTCGTCTCTTAAAATGTTTAAAGCTTTCTCTCTAATATTTTCTTTGATTTGGAAAACTTCATCTTTATCAGTGACTTCTTGTCCCGGATAATATTCTGGCCCCTCTGGAAGGAGATTTTCTACCACTTTGATGAGCAAGTCCAAATTGAACTTTTCGCTCGCCACAGTGTCAATGAAGTGGCTTTCTGGGAGTTTTTCCTTGTAAGTAGCCTTTAACTTTTCGACTTTATTGATTCTCGCTTGGTCAATTTTATTAAAAACGATCACTAAAGGAGAATTTTTTATATCTAAATGGTCAAGTAGATATTGATCTCCTTCTCCAAAAGGTTTAGAAGCATCCACCACTAAAATATTCACATCAGCGTCATGGGCACTTGAATAAGCCATAGCGTTCATCTCTTCACCTAATTTAGCGTGAGGTTTATGAATGCCAGGGGTATCTATAAAGATAATTTGAGAGTTTTCGCCACGATAAATACCTTTAATCACATTTCTTGTGGTTTGGCTTTTATCGGTAACAATAGAGATCTTGCGGTTGATAAGACCATTTAAAATGGTTGATTTACCAACGTTCGGATGTCCTAAGATTGTAACAAATCCAGATTTCATTATTTGAGATCATCTCCCGAGAAAGCAAATGGGAGAAGCTCTTCAATAGTTGTCTCTTTTTCATCACCCTTGAGATTACTCATATATATAGGAGCGTTTTTAGGGAAGAGTTCACTAATCACTTGACGACACGCTCCACAAGGGGAACACGGTTCATCAGTATCTGCAGATAAAGCTAAGGCCACAAGGTCTTCCTTTTTATAACCATTAAGCATTGCATTGTATAATGCGTTTCTTTCAGCGCACATACATAATGGGTAGCTGGAGTTTTCAATATTTGCTCCCACAAAGACTTTTCCGTCTTTAGTTAACACTGCCGCTCCGACAGCGAAATGGCTATAAGGAGAATAAGATAAGCTTCTTGCTTCTTTAGCTTTGATGATTAATTGATTCTTGTCCATGATATTACACTCCTTTTTCTGATAAGATTTCATCTTGTAATTTAAACATTTCTTCTTCGTCTTCCTTATTCATATGGTCATATCCAAGTAAATGGAGAAGGCCGTGCACAAACAAGAATGACAATTCACGATGTAGACTATGTCCGTATTCCACAGCCTGTTCTTTAGCTTTATCTAAAGAGATATAAATATCTCCAAGTACAACTGGTCCAGGGGAGAATAGTATTTTATCATAATTATTCTCGCTGTCTAAGAAAGCAAAGCTAATGACGTCGGTTGGACGGTCAATCCCACGATACTTTTTATTAATCTTATGGATGTAACGGTTGTCAACAATGCTGACCGAGACAATTGGGTCACATTTGATACTTAACTTTTTAAAAGTTACATCCATGAGTTCTAAATAAAAGTTCTCATAGGATTCGCACTCCGCGAATTTCGAATTAAAGTCTAATTCCATGTGAATATCTTATCATAGATAATCATCTCATTCCACGGGATTATTTTTTATAGACAAATCCATATAATGAAGTAATTTAGCCAATTGATTATTATATTCTACACTTTGATCTGAATATTGCATTAATCTAATGAAATTATCTTTTAGATAAACAGAGATACAAAGATAGAACACAACATAGGTGATGTTTACGATGTGAGATAACGCCATAACCGTAATAATACTCATTAATAAGGCTGCGACTTCTACATACGTTAGGGAGTTTCTAAATATTCCTAACTTGTACGCGCTTTCATGAGCGGCATTCACCACTGCGCGAAATTGGAATTGATTCTGCACATCTTTAATCATTATTTCTTTATCTGCTATTTCATCGTGCTTGCTTTTTTGATATGGGAGATAAATATAAACATGCACAATAGCAAGTAGCAAAGCTAAGAAGATATAGATTAAATTAATCGTACTATTCATCACTAAAACCATAGTGATAAACGCTGAAATCAATACCACATAAACTAGATTAGGAATAATTGTTAAAGAAACATAACGGTATTTCTCCATGACTTTATAAAAATCATAGAACTGCTCTTTTTCCGCATTTATTTGATAATCAAAGATATTATCATCCATTCTCTGCATAGCAGATATCAGGTTTTTCCTAAACATAATCTCAAAGATGATGAATAAGGATAAAAAGATAATCGGTACAAAGAAATAGGAATTAGAGTTGATGAAATACATTCCTACCGCTAAAGAAATAGAACTAATAATCTGCCAGATAGGAATTGTAATCTTATCTTTCTTATCGATGAAATCATCGATTTGAATGTCACATTTAATCTTTTGATAACCTGGTTCCTTATTAACCACCAGTGCTTTACGGTCCCACTGGTTATAAAAGATTTCCGAAAGGATTTTTCTTTTGCCTGTTTCCGGATCGTAGATTGTTACGTATTTCCGGCTCATTTTTAAAACGAGAACGCTATGTTTATATCCTTTCCTTTTTTCTAATGTGACAATAAATGGGTAATTCTTATTCTTTTCAATTTCTTTTGACCCACTTGTACGGATGCCTGATACATCCATAGCGTGGCAAACACGATGCAGAAACATCTAAATAATCATCATATATAAGTCGTCTAATTGTTCTTTCTGAACAAATCGATTTTAAATTTTGGTTTGTTTCATAGATGTGATGTATACTTTGTCCCTTTTTTATTAGTGGGGAGACAACATTATTTATTGTGTTTATATCATCTATCTCAATTCTTTTTCTCTTTCTGGTTGTTATACGATTTTTTCTAGAAAGCGTTTCTGCTTGTGTGCAGTTATAGTATTTTTTGTTTTTATAGCAGTTTTCTATAAATTGACATCCATTGCAAACATATGGATAGTGTTTTAACCTTATGCATTTAATTGGTTCAAAATCAGTACATTTGTATTTGGTCATCGTTTCAATAAAAACCCCATTTTCTTGGCATTCATCCATCTTGGAACAGTAAAAGCAACTTTTACGATTGCTCACTTTAAAAATAGAGTTGTTGTGTAATTCTCTATATATAGAGGAACGATTCTTTTTTATGAGCTTTGATAATTCGTACAATGTTAAATTCTTTTCCAAAGCAGCTTGAATATTAATGCGATCATCTAAAGTAATTCTGGATTTTTTCATTTTTTCTCCTTTCACCAGAAACAGTAGAAGCAAAAAAGATTATACAAAACAAAAACGATGTATGTTTGATGCATCGACATTGTCAAATAACAAAAAAAGTCATCAAAGAAAATTAAAAGACCCATATGGGTCTTATTTTTTAAAGTTTTTTTGGAACTTGTAGTAAGGGTTATCGCTTTCCTTAGTGTTATCCTTATATGCCTTCAAGGCCTCTTTTTGCTTCTTATTGAGTGAAGTTGGAGACTTGATATCAAGGTGGACATATTGATCGCCAGGCTTACCAGTTCTTAAATCTTTAATACCTTGTCCACGCATTCTTAATGTTTGACCAGGTTGAGTTCCTTCTGGAACAGTGAGATAGACATTTCCATTTACTGTTGGGACTTCAATCTTAGTTCCTAAGATGGCGTCGACAAAGTCGAGTGGTATGGTGAGATGAATATCATTTCTTTCTCTTTGGAAATATGGATGTGGTTTCACAGAAATTTCAATATAGAGGTCTCCGTGTCCTCCACCATTAACTCCAGCAGCCCCCATTCCTTGTAATCGAATTTGTTGACCGCTTTGAATACCCACAGGGATATGGATTTTCATTGTTTTTTTAACGCGTTTATGTCCAGAGCCACCACAGACAGAACATTTCTTTGAAATAGTTCTACCTGCGCCATTACAATCAGGACATATCACTTCAGTATTCATCATACCGAAGATACCACGTTGCTGACGAATAACTGTACCTTTGCCACCACACTTAGGGCAGGTTTTAATGTCGCTAGGACTATCAGCCCCACTTCCGTGACAATGAGGACAATCTTCCTCGTAATCAAATGATACTTCTTCATCTTTGCCGTTCACCGCATCCATAAATTCGACGCGATGTTTCATCAAGATGTCATCACCTTTTTGAGGACCAGCTCTTCTTGCTGTGTGTCTTGGACCTCCACCAAAGAATGACGAGAATATATCACCTAAGTTGATATCTTCACCAAATCCAGAGAATCCACCACCGAATGGATTACCTCCACCAGGGCCTCCTCCAGTTTGTTCGAAGGCAGCATGGCCAAATTGGTTGTAGGCATCACGCTTTTGATCATCGAACAAAATATCATAGGCTTCTTGTACTTCTTTAAATTTCGCTTCGTCACCCGTCTCTTTATTATCTGGGTGATATTTTTTTGCTAATTTACGATAGGCAGATTTAATTTCATCTTTAGATGCAGTTTTACTAACACCCAAGACTTCATAATAATCTCTTTTTGCCATGTTGCTCCTTTCTCCCTTAGGCTAAAGAGGGCCGAAGCCCTCTAGCGAAAGGAAATTTATTTAAGATAAATTACGCTTTATTTTTGTCTGAGAAGTCAGCGTCGACGACATCGTCAGGATTACTTCCTGGAGTGCCATCACTACCAGTAGCACCACCTTGAGTGCCGCCTTGAGCGTTAGCCATATAGGCTGCAGCTTGCTCTAATTCAGAGATTCTGGTCTTAAGAGTTTCAATATCGTTATTATCTAACGCAGTTTTGAGTTCATCTCTTAATTTTTGGGTTTGTTCTTTTTGAGCATGATCAATGCTGTCACCTTTCTCTTGTAAAGAGATGTCGATGTCATTAATTAAGGATTCAGCCTTATTCTTGACTTCGGTTTCTTCTTTACGTTTAGCATCAGCTTCAGCGTTTTCTTCGGCTTCTCTAACCATTCTATCGATATCTTCTTTAGAAAGACCGTTACTACCGGTAATGGTGATTTCTTGTTCTTTTTGAGTATCTAAGTCTTTAGCAGACACTTTAACGATACCGTTAACGTCGATAGAGAAGGTAACTTCAATACGTGGTTCACCACGTCTAGCTGGTTTAATACCAGTTAATTGGAAGTGACCAAGTAATTTATTGTCATGGGCCATTGGTCTTTCACCTTGATAAACCATGATATCAACAGCTGGTTGATTATCCGCAGCAGTTGAGAAGATTTGGCTTTGAGTGGTTGGAATTGTGGTATTTCTCTTAATAAGAGGAGTGAGGACTCCACCTAAAGTTTCAATACCTAATGTTAATGGAGTAACGTCAAGTAAGACTACGTCTTTAACATCTCCAGAAACAACACCACCTTGATAGGCTGCTCCAATTGAGACAGCTTCATCTGGGTTGACTGATAAGTTTGGTTGTTTGCCAGTTAATGTTTTCACTAATTCTTGGACCGCTGGCATACGGATAGAACCACCAATTAATAAGACTTGATCAAGTTCGCTAGCTTTCATACCGGCGTCACTTAACGCACGTTTAACCGGTTCTTCACATCTCTTTAATAGATGTCTTGTTAAGTCTTGGAACTTTGCACGGGTTAAGGTGTGTTCAAAGTTAACAGGGCCAGCACTGGTCATAGAGATGAATGGTAAGGAGACCACTGTTTCTAAGGAAGAAGATAATTCAATCTTCGCTTTTTCAGCAGCTTCTCTAATTCTTTGTAAGCTACCTTTATCAGTGATATCAACACCACTATCCATCTTGATTTGGGCTTTAATATAATCAGCAACGACTGCATCCCAGTCATCACCACCGAGTTTGTTATCTCCAGCGGTAGAAACGACTTCGAAGGTACCATCACCAATATCAAGGATGGAGACATCGAATGTACCACCACCTAAGTCAAACACTAAAATCTTTTCAGATTTTTCAGTTTGTAAGCCATAGGCTAAGGCCGCAGCGGTTGGTTCGTTAATAATACGGACAACATCTAATCCAGCGATTTGACCAGCGTCTTTAGTCGCTTGTCTTTGGGCGTCGTTGAAGTAAGCAGGAACAGTAATAACTGCTTTTTCCACTTTGTGACCGATATTAGTCTCGGCATATTTTTTCATATAAGCAAGAATCTTTGCGGAGATTTCTTGTGGGGTGAAGTCTTTATTCACACAGTTGATGTGAACTTTTTCTGCACTACCCATTTTTCTTTTAATAGAGCTGACGGTGTCTGGGTTGGTGATCGCTTGTCTTTTAGCAGCGTTACCAACGATTTCTTCACCATTTGCCTTAAAGGCAACGACTGATGGAGTAGTCATTGTTCCTTCTGGAGAAGGGATGACTTTCACAGTGCCATCTGCTTGTAAATAGGAAACTACTGAGTTAGTAGTACCAAGGTCAATACCTAAGATAATTTCTTTTGCCATAAATTTATTTCCTCCTATGCATCACAAGATGCTTTTTCTTCGGTTTTTTCACTTTCTGATTTTTTTATTACACTGACCTGCACTTTCGCTGGGCGAATGATACGGTCATGTAATTTATATCCATTACCATAGACTTTAGTAACAAGATTTTCTTGTTCACCTTCCACTGTATCTACAGCATCCATAGTATTTGGATCGAATTTTTTGCCAACTTCTGGAACGAGTTCACTCACTCCTTCATTTTCTAAGACTGCCACTAAGTTACGATATACGTATTGGAATCCGGTTAAGTAATTCTTTAGTGTTGGGTCACTTGGCTCGTTAGCAAGGGCCATATGGAAGCTATCTAGAATTGGAAGTAATTCTTCAATAAATCCTTCACTACGATACTTAAGAGCGTTTTTGTAATCTTGTTCAAGATTATTTCTCAAGTTCTTTGTATCAGCGTAAGCTCGATAGTATTCATTTTTCCAGTGATTAACTTCCGCTTTTAACTTTTCGATTTCTTCATTAGCTTTTTCTAATTTCTTCTTTTCTTTCTTAGGGAGTTCTTCGTGTAATTCTTCTTTATTCTCCACTGTCATTTCCTCCTTTATCATTGAAATATTTATCTAATTCTTCGGAGAGATATTCTAGAGCGGACATTGCTTTATCATAGTCCATTCTTTTTGGTCCCACTAAGGTGATGGTATTTTCTTCATCACCAACTTTGATTTTCGCTGTTACAAGAGCGACATCTGGGTTTCCTTCAATATCTCCGATATTCACCATTGGCTCTTTTTCACCAATCGCTTTCATATCCACTTTCTTGAATAATGAGGCATCTTCTAGAAGTTTCATCACTCTAATTAATGCTTCAGTGTCGTTTTTAAATTCTGGATGAGAGAATAATTCTTCTCTACCATAAAGGGATAATCTGTCGCCAGCGAATCTTACGAATGTTTCAAGCAAAGCTTGATACACAGCATCATGACTAATAACATAATCAGATAGGATTGGTTTAATTAGTTCCATCTTTGGCACTAATTCGCCAATTGGTGTTCCCTTTAATCTTTGGTTTAAGAGCTCCACACATTTGACAATGTCTTCAGTTTTGATGTTTTCGTCTAGAATGAACGTTTTGTTTTGAACGTAGCCTTTATCAGTAACAAAGATTGCGGTAATTGTGTTCTCGTTAATTGGCACTAATTGGATGGATGCGAGCCTTTCGAGATCTTCATCACCTCTAGATACCACACTGACAAGATTAGTCATATGAGATATAATCTCACAGCTTTGTTTAATGACTTCTTCAATACTTTGAATCTTGCTAGATAAGACGGTTTGAAGTGAATATCTTAATTGGTCATCAACGTCTTTATCACGTAGGTGTTCACAATAATATTCATATCCTTTAGAAGAAGGAATTCTGCCTGCGCTGGTGTGAGGCTTTTCTAAATATCCCATCTTTTCGAGAGCACTCATTTCATTTCTGATGGTGGCGCTACTATAAGGAAGTTCATATTCTTCAATAAGAGTATGGGAGCCAACAGGTTCAGCGGTTTTAATGAAATATTCCACTATCATCTTTAAGATGGCTTCGCTTCTTGTTAATGACATTTGGTAACCTCCTTTAGCACTCCACATCTTTAAGTGCTAATACTATTATAACTTCTTTGTTAGCACTGTCAACACCAAAGTGCTAAAAATTTATGTTACAAAGTAAAAATATGAAAAAAGACGCTTTTCGCGCCTATAAATTCTTATATTTTTATTATTAATTACGCTAGATCAAGGTAGATTTTGTCTAGAATCATCATTCCCTCAAACGTTGGAGCAAGAACATTGTCTTGAAGAGTTAGATAGCCCTGGGCAATATATTCATCAATCACTTGTTTATGAGATGCGTATAAATCAACACCAAACTTCTTTTGATAGTCGATTAGATTTACACCAAATTTAGTTCTGAGTCTAAGCATCAATTCATAGTCTTTTTCATCACTTGGGGTTACTATTTCTTGTTCAATTTCATTCATAAATGAAACATACTGGTTGAAGTTAGTTGAATTCTTATATCTGATGTTATCGATATATCCACTAGCGCCCAGCCCGATGCCATAATATCTTTTGTTATTCCAATACACTAAATTGTGTTTACTTTCATATCCTGGAAGAGCCCAGTTAGACACTTCATAGTGAGTAAATCCACTCTTTTCTAATAAGCTGTTGATTGATTTATATGCCTGATAAGCAAACTCTTCATCAGGTTCTTCGATTTTGTTGATATAGAACACAGTGTGCTCATGAACAGTTAAACTATAACAAGAAATATGTTTTGGCTTTAAAGATAAGATATTTTTAATATCTTCTTCTAACATTTTAAAGGACACATTTGGTAGGCCAATGATTAAATCAAGGTTGATATTATCAATATTATTGTCTCGTAGATTCCTCATCACAGATTTCACATCACTAAAAGTGTGCTTACGGTTAATTGACTTTAAGATTTGATCGTGTGTTGATTCTACCCCAATAGAAACGCGGTTAACTCCATATTTTTTAAGTTGTTTTATCTTTGATAAAGATAGAGACTCTGGATTTGCTTCCACTGTATATTCAATAGCATTTTTAGAGTATGGTTCTACCATTTTAAGTAGGGCTTCAAATTGTTTATCATCCAAAGATGTTGGAGTTCCTCCACCGATATAAATGGTTTTAATGTCTTTGTTTTGCACTCTTTCGTTAAGTTCTCTTTTAAGAGCAACTAGATACTTTTTTGCAAAAGAATGAAAATACTGCAACTTCGTAAAGTCACAGTAATCACATATTGATTCACAAAATGGAATGTGAATATATAAAGCTGTTGGAAGATTAATCTTCGTCCTCATCCTTATATTGTTCAACCGCTTTAGCGGTTTCTTCATCGTCAATTGGTTTTAAGACGCGTTCCATCTCTTCTCTAACGATTTGTTCCTCGGTTGGTTTATCGTCTTTTTTTAGTTTTGGTTTTAAGTATAAATAAATTAAGAAGGCAACTAAGGCGATAGCTGCTGCAGCGCCTAAGATGATAAGGAATATAATTCCTCCGTTTAATGCTAATACCATAATTTATATCTCACTTTCTGATTAATTTCTTTTCACTGGTGTATAAACAAATTTCTTGCCGGCTGGTGCTTTCGCGTAATAGCCAAACTCTACGAGTTTATCCATTGAAGTTCTTGCAGTTTCATAGACACATTTAGTGGCTTTCTTGTATTGATCAATTGTGTAATACATACCAAGCGTGCAGTGTCTAGCGTAGAAATACGCTTGTTTCTTAGATAATCTTACATCTAATTCAAGTAGATGTCTTTCTAATCTAGTAGCTGTTTTCTCGTCAAGTTCTTCTGGGATATAAGATATAGCAAGACCAACTGGTTTTTCAACAACTGCAGCAGGTTTTACTTCAACTTCTTCTTTGATGACTTTTTTAACCACCACAGTTGGAGCAGGCTCTTCTACTTTTTTAACTTCTTCAACAATAACTTCCTTAACTGGCTCAGGCTTTGCCTCTTCTTTAACAGGTTCTTCAGTCTTAACTTCTTCATCTAATTGATAGAAGTCATCTCTGATGACCTTAGTGGAATATTCTGCTAAAGAATCTAATATCTTGTCGAATTCTTTGCCAACAAACTTTAAGGCAAATGTTAAGAAATATGTGACATCAGAACTTGTTTGAACATCATGGAAGATTCTCTCCATTTCACCTTCGTTTTCGTTTAAAAATGTTTCTAAAGGAAGATAAACGGCGAATTCACCAACTGAATAATGAGCAAGGACTGCTTTAGCAAATAAAACAGAAATCTCATTATTGAATTTATCAAATGGTTTAACGAATTGAATGTAATAATAGCTGATTAAAGCACGGCATAAAGGAGATACATTGGTCTTTTCAACAAAGTTGAATAAAGAATCCATCATTGGTTCAATTAAATGGGTAGGTGCACATTTATAGACGCGGGAAATAAGGACATTTGCCCCGCTATCTTCAATCTCTTTTGTACGGTAGAAAGAGGTTAATTCATCATTTCCTGTAACTTTGCTATATAAGTCTGCTAAGAAATCGACATCAAGAGTTTCTTCATATTTAGCCTCGACAAATCTTAATCCTTTTAAATAGTTTGCTGATGCAACATCACTAATAATTCCTAAAACAACCTTTCTAGCATGTTCTTCATCACAAACCGCTAAGTTTGCTAAAGCAACATTTTGTAAGCTTCTTACCAAACATGATTGTTTGAAATATTGTTTATCACTATTAACGCTATCAAGTTTGTTTGCTTCGCTAACAATTCTTAATAATTTAGCCTCGACAGTATTTAAGTTGCTGGAAATAGTTGGGCAAAGACAAACTCTAAGTTGATTCTTGTCTGTTCCTCTAATAGCTAAATAATGGCAGAATGGAGCACGATAAGATAAAATCTTATCCCAAACACCATCAATCACAGAGATCTTTAATTCTCTAGATACTTCATTTTTTGTTGCGTATTTGTCTTCAGTAAATCTTACTGCAATGTCATTAACACCCATATTATTACTCCTTTGCTGTTTATATTATAAAAAAAGCAGATTTGTTTTACAATAGCAAAACTAAAAACCTACTAATTTTATACCAAATATTTATTAATTTTCTTCTTCGTCAATCGATAAGATTGACATAAACGCTTCTTGTGGCACTTCAACAGAGCCAACTTTCTTCATTCGCTTTTTGCCTTCTTTTTGTTTCTCTAAAAGCTTCTTTTTACGAGAGATGTCTCCACCATAACACTTGGCAAGAACATCCTTGCGTACGGCTTTCACATCTACACGAGCTATAATCTTTCCACCTATAGCCGCTTGGATTGGAATCTCAAATTGTTGACGTGGTATAACGGTTTTAATTCTACGAATTATACCTAAGCCTCTATTATATGCTTGAGGTCTATAAACAATACTAGATAAGGCGTCTACCACTTGTCCATTTAACAAGACATCCATCTTAATAAGATCGCTTGGTCTATAAATAGATGGCTCATAGTCAAATGAGGCATAGCCTTTAGTGCAACTCTTTAACTTGTCAAAGAAATTGTAAACAATTTCTGATAATGGTAATTCGTACACCAAGATCATTCTTGTATCATCAAAATATTGAAGGTCTAAATAGATGCCACGTTTCTCTTGGCAAAGTTCCATAATTGGACCCACATACTCCTTTGGAGTCATGATGTTAGCCTTCACATATGGTTCTTCAATTCTGTTGATCTTAGAAGAGTCGGGAAGTTTAGATGGGTTATCAATTGGCACCATCTCTCCGTTAGTGAGATAAACGTGATAAATCACCGAAGGTGCGGTGAGAATTAAATCAATGTTATATTCTCTTTCTAATCTTTCCTGGATGACATCCATATGGAGTAAACCTAAGAAGCCACATCTAAAGCCAAAACCTAAGGCTTGAGAAGTTTCTGGAACAAATTGTAAGGATGCATCATTTAGAGATAACTTCTCTAAAGCATCCTTTAAATCTTGATAATCATCGCTATCAACTGGGTATAATCCACAGAACACCATAGGGTTGATATCTCTATAGCCAGGCAAAGCTTTGCTTGCTGGTCTATCAAATGAAGTGACTGTATCACCTGGGCGAACATCACGGATGTCTTTAATTTGCGCGCATAAATAGCCAACTTGTCCACATTTTAACTCTTTAAGTTTAATTTCATCGGGGGATCTAATGCCAAGTTCGGTAACAATGTAATCTTTGTCAGATTGCATCAATTTAATGTGATCTCCAACCTTAACGGAACCTTCTTTAATTCTAATAAGAATTACTACACCCCTATAAGAGTCGTAATATGAATCGAATATCAAAGCCTGTAACGGGGCTGATTCATCTCCATTAGGAGCAGGAATTTCTTTAACGATTGCTTCTAGCAATTCATGAATATGAAATCCAGTTTTAGCAGACACTTCCACTGCTTGTTCACTAGATATGCCGATACGTTTTTCGATTTCTTCTTTCGCCCACTCAGGCATTGCACTAGGTAAATCAATTTTATTGATTACAGGCAAAATTGCTAAGTCGTTATCGATAGCGAGATAAACATTGGCTAAAGTTTGGGCTTCTACTCCTTGAGTAGCGTCCACTACTAAAACCGCTCCTTCACAAGCTGCTAAGGAACGTGATACTTCGTATGTAAAGTCGACATGCCCTGGAGTGTCTATCAAATTAAAAATATAGGTGTTGCCATCATCACTTGTGTAGGATAATGTCACCGCATTTAATTTAATAGTGATGCCTCGCTCTCTTTCTAGGTCCATTGAGTCGAGGATTTGATCCTTCATTTCTCTAGTAGAGACCGCTCCAGTCAATTCTAAAATACGATCCGCAAGTGTACTCTTGCCGTGATCAATATGAGCGATGATTGAGAAATTTCTTGTATATTTTTGATCAAAATTCATAATTCGGTAAGCATTATAACATTTATGTTAGGATTTGAAAAAGTTTTGTAGTGTCTCTTTTAATTCATCTATTGATAACACCACTTCATAATCACTCCACTCTTTTTTAAAAAGAGACTTGTAATCATTCCACATATATCTTTCATCAATTAATAAGGCAGCACCCCTATCCGATTCAGTTCTAATTAATCTTCCTACTGCCTGCATGACTTTATTCATGCCTGGATATGTGTAGGCGTAATTAAACCCGTCCACGTTGTTGTTTTTATAATATTCAGCAACGTTGTTGCTCTCAAAGTTAATCTTTGGTAAACCAATGCCAATAATAGCGACGCCAATTAAAGAATCGCCAACTAAATCAATTCCTTCTCCAAAAGCGCCACCAATAATAGCGAGACCAACTTTGCTTCTTTCATTAAATTGATGAAAGTTAGAGATAAAGTCTTGTTTATCTTGCTCGGTCATATCTTTCTTTTGGATAAAAACATCAACGTTTTCATCAAACTCAAGTAAAGGAAGAATGTTATCTAGATATTCATAGCTCGGTAAATAGACAAAGTAGTTTCCAAC
The DNA here is from genome assembly GCA_017447165.1 of Bacilli bacterium. Classification (GTDB taxonomy): domain Bacteria; phylum Bacillota_I; class Bacilli_A; order RFN20; family CAG-826; genus UBA2450. Next base: position 95,411 of record JAFSOD010000003.1, read on the forward strand.
TTTGTTGGATACAAATGTCTTAATATATTTAGCGACATCCGCATAGCTCTTGTCTCTATTTTTATATCTAGTAGATATCTTAGGAGCAATGATTAACTTCAAATTCTCTTTAGGGAATGGAGACTCTAAAATCATGCTTTGGTTTTTATTAATATCTCCGCCCAATACGTTCACATAGTACTCAATTGGGGACAAAGTGGCAGAGAACAAAGCTGTGGAATTAACTCGAGAACAAGTTGAAGACAAGAATCTAGAAGCGTCTAGACAGTAAATTTTAAAGGTAATGTTATCTTCAACTTTGTTAACATAGATTAAGAAATGATCAGAAATGAGTTCGGCAATCTTAATAAATTTATTAATCTCGATATATAAATCAGTTAAATCTTTATTTATAACTTTGTTGTCTTCTTTGCTCACTTCCTGATAGACAGTTACAAAGTGATTGAATTCTTTATATGCTTCTATAGAAAAGTCATCAACTTTTGTGGTACCTATTTCAAAAGTATCTTCATAATATTCAAATACTTTGTTGATTCTCGCTAAAGCGTTTTTGATTTTACGGTTTGGAACTCCTTTTAAACTTTTTTTAGCCTTTAAGAATAATTTCTTATCTACTGAGGCTGAATACATGTCTTTACTACGGTCAACAAGGTTATGAGCCTCATCTACTAAAACTAGATAATGAGACGCATCCTCATCAAAATAACGTTTCATATATGAAATTGGATCAAACACATAGTTATAATCACAAATAATCACGTCACAGAATAAAGATAAGTCTAATTCTAATTCAAACGGACAGATTCCGTTTTTATTAGCGATATGACGAATTGTTTCATAATCAAAATCGTCATATCTCATGATTGATTCTTTTAAAATGTCTTTGATTTTGTTGTAATAACCCTTTGCAAAAGGGCATTCATCTGGGTTACAGCTTTGTCCTTTACAGAAGCAAATCTTCTCTTTAGAGGTAATGATTATATCTGAAATATTTAGCCCATTATCCTTTAGGATATTAAGCGCTTTATGAGCGTTTTCTTTACCTGTTGCCTTCGCGGTTAAATAGAAGATTTTACTGAGCTCATCTTGTTTTAAATATTTTACATATGGGTATATCGCCGACATTGTCTTACCAATACCAGTAGGAGCCTCAATAAAGATTTTTCCTTTATTTTGTGCTGCTTCATAAACGGCTTTAGAGAAACTTTTTTGTCCTTTACGATAACTTTTAAACGGGAAAGATAATTGTTCAATAGAGGCGTTCCTTTGCTCGTTTAAACGCATAATAACGTTATAGAACTCAAGGTATCTATCTAAATAATCATAAATATCTTTTTCAAGTTCGAAAAACTGATAATAATATTCATCAATCAACTTTTTGCTATTTTTGCCTTGCTTAATATAGGTGAGTCTTACTCCGATAGAGTCAAGTTTTAATGCGTCCGCGAACATATAGGCATAGCATTTAGCCTGGCCTAAGTGCCATTCGAGATTCTCTTCACGGAATTCTTCTAGTTCAATCACTGTGGTTTTGATTTCATCAATAATGTATTCTTTCTCACTTTTTTTGATGATACCGTCCGCTCTTCCTTGAAGAACGATTTCGATATTATCCACTAAGAATTGTTTCTTCAAAGGATATTCAGAAATATAGTTCTTGCCTTGGCTAGATTGATAAACACTATGTAAGCGACTACCTTCAGTTTGGCTAGAACGATTAAAAACACGGTTATCAATATCACCGCTTCTTAAAAGAAAATCCACCAATTGATGGACTGATAATTCAATGTGGGCTTTTCTTTCTATTTTCATTGTAATTTTTCGTGCAATAGGTTTGGATGTCCATTTATAAAGGACATATAATCCATTCTCTTCTTGCCTTCGAGTTGAACATCAAGTAGAGCAAGGACTCCGTTTTTGGTTTGTAAATGTAAACCCTTTTTATCAGCTTTAACGATCTCGCCAACTTCTCCAAGAATTTCATCAGAAACGATTTCCGAACGATAAATTTTAAATTTAAGTCCTTCTAAATATAAATAGGCTCCTGGAACGTCACTTAACGCTCTAATATAGCCATGTAATTCTTCTTTTGATTTAAATAAATCAAGTTTTTCTTCTTCAGGTTTGATACTTGGGGCAAAGCTCACTAAAGATTCATCTTGTGGAGTGCCCACTAACTTGCCTCCTAAGATATTTGGAAGTTCTCTTAAAATTAATCTAAGAGCAGCATCTCCCATCTTCTTAAATAGAGAGGTTGAGTTATCGCTTGGATCAATTTCCACTTCTTCTTTAGCGTACATCTCTCCAGCGTCCATCTCTTTAACCATCTTCATTAAAGTCATACCAGTCACTTTATCATTATTCATAAGCGCGTATTGAATAGGGGCCGCTCCGCGATATTTTGGAAGTAAACTTCCATGGAGATTTAAACATCCTAGAGGAGGGATGTCTAATAAACCCTGAGGAACGATTTGTCCATACGCTAAAGTGATAATCACATCTGGATGTAATTCATTAACAAACTCGTATTCTTTTCTAATCTTTAATGGTTGATAAACAGGAATGTTATGATTTGTCGCCACTACTTTAGTAGGAACAGGCATCAAAACCTTTTTTCTACCTACTGGTCGATCTGGTTGAGCGATAACTGCCACCACATTATAGCCACTAGAAATAATCCCTTCTAAAACAGAAGCAGATATTTCTGGAGTTCCCATAAAGACAATGCGTTTGTTATTCATAAGAATAATTATAGACTAAAATGATGTTACTAATAAAGAAAAAAGAGTACAATATTAAAGAATGAAAATCTTAGTTGTGAGTGACACTCACGGTAATGAGTCTTTATTAAAAGAATTAGTAAGTAGCTATCCCAAGATGGATTATTATCTTCATGCAGGTGATAGCGGACTAGATAGAGATACTCTATATCCTTTCGAATCAGTAAGAGGAAATACTGACTATTATCCTTTTGATGAATTATTACGAATTTATACCCCGATGGGTTATCTTTTAATTAAACATAAACCTTGGTTTGCTAATGAGCAGATAAAAGATAACAAATTCTTAATAAACGGTCATACCCATCAATATAGTTTTTATACTGAAGAGAACAAGATTTTTCTTAATCCTGGTTCCCTTTCTTTACCTAGGGACGGGACTAACGGAACATTCATGATTATGAATATTGAAAAGGAGTCCGCCTCTATCATAATCTATGATATTGAAACAAAAATTATTCTCATAAATGAACAAATAAGTTAAAATACACAAGGAAATAAAGGAGATTACTATGTATCCTGAGTATAAAAAAGTTAAAGCGTGTGCAGAAGAAGCAAACTTACTTCTTAACACATCTAGAACCATGGAAGACATTTTTGTCTTATCCACAAAAAGAAATTTAAAAAGAATCGCGGTTACCTACACCAATAATGAAGGTAAATCCAAGAAATACAAATATTCCAGATTTAGAAAACACGCCTTTGAAATCGCATCTATCTTATCTAACTTCATGATCCAACAACCTAAAAACGTTCCAATCGTTTTAAAGGCTAGTAACGGACCACACTGGGGAGAAATTTTCTGGGCGATTTTAATGACTGGTTATAAACCACTTTTAGTCGATGCTAAAACTTCTAAAGAAGGAACTGAAAATTTAATTAAACAAGGTAAGGCTGTTGCTATTATCACTGATGATAACTTCACATATGATGTACCAAAGTTCTCATTAAGAGATCTTTTACAAGAAAAGCACAGTTATGAATTCGCTCCTAACTGGGAAAACGAAGTCATCTTCTGTTCTAGTGGCACCACAGGTGACGTTAAACTCATGGTCTTTAACGGTGAAAACTTATGTCACCAAATTTTAGCAGCTTTAGACTTTGCCGAAACATCTAAAGACCTCTTATATCCAAAATCAATGGGACCATTAAGAGTCTTAGCGATGATTCCATTCCATCACATCTTTGGCTTTATCGCCACCTTCTTATGGTACTTCTATTACGGTGCAAACTTTGTTTTCGTCCGTAATTTAGCCCCATCAGAGATTCAAAACGTCTGTCAAAAATGTAAAGTCACTCACGTCTTCTCTGTCCCACTATTCTGGGATTCTTTAGCCCAAGGCTTAGAAAGAAAGAAGGCTTTAGAAACTCCATCTAGACAACAATACATGGATAAATTAATTGGCTATAACACTGGCAAGATTTTAAAAGAAGAAGCTGGCCCAGTGAAGATGGTCCAGAAGACCATCCAAAAGAAATTACTTGGCAACAAGATTCGCTTCTGTATTTCCGGTGGCGGATATCTCGATAGCAAGACCCAAACCGTGATTAACGGTGTTGGTTATCCATTATATAATGGATATGGTATGACCGAAATCGGTATTACCTCCGTTGAATTATCCCCAATCGTCGAATTAAGACTTAAAGGCAGTATTGGTATCCCGCTACATGGTGTTTCTTATAAGATTAAGTCCACTACTGGAAAACCAAATACTGGTGAATTATTAGTTAAATCTGGTATCACCCACATTAGAGAAATCATCGGTGGAGTCGAAAGAGAAGTTCAACTTGATAAAGACGGCTTTTTCTCCACTGGCGATATCGCTGAAGTTGATGCCACAAATAGATTCTATCTTAAAGGTAGAATGAAAGATGTCATCATCAATGCTGATGGTGAAAATATCTTCCCAGATGAACTCGAAATCTTCTTCAAGAAGATTCCTCATGTCCAAGCTGTCTGTGTTTTAGGTGTTGACCAAAAAGGCACTAAGAACCAAAAAATCGTCTGTGCTATTGAAATTGATAACAGCATTTCTAGTGACGACATCGAAGTCTTAAAAGATGCTTGTAAGAAAGCTGGCCAAGATTTACCAAAAGGCACCAAAATTACAGAATTCTATTTCTCAAGAAATAAATTACCAGTCGCTAACAACATGAAAGTTAAACGTTTCGTAGTCAAAAAAGGCATCGAAACAATGAACGGCGACTATATCCCATTTGACTTCAAAAAAGAAGTTAAATCCAACAAGAATTTTTCTAAAGAAACAATTGAAAAAGTCGTTGAACCATTAAGAAAGATTTTCTCTAAAATCTTAATTCTTCCAGAATTTAAGATTGATGATGACGCACACTGGGTAGATGCATTAGGCGGAGACTCTATGAGTTATGTCGAATTAATCACCACTGTTCAAGATCAATTCGGTGTCACCATTCCAGAAACATCTTATGGTAAATTAACTTGTATTAACGATTTCGCCGAAGAAATTGTCTCATTACAAAAGAAGAAATAATTACAAATATTATTTGCATTATTTTTAAGCATTTAGTATCATTATCGCTGACGCAAAAAAGAAGGTATACACATGGCAAACATTAAATCTCAAATCAAACGTAACAAAACAAACGAAAAAGCACGCTTAAGAAATAAAGCCGCTAAAAGCGCAATTAGAACTTCCATCAAAAAAGTGAAAGTTGCTGTTGAAGCTGGTAAAAAAGAAGAAGCTGAAAAAGCATTATTAGAAGCTTATCGTTTAATTGACAAGTCTGTTTCTGATGGTGTCCAACACAAAAACACCGCTGCCAGACAAAAGAGCGAGATCCAAAGATTAGTTAACTCTTTAAAATAAGTAATCTTATTGCGTTTTAAACTTTATTAAAAATAATTCAAAACCATAATTGCGGTCGACAAGACCGCTTTTTATGTCCAAATCTAATTGATATAAATCATCTAAAGTCTTTTTAATAGCTTTATCGCTAATCATTGGTAAGAGTTTAGAAAGAACATAAACTCTACCTGGTTTAATCTTTAGTTCGTTAGCGATATATTCTTTAGGCATTCTCTTTTTACATAAGTAACTGATTTGCGATAAAAGTCTAAATTGATTACCAAGTTGAGCGATTAATGTTGGAGATTGGATATTCTTTACTTGTAAATCACGAAAAAGACTAATTGCCTCAGCGTTTTTATTATCTATTAATAAATTAAATATTAAGAAAGCATTGTCCTCTAACGGTTTATTTATCATTAAGATGACATCTTTATAGCGAATATGGTCGGTATATAAAGTGAGAATCTGGACGCTATTTTGAAATAACGCCACATCTCCTGAAGTACGCTCTGCTAGTTCCATAACAGCATCGCGGTCAATAACAATCTCATGTTTAGCTAAATAGGCTTTAACATATTCATTCCAACCCTTTTCATCTGGGTCGACGATTTGAACGATTTTAGCCTTTTCTTTTAAGGCTTTAAAAAGTTCGCCTTTTTCATCGACTGCGGAATTACATACAGAAAGTATAAAACAAGCATCTTGGTCAGTAGAGTTGTTCTCAATGTAGTCAACCAACTCATCATAATTTTGATCTGATTCAATTTTATTTTTTGGTTTTGGTTTTAATAAGAAATAGCAGTTTTCTAAAGAGACTACTTTCTTTTCATAGCCAAGAGAAACATATTTACATTCATCAACCGCATCTTGAACTAAAGCGTTATGACCATCTAACTTAATAAAGTTAAGTTCGTCTGGTTTTTCTGCACCTAAAAATGCTTCCCCAATCTTACGAATTTGGGATTTGATAGTTGGAGATTGATTTCCGTAAACTAAATAAATCATCGCTTATTATTATAACTTATTTGTCAGTTTCACTAGCAATAAGTTATTGTTCCTTCTAAATCCGTTCTTCGAATTCTGACTTTGTATTTATTTAAAATAGCAACAACCTCAGAATGTGGGTGACCATATTTATTCTTCTTTCCACACGATATCACTCCCACTTTAGGTGATAGATATTTAATAAAAGCGTCACTACTAGAAGTGTTAGATCCATGATGACCAACCTTTAAGATATCACAAGGAATGGAACCTCGGTTACTGTCCCAGCAGAATCGACTTGCATCTTTGGGTCGATCATCACAAATGCGGCAATGACGGCGATTGTCACAACAACGACCCCGATTAGGATTTTAAACATAAAATTAAAAACCTCCTACATTATATAAAGACGGAGGTTTTTCGATTTTTTGTGAAAAAAATTTTTTTAGGCGCCTATTTTTAAGACTTCTACTTTGTAGACTTTTTTTGGTCCTTTAACGTCAACGACGTCGCCAACAACTTTTCCGATTAAGGCCTCACCAAGTGGGGAAGCGTTAGAAATCTTGTTGTTGAATGGGTCACTTTCAACAGTACCAACAATCATGTATTTACCTTCTTTTCCGGTTTCTACAAACTTAATGGTAACGGTTGAACCAAGAGCGACTTTATTACCACCTTTTTTGGATTTTGCTTCATCGTCAATGATTTCAGCATTAGAGAGAATATTTTCAATCTCCTTAATACGTCCTTCAACTTCAGCTTGTCTATTTCTCGCGGCATCGTAGTCAGCGTTTTCGCTTAAGTCACCTTGCGCACGAGCTTCAGTTAATTGTCTTTTTACTTCTTCTCTGGTGTTATCAATTAATTCACGAAGTTCTCTTTCAAGTTCTTCTTTACCAGCTTTTGTTAAGATTACTTTATCTGCCATGTTATATACCTCACAAATTCAGTCAAGCGTTATTATAGCAATAACGAGTTATATATTCCAAGAATTTTTCCAAAATATATATAAGTGGTTCAAATAGATTAATCTATTGGTTTCGTATATAATAAGTCAGGTATGAAAAAGGACAACTATCTATTTAAACTCTTAATCCTCTTTCTGACTTTTATGAAAATTGGAGTCTTCACCTTTGGTGGAGGCTACGCGATGATTCCAATTATTGAAGAAGAAGTCACCAAAAAAAGAAAGTGGATTAGCGAGATGGAAATCATGGACATCCTCGCTATTAGCGAATCTACTCCTGGACCAATCGCAGTTAATACTGCAACTTATGTTGGATATAAAGTAGCAGGCGTTGCTGGAGGAATTATTGCTACCATTAGTTTAGCAATTCCATCTTTCGTTATTATTTTTGTTATTTCCTTCTTCTATCAAGACTTTATGCAGTGGCCAGTTATCGCTGCGATGTTTAAAGGCTTAAAAGTAGGAGTTATCATTCTTTTATTCTCCGCTGTTTTAAAACTCAAAAAAGGTGTGAAGGTCAATCTTGTAGGCATCATTTTATTTGTGACTGCCTTAAGTTTGATGTTAGTCTTCTCATTTATTGATACAGGTTTTAAATACTTATCTTTATGTCTAATTTTATTAGGCATAATCACCGGTATTGTTTTAACTTTAATAGGAAAAAATAAGGAGGAACAAGAATGATTTTCTTTGAGTTATTCTATACCTTCTTCCTTATTGGTTTATTCACTTTTGGTGGCGGCTATGCGATGATTCCAATGATTCAAGAACAAGTCGTTTCTAAAGGTTGGATTACTGAATCTAACTTAACAGACTTTATCGCGGTTAGTGAGGCTACTCCTGGACCATTTGCTATTAACATCTCCACTTTTGTTGGTAATTCCGTGGGCGGAGCTTTTGGAGCGGTGTGCGCTACTATCGGAGTGATCCTTCCTTCAATCATTATCATTCTCATCATTGCGATGATCATGAAGAAATTCATGAAAAATAAATATGTTCAAGGAGCATTAAATGGGGTTAGACCAATTGTTTTAGCTCTCATTCTAGCGACCGCCTTAATGTTATTAATCAAAGTGATGTTCTTTGGTGGTAACTCCTTTAAAGGAGAATGGGAGTTTGATATTAGAAGCTTTGCCCTTCTAGTTATTCTTTCTGGGATACTCTTTATTTATAAAAAAGTCAGAAAGAAAAGCCTAGGAGCAATCAAACTACTAGGCTTATCAGCGTTACTAGGAATAATAATCTTTACCGTTTAGTCTGTCGCGTTTTCATCCATAAAGGCATTGAAGACTTCTTCCACTTCTTCGTATTCTTCGTCGGATTCGATTTCGAATAATTCGCCTTTATCGTTGTATTCCATACAAATTACGTCTTCAGGAGCGTCTTTGCTATATAAGAAGACGTATTTTTTCTTTCTTTCATCGTGTTCATAGGTGAAAAGAATTTCCATTAAATGTTCGTTACCCTCTTCATCACGAATCGTTATTTGTTTTTCATCTTCAATCATCGCTTTATCTTCCTTTCATTCTTAAATAGAAATCTAATATTTCACAGGCTGCGATACGGTCAACAGATCCTTTTCTTTCTTTGCCTGAAACATTTAATTGATTAAGTGTCTTATGCGCAGACACAGTAGTTAAACGTTCATCCACTAATTCGATTTTGAGAGTCGGATCTTCTTTAAGAAGGTCTTCTTTAAATCTTTTAGAGGAATCTGCTCTAAAACCTTGAGAACCATCCATATTAATTGGTAATCCAATTACTAGGTTTTTAATTCCGGTTTTTTCCACTAATTTATGAACATAATCTCGAGCCTGAGAATAAGCTTCTTTAGGGAATCTAAAGGTCTCAACTCCATGGACAAACCCTAAGACATCACTAGTAGCGACACCTAGGGTTGTAGTTCCTAAATCTAGTCCAATGTATTTTTCCATTATTTGACTAATCCTTTAGCAACTTCAATAGCTTCACCGATCTTAGAAGCATCTTTACCAGCACCACTTGCAAAGTCTGGTCTTCCTCCTCCTGAACCACCTAAAGCTTGAGCAACGCTTCTTACTAAGTCACCGGCTTTATAAACTTTTTGTGCTTCTCCGTTTACACTACATACAACAGAGATAGAATCTTTGCTGGTACCAATTAAAACGATAACAGAATTCTTGTGAGAGACCTTGAGTTTATCAATTAAACTGGCTAATGCATTTCTATCTGCGTCTTTGATGTGTTTGATTAACACTTCTTTATCTCCCAAAGCAACAAACTCACCGTCTAAAGAAGCACTCTCTGCATTCGCGAGTTTCATGCTTAAAGATTCCACTGTTTTCTTGAGTTCAGCTTTCTCGGCTAACATCGCATTTAGTCTGATATTAACTTCACTAATAGAACCAGCACCTAAGCTATTTCTAGCTTGTACAAGCATATTTTCACGTTTTTTGAGTAATTCATAAGCGCCAATAGAGGTTCTAGAAACAATACGTCTAACTCCACTAGCAACTGATTCTTCACTTTCAATAACAAAGACACCAATATCTCTTGTATTACTAACGTGAGTGCCACCACAGAATTCCTTGGAAACTTCACCAAAGCAAACAACTCTAACAATGTCTCCATATTTATCATCGAATAATGCTTTAGCGCCAATCTTTTTCGCATCAGCAATGGATAAGACTTTAGTCTCTTCTTCAATCGCTTCAGAAATCCATCTATTAACCTTTCTTTCTACTTCTGCAATTTCTTCTTCGCTCATCTTTTTAAAGTGTGAGAAGTCAAAGTGAATATAATCAGCACAGACATAACTACCTTTTTGAGCAACATGATCACCAAGAACTTCAGTTAAAGCACTTTGAAGTAAATGGACCGAAGAGTGATTTCTTCTAATTAATTCACGGTTGTATGAGTCAATTTTTAAATTAACTTTATCGCCAACTTTGATTTCACCAAATAAAACAGTGACATGATGTAAATGTTGTTTATTAGGAGCTTTACTTACAGAAACAACCTTTGCTTCCATAGATTTATTTGAGATGGTGCCAATATCTGAAACTTGTCCTCCACTTTCTGCATAGAATGGAGTTTCTTTAACAATTAAGTCGCCTTCTCCACTAAGTGATTCAACTTTTTCGCCATCCACAAAAACACCAATAACTTCTGAGACAATTTCAGTCTTTTCATAGTTGAAAGAACTTTGTTCTTTGAAATTCATCAAATCTATGGATTGCTTGTTCATGGATTGTTGATCTCCACGAGCAGCTCTAGCTCTTTCTTTTTGTTTATTCATTTCTTCTTCAAATTCTTTTTCATCCACTTTGACACCATTTTCTTCACAAATTTCTAAAGTTAATTCTTTAGGGAAGCCAAATGTGTCATAGAGCTTAAACATGTCTTTGCCAGATAAAGATTTGCTATCTTTAATTAAAGACATAAGTAAAGATTCACCATTTTGAAGTGTCTTTAAGAATTTCTCTTCTTCAGCTTGCACCATCTTTGAGATGAATTCTTGTTTATCTAATAAATATGGGTAGTAGGATTTCATAATCTCCGCTACTACTGGAACAAGTTTATGTAAGAAATGAGTGTCAATTCCTAATACGTGTCCATATCTTTCCGCTCTACGGAGTAATCTACGTAAAACGTAGCCTCTACCTTCGTTAGAGAACATTTCTCCATCCGCTAAAGCAAAGGTAATGGTTCTAATATGGTCAGCAATCACTCTAAAAGCGCGCCTATTAGAGGAATATTCTTTTTTCGATATTTCTTCTGTCTTTTGAATAATTGGCCAGAATAAATCAGTTTCATAGGCTGTATCAGTCTCTTGAATGACGCAGGCAAATCTTTCTAAGCCCGCACCAGTATCGATGTTTTTACTTGGAAGTTCTTTATATTCGCTTCTTTTCTTTCCAATTTCACTATTGAACTGTGAGAAAACGATATTCCAAATTTCGACATATCTAAAGTTTGGCAAATCTTCTTCTAATAGTTTCACCCCAACATGTTCTGGATCAAATTTTTCTCCACGATCGAAATGGACTTCAGTGTCAGGTCCACAAGGTCCTTCTCCAATTTCCCAGAAGTTATCTTCTTTTTTGATTAAATGAGACTCCTCGACTCCAACTTCTAACCAGCATTTTTTAGTTTCTAAATCATCTGGATGATAAGTAACATATAATCTTTCTTTAGGAAAGTTAAACCATTTTTCGCTAGTTAATAGTTCCCATGCCCAAGGGATAACTTCTTTTCTAAAGTAATCTCCAATAGAGAAATTACCGAGCATTTCAAAGAAAGTTAAGTGAGTGGCGTCACCCACATTTTCAATATCGTTAGTTCTAATTGATTTTTGAGCATTAGTGATTCTTCTACTTGGTGGGACTTCACTACCATCAAAATATTTCTTTAAAGCCGCAACTCCAGCGTTAATCCAAAGTAAAGTTGGATCATTTTTAGGAATTAAAGAACTACCTGGTTCGACGTGGTGTCCTTTACTTTTAAAGAAATCTAACCACATTTGTCTAATTTCACTTGAAGACATCTTTTTCATATTTTTTCCTCCAAATATAAGAAAACGTTCCTTTATAGGAACGAACAAGTCCGCGATACCATCCTATTTCCTCTCCAATATAAGAGAGACACTTAATTAATAGTTATTTCGTTAACTTTACGGTGGCATTACCCACACGACAAGGAGTGGCCCATTTATTCTCTATTACGTGCTTGCACCTAATCACGCTCTCTAAGAATAGAAGAAATAAATTTCTTTCCTTCGCTAGATATTATTACATTTATCAATTTATAATCCAATAAAGATTTTATTCAGTTGAAAAATTTTTAAAATAGGATAATCCGCCAGAAATAACTATTTTTACCAACTTTTGGCGACTTATACGCATTTTTTATATGGATAATCCGCCAAAACTATTATTTTCCACATACTTCTGGCGAATTATACTAAAAATAAAGAGTCACAATCAAAACTGTTTTGAACTATATTTGAATACTGATTCTTTTTTAGTCCGTTAACAGTAAACAAGGAAATTTGCACAGATTTATTTGTCTTAGTTTCATTTATAAAAACAGCTCTCTTATTCAATAGATTATCAGCGTACTTTTTATCTATTTCAAACACAGAAACCGAATGCTTCATTTCACAAATATTAATTGTTCGATCGCCTCTATTAATAACCAAGTCAATTTGTGCACCGGTTTCAGAATTCTTGCTTCTCCAAGAAAAAACTTCTGTTTCAATTGAAGAGATTCCGAGCGCCATCTTAATTGAGTTGATGTTATTTAAACATACTTTTTCAAAAGCCAATCCGCACCAAGAATAATAATCAGAAGAATTTATAAATGAAAGCCAAGAAATCTTTTTGTTTGCAAAATCAAATTTTAAAGAAAATAAAATAAACGGATCAATTATTTGATAAAAGCTACCGTTTTTTTGCATTGTAAAATTGGTGAACTTTCTTATGAAAGAACATTGCTCTAACTCAAGTAAAATATCAGTCAATGTTTGCCCACTTATCTTTGTTTTTTCGATAATTTGTTGTCTGGTTATTCCTGATTTAACTTTGCTTAATGATAAAATCACTTCCAAATGTTTATTATGATTCTTAAACAAAGATTTAAATAAATTATTTAACTCGTAGTGAAGATCGCCTTTTTCTTCAAAACATAATTTTTCAATATTTTGATCTAATGACAATCTTGGGGACAACATTTCTAAATAAAATGGAACACCACCAAAAACCATATAAGCATCAATGACAGTTTGTTTTGTATATTGAAATCCCTTGGATAATAGATATTCATATGTTTCTTTTAATGTAAAAGGCTCCAGCAAAATCTTTTTAGTTACACGGTTATAAAAACCGGTTTTAGAATTTAATAAATTGTTCAAGATCCAAGATGTTGCCGATCCACAGACTATCAGCACTATATCTTTGTGTTTAGATGCATAACTATTCCAGAAATAATCAAGCGCAGATTTAAAATTCGATTTAGGAGTATCCATCCATGGAAGCTCATCCAAAAATACAATTCTTTTATTGCTAGAAATTTCTCTATTAACATTATCTGATTCAAGAATATTTATAAGCAAATCAAAAGCTTCGTACCAATCAGATGGGGTTTTGTTCTTATTATGACCATATTTCAATAAAAAACGCTCAAATACTTTTAGTTGATTTTTTTGATTTCTTTCAACAACTCCAGTAGCGTAAAAGGCATAATTGCCATTAAAGAATTCATCAATCAAAAAAGTTTTGCCAACTCTTCTTCTTCCATACACTACTACAAATTCTGATTTATCGCTTTCTAGTGTTTGATTAAGCAAATTAATTTGATCTTTTCTTCCGATAATCATTTTTAAATCCTCATATATATTAAAACAGGATAATCCGCCAGAATCAACTATTTTTAGTCACTTTTGGCGACTTATACGCATTTTTTATGTGGATAATCCGCCAGAAATGACTATTTTTACCAACTTTTGGCGAATTATAGTTTTTCAATTCCAAGAAAAAAGGGCGTTAAGATTTTAATTTCTTAACAGCCCCTTAATAATGCATTAACGTAATCTAACTGTTATGCCGTTATCAAAATCCAATTCCTCATAATTCCAAATTTCTGAATCAAATAATAAATCATTAGCATAAAATGATTCTGAATCAACAACAAATTTAGTGACTGAAGTACCTTTATTCTGATTGTTGCCGGTAGAATAACTCATTGTATTTATTTTATAGCAGTTTGTGACAACAGCGTTAACGCCAATGTCTGAAAAAGTCTCAACGCTAGTACCGGCAAGATTTCCCAAAGCTAAACAATTTCTAATTACATTATTTGTAGTAGAAGATCCTCCGTTCGCAAAAGAACTAAGTTGACCAGATCCCCACGAGCTACCAGTTGTTTTATTTAACGTAATTGTTCCAATATTTACGCAACTATCAATTGTGCTTTCATTTAATCCAGCAATTCCAGCGGCAAACGAGTTAAGTCCGCTCCAATTTCCTGCTGTGGCGGTTTGTCTATCAATCAAAGTAACATTGCCGAGATTAATACAGTTCAAAATCAAAGCTCCAGACATGTTTTTACCACAAATACCACCAAGATAAACACTTCTAGCACTACTTGAACTTCTCGTTGCAGTCATAGCTACATTTATATCAACCTGGCAATTCATAATAGTGCCGTAATTTAAGCCAACAAGTCCACCACCAACTTTACTACTATTGTTCCATGAATCATAGTCAGCTTCTCCTTGAATTTTAACATTTTTAATAGTTCCATAGTTAAAACTAATAAAACCAAAATTATCTGTTTCGTTTCCTTTGGTTGCCTTAAAATTATAAATTCTATGACCACCACCATCGAATATACCAGTAAAGTGATTCTCTGCTGTGCCAAATCTAACATTGACATCTTGATAGTCAGTCATATCAATGTCAGCAGTGAGTAAATATTTACCATCCATCTTATAAATTGATGCTAATTCATCGGCGTTATTAATCAAAATGTAATCTGAATATGGATCAATCCAGTCCCATTTAGCATAGAAAGTATAATCACGATCAGCGACAACTGGCCAACTAACTGGCTCAGTTAATTCTTCATCATAATACCAACCCGCAAAATTATATCCTTCATATGTACCTTCATATCCACCATATCCATAAATATTACCGCCATCAAACCATGAATTAACAAGATTTTCTTGACCACCATTTCTTACCCATGTCACTGTGTGATAAATTGGTGACCATTTTGCGTAAACGGTAATATCACTATGTATATTATTTCCATATGTAAAAGGTGTTTCAAAATATTCATCTACATACCAGCCAGCAAATTGATAATGAGGTTTAGTTGGAGTTGATAATTCATTTACGGCCGTGCCTGCATCAAAATATGTTTTATCCAGCGTGTATTCGCTATTAGTAACATAAGTTACTGAATAGCTATTAATTATCCATTTTGCCCATAAATCGACTTGTGTTAATACTGTATATGGAAGTGAGATACGGTTTTCTAACTGTTCATCTAAATACCAACCCGCAAATTCATAATCCTCTCTACCGATTATTGGTAAATCGTTGATAACAAATCCATGTACAACGTGCCACGATTCAGCAAGATTTCCACCATTAGAATGGAATGTTACTGCATGAAGTGGATACGATTCGTATCTAGCATAAACAGTCATATCTCTTGTAACAGGTGTTAAAGTTGTAAATTGACCATCATTTAATGAAAGCCCATTGTACCAACCAATAAATCTATAATCAGTTTTGGTAGGAGTTGGTAAATTACTTATAGAATGGAATGCTTCAACTTCAACTGTTGTTTCATATCCTTCTGGCATTATTCCATCCTGTACATCAAAAGTAACAATATATGTCACACCATATAAATCTGAATCATGACCAGTTTCGCCTTTGATATTGCCCTTTAAAGTCCATGTATCATTTTCTTTTACATAGTAATCCCAAGTTAAGAGATTAATGTATGAATCACCATTACTTCCTAAATCATAATTAGGGGTGCCACTACCGGTTAAAACAGAAGAGCCATCTTTTCCCTTTTCCCCTTGTTCACCTTGTGGGCCTTGTTCACCAGTATCGCCTTTAGGACCTTGTGCCTTAATGCCGGTATCTGCTCCATCAACAAACCAGTTACCATTACTACCAATTGTAATTACTGGTGTATGACCGTCTTGACCAGGTTCTCCCTGGATACCTTGAGGGCCATCAGCACCATTTGTAACGTAAAATAATGAACTACGGCCATCACTATATCTAATTTCATACGTATCCACATTTTCGGGAGAAGTTGCTATTAAATCAATGCTCATAATAGATACACCATCACGACCATCAATACCATTAGATCCGTCTTCACCATTAATTCCAGGCATACCATCTTGACCATTCTCGCCTTTGATATTGCCAATAAGTGACCACCAATCGAATTCTTTAACATAAAAATCCCATGATGATAAGTCAATGTAAGAATCTCCATTTTTTCCTAGCTCATTATCTGGATAACCATAGCCAGTTAAAACCGATGTGCCATCGGCGCCTTTTTCACCTTGGATACCTTGAGCACCAGTATCACCTTTTGGACCTTGCGCTTTAATGCCAGTATCTACATCATCGACAAACCAATTTCCATTCGCACCAATTGAGATTACTGGATTATGTCCGTCTTGACCAGGATTTCCTTGAATACCTTGTTCTCCATCTTGACCATTGGTGATATTAAATGAAGACGATGTTCCATCAGAATAAAAAATCGTATACGTGTCCACTAAACCATCTGATGATGTTTTATCTATAGAAACAACAGAAACGCCATCATGTCCAGCTGGTCCTTGAGGTCCGGTTTCTCCTTGTTCGCCTTGTGGACCTACTGGTCCTCTTTCTCCTTGTTGAGTCCCACAAGACACTAATGAAAGCGACAACAGAAACGCTATTATTGCTTTTTTGTTTAATACTTTAATCATTGTTTTTTTCTCCTAGTATTTTTATTAGTAATTTTTATATTTTTGTATCCAAAACCAAATAATGAATGACGATGTATAAATAACCAGTAATTATTTAAAATGTATCAATTATTAATTTGTTAATATAAATTCATTATATGAATATGTCACCATCGGTGCAGTGCACCACCTTAGCAGGAACATATTCATGCCAAGGCGGAGCTTTTGTGATTACATTCCGTTCTGTAATGGTTCCGTTGTACGTGATTGATGTTAATGACGAACAATTAGAGCAAAAATAGAAAAAATGAAACGTTTTTTATATTTTTAATAAGACTTTTTAGCGGTAATTCTAGCAGCAATAGCTAATACTAGCGACACTCCACAGAAAACTAAGAAAATAATTGAATAACTATTAAAGCCAAATGAATATGCAGCTCCACCATAATTAGTTGCAGAACAAGTGCCTAATACTCCTAAAAAACCAACCATCATAAATACTGCGACAATAATTGGAAACACAATCATTTGAGCAGCAACAGTTTTTGGACTGATTGGTTTAGGTTTTTTCTTAGAACCGGCGTTATCAAGCGAACACGCAAGTGAAGGGATAGCGCATGAAATAACCATAACAAATAATAATCCAAAAACACCAATAATATATGGTGCAGTAAATTTGCTACCAACGTGAGCGCTAAACGCTTTGCCGAATTTAACCATGTTTTCAAGGAAAAAGGCAAAACCATTTATGCTTCTTTCTACTCCATCACTTGTAACTATGTATTTTGAATAAGCTGCAAAATATAATGAAAATACTGAAACAAAAATTGCTAGCCCTGAAAGAATCATCGGTACAAGTGCAGATTTATCTTTTTGTGTAAATTCAACAGTGCGATAGACAATTCCAGCAACTGTAACAATTAATAAAGCAGAAAAGGCAATAATTGTGCCAATACCTAATGAATATTCATCATAGTCACCATAACAGAAAAAAATCAAAACATATGAAAGAGTAGGAACTAAAACAGTAGATATATAACTTGCTGTTTTTAATTTTTCCTGACCTTTTAAAAATTTCACAGCGTTAATAATTGAAAATACTAGCCCAATTACAAAACCAATTAATCCGCCAAGTAAAAATATCAATTCACAAGCACCTTGGGCGACAACAAGCTTGTCATCAAACGACAATTTTTGTCCCACATTGGTAAAGATTTCTTTCAAACTTGAAACAGTGAAAGATTCAACCGCTACAAATGGCAAAAATAACGAAACAGTTACTAAAACTATGCCTAAACAAAGCACTCCAAAAATTACATAATCAATTACTTTTTTCTTCTCCATATTTTTTCCCCCTCAAAAAAGTAGTTTATTTGATACAAGTATAAGTATACGAAGAAGAAGAAGAAGCAAGCACTCTTTATGTATGAGTGCTAATTACCATTTGTTAAATGGTAAATATGATCTCACTTGATGTGATATACCAAAAGTAGGCTCTTATGAAATAAGAGGTAATATAAAAGCATATACTAAGCAAGTAATCAAATATCATAATCCGTCGAAATCAACTTTTTTAGCCACTTTTGGCGAATTATAGTTTTTCTATCTCAAGAAAAAAACGCTCGCGAGGAGCGTTATCTTCTTATTCTTTTTGGAACATGTCTTTGCCGACGCCACACCATGGGCAGACAAAGTCTTCTGGAAGATCTTCAAATTTAGTTCCAGGAGCGATTCCCATTTCTGGACATCCCTCATCTTCGTCATAGACGAATCCACATGCAGTACAAACGTATTTCATTGTGATTTTTCCTTTCTTATTTTATTGGTTCAAAATCAGCCGCGCCATGTTTACAAAGTGGACAGACAAAATCTTCTGGAAGTTCATCTCCTTCATAAACGTAGCCACATACTTTACAAACGTAGCCTTTCTTTTTAGCGGTGTCTGGTTTTGGTTTGACATTCGCTTGATAATAATTATAAGTCATTGTCTCGACATTATTAATGATTTTACTTTCAGTAACAGAGCAAATAAACATGCCATGAGTATCTAAATCAACATAGTTATCAACTTTTAATGAAATGAAAGCGTTAACGTAGTTAGGTAAGACCACTAATCCATTTTCACTTCTAATTACTTCTTTACCCGCAAATTTATCTTTGTCCTTACCAGATACAAAGCCATACTCTTGGAACACTGAGAAAGGTGCTTCAACATTTAAACAGTTCACATTAAGAACACCGGTCTTTTTAATGATGTCATGAGAATAGTTAGCTTTATTAATATTAACCGCGACTCTAAGAGGGGAATCGGTTAATTGAGAAACTGTATTCACAATTAAGCCGTTATCTTTAGCTCCATCTTTAGATGTTACGACATATAAACCATATCCAATCTTAAATAAGGCTTTTGGATCAAGTTCTGGTTTCTTTTCTTCTTTGATTTCTTTATGAGCTTTATATTCAGCGCATAATGTTTCTGATAAAGCAGAAATTTGGGCTTTATTTTCTTCAGTCATCGCTGATAAAATTCTGACTTTTGGCTCGATAATCTCAACATTCTTGCAACCAGAGAGTTTATCACTCATAACTTTAGCCGCCATAGGAGCCCAGGTACCATTTTCAATTAAACCAATTTTCTTATTTTGGAAGTTACGCTCCACTAAGTGAGCAATAAATGTATCCATAAATGGGAAGATTCCCGCATTATAGGTAGTTGTGGCTAAAACAATCTTGCCATATCTAAACGCGTCTTCAACGCATTCAGGCATGTCATCACGCGCTAAATCGCTACATGCAACTTTTGGACAGCCAAGTCTTTTTAATTCTTCACACAAGAACTCCACTGCTTTTTTGGTGTGGCCATAAACTGAAGTATAAAAGACTGCTACACCTTCAGATTCAGTTCTATAAGAACTCCATGTGTCATATTGTTTTAAATAGTGACCTAAATCATGGTCGAGTACTGGTCCATGAAGTGGACAAATAATTTGAATATCTAAAGTCGCGGCTTTTTTTAAT
The DNA here is from genome assembly GCA_017447165.1 of Bacilli bacterium. Lineage (GTDB taxonomy): Bacteria > Bacillota_I > Bacilli_A > RFN20 > CAG-826 > UBA2450. Next base: position 115,460 of record JAFSOD010000003.1, read on the forward strand.
AAAGCTTGGACTTGTGCGCCGTATTTACCAACAATACCGATGTAGTATCTTCTAGCTTCACAATCCCATCCTTCAGGATCTTCAACGTCATTAGCGCCAAATTTGCCAAACCCGTCCGCAGAGAATAAGACTTTATCATAACTATCATAAGTGACCATTACTTCTGGCCAATGCACCATAGGTGCAAAAACAAATGTTAAGATGTGTTTACCTAAATTTAAGGTATCACCTTCATTAACGACAATTCTATTTTTAATCTCTTCATGGAAGAATTGTTCCATCATTTTAAAGGTTTTCGCGTTACCTAATACTTTTGCGGATGGATATTCTTTTAAGAAATTGATGATATTCGCGGAATGGTCTGGTTCCATATGTTGAACTACTAAGATGTCAGGTTTTCTATCTCCTAACACTTCTTTGATGTTGGCTAACCATTCTTTAGTAAAGTGTTGGTCGACTGTGTCCATGACCACCACTAAATCATCAACGATGACATAAGAGTTATACGCCATTCCTAAAGGAACAACATATTGACCTTCAAATAAATCTATTTGATGGTCATTAACCCCAACATAATAAATATCTTTTGTGACATTCTTCATAATTAGGCTCCTATCCAAGCATTAAGCTTGTCATCAATTTGATTTACTTCGCTTCCTTTACAAGCAAATCCTTTTTTAATTAACGCTCCTTTTAAAGAACCTTTAAGTTCAAGTTCAGCTAATCCTAATGCCCCTTCTTCGTTAGTGGCAAAAGGATAAACAGTTTTACCTATCCAAGAATGATCTTTTATAAAGCTAGCGACAATTCTAGGATAGGTTCTCCACCAGCATGGGAAGCCTAAATAAATCACATCGTATTCATCTAATGATGAAAGTGGATTTTTATAAGCAACCTTTTCATTATATTGATCTTCAATTTTGCTTCTTTTTACACATTCTTGATAATTGGTGGGATATGGAATTTCTGGTTCTAATTTATAAAGCTCACCACCAGTTTTAGCAGCGATTTTTTCTGCAACGATTTCTGTAAAACCTTTGGTGATTACTTCCATTTCGCCATTAACAGAATTCTCTCCAGTACGTGAGAAATATACAATTAATGTTTTCATAAGTTATTTACCTCAAGCATTATTATTACAAATTTGTAATTTTTAATAAATGAATAAGTTTAGAAAATGTCTAAATAATCAAAAATAGTAATTGAAAGAAGTGAGATAATCTCTTATATTTGATTTGTTCTTATTCCTTTTGAAGGTTGGACACTAAAGGAGAAACTTATGAAAACAATGATTATGTTAAGCGCGATACCTGCGTCTGGGAAATCGACCTGGGCTAAAGAGTATCAAGCTAGTCACCCAAACACTTATATTGTTAATAGTGACGAAGTGAGAATGGAAGTTACTCATGGAGACTTCCAAGATCACAGCAAACAAAAAGAAGTTTGGGAACTTTTTGAAAAAAGAATTCATGAATACGCCGCTAAAGGTGAAGATGTTACAGTTATTGTAGACGCTCTTAACGATGTAAATGCGGTAAGATTAAAATATTTATCCACTACTCCAGAATTTGATAAAAAGATTTTAGTCTTATTCCCTAATAGCCTAGAAAAATCTAGAAAATATAACAACTTAAGAGAAGTTGCCTTACGAGTTCCTGATGATATATTAGTGGGCCTTGTTAATAAATTTGAAAAGCCTAGTCAAGAAGTCCTTGATCTAGTGGATGAAGTAATTGAAGTTAATTGGTAAGTCTTAGACTTACCATTTTATTTTATTCCTCGTCTCCAGTTGGGTTAATCACACTATAACCAATATTAGTTAAGTGATCTGCTACTCTTTCAAGTTCACTAATTAAAGTAGCAAAATCATCAGAAAGAGCCCCGTTACATTCATTGGCGGTCATTCTCTTATAATGGTTGTCACTAAGCTCTTTAGCGAGGACATCACTTCTATCTTCTAATTCATGGAGTTTATCTAGTTTTTGATATTCTTCGTTTTTAAAGATGCCCAGAGTTAAATCAGACATATCCATAATTAAATCAAAGAAAACATCAATCTCTTTGATGGCAACATTAGAGAATTTTAAATCACTTTCTTCTAATTTCTTAGAGTTGTCATAGAAGTTATAGGCGTGATCACCAATTCTTTCAATATCATTAATAACGTGGAAATAAGATCCCACAACTTTAGAATCTTCTTTACTAACTTTATTAGATAAAGATATGAGATATTCAGTAATTTTACTATTGATATAATCAATATTACTTTCAGTATCCGCAATAGAGCCTGAATTAGACTTATCTCTTTTAACTAAACATTCGTAGCCATATCTAAAGTTAAGCATCGCGAGATTATACATATGTAAGATTTCGTTTTTCACTTCCATAACTGCGATATCAGGAGTGTTTAATAATCTGTCATCGATATATAAAAGTAAATTCTTCTTATTTTCTAAATCTTTATCCTTAATAACTCTTTCAGAAAATTTGATTAAAGGTTTCACTAAAGGCATAGAAGCAACAAAGAAAACTACACTATAAAGTAATGTAAACATCGCTAAACCTAAACCTGATGAGCCAAAGCTTGTAGAAAAGAAATTAGAAATTGGAGTAGATAAAGGCCAAATAATTGCAATAGCGATTAAGGCCGCAACTACTTTTATGACTAATGAGATGAAGCCTGACCTTTTGGCGTTAACTGTGCCTCCAATAGTGGCAATTAAAGTTGTGACACAAGTTCCAATTGTTGCTCCTAAAGCGATATATATCGCACTAGAAAAAGGAATTGCCCCACTAGAGACCATGACAATAGCAATACCAGTCACCGCACTACTAGACTGCACTAAAGCAGTTAAAACAATACCAATTAAAAGAAGTAATAACGGGAAACTAACTGAAGAGAATAACTGTTGAGTAGCACTATTAATATCAGCCTGACTAAAAGCGCTTTTTAATAGGTCTAAGCCTAAGAAAACTAGACCAAATCCAGTAAGAACTTCACCTAAATTTTTGACTTTTTCTTTTTTAAAGAACATCATTACAACGCCAACAAAAGCAATAAGAGCTAAATATAAGCCAATACTAAATGAAGAAAGTGACACTAATATGCCTGTAACTGTGGTACCAATAAAAGAACCAAGCATGATGTTCACTCCTTGATATAGAGTCATCACTCCGGCATTAATAAAACCAACTGCCAGTACACAAGTAGCCGCACTAGATTGAATTAAAGCTGTGACTCCACTACCAATTCCTAAACACGCAAAAGGGCTATTCTGTGTTTTCTTAAATATTTTCTTAAGAGATTTACCTGTCGCTTTTTTTAGTCCGCCTGACATAAGATTCATGCCGGCGATAAAAACAGTGACACCTAAGAATAAAAATATAATCGCAGTCGCTAAATCTTTTACAAGCATATATGATATTTTATCATCATAGTGGTAAGATTTATCTAATGAAATTCATAAATTACAAAACAAATCAAAATATTAAAAAAGATATTGAGCCAATATATGTCTCTAGTTTTCCTGAAGAAGAAAGACCACCAGTAGAGATGTTTTTCTCTTTTGCATTAAAAGAAGATAACGACATATATGGGGTCTATGTTAACGACTCTTTTATTGGTTTTACTAATCTTTTATTTTATAAAGATCTCTGCTATCTCTTCTTTTTGGCGGTTTCTCCTAAATATAGAAATAAAGGATATGGAAGCAAAATCATCCAAGAAGTATTTAAAAAATATCCTAATAAAACTTTCATCCTCTGCTTTGAAGAAGTTGATGATAAATATAGTGATAACCAGTTAAGAAAAAGAAGAAGAGATTTCTATTATCGAAACGGGTTCAAAGAAAATATCCTCAAAACCTGTGAATATGGCGTCCGTTATGACACAGTGTATCATGGGTCTCACCAAGTAAGTTTTGAGGATTATTTATCTTTATTTATCCACTGCTATGGCCAGATGGCTAAACAGTATATCAAGGAAGCAAAATAAAACCATCGATTGAAACTCGATGGTTTTTATTACTATGTAATAATTAGCGAATCACCATTGTGAGCACTAAAGCAAGCGCAGCACATCCGCTAGCAAACGCTGGATGATAAATAACTTTTTTAACTTTATTAAAATTCCAGTTATATTTTTCTGCTAATTTCATCGCTCCAAAAATTAAAGCGCCAGCGGCAAAAGTATATAAAATAGCAACACAGTTAATCATAAATGTGTATTTTTCAAAATTATCAATGACTTGGCTTGCTGTTGCGTAAGCTGGATTGACTCTAATAAATGTAGAAACACCTAAATATAATGTATTAGCGATAATCATTGTTCCTAAGCCAGCAAAAGAAATAATATTTTTTGGTCTAATAATTAATAAGGCGACACCCATAAAGACGCCTTCCATAAGGATGTAATAGACTGGATTAATAGCCATACCGAAGGCTAAACATGCGATTAATTTAATAGCACCAGCTAGAACTGCCATATAAATTGAGCTAGCAAATGTACCAGTTCTTTTATAGCATGCACCCATTAAGAAATAGGCAATAGGCACCATAATGGTGCTTGATGCTAAAAACATCGTGTTAGGTATAAAGTGCATATGGAGTAAACTACCTAAGGTAGCTTCTAAAATGCCCCATAATCCACCAAATAATAAAACTGAGAATAAAATATTTAAAACTTTCTTCTTTGTCATACTAATAATCTCCAATTAGAAATATATTAACTTAATTTTTAATTAATATCTACCCTAAACAGATATAAATTGCGTAAAAAGTCGGCTTATTATATTCGGTTTCGTTTTTAATCATCCAACCAGTAGAATTGATTGGGAATTGAAGAACTTTTCCTCCACCATCTGGATCATAAGTCACTATATCTTTAGGTGCTTCATAATCTCCTACAGGAGTGCCAGCCCCCTCTTTATTGTTATAAACATTATAAAAAGTTCCTTTTGTCCCAAAATAATCAATCATTAAACGATCAACGGTGAATTCAGACACTGATTTAATATAAGATCCTGGAGCAAGTTGAATTTGCGGCTCAGCCCCTTTAGTGTTAAGTTTACATCCAGCGCTAATCTCCACTTGATAACTTTTATCAGTGTCAGGGATAGTAAGAGTCACTATTTCCGCTGCTTCTGAATCAGTTGATGTTAAAGAAGTTTTTTCAGGAGTTAAAAGTTGAATATCACCTGTAAAATCTGGAAGACCGGTCGCTGGTTCTTCTCTACATCCAGTTAAAGCAAATAATGGTAATAAGCCTAAAATAAAAATTTTTTTCATATAATCTTTCCTTTAGGCATTATTTTTTCATAGATTTTATAAATAAAAAAGCACATTTTTTGGTCTCGCACGCGCAGTCATTAACCTTGAATGACGCGCATAAAATAAAAAATTTTTTACTATATTAAATCTAGTTATCTCTTTAAAATAATTAGTGAACATTATGGTCGACATTTATAAAGAATTGGACAAATTAAGAAAACAAGGCAAAGATGCGGTTATTGTTACTGTGACTGAAAAAAGTGGCATGGGTCCTGCTGATGTTGGCAAGAAAATGCTAGTTACAGAAGGTAATGTTGCTTTTGGTACAGTCGGTGGCGGAGCTATTGAATATTACGCCAGAGAAAAATGTAAAGAAGTCTTAGAAAATAGAATATCTTTCTCCGAAAAATATATTTTAAATGATCGCACCGTCAGTGTTGATGATGGATCGATCATATTACCAATGGCCTGTGGAGGCAAAGTCACGTTATTTTATGAATTCGTTGGTCCTAAACAATATGTTTATATTTTTGGTGCAGGACATTGTGGAGCAGCATTAGCTAGAGTTTTAAAACCTTTAGGTTTTTTCACCGCTATCATTGATGAAAGAGATTATGTAATCAATGCTTTAGACGATGCAGCGGACGTCAAAGTCAATGAAGGCTTTGTGGAATATATTGAAAAGCACGGACTACCTGATAATCGCTATATAGTTGTCTGCACTCCAAGTCATCAAAATGACTTTCATGTCTTAAACAAAATTTTAGAATTAAAAATTAAACCAAAATATTTTGGAATGCTTTGTTCTAAAAAGAAGATTGGTGATTATTTAGAAAAAGCCTACCAATTATATGGTAAAGATATCGATCTCACTAATTTTTATTCTCCGATTGGTTTACAAACTGGTGGCGATTCTCCTGAAGAAGTCGCTATTTCTATTGCAGGAGAAATACTTTCAGTATTCTATAATAAAGCCGATATTAACTCTCATATGAGAGATTTAGCTAAAAAATAATGGGCTGTCCATTTTGTAATTTAAAAGAAAATATCTTATTTGAAAACGACTTAGCGGTCGCTTTTTTTGATTCTTATCCGGTAAGTAAAGGACACACTCTTATTATTCCAAAAAGACATAGTGAGCATTACTTTGAACTTACAAAAAGAGAAATTGAAGCAATGTTTGAATTATCTCAAAAAGTAAAAGAATATTTAGATAAAGAATTTCATCCTGATGGATATAATGTTGGCTTTAACGTTTTAGAAGCTGGTGGGCAAAGTGTGATGCACACACATATGCACGTTATCCCACGCTATGAGGGTGATGCAGAAAATCCTCGAGGCGGCATAAGAAAAATAGTCAAACAAAAAGACACTTACTAGAGTGCCTTTTTATTAACCTATAAATCTGTTCTTTTACCTTTATAAAAAGTTGAATCAATTAAGCCTCCACCAAGACAAATATCACCATCATAAAATACAGCAGCTTGTCCAGGGGTGACTGCTTTATATGGTTCATCAAAGACAAGTTCCACTAGATCATCACCTTTATAGAAAATAGTGACTCCATTATCTTTTTGTCGATATCTAAATTTAGCATAGATATGTTGACCATTTTTTGGTTTATCAGTGATGAAATTTAAATTACTCACTAAGCAAGAATCGGAATTAAGTCGATCAGATTCAGGACCACTAGCAACATATAAAATGTTGTTTTTGATATCTTTTTTAACGATAAACCAGCCTTGGGCGGTTTCCCCATGAATTCCACCTATGCCTAAGCCTTTTCTTTGACCGATTGTGTAATACATCACCCCGTCATGGGTACCAATTACTCTATTAGTGTCAATATCGACGATATTTCCTTTTTTCGCAGGAATATAATTCTTTAAGAATTCTTTGAAATTTCTCTCTCCAATAAAACACACACCTGTTGAGTCTTTTTTATCGGCAATATCGAGGTTTAAATCATGAGCGATTTTTCTAACCTCTTTTTTATCAATATCTCCTAAAGGAAATAATGAATATTTGAGTTGATCTTGAGAAATTTGTGATAAGAAATAAGTTTGCTCTTTATTTTGATCAAAGCTCTTACATAGATATGCCTTGCCGTCTTTATCAACACGCTTAGCGTAATGCCCCATCGCAATCATATCAAAACCTTTATCTAAAGCGAACTTTAAGAAAGCATCAAACTTAATATATTTATTACAGAAAATATCTGGGTTTGGAGTTCTTCCGTTTTCATACTCTCTTATTAAATAAGAGAAGACATCATCCCAATACTCTTTAACAAAATCAATTCTTAATAATTCGATACCTAGTTTTTTTGCTACCGCTACCGCGTCATCATAATCTTTCTCTTGAGGACACTGCGAGTTATTGATGTTTGGATTACCTAAATAATCATTATTAGCGAGACTATCCCAGTTACGCATAAAACAGGCAGTTACTTCGTATCCTTGTTTTTGAAGTAGATACGCTGCTACTGCACTATCAACGCCACCAGAAAGACCAACTAATACTTTCATTAGAATAATTCCTTACTGTCTAACACTAAAGTAAATGGACCATCATTCACACTATGGACATCCATATCTGCGCCAAAAACACCAGTTTCAATATGTTTGCCACTTAATCTAGCTAATTCTTCGTTAAAGAATTCGTATAGTGGCTCCGCTTCATGTGGGTGTAAGGCATTTACAAATGATGGGCGTCTACCTCCGGTTGTGTCCGCGTATAATGTGAATTGGCTAATAGAAAGAATTCCTCCATTAACCGCATCTAAAGACAAATTAATTTGTCTTTTTTCATCAGCGAACACTCTAAGTTTCACAATCTTATCAGCCATCTTGGTAACAATTTCTTTATCATCACCCATTGTAAAACCGGTAAGTAAAAGGTAACCGTTAGAAATACTTCCAACGGTCTTACCTAATATATCAACGTGAGCAGATTTTACAGTTTGTAATACAACTTTCATTAAGCTTCTCTAATCACTTCTCTAATAACTGGTAAAGCTTCAACCTTGCTTCTAGAATATTTATACGCTCCATAGATTTCATCTAAAATTGATGCATATTCATTAAGTGGTTTATTAGTATAGACGGTACAAAGAAGATCACCTTTTTTAACTTTAGAACCAACTTTACAGGCTAGAACAATACCAGCACTCATATCGATTTTATCTTCAAGAGTTTCTCTACCGCCACCTAACTTCATGGAGGAAATACCAATATCTAAAGCGTTAATTTCTTTAATATATCCGCTTTCTTTGCTTCTAACTTCCACGATGTTACGCGCCATTTCAAATTTCTCTGGATGCTTGATGTATTCTACATCACCGCCTTGAGCTTCGACCATTTGGCAGAACTTCTTAAAGGCCGCACCATTTTCAATGACTTGATGTAATTTTTCTCTAGCTTCTTCTAAGGTCTCACAGATCTTAGCTTGAACAAGCATGATACTACCAGAGGTGTAACATAATTCCATTAAGTCTTCTGGACCTTGTCCACGTAAAGAAGCAATAGCTTCTTTCACTTCGAGGTTATTGCCAACAGCAAAACCTAAAGGTTCACTCATATCACTTAAGACAGCGATTGTATTTCTATGTAAAGAAGAGCCAATACCGACCATGGTTTTAGCAAGCTCTCTAGCTTGATTCATGTTTTTCATGAACGCACCTTCACCAACGGTAACGTCAAGAAGAATAGCGTCAGTACCACTGGCAAGTTTTTTAGACATAACACTAGCGGCAATTAATGGGATTGATTCGACAGTTCCAGTAACGTCTCTAAGAGCATATAACTTTTTATCAGCAGGAACTAACGCTGCAGTTTGACCAACGATAGCGATACCAATATCGTTAACTTGGGCAATCATTTGTTTGATTGATTTAGAAATGGATAGATTTGGAATGGACTCTAATTTATCAAGAGTACCTCCGGTATGGCCTAAGCCACGTCCACTCATTTTGGCTAGTTTTGCCCCACAAGCAGCAACCATTGGTCCAAGGACCAAAGATGTCTTATCACCAACACCACCAGTAGAGTGTTTATCAACTTTAATACCTTCAATATCACTTAAATCGACGACATCACCACTATGTTCCATATAGTCAGTTAATGTTGCGATTTCTCTTTTGTTCATCCCTTCAAAAAAGATGGCCATGTTCATCGCACTAGATTGATAATCTGGAATTTCTCCTTTAACGTAACCGTCAATCCAGAACTTGATTTCTTCATCGGCAAGTTCAAAGCCGTCTCTTTTTTTCATGATTAAGTCTACCATTCTCATAGTTATATACCTCGTTAATATGTTATCACAAATGATGTATTAAAATACATTCATTTTTGAAATATATATTTATCTGCTTTATAATAACGTCATGACTTTTAAAGAACATCTCATTCAATCTATCGGGGAGAAGGAAGCAGAATTATTAATTAGCTCGCTTGGTCATAAAAGTGAGCACGCAGTTTTACTTAATACTAGTAAAATTAGTGATGAAGAATTCTTAAAAGAATTCCCTCTAGTAAAACCTCACCCAATTGTGAAGCATGCTTTTATCTATGATAAAGATGTCTATGAACTAGGAAAGCATATCTATCACGAGCTTGGTTATTACTACCTACAAGAACCAAGCGCGATGGTTGTCTCTTCTTTAATCGATTTTAATGAAGATGATTTAGTTCTTGATATGTGTGCCGCTCCTGGAGGAAAAACTATCCAAGCATCTTTTAAGATGAATGATAAGGGGTTAATTGTTTCTAACGATTTATCTTTTTCTAGATGTGGCTTATTAAGTAATAACTTAGAAAGATTAGGAGTCGGTAATGTCATAATCACCAATAATGATTTAAGTAAGATTTATCTTAAATATGAAAATACATTCGATAAGATTATCTTAGATGCACCTTGTTCTGGATCGGGAATGTTTAGAAAAGACGAGGCTTTGCTTATTGATTGGTCGATAAATAAAGTTTATAAATATCAAGAAATCCAAAAAGAATTAATCTTAATGGCTTATTATATGCTAAAGCCAGGCGGAGTCTTATCATATTCAACTTGTAGCTATTCCAAAGAAGAAGATGAAGATGTCGCTAAACATTTATTAGAGAACAGTAACGCTGAACTAGTTAATACACCTTCACATATGTGTTTCTATATTAAAGATATTGGGATTAGATTAATGCCATCTCACTTTAATGGAGAAGGTCAATACATTGTTCAATTCAAAAAACCAGGTGAGTCTACAAAGACAAGTTTTGTTCATGTGAACAAATTTCCTCAATTAGTGTCAGGAAATAAAGATGTCAAAAAAGTTAATAACTATTTATTCGCAGTCAATAATGGTTTAGAACTTAAAGGCTTCAATATCTTTAGATATGGAGTAAAAGTCGGAGAATTTAAAAAAGATCTCTTTAAATATGATCTTCATTACGCTAGAAGCTACGCTAAAGAGAATTTCAACAAAGTTGAACTAACTTTAGATGAATTAAAGAAATATTTGTATGGAGAACAACTCTCTAAACCAAATAGTTATAAAGGCTACGTTCTTCTTGCATATAAAAACACCGCTGTCGACATTGCTAAGACAGACGGTCAAATAATTAAAAACTATTATCCAAAAGGACTTAGAAAGAAATTCTAATAGATTCTATTGAATCGATAATATTTATCATGAAGTTCGACCATTCTTGAGTGGTCGATTTTTCTTGCTTGGAAAGTGACTTCAGCTTGGACTCGAGATTGAACTATTCTAGCCACTTCTTCAGTAGTCATTCCTTCGTATTCGCTAGGATAAATTGGCTTTAAGAATTTGATGTATGTAGGATATCTTTTAAAGTTATGTTTTGTATGTAAAATTCTAAAGCTGCCAAACACAACAGTTGGCACTAATGGGACCTTAGCCTTCATGGCGGCTCTAAAGGTACCATGATGGAAAGGAAGTAGCTTGCCCATATTGTCTTTATTTCTAGTACCCTCTGGGAAAACAACCCAGTTAATTTCTTTTTTGGTAAGTGAATCTTGAACCCTCATCATTACTCGTAAGGACTGCTTTAAATCTCCACGATCTAAGAATTGTCCATCAATACTTCTAAAGACACGGCCCACGAATGGGAGTTTTTCAATCTCTTTTTTAGCAACAAATGTCACAGGTTTATCAATAGCCTGGAAGTAAAGCAAAGGATCAGCTGCTCCCATATGGTTAGAATAAAAACAACATGTTTCGTTAGGAATATTTTCCTTGCCTTCCACTAAAACATCTAACTTCAAATTATGATTAACTTTTAAAATTAATTTTCTAGCTTTTTTATAGCGTCTTTCAATCGGGGTTTTGGTATTTTTTCTAGAATAAGAAAGCATCCAGGCAAAATATGAGGCAATAATTCTAGGAGCAGAAAGTAAAACTGTGCGTAAAATATGCCACATATTATTTAAGTCCTAAAATCGCTACACACAAATCTGCTACTAAAAAGTTTTTCGCATAAGCTTCATCTTCACAGATGCCGTTAGAATCAAAGAAAATTTGATAATAATCTTTTAATTCAATGGTTTTTGTCTCTTCGCTTGGATTGATAATAATCAAACCTTCTTTAAATCCAGGGAGTAAAAGTTTTGGCTCTTTTACTTCAATAGTGACTAGCCCGTTTTCTAAATAATTGATATTTACATTCTCAAGTTCACTAACTTTATTGACCTTAAATAATGGAATCATTTTTCTAACTTTGATGAGTTCTCTCATAAACTTCACCATTTCTTGTCTAGATTCCACTAAATCCCAGTCCATGTTATTAACTTTAGGAACATTATATGTATTATCAAGCATACATTTTGATAAACCAATTTCTTGGCCCATATGAATAAATGGAACACCAACAGAAAGTAGAGTCATGGCATTAGCGAATTTAACTCTTTGAAGGTTAAGTTCATCATTGTCCGAGAAATAAGATATTTTATCAAATAATGTTTGGTTATCGTGACACTCCACATAGTTAATTGATTGAGAGGCATTGTCGTAACGATTCTTTAATAAACAAGCACATAAAACATTATTAAGATCACCTTGATAATATTCATTCATAATGAATCCTTTGGAGTATTTATCAAAAGTTCCACCTTTAATGACATCTCTAAATTGGTCATTGAAGAATCCCATCTCTGGAATTTGGTGAGCATTATCACTACAACACTTCTTATCTTTAGGTAAGCCAGTCATCATATCCCAGCCTTCTCCATACATTAAAGCGTCAGGTTTAATCGACTTAACAACTTTAACTGCCTCTTTAGCGGTTTGTAAGTCAATAAGGCCAAGAAGGTCAAAACGATAACCATCCAAATCAAAGGTTTCAGTGAAATATTTTAAAGAATCTAAAATATGTTTCCTAACCATGCTTCTTTCGCTAGCAATGTCGTTGCCACATCCACTACCTTCAGAGATTCTCTTGCCTAATCTACGGAAATAATAGTTAGGTAAGTTTCTATGAAAATCACTATTTTGATATTCATATATGTGGTTATAAACCACATCAAGAACGACTCTAATATCGTTTTTATGAAGTTCTGCAATCATCTTCTTAAATTCTAATAGTCTAGCTAAAGGATCCTCGGGATAGTTAGAATAACTTCCTTCTAAAGAGAAATAGTTAGTTGGGTTATAGCCCCAGTTATAATGGTCAACCTCAACGTCATCAACTCCAAAGAAATCATGAACAGGAAGAATTTGTACGTGAGTAACTCCAAGCTTCTTTAAATAATCAATTTTATTAATAACACCTAGATATTTACCTGGGCAGTCATTTGTTTTATCTGCTTCAGTAAAGTCTCTAATATCCATCTCATAAATAATCGCTTCATTTGGAGATTTGATTTGAGTGGTTGGTTTTTCTTTTTTAATAACATTTAAAGCACTTAAATCAATAACCGCAGAGTATTTAGAATTTAAAGATGTACCGATACCGTATGGATCTCTAATTTCCTTAATAACTCCGTTTTGATGTATAACATAGTTATACTTCTTATTAAATAAGTCACCTTTAACAGTTAATTTATAAACACCTTTTTCTTTCCTTTTCATTGGTAAAAGAACAAAGTTGTTTTCACTTTTTTCTAATTTCACAAAGGCTTTATCACTAATTGGGCTCCAGAGTTTAAAGATAGTTTCTTCTTTAAAATAGAATGCTCCGAATTCTTCGTTGGTTGGTGAATATAGCTCATCAAATTCTTTGCTAGTGACATAGCTACGATAATCAACACCTAATTCATCTCCAGAATTAGTTTTAACAATATTAAGGTTACCTAAAATAATTTCTATATCACTAGTGGCCTCAATTCTAAATAATTTATCACTTCTAGAGAATCGAGAAATTTTCAAAGGATGAGGCACACCATTAATTTCTAATTTGAAATTAACATCGTTGATGTCATTAGATTCTCCATAATACATAATAGCTAAGTTGTTTTTATTGATTAACTCAGCGTTTATTAATCCATAATCCATAATTAACTAATTACTTCGTCACTACTAGGAATAAAATCGTCATCATCAATAGGTCCGCCAATAACCGCACATCCTTTGGTGTTGCCGTCTACTTCTGTAGAAACAATGCCTTCCATTTGTAAGCGTTTAAAGAATTTACCTGCTCTATTAAATCCAACCATGCACTCTCTTTGAATTTTACTCATTGAGACAAACTTTTGGGTTAAAACCCAATCCTTAACAGATTGATATTTCATTTCCTCGGCCTCATCTGCTTCTTTTTGAATCTCTCCAGAAGCAACAAGTTGTTTACCAACTTCTTTAGAATGATCCACTAAATCAAGGTAATTTGGATCATAGTTGGTTGGATAATGTTCTTTTAAATAAGAAACAATACGTATAATTTCTTTATTTTGTACGAAACAACCTTGTAGCCTAACCACATCTCCACCAGGTAAAAGTGGGGTTTGTACCAACATATCACCCTTACCTAATAATTTCTCTGCTCCACCTTCTCCAATAATAGTCATAGAGTCAGTATAGCTTGCGGTAGTTAAAGCCACGTGAGTTGGTAAATTGCCTTTAATAACGCCAGTAATAACGTTTGTGGATGGTCTTTGAGTGGAAATAAGTAAGTGAATACCACAAGCACGAGCTTTTTGAGCGATAGAAACAACTGGAAGGCTGATGTCTTTACAGCGGTCCACTAAATCCGCGTATTCATCTAAGATGACGACGATATAAGGCATTAACTCCTTGTCGTTTTCTTCTGCCCATTCGTTATATTGGTCGATTTCACTGACCATCCCGTTATCAGCGAAGATTTCATAACGATGATTCATCTCTTCACATAATTTAGTAAGCATCACTTTAGTCTTATCTGGCTCAGTAATAATTGGACAGAGCAAATGAGGCATATCTTTATATTTAGACATTTCCACCATCTTAGGGTCGACTAAAACAATTCTTAATAAATCAGGTGATGCTCTCATAATTAAAGTCGAGATAATGGAGTGGATGAAAATTGATTTACCACTTCCAGTGGTACCCGCAACTAAAATATGAGGGAATTTATTAAATTCGGAATAAATAACGTTGCCGGACAAGTCTTTGCCAAAGCCAACAGCCAATGGTTTCTTTTTAGCGTCAGGAAGAGCTTCCACAACTTCTTTAAAACTCACTGTTGTAATCTTTGCGTTAGGAGCCTCTAAGCCTGAGAAGGATTCATTAGCGACGATTGGAGTAAATCTAGTTCTTACGCCGCCTAATCTCATAGAGATATCATCGATTAACTTCTCCACAGATTTCATTGGAACATTTGGATCATATTCAATGTTGTATCGAGTAACACTTGGTCCAATTTTATAACCAGTACAACGAGCACCAACTTTAAAGTTGGTCAAAATATTGTTGATAGCTTCCACTCTATTAACAGCGACTTGAGTATTTAACTCATTAGCATCATCGTTTTCATAAGTCATTAAAATATCAGTGGAAGGTGGAACCCAATTAATTGGTTCTTTCTTTTTAGGCTCTTCTAAAATTGGAGCTGGTTCTGGAATTGTTTGTTCTGGCTCTTCTTCTACTTCATTTAAGAAAACTGGTTGTGCTCTTACTAGAGTCTCATCAATTTGAGGTTTTTCCTCAACAACTTCATTAACAACTTCTGGTCTAGTTTCAATGAGATTTTCAATCTCAATTTCTTCCTTAACCACACTTTCAGGAATTGGTTCAGGTTCATATTTAATAGGTTCAGGAATAGGAGCGTGGTTAACGATTTGTGTTTCAACTTTTCTTTGTCTAGAGAACACTAAAGGAGTAAATTCACGACTATCGTTTTGAGCGTGCATCACTCCATGATTTTCATCCAAAGACATAGTTGGCTTAGAAAAACCACTATTTTGATTGATAAATGGTGTTTGATCGCTTTCAAATCCTCTTTTAATCTCCACTGGTTCTGGACTAATTAAAGAGACTGGTTCATTTTCTTCTTTAACTAGCTCCTCTTCAACCTTTATAGGTTTTTCTTCTTTGACTTTAACAAGCTTGACTGGTTTTTCTTTCTTTTTCTCACTCTTAATCCAAGAAGTAATCACAGGCATAAAGAAGATAACTAAAGATACAACTAAAAGCATAATGCCTAGGAATACCGCAACTGTATTGTTGTTGATGCCAACACCTAAAGACAAACCAAGTAAGCCATGTTTAAATCCGCCAACATAGGCGAAAGGATTAAAGGTAACTGGAGCATAATATCCACTTAATGAAGCATTAAAGGAATTAACCGCAGTACCGACGCTATCAAATGTTGGTGTGTCATAAACACTTAAGAAGAAAAACATTGATAAGAAAAATAAAGGAACTGAGAAAATAATATTTGCTTCCTTTAACTTTATTTTTCTTCTAAAAATAATTCTTAAAAAGCCATATAGGAACAATAAGACAAATAGCACATAATAAGAGGCCCCAAATAAATATAAAGGGACGAAGGCAAAAGTACGCGCTACTTTACCAACGTTAATAATTATTATAACGGATATTAAACAAAGGGTTAGACCCTTGACAATATTCTCGATTTTCGAGTTAATTTTAAGCTTCTTTTTTTCACCCATGCTAATATTATATGTGTGTACGCGAAAAAGTGAAAGAAAAAAAGCACTTAATTAAGTGCTTTTTACTTATCATTCACCAAGATAATTGGTTCTATTAATGGCTCTCGGCCATTTTCTCTTCTAATAAACCATCTGGCGCGATCTTTAATGGTGTTTTTCGCTTCTTCCATGCTAATACCTTTAACTAGAGCAGCATTAACTTCTTCAACAAAGATTTGGGTAATAGATTTAAAGATTGGTTCTGCCTCTTTAACATAAACAAATCCACGCATTTGACAATCAGGACCCGCAATAATACGTTTTTCTTTTAAGGAAACAGTTGCGGCGATGACCACTGCTCCATCAACGCCTAACTTTTGTCTAGTTTCCACGACTTCGGTTGCGTCTTTAGTAACACCTTTACCATCAACAATCACAGGAGCAACATCAATTCCAGTCACTTCACAAGGTAAAATGATAGGACGTTTACCTTGTTCAAAGATAAGTTGCATACCATTATCTAAAACAAAGACATTCATATGATTTAAACCAATTCCAAGAGAGACTGCTAATTTGGCATTTTCCATGATTTTGGTATAGTGCCCACGGACTGGGAAATAATATTTTGGTCTAAAGATATTTAAGATAAATCTTAAATCATCCTCTTGAGCGTGCATTGAATGGACGTCTTTTCCTTTTAACCACACCACTTGACAGCCAGTGCGGTAGATTTCATCCATATTTCTAGTACAAGCTGTTTCAAATATTGGTCTAGGAACTGCCACATTCATAAAGATGTCATCAGGCATAACTTTGATGCGCTTATCAGAATTTAAGCCGTGCGCTAATGCACCAGTTTCTTTAAATAAATCATCAGAGTGGCCTACCATTAAGATGACTAAGTCAGTGTTTTTTACTCTTAATAAGTCTTCTTTAGAAACAAAACTATTTTTAGCAAATGTTGTGGTTTCAGTAGCCTCCATGACATATTTCATCACGGTTTCGGTATATTGATCATAACAATAAATCTTCTTGTTATATTTTTGCGCTAACTTGCAGATTTCTCTTAAACGATACATATTTTGCCAATAGCAAAGCACAAAAATACGTTTATTAAGTTTGAAATATTTTTCCACTAAGTCATTAATACGATGTTTAGGGGAACAATATCCGTTTTTATCAGCAGCTTTAGATTCTGCCATTAAAAGAAGCGTTTCTTCTTTAGCGAGTTCACTGGTCATACCAAGGTCAAATCTATAACCAGTTTCATTAGTTGCAAAGTTGATAATAAAATCAGAAGTATAAATGATATTTCCTTGATCTGTAGAGATTGCAACTCCAAAGGAGTTAGCAGCGTTATGACAGGTTTGGAAGAATCTAATTTTACGATTGGCAACAATTATTTCATCAGTTGGTTTAACGATGACATAGTCAAATTGAGTTTTGGCCTCAATAATGGATAATTGTCCTTCAATAATAACTTTGGTTGTTTGTGTACAATAAACTTTTGCAGGAGCGTATTTATAGAAATATCTAAGAGCTCCAAATGATTCATCGTGGCCGTGTGTAATAAAATAGCCTTTAACACGATTTTTATTCTTAATAAGATAATCAGAGTTAGGAAGTAAATAGTCAACACCTGGAAGGGTTTTATCAGGTAAAGCAGATCCAGCATCTAAAACGAAAATATCGTCGTTTATTTCAACAACATAACAATCTCTTCCGTCCTCGTCTAATCCAGCAAGGGCAAATACCTTAATTCGATCCGACATCAAATTCTCCTTATATGAATATTGACTATAACTAATAGTTAACTATATTTTAAAAAGTTTAAAACATTTAATCAATGTTTTTTGTAATGATGATATCTGCACCTGTATTTAATACATTTTTTATAGCGATATCACCAATATGGGTAGGAGCGTCAACTCCTACTTTATTAATTTCTTCCATCACTTCAAAAATCATACCTTTAGGAATGCTAGTAGAAGTTTTAACAGAAACCACTGTGTTCTCTCTATTTTTAACCCTCACAAATGAAGTAATCATTCTTTTTGGATTGGTCACTTCATTTTTAGCGTACTCTGCCCCTCTTGGACATGAATTTCCCGTAACATTTAGCTCATCATCAATTGTTAATCGACATCCACGAGGACAGACGATACAAGTAAATTCTTTCATATTATCTTTCCTCCAATGACACAGTTATCTCACCTTTTACATTAGCAAGCTTGTCTTTACTAACTTTAATCATCACCATTTCACTAGGAATAAGAACTGGCTTAACAACTTTATGGAAAATAGTCTCTTCACTAGAGAAATTCACGAAAACATTTTTAATTGGTTTTCTCACTCTAAATTTGAAAGTGACATCATGATCTAAATCAGTCTCAATAAATTGAGGAATGACATATCCCACTCCATTTCCTGGACTAACTTTAATCTTCACTTTCTTAGAAACTTCGCCTTTTATATATCTAGCTGCAGCTCTACCAGCTTCTCGACCTTCTTCAGTAACAAAATCAACAACATCATGAACATGTAAGCAGTTACCACAAGCAAAGATGCCAGGGATGCTTGTTTCTAATTGATCGTTGACCATTGCTCCTTTAGTAGAGCTAATATTTACATCAATGTTCTCAAGTAAAGATACATAAGGGATTAAACCAACAGAAAGAAGTAAGGTATCACATTCAAATTCCATCTCTGTTCCGGGGATGAATTTCATCTTATCATCGACCGCAGCGAGTACTACTTTTTCTACCCTACCTTTGCCTTCAACTCTAAGAACACTTCTAGAGAGATATAAAGGAATGTTGTAGTCATTTAAACATTGAGCGATATTTCGATTTAAGCCATTAGAATAGGGCATAAGTTCACTAACACAAAGAACTTTAGCGCCTTCTAAAGTCATACGTCTAGCCATGATTAAGCCAATATCGCCACTACCAAGAATCACAATTCTTTTACCAGCGAGATAGCCATGGATATTTAAATATTTTTGTGCAGTACCTGCGGTAATAATACCCGCTACTCTATCTCCAGAAAGTTGAATCGCTCCTGGACTACGTTCATAGCAACCAGTAGCAAAGACAATAGCCTTAGCCTCAATATCCACAACTCCATCCGTCGCATTAGAATAAGTGACAACTTTCTCTTTAGAAATATTTAAAACTAAAGAATCAAGTTTATATTCAATTCCTAATTCTTTAACTTGATCAGCAAATCTAGATAAATATTCTGGGCCAGTTAATTCTTCTTTAAATTCCGTTAAACCAAAGCCGTTATGAATGCATTGATTTAAAATGCCACCAAGAACACTATCCTTTTCAAGAATAAGAATATCATCGATACCGTTCTTTTTAGCTTCGATAGCAGCGGCCATTCCAGCGGAACCACCGCCAATAATGACTAAATCACGTTTAATCATAACTTCTTCACCTCCTCTAGGAGGATATTAGAATTATCTTTATCCCATTTAATATCTAAAGGTGAAACACCATAATGTTTCGCTAAAATCATGGTGACCATTGGAGAACAGAATCCACCTTGGCATTTACCAAAGCCGGCTCTACATCTTCTTTTCACACCCTTAACAGTTTTAGGAGGAACACTTCTAGAAAGTAAATCTTTAATCTCTCCTAAAGAGACTTTTTCACAACTACAAATAATCTTCCCATATTCTGGATTAGATTTGATTAATCTATTTCTTTCTTCTTTGCTGATATCATTTAAAACGTGATATTTCTTCACTCTTGGGTTATAGTTTTTCTTTTCTTCTAAATTAAATAATTTAGAGACGTAGTTATTAACTACATATTCCGCGATTGCCGGAGAAGAAGCAAGTCCTGGAGATTCAATACCCGCAACATTAATGAAATATTTATTAGATTTAGCAGGTTCAATAATAAAATCATGGGTGGATAGAGTGGCTCTCATACCAGAGAACACTCTAATCACTTGATTAAATGGAATGGATGGAATCATATCCACTGCTTGTCTTCTTACATTTGCCAATGTTTCTGAATCAGTGGCAACATCATCTTTATCTTCATCAAATTCACTACTTGGTCCAACGATATAGTTATTAGAATTAGTTAGAGACACTAAAACACCTTTTCCCTTTTCGCTTGGAAGTGGGAATATAGTGTGATTAACTAAACCAAGTTTATAATGATCTAAAACAAAGTATTCACCTTTTCTTGGATTAATCTTCCAATCAATTGGTTCAATCATCTTAGCGATTTCATCACTATATAACCCTGCACAGTTGATAACAACTTTAGCGATAAATACTTCTTTATTAGTTCTAACTTCAAAGTGGTCAGAAAGATATTTTATATCTTTAACTTCTTGCTCTAGGAATAATTTAACGCCGTTATCAACCGCGTTTTCTACTGCATGGACCACTAAGTTGAATGGATCAATAATTCCAGCGGTAGGGGCTAAAAGAGCGCCTACTACTTCGTTAGATACATTTGGTTCAAGTTTTCTAGTTTCTTCTTTATCTAAGAGTCTAGTTTCTACTCCATTAGCTATAGCTCTAGTTTGAAGTTCTTTTAAAGTTTTAAGTTGTTCTTCACTAGTGGCTAAAGTCATGGAGCCAATACGCTTAAAGTGGACATCTAGTTCTTCACTAATTAAGTCAAACATCTTATTTCCTTCAACATTAAGTTTGGCTTTAAGAGTTCCAGGAACTGGATCATAACCACTATGGATAATGGCACTATTAGCGTTACTAGTGACATTACCAACATCATTTTCTTTTTCTAATAGGGCAACCGAAAGAGAATAACGCGAAAGCTTTCTAGCTACCATCGCGCCGACTACGCCAGCGCCAATAATTAATACATCGTACATACACATATTATAAAATAAAAACTCCCGATTAATCGAGAGTTTTGTTGAGTTTTTTATTTACGGAATTTACGTGGACCTTTGATAGATTTATCAGGACGATGATGATGTTCTAATTTTCTTTCTTCAGTCTCTAATACGCCTTCTGGTTTTTCCAAAAACTCTTTCGCGGAGACCTTAACCTTGCCGTGTTCATCAATTTCGATGACTCTGACTTTGAGTTTATCGCCGACTCTAACAACATCACTTGCCTTAGAGACATATCCCCAGCCTAAGCGAGAGACGTGACATAAGCCTTCAACATTGCCAAAGAGTTTAACGAATGCACCATAGTCTTCAACACGGGTGACTTCACCAACGAATTCTTCACCAACTTTGGCTTCTCTAACAATATCAAGAATGATTTGTTTAGCTTTGTTGATGACTTCTCTATCCATATGGTATAAGGTAACTTGTCCGTTATCTTCAATGTCAATCTTGACATTGTCGCATTGAGCGATAATTTCATTAATGACTTTACCGCCAGTACCAATAACTTCTCTAATCTTGTCCACATCAATGAAGAATGTGTCCATCTTAGGAGCGTACTTACCGACATCTGGACGTGGTTCAGCGATGGCTTTCTTCATCACTTCACGAATCTTCGCACGCGCTTCGTGGGCTTGTGCTAAGGCTTCACGTAAGACTTCTTTGGTGACACCTTTGATTTTGATATCCATTTGAAGAGCAGTAATACCTTTTTCTGTACCAGCGACTTTGAAGTCCATATCACCAAAGTGATCTTCTAAGCCTTGGATATCGGTAAGAATGGTATATGGGTGCTTGCCGTCAAGTGGTCCAGAGGAGATTAATCCCATAGCGATACCGCTAACCATAGCCTTAATTGGGACACCTGCCGCCATTAAGGACATACAGGAAGCACAAATAGAAGCTTGAGAGGAGCTACCATTAGATTCCACGACTTCTGCCACTGTTCTAATGGTGTATGGGAATTCTTCAGCGCTTGGGATAACGTAAGATAACGCTCTTTCACCTAACGCACCATGACCGATTTCTCTTCTTCCTGGAGAGCCCATTCTACCCACTTCACCAACAGAATATGGTGGGAAGTTATAATGATGCATCCAGTGTCTAGTTTCTTCATCAGTCAAATTATCAATAATTTGTTCATCACTCTTAGCACCTAAAGTTGTGACAGCGATAACTTGAGTTTGACCTCTAGTAAACATCGCAGAACCGTGTGTTCTTGGGAGCAAATCAACTTGAGCGTCAAGTGGTCTAATTTCATCAACTTTACGACCATCTGGTCTAATCTTTTCATCAGTGATTAATCTTCTAACTTCTTTAGCCACTAATTTTTCTAAGGTTTCTTTGACCATATGCACCGCTTTTTGATGTTCTTTTTCATCCGCGTATTTTCTTGTGTCATAGTCATCGATAATTTCATTTTCAATCGCATCAATCGCATCTTGTCTTTCTAACTTATCAAAGATAGAGATAGCTTTAACTAAACGAGCTTCTGCTCTTTCAGTAACATCTTTTTCAATGACTGGATCACAGACATATAATTCGATTTCTCTTTTTGGTTTGCCAACTTCTTTAATGATTTTTTCTTGCCAGACACAGAGCTTTTTAATGGCTTCGTGACCAAACATTAAAGCGTCTAACATATCTTCTTCGCTGACTTGATCAGCACCAGCTTCCACCATGTTAATGGCTTCTTTGGTACCAGCAACGGCTAAGTTAATATCAGATTTGGCTCTTTCTTCAACGGTTGGGTTAATGATGAATTTACCATCAACTCTACCAACATAGACCCCAGCAATTGGTCCATCAAATGGAATATCAGAGATTCCAAGAGCTAAGCTTGAACCAAGCATAGCGGTCATTTCTGGAGTGCAGTCTAAGTCAACAGACATCACGGTGTTAACAATTTGCACTTCGTTTCTAAATCCTTCAGAGAACATAGGTCTGATAGGACGGTCAATTAATCGGGCTGTTAAGGTTGCATGTTCACTTGCTCTACCTTCTCTTCTTAAGAAGGATCCTGGGATTTTACCAACAGCGTATTGTTTTTCTTCATAACCAACGGTTAATGGGAAGAAATCGCCTTCTTTTGGTAAATCGGAAGCACATGCGGTGGAAAGAACTACAGTTTCGTTTAATCTTACAAGCACAGCACCGTCGGCTTGTTTGGCAATCTCGCCAGTTTCAACAACGAATTTCTTTCCTTCGAATTCTAATTCGAATACTTTCTTCATTTTTTCTTTTTTCCTTTTAAAACACATAACGCGATTATCTTATCATAGATAAGTTAAAAAGATATACTACTTTTTATCAAATTGTTAATTTTATAAATTAATGTGGTCAATATTGGACTGCAAACTATATAATTAAAGAATGAATTTGCCTTTAGAGTATAAAGACCAATTAGAATTCTTATTAGATGGATATTCCTTAAAAGAGCTAAAAAGCATAGCGTCTTTAATCATGGTTAACTATAAAAACGGCTCTGGGAAAGGTAATGATTTAATTAACTCTTCTTTAGCCTCCAAAGTCTATGCGGTATATCGTTTACCTGCCACATTTTCCGCCTTTGGAGATGCATTAGAACACACCTTTGAATTATATAAAGAGAATATTGATTCTGTTATCGATGTTGGAGCGGGTTCAGGCTCCGCCTCTTTAGCGGTCCACCACTTACTTCCAAGTGTTAAAAACTATACTCTATTAGAAAGAAATAAGTTTATGATGGAGATTGGTAAAACCCTTCATAATTTTAACTATATTAATTATGATTTATCTAAAGATAATTTAGATATTAATGGAGATTTAGTTATCTCTAGTTATGTTCTAAATGAATTAGACCAAAATTCTAGGATAAATGCGATTAATAAAATGTGGAATATGACTAATAAATTAATGGTCATTGTGGAACCAGGAACTCCAGAAGGATTTCAGCTTATTAGAGAGATAAGAGACTATCTAATTTCTATCGGAGGATATATTGTTTCTCCTTGTCCACACATGAATATCTGTCTTAACACTTGGTGTCACTTTTCTACACGTGTATCACGCTCTAAATTACATAAAGATATTAAAGGCGGAGACGCTCCTTATGAGGATGAGAAATACTCATATATTGCTTTCAGCAAAAGCGAAGTTATTCCTTGTAAAAATAGAATATTAAGGCATCCTCAAATTAATCCCGGTTTTGTCGAATTAGAAGTCTGTACAAAAGATGGATTTAAAAAGATAAAATATTCTAAAAAAGATAAAGAATTATTTAAAAAAGCTAGAAAAAGTGACGCCGGAGGTCAAATCTAATAATGAAAAATTATCGTTTATATTTATTTGAATTATTTTTTGCTTTATTAGTTATTTTTGCTCACACCAATTTTCCTAGTGGCGAACTCTATTTTGATTCTTTAGGTAGAACAACAGTCATCTTCTTTTTTATTCTTTCTAGTTATTTCTATACAAAAAGACTTAATAAAAATGACTTTTCTTATAAATCAACGATTAAACGATGTTTTAGACTTCTATTAATTGCCGGAGCGGTAATTGTGATTTATTGTTCGGTATTAATACCAGTGAATTGGTCTAAGTTAGGAACACCAAAAATTATTACCGAAGGATTTAACTGGAATAGCTTCCAAGAGTTTTGGAAATCTTATATTCCAAAATTATCATTTTTATGGTTTATCATCGCTTTAACAATTTGTTATTTGCTTTATCCTTTAGTCTATAAAATCAAATGGTTTAAAGAGAATAAATATTCTATCTTTATTCCTATCGCTATTTTAGTATCAGCCTATATTTACCGAATATTCTGTAATCACTATAACTGGGGATTCTTTTCGATTTATCAAATAACTAGAAATTTCTTAATTACAGGCTTACCTTGTTTTCTTATTGGTAGCTATATCTATCATCATGAAGCAAATATTAAAAAGATAAACACTTATGTGTTTTGGTTACTATTTATTTTATTAATTGGTACTTCAATGTTAGAAGCGATTTATCACGAGGCAACTAGTAATAAACCAAACGAATTCTATTTATCTAGTATTGCTTTAGCGGTGTTAGTTCTTATTTATTGCATCCAAAAACCAGACACTAGATTTGGAGAATGTTGTTACCACTACTTAGGATCTACTGGTCCAACTTTCGTTTATCTATTTCACTTATTTTTTGTCTTGTTACTAGGCTCACTATATAACATTAATTGGGGAGTGCTACTAATAATCCTTATTGCAGATACATGTGCGTTATTTTTGGGATTAATTTATAATTTATTCAAAGTTAAAATTTTAAAAAGGGGATTTAACAATATATGAAAGATTATGTCATCTTAGTGGATTCTTGCTGTGACTTAGGAAAAGAGTTTAGAGAAAAGCACAATATTGAATATGTGAAAATGCTTCTAAACTGGACTGATGAAAAAGGTAATGAGCATGAAAATATTGCAGACTTAGACTGGGAGACTCTTTCTGTGAAAGAGTTCTATGACATCATTAGAAGAGGAATAAGATTTTATACTTCTATGCCTTCTCAACAAGACTATATGGATTTCTTTGAGAAATATTTTAAGCAAAAGAAAGATGTTTTATATATCGCTTGTAGTTCAGGCTTATCTAACTCCATTAATATCGCAAAAAAGTTAGTAGAAACAGAAGTCAAAGAAAAATATCCAAATAACAAAGTCGTTGTTATTGACTCATTAAGAGCGGGTATGGCACTTGGCCTCATCATCATGGAAGCCCAAAAACTTAAAGATGAAGGTAAATCCATTGAAGAAGTCACTAAATGGGTTGAAGAAAATAAACTTAAATACTTAGAAGTTGGTATCCCAGAAACTCTTACCTATTTAAAAAGAGCGGGTCGAGTCAGCGGCCCTAAAGCTTTAATGGGTAACATGATTGGCTTAAAGCCAATTCTAGAATTTGATGATAAAGGTAGCAATATCGCAGTTAACAAGGCAATTGGTAGAAGAAAAGCCTATATCAAGATGGCCCAGATGATTAAAGATCATATTGATGATCCAGAGCATCAAGAAATCTATTTAATGCATGCGGACTGCAAAGACGATGATGTTAAAGCCTTTAAAGATGAAATCTTAAAAGCTGTTAAAGTTAAAAATATCATTGTTGGACCTCTAGGACCAATCATTGGTGCTTCCTCTGGTCCTGGCACAATTATCGTTAACTATCGCGGAAAATAATAAAATATGCGCATAATATACACATTGTTGTTGAATGCGCTTTTTTTATTTGTTACGATGTAACTGAGGCATGATTTATGGCTAAAGTAAACACTAATATTTCTCTTGATC
Source organism: Bacilli bacterium (assembly GCA_017447165.1). Taxonomy (GTDB): domain Bacteria; phylum Bacillota_I; class Bacilli_A; order RFN20; family CAG-826; genus UBA2450. The sequence goes on from JAFSOD010000003.1 coordinate 141,990, forward strand.
CAAAACTTAAAAAAGAAGCAGTAGAGTTATTCCATTCCATGGGGTTAGATTTATCCACTGCCATTACTTTGTTTTTGCATCAATCAGTAAGAGAAAGAAAACTGCCATTTGAGTTATATGAAGTGCCTAATAAAACAACAATAAAAGCAATTAAAGAAGCAGATAAATCAATGAAACATCCAGAAAAATTAAAACGCTATAGTTCTTTCAAAGAATTATTAAAGGATATTAAAACTTGAAATATGATGTAGTTAGAACTTCACGATTTGTAAAAGATCTTAAAAGAATTATAAAAAAGGCTACGAATTGGATGAATTGGATAAAATTGTTGAACTGCTATCTAATGGTTCTGTAATTCCAGAAAAATACAAAGATCATCCTCTTAAAAATAGCGAAGAATTCAAAGATTGTCGTGAACTTCACATCAAGCCTGATTGGCTACTAGTATATAGATACTATAGTAACGAAGTAATCTTATACTTAATGCGAACAGGAACTCATAGCGATCTCTTTAAATAATATTGATTAATACTGGGTGTGTCATTCGTAATAAAAAAACTTCCATTTAATTGGAAGTTTTTTGTTTCGTCTTTCCGATTATTTTCTTAATCCGAGGCTGACGATGAGTCTTAAATAGGCGTCTCTATCAGTTCTGGCTAAATAATCAAGTAAACTTCTACGTTGTCCGACGAGAATCATTAATCCTCTTTTACTAGAAGCATCTTTGTGATTCTTCTTTAAGTGTTCGGTTAACGCTTTGATTTGCTCGGTAAGTAAGGCAACTTGGACTTCAACAGAACCAGTGTCTTTTTCGTTCTTACCATATTGCTTGACGATTTCCGCTTTTCTTTCTTTTGAAAGGGCCATGATCAAGTTCCTCCTTTTTCTTAAATTCTTAACTTAAGCCCGGAGAATTCGTTGAGGATTCGAAGTCTCTAGAGATAAGTCGCTTGCTATATAATATATTAATTTATTAATAAGTGAAATGATTTTTTTATAACTGCAAAGTTTTCTTAGCGTCTTCACAGTCTTTTAATAGTTGAGCCTTTAATTCATCCATGGAATCAAATCTAAAGATATCTCTCATAAATTTCACAAATTGAACTTCAATTTCTCTTCCATATAAATCGCCCTTATAAGAGATAAGGTGAACCTCTATAAGAGGTTTATTAAGCTCCATAATTGTTGGGTGAGTGGATACGGAAATGATGCATTTATATTTGCTATTCATCAGCTTCACAAATCCCATATAGACTCCAATTTTTGGAAGGACATAAGGATAATCTAAATCTAGATTCGCGGTTGGAAAGCCAATTTTCATTCCGTTATGATTACCTTCTACTACTAAACCCACGATTGTGTATGGTCTAGATAATAATTTAGAAGCTTCTTCCACATCTCCTAACGAGACTAGTTCTCTAATGGTTCTACTAGAAATTTTCTTGCCATCTACGAGTTTTAAAGGAATAACATCAGTATCAAAATACTCTTTTAAGTCTTTTGGAGTGCCACTTGCGTATCTACCAAACCTATAATCTTCACCAACCACTAATTTCTTTGGATTAATTGGTTGAAGGATTTGTTCAATAAATTCATTGGCAGAGAACTTTAATAGTTCATCAGACATTCTGAGGAAATACATGTATTTCACACCTAGAGATTTTAAGATATTCGCTTTATCAAAAAGCGAAGTAAGCATGTTATCGCTTGGATTCTTCTTTAAAGTAAAGCTTGGTGAAATATCAAAAGTCATCACTGCCGCGTTACCAGATTCTACGGCTTTATTAATTAAATCAAGGTGACCGACATGAACACCATCAAAATAACCTAGACACAAAGTAATATCAGGATTAGGTTCAATATTTAGATTGTTTACATCGATCTCAATGATTTTCATTAAAATAGCCCTCTAGCGAATTCATATTTATTGTCATTAGTCTTGAGATACATCGCCACTACATTTTTAGATGAATCCACTACTAATAATTTATCACGAGGATAAGTTCCTTCAAAATGCTTAATTTTGCCGTCTTTTATATCTCTAGTTTTCTTCTCATCAAAGGAGATAACTGAGCAAAATCTAGACAAGACTTCATATGTTGATTTTAGTGATAAATCACTAATATCTTCTATTTTACTAGCCTCAGTTACACTAAACGGACCAACTTTAGTTCTTCTTAAAGAGATAAGATGACCCACTGTATCCAATTTCTTTGCAATATCAGAGCCTAACACTCTTATATATGTTCCTTTTGAAACTAATGCCCTAAAAGTGATTTCATCATTTTTATAATCTAATAATTCAATCTCATAGATTTCTATATCTCTAAGTGGTCGATCTATTTCTTTACCTTTATGGGCAAGTTTATATAAGGCTGTTCCATTTATTTTAATTGCGCTGGTCATTGGAGGAAGTTGTTTACTTTTTCCTAAAAAAGAATTTAAAACTTCTTCTATTTTATCTTTAGATAAATTAGGAACTTCTTTTTTAGATATTTCTTTGCCATCTATATCCATAGAATCAGTTTCTATGCCTAACTTTATAGTAGCAATATATTCTTTATCAAAGTCATCAAAAAATGTTATTCCTTTAGTGGCTTTATTCACTCCTAGAATTAATAGACCAGTCGCAAACGGATCTAAAGTACCAACATGTCCTACTTTAGAAGTATTAAAAATGTGTTTAATATCTCCATCTGCTTTAGAAGATAATTCGTTTACCTTTTTATCCAGAAATATAAATCCATCCATGTGAAATATCATATCATATTTCATCAATATCATTTAGTTTGTTAGCTAAATATTCTGGAATTTCTTCTAATATTTTGTATTTAGAAATACCGATTTTAGTTGACAATTTTGATAAAGTTGTTTTGGCAACATATGCATCAGCGTCTTTGCAAAGCAAGATTCCTACAGTGTCATTGTCTAATTCAGTTCTTTCTAAATCATCAACCGCATTTACATAAAAGTTGAGTTGACCAATGTCTGCTGGCTGGAATTCATTGATTTTAACTTCAATAACGACATAAGCATGAATCTTTGTGTGATACATCAATAGATCAATATAAAAGTTTTTGATTGTTGGAGTCACCAACTTATACTCTTTTCCTACTAAAGCAAACCCGGGCCCTAATTCTTGAAGAAAAGCAATAATGTTGTTCATCAACTTATTCTTAAGTGTTCTTTCGTCCTCCAGATCATTTTTGTTCAAGAATTGCAAGACCACTATATCTTTTAGAATTTCTTTAATATGTCCATCACTATCAACTTTAATAGGAGATGAAATAGGGTCAATTGTTTGGCGCTGAAATGCTTTTGATTCAAATTGCTTTAGAACGGTCGTTCGTGACCATTTATTTTTGTGTGTTTGATTAATATACCACAACATTTCTTCTTTGGAAGAAGATTTGTTCATTATTTCAATAATTGAGCTCCAAGGAATTTGGGGCACAGGCTGTGCCCTAATTTCAGTAATTGTAAACCAATTAGCAAATCGAGACATTCTTTTTAACTGGTCATAAGAATATCCTTTCCCATATTCTGCAAGATCTATCGATAGCTTCCTTATGTACTTATTCCCCCATTCTTTTCTTTGATTAATAATTGTGCCAATTTGGTAATAGGTGATAATCATTGCGCTATTCACGACATAAATTGTGTTCGTTTGATTCTTTTTGATTGTTTCTTTAATTGCCATCAAATCTTTGAAATATGATTTATCTATAATGCCGTTCATATTTATAGCCTCCTATTATATATAGAGGGAGTTTTTTTAAAATTTGTGAAAAAAATTTTTAGACAATGTCCAGCTTACACAAGCAATTAATCTATTAATTGAATTATAGAAAATATTTTCTTCTTTTGATGGTTTGATTTTGTGGGACAGCCTGTCACATAATTCATATATAATATTTTTGCGTATTACTATAGATTACGTTTGTATTACGCTTTATAATAGTAGTAGGTAATAATATGACATCAATCATTACAGCAAGAGTTAGCAAAGAAGATAAAGAAAAGTTCGAATTGTTTTGTCAATCGGTTGGCTTAACAGCATCAGCTGCTATTAATATGTTTATCAAAGCTACGATTCGAGAAGGTGAAATTCCATTTAAAATCAGAACCGATCCGTTTTATAGTAAGGCTAATCAAGAATTACTGCGAAAAAGCATAAAAGAAATGGAAGAAACTGGTGGCACAGTACACGAAATTGATTTAGACAAATAAAAATGGGATTTATCCCATTTTATTTTGCTAGTAGCTCAGATATTCTTTCTTCTCTTTTATACCCTTCATCTAAGACAAATCTTATCTCTGGAACTCTTCTAGTATCTAATTTATGCGCTAGCTCGGTTCTAATAAATCCTTTTGCCTTATTTAATGCAGCTAAAGAAGGTTCGATATCTTCATCTTTAAAGAAAGATACATAAACTGTCGCATAAGAGAAGTCTTTAGAGACTCTCACTTCCGGAATTGAGATAAATCCTAAGTGTGGGTCTTTAACCTCAAATTGAATAATCTCTGCGATGTTTTTTCTAATGATAGAAGCAATGCGTTCTTGTTTATTTGCCATTAGTCAACTTCCACCATTTCATAGCCTTCAACAATGTCGCCTTCTTTGATGTCATTAAAGCCATCAATTAATAAGCCACATTCAAAGCCCGCTTTTACTTCTTTAACTTGATCTTTTTCTCTTTGTAAGGAGGCGAGTTTTCCTTCAAAAACTACAACGCCTTCTCTAAGTAATCTAATTGGTGATTGATTCTTAATCACTCCATCGGTAACCATACAGCCACCGATAGTGCCAACTTTAGAAACTTTGAATAATTTTCTAATCTCGGCTTGACCAGTAACTTTCTCTACTAATTCTTTTTTGAGCATACCCTTCATCGCGTCTTGAATCTCTTCAATTAAGGCATAGATGATGTTGTGGAGTCTAATTTCCACTTTCTCTTCTTCGGCTTTCGCTCTAGTTCTGGCATCTGGTCTCACGTTAAAACCATACACAATCGCTTTAGAAGCACTAGCTAATAAGACATCACTTTCAGTGATAGCACCACTAGTTGCTCTAATAACATTAATATTAATCTTATCGCTATTGAGCTTTTCTAAAGAGGTTTTAACAGCTTCAGCTGAACCAGTAGAATCCGCTTTAATGATGATGTTAATAGTTTGGACATCACCACTATTAGCGAGTTTATATAAGTCATCTAAGCTAGCAGCAGATGTCTTATTCTTTTCTTTGGCTTCTTTGAGTTGTTTACGTTTTAAAGCAATCGCACGGGCTTCGCTTTCTTCAGCAAAGGCCATGAATCTGTCGCCTGCTTCAGGAACTTCAGCTAAGCCAATAACGGATACAGGAGTAGATGGGGTAGCAACATTTAAAACTTTCTTAAATTCGTTAGTCATTCTACGAGCCTTGCCGTAAGAGGTACCAACAACTAAATAGTCACCTTCTTTTAAGGTTCCATTTTGAATTAATAAGGTAGCCTTTGGACCTTCGTTTCTGTCGAGTTTAGCCTCTAAAACAGTACCTAAAGCGTATCGATCAGGATTGGCCTTAAGTTCTTTCATTTCACTGACTAAAATAATAGTCTCTAAGAGTCCATCAATATTAACCTTCTTCTTTGCGGAAATTTCCACACAGATGACGTCTCCACCATATTCTTCAGCCACGATTTCATGTTGCATTAATTCGTTCTTAACACGCTCTGGATCAGCCCCTGGTTTATCCATTTTGTTGATCGCAACAATAATAGGAACACCTGCACTTTTAGCGTGATCAATCGCTTCTACAGTTTGAGGCATAACCCCGTCATCTGCAGCAACAACTAAAACAACAATATCAGTAACAGAAGCGCCTCTACTTCTCATCGCAGTAAAGGCTTCATGGCCTGGAGTGTCAATAAAGGTAATTTTGTGTCCATTAATTTCTTTTTGATAAGCACCAATCTCTTGTGAGATTCCACCCACTTCACCAGCGACAAGATTAGAGTTTCTAATCGCATCGATTAATGTGGTCTTGCCGTGGTCTACGTGGCCCATAATAGTAACCACTGGTGGACGACCTTTAAGTTTAGAAGGATCATCGTTAATTTCTACTTCTTCAAAGTTTTCAGCAGCAACGATGTGCTTCTTTTGGAAATCGTAGCCAAATTGTAAACAGACTAAACCGATTAATTCATCGTCTAAGACTGTATTGATGGTCACCATTTTCTTCTGCATAAATAAGAACTTAATAATCTCACTTGCAGGAACATTTAATGAATTCGATAATTCATTAACTGAGATAGCGCCGGTATAAACAAAGACACCACCATTGACTTTGGTTTTGACTTTGTCGGCACTGATTTTAGTGGAAACGTTTGTCTCTCTTTCAAATCTTGCTTTGTTATTTTTTCCCATACTCACTACCTCTTTTCTTTACTTAATGCAGCAACTAACTCCGCAAAGATATCATCTTTAACTTCACATCTAAGAGCCTTGGATAATAGATGTTTATCATGTGCTAAAGTAATTGCTTTTAAATCTTTGGATATATAAGCACCTCTTCCAGGCATATTTTGAGCTTTATCAAAATAAACTAAGCCGTTATATTTCACGACGCGATATAAATCACTTTTTAAATATAATTTACGCGTGGCGATACAAGTACGATAAATCGGTGCATTTTTATTCATCTAATTAAATAATTAGTCTTCGTCGTAATATTGATCATATTCATCATAATCAATATCTTCTTCTTCGACTTCTTCCTCAGCCTCTTCTTCTTCGGCTTCCATTTCTTTGAGCTCTTCTTCGGTGTAGATAGACATACGTGGAGTATCCGCATGTTTAACAACCTTTTCTTCCTCTTTTTCTTCTTCAACTTTTTTCTTACGTTTATTAGAAGAGGATTTCTTAGCACTCTTAGAAGAATCTTCTAAGGATTTTTCTAAGTCTTCTAATGTAGTTGTAGTCTTAACAGAGGTTGTAACTTCTTCTTTAACAGGAGCTTCTTCGACTGGTTTAACTTCTTCTTTAACTTCTTCAACAGCTGGAGCGGTTTTAATTTCTTCGCTTTCAGCGACTTCTTCTAAAGCTTCGTCAAAGTCATTAGATTCGGTTTCGTATTTTCTCTCTTGAGGAGCCACATAGCCTTCTGGAAGTCCTGGGAGGGCACCACTATATTCACCTTGATAAACAAGGGATTGTTTTTGTGCTTCTGCGACTTTCTTGGCGTGTTCTTCCATATCTTGAGCAGATAATTCTTCAAATGATTGATATTCTAAGCCTTGTTCAAGAGCTTCAGTCTCAACCTTAATATCGATGTGATATCCAGTTAATTTGACCGCTAAACGGGCGTTTACGCCTTTTCTACCGATAGCTAAGGATAAAGAATCATCCTTAACAACAACTAATGCGGATTTCTTTTCTTGGTCAACTTGGACACCGACAACTTGTGCTGGTTTTAAAGATTCCATGATGTATAAGCCAGCGTTGTCTTTATAAGTAATGATATCAATCTTCTCTTTAGAAGCACCATTTCCTAATTGGGAAACGACTTTTTGAATTCTAGTTCCATTTGGACCAATACATGCTCCAGCTGGATCAACATTGATATCTTTAGAGGTGACAGCGACTTTACTTCTTTCACCTGCTTCTCTAGCGATTGCCACAATTTCAATTGTGCCATCATATATATCGTGAATTTCTTCGGTCATAATGGCTTTTAAGAAGCCTTCAGAAGCACGAGAAACAACAATATGGGCACCACGTGGGCCAGTAGCGACATCATTAACAAATAATTTGATGGTATCGCCAACTGCAAACTTCTCATCTTTAATCATTTCTTTTCTAGTGAGATAGACGCTGGCTTTACCAATGTTAACAGTAGCGCCTCTTTCATCATATTGTTCCACACGACCAGTAATTAAAGTGTTAATCTTATCTTTAAATTGTTCGTGTAAGACTTCTTTTTCCGCTTCTGCGAATTTTTGTTTTAATAAAGACTTAATGGTAATAACCATTGCCTTTCTTAATTCTTCAATAGGGACGTAGATACGGTATTCATCACCGACATTATATTTCTTCGCCTTATCTTCATTAGCGTCTTCGACGGAGATTTCGAGTAAATCGTCTTGAACATCTTCGACAACATTTTTGATTTGATACATTTCAAAAACGCCTTTATCAAGATCAATATCCACTCCGACAAGAGCATCATCTGCTCCTAGAGATTTTCTAAAAGCTTTCATCATGGATTCTTTTAAAGCTGCTAGAACGACATCTCTAGAAATTCCTTTGTTGACCTCAATGGCCTCTAAGGCAGCATTGATTTCATTCACGTTAATAGCCATAAATAATTACTCCTTAAAATTTAATTGCTAAACGAATTTTATATATATTACTAAGTAATATAACAATGTTATTTACTCTGGTTTTATTTCTTACTGCGACCGTAATTTCATTGTCTTTCACTTCCACTAAGTCGCCTTCAAAGATATTTTCTCCTTTAATTGGATTAATAACGTGAACGTGCACGTATCTATTTACATAATCCTTAAGGGATTCTATCTTTAGAGGCTTTTCTGCCCCTAAAGAAGAAATATCTAAGATATATGGTTCATTAGAGTTATCAATCTCATCTAAATACTTAGATAATTCTTCACTTAGACTAACAATCATGTTCATATCGATCGGCTCAACTTTATCGACAACAATAGATAAAAATAAGTCACCTTTGTCCTTCTTGCTAGAAAGAGAAACAAAATCATAACCTAAAAGGTTAATCTTCTCTTTAAGTTTGCTTTCAAGTGATTTAACGTCCATATATCTCCTTTAAAAACAAAGAGTGCCTATCTGGGCACTCTTATTCAGAGTAATGCGTCTATTACTAAACGCAAGAATAAATATACATAAGTAATATTTAAAAAGCAAACACTTTTATTCGCTAAGGAAGATAATTTTCTTTAAATGGCCGCTTTTCTTCTTTTTATGAGGATAGCTTTCTGCATATTGACCAGTCTTCTCATCATATTTCTTAAGTGCTCCATCTCCATAACGAAGTCTAGAGAACTCTTCTATATTATTAAATGAGAATATCTTGTGGCCTCTAAAGTTATATTCTTTAAAAGGATAAATAACGGAACGAGGGAAAGCGAGTTCGTGAACCATTTTATAAGGATGATCTTGGAAAGGAATAATTACCGTTTGAGAGACATAATCACTATCTTTATATTTTTCAGCAACTCTCTTCTCAAATTCTAAGAGTTTGTTTCTGGTTCTATTCATCTTTAGATGAAGAAAGGCATCACCCACCACATATTTAATGATTCTATGCTTACTATATTTAATGAGTTTCATGTGCTCTTTTCTATTTCCTGGTACACCCATAAATAAGCAAACATCCACAAATAGACCCCTATCTTTAGTGTGGTCTGGTAGAGTAAATCTATTAGCCTCTTTTACGTAAGTTCCTTTATCTCTAATTTTTAAGGCAGGAATAAGCGGATTATAGCGGGGATTTGTTAAAACACAATCGAATGTAAATTTATCCTTCAAATCGCTTCTTAAGGCTTCGACAAATCTTGGATAATCAAAGTAATCAATAACAACATCAGCGTCATCGTCCCAAGGAATGAAATCACCATACTTATATAGGCCTAAGGCACTACCAAAAGAAAGAGCGTAATCAATCTTGTGCTTGCGGCAAATTCGATCAATTTCTAAGATAATTTGAAAAACGATGTCTTGAACTTTTTTGTTATCGACATCGTTATTATTTTGATCTTTGGCAATTATGTATTGATTTTTATCAATAATGAATTCGTTCATCTTAGTGATATGGGTTCACAATGATTGTTCCATCTAAGCAAACAACTTCAGTGGTCTTTGCTTTAGCAAGCCAATTAGAACCTCTTTTAATTTTTCTCCATTCAGCTTTAGTACCACCATAGTTGATTCTTTCAAGTTCCACACAGTTGAAGAAACAGTTAAAACCAATTTCTTTCACAGAGTTTGGAATAGAGACTACTTGTAAATTCAAGCAGTTAGCGAATGCTCCAGCACCAAGCTTGGTAATATTTAAAGGAATATTAGCAACGATTAAATTTTGATTTTCTGCAAATGCATGCCCACCAATAGATTCTAGATTTGGTGGTAAGGTTGTGCTTTCAGTATATTTAACTTTGTTAATTTCGTGAACTTTAGAAATATGTTCAGTAGCGATTTCTTCGTCTTGGAGTTTTAAATCTTTTTCTAAAATTGCATCTCTAAAGTGGCTTCCATAGAAAGACGCAAAGAAGATAGCAAAGAATAAGCTAACTCCTAAAGGAATGGTTGATAGCCAAATGAATAAATCAATAGGTGGAGTAGTTAATGCTCTGACTGTAAAGAAAATAAAGATAAATCCAAGGAAGATTAATAATGTGAAGACAAAGTCAGTAATCGCAATACGTTTCACTGCCGCAGACGACTTTAGATAGCCTTTGGCTAAATGAACGATTGATAAGATAATTAAAACCACAGATAAAATCATGATAATGCCAATGATGATACCCATAGCCATAAATGTATATGGTATTGCTTGGGACATTGCTGGGTTTTCAACAGGATCAAATAAGCCGGTAGACATCATATCAATATATGGGTTACTAGCAATAATACTAGGAGTGCCTGTGAAAAGTTGGCTAAATAACTCAGTGAGTTTATCGATAGTATATCTAAAGATATCTAAACCATTTAGTCCAGTACGGAAATCTGGTGGGGTAACACCAGAATATAGAGGAATAAATAAAATACAAAGAGGAAAGGCAGCAAAAATAATAGTGAAAATCGCGTAAAAGGTATTCGCTGCACTATGTGGATGGTTAACTTTCCACCCATTTACTTCCTTAATTTCTCTTAATTTTCGATTTCCCATATCTTCTATTCTTCAATTATTACATAATTCGACTATTTTTTAAAACCATTTTCGATTGCTTTTTGATATAAAGAGGAGGCTAGAGCCTCACTTTTCTCCACACCAATGCCATCTTTATAATATAAAGAGAGATTATATAAGCAACGCGGTTCATTAATATTCGCTCCAATTTCATAATAGTAGCGGGCTCGGGCAAGATCTTGTTTTACACCCAATCCACTAGCGTAACAAAGCCCCAAATAGAAAATGCAATCTGGATCCTTGTGTTTGAAACCCTGGGAGAAGTAATTAAATGCTTCATCATAATTATGGAGTTGATAGCAAACTTTACCTAAAGAAGCATAGACTTCAACTTCTCCAAGATCTAATGCCTTTTTAAGCAAGGAAAGAGCAATCTCTAAATCTTTAGAGACCACTTTCCCTTCAATATAAAGTTTAGCGAGTAACTTAATAGAAGGAATATGATTGACACTGACTCCATAAGTTAAATAGGGAATTGATTCAGAATATCGACCTTCTTTAATATCTAATAAAGCGAGATTATATCCACAAGCTTCATCTCCAAGTTCAAACCCTTTTTTATAATAGAGTTTAGCAGTATCAAAATCAGGTTTATCTATTAACCCACAAGAGTAAATATAGCCAAGTCGACGATAAGACTCTGGTTGATTGATATATTTAAGTCTCTCAATTTCTAACTTAGCGTGATAGAAATCTTTTTGTTCAATATAAAAATCGATCAAATTATTGATCGCATTTATATCTCCAACTGTGGCTCTTTCTAATAGCCTATCTAATTCAAAAGAATCCATTTTATAGTTCTGAAAGTGAGGTAATAACAATTCCATCCTCATCAAGATATTGATCCGCTCTATCAAGCAAGACTGCGGTCACTCCAGCGTTAAGCGCGGCTTTTTTATCATCAAGAGCATCACCAACGTAGCAAATCTTGCTCTTATCAGTTAAAGATAAAAGTTCCATCGCTTTATAGATCGGTTCTGGATTTGGTTTATGTTTTTCTGTATCGTCATTACCAATAATGACATCGAACATTTTTTCGTCGATATTTAAAAATCTTAATACGTCTTTAACATGCTTAACATTGTTACTTGTAACAATGCCTAATTGTTTCCCTTTGTTTTTTAACTTAATTAAAGCTGGTAAAACATCTTCGTAGCTCTTGGTTAATTTAAGAACAAACTCAGCATCTAGCAAAGCACGGATATTCTTCTCAAAGACTTTCATTGCTTCATCAGTCATTGGAGCGCCTAATTCTTCATAACCTTGAATTAGAGGGATTCTCATCAAGCGTAAAACATATCCTTCTGGGACATCCACTCCAACTGAAGCGTAGGCGCCATGAAACACTTCCACCAAAGAATCGTGGGAGTCGACAAGAGTTCCGTCAAAATCGAATAAATATGTTTCTATACTCTTCATAACGATTAAATCTTAACGGAAAAGAAATAATAAATAAAGAATTTTATTGATTATTAAGAAGGTTATTTCTATAATCTTGTTGCTTATGAGAATTAAACTTGCAACATTTGTCTATACCCTTATCTGTAATATCCCTGTCTGCTTCTTCTTATGTTTAGCAGCCGCAATCACTGGCGCCAGCACATTTGAAAACGGGGCTTTAATTATCAATTTTGCGGATATCTCCTGGCTAAATATCTTATGGAACTTCTTAGTGGGCTTCACAATCGCGATGTTACTCGGTAACTTCGTGCCGCTAACTAAGATTGGTAGATGGTTCACCGCTTTATTCGGTGTTAGAAATGATACTTATACAGGTAATATGCCATATAGATTATTATCTACACTCATTATTACCTTCATCTATTATATTGTTATTACCCCAACACTTACGTTATTCAATTACTTCGTGTTGAAGATTTATACAACTCCTGCACAAGCAGGTATCTCATTCTTAATCAACATTCCAATCATGTTGCTTGTTGGATTTGTAAGTTCCTTACTTAACGATATCGCTGCTTATAAAGTCGCTCACATGATTGATTCAGATTTCTAAAAAGTCTCACGAGTTTGTGAGATTTTTTTATGCATAGCATAATGCTATTTTTTAACTGCGCACAATAACTTTTTTTTTCACAAGTTTTTGAAAAAACCAGCCTTTGTATATATGAGGAGGTTATATATGCGTTTTATCAAACGGCACATCCGATTCAACAAAAAAACGAAAGCACCCAGCGATTGTTTTTGCTGAATCAGAAGATGGTAATTATTTTTATAATTTTTGAATAACACATAGCAAAAGTAGAGGCCATCATAATAATCTTGAAATTACTGATCCAGCAAATTTTAAGCAATTGTCATATGTTAGAGACGATTTATCGATAGACGAGAAGAAGTTTCTAAAAGAAATATTAGATGATTATAAACTGCACCCAAAAGATTATAAGAGAATTTGGGAAAGAATAATAAAGAAAAAAGTTAATAAGGTATTATTATTTGCTATTAAGTGAATCAGCAGTTCTTTTTTTAGCGTGGAAGGCTAATCCAAGAGCGTCAGGTCCGCAGTGGCTACCAGCGGTTGGATTAACGTAGATAACTTCAATCTTAAGGTCTTCTCCGTATTTTTCATGGAGTTTAGCTTTGACATCATCCACTAAATAGTCAGCATCGCTATGAGCGATAACACACGGATAGTTTTTGATATCAACTTGTAATTCATCAACGTATTCAAGAACTTTATCAACAGCCTTCTTACGAGACATCGCACTTCCAATAGAGGTCATCTTACCATCTTCACCAATATAGATGATTGGTTTAACACCCATCATTCCGCCCATAAAAGCTTTAAAACCTGTAACACGTCCGCTCTTTTTGAAGAACTTAATGTTATCAGCAAAGAAATAGAAAGCTGTTTGATCAATGCCGGTTTTAGCCCATTCCAAGATTTCATCAATGGACTTGCCTGCTTTATAAAGTTCAGCAACTTGAATAGAACCAGCATAACCACCAACAGTAATACCTTTAGTGTCTACTAATTCAATTCTTCTTTTTGGGTATTTAGCTAATAATTCTTTAATGGCCTCTTCACAAACATCTATAGAGACAGTCATCACTCTAGAGAAGTGCACATAAAGAATATCTTTTCCTTCTTTTAAAGTTGGTTCAAAGTATTCAATATATTGAGCCTTGCTTAATGCACAGGTGGTTGGTAAAACTCCACCTCTAAGCATTTTGTAAAATGCTTTGTAATCAAATGTATCGCTGTCTTTAAAAGGATAAACTTCCTCTTCTACAACGTAAGGCATAGAAATTAAGCCAGCATCATAGCGTCTAGCAATTTCTGGTGTAATGTCGCAATCAGTGTCAAAAAATAACTTGTACATATTTATTTCCTTCCTTATTTTTTAGCGTGTTCGTTTAAATAATCTAAGACATCTTTCACAGTCTCAAAAGGAATAGCGTCAGTAAATTCCACACCAAATTCTTCTTCCATGGACATAGAAAGCATCATCATTCCAATAGAATCAATGCCTAAATCCGCTAGCTTTGTAGCTTCTGTAGCGTGTTCCACGTCAGCATCAGGCATATTCCCTTTAATTAATTTTTTAAGTCTATCTAACATTAATAAATTCCTATTAATAAATCGTAAATATCTTGTTTACCAGGGATTAAACCAATCTCTACTTGAGGATAGTCTCTATTTAAGACTTCCATAATCTCATTAGCAACATCTTCACTTAAAGCTTGACCAAAGAACACAAAAGCAAAGCTTTTTTCTTCAATATCTTCAATTTTGGAGAAGGTTTCTAAAGTCGCTTCGATAATATCGTCTTGATAACCAATTAGTTTATGTCCAATCGCTTCAACATAGCTTCCTTTAGGAGCAACTTCACCTTCAATATTGGCTTCTTTGCCGCTTCTAAAAATGGTAAGAGGAATCATTCCAGTAACACCTTCAAGCAAACAATCTTCAACTTCTTTTGGAGATAAATCTTCATCAAAGAAATTATTTAAAGCCGCGAAACCTTCTTGAATGTTCTTGGTTTCAATAACGTGAACGTGACTATCCTTATATAAATCTGCCGCTTGATGAGCAGTTTTAATCATATTTGCTTCATTAGGAAGTAGGAAAATATCATCAGCGTTAACATAGTTAAAAGCATCGATAAGTTCACTGACACTTGTATTCATGGTGGTGCCACCATTTAAGACTAAATCAGTTCTTAATTCCTTAAAGGATTCGATGATACCGTCGCCTTGCGCCACAGTGATAATAGCGATTCTCTTTCTTTCACCACGTTTCTTATTTTCTTCTTTAATAATGTTATTGTGTTGAAGAGCCATATTCTCCATTTTAAAGGCGACAAATTCACCAAATCTTTGGGCGTATTCAATCACCACATAAGGAGTTTTGGTGTGAATATGAACTTTGACAATTGTGCCAGTTTGGAAGCAAACTAGGGATTCTCCGTGCGCTTGCATCCAACTAATAAACTCATTGATATCAAATTCTTCAACTTTGATTTTGGAATTTAATAATTGAAGTAAGAACTCAGTGCAGTACCCATATTCAAGTTCGCTGTTTTCATTAAAAGCGGAATAATCAATCTTATCCATTGGATTGGATTCTTCAATTTCGTGATCATCAACATCTTCTAATTCTTTACCAGTGAAGAATGATAGAAATCCTTCAAAGATGGTTAATAATCCTTTTCCTCCAGAATCCACTACTCCATTTTCTTTTAAAACAGGGAGTAAGTTTGGAGTGTTATCTAAAGACTTTCTCATCTCTAACACTACTTTAGTAAAGAAGTCTAAATAATTCTCTTGTCCAGTTAAGCAATATTTAGCAGCTTCAATAGATTCTCTAGCAACAGTAAGGATGGTGCCTTCAGCAACATCAGCACAAGCGTTATAAGCGTTTTTATAGGCGCCAACCATGGCAAAAGCAAAATCATGAACAGAGATTTCTTCTACATTCATAATGGCATCAGCAAAGCCTCTAAAATATTGGCTTAATAAGACACCAGAATTGCCTCTAGCACCAAATAGCATTCCCCTAGCAAATTCATCAGCGATTTTTCCAACGGGAGCGTCATCATCACTAATGGTTTTAAGTCCGTTAGAATAAGTAAGCTTCATATTAGTGCCAGTATCGCCATCAGGGACAGGAAAAACATTTAAATCGTTAATGATTTGTAAATGAGCAACTAAGTTTTTATATCCAAGTCGTAGTAATTCAACAAATGTTGAACCATTAATTTCTGACTGTGTATTCATAATATAATATCGTTAATAATCTTCTTTCGACCTTGACTATTATAATCTATTATAATTAATATGCAAGTTATATCGCTTCACCAACTTTGTTGGTGAGTGATATTAATAACAAAATATTGCGATTGTATCAGTAAATTAAAGATATAATATATGCTTGAAGGAACAAAAAATGAAATATATCGTTATTGATACATTAGGAAGTGATCAAGGTCCAAAAACCATATTAGATGGGGTTAAAGAAGTATTAGACTCAAACTTTGAAATTGGTTTTGTGATTGTTGGTGATCCTAAACTAATAGAAGAATATCAATTTCCAAAAGATAGAATTAAGGTCGTCGAAGCCTACGAAACAGTGACCAATATGGATAACCCAGTTGAGGCTTTCTATAAAAAAGACAAAGTCTCCATCTTTTTAGCCTTAAAAGAGGCTAGTGAAAATGAGGATACATTAGGAGTTATTTCTAGTGGCTCTACTGGTGCTTTAATGGTGGGTTCAATTAAATACTTATTAGATGATAAAAAAACTAGACCGGCTTTAGCAGCCATTCTCCCCACTATAGATAAAGGAGCCTGTACCTGTGTCGTAGATACTGGTGCCTCAATCGACGTTGGTCCACATCAACTTGTAGAATTTGCTCATTTAGGAAGTGATTTTATGAGAAAACTCTATAAAATAGAGTCTCCTAAAGTTGGGCTATTATCTGTAGGCTCTGAACCTACTAAAGGAAATAAGCTAGTTAAAGAAACTTATCCACTTTTAGAACAAGAAGAAGGTATCAACTTTGTTGGTAATATTGAAGGTAGTAAGGCTCTTGACCATTTATGTGACGTACTAGTTTGTGATGGCTTTGCTGGAAATCAAGTTTTAAAAGTTACTCAGGGAGTAGCGTCAAACTTAATTAAAGAAATGGTTAAATATGGCTACACTTCTGGTAAGGTTGATGAGGCGAAAGCTTTAGCGGGTCACCTTATGAGTTTATATGACTTTGAATCAAGTGGGGCGGCTATCATGCTTGGCGTAAAAAAGACAGTGTTAAAATGCCGTGGATCAAGCGGGGCGAAAGCTATCATTGCTGCCAGTAAAATATTAATAAATCTAAACGATAATCGAACCTACTTCGAAACGGTATTTGACGATTAAAAAAATCTTGCCTATAGGCAAGTTTTTTATTTATCAATTTCGCCAGCTTTTTTAAAGGCAAATTTTGCACAAGCTGGACCAATTAATTCATATACCAATGTTGAAGTTAGAATAATCGCCATAATTAAAGCGCCAGTCTCGTCTTTAAATAAATTACTAGCGGTAGAAGCTAGTCCAATTGCTACACCAGCTTGAGGGACTAAAGCAAAACCTAAATATTTTTGGACACTTTCTTCGGCATTAGAGACTTTCGCGCCAATTCGAGCACCACAATATTTGCCAACCACTCTAAAGACAATATATATTGCTGCGATAATCACCACTAACAAACCTGTACCACTAAAGAAAATGGTGAGGTCAAGTGAAGCACCGGAAATCACAAAGAATAATAAGTAAATTGGTGGAGTGAATCTATCTAAAACATCTAAAGTTGGTCCACTATTCTTAAATAAATTCGTATATAAAGCACCAGCCATCATACACATTAATAAGGAAGATAATTCAAATCCACCCATATAATCCGCTCTAAAGAGGAAATATAATCCACAGCAAGAGAAGATAGCAAATATCGCTAAAATCACTCTGTTATTGCGCGATTTGAAAATTTTATTAAGCATGGAAATAATAAAGCCAAACGCTGCGCCAATACCAAGTGAGATTAAAATCTCAATAATTGGTTTAAAGATCATTTTATAAATATCAAAGCTACCACCAATAGATAAAGCAGACGCAATTTGGAATAAAATAGCAAATAAAATTAAAGCTACTGCGTCATCAAGAGCCACTACTGGAAGTAAAGTATTCACAAGTGGTCCTTTAGCGTTATATTGCTTAATAACCATTAAAGTCGCGGCTGGAGCGGTCGCACTAGCAATCGCACCAAGAACAAGCACTAACTGCAAACTTATTTTATCTGGAACGATAAAGTGAGCAATCATTAAAGTGACAATTACAAAAACAGACGCTAATAAAGCTTCTAATACTGTAATCACTAATACTTTCTTACCAACTGCTTTTAATGCTGAAGCTTTAAAAGAAGAACCAATAGAAAAAGCAATAAAACCTAATGCAATTGTGGATACCCATTTGATTTTATCAACAAAGCCGTAAATAACAGATTCTTTAATTCCGTCATAAGAAAAGTTATTAAAGAACAAACCAAAGATAAATGGACCCATAATAATGCCGGTAATTATATAACCAGTAACATTAGGGAGTTTTAAAAGTTTCATTAATCTCGTGGAGAGTAATGCCGCAATCAAAAGAATTCCGATATATAGGAAAATGTGAAAGTCCATATTCTAATTAAATCGACCCTTCGTAATTATCAACACCTTGGGAATACATAAATCCCTTAATGTCTTTAAAGTTGTTTGTGAACTCTTTTATCACCTTAATAATAACAGGTAGTTTTTCTTCATCTACGATGAATAAACATAAAGAAGAGGTTGTCACTTCTTGCTCTAGATGTCTTAAGCCAAAGAAATGATGATCTTCTGGCGATTCATCTAAAGCGTGTCTAAGAGATTCAGTAGACACTACTGTCGCGTTAAATCCTTCTTTTTTAAGCTCCTCTAAAGTTTCAATCGCTTTTGGGGAATTTTCTAATACTAAATACAAAACCTTTTTCATATCTATTTCTTCTTTCGCTTATATATTTAACAACTCATCTAACTTGTTCACAAGATATAAGTATCTTTCTTTTTTATGGGTCACAGATAATAAGGCATCCCTTTCTTGTGGATAATCCAAAGAATAATTTAATTTCATATCCCCAAATTGTTCGCTAGTTAAGTCAAATATAACATCACCAACTTTAGAGAAACAATGGACGTTTCCATCAACATATACTCCATATATTTCTCCTCCAAAGATGTCCTGGACGAGTAGGCATGTAATTGTGCACGCTCCACATGTCTTATTAGAAGTAGACCACTCGTTTCTAAGTCTTGGGGTACAAGTATATTCACACCAGATTTGACTTAGCAAGTCATATAGATGTCTTTGGTCTTTTATAGCTTTATATTTTGGATTAATTGGAGCAACACTTTTAGAGTCACTACCATAGAATTTATAGTCCATATTATTTATCAAATAAGTGAGAAATCATCTTTAAATATTTCTCGTGTCTTTTCTTTTTAAACGCTCTAAAGGTTAAAGCCTCTCTAGTCGCAATGTGGTTATCCATTCTGTTCACCAATTTAGCTTCTTTGGTTTTTGGATATAAGTGTGGAGTTAATGGCCACATATGACTTTTAATGATATCCTGCACTTCTTTAGGAATATTAAAATCCCTCACCGCATTCTCACACGCTACCAAAGGATGTCTTCTGCCGTGCTTCTTTTTAAGTTCATGGTGTTCTCTCCAATCATAGAGATAATAATCATGTAATATCGCGGCCACTAAGACATCTTTAAGATTTTGCATATTGTATCTTTTATATCTAGCGGCTTTTAAAATGCAGAGTTTAGCCACTCTAAAAGAATGAATATAACAGCTTGATCCACGATGCATTTGAATTTCTTCCATTCTCATGACTTTTTCATCGTGTAAGAAGCGTTGATAAATGTCTTCTAATTCAGCTTTTTGTTCTCTTGTTAATTCTCGCATGCTCTAATTATGAGCATAAAAGAAAAAATATTCTATTTATTTCTAATATTTTTTAGCGCATTATAATGTTTGAGTAGGTAATAACTATGGCAAGTAATAAAGATAATTTTAAAGAAACCGGTAAAGATATCGGTAATGCATTCAAGAATTTCGGTAAGGCAATGGGCACCACTATGAAGGTAGCCTTTGGTAATGAAGATAACTCTAATGGAGAAGGCAAAAAAACCAAAACTGGAGAAGCTTGGACTGAGGTAGGACACGGCTTTGCGGAAGCTGGCAAACAAATTGGCAGAACCGCTAAAGGCGTTGTTGATAACCTTGACGCAAAAGAAAAAGAAAAGGAAAGCAAAAAAGAAGACGTCATAGACGTTGAATTTGAAGAAAAGAAATAATTTGATTATTTCTATATTTGATGAAATAATTCAGTATTTGTAGTACAATAATTAATTGAGGTAGTCATATGAAATATATTACTTTTGATCAAAAGTTAGTTGAAGAAGCTATAAAGTGGCAACCTGGTGGCTGGCCACTTGGTAATTTATTATTAAGTTTAGCCGCTTTAGTACTCTGTGTTCTCCTTGTCGGTATCGTTGGTATTGAAAGAGAAAGAAAAGGCAGAAGCGCTGGGCTTAGAACCCACTTGCTAGTTGGTATCGGATCCACGATCGTCATGATTATCTCTATATATGGATTCCCAATTACAGACTATAGTAGAGATGTCGCTAGATTAGCTGCTCAAGTGATTACCGGTGTTGGTTTCTTAGGCGCAGGTGCAATTATGCATCGTAGTAGCGGAATTAAAGGATTAACTACTGCTGGTACTATCTGGGTATCAATGGCCATCGGTATTGCTTGTGGTTCATTCAATTTCATTCTTGCAACTGCAGGCACATTACTCATCTTCTTAGTGTTAACACTATTTCGAAAAGTTGAAGTTAAAATCTCTAAAAATAATCCAACCATGGTTGTTGTTGTTCCTGCTGGAGAAGCGGTATTAGGAAAACTTCATAGTATTTGTCATGAATTCGATGCTTCCTTACATTCAATGAGTTCAAACATTAGTGAAGTTGACGGCAAAAATTGTGTTGAAATCGTCTTTCAAATATTATTTGAATCGGGTGGAGAAAGAAGCGAAGAATTCCTTACTAGAGTGGAACAAGAAATTAAACCAATCAGTGTCCACTACTTAAATAGAAAATAAGCTTGGCTTAATCAAAAAGAACGGTTTAACCGTTCTTTTTTAGTGAAACAAAGACTTTAACTCCTCATTTGGCTTCGGAGGATTGTTAAGCGTTTCGATGAAAAGATCTCTTTGTGCATTATTTAACACAATTACTTCTTTGTTCTTTGCTTTTCTTTGCTTCGCCTTATTAGATTTAGCGTTCATAGCAATTTCCTCCTTCTAGAAAGATAACATTTATATGCGCATTAAAGAAGTAGTAAGTTAATCAAAATAAAAAATAGTTTTTCAAAATAATCATATTTGCTAAAATAGTAATAAGAAAGGATTGACTGCATCTATATAAAGATGACGGTCTACATAAGAAATATGTCAACAGTTGAACAAATCAAAGCCGCATACGAAGCTTTTATGGAAGAAAACGCAAAATTCGTCGAAAAGGGAAATAAAGCCGCTGCCGGTAGAGCCAGAAAAGCTTTAATGGAACTCGCTAAATTAGCCAAAGTTCGTAGAGCAGAAATTCTCGAAGAAAAGAAATAATTAAACAGGTTTAAAACAAAAACCATTCACCGCTTGATGAATGGTTTTTTGTTATTCTTCGCTTTCCTTTATTTTTGGCGCTTCTGGAGCGAGTTTGTGACTGACTCCGATAAATAACGTATAAACACAAGAAACTAAGATTATAGAGGCGATTATATCGCTTAACCAGTGTTTAGCAGACATTGTTCTAGTAAAGACTAATAAAACACAGATAACTCCAGTAGCGATAAACACTAACGGTTTGATCCACTCTTTCTCTGGCTTTAAGAGTTTCATCGCGGTGAATGTATTAATTAAATAGAACATACAGCCGATAAAGACATGACTAGATGGATAACTTGGTTTGAGTTTATCCGCTAAAGAATCTGGAGAATAGTTCACTTTCACAATTTCAAAGATGACATATAAGGCAGCAACAAGAACGTATCCGCCTAAAGCGACATAATAGTTCATATTAAGCTTTTTAAATGACTTTTTCTTAATAAGTTCAATAATCGCAAAGATAAACAAGATAAGAATGTACCCAAAGGATAAATAAAGAATAATATCACTCATCTTACCCATAGGCTCATATTTACCGAAGTTAGTTACTAATTCACCGAACTTAGAGTTCATGGAATAAAAACCAACATAAGTGTTGTTATAATAATAATGAACATCCACAGTCTTCACTAAAATCGTGAAAATGATAAACACTAAGAGCAATGAGGCTGAGGCAATGAAGTATCCGTATTTTTTCATAAACGACATCATAATAAAACCCTAATATCCTTAGATATGTTATCACATCCTTAACATAGATATTAGGGTTATTTTTAGAAATTACTTGTAGTACTCAGTTCTTGTTGTGTAAGTAGCTGGGTTATTTGGATTGTTGTAGTAAGCGTTTGCGATTGCGTGAGTTGTAATATCCGCGAATCCTTCACTTGCTTTAGCATTCCATCTAGTTAACGCTTGAGCTTGTGGGACTACAGCTTCCTTAACAGCAGCATCTAAGGTGATGTTGATGTTGAAGATAGTCGCAAAATTAATTCTCATTGTCGCGTGTAAGCTACCGATAACATCCATACCTTCGGAACTACCTTGGTAGTCGATGTGTTGAGAAGTAATTGTGGCTTCCACTTCTTTTAAAGCGTTGATACCAGTTAATTCATTGAGGTTTAAACCAACCTTAATGACATCATTACCGTTTTGTTTATAGGATTGGAATCCAGTGCTGGTAAAGGTGTTGGTGAAGTTACCTGGTTCTTTATATTCGCTAGAGTCACTATTCTCTTCGTTAAGAGCATCTAAATAAATACTTGGCTTAATACCAATTAAACCAGTAATTAAGTATTGAGCGATGTTATCTAAGAAGTTTTGGCTATCGCAACGATAGTGATAGTAGTCTCTTACGTGATAGTAATGAGTCTCCCATTTAAATAATGAGATCCATTTTGTTTCAGAATCATCTGATTTGAAGAATCTTCTAATATTGAAGATACCACCAACTTTGTTGTCATTATTATCATCGTCATAGGTTTCAAAGGAGAATTCTGCTCCCGTTTTCTTGGTACCTAAGGCGTCATCAACAGTAATAGCGATAATGGTTGGGATTTCATCAATTGTACCGAAGACTTTCACGTGCACACCATCAACGTAGACATAGAAGTTAATACCTTTTAAGTCTGGTTTGATAATGGAGGTACTACCTAATCTGATTAAAGCTTCAGCAGTTAAGTGATAGAAGTTCACTTTAGTGGTATTGATACCTAATTGTAATAAGGTCTTAATACCGTCTAAGGACATAAATGTATCACCTTTATGAATTCTATTCTCAGTGCCGTTATCGTAGTCTTCTAATTCAAAGGTTAAGTTGAGTTTAGATGCATTTTCTTTATCAGAAAGGACTAAGTCCTTAATCACTAATGAATGTAATTCTTGTTTTCCTTCACCATTGACTTTGGTGTTGATAGAAATCGCGATATCGGCTGGTAAATTCATACCGAGCATATTCTTGTTAACAACAATCTTGATTTCAGTACCATCAACGCCTTCAGTAATATCAATCTTCTTAAGAATATTGTTACTAGCAAAGTATAAGTAATCTTTACTATCAATAATGCTTCCTAAGGTATTCATGCCTAAGAGTTTGGTGATAGGTTCTAAGAATTTGGTGTATTTTGGATTGTTTCCTTCTTCATCAATGAAGGTCATAACCACATCAATTAAATCGGCGAATGTTTGAAGTTTCATCTTACCTTTAACAGAGTTATTCGCATCATCTGGATTACCGTAGATAAATAAAGCTTCGTTTTGGTTGTTCTTTTTCTTTACGGTATTTCCATTAGAGTCAACAGCGTCATATTCTAAGATGTTACTTGCTAAGTTTGTAACATTGACGTACATATCATGAGTTGCCCAAACTTGGTTACCACTATATTTGTATTGTTTAATGGTCATATTACCAAAGCCTTCTTTGACTTCATCGGTGTTATCTAAACAACCTTGACCGTTAAATCTAATACCTAAGTTTGCATCATCTAACATAGAACCATAGATTTTGAATCCGGTTTTCTTGGTGTTAGCAAGTTCAGTGACTTGTTCCACAACATCAGGAATAAATTTAGTGGATTGATATAAGGAAGCTTCTCCTAAATCTGGTTCACTAAATGGAGTGGTGTTCATTTCGGCTTCTAAAGTGAAGTTACCAAAGGCAAGACCTCTTACTTTAACATCAAGGCCACTATTGTTGACTTTAGCCATCTCTTCTTGGAAAGATGCGATAGCAGCTTCTAATTCTGCTTCTTCTTCAGCAGTTAATTCAGATTTGTTATTTAAAGCGGTAATAGTAGCTTCTAAATCAAAGTAATCTTTGAAATAATCAGCATCATTATTTACTCTAATGACAACTTCAGCGTTTTCACCGATATTTAAAGCAGATAAATCAATACCTAATTCAAATCCAGAAGCATCATTTTTAAGAGTTTTTAACATATCTAAGATAAAGGAGAAATCAAAGTTATTAATAGAATCCACTAAATCTTCAGATAAGAATTTGGATAAGGTTTCCATAGTGTCAGTGCCACTATCTTGAGATAAGTTATCAATTAATTCTGGGACTTTAGACATGATCCAGTTCATAGTTTCTGTATCAAAATATAATTTCATAACAGATTCTAAGTTACCGTTGCCATCATCCTGTTCATTGAATCTTAAGTAGCCTTCACCATTAGCGAACACTAAGTCTAAGTTAGCGTATTCAACATTATTTTGACCAATTAAGTCTAATTGTAAGTTGAATCCAACATCTTTGAGTTCACCAACCATTTTATAATCATCTGGTTTTGGTGATTCGTTAAAGATATGGTATTGGCTTAAATCTAATAATTTATCAAAGTCAATATTAATAGAACCTTCCACTCTAGCAATATCAGTGATCACAGATTCGACAACATTATCAAGATTTAAGGCAAATTCTAAACCAAATTTTTGGTTGCCTTCTTTTAACACAGAAAGTAATTTTCCGGTTAATGAAGTATAATTAAATACTTCAACATATCCATCTAAGGTTGGGGAAACAAAAGAATCATATGGTTTGATTTCGACATCGATCGCACCATTAATGGTGACGGTGCCAAAGCTTAAATTTTCTAATTCAACTCTCTTAAGAGATAAATCACTGTCAGCGACAAGATTAATCACTAAACCACCAACTTTTTCGGTTTCGCCTAAAGAGAAGACGGTGTCGTCACCTTTTTTGGATTCTTTTGGTGAATTAGATAATAAACTTGAAAAATCAAATCCAGCTTCTTCTGATTCTTCATTTTGATCGTTTTTAGCTTCATTAGCAGAAGCTTCACTTCCACCAATTTCACCATTTAATAAGCTATCAAAGACTCCACCTAATTTCTCGTTAATTAATGTTCCTAAATCAGAGAATAAGGAAGTTGAGTTTAAATTAGCATAGGTTGCAAAGGCTAAGAGATATTTAGTAGAGAGATTTTCTAAATTGAAATCTGTCATCTTCATCTTTAAGTCTTTTAAGCCGAAATACATTTCGTTACCAAAGTGTCCTAAAGTGATTGGTAAGTATTTTCCGTTATAGTTAACGTCTAAATCGACATTGAATTCGATAGCAGACATCGCTAAAGCGGACATTCTGAAGTCAATTTCACCTTCTTCAATAGAGATAGTGTTAAGTACAGAATCCTTATCTTTCTTATAAGTGATTTGGAACTTCTCAGTACTAGTAAGTCCTGCAAATTTTGCACTTAAGAAGCTTTCAACTTCTTCTTCACCAGACTCTTCTTCGTTCATACCAACATCTTTGGTTAATTTTTCAACGAATCTCTCAAAGAGAGTCTTTTCTCTTTCTTGAACAGAAACATCAATTAATTTGCTTCTATTTGGAGTAAGCACATAGCCACCGATGACGGCGCCAGCAAACGCGACAATACCAGTAGCAGCAATTCCTGTTCTCTTAAGTAGTTTTTTAAGTTTTTTGTTCATGACGTTAAACCTCCTCTAGCGCTAATAAAGCGCTGTAATTGATATTTTCGTTATATGAAGGAATATCCATTTGTTCTCCCGCGTAATAATAATAATTAATAATATTATGGGTTTTAGCAGGGACCGGAATTCCTTCCTTTGTTGCTGTATACGTTTCATCCACCAACAAGTGTTTTAGATTTAAGTTGCTATCAACCGTATACTCTAATTTCACTTCGCTAAATGGTGGAAGGTTACTTAATCCAGAAATATTTTGCATCTGCGTTTTGTAATAGAACGTAGATAAGTTCGGATTAAGATTGAGTTTGATAGTTGTGACATCCCCTTTTGTCAATCTAGAGCTATCAAGCACTGTCTTTTCAGAAATGATGTAGATAAACATTTCATCAAGGGTTTTTCCCAAATACTTCTTATATTCATCTTTAGTAAACGATTTAGAAGGAGTCGCGGGATAAGTTGCTGTTTCCGGATCAATACAACCGCCATCGAATGTTTCTAAATCTCCATCAACACCGTGTTGTAATGATCTTTTAGCAAGGTCGACTACCGAAGAATACGATAATTGTTCTTCAAAGTATTCGCTTCCTCTTTTAATTTGGGCATTTCGAATTGTCTGGGTGACAATCGTATTTGCATTACCGGCCCCGATTGACCAGCAATATTCTTGTGTTCGATATTTTTCGAAACAAATATTGATGACATCAGAGTCTGAGAATGACCTAACCCCTGAAATTGTTTTTTCCGAGAGCTTATTATATTTTTCCATAATAGACTCTAATTTCGGGGAGAACTCTTTTGGATCAAATCCTGGTGGATAATGCTCATCAATTGGACCGACTGTTCGCTTGAGGACAATACCTGTTCCTCCTCCAGCGACGCCGCAGATTCCAATTGTGAGAATGTAAGTCAACAGAAGGTTATTCATCGTTTTCTCCGGCGACAATTATATATGCGTGTAAACATATACGTGCTCTAAACATGAGAGCCCAAAAGAGAGAGTTAAAAAATCACTCTCTAAATATGAGAATGTTAATAAAAATAAGCGGTTTCCTGCATGGTTTTCGATAAAACTACCACTCTCCGTAAGTTAAAAGTGTTTTAGCAAAAAATGTTTGACAAAAGTATAAAAAAGCACACAAAGAGAGTCCTTGAATGCCTTTTTTCTGAAAATTGATAAAATGATTTATTGGCTTAAAGCCAATACTATTATTTCTTAAATTTTGCAATAATTGCTCTCACTAAAGCAATAAGAGAGACCACTAATGGGGTGATTACCACTACTAAAGTTCCGTAGTTAGCGGTCGCAGTAAAGGTAATTGGGAACATACCAAATCCAGCATTTGCAGGTGCGTCTTTATTGGTGGCTAAGCTCACAAAATAGAGAACCACAAATAAGACCGAGACACATGTAGAAACGATAGATAACGGTAAGAAGAATTCCTTTTTCTTTTCCTCTTTGAGTTCGTGAAAATAGAACTGCCAGAATCCTAATAGAATTGGTGAGAGTAAGTAGATAAGTACTACTGCGATTCCGAAGAACGCCCATTCATGTCTAAAGTCATAAATGCAAAGTGTCATAATTCCGCCTGTAAGGCCGAATAATGCGATTAATGTCCAAAAGACAACGCCAACATTATAAAGAATTCTAATACCTTTATTTGGCATTGGGGCTACTGGTCTAACAGGAACAGTGTATGGAATTTTTTCTTTAAATCTCTTCGCGTATAAAATCGCTCCTAATCCCATAACTATATATAGCAAGGAATACAAAACAGAATCTAATGGATATAAGCAAGATGGGCTTCCTTCCACTAAGGAGGAGTATGAACCTGCTAATCTCATGATAACAACATATAAAATGTTGAATCCTGCCATTGATAAGACCACTATGCCTTTTTTAAAGACGGCTCTCATTCTAGTTTCTTCGTCTTTGCTTTTGAAT
Organism: Bacilli bacterium; assembly: GCA_017447165.1. Lineage (GTDB taxonomy): Bacteria > Bacillota_I > Bacilli_A > RFN20 > CAG-826 > UBA2450. The sequence goes on from JAFSOD010000003.1 coordinate 170,060, forward strand.
AAAGATTGAAGTAAAAGCACAGTCCATAAACTCATAAAGAATGAGCCAAATAATGGTAAGGATCTTAAAAAGTCTTTACCAGCAACATCTGGTGAACCACTGACGATAGATCCTAAAATGTCAGCGAATGAATATAACATGTTAAAGAATGTTAATGATGTAAAAATAAAGAACACAATTAAAGCGATAGAAATTACTAAAGATTGAATTCTTTGCTTTTTATCAAATGTTGAAGGAAGGAAGTTCTCTTTTGAGAAAAAGTCTTTGAATTTCATATTACCACTTCTCCCAAACGATGAAGTCTCCTCCATCCCTTTCATTTAAGTATAGATGTTCTAAATCAAACGATGTGTCATCTTTGATGGTAACTAAGGACGCTCCAATTAAATCAAACTTTTGATCAATTGGGGTTGATAAAGAGGCTAATCCTTCAACAACTTCCTTTTTGGTATCTGCTGGATCTATATGAGCAAAATATAACTCAGTACCAGTTTTAACACCTAGGCCAATAACCACACCATCATAATCAACAGTCCAGTCAACATTATGGGCGTGTCCCATAAATGCACCTTTAAGTTTAAGGGCTCTGCCTTCTTTAATAAAATCAGACTTATATTCTGGTTTATCAGCATCACCAAATCCTTCTAATTTGAAGAATTTGTGAGTTCTAGTTGATCTAGTATTCCATGCCTCTAAATTATCCTGTTGAGGAATATGGTAATAGGCAATCGCATTAGCGGCTGGTTGTAACGCTCTTTCCGCTTTAAACCAATTAACTTGATCATCACGGATATAATCATAGTTTCTGCCAATGGCAAGTGGAGATTCAGAGAACGATGCTCCAGAATCCAGATTATAAATTTGCCATTTAACATCTGTACCATCTTTTAAGTTGATAACATAGTTACTACGGCCATATAAGTTATCTTCTGGTTCAATATAGATACAGTGTGGAGCTTCGCGATATTTATCCGCTAACCAGTTAGGACTATACATACCGTGTCTATCATGGTTACCCCAAATAATAGCATACATAAATCCATACTCCACTGCTTTGGTTTCAAAATATTCTACGAATGTTTTGACGTGATAAGTATTAGCGAGCATGAATTGGTCGCCTGTTAATTCTACTAGATCGATTCCGCCAGTAACGTGTTTGTCAGCTTCCGCTAAAACTTTGTCTAAATATTGCTTGGAACTTGCTGTTGAGGAGTTAACATTCCAGTGAATATCTGTTAGTTGCAAGATATTAAAACCTGAATGATATTCCATCTCATAGAGATAAGCTCCAAGATTTGTGCTCCAGTCAATTTGTTGGGCGCAGCTAGTTAATGTCAGTGTAAACAAAGGTAAAGACATTAATAATCTTTTTTTGTTCATTTCTTATATCACCTTCCTGAAATCAATTTTATAACAATAAATATGAAAAGACATCAATATTTGATGTAGTCAATATATATTGTGTTATTATTTTGTATATGAAGAAAATTAAAGGCATCCCAGTAGTAGCGATATTTGAACTGTTAACATTCGTGTTTTCTTTATTCGCGTTGATTGCCATATTTACTGATTTCCGTTTTATGGTGGATATTCCTAGACTAGCAAGTATCCCATACTTAATGACCTATACAGGGTTAAGTAATTTGTTTATCGGGTTAGTATGTCTAATTTGTGCTCTTTATAGATTAATCTATAAAAAAGACAATCTTCCTCAATGGTTATTTATTGTAAAGATTGTGTTTTTAAGTCAAATCACAATTACCTTTCTAATTACTGCTTTATATCTATCACCACATTTAGGTGCTGATTGGTGGAAGTTATATAATAACGCTGGATTATTTAATCACTTTATTACCCCAGTACTAGCGATGTTAGGTTTCTTATTATTCGAACCTAAAAGTGAAATGAAGTGGTTCCACTGCTTCTATTGCATTGCTCCCATTGTGATATATGCAATTATGTATACGATTAATGTCTATACACATTTAAATTCTGATGGATCCACTAGTTTAGATTTTGATATCTATGGATTCTTTAGATATGGTATTGGTGTCTTTATCTTGTTCTTACTGTTCTTTTTTATAACCGCGTTTGGTTTAGCGTACCTATATAGACTAGAAAATAAGGCAATTAATAAACATGAATAAAATTAAGATTATCTTTGTGGATATCGACTGCACTCTATTAGATCACACTAAAAAGCCATCTAGGTTTGATAAAAGGTCGATTAGATATTTATCTAAACTTCAAAAGCAAGGTGTGATAGTTTTCTTATCCACCGCTAGACCATATCACTCAGTAGAAAGAATAAAGATATTAGATTTAATTAAACCGGATGGAATGATTCTCGCTAATGGGGGATTAATCATCTATAAGGATCAAGTTATTTATAATCCCGTGATGAAGGAAAAAGACTTCGTTTCACTATGTGAACTTGCTAATAAATATGGCGGCAATGTCGAAGGAATTAGAAACTATAATTGTTTCTTAATCAATAACAATATAGAAGATGTCAAAAAGTTATTTGAAACCTATCCAGAAGATATTCCACCTGTTGAAGACTATCACCATCAACAAGTTATAGGGGCAACCTTATTTATCAGCAAAGAATACGATGAAGAGATAAAATCAAAACTACCTGAAGTTCTATATTATTACCGTTATCACGATTATGGAGTGGATGTCGCTAGTATTCCTCATATCAAAGGAGAAGCAGTGAAATTTGTCTTAGACTATTTAAAGATAGATAAAAGTTATGCTTGCTCTATTGGAGATGATCATCAAGATATCTCAATGTTTAAAGAAACTAACTATTCAATTGCGATGGGTAATGGTAAACAAGAAGTTAAAGATAAAGCTAAGCACATCACAAAAACCGTTACTAAACACGGTGTTAAATATATACTTAAAAAATTAATGTAATTAAAGGGGTCAAATTTGACACTTAATATTCATATTATTTATGAAAATTCAGCAGTATATAGTATTTTTAATTGCTCTCATCTTGGCAGTTGAACAGCCGAGGATTCCCGTTCATATGCCTAAATTCTTCTCTACTATTAATATCTAATATATTTTGCACTTTTATTCACTTTCTTCTTCTATTTTGAGATTATCTTTTACTAGCTCATATGTTTATTGAATCGTTAAAAGCTTACGGAATAAAGCAATCCTTTTCATATCCAGGATGTCCAAATGATAATGCTTGCATGGAAGGCTTTTATTCAATATTAAGAAGGGAAGAAATCAATATCAATATTGATAAATATGAAAATTCGAGAGTTATCAAAGATTTTTTAAATAAATATTTTACATTCTATAATGAAACAAGAATACACACAAGTAATGATGGCTTGCCACCATCATCCAAAGAACAAAAATGGTTTGAAAACCACCTCGCATAGAGGTGGCATTTTTTATTTATCTTATAAATAAAGCCGGAAATTTGGTTCATTTCCGGCGGGGTTTACGGATGTGTTAGTTAATATGTAATATACATAATAACTATTTTTTATTTTTCCGGATGGAAATTTATACTGAAAGTATACTTCTGAAGCATTCGTCCTGTCAATGTATAATCGAAGTTAACTGAGCGTTGAGCCTCCTGACAGAATCGTAACCTACAAGATATGCTTTAATGGCCAAATGGTCCATGATGATTGGAACCACTATTATTGCTATCTTTTATAGATTTTAAGGCATCTTCTTTAGTTTTGAATATTCTTGACCTTCTTAATCTAATTGCGCCTTCTGTGCCTTTAATTTGCACAGTTATAAAATCTCTTGTTTCTTTCAAAATAATAACTTCTGTAGGAATGCGATTTGATTCTATGATCCAGGCCATACATTTATTATACACGCGTGAACAATTAAAGATTAAGAAAAAGGGCATTACGCCCATGATAGAAACTCTTTAGAAAGAATAAGTCAAATAAAAAGTCACACCCCTCGCTTTGGTCATAAGGTCATAAAAGTGTGACATTTTTTAAACTATCCTTAATTGGGTCGGATAGCCAAGGATGGTATTGTATATTCGCATGCCACACTTTTATTAGATTTGTTAATTTCGGCAATTTTTCAGTCTACTATTGAATCTATCGATTGCTTTATTTATTTTATGCATTCAAGCTTGAATTCCAATGTGAATTTAGACATGAAAAATACCCCTCCTCCTTTGTCCGGGATTTGGGGTACATCTCAATTCAAAGAGCCAGCCCTATTTATTATGAAAATCGATAGAACCATAACCATTAATTATTTCATTAATATAATTTTGACCTGCAATAAAACTTTCACCATATTTTCTTGCGGTAGTAGCATCCGCAACTGTTTTGGTTTCAGCTTTAGAATCAAATAATGCGATGAATGTTTCAATTTGATTCACTACTGTATTATATTCAGCATCTTGTGTCGCTGTATCTATTTTTTTTAGTTCTTCACCTTGTCTAACAGCATAATTTATTCCAGTGTTTGGCGTTTCACTACCATTTAAGTAAACATCAGCTTTATTCCACGCCTTGAAATCACCTAGTTTATTTGTTGTGAAATTATAATCGAATTCTAAGAACATATACGCGTCAGTATACATGTGCATACTTTCTTGGGTTGCGTCAATAATTTCATCAATATAAATCTTGGCTTTATTGTTTGCTATGTCTACATCAATCATGAGAGATAATGTAATATCAGCAACCATTGTAGGAGTATCCGGGCCGCTTTCCATATCATAGACTTCAGAGAATTCCACAACTTTATTAGAACAATCGAAACCTTCGTTTTCGTACAATTTTCCAGCAACATAAACGAGGCCGCTTGGAGTGGCAAGTTGTATCTTTTTGTCGATTTCGGGCATATCAACCATAGATCTGGTTCTTGGTTTTGATGCGGCAACATAAGCAATCTCTTCACCCATTTCTTTAAATGCGTTAGAAAGAATACTTTTGTTAGAGCCATCACCAGGTGAGGACGGCTCTGAAGAACCTGGTTCATTATCTGAAGATGGTTTTGTCTCTTGATTAGTTCCACATGCTGACAGCAAGAAAATTGGTGCTAATCCAATCAAAAATAATTTGTTAAATTTCATATATTTTCTTCCTTTTTATTTTATTTTAAATCAAAAATAAAAAAAGTACACAAAATCTAAGAATTTTTATAATTTGCTTTCTTGTCCAATTTTAATATAACAAAAAGCCAGTGGAAAATTTCCACTGGCATCGTTATTAACCTAACATTTCAATGAGATAATTTTCGTATCCAATTTCTTTGATGAGATTTAAATGTTGTCTTACCCAATTGAAGTGTTCTTGTTCATCAACGATAAATTGTTGAATCATCGCACGAGAGACATAATCATCTTCAAATAACGCTAATGATTTCGACATCATTGGTAAAGCTATTGTCTTTCTAGCTTTGCTAAATCATCATATACGACCGATAATTTATTTTGATATAAAGCTTCATCACAATAGGTAATATCCCCATGAAGCATATAGAACAAACCTTCTTTTTCATCTTCTACGATGACGATGCTATTATAGGAAAACGAAGGTTAATTGAGATATTTTATTATCTTTATTACTTTGTAATAATTATTTTGTCGCGTTTTTCAAAATCCAGTCAATGGAGACATTAAATATCACTGAAAAACGGTAAATTACATCTAAAGTCGGTAATTTTATGCCTTTGATATAGCGGTTTAATGTATTTCTATCGATTCCTAATCGCTTAGCAAGCTCAACTTTTCTTATCTTTTCTCGAAAAATAACATATTCCATAATCTTTCCCACTCTTGCCGGATCAATCGGTTTAAATAGCATGTCATTATCAGAAAAGAAAATCATCAGCCACTTCTCGTACGCTGATGATATGTTTTTCTCAAAGTTATCTGGTTTAGTTCTATGTTCACTATAACCATAATAGTCCACTGCTTCTTTTTCTTTTTTAGATAGGATTGAACGGAAATTATTATCTAATTCTTTAATTTTGATGGCATCCAAGATGCCTTCAAGTTCCTCTTGGTTAAGTGCATTTGTTGGCTCAAATTTATATTTTGTGATAAAGCTTTCAATATATCCGTCTTGCCAACCGACATATCTTTTAAAGCCGGCTTCTGTTCTACAAATTGTTGTACCTAGTTTTGTTCTCATAAATATCCATCACCCTATTAGATATATGGGCGTCGTTTAGGATATCTGCAAGTCTTATATAAACAATTTGAGGTAACCTTATAGAAAGACTTATAGCCAAGCGAGGATAGATAATCTATCCACTTTTGGAAAAGCGGCATAAATCTTTTAGAAACAATATTTTTAACGTTTTCGAGTAATAAAAATCTCGGAAGCGTGTTATTTATTCCTATTTTATGAACATGTTGAGCAGCTGTTCGTTGAGGTAATTAAATATCTCCAAGAAGAGCCATTAACATTAAAAACTAGGATTAATGATTTCATTGCAAAAAACTATGAAAAAACAAAAATATCCGAGAATTTGCAGGAATTTCAGACAAAAATTGATGAACTCAATGATAAGAAAGCCGCGATTCTTGAGTTACCAATCGATGATGAAAAGAAGAATGAACTTTGCGCTGATATCGATTTAGAACTAGACTCATTGAACCTTCAATTAGGAAGAGAAAAATCTAGAAAGGTTATGGAATTCACCACTACCGATGAATTAAGCGAAAAGTGTCGAATCCTTAAAAATGTAGACTTGGATCCAACCGACACATCAGTTGTTAAATCTTTATTTGATTCTTTGGTAATAAAAGGTAAACAAGAAATGTGGATTGTAATGCGTGGAACCAACATGGCATTCAACGATGAATCAATAAAAATGGTTCAATTTATGCATCCTTTCGCATCTGGAGAATTTACATACATTAAAAAGAAAATTGCTCCTGTTAAAACAAAGTGGCATCTTATAATCTATTGATTATATTATTTTTTTAACCAAGTTCGATTCTGCCAGCGTGTCAAAAAATGCTAAAAGTTCGATTCTGCCAAAGTTAGACCATACAATGTAGGATAATCACTCAATCGAGTGGTTTTCTTATTCAGGGGTATACTTAATATATTATTACTTTGTAATAATAAATAATATAGGAGACAATAAAAAAACAGAACATACTTATGTATATTCTGTGATTTGTAGGGTGGTGCCTCCTGCCAGAATCGAACTAGCAATAGATCCTTACCATGGATCCGTTATACCACTTAACTAAGGAGGCAAGCGGTTTACGCTTAA
>JAFSOD010000004.1 GCA_017447165.1 Bacilli bacterium
CTTATTCGCTCTTCTATGGTAAAATGTGAGTAGCTCATAAAAAACCTCCTGTAGATAAGTGTCGCAACTATATCTTACACCAGGATTGATATGAGCCTTTATTTTTGTCTAGAAGTGTTGCACTTGAACGGTAAATTCACCCATAGCAATAAAAAAGCACCAATAGGTGCTTTTATTTTGCCATTAATTCATTAATGAATGGAACTTCCACTGTCGGATCTAATCTAGGGAAGAGCGGATTTCCTTTATTAGTTTTTAAGTTGTCTAATAAGTGTTTATCATTAATATTTTCGTATTCAGCTTTTTCTAAGCCTAATTGTTCAAAGGCTTTATCGGAGGCTGTAACTAAGACTGGGTGATATAGTCTACTAGCAACATAAATTGCTCTAGCAAGATGATTCATCACACTTGCAAGTTCGTCTTTTTTCGCTTCATCTTTAGCAAGAGCCCAAGGAGTGGTCTCGTCAATATACTTATTGGCTCTATTCACTAATTCGTTAACATAGACAATCGCATCAGTGATCTTTAAATCATCCATCGCTTTTTCATAGCTAGAAATGGTGAGATCAATCATACTTTCTAAAGAAGCATCAAATTCACTTAACGCTCCTTTATATTCTGGAATAACTCCATCAAAGTATTTACCAATCATCGAGATAGTTCTATTTAATAAATTACCATATGAATTAGCTAAATCAGCGTTAATTCTTTCAACAAATTGTTCTGGGGAGAAACTACCATCACTACCAAAATTAATTTCTCTTGTGAGATAATATCTCACCGCATCAACTCCATAGCGTTCCACAAGAGGATATGGATCAACAACATTGCCTTTAGATTTAGACATCTTTGAATCTTTCATCATAAGTAAACCATGGACAAATTCTCTGTCTGGTTTTCTTAAGCCTAAAGATTCTAAGAACATTGGCCAATAAATCGCATGGAATCTAGTGATATCCGCACCTAAGATATGAATAATCTCAGTGTCTTCGCTTTCCCAGTATTTCTTAAATAACTCATCATTTTCGCTTTCATAACCTAACGCAGAGATGTAGTTAGTTAAAGCGTCTAACCAAACATAGACCACGTGTTTCTTGTTTTCTAATACAGGGACGCCCCAAGAGAAGGATGTACGAGAAACACATAAATCTTCTAAGCCTGGTTTAATAAAAGTATTAATCATTTCATTCTTACGGGATTCTGGAAGTAAGAACTTTGGATTATCATCATAGAATTTTAAAAGTGAATCAACATATTTACTCGTTTTAAAGAAATATGCTTCTTCTTCCGCTTTTTGGACTTCTCTATTACAGTCTGGGCAAAGATGTTCTTTACCAACTTGAGTATCCGTCCAGAAAGCTTCACAGTGTCTACAATACCAGCCTTCATATTTACCTAAGTAAATATCGCCTTTATTAAGCATTCTAGTAAATGCAGATTGAACAACATGTTCGTGTCTGGCTTGAGTAGTTCTAATAAAGTCGTTATTGGTGATTTTTAATAAATCCCAAAGTTTATAGAACCCTTCAACGATTTCATCGACAAACGCTTGAGGGGTAACTCCTTTAGCTTCAGCGTTCTTTTCGATTTTTAATCCGTGCTCATCCGCACCAGTTAAGAAATAGCATTCATAGCCTCTTTCTCTTTTAGAGCGTGCTAAAACATCGCACAAAGTTGTACAATACGCATGCCCAATATGGAGTTTAGCGCTAGGATAATAAATTGGTGTGGTAATATAGAATCTCTTTTTCATAATTGTAAAAAAGAACCGGCAAGCCGGTTATTTTCTTATTTAAGTCCGTATTTACGGTTGAATCTGTCGACACGTCCGTCAGCTTGGACATATCTTTGCTTGCCAGTATAGAATGGGTGGCAGTTAGAGCATGTATCGACTCTAATTTCTTTTTCAGTGGATCCAGTTTCGAATGTTGCGCCACAGCTAACGCATGTAACTGTGCAACGATGATATGCTGGGTGAATTCCTTTTTTCATTTTTCTTTTCTCCTTCCGCCTAGGACATTACTTCGCCTAAGAAAGTTTGCTTATTGATAATACAAGATTATGTTGCTAATAGCAATATAAAATTAATCGATTCTTAAAAGCATCTTCGGGAAATATTCTCTCCACGCTTTTTCATTATGTTCTTTATCAGAATCATAGATGAGTTTTATATGGTCATGAGAATATCCTTTATCTATAAGATAATTGTAGACTCTTAAAGTAGTTTCAACGAATATTCTTTCAAATCCTTGTCCGCCTATATAGAAATAGGTTCTTGGCATCTTATCATCAATAGTTCGATCTAAATAGGCTTTAAAGTTATCCCATTTAAATAAGAAGAAAGCCGGAGAAAATGATAAACAGAATTTAAATTCTATTTTATATTCCGCTGCCATATAAAATGCCATTAAACCTCCCATAGATGAACCACCAACTCCAGAATGACCTGGAATAGTAAAGAAGGTCTTGTCAATATCAGGTTTCACAACATTCACAACAAACTTACCTAGTTTATGAGCATAGCCATCTCCGTGTGGAGGACATTTTTTATTTCTTTTTATTCCTGTTGGACTCATTTCTAAGGAACGATCAATATCAGTTTCAGGAGCATCAACACCCACAACGATATATCCGTCATTAAGTTTTTGTTCAATCATTGTTTCGATTGATTCATCTATACACCATTCACCCACAAAGGATGTGTAGTCATCAAAAAGGTTCTTACCATCAAACATATAAATAACCTTGAATCTATGGCTTGGATTATGAAAGTCATAGGTAGAAGGAATATATACTCTAATTAACCTATTTGTAAATGAATTATTTGTATCAATTTTAAAATATTTATAGTACACTCTCGCTCTATAATCAATGGTATTTGGTTCATCCAAATATCTTTTGTATCCATTAATAATTTCTGACATATTTATATTACCTAAAATTACTCATTTATAGCTTTCGCTGGATCTTTTCTACTTGCTAAAATAGCAGGTATTAGAGCGGAAATTACCGCAGTTGCAATACCTAAACCAATACAAATTGGGGCTACCCACCATTGATATCCTTCTAGTTCAAACTTAACAGTTGAGATAAGGTAGAATTTATACTTATAAATAGCGTTAGTGATAATCACATTGACTGGGCTAATAACAATTAAAGCGACAAGTATACTAAGCAGACCTCCAAATAACCCACAAAAAAGCGATTCAGTCTCTACCATAACTGCGATATCTTTTCTTCTAGCACCTAAAGATCTTAGTAAGCCAATTTCATTAGTTCTTTGTCTAACAGATATAAATGTTAAGATAGCATTTAAAATAGCACTGACTAAAACTGAAATAATAGCAAAGACATATAAAACAGAAGTCATCAAAGATAACGCTCCATCAAACTGCACACTAGCGTTTTCTAGATAATCATAAGAAGACACTCCAGTAGGCTCGACAGTATAATCGAAAACATATTTATTAAAATAGTCTCCAATACGAACTCTACTATTGTAGTCGTTAGTGTAATAATCTAATTCAGTTACTTGTTCTAAAGAACCAAGTGTATGAAGAGTGGATTCGTAATAATAGATTTGTGTTCTAGTCGCGGTGTCTGGGAAACCTCTACCGTCTAAAACATATCTAATATCGCCAATTTTATAAGCATCGATAGTTTTATTACTTCCAGCAATCTTAACGTGACCAGATAATGGGCCTGCTACTTTTACATGGGTTTCGTTTTCAATTAGCAAACTAAATAATCGAATATCACTAATTCTAGTAACATGTAAACATGTAGATTCAATTTGTTCTCTTGCTGATTCATCAGTAATAGGAGTATCACTTAACCAAATCTCTCCATTACCATGTTTAGTGTCCCATTCACCTTTTTTAACAACTATTCCACTAGTTTCGTAGAATTGACCTTTATCAACAAAAATATTCGTATATGACCCAGAAGCAATACTAGGATCGAGATTATTTATCCTATTTAAAGCTTCATTAACAGTGATTTCAGTTAAGCCAGATGGTTCTAATCCACCATCATCAATTCTAATAACCGGTTCTTCTCCTGCATGTTTTTGATCAATAACAACACTAGAACTATTCGCATCACTTAACACCATCTCTTCAAAAGCTGGAGTATAAATAATACCTTGTCTTAAAGCAACTCTATCATAAGCTTCTTTCTGTCTTAAAATACCAGTAATTTTTAATTCAAATTGAGAACCTTCATATAACTCTTGAGCAGTTTTATTTGTTACATAATAAGTATTACTGCTTTCATTTTTTACATAGTAAGAATTCTCTGGATGAGTGCTTGATTGAGTAGGAATATATTTAAATGTTTTATTTAAAACTTCATCAAAAGAGAAAGTCACATCAGCGACTACTGATGTATTAACATCAAATCCCAATGAATATAAATAACTAACATTAACACGGTTACGGTCATCCACTACTAAAGCTAATTCATTAGCCTCTCTAGGGAAGTCACCTTTTAAACAATCGTACTGCATATCGATAAAATCGATATCTTTAACACCTTTATAGAAATAATAGTAAGACGCTGGAACTTCACTATATGTAGTAGCGTTTCATTTAGTAAATAAATGGAAATAAGTTGTGGAACGTTCAAAATTACCTAGATAATAATTACTTGGCATAGAACGCATATAATTTAAAAATTGTTCACTCATATAGTCATAGTGATATTGCTTGTTATAACTTGAATAATCGGCAATCACTATTTCTTCATCAGAATATGGTGGGTATTGACTAGCGTCCCATTGAGGATCGGTACTTGTATAAGAAGAAAATGATACTGGATATTTAGAGAATGATTCCGCTTGTACTTTATCAAAGACGTGTTGGACTCCCGTAGATACAGATAAGATTAAAGAAACACCAGTTAAGCCAAGTGCGGCCGCTACTACTATAGAAATAGTAGAGAACTTCTTAACTATTAAATTCTTAAGCCCCCACTTTAATGTGGTTATACCTGGAATAGAAACTCTTTCTAGCTTTTTAGGATCAGTAACTGGTTCATTTTTAACTGGTTTAGTGTCATTTACGATTTGTCCGTCTTTTAATTCGATTACTCTGTCTGCGTATTTAGACGCATACTCATTATTATGAGTAACCATCACCACTAAATGGTCTTTAGAGGCCTCTTTAAGTAATTCCATAATAGAGGTACCAGTTTTACTATCTAAAGCACCTGTTGGCTCATCCGCTAAAATAACAGTTGGATTTCCTACTAAAGCTCTAGCAATTGCTACTCTTTGCTTTTGTCCGCCAGAAAGGGCTTTAGGCTTATCAAGTTTCTTATCTAATAAATCAACTCGTCTTAAGGCTTCGTCTACTAATGCGTCTATATCTTTAGCTTTGCTATGAGATATTTGTAATTTAACTGCGACATTATCTCTAACATTTAGATGGGGTAATAAATAGCAGTTTTGTAAAACAAAACCAATCTTTTGGTTTCGATATGAATCCCAATCTTTAACAGTAAATTCAGAAGTGGATAAACCATCCACTATCATATTTCCACTAGTCGCTTTATCTAAGCCACCAATGATATTTAACAAAGTGGTCTTGCCACTTCCAGAGGCGCCTAAAATTGCTACAAATCCTTTATCAGGCAAATCTAAAGAAACGTTGTTTAAAGCCACAACATCTTCTTGTGATTGTTTTCTGGTATAGATTTTAGAAACGTTTTTTAAGACTAACATATTAATTATCTTCTTTAGGTATTCCAATTTTATTGATAGGTATTAAGATCATCACCAACATATGGAGAATAAAAGGATATCAGAATCAAAAAATTTAAAGCATTCATAATTATTGTTCTATATTAACATTTTTGAAAAATATGTTAAATACAGCAAATAAAATAAAAGGCTATTTCTAGCCCTTTATCCTTGATTTAATTCTATAAATCTATAATCGTATTAATTAAATTAATACATCCTAATCAAACAATAATAGAATTGAATGCTTTCAACACACTCTGGATGTGAGAGATCACCAACACAATTAAATTGACTGAAGCCCCAGTTTTCTGGATTTCTCCAGGTGCCATGATCTTCATTATAATTGACAAATCTATTCATATATCCAGAGGCGGTAACATTCATGATAGTTTCAATATCGCTGAATTCACCTTTTAAGCCCCAACCACGATAATATTTAAGTTCACGTTTTGAGTCTGTTTGGAACCCCGTAATCTTTTCGTTAAGTGAGAAATAATCTGGATTTTTATCATTGTCCTGTTCTTTAGTAAAACTTCTAGAACAATAGGCGAAAAAATCTCCTTCGGTGTGAGTGCCTAATTCTTTAAAACCTGTATAAGCATAGACAAATCGATTTGTCGCACAGATAGCTTTAGTAATGTCGTCCTCATTTGTGAATTCTCGTTTATTGATATTGTTATTATCAATCATGTAGTTCCTAATGAGACCAAGCTTATCCTTTAAATAATTAAAATTAGAATAAGATGGGAAATTCTGCTGTTTACGAATTAAGAGAACTCTCATATCTTCTAATCCAAATAAATATGGCTTGACCGAACTCATTGGTGTGACATTATCCATATTTGATTGAAGATATCCTCTAATTTCGCCAGAAACATCAGCGATTTCAAAGTTTTGCCACTTTCCTTCTTTAGTTTTATCGCTAGTCGCTTTAAAACCAGTCATTATTTGGCCACCACGCACCCAGCTTTCGCTGACGTAGCAGTAATCAAGTTTAGCATCGTAAAAAGAAAGCTTGCTTCTTTCCATAACTGCTATTTTTTCTGCTTCACCTTTCACCATTTTGTTTTGATTTAGGTAAGCAATCGAAGCTTTATAGGCTTTAGTTAAATCGCCATAAGAAGAAATATCTGGATCAATTGCGCAGATTGTTGTCGCTAGGTTATAAATTTTAAGCAAACGATCAGCAGTGGTGATACGGTAATTATGAATCTTATCTTCTGCTTCGGATTGGAAACCATATGTAAGTTTGAGCATCTCGTAGTCAATATCAGCAGCAGGTCTAGTATAACTTCCAGTGCCAGAGAAACGTTGCATATAATCAACAGCTTGAAGAACAAAAGATTCGCCATCAACGTCAAGTAATGCTTCACGTTCAGCAAAAAGATATAAAGCACGATAGATATCTTTTGCAACTGCTTCAAGTTTTGCATCGTCACTAACATCAGGAATTTGGCTACCACTCCATTCGTTTTCGGAGAAGGTGATAAGATTGTTTTTAATCGCGTCTTTAATGTCGCTAAGTGCAGCCTCTCCTACTACCTTATCAACTGTTTTCTTATTTTTATATTTTGGAAGTGTATTATCTTTGAAGGTGTTTTTTAAATTGTTTTGGCCACCAAAAGAGAAAGCATATGAGGAGACAATAGTTCCTTCGTCAAATGTTTCATCAAAGCTATCATCATCAAGTAAAATTGTTGATGTTTTTTCAAGTTCTCCATTTTTATTTTTACCTTCTACAACGACAACGTTATAGTCATAAGGTGCTTTATATTGATTTGCTTTTGCTTTTTTATTGCTGTTTCCATCAAAAATAGAGGTGAGATAACGATTAGCAACTGTAAGCATTCTCTTTTCATATTGTGTAACTTTTGCATCTTCAGATTGGAATTCTAATTGACGCGCACGTAACGCAATGAGTTTATTTTCATCAGAATTAAGTCTTTCTCTTAAAAGTACCATATCAGTCTTATAAGAAACTTCTGATAAAGTCTTTTCCATTCTTTTTACAGTTTCATTAATTCCCGAAACAACATTAAGAATTTGTTGTAACATGGCTGCAGTTGGATCAAGAGCAGCAGCAACACCAGCAAGACCTAACGCTCCCAAAAGCACACCAATAATACCACCACACGCAAGCTTGCTAAGTTCTGAAGCAGCGAGTTCAAAAGCAACAGAAAGAACCATTAACACTGTTTGAACAGCGGCATTAGCAGCGCTAATCGCTGTGGCTTTATCTTCTAAAGAAGCGTCATACGCATACCGAACATATGTATCATCCATACCCGCTAAGCTAGTTGGAGTGACATATCTAAAGACCACAGGTCTCATTAATCTATTTTCTTCGGAATCAACTTGATAATAATCACATCCAAATTCGATGCTAGATCCTACTACTGTAAATTTATTTCCGTTAGGATAAGAAACATCAGCAGAATCAATAGTGAGTGTTCCATAAACTGGGTAATCAATTTCTTTTTCCCAAGTTAATCGATATCCTTTTCCAACTTTGGTAAGAGTAGCCTCATCTAAAGGAAGTAATTCTTCTTCGTCTTCATCAGCAAGAAATTCTGCATCAATTGTAAGAGCGGACTTATCTAAAGTGAGTTCTCCATCAAATGAATAGAGGTCAATACAAACTTTTTTATTTTCGTTAGACGCAATCGCGAACACTTCTGGTTCATGGAAATCAAAGGCTACTTCTTGGTTAAATTCACCACCAATTGAGATTGTAAGTTGTTCAAGTTCGGCGATAACTTCAGTTAAGGAATTATATTCTTCTGCATCTAAGACATATGAAGCGGTTTTTGTTTCCGCGACATAATGTGCTTCATTAATAGCAAATCCATCGATTAATGTCACATCTTTAAGTGAGAAATCTTTTTTAATTTCACAGTCAATTAATACAACATCGAAAGAGAACGTTTTATCATCCTCATTAAATCGAACAGAATTCTCTACTAAAGCAGCACTTGGGTATAAAACACGATAAGAGAAAGCTCCTCCTCTTTCTTCAATGAAAGTGCTGTTATCAAAAACAATCGCACCACTTTCTTCACTAGAAGGATAACCACTAGTTTCTAAAATGATAACGCCCTCTGTATCGGTGTGAATATCTTTAACAATCCAATTTTCAAAAGAGCCAAGTAAAGATATATCTTCAACATCGAAATCTTCACTTAATGTGAGTTCTTCGTATTTAAAGACAAATGTATGATTATAGTCATAACCACCAACATAATCTGAACCAATTTGCTCAAATTTACCTTCACTTAATGTAATTACGGATTCAGAGCCAGAAAAAGAGGCATAAGCCATAACTCCTTTATTAGTAGCGTAAGGGGCAATAACCGCTCCAAATGAGGAATTTTTGAAAGCTTTAGGAATAGTAATTTCAATAGCGGCGCCAAAAGAAACAACATCCGCTACATAATCAGTAAGAGAAACAGCTTTAATATCTTCATATGATAAAATGTTATCTTCATCATCTTTTTCAGGTAACTCTAATCCCATATCACGAATAAGAATCGCGTCTTTAGTGAAATTGGAATTAAATGTTACTTCTTCGCTTTCAAGACGAATAACTAAATCGCTTTCATGAGAAATAATTCGCGAATTAAGAGCGATCGCATTTGCAATAGTCTCTTCATTAATGGTCCATGAGTGGTTATCAGGATCTGCTTTCCCACATCCGGAAAGAACCATAGTCAAAGAAACTAAAGATATAAAGGATTTTTTCATGTGTCTATTCATATTGACACCTCCTGTGTTTAATAAATGTATAAAGCATGAGTAATACTCATCTATAAACTAATAAATAAAAATAATACATTCAAGGAAAACATATCAAAAGTATACTTTTTAATATCGAAAGTATAGTTTTGTATTTACTGATTCTTAAAATAGTATTATTTTATAAATATGAAAGACACTAGCAAGACAAGTAAAGAATTCGAAAAAGTCTTATTCGCATTATTAGAAAAAAAGAACTACCACGATATCACGATTAATGAAATATGTGCTCTAACAAATAAAACAAAGATGACTTTTTATAGTTATTTTAAAGATAAAGATGATTTGTTATCAAAAGCATCAATCAATTTAATTAATTACGAGTATAACGAAGCATATGAAAAGATTATAAATAAAGAAACTAGTTCAGAAGAAATTGAGTATCTATCTATCTTAGAGACATATGAATGGGTAGCAAGACATTATAATCAAATTCAAAATCTTATCTATAAAGGTGAAACTCTCCCATTTGAAATCTTTAAAAAAGCCTTATATATAAATTATAGTAAGTTTATAGCTTATGCAATTAGTTCAAGCGGCATTGATATTCCTAGTGACTATCTTTCCGTATTTTGTTTTGAAGGAATATTTGGCTCGTGTTTATATTACGCCGAACAACTAAAGAACAACAAAAACAAGAAAAAGACAAAAGAGTCTATAAAAAAAATATGCCGACTACTAGCTAAATTAGTTATGGTGGTCGAAAAAGGCGAAGAAAATAGCTGATATAATATATCAGCTTTTTTTATTTTGGCTTTGTGTATCGGGTACAATGACGCTTTTTTGCATTAATACCTTGAAAATATAATGCAGAAGAGCCATTCCAAAACCTAATTTTTTTTAATCGTATTATATATTTCTATGATTGCTTCATCAGAAGGATTGCCAATTTGCGATTCAATATTTTCGTGTTTATTATCGTCTTTTATTCTAAAAAGAATATCATAGTCAAACAAAGCCCCTAAGAATTTAACTATAATATTGTTTATATTTTGCCATTTATTATCTTCTCAATAGATTCTTTGTTAAATCAAAGACTTTGGTTATCCCTGTTATTTTATCGGCGATAGGGAGATTATAGTGGTCGGCTTCAACTCTAGCGTGAGACCTTACATGACAAACACCGTTGTTATCTCTTTTTTCTTTAGGGAATCTAACTTTAACTTTTCCTTTAGCGTCAAAATAGAATCTTTTTCTCTAAAAGTCTCATTAAAAACACAAGTATATGGTGGATTATAACGTAAAAGAAGTTGTAATAAGCAAAAAATAATGTTTTGAGCCCTTCTTAAATAGAAGTGGCTCTTTTTATTTATTGCAAATAAAATTATAATAATTCCGAGGTAATTAACTATTAGGAATCAAGAGAAATATTGATTTGTATAACAATAGTGTTTTTAATAGATTTATTATTTAGAAAACTCGGTTGGTTTAAAGGAGATTTCTCCCTATCTAACAACATTTAAAGGAGACTTTTATGGAAAATAAGAAGAGAGTATTTATATCATATGGACATAATACTTTTGACCACGTTGTCAATCGTTTAGTCTCCGATTTAAAAAAAGAAAATCTATTTGAAATCTTTCTTGATAGAGATGTTCTTAATTACGGTGATTGGGAATTTCAAATCACTACTGGTATTGAACAATGCGATATCTTTGTTTTCTTAGTATCTAAGAAATCAACTTTTGTTTCTAAGGAATCACATTCTTTAGATGGTTATTGTATGAATGAATTGTCTAGAGCAGCGGAACTAAAAAAGATGATTATCCCTGTTTGTTTAGATGATTCATATCTACCATTATCGATTACAAGACTTCAAAGATTATTCCTCCAAAAGGCAGGAACTTTAGATGGAAAAATCGTGGAAACAGTTTATCAACCTGTCTATGACAGATTGTTAAAAATATTAAAAGGTGAAGAAGAATTAGGACTATATTTAAAATCCTTTGATATCGCTACCGAAATTCAATCTTTTGATAACACATATGAAATCGGTCATCACACCTTAAACTTTATCGGTCGTGAATCTGTCTTTAAACATTTTGAAGAATGGTTAAATAATCAATACAGCACACCTATATATTTAATTCAGGCTGCTCCTGGTGTTGGAAAAACCGCAATTAGCGCGATGCTTACTTTACGCTACCCAGAAAATATCGCCGCCATTCATTTCTGCGCTTATAACAATAAAGCTAAAACTGATGCAAAAAATATTATCAAGAATCTCGTTTCCCAATTAGCGTATCGTAGTGAAGCTTACGCTGAAGAAGTAAGAAACATTTTAAAAAGAGAAATCAATGATAATGAATTAGATGCGAATAGGTTATTTGACCTATTTATTTTAGAAGCCGGAAACAAAGTATCGTTTGATAAAAAACAAGTATTTGTTATCGATGCTTTAGATGAAGCGGTAGTGAACAATAGAAACGAAATCGCTCATATCTTAGTGTCTTCACAAAATGTTTTGCCTTCTTGGCTTAAATTTGTGTGCACAACTAGACCTCAAAAGGATGTTTTAGTGTATTTCACTAATTCTAAAGGATATCTCATTGATGAAAACAAAGAAGACAATCTTAATGATTTAGAGAAATATTACACAAACGAATTTCCTGAGATAGATAAGAAAACTCTAAAGATTCTCATGGAAAAAACTCACGGCTCTTTCTTATACGCGACATCAATAGTTAAAAGTATTAGATCGAATGAACGTCGTTTAGAAGATGTGAAAAGCTTCCCAAGTGGAATTTATGAATATTACAAACTTTGGTTTGATAATATCTTCCCGAATATGGATGATTATTTACCATTAAAGAAAATAATCTCCCTTCTTTTAGTTTGTTCTATCGCTCCGACATTATCTTTCCTTTCAACCGCCACAGAGATAGAACCTGATGAACTTCAAAACCAATTAAATAAAGTGGGATCATTCTTTGTTGTCGTCGAAGATGAAGGTGAACAATATCTCAAAGCGCGTCACAAAGCTATTTTAGACTGGTTAAGTTCAAATGATGCAGGTGATTATCGCATTTTAAATAGCTATGGAAGTAGTATTCTTTTGAAATATATTGTTGATGTTAAAAACAATTCTGATCAATGGTTCTGGCAAATGGATCCATATGTTATCGTGGATTATCAAAATTGTTTAAGAAGTCTTAATAAACCACAAGAATTAATGAAATTATTGATGGATGCTGATTATCTTAATGCCTGTTTAGAATCTCCGTTCTACACACTTTATGAAGGATTAAGTTCATACATATTTAATATTTCTTTCTTATATAATTTCTTTGAAAAGTCATTTAATAAAATGAAAAGTCCAGCGTTTAAAAATCCTGTATTTGCAGTTTATTCTTCACCGTGCTTTATCTATATCTTTTCTAATTATAGAAAACAAATGTATAATTCCGGTTTATTTAACCAATTAGATAAATGCGGATTTACTCAATATTTAAAAACTCAAGACCCATCAGATGATGTGGAATTTGATTTAGGCATCGGACAATTTTATTATATTTCTCAACACTACGAAGAAGCTTATAAATCTTTAGAAGATTTTGTTAGCAAACATAAACTTGAAGATTTACCTGTTACTTTAAGATGCGAAATCGAAAGAATGGCAATGCTTGTCTACCGTAAACTTGTCCTCTTTGATCGCATTGTGGAAATTGGTCCTATAACCATTAAAGATTCTAAAGAAGCAAAGAAATTATATGAGGAATCTTTGGCGAATTTGACTTTGTCAAAAGTCTTATGCCGCGAACTAAAGAAAGAAGAAAGTTATGCTTATGCAGATGAAGCGGTAAGACTACTTGAACAAAGAGTGCAAGAACAAATGGAAGAGGGCACACAAGCTGAAGATCACTTATTCCTCGCAGAAGATTATCGAGTTTATGCTGATGCTTGTGTTTGGCATTTGGATTTAGAAAAAGCCAAAGAAAACCTAAATAAAGCTGGTGCAATTTACACTTTATACAATAAAGGCGATAGATATTTTACTAGATTCTTATATACATCGCTTTTCTATGAAATCGTTTCTAAAGGTGAAGAAGAAAACATCATGGAATTGATGGAAGACGCGATGAAATCCGTGGATGAAAATAAAGATGATTACGATAGGGGACAAACCTACTTCTTAATTGCACTTTATTATTTTTTAAATAATAAGAATGATAATTCTTACCTTGATTTAGCGTTAGAAAACGCCAAAAAAGCTGTGGAAATTGATGATAAATTAAAGATTTATTTAGAAGCTCTTGAGGCTAAATGCTTATATAATTTGATACTCCAAGAAATGGGTCAAAATAAGTTATATAGCGACCGCTATAATGAATACACAGATAAATGGATTGAATATGTTGAATCATTCATCTTAAAGATAAAGGAATAATATGGAAAAGTTTCTAACTAATTTACTTAAAGAAGCTAAAGATATCTTCTTTCAAAAACATAAAACACTTCGTCATAAGTCCATTAACGACCTTCTTTCTCAAACGGATTTGGATCTTAATGAATACTTTGTTAGTGCAATAAAAAAAGAGTACCCTCAAGCGAGAATTATTGCCGAAGAAAGTGATAATGATAACCTTACTGATGAATTAACTTTTGTCATTGATCCATTAGATGGAACATGTAATTATTCTATGGGAATACCACTTTGTGGTATCCAAATCGCAGTTTTAGAAAATAAGAAACCTATTCTCTCATTTATTTATTTACCAAATAATGATGAATTATATATGGCTAAAAAAGGCGAAGGCGCTTATTTAAATGGAAATAAAATAGTGGTTAATAAAGATATTGAACATAATGATGGCATACTTTTATCAAGTGACTTCTATGAAGATGAAGAAGATATCGAATTAAATAACCAATATAGATTATTAGAGGATTTGCGCTTAGATTTCTTAAAGACTCGTCTATTCGGTGCTTCTTGTATTGATTTTTCTTATTTAGTCTCCTCAAAAGCCCAAGCTTATATTTGTTATTATCGTCAAATTTGGGATATCGCTCCTGGATTATTGCTCGCTAAAGAAGCGGGATTATATGTTTCTAGAATAAATAAAAAGGATTATCGATTTAACGATGAATCGTTAGTTATCGCTAATAACATAGAAACTTTAAATCTGATACTAGATAAAGCTAGTAAATATAGTAAATAAAAAAGAATCCGCAGAAGTGTGATGGTTTTTCTTTTGCCTTAAAAAAGTCAATAGGCACTCCTTCATTTATATGAAGCAGTACACACTTAAGTTTCTCTTCTAGAGTCGTTTTCATAATAAAAGCTCCCTTCTTATTGTACCAATTTTTTGGTCCAAATTATGAGAGCATTTTCAACTTTGGTGTCTCCATTTACCCATTTTGATACAATTGCACCCAATCACTGCGTGAAGTTACACCCAATCGAGGCATTTGCACCCAATTTTGAAGGGCGGGTATGGAGTTTCGAACCCTAAGTTGATGGAAATTCTAATATCAACTTTTGGACTTTATTTATTACATCATAGCCACTACCGAGGTCAAGAAAAAGACCCACCACTAAGTGAGTCTTATTCGATTTTGCCTTAATACAAGTTCTCTTTGATGTGACTTAACTTACATTATTTTCCATCAAATAATTAGCAAATTTCTTCGATAGCAACGCCTTTAATAAAAACATCAACATACATAATTGTGAATGTCTCATTAAATCTCTTATTTATAGTCTTAACACAAAAGAAAGAATCATATACCCCTATTACTTTTACTTCAGTTGGGTCTATTCTTTTATTTCCTTTAGGAACGGAAAAATGAATAATCTTTTTCTGTTTATAAAAATCTAATATTTGATGTTTGATATTCATTATTCTTTCGTTGTTATTATTTTCAGTATTTTCCATAATTACATTAATAATGAAAGGCTAGCCATTATCTAGCTAGCCGTAAGCTTATTTCTTTTAGCCAAAGTAGTTACCGATTGAATAACCAGAAACCTTTTTTCTAACTTCTAATTCAATAGAACCGTCATTATTTTTGGTTTCTTTTAAGATTTGAAGTGAAGAACCCGCTTTGCTTTATAGTTATTTACTTCAGATTCAACCTTTTTAAGAGCCTCTTCTTTGGTCACATTTGGATCTAAAATAAAAGTCACTGTTTGATATAAGCAAGCTGATTTAATTCTTTTCATTATGTGCCTCCTTTCCTATGTAGCAAAGAATGCAGTAAATATATGAAAATCATATGATTGTACGTGATTTTTGTACACTTAAATTTTATCTTTTTTAAAAAATTTTCTCTAATTTAAATTCAGAATTTTTTAAGCAATTTCACTATGTGAAAGTTCTTCTTTTTCTACCTTAATAACACTAAACCTTAGAATAAAAAAGGAGATTACTGCAGTCAATAGTTCTGCAATCGGAAAAGACAACCAAACTAGACTAGAAGCATTATCTAAATTGATAAATATTAACGCAATTGGCACTAATAAAATGATCAATCTTAGCAAAGAAATAATTAAAGGAGTCAGTGATTTTCTATAGGCTTGCAATATTCCTTGAATAGCCAAAGATATGCCCATAAAAATATAACCAATGGAAGCGATTCTGATTGATGTCTTGCATAAAGAAATGATTTGTTCTTTGTTATCTCCTGAAGCGGTTAAACCAAATAAATTGGCGATAGGCCCCGCTAAAGATTCAAATAAAATAGTGATTATTCCAGCCACTATGACTGTATCGATTATTCCCCATTTAATGCATTCTTCAATTCTTTCTTTATCGTTTAAACCAACATTAAAAGATAATAATGAAATAATTGTGTTACTCAATCCAAAACAAGAAAATAATGCAATTTGTTGAATCTTGTAATAAATGCCATATGTTCCATTGATTAAATCGCCTTGAGAATTAAGCGAAAATACTCTAATCATCACAAACATATTAATTGACAATAATGCCTGCATTAACATTGCTGCCCAACCGACTTTATAAATAGATCCAATAATTTTTATGTTTGGAAGAATGTCTTTAAAAGAATGCTTGACTTCTTTGTTTAGCAAATAATGGAATACCATTGCCGTTAATAATGATGTAACCTGACCAATGATTGTAGCATATGCCGCGCCTGCAACTCCCATATTAAGTGGATAGATAAATACGTAATCCAAGACAATATTTATTAACGCTCCCACCACTTGAGAAATTGTGGAATGGACCGTTTTCCCAGTTGCTTGCAAAAATCTTTCAAAGACATTAAATCCAATCGCGCCAAAGGATAATGTTGTCACTATCGTTAAATATTCACTGCCCATTTTAATTATCTCTTCATCATTGGTTTGAATAGACATAAACCATTTAGAAGCAAATAAACCAAACAATAAGAATATTAAGTATAAGCAAATTCCTAAGAATATGCCATTACCTAAAGTTAAGCCAATTTTCTTTTGGTCTTTTTCTCCTAGGCTTCTAGACAATAAGGCATTAATACCAATACCAGTTCCCACGCCTACCGCTATCATAAATATTTGAACAGGGAAAACATAAGTAAGGGCGAGGTTAGTTTTAATGCCGGTTTCACCCATATTGATAACAAATATTGTGTCCACGACATTGTATAGAGCTTGTAAAACCATGGAAAACACCATTGGTAATCCCATAGACCAAAGTAATTTCTTTATTGGCTTGATAGCCATTTTATTATCGTTCATATAAAAATCCTCCTAAACGCAGCCTGATCGGACTTACGTTATCGGAGGATAACTACTCATCAGCGAGTTAAATTCTACCAAAACACTATTAATTTTTCTAATAAAAACTCAATTTTTAATCAAATGGTATTTTTGATTTTGATACTTTGTATTAGTCCTTTTCCAAGACACATAACAAGGATTATTTCGCATTAAAAAACTTAAAAATTAGGAAAGCATTAGGCACTTTGCTTTGAAGAAATCTTTCTAAAGAAGCATATGACCAAAATAATTCCGATTATCAAGGACAGCACATCGCTGATGGGAGCGGCCCATAGCATGGAAACAACCCCGTCGCTTTCTCCTCCAATAGCGGAGCCGATAATTAAGCTAGGAATAAGTAAAACGATATCTCTACCTAAGGCAATAATAATCGCGGTAAATGGTCTTTCGATTGATTGAAAAAATATTGCCATTGCTTTAGTTAAACATGTAAATAAAATTAACATTAAATAAATTCTAAAAGCATAGCAAGCGTATTCAATATAGAGATCCCCGCCATCACTTCCGAATAATTGAATGATATATTGAGGAATTGCTTCCACTAAAACAGTAGCAACTATTCCAATAATGACATCGACAATCATAATTAATTTGAAAGTTTCTTTAACACGGTGATAATTTTTAGCGCCATAGTTATAGCCTAAGATTGGTTGCCCTCCAATGGCGACACCAACAGCGATTGAAATGATAATACCGAACACTTTAAAAACAATACCAATAACGGCGACAGGAATATCCGCTCCATAGATGCTTGTAGATCCGTATTTAGAAAGAAGAATATTAGTAACAATCGATAAAACAACTGTTGAGATATTTGTTAAAAATGAGGATAAGCCCATTTGTGAGGCCTTACCTAATAAAGAGAAATTTGGTTTAAAACTATAAAGTTTTAATTTGAATGTCTTATAACCTTTTATAAAATAAACAAGCATAAAAACGAAACAAGATAATTGACCGATGACTGTGGCTAAAGCCGCACCAACCATTCCCATTTTAAAAGCAAAAATAAATAATGGATCTAAAGCGATATTAACAAAACAACCTGTTAAAGTAGCAATCATGGAGTATTTTGGAGAACCATCCGCTCTAACAACGCTCACTAACATTGTGGCGATTAAATAAAAAGGAATACCTGGTAAAAGGGTGTACAAATATGTTTTAGCGTATGTAAGAGTTTGACCACTAGCGCCAAAGGCAGTTAATATTGGCTCCGCTAAAAACCCACAAATAATCACGATAATTAAGCCCATTAATAAACTAGCAATTAAACAGGTTCCGATAGCGTTATTAACCTTTGATGTATCTTTTTTGCCTTGTGCAATACTCATATATGCCGCACATCCATCACCCCACATTAACGCAAAAGCCAATACGATGATGGTGATTGGATAAACAATTGATGTCGCAGCATTACCAAAATAACCTAGTTCACTATTGCCAATAAATAGTTGGTCAACGATGTTATACAAAGCACCAATAACCATTGATAAAATGCATGGAAGAGAAAATTTTAAAAGCAATTTACCAATCTTTTCTTTTCCTAAAAATGCGTTTACTTCATCCATAAAGAAAACCTCCAAAATAAAAATGTAGCGAATACCACCGTTATCAGATTTACGTGTGATTTCACACTACATGTTTCGTCGTTTTCCTTTGTGGAACAATATGTATTGCGTACGCGCCTTAAAACGCTCAATTATTATAATTGATTTAAATATTTTTTTCTAAGGGTTGTAAAGATTATTTGTTATGTTTAATTTTGCATATTAGTCCTTTTCCAAGACACATAACAAGGATTATTTCTCATTGAATTAATTGTTATTAAATGCGCTATTAAGTAATGATTTAGACCTATATGGAAACACATACTATTTCACCATAGGTTTATCTGTTTCATCATAGGGGATATGTGTTTCACCATAGGTTTTTCAAATAATAGAAATTTTACCATGATTTTAAGGTGTCGTTATAACCACTGCCTATATTGAAACAGTTAAAAATAAAGAAAAAAATGAGCATTTAAGCCCATTTTCAGCAACAACCCTCTATCTGTACTTTGTATCAAAGTAATAATACTTAGGTGGCAGGGGTAGTAGGAATCGAACCCACATTAACGGTTTTGGAGACCGGAGTACTGCCTTTGTACGATACCCCTATTAAGCAGGTGAATGCTCACCGCTTAAAGATTATAAACTACGAAGAACGCTATTTACAAGAGACATATCAACTTGACCAGCATAATTCATCTTAAAATGTTTCATCACGCTAGGAACGCTCTTGTCTTCTAAGGAGTTAATAATCTTTCTAATCTCTTCTTCACTAAGTTGTTTAGGAAGATAAGAAGAAATCACTTCCATTTGTTTAGAGACGCTATCTGCTCTTTCTAAGTTATTAACTTTTAAATAACCAGCTTTTTCATCTTCAAGTTCTTTAAGAACTTTTTGGATAATTGATAAGAGTTCTTTGTCTCCAATTTCCTTGCCTTGGCTTTTAAGTTCCACTTCTTGAAGTTTGTACTTAGTTAAGACAATGGAGAGAACCGCTCTAGAGGTTTGATCTCTATCTTTCATTGCTTGGATATTCGCGGCTTTGATTTTATCAATAAGCATAAGTAATTTCCTCCTATTCGAGATTTAAAGCCCCGATTTCTCGAGGCTCTATTTTATAACTGGTGATCCCTAAAGGATTCGAACCTTTGACCCACTGATTAAGAGTCAGTTGCTCTACCAGCTGAGCTAAGGGACCAACTAGCGAAATAAATGATATATTATTTGATTATTCAAATCAAGCAAAAAACCGACTACTTTAATATAGCTGGTTATTTATAAATAAATATTACTTCTTATGTTTTCTAATGATGTGCTTAATTAACACTTCAATTTCATGAGCTAGAAGTGGGACAAACGCTGCTCCTGCGGTAATTAACCATTCTTGCCACCCAAGGGAGGAAGTCTTAAATACATCTTGAACACCAGGAGTTAAAACCACAAAGAACTGTAACCCTACCCCAAGAACAAAAGCCAATAACATCATCCAGTTTTTGTTCTTGAAGACATGGAACGCGCTATGTTCGGTACTACTCATACAAACCATGTGGATTAGTTCAGCAAATCCCAAAGCTGTAAAGGCCATGGTTTGCGCTTGAAGTAAAACATCTGGTCTAAGTTCTTTGATGTGTGCGGTTGAATTATAATCAGTAATGCCATTAATCCAGAATGCACTAAAATAAGCAACTATAACCGCAATAGTAATAAACGCACCATGCATTAAAGTATCCCTAAGTCCACCATGAGCAAATATTGTCTCATTAGGATTACGTGGTTTTTCTTCCATGATTCCTTTATCTTTAGGATCCATGCCTAAAGCAATAGCAGGAAGAGAATCAGTAATTAAGTTAATCCATAACAAGTGAATAGCAATAAATGGAGTTTCAAATCCAATTAAGATGATAAAGAACATTACTAATACTTCAGCAATATTACTGGAGAGCAAGAAAATAATAGTTTTTTTAATATTGGTAAAGATTCCTCTGCCCTCTTCAACTGCCTTTTCAATAGAAGCAAAGTTATCATCTGCAAGGACCATATCTGCAGCACCTTTTGCGACATCAGTGCCAGTAATGCCCATAGCAATTCCAATATCTGCTGCCTTCAAACTTGGGGCGTCATTAACACCGTCTCCGGTCATCGCACAAATATGTCCGTTTGCTTTAAATGCTTTAACAATTGCTACCTTATTTTCAGGTGATACTCTAGCGAAAACTCTAACGGTTTCAACGAGGTTTTGCAGCTCTTTTTCACTTAAACCATCAATTTCTTTGCCCATAACACATTCAGAAATATCTTCGGCAATTCCCAGCTCTTTAGCGATTGCGAACGCTGTATCTTTATGGTCGCCAGTAATCATAATTGTGGTAATACCAGCGCTCTTAAATTTGCTAACTGCAGGTTTAGCTTCTGGTCTAGCAGGGTCAATCATCGCTACTAAACCAACAAAGACTAATTCTTTCTCATCAATCGCATCCTTTTTACTATAACTTAAAGCAAGAACGCGTAAGGCTTTTAATGAGAATTCTCTATTAACTTCATAAATTCTATCAATATCTTTTTGTGTGATTTTTCTTTCCTTACCATTTTCTAAGATATAGGAAGTATTAGCTAAAATTGAGTCTAACGCTCCTTTGGTAAAGATGATGTTTTCATTATCCCAAGTATGTTTGGTAGACATCATCTTTCTCACAGAATCAAATGGAAGTTCATCCACTCTTGGGTGCTTTGTTTCTAATTCTTTCTTATGCAAATCAAAGTCATTAGCGAATACTACTAAAGCGATTTCTGTAGGATCTCCATATAACCCTTCATCTACTGTCGCGTTAGAACATAAGGACATACCTTTAGCAAGCAACTCTAAATCTTTATTTTCATGGTCTTTTTTAAAGTCTTCTCTTTTATAGAACTTATCATCAACATAAGCTTCTAAAACGGTCATCTTATTTTGAGTTAAGGTCCCGGTTTTATCACTACAAACAACTGAAACAGCACCTAAAGTTTCTACGGATGGTAATTTCTTAACAATCGTGTTCACCTTCACCATTCTTTGAACACCGATAGATAAAACAATGGTAACAACCGCAGCTAAACCTTCTGGAATTGCCGCAACCGCTAAAGCAATAGAATCAAGTACTGCCTCAATCCAGTGGTTGACATCATTAGCATTACCTCTAACACACATCCAAATGATTAAAACCACTAAAACCGCAACAACAATAGCGCCTGTTAAAATACCTAAGAATTTAGATAATTTATTCAATACTTTTTGAAGTGGAGTATCTTCCACTTCTTCTTCATCTAAGGCTTTAGCAATCTTACCGATTTCAGTATTCATACCGGTAGCCACAACAATACCTTTGCCTCTACCATAACTAACTGGAGTAGACATATAGGCCATATTGACACGGTCACCGATAGCGACATTATCACTAAAAATGATAGATGAATCTTTTTCTACTGGTACACTTTCACCAGTTAAAGATGATTCATCACACTTTAAATTGATGGCTTCAATTAATCTTAAATCAGCCCCTATTGTGTCGCCTTCTTCTAAGATGACAATATCGCCAATCACTAATTCAGAAGATTTAATTTTAAATCTCTTGCCGTCTCTAATAACTGTAGATTCCGGGGAAGATAATTGCTTTAAAGCTTCTAATGAAGTTTGAGCTTTGATCTCTTGAACAGTGCCAATAATAGAGTTAAGAATAATAACCGCCAAAATAATAATGATATCTGGCCAATCACCAACATTTAGAAAATCAAATGAACCATGTTTTATAGTTTCGTAAATAGAAATTCCTAAAGTAATAGCAACTGCAGCAAAAAGAACATAGATCATTGGATTGGCCATTTGTTCAAAGAAAATACGAATCCAAGATTTCTTTTTCTTCTCTTCTAATTTATTAGGACCATATTTCTCTAATCTAGCTTTAGCCTCAGCTTCAGATAATCCTTTTTCTTCATCTGACAATAAAAAAGAAACGGTCTCCTTATTGGTTTTCGTTTCAAATTGTGTGTTTTTAAAATCTTCCATAAGCCCTCCGAAAAAATACATTTTCTCAAAGGTCTTGTTCCTAAGCGGTCTATGATCCGGACTAGATATCTAGTCGTGTTGACGAATTCATAGATTTACTACTCCCCTATTGGAATATAATTTATTGTATCAAATTATTAATAACTAAGAAATACGATTTATTCTATTGCATAATTCAATTATAAACTTATCTTTATAATCGGCATCAAGCAAACTATTTTCAATCATTTCAATAAAAGTGTCTTTAAACGAAATTGTATAAGCAATAATTTTCTTGCAAGCATTTTCTGGTAGTCCGATATTTAAACCAAATTTGATAAAGTCCTTCTTGGTTATATTTCTTTTTTTACCATTTACAGTCAAAGCAGTTTCATCTTTATCATCTGGAAAAACAATATTCACAGGCAATAAGTCATAAGCAGGTGAAAAGTATATTTCATCGCTTTCTACAAGGCTGAAATTCTTAAGATGCATATCCGAGTTGCAAGAAATAAAATTAAAGATAATTAAAGTGAAATAATCGGCCAAATCTTTACTAGGTTTTGAAGTAAATTGTTCTATTATTTTGCCTCCTTTTTCATAAGAGCCAACATATTTATATTCAGATGGTTTATCAGATAATTGACAAAAGTCTTCAACGTGTATTTTATCTTTGCCAGAGCGATCAAACCTTTTAGTAATATATGCATATGTACCATCCTTTAAGATAAGCAATCCGTGCTCAGGGGTCTTAATGCCAATAACGTTCGCCATCGACATAACGAGTTGTTCAGCACGCGCATAATTAGTTAAACCAATACCTTCTGGCTTTAAAATATATCCTAAAGGATAATCAAAAATAGTTAATTTTTTGCCATCTCTAGAAAGTCCTAAGGATAATTTTTGTTGAACACCAGTGACACTTTCTCCTGATTTCAACATCTCTTGTGCTTTTTCGTTTAAATCGTTTTTAATTGAATCAATATCAATTTCAGGTAAAAAGGAGTGGCCAAAAAATTTTTTTATACATTTTGTATGCCATGTAGAAATATTGTCAGTTTCTAATGGCTT
Source organism: Bacilli bacterium (assembly GCA_017447165.1). Taxonomy (GTDB): domain Bacteria; phylum Bacillota_I; class Bacilli_A; order RFN20; family CAG-826; genus UBA2450. The sequence continues at coordinate 23,895 of JAFSOD010000004.1, forward strand.
TTCACAATATAAGCATTGATTGACCTTCATTATAATTTACTCCTTCTAATAGAAACCGCTCCTACACAATCTTCACAAGTCAAAAGAAGCAATTTAAATCTATCGCGAGTCTTGAGATCATATTGTTCTAAAGCGATTTTTAATAGCCAACCTTCAGGAATTAGTCCATCAAAAAAAGGAAATAAAATTTTTGAATGATATTCTTTATTGCTTAAAGGAAGAGTAAGTGAAATAGGCTTATTGTTAGACAAAAGATATTGTTCATCATATTGAAAAACATAGCCCTCATTATCCTCATAAATTATCCCAGCTAATAGATTGTTATAATAAACAAAACCAATTTTTAAATCTAATTCATCCATGGTTATTTATGTTCAGTAACAGAAAGAGTCGCACCAAAATAATTAAGAGCAACAAGTACTTTATCCATTCTTAAAGTGTCTTTGCCTTGTTCTAATTCGCGAACAAAGCGAAGTCCAAGTCCGGTTTTAATAGCAAAACTTTCTTGTGTAATACCATATTTTTTTCTTTGAGTTTTAATAAACTGAGAAATATTGTTATTCTTGTTCCACATATTATACCCTTTCTGGTGTAATCAATTTGCATTTCAATAATATTATACCCGATTGGTTATATTTTGCAAATAAATAAAAACAATTAATACCGAAAGGGTATAATTATGAATTTTTCGTATATAACTTTTTCTTGTAAGAAATAGGTTCTTCAGTAACTCTAATACCTAATCTAGATAGAGTTGATAAATCAACTTCACTAAGTAAGGTAGATGAGTGAGCCTCACATCCCACTAATTTAGGGAGTTGCTTTAAGGCTTGATCCGCTAAAGGGTTGGTTTTAGATTGAATCGATAAAGCTAATAATACTTCTTCAGCTCTTAATCTAGAATTACTACGATGGAGATATTTAATCTTCATCTCTTTAAGAGGTTCAATCACCATTGGCATTAATAGAAACATTTTCTTATCAATCTTTCCTAATGTTTTTAAAGCATTAAGTAAGCATGCTGCGCAGGCTCCAAATAATTCAGATCTATGTCCAACAACGATCTTACCATTAGGTAATTCAAGTGCAACCGCTGGTTCATTTTCTTTTTTAGCATCTTCAAGCGCGGCTTCGATAACCTTACGGTCACTAATTTTAACGCCAGCCTTATTCATTAAGATCTCCATCTTCTCGATAGAGTCTTCATTTAGTCTACCTAAATAAACATTCTTTTTAGTTTGATAATATCTTCTAATGATTTCGTTATAGCAAGCCTCTGCGACTTTCTTATCATCAGAAATCGCAAATCCCACCATATTTACTCCCATATCAGTTGGAGAATAATATGGAGACTCACCATATATTTGCTCAAATATATTCTTTAGTAACGGAAATACTTCAACGTCTCGATTATAGTTAACTGCAGGAACACCATATTTTTCTAAATGGAATGGGTCAATCATATTAATATCATTTAAATCAATAGTGGCGGCCTCATAGGCTAAGTTCACTGGATGATTTAAACTTAAATTCCACACAGGGAATGTTTCATATTTTGCGTATCCCGCATTAATACCATTTTTATGGTCATGATAAAGCTGAGATAGACAAGTCGCCATTTTTCCACTTCCTGGTCCAGGAGCGGTGACCACTACTAATGGTTTAGAAGTTTGAATATATTCATTCTTTCCTAAGCCATCTTTAGAAACAATAAGAGGGATATCTTGAGGATAGCCATTAATCTTATAATGTTTATAAACTTTAATATCGTTTCTTTTAAGTTTATTAATAAAAGTCTTAATCGAGGCATTATCCACATAGAATGAGATAACAACACTAGAAACGTATAATCCGACTTCTTTATAAGTATCAATTAATCTTTCGACTTCTTCTTGATAGGTGATTAATGTATCGTTTCTTACTTTGTTAGAGATGATGTCATTCGCATTAACAACGACCACCATTTCCACTCTTTCTTTAATACCTAATAACATTTGTAATTTAGAGTCAGGTTTAAAACCAGGAAGAACTCTAGAAGCGTGATAATCGTCAAAAAGTTTACCTCCGAATTCAAGGTAAAGCTTATCTCCAAATTTTGAGATTCTTTTTAGAATTGATTCTCTTTGAATCTTGAGATATTTATTATTATCAAATGCTTCTTTTTTCATATATGTAAAAAGCATAAGGCTAGAGAGGCTTATTTTCAATAAAATCTAAATATTTTTTATTTTAATCCGCTGATTTGGCGGTTTATCTTTTCACTTAAATCTTTTGAGCCTAATAGTTCAATAATCTTTAGTCCAAACGGAATACTATACATCATACTTCTCGCAGTAATGATCTTATCGCTGACTTCTACTTCTTTACCGGTATATCTTCCTAATAAGCCTTCTTCACATCCTGGATAGCAAGTATATGCATGTCCTGCTAAAACTCCCGCTTTAGATAAAACCATTGGTCCAGCGCATATCGCGCAAACAAATTTACCTAGTCCATATGCCTCTTTAACCACTCTAATAGTTTCAGGAGAATTTAATAAATTCGCTACTCCACGACTTCCACCAGGAATCACAACTGCGTCAAATTCACCAATATTTATATTCTTTAGGCTTTTAAAGCCACTGAGAGCGACTTTATGGCTGGAAATGACTAATTGCTCATCATCACTAATTTTGGCGTCGTAGACCTCAAATCCTGCGCGCACTAATACATCTCTAGTTGCTAAAGCTTCAACATCTTCAAAACCATCTGCGTAAATTATTAAAACTTTCATAAATAATCCTCGGTTAAGATATCAATAATGCTTTCTAAAGTAGAACGGGCAATATTACAGGTAGTGTTTAAATAGTTCATAGTCTTCTCACTTAAAGAAGAGCCTTCACTATCGGCAATTCCTCTAATAAAGAAATCATCAGCGGTAATAATGCTAGCTTTAACTGGATTACCGATATTTGCTAAATCAGAGAATAAATAATCTAACATTAAATCTTTTTCACTCATTCCCACTAAAGCACCAAGAACATAGGCCAAAGCCCCAGTTCTATCAGCACCCCTAGTACAGTGAAAAGCAATTGGGTAATTAGATTCATCTGCTAAAGTATTAAAGAATAATTGAATAGAAGGAACATTTTTTGCTCTAGTAAAAATATTACTATTTCCATAAATCATTGGTGCAGCAACATATTTAGCGCCAATAGGAGAAGAGGTAATACTATTAACTTCGTCATAATCGTCAAAAGCGATATTTCTTCTTAAATCGATATCAGTTTTAATCTTAAGTTCATCTCTTAAAGCTCTTTTACCTTCTTCGGTAGGAGCACATTCATACTTATTAACAATGCCACCATAATTAAATTGAGCGGTACGATAAATCATTCCTTGTTTATAAATTTTATCGTTACCAATATCCCAGCCACCTAAATCTCTAACATTCTCTACTCCATCAACAAAGATGTTTCTCGGAGCGTAATCTCCAATAGAGAATTCAAGTACATCACTATTAAAGAAAGTTCCATAGTGATTAGAAGAAACTTGATAATAATATTTGGTTTTAATTTTTAAATTATAAACATCAACGCTTGTTTCACTTGTGGTATACACCAAAGGATTGGATAAATCATCAAACTCAGAAATAGTTAAGCGATAATCGGTCGCAGGTTGATCTAAATCATTTGTTTCATCCCAAGAGAATGTAATTGGAACAGGTTTAGAATTGGATTCATCACCATATAAGTCGTAGTTAACTTCAATATATTCCGCAATATTTTCAATATGTATGAAATCATACTGCTCTTGAGAATGAATTGATACACTCATAGGAATTGATCCAACAGTTAAGTCTACAAATCCAGGAACTGGATAATTTTCTCCACATGAAGTGGCAAGAATAAAGGTACTAGCGAGTACAAATAAAGTTTTATATTTCATATAACAAGAATAGCACAATTATTTGCATAATAAAAGGAGCCCCGAAGGACTCCTAGTATAGGTTGATAAGATTAGGCTGCTGGAATCCAAGTAATAGAAATACTTGTGAGATACATAGCGCTACCAGCAGATCTAAGACCGATAAATGCGTAGCTACCGGAAATAACTAATTCAGTAGAAGTTCCACATACGATTGTTCCTAATAATGTACCTTGTGTACCTTCAGCATATAATTGAGAAGGAGCGGTATAAGCAGTATTAGAACCATAAACGTTTAATGTACGTCCACTGGCTGTATTACTATTCCAAACAACGACAACACGGGCGACCAAACCACCAGAAGCAGTTGAAACAATACCAGAATTGTTATTATTACTTCTTAATTGAATAGATTCATTACCACCAGCAGAGTTGCCAGCATAAACAGCATCTGAATTTGAGGTCTTGCCAGACCAATCAGCATATGAAGTACTAGTGATACCAGTAGTAGCTCTATTTAATACATCAGTTGTACCAACGATAGCTTCTTTTACTGTAACCACACATGGTTTTGATTCAACACCATCAACAGTGACTGTAATATTTGCACTACCAACACTTTCAGCGTGAACAGCACCAGTAGTAGCATTAACTGTTACAGAGGCATCGCTAGAAGCGAATGTAACAGTCTCATATGTGGCGTTAGCTGGTGTAACTTTATAAGTTAATTCGGCATCATCACCGACATACATATCTAGTGTGCTTTTACTTAATGCAACAGATTCAACAGCTAATGGAGCTGCATAACCCCAAATAGAGAATTGTGGGTTTGAATAAGTTGCTGCAGAGTATCTTAATGTGTTTTGATAGAAGTTAAGGTATAATTTTGTGCTAGAGGAATCAGATCCATTAAATGTAAATCTGAATGTCTCAGCATCATAATCTAATGCAACAACAGCGGCACTAGAAGAATCATCTTCCAATGTTGGATTGTGGTAAGAGCCATCCCATGCATAACCTAAATATTTATCGCCAACTTTTAATTTGAATTTAGATTCAGATTTAATCACTTGAACTGCTGAAGCAGTACCTTCGCTATCTGAAACAGCAACATAATAGCCGCTCATTTCGCCTTTAGCATAGACTAAAGAAGTAGTATCTCCGGCTGCTAAGAAATATGATTTGCTTTCATCTAATTCAGAAGGTCCAATAATTCTGAAGACTTTTTCAGTATCACTGACTTCAACATGACATGTTGCTTCAATATCAGTTCCTTCAACATAAGCTGTAATATCAGTTTCACCTTCAGAAACTGCATGGACAACACCAGCATCACTGACGGTTGCGACTGCTTCGTTACCACTCTTCCAAGAGACGACATCAGCAGTATTTGGATGCTTTGTAGCAACTAATGTTTCATCTTCTCCACCAACGGTAAGAGCTAAGGTAGTTTTGCTTAAAGAAATACTTTGAAGTTCGTTTTTAACACTCCAAACATTTGCGTAATCTGGAGCAACAGAATAAGTTTCAACTGTACCTTTATCTTTAGCGGTTGTTTTTCCACCAAAGTTCATGATTTTACCATGAACCATGACTTTTGAACCAGCTTCAATAGTCTTTAAGATTTCCCAATCATCACCAGTTATGACTTTCCATTTAATTCTGTAGGCTTGGAAATCACCTAAGTGAAAGGAAATGTTCTTATATTGTTCGATATCTGCGGCAGGAGAATCGACAGAGGTAACAACATCTTCAATATAATAGAAGATTTCAGACACTCCACCATAATGCCAAACGGTTTGGCCGTCGACTTTTTCATTCCAGGTAATATCTAAGCCGTGTCCAATTGCGATTGCTTCAGCAGCGGTTAATGGATCGTCTTCGGTTTCACCATGGACTGTATTTCTAGCATGGAATGTGAATGATCCAGGAACGTCGACACCGCGGTCGCCATCTCTGAATTTTAAGACGAAATCGCCTTCTTCTTTAAATGTAACTTCGTTTTCATCAATGGTTAATTCTTTTGTTTCTGATGCATCAGCAGTAATAACGACATTGACAACTTCAGTTTCACCTAATTTAAGTAAGAAGGTAACAGGTGAATTGACAATAATGTCATCGGTTGAAGCGGTAACAGAGTACTTATCAACTTCTTTCGTTACAACGGCTAAACTGACATCAGTTTCAGGCATTGTGAACGAATAACTTAATGTGCTAACAGTAGTCACAGTAACTTGTGAAGAAGTAACACCAGTAACTTTATAGTTAGTTGGGTCATTTTCTGTGATTGTGAAAGCGACACTTGCGCCAGCAGCATAACTATCAGCTAAGCCGTTGACAGTGTATTTGGCTGCATCACTAGTACAAACGACATGGTATGTGCTTGGGGTAGGTGGGGTTGGTGTTGGATCAGATCCACAGCCAACTAAAGCCGCGCCACAAAGCGCCATGGAAGCTACTAATACGCCAAATTTTGTTTTGACTTTCATTATAAAGTCTCCTCCTTTTTCTCTTCGAGCATTTGAGCTTTCCTCAACTTAGAAATCTCATCAATCTCGTTTCGTAATTGCTTTCTTGCAAAATGAGCTCTGAAAAACCTAAACAATCCGTACGATAACAGAATGGCGGCTATAGCAAAGCACGCGATGCAAACGAAGAATTGCAATGAAGAAGTATCAATGCCTCGCGATTTATTCATTACTCTCCTAATGGAGAGAATTAGAAATAAGATTCCACAAACAAGTAAGATGGCACCAATCGCCACTAAAGCTAAAGCATTTTGTTGCTTATCGTATTCTTTAGTGTCTTTACGGTGATCATCATTACTACGTTCAGATAATTCGTCGTAACTTAATATACTATAATCAATCACTTCTTTTTCTTTAGCCATAAGTTACTCCTAATTAAGCGGCTTTCTTAATGAATTGAGACATGTCGTAAGCTTTTACGATTTCAAGTTCCATTTTGAAAGTCTTATATGTTGTTGAAATATAACCCTTGGAAATACCAATAACACCAACACCATCTTTTGCTTCAAGCATCTTTCTTGAATGGGTAAAGGTTTGTGTACCTTCTTGACCAATATATTTTGGTCCTTTGGCGTTATATTGATATTCACCACCAGTGAAGAACTTATAAGAATAGGCTTCTTCACCTCTATATTTAATCAAGACTTCGGAGTTGATAATAATTCTAAAGAAACTATTGGCTTTTCTCATGGTGTCGCCATCATGGATGGTTTCGATTTCACTTGGAGTGTTATCGACATCGCCATATCTGGCAAATAAAGTTATGGAGTTATAGACGTTATAGAATTGGTAGAAATCTTTGTTATATCTATTGATTTCGTATTTTCCACCTTCACAAACATCAACAAATCCTTCGCCATAAGAAGTTTGATCAACAGTGAAATTGTTGAAATAAACATTATCCTTAATTTGCACAAGAAGTTGTGGCAATTGAAGGGTGTGGAATTCTTCAACAGTTAATTGAATAGGCTTAATATCATAATATTTGATTGAGCCGTCTTCATTATAATCAAGAATGACTGTGTTACGTTTTGGGTTTGGACTATAAGCAGTATAGCTAATACCTTGCATTTGGAAGGTTCCACCATAACTACTTAAAGCACCGATAACTCTTACGTGTTGTCCTTCGTCAATTGGGGTTTGAGCATATGTAAAGACATAAATGCCGAATCCAACTTTACGTTTTTTATTGTTGGCTTTAATTTGTGCGATTTCTTCTTCACTATATTCTGGTCTATCTTGAATATAGAAAGCACCACCAACTTTACGAGACACGTAGCCATCAATTGCCCAAAGTCTTTTTTTATCTGCTCTATCTGATTTTGGTAAGTAACCAATGATGTCATCAACTGGTGCATCGTCTGTATAGATTCTATGTAATGGAAGATTTGGAACGACCACATCATCATCCATGTAATAGTAGAAATATGGGTCTCTTTCACCAGATTGCATATGTCTTCTATTAACTTTAGCGGATAATCCAGCAGCGTCAAAGTGTTTGAAGAAATATTCACCATATCCATCTAAGGAACCAGTATTTTCTGAGAAACCTTGATAAATTAATTCGAGATTTAAACAACGGAATTCACTTTTAGCAGGTTTAGCGTTTTTAGATTTACAGTACCAAACAAACGCTAAGTCTCTTTGGTTACCATCAGTTGTAGAACCATATTTGCCTTTATATTCTGGATCTTGTCCTTTAGCTTCTTTAATTTCTTCTAAAGTAGCATTTTCTCCAGCATAAGCAAGTGGCTTAGACATTAAGATAATATGAGTTGCGCCACCAGTTAATTTGGCAAGTTCTTCAGCAGAGAATAAAGCTTCCATCTTTTGTTCATAATGAGCAGCTTCATTATTTTCTTTACCGAATTCACCCCAGAAGGTGTATTTAGAGAAGTAAGAACCAGAAAGACCCCATTCTTCCATTTGAGATGTACTTTCTTGAGTATCATCCATTAAATATCTGATTTTAACAGTATATTTTAAATTAAAAGTTTCTACGTGTGTGGTATCACCATCAACGCAGTTAAAGAAGAAATCAGAATTATCGGCTTTGCCCGAGAATTTATCGGTTTTTGAATCATATTTTAAAGGAGCGCGAATTTGTTCAATTCCATCTCTTCTAAAATCAAGAGCATCAAGGGAGCCTGGATTCGACGTTGTGGATTCGTTAAATGACATGACATAGTCATAAATATCATCACTAATGTTCATATCAAATTCTTCAACCCAGTCAACGGTTGGGTCAACTGCAAATGAGGCAAACACTTTATTTTCGCCACTAATAGCAGTCGCGGAATAAGTATATTTATTGCCATCTTTACGTTGATAGCTAAGATTGACACCGTTGAAGGAGACTTTTTCGATATCAAAATGTGCATCAGGTTCAACAGTGAAAGTTACAGCCTCACCACTAGTATACGAATCTTTAAATCCATAAACTTTTCCATGGGCTGAATTTTCAGCTAAATTGTTGATTGTGGCTGGACCATTATCCGCTCCACAGCCAACAAGAGCGCCAAGAGTTAAGACTCCAATGAGTAAGCTTGCATATCTTTTTTTCATGTAGCAAGTCCTCCGTTTAATTATTTTTTAGTCGCATTCATTGCTGCGTCAAATGCGTTTTGAAGAGCTGTTGCAGCACTATGATGGTTATGAACCATTCTTAAGATTAATTCTGCCATTTGAGTTCTACATGTAGAGGAACCAACAAAAACAGGAGTTGTAAATTGATTGTCAGCAATTTGTGGTAAATGTGTAATTGTTGGAACGTAGTTCAATAAGGCTTCTTTCTTACGAGAAATGAATTCAGCATAAGAATCAGATTCGACTGAAGAGATTCTAACAGGATCGTAAGAATTTTCAGTGGCTAAAGCAGTATTCATATCTGGATCACATAACATTTTGTAAAATAACCAAGCACCAGTAGTGATATTGGCATTTTCGTTATCGAAGAAACAGATAGATGGTCCTTGTTGGACATATCTAGGAGTATCTCCAGAATATGGAACAGGAGCAACTTCTACAGCAAAGTTATCATTCACTTGATAATCAGAACCACCGGTGGAACCAATAGAAATGACACATTCTTTTCTAGAGAACATATCATTTGTGTAAGAACTACCAGTTTGGTCGATTGAATATTTTGTACAGAGATAATTATTGGTAATGCAACCATAAATCTCTTCTAATAAAGCAACAGCTTGAGAATTATTAAATAATAAGTGGTCTGATTTAGATTCGATATTATCGTTTGAGGTATATGGAATACCACGTTGAATCATTTGCGAAATGACCATGTTTGCATCACTATCATAACCAACAGGGCAGAAATTAGTGTTATCAACACCATGGGTTGTACGATCATCAATCATTTGTTTAGCTAATGATTTCTTACCGGTTTTATCGATTAACATTTCATCCCATTTAGTTGGAACTTCATAAGTAACCCCACCATGAGTTTCAACATAGGTTTTTAATTCTTGTAGCTTTGTAGCATAGGCATCATGATATTGACTATAGTATTTGCCTAAAGCTGTTTTCGCTTCAATGATATCCCAGTAATTGTCATCATTTTCAAAAATTTTGTCGTTTACAGGATTATCACCCATGAAATAATCGTAGTTATAGAACATAACTTCAGTGGATTTATACATTGGGAGTGACCAATATCCTTCAAATTGATAGCCTTCACCTTCGTGGAGATAAGGAACAACAAAGTCTGCAAGTTCGGCTGCGGTAAATCCTAAATGTAAATCTTCTTTAACAGGATTTCCGGATACGTCTTTCTTAACGACCCAGTTACCTTGATCGTTCTTTTCAATAACGTTAACGTTAATGGTTCTTTCGTCATTAATGAAGTTAGTTAAACGTAAGATATCACTACCTTCGAGTCTAACACCCATATATTCAGAGAAAGAATCTGGGTAACCCATTGTTAAGGCTGGAACATTGCCAGAAGCAACACGTGTTTTAACCGCACTATGTAAGCCATCATAAGTAGAACCACCAGGAACTGATGCTTCTAAGACGAAATGACCAGCGTATTTGACGTTAAAAGCTTCAATAACCTTATTTAAGTTCTTGGTTTTTTCTTGACCTAAGCAGTGCCAGAACTTAATAACTACTGGGCTTGATGGAAGTTGATTGCTTAATTCTTGGTCAACGTCGTGGATAATGTCGCCACCACCACAAGCAGTGATGCCAAGGACAGAAGCAAATGCAACTGTGAGTAATTTCAATTTTTTCATGTTTAAAGCCTCCTTTATTAGCCTTTAATACCTGCACGACCAACGCCACGCATGATATATTTTCTGAAAAATATGAATAAGAGTAATAATGGGACGGTAACAATAACAGTACCTGCCATTTGAGCACCGAACTTGAGACCGGTATCGGTTTCACCAGGCCCTAAGAATGATGTTTCACGTAAACCGTTAGTAATGAGCCATAATTCTTTCTTTTCACTACCTAAGATTAATTGTGGCCAAATGTAAGAGTTCCACGCACCCATCAACTTAAGAATAAATATTGTTGTTAATGTTGGCATTGCAAGTGGAACCATGACTTTCCATAAGTAGGACCAGTCACTCTTTCCGTCCACTTTCGCTGCCAAATAGAGTTCATTTGGAATTTGTTTGAAGTTTTGACGTAATAAATAGATATAGAAGATAGATACCCAGAACGGCACAATCATCGCCGCGAAATAGCCGATGTTACCTTCCCCACCAATCCATCCTAATCTAGAGACAGAGATGAAGTTTGTAATAACGAACATTTCACCTGGAATCATCATACTTCCAAGCATAAGAGCGAATAAGACGTTCTTTCCTTTGAAGTTCATCTTAGCAAAGGCATAAGCCGCTAAGATGGTTGTAATAAGAGTACCTAAGGTTGATAAGATACCAACGATAAGGGTGTTTCTTAATAAGGTACCAAAGTTTAAGAACTCAAATGCTCTTGAGTAGTTTTCCCAGTGAAGACCCATGGTTGGGAAGAAAGTTGGAACTGCAGCTTTAATTTCAACTGGGTTCTTAAGAGATGTGATAATCATCCAATAGAATGGGAAGATGATGATTAATCCCATCACTACTAAGAATAAATATGTGAAGATAAGAGTTAACACATGGGCAACTTTACTTGCCTTTTGTTTTCTTTCAGTACTGCTCTCACTATCCTTAAGAGCAAGAACGAAATCGCTAGTAGAGGCAGCGTATGGATATGATACTTTTTTTTCTTTTTCCATAATTAATAATGTACCCTCCTCTTACTAACTCTGTTTTGTACCAGTGTAATCAACATAATGATGATTAAAAGAATAACAGAAGCGGCGGAAGCGAACTGGACGTTATCTTTATCAACCTGATCGTAGATAAAGAACACCATCGTCTTCATCGTAGATGGCATACCTTCGGTGACAAACGCACCTCCAGATTTACCGAATAAACCGACAACCGCATTATATTCTTTAAATGATCCAATGAAGGATGTAATCAACATGTAAAGAATTTGTGGTGATAACAATGGAACTGTAATTTTAAGTGCAACCTTCCATTTTGGTGCACTATCAATCTTAGCAGCATCATAATATTGAGCATCAATATTTTGTAAACCACCAAGGAAAATAAGAATCTTATATGGTAATGAGTGCCAAATGATATAGAAGCAAATGGCAAACAATCCATTAAAATATCCGACACCAGAACCGTCCGAAGTAGAGACCCATCCTGTTTTTCCTAAACCAAATATCGCGTTGAAGACACCATAATCGTAGTCAAAGACAACGGCGAACACCATACCAATAGCGATGGCGTTAGTAACATATGGCATAAAGAACACTGTTTGGAAAAATTTCTTTAATATCTTAATAGAATTAAGACCTAAAGCAATGAGTAATGAGAACACAATGCTTAATGGAACGGTTATAAAGGTTATCAACAACGTATTTGGAAGCGCGTCTTTCATGACTTGGTTGAACATGTAAGAGCCTTCATCAGTATAAGGTGTTAAAACGGCTAAATAGTTATATAAACTAAATGATTCGTAGGCACCACTCTTGTAGTTGTAACCCTGTAAAAACGAAACATAAATGGTATTAATAATAGGATAAAAAGTAAAGACTGCCAGTAAGATTAATACTGGTGCTAAATATAGCCAAGCTTTCCAATTGTTTTTGCTTTCCATATTATTTAATCGAGATAAATTCTTGGATGATTATCATCCTCTGCGTCAAACACGAATGTTTTTTGAGGTTTAATACCAAATTTGTTAACACCTAAATCAACTTTGATTAAGGAGTCGATAATGACTTTAATATCGTTTTCGTCTGTATGGTAACGGGATTCACAAACAAGGGAGACATCTCTACCCATTGTTTGAAGTTGTGTGACGGTAAGGGATAGTACTTTTTCTTTTTCAGGAACTTCTGATCCGACTAAGAAGCCTTCAGGTCTCACTGCAACATCAACTTTGTGTCCGTCTTCAAATTCTTTAAATTTCTTATGGGAAAGAACAGCTTCTTCGCCAATGTAAACTTTTCCACCATTGATAACGCCATTAAATACGTTAATTGGTGGAGTACCTAAGAACTTCGCAACGAACAAGCAGTTTGGATTGTTATAAACTTCTTGTGGATGTTCTCTTTGCATTTGCACGCCAAGTTTCATAACGACGATATCATCACAGATAGACATCGCTTCTTCTTGGTCGTGGGTAACGAAAATGGTTGTAATGCCAGTTTCTTGTTGAATACGACGAATTTCTTCTCTGGTCTGTAATCTCAAACGAGCATCAAGGTTAGATAATGGTTCGTCAAGCAATAACACTCTTGGTTTCTTAACAAGGGCTCTAGCAATAGCAACACGTTGTTGTTGACCACCAGATAATTCACTTGGTTTTCTGGTTAAGTATTCATCAATTTGAACGAGTCTTGCAGTCTCTTGAATAAGGGCATCCATTTCGTCTTTATTGAGCTTTCTCTTAGTGATGATTTTTTCACCATTTTTAAGCAAATAGAATTTCTCATCGATTTCATAGCCTTTTCCTACGAGTTTGGCTCTTTCAGCAGCGGATTCTTCATCAATCTTTGCCACTACTTCGTCACGTTTAGCAACTCTAGCAGCATAGACTTCAGCTTTTGCAGCTTCAACGTCGATGGCACCTAATTCAGCTTCGAGCTCAGCTTTCTTGGCTTTTAATTCAACTTTCTTAGCTTCTTTCTTAGCAACATTTATCTTGCCTTTAAGAGCATCGATTTTTGCTTCAATAGATTCTGCTTTGCGTAAATCATCATTAGTAATTTTTTGGAATCCTAATTTGTAGATTCTTTCCGCTAAGCTGGTAGTGATGTGATAAGCTTTGATAAGTTTTCTTGCAGCCACATTCTTAGAATATTTACCCTTAAATTTGGATTTGAGGATAATGTCTAAGACACGATCAAATTTTTCTAATAAAATCCTTTTTAGAACTGCATTTTTCTCCAACACTGCGGCTTTTTCAGCTGAGACAACATGTAAATTAGTTAATGGGAATTTCACGTTGTCATAAACAGTCATGTGTGGATACAAAGCATAATTTTGGAAGACGAGACCGATTTCACGTTTTTCTGGGGATAGATGAGTCACGTCTTCGTCGCCAAACCAAATTTCGCCACTGGTTGGCGCTTTTAATCCGGCAATCATGTAAAGAGTGGTAGATTTACCACATCCAGATGGTCCTAATAAACCAATAAGTTCACCGTCTTTAATGTCCACGTCTAAAGAGTCGACTGCGACGGCGTCTGGAATGTTCTTCGCTGGATTACCTGGAAAAACCTTTGTAAGGTTCTTCAGTTTTATTTCCATATGTGATCCTCCACATAAGATTATACAAAATTATAATCGCGTGTGTAAAGACAGAAAAATATTATTTTAGGCGGTAATCTCGGTTCTCGAGAGAGGCTTGTTTTAGTGATTCTTGAGCCTCAATTCTTTCTAAGTCATTGAGGTAAATATCTTGAGAAGTTAGATCCACCATGTAGTCATTAAAAACATAGTTCACCAAAGAGCTATTTGTTTTATTCACGTACATCATAGTGATAGATACAAAAGTTGGAATCATAAAACTCACGAAATTAATAGGAATAAAAACAAAGAACATAAATAACGCTCTTAAGGTATATATTCCTAAAGTTTCATTGACAGCGTGAATCGTAATTAATCCAATCTTAGATAACTTCATACCAATAGTCTGTCGTCCTCTTCTAAAAATAAAAGCAGGAACAATATAATATAGGATAATGAAGGATAAAGTAGCCGAAATAATAATCTCAATTAAAGCTGAAATAAATGAAATTCTAGATAAAGTGACATATTCTAAATTATTTAAAAGCAAAACAACCGCTCTATCATCAATCTCACTTTTATAAAAAGTGTATAGTAGTTGAACGTCAACGTTCTTCTCCACTACTTGATCTTCTGCATCTCTTTCAAAAAGCAAGGAATCAAGTCGACGTTTATCGTATATTTCCATCTGCTTTGCTATATCATCAAAGTAGGTTGGATTATGGTAGAAGTAATCTATCCCTTTTCTTAAGTATTCTTTTTTATCGGTTGTGTTCGGAAATTTCGTGTTGTCATTAACATAAGTTGTGATGATAACGTTTTCAGTATATAGCCCCGACTCATTTCTGATTTGAGACAAACGCTCCATACTTTGAGTGTAAGAAGATGAATTTCTCACAATTAAATTAGAAATGGTGAATAACATGATAGACATAATAATGAAAATGCCTACGTCCATAACGTGGGCAAGCATTCTTCTACCAGGTTTAGCCTTTGTGTACACTACTTCAGTCTTGTTCGTCGTCGTTTCCATTTTCTTCTTCAACTTTATCAGAGATATCCATTCCTACTGGAACATCAAATTCATGCTTATCTTTATGGACAATTTTAACAAAGAATGTCGATAAGTCGTAATTCTTTTTATTAAATAAAGGCATAAATAAGGAGAACAAATTAAGCGTTAAGATAAAAATCATAATTGCTAAGAAAGAGATATGCGGGAATACTTTAAGTGAAGTAACTCCAATATTTCCTAATAATATAAAACTTAATAAAGCGGAGCTAGAAAAGCCAAAGAAACTTAAGCCATGGAAAATAAGGTATTTCCATACTGGTGGTTCCATCTCATCTACTTCACACATCGCTAAACCCATAACCTTTTGACCGATTGTGGTCCACTCTTTTGAAAAGACACAGACTAAGATATTAAGTAATAGATAGGCAATAACATAACAAATCGCATAAACAACGATTTGGATTCTTGAATATTTTTGGGTAATAACATTAATGTTATTTTCAATGTTCTTATAGACTTTTGAATTTGTTTCTACATCGTTAATGGCTTTTTGCGTACCTCTAACAAAAGAATTAAAGATGCTTTCATGAAGCGAGGTATCGTTACGGTCGTTTTTATAGTAGAGTTTAATCTTTTCTGTCATCTGCTCGGTTAAAACAACATAAGTAGCTATTCCTTCACCTCGAGCGATATAATCGGCGTTATCACTACTAACAAAGTTAGAAGTTTTAACATCCATAATAGTTTTATATTGATAATCAATTCTTTGAGCTGGAGTTAACTCTTCATATTTTTTATGAACATTATCAATCACATAATCATTTAACTCTTCTTGAGTGTGTTTATATTTTTGATAATAATGAGAGACATTATCTAATCGATAAGTATCTTGTTCATAAATAAATGTTTCTTTAACATCGACAACCACTTCACTATAAATGCCGTCATCATTTTTCTTAGGGAAAGTAACATTATGAACATACGCACTAGTTTTAGCTACTCTTTCAACATAAGACTCAGCTTCAGTTGCAATGCTTAATAAATCGGTACCACTAGCGTTTAATCTTAAAATCCCGGTTTCGTTAATATATTCGTAGAAACCTTTTCTTTGAGAAGCATATTCCGCAGTCACTTCTTTATAGATAGAAGTATTCATTGAAATAGGCATCATAATCGCAAATAAAGCAATTGTAGTGATGAATGTTAAAAAATAATCTATTAAACGAGAATAGATATGTTTTTTAGCACTAGCAATACTATTAGGGGCGTATCTACTTGCGGTCTTCATCATAAGTTAGGATTTATATTTTCCTTCAAATAAGTATAAAGGATTTCCTTTACAGTTATATCGTAATTTTTATAATCAAGCTGATATAAGTAAGCATTAGATTTTTCAGTTATATAGTTAATAGAGGCCACTTTTGCGTGATCTTGGTCATCAAACACCGCTGTACCATAAGTTACATAGTAATCATAACTTAAGTATCGGTTAATGTTTTGTCTGCTACAAGTTTGAATTGATAAATAATTATCAAATGGGAAAACTTTAACAAAGTCTCTTAAATACATCACACCAGCATCGACATCATCTCTAATTCCGCCTGAGTTATGGCTAGACATGCTAACAGTTGTATTATCGAAATCTTCTTTATGAGCGTTGACGTACCAATACATGGCTTCACAGGCAACTAAAGTAAAATCATCAGAGGAATATGATTTAGAAAAGTTATATACAATCTCATTACCTTTAGCGATGATTGCTGCGTATTTTGTCTCGATTACATTAAAAGCGGTATCGTATGTTGTGCATCCTGAATATCCATAAGTGTTATAAGTCGAATATGACTTTACTGTATAAGAAGTACCATTACCTTCTAAATTAATTGTCATATTGCCAACGTATTTGCCGTTACATCCAGCCTCTAAATAAGGAACTCCATTATAGTCTCCTCTTTTTGCAATATGGTCATGGGCGAAAAACATCGCATCTACATATTTATAGCCAGTATCAGGATTAACACCAGTTAAGTTATCAAACTTTGTTGGAGAACCACTACTACCAGAAAAACCTCCATCATGGAAAGCGGCAATAACTAAATCACAACCATGTGAGTTTCTTAGGATGGTGGAATAGTATTGAATATAAGTGTTTGGTGAAGGGAAGTAGAAATCATTAGAAATACTTCCAGTGATACTGGAACCAAGGTTTTCTTGCGCTCCTCCAATAATACCCACTCTTAAATCACCTTTATCTAAAATAACATATGGAGTTAACCAAGTTGGGCGAGTCTCTTGATCGGCATAGAAGATATTCGAGGAAATCATTGGGCAATTTAATTTTTCGTTAAAGAATCGAATTGAGGATTCTCCCCAGTCAAATTCATGATTGCCAACAACCATCGCATCGAATCCGATTTCATTCATCGCATCAATCATGATTTCTCCATTAGTTTCATTACTTTCGTATCCACCTTGGAACATATCGCCTCCAGAAAGAACGATAGAGTATTCTGGATTTTCCGCTACTTGAGATTTGATAAAACTAGATAAATAGGCCATACCGCCTTCGTAATTATCATATTGTCTACTATATGAACCATGGGTGTCGTTTAAATAATAAATATTTAATGTGTAATTAGTGATAGTTCCGCCACTTTCATTCACTTTAATAGTAAAAGAAGTAGAAGGGTATCCAGATTTACGAACTTCAACAGTTTTATTTCCTGCGCCCTTTAAAATAGTGCCATCAGGAATAGATAATTCGTAGTCAGTTACTTCGTTATCTCTTTCATCAAATATCACTAGACCAGTGGAATCAAACGCATCACCTTCATCAAACACAGTTGTATTTGGTAAAGTTTGAACATGTAATGATCTTTCAGGCCAAACATAAATATCATAGAAAGCAGATTGATATCCCTCTTTAGAGATTTCCACTGTTTGAGGGCCTAACTTAGTTAATCTATTAGAAGTTGATATAGAAACTGAATAATCAGTAACTAATTCTTCATTGCAAGTGACTATTAATCCATCAATAGAAAAGTACTCATTTATAATAAAATCAGTTTTTGGATAAGATTCAATCTTTAATACATCTAAATTTGTAACAGTAATGTTATATGTGTAATTATTAAAATCTTTCTTAGAAATAGTAACCACTTTAGGGCCAACATCCTCAATAGTAAAAACATAGCCCTCAGCAATGTTACTAGTGAAATCGGTGATTGTTTCTTTTAAGTTGTCTTTATTGGCTAATAGTAATCCTTCAGTAGTAAAGGCTTCTCCAACATTAAATGTAGTTTTACTTGCATGACTAACAACGTAGAAGTCATGGGCAATATTAAAGCCTGAACAACCTCCTAAAGTCATTACTAAAATAGTTGGTATGAAAGATAAAGATAATCTTTTCATATTATTTTTTCTTTTTCTTTCTTAAAGAAACGGTAATTAATAATGCTGAAATCAAACTTAAAGAAGACAAGATGATACTTGTGGACATAATACTACCTCCACAGCCACCAGAAGAACTAGGAGTACCTCCTCCTCCACCACCTTGTTCACGCACAAAGACATTAAATGAGGTTTCTACAGTAACATCTTTATATTGATATTTAACAAATACGGTTTTCGTGCCCGCACTATCAAAATTAGTGTTTAAATATGTTACTTTGTTGGTAACATCACTAGTGGAACCATCATTATATGTAGCAACAATCTTAATACCAGTAGGATCAAAAGTGTCACCGACATAATAACTGATTTTATTTGGGAAGTTTGTAAGTTGAATAGAAGTAACGTCTACTCGAGGGACAACATTAAGTTTAACAGTCCTAAAAACAGTGTCAGTAGCGCCATTACTCATTGTATAAGTGGCTTGTAGCTTCAAATAAGTAGTCCCAACTTTTAAGCCTTTAACACTAATAGATGAACCACTACCAGCTATAGAAGCAACATCAGTAGTTTGCTCAGTGCCACCTTTTGTAGAGAATGACCAATTATAAGTTGGAGTTGCTGTTCCAGTAAAAGAAGCAGCAAATGTTGCGTTTTCATCAACTTCCAATAAATATTCCTCATTTATGACATCGGAGTTATTAATCTTAACTTGTCCTTCAAAACCATAAGAAGCACAAACAGCCTTTGTGTCTCCATTATAGTTTCCCCAAATACGGCAAGCGTATTCTGGATGGTCAATAAATGGATTTCTATGGCCTTGTATAGATTCCACTGCTTCATTACGATTTTTTTCTCTTTTTAAAACAGGATATTTGAGGTTCCACTCTAATAAAGTAGATAATTTACCCATTGTATGATTATCTTTATTGTCATAATCTTTATCCACTAAAGTGAGATTTAAATCTGCGATTGCGCAATAGAAAATGATACGTGCAGAATCTCCTCTATAACTTTCAACGCCTAGTGAACCTGGATCCCATCCTTGTCCAACTGGCATCGTAAAGAAAGCATTGCCTCTTCCTTCATTATCTCCGCTATAACATGGACGAACCATTTGTAAATCTTGCTCGATTTCATTTTTGCCTTCATCAGTACGTTTTCCACTAGAATCTGTGCCATTTAAATAAAGTCGAGAGTATGGCCAAACGTGTTCTCTAGTAATACCACTACTGATGGATTTACCACTATAGAATGCTGTCACTTTTCCATATCCACTAGGTGGATCAGTTTCATCAAAATAATTAAATAAACTATTATATGGAATTAATCTTTGTCTTTTTTGATTGTTTAAAGTGTTAAGTTTACTAGTTAATGTACTACCAGAATCATATTTATCGATAGAGTTATAATATGTAGCAGCATCACCGTTAGTGTAAGCATAAGAACTAACCGCTTCTTTTGGTGCACCAAAAACAAATACTCCCAAAGAAACAGAAGTAAGGATTGATAAAATCGCAAGTTTAGTTCTATTCATCGTATATCTATTTTACTATGCTATTAGCAAAATAGCATCCAAAATAAAAAGAGGCACTTCAATTTCCAACCTCTTTTTATTTAAATTAACCTAATGCAATTTGTGAAATATCCATTCCCTGATAGAGAATGTGAAGAATATGTACTTTTTTATTTTGTTCATCAACAGAATAATAGATGTTATATCTGCCAATAGGAACTTTTCGGATATTGTTTTCTACCATTTGTTATCTATTTGGAAATGTCGATAAACTATGTACAACATCCCAGACATCATCAGCAAGTTTATTGGCCGCTTCAACATTTAATAATTGACCAGCTATATATTTATATATAGAGAGGATCTCATCATTAAACGTTTTTGTAGTTTCTGGTTGATATTTAATTATCTTTTTCTACCAGTCAATTCGTTGAACATCTCTTCTGCTACTTCCGCTGGGTAGGTTCGGCCTTCTTTAACATCATCCACACCTTTTTGAACAATTTTCATTATTTCTTCTTCACTAAGTCCGCCAACTGCAAGAGGTTCTCTATTAGGAAGATTAACACTAAACGGAATACCACCAGTTAAAATTACCTTATGATATAGCATGTTGATAAGACTACTAGGAGTTACACCTAATTGTCTTAAAATTGCTTCAGCTTCCATTTTTGTTTGAGAATCAATACGAACAAAAATTGATGCATCACTAGCCATATGTATTTCCTCCTCTTGAAATAATTGTAAATCATTTGATATCTATATGCAATACAGAAAATAAAGAAAAAGGAGACTCCGAAGAATCTCCTAATTAATATGCTTGTTAACTAAATTATTTAACGATTTCGTTAACTGTACCAGCACCAACGGTTCTACCACCTTCACGGATGGAGAATTTGGTACCTTTTTCAAGAGCGATTGGGTGAATTAATTCAACGGTTAATTCAACGTTATCGCCTGGCATAACCATATCTGTGCCAGCTGGAAGAGTAATAACACCAGTAACATCAGTTGTACGGAAGTAGAATTGTGGACGGTAGTTGCTTAAGAAAGCTGTGTGACGGCCACCTTCTTCTTTGGTTAAAACGTAAACAGAAGCTTTGAATTTGGTGTGTGGAGTAACGCTTCCTGGTTTAGCAAGAACTTGACCACGTTGGACTTGATCACGGTTGATACCTCTTAAGAGGACACCAACGTTATCACCAGCTTGGACATAGTCACAAGTTTTTCTGAAGGATTCAAGACCAGTAATAACTGA
Organism: Bacilli bacterium; assembly: GCA_017447165.1. GTDB lineage: Bacteria > Bacillota_I > Bacilli_A > RFN20 > CAG-826 > UBA2450. The sequence goes on from JAFSOD010000004.1 coordinate 45,328, forward strand.
TTTTTGAGTTTCTCTGATACCAACGATTTCCACTTCGTCACCGAGTTTAGCAGAACCTCTTTCGACACGGCCAGTAACAACTGTACCACGACCGGAAATGGTCATAACGTCTTCGATAGCGAGTAAGAATGGTTTATCGGTATCTCTGGTTGGAGCTGGGATATAGCTATCACATGCATCCATTAATTCTAAGATTGCTTTTTCAGCTTCGGCATCACCATCAAGAGCTTTTCTAGCGGAACCACGAATCACTGGGACATCATCTCCAGGGAAGCCATAGCTATTTAATAAGTCACGGACATCCATTTCGACTAAGTCTAATAATTCTGGATCGTCAACTAAGTCAGTCTTGTTAATGAAGACGACGATGTAAGGAACACCGACTTGACGAGCAAGTAAGATGTGTTCACGAGTTTGTGGCATAACGCCATCAGTACCGGCAACAACTAAGATCGCACCATCCATTTGAGCAGCACCAGTAATCATGTTCTTGACATAGTCAGCGTGACCTGGACAGTCGACGTGGGCATAGTGTCTTTTTTCTGTTTGATACTCAATGTGGGCTGTGTTAATTGTAATACCACGAGCTTTTTCTTCTGGTGCAGCATCGATTTGATCGTATGCTTTAACTTCAGATAAGCCTTTTTTTGCTAAGACAGTTGTAATAGCGGCGGTTAATGTGGTCTTACCGTGGTCGACGTGACCAATGGTACCAATGTTAACGTGCTCTTTAGATCTGTCAAATTTTTCCTTTGCCATTGTTTGAATTTCTCCTTTCAATTTAATGAACTCAACATTTTAAATATATAGCAAGTTTTGTTTATAATCAATACCAATCTATTGGTAATAATTATCTTACATTAAGATTAGCGAGCTGCAACGCCGCTTTTCTTAATAATTTCGTCTTGGACGTATCTTGGACATTCGCCATAATGATCGAATTGCATAACGTAGTTACCACGTCCTTGAGTCATACTACGTAAGTCTGTAACATAACCAAACATTTCTGATAATGGTACTTCCGCTTCAATGATTTTGGCGTTAGTTCTTTGAGATTCACCAGTGACGAGTCCACGTCTTCTAGCAATATCACCGAGAACATCACCATAATATTGTTCTGGAACAGTAACTTCAATCTTCATGATTGGTTCTAAGATAACTGGATTACATTTCTTAGCAGCTTCTTTAAGAGCCATACTAGCGGCGATCTTATAAGCAGCTTCAGAAGAGTCGACATCATGGTAACTACCATCGAATAAGGTGGCTTTAATATCCATGACTTGGAATCCTGCAACCATACCTCTACCTAAGGCATCAATTAAGCCGTCTTGAGTTGGTTTGATATATTCTCTTGGAACAGATCCTCCAACAATCGCATCGACGAATTCAAAGCCTTTTCCTGGGTTTGGTTCAAATTTGATCCAAACGTGACCATATTGACCACGGCCACCAGATTGTTTGATGTATTTACCTTCACAGTCTGCGGTACCTTTAATGGTTTCACGGTATTCGACTTGTGGAGCACCAACGTTAACCGCGACATTGAATTCTCTTCTCATACGGTCAACGATGATGTCTAAGTGTAATTCACCAACACCAGCGATAAGAGTTTGTCCGGTTTCCGCATTAGTTCTCACTTTGAAGGTTGGATCTTCTTCAGCGAGTTTTTGTAAAGCGATGGACATCTTTTCTTGGTCAGCTTTGGTTTTTGGTTCCACTGCTTCTTCAATAACTGGATCTGGGAATTCCATCTTTTCAAGAATGACTGGGTTCTTTTCGTCACATAAGGTATCACCAGTGGTGGTATTCTTAAGTCCGACGACAGCACCGATATCTCCAGCGTGAAGTTCATCAACTTCTTGTCTGTGATTAGAGTGCATTAAGACAACACGAGCAATTCTTTCTTTGACTCCTTTAGTGGAGTTTAAGACGTAGCTACCAGATTTAAGTGTACCGCTATAGACACGGACGTAGGCAAGTCTACCAATGAATGGGTCAGTAGCGATTTTGAAGGCTAAACAGCCAAGTGGAGCGTTGTCATCTGGCTTACAAGTAACTTCGTTACCACTATCATCGGTACCTTTAGCGGCAGGGATATCAAGTGGACTTGGTAAGTAGTCAATAACACCATCTAATAAAAGTTGAATGTTCTTGTTCTTGTAAGCAGATCCGCAGAATACTGGGTGGAATTCACCAGTTAAGACTGCTTTTCTGATAACAGATTTAATTTCTTCAATGCTTGGTTCTTCTCCTTCTAATACCTTCATCATGAATTCATCATCGAATCCGGCAAGAGCTTCTAATAAATCAGCTCTATGAAGTTCCATTGATTCCACTAAATCTTCTGGTACTGGTACTTCTTTTGGTTCTTGGCTACCAGCTTCATAGACATAAGCTTTTCTTTCAATGATATCAACCGCACCTCTAAGGGAGCTTTCAATACCGATTGGAAGTTGGACAGCTTTTGCGTTAGCGCCAAGTCTTTCCTTTAAGGAACGAACACACATTTCGAAGTCCGCACCGATAGCGTCCAATTTGTTAACGAAGACAATTCTTGGAACGCCATATTTGGAACCTTGTCTCCAAACTGTTTCAGTTTGTGGTTCCACACCATTTTTACCATCTAAGACAGTGACAGCACCGTCTAAGACACGAAGCGATCTTTCAACTTCAACAGTGAAGTCGACGTGCCCTGGAGTGTCGATAATATTAATTCTATTACCTTTCCAGAAAGCAGTAGTCGCTGCGGAGGTAATGGTAATACCTCTTTCTTGTTCTTGTTCCATCCAGTCCATGGTGGCGGCACCTTCGTGAACTTCGCCAATCTTATGGATCTTTCCGGTAAAGAAGAGAATACGTTCTGTGGTTGTGGTCTTACCGGCATCGATGTGAGCCATGATACCGATGTTACGTGTATGAGCTAAATCAAATTCACGTGCCATAGATTTTCTCTCCTAAGATTACCAACGGTAATGTGCATAAGCTTTGTTAGCTTCTGCCATCTTGTGGGTATCTTCTCTCTTTTTCACTGAAGCACCAGTGCCGTTAGCAGCATCGATAATTTCGCCCGCTAATCTTTCTTCCATGCTCTTTTCGTTTCTGAGTCTAGAATAGTTAACTAACCATCTTAAACCTAATGTAACTTTTCTTTCTGGAGAAACTTCAGTAGGTACTTGGTAGTTAGCCGCACCAATTCTTCTGACCTTTAATTCGACTTCAGGCATGATGTTGTTAATTGCTGTAGCGAAGACGTCCATTGCTGGTTTACCGGTCTTTGCTTCAATTTTGTTGAAGGCGGAATAGAGAATAGTTTGGGCTGTTCCCTTTTTGCCATCAATCATGATTTTGTTAATTAAACGTGTTACGAGTTTTGAATTGTAAATTGGATCTGGTAACACATCACGTTTACTTACGCTTCCTTTACGTGGCATCTTTCTTTCCTCCTTCTAATTATTTCGCCGCTTTTGGTTTCTTAGAACCATATAAGCTACGTCCTTGACGACGTGCCTCAATTCCGGCGCAGTCAAGTGTTCCTCTAATAATGTGATAACGAACACCTGGTAAGTCCTTAACACGGCCGCCTCTAATCATGACGGTTGAGTGTTCTTGTAAGTTATGTCCTTCACCACCAATATAGGCTGTAACTTCATAACCATTGCTTAATCTAACACGAGCGTATTTTCTTAAAGCAGAGTTTGGTTTTTTAGGGGTCATGGTACCAACACGGGTACAAACACCTCTTTTTTGGCTAGCTGCTTGGTTGGTTTCTTTTTTCTTTAAAGAGTTCCATCTTTTTCCAAGAGCAGGAGCTTTTGATTTTACAGTGGCAGTTCTACGACCTTCACGGACTAATTGATTAATTGTTGGCATATATTGCTCCTTTCAATTACTTATTAGTTTTTTGACTTGTGAATTTGTCCACGATACCGGGTGTGTCGGCTTCTTTCCTTAAAAAAGCGACCTCAACGGTCAACGTGCTCCAATTTCACACGCTCATATATTATATATAGGTAAAAAAATCGCGCAACAAAAAAATGAAAAAATTTCAAAAAGTATAACTTGAAATACTAAATTCCGTTTTTATAACTACTTAATTTTGTGTCAAATATCATTATAATACGTTCAGTAAAAGCGCCTTCAATTGAGGTAAATCTTTATCTATAGTATCAAATAAAATGTTAAGACTTACACTTTCATAATTATGGGCAACACGGTTACGAATTGCGCGTAACTCATCAATATGTAAATCTTTGTAGTTCATTCTGAATTCAATGGATAATCTCGTGCTATCCTCATATAATTTCTCAAACTCAAATTGAATCGCATCACTTAAAACATATTCATTTTGAATTTCTTCTAATGAATGCTTTTTACGTATTTCTAATAATCGATCGATTTTTTCAATCATCGAAGTAATAATTCTTTGATCTACACTACTAATCATATAATCCTAATTCCTTCTTTTAATATTTTTAGAATAATTGGATTATCACTAGACAAGTCTTTAAGCCTTAATAAATCTATTTTCTTATGAAGAGAGATTCTAATTTCTTCCACTAATTCAAAAAACTGCAAGCCAGTAATATCCGTGTCAATTAATAAATCAACATCACTATTCTCTCTTGCTTCACCACGAGAATAACTGCCGAACAAATAACAATAGTTAATGTTGTACTTGAGTAAAAGAGGAATTAATTCACTTTTTATTCTTTCTAAAGAAAGAATTCCGTGCTCCTCATCCACTTTTAACTTGTCAGTGAGATTATCCACTATCATCTTATATTTATATGAAGAGGAATATGCCTCATTTTCTTCATAACGAATATAAGTTCGATATGGAATTCCAATTAGTGCAGCAGCTTCTTTTTGGGTTAATCCGTTTTGTTTTCTGATTTCAACCAAATTCATACACACTTATAATTTATCATTTTGGCATATTTTGTCAATTTAAAATTTATCATTTTGGCATATATAGACATAAATAAACTTGCCATTTTGACAAGAAAAAGCCAACAATAAGTTTTGCTGGCTTAAAAATATAAAGATCTAATTAGTAAATTATTAAGACTAGTCCTTGTAAGACTAAAGCCACTACCGCACATGCTAGTCCAAAAGCAACAAATAAAGGAACAAGAATTTCTATCCCTTTCATTTTTGTGTTCACATTCGGAAATACTTTACGGTTAAGTGACATACCAATAGAAAAGAAAACAATACCTGCGATTAACCCGAATACAAGCATAATAATACCAGGCACCATCGCCGCACCATTGCCAATAATTCTCACCATTAAAGAGCCTAGCAAGGCTAAAGCAAAAAATCCAAAGGCTAAACCAAGGAATAACAGCATTTTATGTAATCTTGGTTTATAAGTTGGTAAAGATCTAAAATTCTCTACGGTAATTGCCTCTCCACCATTAGAGCCCACTACGGGTCCATTAAATGGTCCACTACCTTCTTTAATTTGATTAGCAGCGACTTCGCTAACTTCTTCTAAAAATGCTCCGCAAAATGGGCAATATTTACTACCATCTGGTATTTCTTTATTACAATATTTACAAATCATATGTTAGAACCCCCTATATTTAGTTTCAGTATACAACATAAAAATAAAAAACTGCCTAGAAATTAATCTAAGCAGTTAATAATCATAATTTTAATGTTGAGATTATTGGATATTTTAGAATTGTTTCATCGCTTGTAATTAATGTCATAGATTCTTCTAACGCAGTTGCGATTAGTAGATGATCAAATGGGTCTTTATGAATATTTAAATCAATTACTTGTTTAAGCTCTACTAAATATTCATATCTAACTGGTAAAACGATATAGTCAGTATAAACAAGAGCGTTAATGATATCTTTTGCATTATATGGCATTAAATCTGGATGTTTATTATGTTTGAGCTCAATTTCCCAGATGGAAACAATAGAAACAAAAATTTGATTTTTCTCATTAGCGATAATGTTTCTAGTTTTATCTGATATTTTCTCATCATTAAATAACGCTCTTAAAAGAGTATTCGTATCTAATAAGTATTCCATTATAAATTAAAGTCATTAGCAATCTCTTCATCTAATTTTGGATCATCAAATCCAACTGGTAAGCTAGGTAAAATTCCAATCGCAGCACCTAATCGTTTTTTTGTTGATTCTTCACTAACAGGAACGATTTTTGCTATTTTTTTGCCTCTACGACACAAGAAAATTTCTTTTTCTTCGCCACTTTCAATCAAATCAACATATTTTGACAAATTCGTTTTGGCCTCATACATGTTTACATTGCACATAACTTTATCTCCTTTCTAGTCTAGTTGACTAAGTTATCTTACAGCTTCACTTATATTATAAATGACAACACTAGAATGTAAATAAAAAACTGCCTAGAAATTAATCTAAGCAGTTAATTATTAGATTTAACGATTAAGCGTTACGAGAATTGATCTTCTCTTTAATTTCATTAATTGCACGATCATAGTCTTCGACATATTTGTCTTTAACTTCATGCATTGTAGCTTCAACAGAGAAGTCTTTTAATAATTCTTCGCTAGCTTCTTCACTCATTAATCCACGTCCGGCTGGGATTAAGTGTCCAGTAATGACATTTTCTTTTAAGCCGTGTAAGTGGTCAACTTTACCTTTAATAGCAGCATCAGTTAACACTCTTGTGGTTTCTTGGAAGGAAGCAGCGGATAAGAAGCTATCAGTTTCTAAGGCTGCTTTAGTAATTCCTAAGATAAGTGGGGAGAAGACCGCTGGACGTTTACCGTTAATAATGGCCTCGTTATTTTTGGCGGTGAAGGTATTAATAGAAACACGGGTACCCGCGATCATATCTGTATCTCCAGCGTCGATAACGTAGACTTTTCTTAACATTTGTCTGACGATAACTTCGATGTGCTTATCAGAAATACCGATATCTTGTAAGGAATAGACTTTTTGCACTTCTTTAATGATGTATTTTTCCACCGCAGTGACATCAGATACTTCGAGTAATTTCTTAGGATCGATAGCACCTTCGGTGATCTTACCACCATTAATAACTTTGTCGCCTTTCTTGACACGTAATTTCGCACCAAAGGCTGTGGTATAAGTCTTTTCTTCAAGTTCATTACGAACGGTGACTAAGTAGCAACCATTCTTTTCTTCAATCTTAGTGATTGTACCTGGAATCTCAGAAATAAGAGCTTCTCCTTTTGGGTTACGAGCTTCAAATAATTCTTGTACTCTTGGTAAACCACTAGTGATATCGCTACCAGCAACACCGCCGGTGTGGAAGGTTCTCATGGTTAACTGTGTACCTGGCTCACCAATAGATTGAGCAGCCATAATACCAACAGCTTCACCAACTTGAACTTCTCTACCAGTAGCAAGGTTACGTCCGTAACAGTGGATACAAACACCGTCTTTAGTTTCACAACCGAATAAGGATCTGATTTCCACTTCTTCAATGCCGGCATCGACAATCGCTTTCGCGGATTCTTCGTTAATCATGGTGTTACCTTTAACGATCACTTCACCAGTTTTTGGATTAACAACATCATTTAATGCGTATCTGCCAACTAAACGGTCATAAAGTTTAACAATAATCGCGTTTCTAGAAGTATCTCTAATTTCTTTGACTTTGAAACCGTGGTCAGTGCCACAATCAACTTCTCTAACGATAACATCTTGAGAGACGTCAACAAGTCTTCTAGTTAAATAACCTGAGTCAGCGGTCTTAAGCGCGGTATCAGCACCACCCTTACGAGCACCGTGAGTCGCAATAAAGAATTCAGAAACGGTCATACCTTCACGGAAACATCGTTTAACTGGAAGTTCGATAGTGCCACCAGAGGTGTTACCCATAAGACCTCTCATACCGGCTAACTGTGTAATATTAGAAATATTACCACGAGCACCAGAGTCAGACATCATGAAGATGGTGTTTCTTTGATCTTTATTGAATTGTTCGGTTAACTTAGTTCTAACTTCGACAAGAACTTTGTTCCAAACGTCACAAACGCTCTTATGTCTTTCTTCTTCAGTTAACATACCAAGTTCGAACATTTCTTGGATTTCTGCGACTTTCTTATCGCCAGCTTCTAAGATTTCTTCTTTACCTTCAACAATATGGATATCGTCAATGGAAATGGTAAATCCAGCAACTGTCGCGTATTGGAATCCTTGGTCTTTCATCTTGTCCAAGACAGATGAAGTCTTTGGATTACCTTTACGGTCATATCTTTGGAAGATTTCGTTAATAATCTTACCTAAGTCTTTCTTTTTAATTGGGGCTCTTACTGGGCTATTAGCGATAATGGATTTAATATCACTACCACGTGGGACAAAGTATTCTTCTAAGTCTCTAGCCATATTATCAGCAGTAACCGCATTTAAGTATGGGAAATCACTTGGGAAGATTTGGTTAAAGATAACTTTACCAACAGAGGTGATTAAATAGGAATTGTTCATCTCTTCGGTAAATCCTTTTTTCATTAAAGCTTTACCTAAGATTGCGATTCTATTATGTAAGTGAATTTGTTTGGTTTGATAAGCGAGGATGACATCATCAACACTTCTAAACACTTTGCCTTCACTAGCAGCGTATAATTCGTATCTTTCAGCTTCTTCAGGATCGATTTCCTTAAGGATTTTGGCTTTCTTTAAGAAATCTTCTTTAGTGGCTTCTAAAGTTAAATAGTAGTTTCCTAAGACCATGTCTTGAGATGGAGTAACGATAGGTTTTCCATCTTTAGGTCCTAGGATGTTATTACTAGCAAGCATTAAATGTAATGCTTCTTCTTGTGCTGCTTTACTTAGTGGGACGTGGACCGCCATTTGGTCACCATCGAAGTCAGCGTTAAAGCCAGTACAGACGAGTGGGTGTAATCGAATCGCTCTTCCATCCACTAAACGTGGTTGGAAAGCTTGAATACCAAGTCTATGTAAAGTAGGAGCACGGTTAAGAAGCACTGGGTGCTTACCGATAATCTCTTCAACGATATCTAAAACGGCTGGATCATAACGGTCAATAATCTTGTCCGCAGTCTTATGCGCGTTCGCAATACCTCTTTTTAATAATTCACAAGCAATAAATGGTCTTAATAATTGGACTGCCATTTCGCGTGGAAGACCACATTCATACATCTTTAAGAATGGACCAACCGCGATAACACTACGTCCAGAATAGTCGACACGTTTACCAAGTAAATTTTGTCTGAATCGACCTTGTTTACCTTTTAAGCCTGAGGATAGAGACTTAAGTGGTCTACCTCCAGGACCGGTAACTGGCTTATTTCTTCTACCGTTATCAATTAAGGCGTCAACAGCTTCTTGAAGCATACGTTTTTCGTTCATTAATAAGACAGCAGGAGAATTCATATCGATTAATTTCTTTAAACGGTTATTTCTAGAAATCACTCTACGATATAAATCATTTAAGTCAGAGGTGGCAAATCTTCCACCATCAAGTTGTAACATTGGTCTTAAATCTGGTGGAATAACTGGAATGACATCAAGGACCATCCATTCTGGCTTATTGTCAGAATGACGGAAAGCTTCAATGACTTCGAGTCTCTTTGTTAACTTCGCTCTATTGGAGGAAGTAGAATTTTTAATTCTACGGGAGATTTCTTCTCCTTCAGCGTCTAAATCGATTTCAGAGAGTAAACGTTTAATCGCACCAGCACCTTCAGAGAATTCAGCACCTGTAAATTTACGAATGAAGTTGTAGCAGGTTTGGAAGTCAAAGACTTCGTTATGATTTTCAAGTCTAGCAATGAGTTCTTCACTTCTAGCATAGTCATCACTACCTGGCATTAAGCCCCATTCTTCTCCTCTTTCTTGGATTTCTTTAATCACAGGAATGAAAATTTCACGACCGTTCTTTTCATTAATAAATTCACGGTAAGTGAGCATTGTGCTCTTACCTGGATTTAAACAGATGTGAGCCGCGTAATAAGCGACTTCTTCTAAGTGTTTAGGAGAAACATCTAAAAGTAATCCAATACGGCTAGGAATGCCTTTTAAATACCAAATGTGGGTACATGGGCTAGCAAGTTCAATGTGGCCCATTCTGTCTCTTCTTACTTCTTTAGAAATAACTTCAACACCACATTTTTCACAAACGACACCGGCGTATCTAATTTTCTTATATTTACCACAGTGACATTCGTAGTCTTTCGCAGGTCCAAAAATCTTTTCACAATATAAACCTTGCATTTCTGGTTTTTGGCTGCGGTAGTTGATGGTCTCTGGTTTTAAGACTTCACCATGAGACCAGCTTCTAATAGTGTCAGGAGAAGCTAAACCAACTTTAATCGCGGATAATTTCTTTACGTCAAACATTGTAAGTTTCTCCTTTCATTAATCTTCACTACTACTGGTGGACATTGATGTCATAGAGACATCTTCATCAATACCAGTTTGTACATTAGCCTCTTCACCGACTAAGTTTCTTAAAGAAGTGTTAATCTTTCTTTCTTCTTTGTCAGCTTCTTTAGCTAAGGCGTCCATATCGATGCTACGACCTTCATTATCAAGAAGTTCGACGTTCATCGCTAAGGATTCTAATTCTTTCACTAAGACCTTGAAGGCTTCTGGGATACCAGCTTTTGGAAGTGGTTGATCCTTAATAATCGCTTCATAAGTCTTTCTTCTACCGACACGGTCATCAGACTTGACGGTGATAATTTCTTGTAAGACGTGGGCGGCGCCATAAGCTTCAAGAGCCCAGACTTCCATTTCACCAAATCTTTGACCACCGTTTTGGGCTTTACCACCAAGTGGTTGTTGTGTCACTAAGCTATATGGACCAGTGGCACGAGCGTGTAACTTATCATCGACCATGTGGACGAGTTTAATCATATACATGACACCGACAGTGATTCTTTCATCGAATTTCTCACCGGTACGGCCATCATATAAGACAGTTTTTCCATCTTTTGCCATACCTGCTTTATCCATCATCTCGAAGATTTCTTCGTTAGTGATGCCGTCAAAAACAGGGGTAGCAATCTTATAGCCAAGTTTCTTAAGAGCCATACCAAGATGGACTTCTAAGATTTGACCAATATTCATACGGCTTGGAACGCCTAATGGGTTAAGCATAATGTCAACAGGTGTGCCGTCTGGGAGGAATGGCATATCGCATTCTGGTAAGATACGGGAAATAACACCCTTATTACCATGACGTCCAGACATCTTATCACCTTCAGAGATTTTTCTCTTTTGGACGATATAGACAGTGACAACTTCGTTGACTCCTGGTGGGAGTTCATTATCTTTAGCCTTTTCTTCTCTTTTACGAATCTTGACATCTAAGACAATACCCGCACCACCATGAGGAACTCTAAGAGATGCGTCTTTGCCTTCGTTAGTCTTCTCACCGAAGATAGCCATTAATAATTTATCTTCTGGGGTTGGTTCAGTTTGTCCTCTTGGAGTCACTTTACCAACTAAGATGTCGCCTTCTTTAACTTCGGTACCAACAACGACAATACCTCTACTATCTAAGTGGGCTTTGGCGTCTAATCCAACATTAGGGACATCCGCGGTGATTTCTTCATCACCTAGTTTTGGAATGGAACGACATTCACAATCATATTTTTCAATATGGATGGAAGTATAGACATCGTCTTTGACGAGTCTTTCAGACATAATAACCGCGTCTTCATAGTTATAACCGTTCCAAGTCATGAAGGCGATGGTGACGTTTTGACCTAAAGCGAGGTCACCGTTTTGCATAGCAGGTCCATCAGCGATAATTTGTCCTTTACGAACTTTATCACCAACTTTGACGATGCTCACTTGGTTAATACAAGTACCTTGGTTACTACGTTCAAATTTTTGTAAGTGATAGGTCACTGGTTCAGAAGCACCTTTTGGTAACACTTCGATGGTTTTGCTATCGGTGTAAGTGACAACACCTTCACTAGCGCTAACCACGGCTAAACCAGAGTCTCTAGCCACTTGATGCTCTAATCCAGTACCAACTAGAGGAGCATGTGGTCTAAGAAGTGGTAAGGCTTGACGTTGCATGTTAGAACCCATAAGAGCACGCATAGTATCATCGTTTTCTAAGAACGGAATACTACCAGCGGCAATTGAAACGACTTGTTTTGGGCTAACATCAACGAAGTCCACTTCTTCTTTTCTTGCTAAGATGTTTTCACCCTTATATCTAGCAACAACGACATCATCTAAGATTTCGCCGGTTTCAGATAAATGGATGTTAGCTTCAGCAATTTTATAGTCCCATTCTTCATCAGCGGATAAGTAAACACTATCTTCAGCTTTAGATAAGACTCTATGAGTCTTGTGATCCACTGGACGATATGGGGTTTCAATAAATCCATAATTATTAACTTTCGCGTATGTCGCTAAGTTATTAATAAGACCAATGTTTTGACCTTCAGGAGTTTCAATAGGACAGATTCTGCCGTAGTGCGATACGTGAACGTCACGAACTTCAGTACTAGCTCTATCTCTAGTTAAACCTCCAGGACCTAATGCAGATAATCTTCTTTTATTAGTTAATTCTGCTAGTGGGTTGGTTTGATCCATGAATTGAGAGAGTTGGCTAGATGCAAAGAATTCTCTAATTGATGCCACTAATGGTCTAGGATTAATTAAAGCTTTTGGCTTCACGTTTCCTAAATCAGAAATAGACATCTTTTGTTGAACAGTTTTAAGCATTTTGGCTAATCCAACACGGAATTGGTTTTGGATTAATTCACCAACACATCTAATTCTTCTATTTCCTAAGTGGTCGATATCATCACAGCTACCAAAACCATCTTGGACATTTAAGAAGTAAGAGAAAATTGCAACGATATCGCAGATATTAACGTGTGTGCATGTGTTATTTAAATCTGTACCAATGACGATCGAAACTTTTTCTTTCTTGTCGTTGTTATAGACTTTAACAATGTTCACTTTGCCGTTATTATCGAGTTTATCGTTAATTTTTAAGACTCTTAAATGCGCACCTTGTTCGAAGAAATCTTCATTACGTAAAGCTTCAACATCTTCTACAGAAAGTTGATGACCTTTCTTAAATCTAATTTCTCCATCACTAGAAACCAAGTCTTCGGCTAAGATACGGTTTGGTAAACGGTTATAGATACCAAGTTTTTTAATAAATTTATATCTACCAGCGCGGCCTAAGTCGTAACGTTTCTCATCAAAGAATCTTTGGACTAAGAAGTTCACAGTACCTTCTTCAGTGATTGGCTCACCTGGTTTCATCTTTCTAAAGATATCCACTAACGCGGCTTTAGAAGACTTAATCTTGTTTTCTTCTTCTTTTTCTAAAGTATTTCTTAAAGCTTGAGATCCACCAAAGAGTTTTAAGATATCATCACTACTTTCAAAACCTAAGGCTCTTAATAAAGTAGTCGCATGAATCTTTCTTTGTCTATCGATTCTCACTGAAAGCATATCTTTCGCGTCAGATTCGAATTGTAACCAAGTACCTCTACCAGGAATTAAGTCCGCTTCGTATAAGAACTTACCGGCTTTAAATTCTTTAGATAAATAGGCACCAGGAGATCTCACTAATTGAGAAACAATCACTCTTTCAGCACCATTAACAATGAATGTTCCACTATTGGTCATAAGTGGTAAATCACCCATAAAGACTTCAGATTCTTGAATTTCTCCGGTTTCTTTATGGATTAATCTCACCATGATGTACATAGGGACGTTATAAGTTAAGTCTCTTTCTTTACATTCAAGGTAAGTGTGTTTTGCTTCACCTAATCGAATAGATAAATATTCAATAGTTAATGTGCCAGTATAGTTTTCAATTGGAAATGATTCTCTAAAAACTTCGTCTAATCCCTTTTCTAAGAATTCAGCGTAACTCTTAGTTTGAATTTCCACTAAATTTGGAAGTGGGAGATCACCAGAAATTTTGGAGTAATCATATCTTCCGTTATTAATTTGTTTTAGTTCAGTAATATTTCTGGACATTATAATGGCTCCTTTTCAATAAAATCTTTTTCGTTCACTTTGTGGCTTTGATTATCCAATAGCCTTTTTCTTTATGAAGCACAGAAACGTTTTCAAATACCGTTTCAATGTATTTGAGAGCGCTCTCCGCTCCTTGCTTTCGTCTAATCACCACATAGAGCGAACCGCCATCAATTAAGTAGTGCTTACTCTCCTTATACATTTGGTAGGTAACGATTTTACCTGCCCTAATTGGAGGGTTCACAACAATTGAATCATATGGTCCTTCAATCTTTTCATAGATGTCACTTTGAAGGAAGGTGACTCGAGATTTTAAATTCAGTCGTTCACCGCTCTTTGACGCTAGAGCGAGTGCGCGCGAATTAATATCGGCAAGATCGACTCTTGCCTGTTTTGAATTTAAAGCGATAGTTAATCCAATCGGTCCATAACCACACCCTAAATCCAAGATCCTCCCGTCTAGATGAAGAGGCAGTAATACCTTAAGAAAGATATACGACCCCTCATCGATTCGAGATTTGGAAAATACTCCATTATCGGTATAATAGGCATATTCTTGACCATACAAAGAGAATTTAATCTCTTTGATATTTGACTCCGAAGTTGGAATCTCGTCAAAATAATGGCCCATTAATACCTCTAGAGTTATTTAGTAAAGTCAAATTATTTAACTTCGACTTCAGCGCCAGCGGCTTCGAGAGCTTTCTTGTGCTCTTCAGCTTCAACTGGGGAGATGTGTTCTTTGACGGCAACAGGAGCTGCGTCAACTAACTTTTTGGCATCCATTAAGCCTAAGCCAGTGATAGCTTGGACAGCCTTGATGACTGGGACTTTAGATGCACCAGCGGATTTTAAGAATAAGCTGACTTCGGTTGGTCCTTTAGCAGCTTCTTCTTCAGCAGGGGCAGCAGCAGCAACGGCCACAGGGGCAGCAGCAGTGACACCAAATTCTTCTTCAACAGCTTTGACTAATTCGTTTAATTCGAGAACAGTCATTTCTTTTAAGCTGGCGATAATTTCTTCTTTTGTTAATTTAGCCATTTTTCTTTTCCTCCTAAATTGGCATTATTTTGCATCCGCAACAGCCTTAACAGTACAGGCAAATTGACGGACTGGTGCTTGTAAGCACGATAATAACATGGCAAGTAGACCTTCTTTTCCAGGTAATTTGGCGATTTCTTTGACACCAGCTGCATCAGCAAACTTTCCTTCAAAGACGCCACCCTTGATATTAAGAGAGTCACCATATCTTTTTGCGTATTTAGCAAGCACTTTGGCAGCACTATTAACTTCTTTAGAGAAGAAGATAGCGTTAGGACCACTTAAAACTTGCTTTAAGTCAGCGTAACCGAGTTCATCAGACGCACGTTCGACAAGAGAATTCTTGTAAACATTCATTGATGCACCTTCAGCACGTAAGGCTCTTCTTAACTCTTGGATTTGTTCAACGGTTAAGCCGCGATACTCAGCAACCACAAGAGCAGAACTATCCTTAGCTTTAGAAACGATTTCGCTAACTGTTTCTTGTTTCGCTAATAAGACATCCTTATTCATGTTTTGACCTCCTTTTCAATTTGTTTTTTGTTTTGAGGCTCCAATATACAGTGAGAATAAATGCTTTATTTCTTCTTCACCTCGGTAACATTATTAAGACTCCACGTCCGTTACTGTCTTGGGTATATTAGAATCTAGTTTTGATTAACGACCATCAAATGTGAAGTGGATAGCTGGGCCCATGGTCGTATGGATGACCGCATTTTTCACATAGGTACCTTTGACTGAAGATGGTCTAGCCTTTAATACTGCGTCAACTAAGGCTTGTAAGTTTTCTTCAATCTTTTTGTTTTCAAAGCTGACTCTAGCAATAGACACATGCATATTTGCTTCTTTGTCAACACGGTATTCCACTTTACCGGCTTTGATTTCTTTAATTGCTCTTGCGATATCTGGATTGACGGTACCAGTCTTTGGATTTGGCATTAAGCCTTTAGGACCTAATACACGAGCAACTCTACCGATAACAGGCATCATATTTGGAGTGGCAACGATGACATCGTAATCAAACCAGCCACCGCTGATTTTATCAATCATCTCTGCTCCACCAACGAAGTCTGCACCAGCAGCTTTAGCTTCTTCAACTTTGTCAGTAATAGCTAAGACTTTCTTGGTCTTGCCGTTTCCGTGTGGAAGGATGAGAGTTCCTCTGACTTGTTGATCAGCTTGTTTTGGATCGACATTGAGTTTGAATGAGACATCGACTGTCGCATCGAATTTGACAGTAGAAGTTTCCTTGACGAGTTTCACTGCTTCTTCAACAGTGTATAACTTACTGGAATCCACTTTTGCTAAAGCGGCAACGTATTTCTTACCCTTTTTCATTGTGTTCTCCATTAGTCGTCAACGACGATTCCCATATTACGAGCACTACCTTCGATGATTTTCATAGCCGCTTCAATGTCATTAGCGTTTAAATCAGGTAATTTGTACTCGGCAATTTCTCTGAGTTTTGCTCTAGAGATGTGACCCACAACAGTTTTGCAACCAGTAGCGGATCCTTTTTGAATTCCAGCAGCCTTTAATAATAATGGGGCAACTGGAGAGGTTTTGATGACAAAGTCACAGGACTTGTCTTCATAAGCTGTGATGATCACTGGAACGATTTCTCCACGTCTATCAGCAGTCTTGGCGTTAAAGTCTGTACAGAATTTCGCCATGTTAATGCCGGCAGAAGCGAGTTTTGGTCCTGGTTTGGCATCGCCACCAGGGAGTTCCATTTTCAACACTTTTGCGATTTTTTTACTCACGTGACTTTCCTCCTTTTTTAGATTGTCCGTGCCGTGGTATGAGTGAATCACCACTCTTCCACAGGCTTTGCGTGTGCGATACACTCTCTCATACGTGTGAAGGCAACATGCTTGTACATACTATCAAAATTACGTATACGAACGCAAGGACTTTTTTTAATTATTTTTTCAAAAGATATGAAACGAGCAGGACAAAATCGATCAACTAGAAAATATATTTTACCAGTAAAATATTTTTATGTTATAATTTCGACATAAATAAGAGCAAATTTGCTTTTATTTTTGCTAAGAGTATAATACAAGCAGATTAATATGAAGAGTGAAAGAAAGTCTAAAGCCAAACAAGTATCTCCATATTTATTAGTCATTCTCTCATTCGTGGGAGTCATTTTCTTTGGCTCTTTTTTACTTACCTTACCTTTTGCCCATCAAGACGGTAACTGGGGCAACTACATGGATGCCTTATTCCATGCCACTAGTGCTACCTGTGTGACGGGCTTATCTACTTATACTAACGGCATCGGTAACGAGCTCACATTATTTGGGCAAATTGTCATGCTAGTGATGATTCAAATCGGTGGCCTTGGATTTATTACAATTCTTACGTTCTTTGTATCTCTGATACAAAAGAAGATTCAATTTAAAGATCGATATATGCTCGCTCAAGCGGTTAACTCCACCTCTATTGCCGATGTCACTAAATTCGTTAGAAGAGTGATTATTATTGTCTTCACTGCTGAAACAATTGGCTTTGGTTTAGGATTACCTGTTTTCTTAAATGTCCCAGGATACTCTACTGGTAAGGCGATTTGGGCATCTATTTTTACTTCTGTATCAGCGTTCAATAATGCGGGATTTGATATCTTTGGTGCAGCCAGTTTAATTAGAGGGGCTGGCACTATTATCGATACACTTCCTAACTGGGCATATTATTATATGCAGGCGTATATTATGATTCTTATTATAATGGGTGGATTATCATTCCTCACCATTATTGAACTTACATTTGCTAGAAAGAAAGTGAAACAATTATCTTCCTTTGCAAGAATAACCTTATTAATGAGTTTTTCATTAATTGTTTTAGGATTTGGAATATTGATGTTAACTGATGGAATTAGCGGTAACATTTCTCCTTTAGAAGCGCTGTTCCAAAGCGTTACTACTAGAACTGCAGGATTCTCAACATTTGATCAAGCCACCTTATCTCCTGGAGGCAAGACAATGAGCTGTATTTTAATGTTTATTGGAGGTTCCCCAATTAGTACTGCTGGTGGTATTAAAACCACCACCATCTTCATTTTAATCCTTTGCTTTGTAAGATTCTTACAAGGAAGAAAAATCTCTGCGTTTAAACGAGAATTTACTAATTCTTCTATTATTAAAACTATGACTTTAGTGTTCTTATCCGTTGTGGTTTTATTAATCGGGTATGTATGTATTGCGTCTTTTGAAAAAGGAAATCAATACGCGACTACAGACGCGGTATTATATGAAACATTCTCCGCATTTGGTACAGTTGGTTTAACAGAAAACTTCACCACTACTGGACTTGCAATCGGAAGTAAAATTACACTTTGTTTATTAATGTTCTTTGGTAGATTAGGTCCAATCACTTTGTTCCAAATCTTCCAAACAAATCTTGATAATGAGAAAAACACCCACTATCGGGAAGTTCCAACAGATGTTATTATAGGTTAGGAGGAAAACTCTATGGCACACAAATCATTTGCAGTTATTGGCTTAGGACAATTTGGACGATCAGTAGTTAAAGAATTAACTGATAACGGTATGGACGTTATCGCGATTGATAATAACGAACAAATCGCTAAAGAAGTCGCGGTTGATTTACCAACCACATTTATCGCCGATAGTACTGATGAAAAAGCATTAAAAGAATTAGGTATTGGTGAAGTTGACGCTGCTATTGTCGCCTTTGGCGATAATCAAGAAGCCAGTGTTTTAACTACTGTTATCTTAAGAGAATTAGGCGTGAAAAATATTATCGTCCGTGTTGATGATGACTACTACGTCCCGATTATGAAAAAGTTAGGCGCTACTGAAGTTATCACTCCACAAAAAGCAGCGGGATCAGCTCTAGCTAACCGTATTGGTAACGAAGACTTCCAAGAATACTATAAATTAGATAATAAATACTCAGTTGTTTCTATTATCATTAATCCAGGCTTCTTCCCACAAACATTAAAAGATATGAATCCTAAAAATGTTTATGGTGTGAATGTTGTTCTTATTAGAAGAGCAAATAAATCATTTGTCCCTGGCGGTAATGATTCCTTACTTCCAGATGACATCGTTTACGTTGTTGGTACCACCAAAGAAATCTACGCTTTTAGAGAAGCCATTAACGGAAATAAAGCAAAGAAGAAATAATCTATTTGTTTTTAAAACAAAAGCGGCTCCATTGAGAGTCGCTTTTTTCTTAAAAAACTCCCACGTATGCGGGAGTAATTAATTTAGATTTTATCGATTTCGGAGAAGTCGACTTCCACTCTGGTTGGTCTACCAAAGAAGACGGTTTCAAGTTCAACAGCACCAGTTTCCTTATTGATAGAAATAATTCTACCTTCGGTACCTTCAAGAGTGCCGTGGATAACTTTAACATAGTCACCTTCAGAGTATCTATCATACATAGAGTCATCGACCATACCCATTCTCTTAAGTACTGGTTCAATTTGTTCTCTTGGAACTGGGAATGGTTTTGTACCTTTACCAGCGGATCCAACGAAACCAGTAACACCTGGAGTATTTCTTACGATATACCAAGCGTAGTCAGTCATAATCATTTCCACGAAGACATAACCTGGATATAAGTTTTTCATTCTCGTTTTGCCAGTTGGTAAGCCATCTTTCATCACTGGAACTTCTTGTTCCACAACAATAATTCTGAAGATTAAATCATCAAGGCCCATAGATTCCACACGTTTTTGTAAGTTATAGGCAACTTTTCTTTCGTGAGTGGAATAAGTAGAAACCACGTACCAGGCTTTATCACCTAATTTAACTTCTTTATTAGCTTGCGCTTCATCAGCGATATCAGTGTTAGTATCGGAGAAGGCTGTTTTCTTATCTACCATTAGTTAATCCTCCTATTAAATGCCTTTAAAAGCATCACTTAAGATGTCAATTAATTGTTTACCTGCTAAATCTTCAGCAAAAAGTAATAATCCAGTTACCGCAGCGATAATCACAACAACGATAATTGATGGAATTAATACTTCTCTTTTTGGCCAACGTACTCTTTTACCTTCTTTGATGACGCCGGCGAAATATTTTTTAAGTCCCATAATATGAGCCTCCTATTTGCTAGCCTTATGAAGAGTTTGCTTGTTACAGTTCTTGCAAAACTTCATGAGTTCTAATCTTTTGTTATTAGATTTGTTCACTGTCGTTACATAGTTTCTAGCGAGGCACTCGGAGCAAATCAAAATCACTTTTTCTCTCATCTCTTGGCCTCCGCTATGTAAATTCAGTGTCAATAATATATCACTATCAATTTTTGATGTAAACAACAAAAAAGCACTTTTTCAGCGCTTTTATCAATAAAATCTTTTATTTGGAGGTTAATTATTTAATAACTTTCTGATTCTTTAAGATATATAAAACAGAAATTGCGGTTGCACCCACCAAAGCCACTACTGTTGCGATAACAATAATAGAAGATTGATCTAATTTTTGTTTCTCTTCTCTCACTTTTTGCTGATTAGGATAATATTTATTGACCAATGTTTTGATTACTTGACCAATTGTATATCCTTCTTCAAAACCATCAGGCTGAGCGTTGATATATTCTTTTTCTTCCTTTTCTAAAGATGAATAGATTCGATACATCGCTTCATAATCTTCTTTACTAATATCGCAAACCGATGGATGAGCTTCTCTAAATTCAGCCCAGTAATCAAGGAAAGGATGCTCGCTATTATTTCTTCTAATTGCACAAGAAATTTCAGGGGTTTTCACATCAATTACGTCGGTTTTGACGATATTTTTGCTAAATGCCCCAAACAACATAGGAATGAGTAACAATGGGAGAAATAACTTTTTCATATTATCCTTTTTGTTTGATGAGTTTATTAGATAAATACATTATATACGAAACTAAGAAAGTATTTAACGGAATATTAAAGAAAGCGACGATAATTTGACTTACTAAAATGATAATAAAAGTCGATCCAGAGAACGCCCACCACTTCATTAAAACCCCAAAAGCTATCATAATAGTCATCTCGATTACAAAACAAGCAAATCCAATTGAAGAGACATTAATATTTATCTCGCGTTTTTTGAAATATCTGGACACAAATAACTGCGTGAATAATGTTAGAGCAAGTAGGATAAGAGAACCAAGTGGAATTAAAATACGATAAACAATAGCCAAATCCACCTGATAATCAAGCGCCGAGAACAAAGTTAAACCAATTAATAAAAGGGTGAAAACCACCACTTCAATCGTTAATAGCAACTTCTCATTCTTAACAACTTGAAAGAATTTATAAATAAAGAAACTAGCGAACCCTAATAATGCATAGATAAATGTGATTTGAAAAAATGGTGCGCTACCAAACATCTTTGGATCAAAGATATAGAATCCCACAATATCACTCGCCGCTCCTACTAATAGACCAAACCAAGGACCTAATAAAATAGAAGAAAAAATAATTAAGGCCGGACCACCAAAAGAGATACGCACAAATGGAAGAACAGGAATATAGTTCACTGCGAAAATCTTTTGAAATAAAGCAATGAGAATAATAAAAATGCCCGCTAGAGCGATTTTTTGAACCATTGAAAGATTATAGACTCTTTTAAATCTCAGCATTGTTGATCTCTTTTTTTACTAAGTTAGCAAAAGCTAAACTTCCAGTAACTAAGATGATATCTTCTGGATAAGCTTCTTTAAGTGACTTAATTAAAGCTTTATGGTCACTATTAAATTTATAGTCCTCTAAATAGAGGAAATAATCGCTTTCTTCTCTGGCTCTAACATGATCAAAAGTTGTTAATAATAATTCTCCTAATAAGCCAATCTCCGGAAGCATAGATGTGATGTTTTTATCTTTAAAAGAGGCAAAGACAATATGAATTGTTTTATCAGGGAACACTAATTCCATATCTTTTCTTAATTTCGCTATCGCGTCAGGGTTATGAGCGCCATCAATAACAAAAGTTGGATTGCCTTTCATTATATTAAATCTACTATCTAAGATTGAATTTCTTAACCCAGCTTTGATGGCTTCTTCTGAGACTGGATACTCTTCTTTTAAAATATTTATCGCTTCTAAAGCAATTGAGGCGTCCATGACGCTAGAAAGTGACTTAGAAGGGATAATAAGTCCATCATAAGGGAGATAATTAAATGTATATCCTTCTTCAGTCAACTGAAGAGCGTGATAATGATCAACTTTAATAATCTTGCTTTTAGTGGTTTTACATTTATTCACCAAAACATCTAAAGCGTCTCCTTCAATTTCTCCAATTAATAAAGGAGTATCGTTTTTAATAATGCCCGCTTTATGTAGAGCAATTTCACTAATAGAAACCCCTAGGAAATTGGTGTGTTCACTAGAAACATTAGTGATAATACTTAAAATTGGTTTAAAGATATTGGTCGCGTCTACTTCTCCGCCCATACCGCATTCAATAATCGCAATATCCACTTTTTGATCAATGAAGTATTTAAAAGCGATAAAAGTAATAATTTCAAAAGAAGATAAATCATATTTATCAAAATACTTTTTATATTCGTTGAATATCTCTTCGACGTAGCTAAGAGAGATAAATTCATTATTCACTCGAATCATATCTACCATAGATTCGTAGCAAGGGGATAAAAATAATCCTACTTTTCTACCGCTGTTAATGTAGATGTTATTGATATAGTTACAAGTACTACCTTTACCGTTAGTCCCAGTCACATGAATAGATGGGACATCATATTTAAAAGAGACTTTCTTTAAGAAAGAATCGAAGTTATCTCTTTGATAATCATTACGATTATAGTTACTAATCTCTTCTAGAACGCTCATTTAGATATCCTTATCTAATTCTCTTTGTAAATCACGTTTCTTAATCGTTTCACGTTTATCGTAGTTTTTCTTACCTTTTGCTAAAGCAATCTCCACTTTAGCCTTGCCTTTAGAAAAATATATTTTAGTAGGCACAACTGTGTAGCCTTCAGTTTTAATCTTTTGGGCTAGCCATCTAATTTGATGCTTATGTAAAAGAAGTTTCCTACTTCTTAATGGATCATGGTTAAATAAATTTCCATGATCATAAGGTTTAATATACATATTAATGATTTCCGCTTCTTCGTTTCTAATAACGACATAAGAATCATTAATGGTCGCTCCAGTCACTCTTAAAGATTTTATTTCTGTGCCTTTAAGTTCGATACCCGCTTCCATAAAGTCACTTAAGAAATAATTGAAATGCGCTTTTTTATTGCTAGCAATCAACTTAATCCC
The DNA here is from genome assembly GCA_017447165.1 of Bacilli bacterium. Lineage (GTDB taxonomy): Bacteria > Bacillota_I > Bacilli_A > RFN20 > CAG-826 > UBA2450. Next base: position 68,566 of record JAFSOD010000004.1, read on the forward strand.
TGCGCTTTTCATTATAATCTCCTAATCGGTCTTTTAAGACCTCTAGTTTAAGTGAATATAAAAGAGATTCGTTATAAGAATTAATAAAGGCTTTTTGGTCTTTAAATGGCACTAAGTAACTTGCTAGATAGAACGCTACTAAAGCAATAGCAGCGTAAAGAATATAAGAAATAGGTGACACTAAATCTAAGTAATTAATAGCAACATAACTACAAACAACAATGATTCCTACTCCAACTAACCCCATAAATGAGTTTTTAGACATTCCTACCAAAGTGGATAAGTAGTGTCTAAACTTCATACGTTTGCCAACACCAAATATAAGTGCTTCACCCACTAAAATTAAGATGACCATTACTGGTAATATCCATTCTGCTCCACTGGCAAACCATGTGCGATGGAAATAATATCTTAAAGCGAGATAGACTACTGGGCTAGCCACAATTAAGAAATTCACAGTGCTTAAAATAGCAGCAGCTTTACGAGAATGGTTTTTCGCAATGCAAGAAATAATAAATGGCACAAATAAAGCACAGATGAATAAAAGAACAATGATGTTAACTAGTAAATACATCCCATGTCTATTTTCTCTAAATAGAGGGAAGATAAACATCGCTGCTGTAACTGCAATTAAAGCCATAAATAGTTTCGCTAATGATTTAGAAATGGAACTACTTGGCATTGGTTTAGGTTTATTCACTTCAATAACATCATCACCTAAACGAGGATACTTATAATGCTTCCACTTGTTCATAATTGGTAAATAGAAGAAAGCAGCAATTAATAACCCCATAGTTCCTGTTCCAAGGAACATAAGACTTTCCATGACGGCATAACCAAATAAGGCAAATCCCATAAGAACAAATATAAAGGCAAATCTCGCATCTTTTTTGATAAGGCGGATAAAACAGTATAAATAATAAACAACAAATAAGAAGAGGAATAATACACCCAAAATGCCAAAATTCATTAAGGCTTGAATATATCCTGAATGAGCAGATAATGTGGTAAATGACACTCCTTTATAAGCGTTCCAGAATCCACCAATAACGTGATTAGAGTTCTTAAACCCAAAGCCAAAAATTAAATTCATTGGGTGCTCTCCAATATAATTAATGGAATTGCTCCAAGTAAATGTTCTTAAAGATAAAGTATCGTAATGAGCTTGTGCAAAATTTAAATATAAAAATCTTAAGAATGAAGATAGTCCACCAAGGTTATAATTTAGTCCGCACGCCAACAAAACAACTAAAGAGCACATTATAAATAAATAAATTGTTAAGAATGCCAATCCTCTCGCTCTACGCTTTCTAATGGTAAAGATGATTTCGATTAAGAAATATAAGCTTAAAGAGGCAAACATTACGGCGACCGCAGTTAAAGAAACAACGACACACACAAAGAATCCTAAATAGAACATTGAAATATAAGAAAGAACATTTTTCTTGTAGTAATTAAGGCCAAAGCAAGAGAAAATGCCTAATAAAAGCATCAAACTAAACATGTTAGGATTCCAGAATAGTGATTTAACGTCAGCAGGACGACCACTAGCGGTTAAATTATAAATAATCTTGTCTGTTTCCCTAATCCAGGAATAAACAGTAGATAATAAACAGAAAATAACAATAATAAAGTAAACAACCTTAATCTTTCTGATAGAAGGATGGTTTTTATTAAAATAAAAGAGTATTGAATAAACGGATACTAAATAAACCATTAAAGATAAAGTCTGCATAACTTTATCCCAATTAGTGACATTATATTCGTAGTGTTTCACTCCATCTAAACTAACTCCAGAGAATTGCCAGATAGCAAAACAACCTCCAGCAAAGGCAATTAACAATATCGAGGAAAGCACATAATCTAACGTAACTTTATTCTTAATATGCTCAATGAGAAAATATGATAAATAGCAGCCCATCGCCAAAGTAAAGAACATGAAAAAATGAGCGTTTGATAATGGACCAGTAGGATTACTTGACAAGAATCCTACGTCCTCTAAAATGAGGCAAGTCGCAATTAAAGCAACGTATAACAATATATTAGACAATGTAAATTTTAATTTACCCATTTGAATATGATTATAATGAGAAGAACACTAATTGTCTAATTATTATTTAATAATTGTCGAATTAGTAGATTATTCAAGAGATAAACAAAAAGAAGCGCTAAGGGGGATTAACGCTTCTAAGGGGATTTATAAGATACGATGATCTTATACAATTAATTGTGTGACAACTTCTTCTACTTTTTCTCTATCGCAGTGAAAGGAGATTGCGAATTCATCAAATAAAATTGATTCTGCGTCTTTTAACATTTGTAAATCAGTAGGGCCTAATTTTACAAGTTGTCCGTGAGAATTGTAATAATTGAAGAAATATAATTGTCTAGATAAATAGGCGAGATCGTAGACATTACCGCTTAATAGCTTCTTCTTATACAAATCTCTTCTTTGTTTTGTGTTGCTGATAAATCCAGCTTCAACGGTCTTCATATAGTTAATGACTTCTTTAGCTTCCACTTCATTCATCACAGGACGAATGATATTGTCAGTGCGAGTCTTTAAAACATAGATATTCTCTTTTGGGTTTTTACGAGACACAATCACAAAATATGCGTTTCCCGCAATCTCGGTTTCACCTACAATCGTGGACAATCCTTCGCGGCAATGAACCACAACTTCATTAACTTTGAATTCCATATATAGATTATGCCAAAAAAATACTATTTTTTCAATTACTTTTTTTAGCGCCGCGTATAAAAGTTTCGATGTAGTCAATACTTTTTTGATGTTTTTCATTGACTTTAATATACTACATTTCATAAAAGAAAAGGCCTAATTTTTATAGGCCTAATGAGAACTTTTTTGAATTCTAAACTACGCGATTTTAGGAAGTTTCCAAATATCTTTAACGTAAGACTCGATAGTTCTATCACTAGAGAAGAATCCACTACTGGCAATATTAATCAAACACATAGTGGCCCACTTATCTTTATCTTGATAAAGTTTGCTAGCTCTTTCTTGCGCTTCAATATAGCTTGGTAAATCCTTAAGGATGAAATATTGATCGTTATTGTTCATAATCTCATCAAAAATCATTCTAAATTTATCAGGTCTATAGCTGGTCCATTCACCTTCAAATAAGGAATCCATAATCGCTTTGATTCTGCTATCAGAGTTATACATATCCCATGGGGAATAACTTCCATTACGATAAAGTTCTTCAACTTCTTCGTTTCTTAAACCAAAGATAACAGCGTTTTCTTCACCTGCTAAATCAACGATTTCAATATTCGCTCCATCTAGAGTTCCTAAAGTAATAGCGCCATTCATCATAAATTTCATATTACTAGTTCCACTAGCTTCTTTACCAGCAGTAGATATTTGTTCAGAGATATCGGCAGCAGGAATAATCATTTCCGCTAAAGAGACGCCATAATTTTCAATAAAGACAACTTTTAAATATGGAGAGACATCTGGGTCATTATTCACGACTTTAGCGACCGCTAAGATTAATTCAATAATCTTTTTGGCATAAGTATAGCTAGGGGCAGCTTTCGCGCCAAAGATATAGGTATGAGGATAGATTCTAAAATTAGGATCGCTCTTCATTCTTTGATATAAGTAAATGATATGGAAAACATTCATTAATTGTCTCTTATAAGCGTGTAAACGCTTAACTTGGACATCAAAGATGGAATTCACATCAACATCAATACCGTTATGTTCTTTAATATAAGCAGCGAGTTTCTTTTTATTCTCAAGTTTGATATCTTGGAATTCTTTAATGACTTTCTTATCGGTCGCATATTTCTTAAATTCAGAAATCTTAGACATATCTAAAATCCATTTATCACCAATCTTAGAAGTAATTAAATCAGCGAGTTTAGGATCAGAATTTAATAACCATCTACGGTGAGTGACGCCGTTGGTCTTGTTATTAAACTTTTCAGGCATATATTTATAGAATTCTTTGAACGTTGTGTTTTTTAAGATTTCAGTATGTAAAGTAGCAACACCATTCACTGAGAAAGCGGTATAAATCGCTAAGTTAGTCATATGGATTTGTCCATCTTTAATAATGTTCATCGCATAACGATCCCAATCAGGAACTCCGGCCGCATTCATTTCAATATTAAATCTACGATTTATTTCTTCAATAATCATGAAGATACGTGGAATTAAAGTTTGGACATAAGTAATTGGCCACTTCTCTAAAGCTTCCACCATAACAGTGTGATTAGTATAGGCCATACATTTAGTAACTTCTTCCCAAGCATCAGACCACTCCATGTCATATTCATCTAACATGATTCTCATCATTTCCGGAATCGCTAAAATTGGATGAGTGTCATTCAATTGGAAGACATATTTTTGATGAATACCCTTAAGGGTACCGTGGTGTCTATAATAAGAATTTAAAGCACTTTGTAAACCAGCGGACACTAAGAAATATTGTTGTCTAAGTCTTAAGATACGTCCGGCTTCTGTAGAGTCATCTGGATATAAGCCGTGGCATAACTCTTCAATGGCGTTACAGTACTCTTTAAAGGCCATATTCTTTGGTAAAGAATGGTTACTTGGTTCAGCATTCCAAAGTCTTAATGTGTTAGTGACGTTATTTCTATAACCAATAACCGGCATATCATATGGAACTGCTCTCACACAAACTGCGTCTGCAGTTCTAATACCATATGTTCCATCTTTCTTTTGATAGCTTTCAGGGTGTCCATAGAACTTCACTTCGACCGCATATTTAGAACGTCTAACTTCCCAAACGTTACCGTTAACTAACCATTGATCTGGTAATTCGAGCTGTTTGCCGTCTTTAATTCTTTGTTTAAAGAATCCATATTCATAGCGGATACAGTTGCCGTTACCGATATAGCCAAGGGAAGCAATAGAGTCTAAGAAACATGCTGCTAAGCGACCTAAACCACCATTACCAAGGCCAGCGTCACTTTCTTCATCTTCTAAGGTATTGATATCAATACCTAATTCTTCTAAGCCTTCTTTGATCATTTTATATAAGCCAAGATTTTGAATATTGTTATTAAGCATTCTCCCCATTAAGAATTCCATAGAGAAATAAATTAAGACCTTCTTTCCCTTAGTGGTACTTTCTAAGTGGGTGTTGTTCCAGTCGACGTTCGCGTAGTCTCTAATCATTTCACCTAAAATGGTGTATTGTTCGTTGACTCCACTATTTTTTACTTCCACACCATAACGTTGAAGTAAACGATCTTGGAATTCCTTCTTAAAATTTTGTTTACTACTAAACATAATAAAACTCCTTTATTTATAAATATAAATAATTAAAGATAATTATTTTCTTTTCTCTTTAAGTTTGAAGATACATGCTCCCATAGAAGCAAGTTTGATATTTAAATAGCCGTAGAAAGTATTAATAGGGCCACCATTATATTGATTTGCACCACCATAAATATCTTTATCAGTATTAAAAATCTCTTCATAGATTCCTTCGACTTCCACAGGAATACCAAAGTTATCATAGTAGTTGGTAGTCATGTTAAAGACGAATATTAAAACTTCATCATCCACTCTACGAGTGAATGCGAAAACACTATCAACATTATTATCAACGATTAACCACTTAAATCTTTCTGGGTTATGTTCTTGATAATACATCGCCTTATGAGCGCGATAGATTAAGTTAAGGTCATGATATAGTCTAGAAATAGAATCATGCGCTGGGAATTGTTTTAAATGCCATGGAAGGGATTTATTTTCATTCCATTCATCAAAGCTTGCAAACTCGTTACCCATGAAGTTAAGTTTCTTACCTGGGTGAGCGAATTGATAAGTAATTAAGTTTCTTAAAAACGCAAACTTTTGATAGTAATCTCCCCACATCTTATTAAGTAAAGTACCTTTACCATGCACGACTTCGTCGTGAGAGAATGGGAGCATAAAGTTATCACTATAGAAATAAGCCATCGAGAATGTAAGTTTATTATGGTCATATTTCTTATAGATTGGGTCTAATGCATAATACTTTAAAGTATCATTCATCCAACCTAAATCCCACTTATAGTCAAAGCCTAAGCCATCATTTTCCGTTGGTCTAGTAACGCCTGGGAAATCACTACTATCTTCGGCGATCATCATCACTTGGTCGTGATATAAATGCATCTTGCCGTTAAGACGTTTAATGAATTCGACAGCACCTTCATTACGACCATCGTTTTTATTACCATTCCAGAAGATTAAGTTACTTACTGCGTCGATTCTGATACCGTCAGCGTGGAAATATTCGACAAAGTAATTAACCGCACTCATTAAGAAGGATCTGACAGGATCTTTTCCTAAATCGAATTGGTAACTTCCCCAAGGGGAAACACGGTGTTCATTGTTATATTCGAATAAATATCCACCATCATAGTTAGCTAAGCCCCAACTATCAGTTGCGAAATGTACAGGAGCAAAGTCGATGATAATGCCAATACCTTCTTGGTGTAATCTATCGATTAAGGACATTAATTGATGAGGGTTACCGTATCTAGGGTCAACTGAATAGAATCCAGTAGCTTGATAACCCCAGCTACCAGTAAATGGATGAGCAACAACAGGCATCACTTCAATATGGGTAAAACCCATACCTTTAATATAAGGGATTAATTCATCAGCGATTTCTTCATAAGATGAGAATCTTTCTCCGTGGCTTCTAAGCCAGCTTCCTAAATGCATTTCATAGATAGATACTGGTCTATCAAAGTTTCTATCTCTACCTTTTAAGAATTTCTTATCATGCCAAGCAAAGTTTTCGATATCGAATGTTCTACTACATGTATTAGGGGCGATTTCGCAAAAGAAGGCGAATGGGTCAATCTTATCAACATATTCTCCATTAGCGTTTTTAAAATGATATTTATATGATTGATAATTTTGTGCGCCAGGAACAAATACTTCCCAAACTCCACAACTATCAACCTTATTCATCTTACAAGAATAAATATCCCAGTTATTGAAATCACCAATAACAGAAACATCATCCGCCATTGGAGCGTATAGTCTAAAGACGACACCATCAACTCCGTCTTGTTTAACAAAGTGCGCACCAAAATATTTGTAGGCATCAATACTTTGGCCCATTAAGTAGTTAGAAAAATCATATCCCATAAAAAATCACCAGGATAATTATATAATATGCTTCTTATTTTTTTAATAAAAATAATATGAAAGTATATATTTATAAAACAAATAATATACACTTATTTTATAGTTATAAAATACCTGTGAACTTGTGCGGAAAACGCACAGGTTGAGTTTTCAAATATTTATAATTCGCAGAAAATCGTTATTCGAAAAGATTATCTATGAGAACAATATTAACTTGAGGATAAGCCACTTTAATGTTTTTAGCAACTCCACTTTTGGAAAAAATATAGTAGTTTGTATTATCAATATTAATCGCTTTTGCGTTTTCGATTAATTCATCCAAATCACCCATGTCAAATTGCTTGTTGGTGAATTTACATTCAGCACATATTGCGTCATGCTCATCTTTAAGCACCGCATCAATATCAAACGTTCCACCATTTTTATGCTTTCCATAATATTTGCCGTATTCAAGCGGAACAAAATCCAATTTTCCTTGTAAGGATTGATTTAGAAGATACTGTTCGCAAACGCCTTCAAATTTCAAACCAACATAGGATGACAAATCATTTTCTATAAAACGATTATAAAACGTTTCGGGACTAACAAGAATATTTAAGATATTCTTTCTCTTATAAACAAATCTGAAATAAAAGGAGAAAAAGTTATCTTGAATATAATAACGATAGTCTTTGCTATTTCTAGCATTTATCATCTTAACTTTTTCCACGATACGTGCATTAACTAATTTTTTCATATATGTGGATACCTTAGCAGCCTCAACATTAAGTTGAGTGGAGATATCGTTAAAAGTTGTGTTGCCTAAACTAAGAACATACAAAAGTTCTTTGTAAAAAGTTGTGTCTCTAAAATCATCTTTTAATAAAAGATCAATTTCGTCTGCAAGAGCGCCACCAGGGGTTAAAATTTCGTTTATTACATTTTCCTTAATAGAAATGGAAGGATTTATAGAGGCTAAATTCTTTCCTTTACCGCCAAACACAGAATATGCAATTATTTTATCTTCGCTAGAATAAGATGAATAAAAACTCGAAGCTTCCTTATAATCAAATTCATTAAGTTTGATACTAAGATTTCTTCTTCCATATAAAGGCGAATTCGTATCTAAAATTTCTTTTTCAATTGATGACACATTTGATCCACAAACAATCAACAAAACGTTTTTATTTTTTAAATGATTATCAATTTCATTTTGAAGTTGTGATGCGAATGTGTTGTCCGCTCTAAAAATATAATTTATTTCATCAATGCAAATAACTAATTTCTCGTTTCCAACATTATTGTTAATATAGTTAAAACAATCCTTCCAAGAATTTAAATTAACATCAAATTTAGAAGGATATACATCAAGTATCGAATCTTTAAAGGCTTCAATTGACAAAGAAGCGCTATTTTCAATTGCCTGAAATGCTATGATATTTGCTGATAACGATTCAAAAAAATGTTGTAACAAATAAGATTTGCCCACTCTTCTTCTGCCATAAACAACAACCATTTTAAACCCGTGATAATTATAATTATCATTTAATAGTTTTAATTCTGATTCTCTACCATAAAACATAATCTACCTCCATTTACTAAATCGTGATTTACTAAATCGTGATTTACTAAATTATACAACATCAGTTTTGGATTGCAACAAAAAAGAGTTAACGAGCAATTCTCGGTAACTCAATTTTTAATTTCATTTAAACCATTTATAATCTGGATATTTAATTCTCTTAGTCCAATTATGGTCTTTAAGTTTCCATTCCCAGTTAGGAGATCCTACTGTTCCAGGATAATTCATTCTTGCTTTATTATCTAACTTCAATAAGTCTTGAAGTGGGAAGATAGTCATCATGGACGGAATAGTGAATATATATTTCACTATCTCATCATATAATTTCTTATCATTAGTGACCCCTAATCTCTTTTTAATAAACGCTTTTTGTTCATCATTAAGATTTAAAAACCAGCCATATAATGTTTCATTGTCGTGAGTACCTGGATAGACAATTTGTCTATCAGTAGATAAATTATTCAAATCAAAGATGGTGAATTCACTAATAAACATACCAGGTAAATTAAAGCGATCTCTAAGCTCTAACACTTCAGGTCTTAAATCACCTAAATCTTCGGCGATTAAGTCGGTATTTGGATACTTTTTATAGAGCTCATTAAAGTATTCATCTTGAGGTCCGATTTTCCATTCACCGATTCTCGCGTCAGTGGCGTCTCCTGGAATGACGTAATATGTATCAAAGGCTCTAAAGTGGTCGATTCTTAAAACATCACATAAGTTCATTAAATAGCCCACTCTATCGACTAATAACTTATAGTTATCTTCTTTCATTTTCTTGAAGTTATAAATTGGAGTTCCCCACAATTGACCGACATCACTAAAAGCGTCAGGCCCCACTCCACCAACTTCAAATAATTTGTTATCTGGACCGATGGAGAATTGGTCGCGATTAAGCCAACATTCCACTCCATCAAATCCAACATAGAACGGCATATCACAAATTAGTTTAATGCCTTTTCTTTTCGCATAACTTAAAACATGTTTCCACTGCTTTAAAGCAACGTATTGCATATAAATAACAAAATTAATTTCGTCTAATAATTTTACTGGTGGACAAGTATGAGTTAAGTAGTAATCTCGATCTTCCGGCCTCCACTCATTCCACTGCTTATTATCGTTATGCCATTTGAATACTTCAAATGTGGCATAAGGCATCACCCATTTATTTCTCACTTTAAATTTATGAAGTGTTTCTGGTTGTTTCTTCATAAATTTCTTATAAGCTTGATATAAGTATTTCTTCTTATATTCCCCAACATTAAAGAAATCCACACTACTAGATTTTTCTAAATACGCTGGTACTCTTTTAATTAATCCTTGTTTAGCAAGCATATCTAAAGATATGTATCTAAACTCTAAGGCATTAGAGCAAGTAGACATATAAGGAGAATATCCTGGTCCTAAAGGATTAAGAGGAAGAACCTGCCAATATTGATATTTGTTCTTATGAAGCCAATCAATAAACTTATAACATTTCTCACCAAAATCACCAATGCCGTGTCTAGATGGTAAGGAAGACACCGCAAGTAAAACACCTAATTTCTTTTCCATAAAATTATTTATATATCCTTATTAACAATAAAATATTAAATCTATTTAAAAATAATATCAATATGGTTGGGACAAAAATTAAAGGCAGCCCCTTTAAAAGCTGCCTAGTTATAGAACTCACTAAGTATTAATTTCTAGTGATAATGAAACGGTTGTTGAAGTTACAGTAATATTCAATGCGGTGTTTGTTGTCATCGATTGGATACTCGTCTCTGACTTGTAAGTTGTAGAGATAATGTGCCTCGTAGTAATCAAACATATAGTTTACTGCGTCGGATCTAGAGGCGAACATCGACCTCTTAAGTTTAACAGGTCTTCCCTGAACAATCGCTTCAAGGGTGTAGTATTTCATTTGTATTACCTCTCTTTCAGTAGTTTAACGTCGTGCTTAGGACGAGGTAATACCAATGAAGAACTCCTATTTTAGTCTCTTTTTTTAAATAGTCAATAGACACTTAAAAGATTTTTATCTATATATAGATAACATAAAATAATTTAAAAATATTTTTTCATATTAAAAGCGATCCTTATGGACCGCTTATTTAATTATATTAAATAATATGATAATTAGTTTCCAGATCTTGAGGCCATTGCATCAACATAATCTTGAATAGTGTATACATCTTGACCGTAAACTTTAGTAGAGAAGGCCGAACTGTCTGTTTTATCAAAGAAATTAGTTTTCATTTGAGAATAAGCGTTATAACCATTAGTTGTGTTGCTAGAGCATGTATTATACTTAGACATAACGACAGACAACTGTGCTCCACTAAATCCATTTGTCGTACCAATAGAAGCATTTCTACTATTTCTGTTTTCTCCGCTGTCCCATGTTACGCCGTCGTTAAGCCAAATTGTATCTGCTGTTCCTAGAGCTCCGAGTGATTGAGTAAATGTTTGGTTGTTATTGCCCCAACTATATGGTCCATCGCTGTTACCAACACGAACAATAATATTAAGACTTGTAGTCACATTAGCAAGTGTAATATCAACATACCATAAGCCTTTATAATAATCAGATAGTACTTCTTCCGAGACTTTAATTTCTCCGGAACCACTCGCATTCCAATAATAAACATACATAGTGCTTCCAGTCCACCAACTAGTAGAACCAGAACTACCATTATTATCAATAATCCAAAGTCTTCTTTGATTTGTTGGAACAGCAGCTTTAGAGACATAAAGTAAAGAAGGGCTAGAAGAAACAACGCCTTGACTTAAAATAGCTATTCCTGTAGATAAGGCAATAGCACCCGTTATCGCTGAATACAAGTAGTATTTCTTCTTCACAATGAGTCTCCTTGATTAAGATAGATTTTTTTTACTATACATTATTATAATCCAAATAGCAACATATAATTTGTAAACTACTGATGATTAAGTTTTTATTTTTAATAACATTATTCAAAAATATCATATAAACCATATCTCTTGCATTACTTAGTTTTAACATATTGCGCACTTATTATTTTAGTTATATCTACTTTTTTCAGTTATTGATATAATCCAAATGGATTATGATAATATTTGATTATAACAAAAAAGTTCTTCTGGACGTTATTATTTGTCAGCCAGAGCAGTTATCATTCTGGATCACTACATCCGTTCCGATTAGGGAATACGTTGTGGTCGTACACTGATTCTCCAACTCTGACAGCTTTGTTATATGAATATTTAAATTTTTAGACAACTGCTTTATTTTATATGTAATGAATATAGTTTTTGCCATTGCTTATATGGAGTCTATGTCACTAATTCTAATAGATACTTTATGAAACCTTTATTCATACATTTCCTGTCAATATAGCAATTGTATTTGTTTGGATATATAGGAGTTTTTAAAAGAGAAATATTTTTTTATTTTTTCGCTATTTTTAGACACGATTTATTTTCAAATGTGATTTTATCCATTTAATCGCTTAAAATCGCTTAAATCGCTTATTTAATGTCTCCATTATAAAAGCGGACCCAAAGGCCCGCTTAATAAACTAGATTAACTAGTTAATTATTTTTGTTTCTTCTTTTTGAAGACTAATAATAATGTGAATGCTAAAGCGGATGCAGCAGCAATAGAGATTACGATAATCATTGCTGAATTATTGCCAGTAACGCCTAATTCAATATAGAAACGAACGTTAGGAACAATGCCAGATTCTAAGAAGTCTTCTAATTCGTATTTGCCGCCAAGTTGTTTATAAATGCCAGCATATCTTTGACCAAATTCAATAACTTCGTCAACTAAAGAAGATTCACCGAGTTTGAGTTCGTCTTTAACTTCATCTTCTAATGCTGCAAAGGCAGTAGCTTGAAGTTCCCAAGCAGCCTCAACAGCGGCTTGCTTGCCTTCTTCTGCTGAACAGGCGGTAGCCATCGCAGATTTGAATCCATTTGCGAATTCAATAGCCTTACTAACGTATTCTGGGACATCGCCGAAGTACACTTCGTCAACACCTGATTTAATCTTTAAGTAAACAGCAGCACTACAAGCAGCAACACATTTCATTTCGTCTTTTTCACTATCGTAAACGAATTTGCCTGCTAAAGCGGTACTAGTAGCAACGATATCTGGACACCAGACGACAGCATAAGAGTCATCGGCACCAGTATTAAGAACTTTAATTGTATCGTTAGCAGCGAATGTTAACATACCAGAGGCATATTGATCATAATCACCAAATGGATCGGTGTGATGCATTTCGATAGCGGTATTACCATTCTTTAATAAGTGTTGACCAGCTGCTGGTAAACCAGAAATCCATAAATTCTTGGCTTCGGTATCATAATAAATATCTGCAGAAGCAACATTTGCAAGAATAGTCTTGTCTTCTTTTAAGTTGTTATTTGCAACTTTCTTAGAAGTAACAGCAACAGCTTCGCCTTCAATGGTATAAGCAGTAACTGCATCACCAGCGCTTAAAGCAACACCATGAGCAACATATTGATTTCCTTCACCTTTGCTTAATGCAACGTTTTGTCCACCAATAGTGAGAACATGAGCTTCTTCATATCCACCAACATAGAGGAATAATGCTAAGTCTGTTTTTCTTTCTTTAACATAGATAACTTCGTTACAATCATTATGAACTTTCCATGCTGAAGATTGGAATGCTTGTCTAGCATTATTAGTGGCACCTGCTTCTGGAGTTACATCTTCGCCTAAGCCAGAGCAATCTAAGCTAAAACTTGTGTCCCAATTAGTACCCGCTAATGCTTTAATAGCAATAGCAGATGAAGTTTTATATTGTCTAATATATGTTTCATCTGGTTCAAAGGTTGTGTCTAAAGTTAAAGTAACATTTTGTCCACTACCTTGGCCATCTTTAATATAACTATAGAATTCGTTATTTTGATATCCATTTGCCCAAAGGGAAATGCCACCATCTTCATAAGTTTTTAAATAAATCTTTGTTAAGCCAGTGTAATTGACTGTATGAGCAAGATAGAATCCATTGGTAACATCACCATATACGTTGTTTCCTGCTACTGGTTTTTCTTGTTCGGAATCCCAATCTACACCGATACCAGAAGTAATTTCTACTCCATCAGCGTAAAATTTTAAATCTCCGCCACGCTTAGCATATTGAACTTCAGCAGAGTATTGATGTTTAACGCCTGCAGGTTTTTCATCTTCATCAAGAACAAATGTTACAGGAGCGTTTCCACGATTAACAATTGTGTAAACAGGTTCAACAACTTGTTTTGTTAAAACGATATGTACATTATTATCAGCGTTGACATAGAAATCAACGTCATAGGTTCCGCCTTCAGCAACAGAAACATTACCATCGCCATTATCGAACCAATCATCGTTTTTAACATCACATACTTTTAATTCAGCATTAGCTTCTAATTCGAGACTAGAGAATGTAAAGTGATTGGCATCTTCACCATCAACAGTGAGTATATAATCATCATCAGGATCGTTCCATAAATTAAACGAACCAAGAAGATGATATTCTGGAGCAACTACTGGATATACCGACCATACGCCTTGAGCTTTATTTCCGTCACCAGCCCATTGAGCAGTTTCAGAAGTGATAGTAAAACAATTCTTTTTAGATTGAATTTGTAAATCTTCTGTTTGGGCTCCCCAATTTGCAACAGTGCCTTCACCATTTACTCTAGTAAAAATTACAGAATCAGCTCCGCTTGGCACACTTGCAGACCATAAATCAGTTTGGCCTTCAACAACAGTCATTCTATCTCCTGGCCAAGTATTTACCCCTGTTGAAGTAGATGAATTAAAGAAATATGCACCAACAGCAGCGCCATCTGCCTTCCACCAAGATTGCGTATTTTTACAATACACAGTAGAAACGGTTGCCGCCTTAACTTCAGCGGCCTTGCTTTGATGTGCACCAACGGCTACACCAACACCTAAAGCCATTGCTAAAGTCGTAGCAAAAATTAATCCTTTCTTCATATAAAAATCTCCTTTTTGTTTTTATTAAAAAAACGATTGTATTATTATTTTAGAACATTAATCGCTTATATAAAACTATTTTTATATATAAAAAATGACCAACCCGTTCGGGATGGCCATTTTAATTTGATTTAATCAAATTATTTTTGTTTCTTCTTTTTGAAAACTAATAACATTGTGAATGCTAAAGCAGAGGCTACAGCGATTGAAATAACAATGATAACGACTTTATTATCTGTTAAGGCCCGCTATAAACGATTGATAATTATTTATTCCAGAAACCAACTTCAGCATGGTTGGTGTAAGCGTTTTGGCTAACATAACAAGCATTGTTAGTGCCAAACTCACTTAAGGCGATGTCTCTGGTTTGATAACTTCCAGAATTGAAGATAATCATATCGTATTTAGAAGTATCAATAGTGATAGAGTACACTGGTTGATTATACTCGTTAACCCCAGCATAGGACATTTCACATCCTGGCCATTCACCCATATTTGCTTTAGATGTATCATTCCAGACATAAGCTCTTAAGGTGCTCCAGGAATTACCACCTTCAGAATTTGGAAGGGTAAAATAGAATACTTTTTCTGTTGTTGGCTCAGGTCCAGTTTTATGTTCAACAACATAGAATTTACCTTCGCTATTGAGGTAGACATCTAATGATTCAACATCTTCACCAACGACATAATTATCGTCTTCATGTCCTTCAGCAGCGTCGCCCCAGTTATACCAAGTATCTGCACTAGAATGGTAACCGCGGACTCTAAACTCTTCGCCTTCTACAGGTACATAGCCTTCTAATTTAGCTAAGTCAGTACCTTCGCCAGCGCTCATTTTGGTCGCGCCTTCATATTTCCAACTGGTTTTGCTACCAACTAAGTAGTAACCATCTTCAGCTGGAACATCTTCACTAGGGGTTACTGATTTATGTTCAACGACATAGAATTTACCTTCACTATTGAGGTAGACATCTAATGTTTCAACATCTTCACCAACGACGTAATTGTCATCTTCATGTCCTTCAGCGGCATTACCATAGTTATACCAGGTAGATGTTGCAGCGTGATAGCCGCGAACTTTAAACTCTTCGCCTTCTACAGGTACATAGCCTTCTAATTTAGCTAAGTCAGTACCTTCTCCAGCACCCATTTTAGTAGCACCTTCAAACTTATAGTTAGTTTTACTACCAACAATGTAGTAACCTTCTTCGGCTGGAACATCTTCACTTGGAGTAGATCCATTATGTTCGACAATATAGAACACTCCAGCAGCGCTTAAATAGACATCAATGGTTTCAACATTTTCACCAACAACATAGTTAGCTTCACCATGTTCAGCCCAGTTATGCCATGATTCTACTTCGTTATGATAGCCACGAACCTTAAATTCTTGACCTTCGCTAACGGCAAAGCCTTCTAATTTAGCAAGGTCAGTACCTTCGCCAGCTTCCATCTTAGTAGCGCCTTCAAACTTCCAATTGGTGTAGCTACCAACTAAGTAGTAGCCGTCTTCTGCAGGAACATCTTCTCCAGGAGCTTCACCATTATCGTAATATAACTTGATGTGGTTATCGTTAAGCGCGTCGAGATATAAATCAATATAGAAGCTACCTTCGACTAAGGTCTTGAGGTTACCTTCACTGGTTGTGGTCCAATAAGCACCTTGTTCGGTATAGCCTTGAGTGGAACCAAACCATTTATCGTTAACGACGTCATAAATTTTAATTTCAGTATTTGCTTCTAAGGTTAGAGGTCCTAAGTAGAAGTGATTTGGATCAGTTGAATCTTCATTCATACCATATTGTTCTTCAGCTTTCCAAACTCCACCAATACCTTCAGCGTAATATCTATGCGAATAAACAGGATCATCTTCAGTACCGTTATAGTAGAGCTTGATGTGGTTGTCATTCATCGCATCGATATATAAGTCAACATAGAATTCACCTTCGATGAGGACTAATAAGTTACCTTCGCTGGTGGTCTTCCAGTAAGCACCTTGTTCGGTATAGCCTTCACTAGAGCCGTACCAAGTATCATTAACATAGTCATAGACTTTAATTTGTGTATTAGCGGCTAAGAAGATAGGTCCTAAATAGAAGTGATTAGAATCGCCTAAATCTTGTTTTAAGGCATATCTTTCGTCAACTTCCCAGACTCCACCAATACCTTCAACGTAGAATTGACTTTGTGGTAATGGGTTCTTAACGCTAATAGCGTATACTTCCTCACAACCAAATGCGGAAACAGTAATTTCCACTTCGCCTGCACTAACACCAGTCACAACACCGTTATTAGTAACAGTAGCGATATTTTCATCACTACTAGAGTAGGAGAATAATTCTTTTGGTACTCCAGCAGGATCAGAGGTAGCACTTAAGGTAATAGAATTACCAATAGTGACTTCAGTTAATCCAATAACAGAAATACTATCGACTTCATAACCAACAGTTAAATTAACAGTTTTAGAAGCGTTACTTCTAGTTTCTGTAACATTTAAGGTTGTACTTCCAGTAGCAGCAACCGCGTATAATTTGCCATTACTAACAGTAGCGACTTCTGGATCACCCACTGTATAAACAAAGTTAGGAATAGAAGCTTTTTCATATCCAGCTTTGTCAGTGGTATATGTCATAGGAATTTCGATATCGCTTCTTCCGTTTCTATTGGTGAGTTCGATATCTTCTAAAATAATGGATTGAACTTTAACTTCAAAGACAGTAACGGTCTTAGATTCACTAGTAACTAATCCTTCTTTACCTTGAGCAGTCGCATAAATATTAGCACTACCAGTAGCTAAAGCGTGGACAACACCAGTATCTTCTTCAACAGTTAAGATAGTGGAATCACTAGAATAATATTTAACTTCTGGATGGGTCACTTGAACTTCAGGATCAGCAGCTCTAACAGCTTCAGCCTTCATGGTGAAGTTATGACCGATTTCTACTTCACTTTCGAATTCAGTCACGTTAACTGTATCTGGATATATTGTACGGTCAGCGACTTCCACAGTTAATTCAATAATTTTATTAATACGTTCACTACTAGCGGTAATTGTGACGCTACTAGTGACATCTTTAGTAGTTAAAATACCATCATCACTAACTGTAGCGACTTCTTCATTAGAAGAATGCCAAGATAAACCGATTTCTGTAGTGTCGCTTGGTTCATATCTTACTAAAGTATCTAAATGATATTGATGATTAAAGTCCGCAAGTAATGTTTCTTGAGCAAAACGAATATCAGTTACTGGAACAATAACCTCAACACTTAAACTAATTGGATCAAATGATCCTTCTTTGTTAAAGCAAGTAATTGTGGTTTTACCAACTTCTAAGGCGCTCACAACACCTTTACTAACAGTAGCAACAGTTTCATCACTACTAGACCAACTTAAAGCGGCTTTCACAGCTTTAGCAGGTTCAATTGAGTATTGATATTCGTGAGTTTCCCCACGAGGAATAGAGATGGATTTTTCTCCACTTTCAAAACTAACTTTTGTAATAGGGACACTATATTCGACCCATTCGGTATCGATATCTAAATCAGACTCATCATAATTAAGTCCAACTGAACCGTTACCTCCACAGGATGTAAGAACTAGTCCCGTAAAAGCTAAAGCAAATAAGTAGTATTTCTTCTTCATGATTAACTACCTCCTATGCTGGTAAAACTGGGACATCAAACCATTGTCCGTATAAAGACACGGAATAACTCATCATTGGTAAATCTGCAATGGTGTCTTTATTCATATCCCATAAGTTTTCTTTTGTATCAATGATTGGGTGAGTGGACCAACCGATAAAGTATGGGAAGGCAGGATCCATAGCCTGAGAATCAGAAACTGTAGGAATTAAGGAATTGCCTTGAGCATCTTTAGCTTCGATAAGAGGTCTATCATAGTACCAATCAAATTTCGCTAATAATTTGGTTTTAGTTGTATCTTTAGGATCAGCGTTATTGTAATCAATGTAGAAATAGACAGTATAGTCTTTATCGCCTTCTTCTTCGCTACCTAAAACGGTAACGTGACATTTAGCACTTGCGTCTCCAGCAGTAACTAAAACATCAGCTTCACCTTTATTTTTTGCTTTAACAACACATGCTGAGGCAGTAGATTCTGTAATTTCTATAACAGTGGTATTGCCAGCGTCAAATGTCGCGTCCGCTAAAGGAGAAACAGTCGCGGATAAGTTAAATTCTTCTCCGACTGAAAGAGTTCTACTATTTGTAGATAAAGTAATTGTGGTTGTTGTACCTGGGCCTGGCTCTGGTACTGGACCTGGGCCTGGAGTAGGATCAGCGGCCACATAAATCTCACAAGTTGCCATACGATAGCCAGCAATAAAGGAGATTTGAGTAGTGCCACTACCAACAACCTCGACAAAGCAGGTGTCCGCCTCATAATCAGGAGCGATTCTAGCGACACTAGTCTTGCTAGAGGCCCATCTCTTAGAGATTTCCACTTCTTCATCATCTTTAAATTTAATATCGGCTAAAAGTTCAAAAGTATCACCGATACTACATGACATATATTCCTCTGATAATGTCACAGCTTCCACTAATTTGTTGTTGTGGGAATAATCTGTTCCGCTTGGAGCAGGTGATTCACCACAAGAAGAGATACCAAACGCTAATAAAGCGAAGGATGATAATGCTAATCTAATAATCTTTTTCATCGTTCTATCCTCCCTTATTAACCGTTTAGTTTATAACAGACGAAGCCATATTTTGGCATCGCGATATTGTCTCCACTACGTGGAATATCCATATTAGAGAAGACAACGTTTTTAACGTTAATGCCGCCCCAGTTAAAGGTACCGCCGCTTCTACCTGCAAATAAGAAACCATATCCTTCAGTAGAGGAAATTCTGCACCATCCAGCAACAACAGATGAACCATTTCCATCGCCCCAAGCGTTATAGATAGAATCATCATGGAGTTCCCACATAGTGTGGTAGTCAACTCTAGTCATAGACTCTCTAGCTTTAATCATGTTTTTCCAAACTTCGTTATAGCCAGACACATCTAAACCATTAACTTCAATCTTACGGTCCCATTTGAAGGAGTTCACGTAATCTGGAGCTTTATAGGAGTTATGGGAAATAATATCACCATACATATCAACGTCTTGAGTAGCTGTGACCACGTTAGGATCTGAATCATAATGTTTATATTGTGGGTATGGTCTAACAGTAGCAGGAGAACCATCAGCCTTTTCTTTACTTTGAACGTTGTTATAATCGTCTAAGTCATAAGAATAGGTCTTAGTTCTATATAATTCTTCGCCACCTTGCATAAAGGCCACGCCGTTAGACATCATAACCGCACCATGACATGCTAATGTAGCTTCAACAGTCTCTTTAATGGTTGGAGCCACTGTAGCAGAGTGAGATGGGAGATTATGACCACTACCAAGGGTGTATCTTAATTGATCCCATAAAGTATAGTTATCATGACAGCTCATGTAGTTAATTGTTTGTTCAGGGTTAGCGCCTGGCGCTCTATTATTCGCACCTTTAAGCATAGACACGACTGTTGATGATTTAGTACCAACGTGATCGTAACCCATAGAAATATATCCAAATTGTGGATATGGGTTATTGTTATATCCATCATCGTTACGTCCTTTAGTCTCATCACGTCCGTCATCGTTAAATCCACCGACTTGTCCGTGAGAAGTAGAGGAAGCATATAAATTCGCGTAAGCTTGTTGGCTACTAGCGCCACCTTTAATTAATGTAAAAGCACGAGTATCAGAGAAATATGGTTGAATGGTTTCCCATTCGCCATTGTCTTTTTGTAATGTATACCAGTTATCACTCTTTCCACCATAATCCAATACTTCGAATTCATGATCAGAGAAGTTATCTCTTAAGATAGCGCGACCATGATATCCACCACTAGTCCAACCTTCTCCATAAAGAACGATATCTGGATCAACGTTATCGTATAAATCTTGTTTAACTGCATCTAAGGTCCAGCAATCAATTAATCCCATTAAGTCGAAACGGAATCCTTTGACTTTATATTCTTCGGCCCACCAATGCATAGAATCAACAACGAACTTAGTACCCATCTTAGCGTCGGTTTTAAATTCGTTATTACATCCGGAACCATCGTAATATTCCCAGTTAGGTGTATAACGGAAATAGTATTTAGGCATTATTTTATTAAATGAGGATTGAGAAGCGCTACTAACGTGGTTATAAACAACGTCCATAATCACGCGGGTGTGATGGTCGTTATTAGCAAAAGCCATAACCATATTCTTGAAATCTCTAATTCTTTCAAGTGGATCATAATCAACCCAGTTGCCTTGCTCATCATAAATGAATGATTCTGGAGAATATCCACCTTCAACACAGTTATAGTTAAGAGGATTATAACCCCAGTTAAATTTCATCTTTTCTGGTCTTTCATCATTATCTTGGTCAAAGACAGGTAAAATTTGTACAGCCTTCACACCTAATTCGTTAATGTGATCAAATCCAGTAGTGACAGTCTTATTATTTTTAGTATAAGTTGTACCCTTTTCAATAAAGGCTTTATAAGATCCTCTTTCATTATTGGCTTTACTAACCCAAGTCTCGTCCATAGTTAAATCACGGATATGGATTTCATAAATTGATAAATCTTGAGGAGTATTAATATCGTATCCGGCTTTGCCGTTCCACACTAATGGAACATTATCCCAGCCATCAGGATTGGCGTCTGCGCCATCTTTATCATAGATAAATCCTCTAATACCATTAACGCCACACGCTTTAACGTATGGATCAACAGTCTCGATAGTACCAGCGCTATGAGTTAAGGTGAAGGTATAATAGCTACCAGCCATATTTCCTTCAATTGTGGTTTCCCAAACTCCACCAGCTTGATAAGACATCTTGTAGATATCTCTATCATCGTTACCACCATAAGATTTTGGGGTACCAGTATCATAAATGTTAAGTAACACGTTAGCGCTAATTGGGGACCAAATTCTAAATGTGGTTCTTTGAGGAGTATAAATCATTCCAAGTTCACCATCATATGTGTAGTATTGGTTAAATCTACCTTGAGTGTAGAGGTTTTCAGCACCAACGATACATTTTTGCCATCTATCAAATCCAGGGAATTTTGTTTCTACAACATATTGGATATTGATTTTAGCGGTTGCGTTAAAGACGATATCAAATTCATTACCAGTAGGAACACCAGATTTGATTTGATAATAATCTTTATTAGATGCTTGAGCAGCTTCTGACATATTTAAGTAGTTTTTGTCATAAGCAAATAAACGATATTCGCTTGGCACCCACTTTTTACCTTCAGCATCGATTGTGGATGTACAGTGAATAGTTTTGAAATCAGTAAATTTCGCTGTTTTGACTTTTGGAAGCTCACTTTCAGCTTTGGTTTTATAAATTTCAATAGAGGTTCCTTCTCCAGGAATGGTCCATAATTCAAGAACACCGTTATTCTCGATAATTAAGTCTTGATATAAAGCATAATCAACAATGGTATCTTCGGATTGTCCAGCCCAAGTACCAGCAACTTTAATAATGAAATAAAGCATTGGTGCGTCTGCGTATTCGGTAATGACAGAGAAATCTAAAGTGATTTCCATATCGACCGCAGTCCATTCACCATTAGGTTTTCTTTCAATACCATCAATACCAGTAACCCAAGTATAGAACCTACGGGAATTACAGGCGTTATCATCATTATGGTAATGAAGAATAACTTTGCTTGGTAAGATTAATTCGTCTTCCCCATCCGCTGCTCTTATGGAGCGGAATGGTTGACCCTTGATGTTTGTTAAATCATCGTCATCAGCTTTTTCCACTGGTGGGTCATAATTCTCGACTTCCCCTTTTTTAGGGACATCGAAAGCACTACACGCTGGTAAGACTAACGCTCCACCAGCAAGTAATACAGTAAATAGTGATAATGCTTTATTTTTCATTGGACGACCTCCAAATATTTAATTGTGTGATTAGGCAAGTTGAATATAGAGCCTATCTTGTTGATATAAGATTTGAATATATAAATCAGCAGTAAAGTCTTGGACTACTGTGTAATCTGTAGTGTTTTTAATAACGTAAGAGGCAACTCTTTCTGGATCGCTAGTACCGTGTTCTGGGTCTGGTGAGAAGGAATATGGATTAATATTCACAGCCCACTTACCTAAGGTAGAAGGATCATATAATGAGAATGTTTCTCCAGTAGTAAAGGTAACGCCTTCAACAAAATATTCATCATATCCTTCGAAGTTTTTACCTTTTGCGACACCTAAATGTACGGTGCCATCGCCTTTGATAATACCAAAACCAGTTGTGACAGTACCACCGCCGCCTCCACCTCCGGAGCCGCCGCCACCACCACCGGTGTTACCACCAGCGTCAGTGCCGTCAAAGATAGCCTTTAATGCTACTCCACTCTTAGTAGGTACGTTTGTGTAATAATCAGGCCAGACATGATCGTTATCTTCATCATAATAGGCCCAACCTCTAAAGGTAGAACCACTTACAGTAGTTTTAACGATTGTGGCATCTGGTAAAGCAGTACCAGCTGCACCAGTCCAAGTAATGGTGTTTTCATAGAATAATTCATCAACAGATCCCTTCACAGGAACCCCATCCGCGGAAAGATATCCAAATGGACCAATCATTAAATAGGTCACGAAGCTGGAATCACTTCCTCTAAAACCAAGGGCAGTACGACCGTTAATCTCTGAGCGGTCAAAGAATGGTTCAGGATCTTTAACTGGGGCTTCAGGAGTTGAAGCGCAGCCAACTAAAGCAAATAAGCTAAGAAATGCGAGTAAAGATTTTGCTTTCATCGTTCTTATCCTCCTTATTTTTGAACCACAACAAATCCATAAGCTGGAACTGTTGTATCAGTGCTACCATAGGAACCACCAATTTTTGGTCCTTGGTTATGAGCTTCAATTTCTTTAGCCATTGGGCTGGCGTTAATAAAGACGATAACGCTTCTAGAGCCATCAGAAATCTTCATAGAGATGGAGTTAGTGTCTCCACCCATTGTGCCGGTCCATTCTAATGAACCGTAAGTTGGGAATCTAGAATCACCCTTCACATGACATAAAGCCTTGAAGAAGTTATACATAGAATTTGGATCTTGTTGTTGTGCGCTGACGATTGGGGTTTGAGCGGAAATAGAATCCCATAAGACATCTAATCCACCAAAGCCGTATTCTACGACTCCGTCTTTGCCGTATTCAGTAGACCATCTCATTGGTTGACGATACCATCTATCGGTATTATTACCGTGGTCATCAACATCTTGAATCTTATCGTTTAAGTTACCACATAAGCCGATTTCATCACCGTAATAGATCCAGCTTAAACCTGGACTTAAGATAGTGACAGCCGCAAACCACATAGCACGTTTTTTCGCAGCATCCCAGTTAGAAGAATTAACTTCTGCGTGATGTGCGGAAACATTAGTAGAAGCAGCGTGGTTAAGTAATCTAGCAACGTCGTGGTTAGAAGTAAAGGCACCATTAATTGCCTTACCACGGAAAGCAGCGTTATAACCTAAGGTTGCCGTGATATCTCCGCCCATCGCGGTAATGCCACCACCAGTAATTGTGGATTCGTGTAAGTGATAATAAGTTGAGAAGTCAAATTGAGAATCGATCGCTTCATAGAATGGAGCAATTCTTTCATTCCAACCATCGAAGTTTTCACCGACTAAGAAGCAGTTTGGATAAGCCGCTTTAATGGTGCCGGCGAATTGTTTCCAGAACATAACGTTGAGATCGCGGTCATAAGTGTAGTCGTTCATGACTCTGATGTCTCTTCCGAGTTCTGGGTTATAGTAAGTACGATATCCAACGTCATAAGTGACATAGTCACCAGAATAGTTATATGTTGGATCTAATTCAGATAATAAGTAAATATGTTTAATCGCGTCTAATCTGAAACCATCTAGACCAAAGCTTAACCAATATTTACACATATCGGTCATATATTCTCTAGTGGCTTTGCAAGAATAGTTAAGTTCTGCCATACCACTACCGAATTTACCGTAATAGTAATAATTAGATGTGCCATCTCTATACCAGTCAGAAGAATCTTCGACATTCTTGGTAATAAATTTAGCAGGATTATTTGGTCCATATGGAGTCTTTGGATCTGGTGCTTCTACACCATCCCATTCTAAGATCTTATCGCCTTTATATTTCCAGACGTACATATCACGGTAGGAGAACTCTTCACCACTTGGTAAAACTCCTGTTTCCGCTCTTTGAGACTTCTTATATAAGACGTTACTCTTAGAGGTATGGTTAATAACCATATCCATTAAGACTTTCATACCCTTCGCATGGGCTTTATATAATAATTCTTGGTAATCTTGTAAGGTTCCGAATCTTTGGTCAATCTTATAGTAGTCGGTAACATCATATCCGTGATAAGAGTTACTTTCTTGAATTGGAGTTAACCATAAAACGTCGATTCCAAGATCTTCTAAGTAATCTAATTTAGAAGTAATACCTTTAATATCGCCATAACCATCACCATTGCTATCGCAGAATGATGGGACAAAGATTTGATATCCAGTACCTGGACGATCATTTAAGAATGAAGTTGAAGTTGCAACTCCAGCACTAAAGGCATCGTATTTTAAGTTGGTAATATCATTCTTAGAACGATATTGGCCAGTGGTATCAGTAGCAGTTGGGTTAACAATGGTTTGAGTTCCACTGGCGGTCTTGAAGTCACTAACAGCGCCTTCAACAGCGTAAACGTGTAAATAACCATCTTTACCAGCAGGCATAATTCTACCGATACGTTTGATATAGCTTTCTGCACCACCATCAGATGTCCACATATCACTACCATCCATCTTGGTTTGGTCAACGACTAAGAATCCAATCGCTGCAGATAAATATAAATCTTTATATTCTTCGGTCCAGAGATAATCACCAATAAGAGGTGCTGGTTTGCCGGTTCTTCCACCAACAACACCACCAGGAATTAAGGATTGATCAAGGACTAAATCCATAACTTGTCCGTATTCATCGGAATATGGTTCGGTACCTTGTCCGCCACAATCAGCGTTAGTCATCCAACCCCAAGTTTGTGGAGTAATACCTTTTTGGTCATAGTTATGAGAAGCACCCCATAAGCTACCTTCTCCATCGTCTGGATAGTTTGGCCAAGCCCAGATAGCCCATTTATCGTAGTCACTATCAGTTTTTCTTAGATAGTGGAAATATAAGTGGCCTGGTTTGGACCATGCTTTAATTTGTTCATCGTAATCGGATTCACCGCCACTACCAGTAACAGTCACGTGACAAGTTGCAGTACGATTATCGCCTTCATGGCTAACAGTAGCAGAAATATCAGCGCTACCAGCTTTTAAAGCATGAATGGCGCCGTTAGTAACGGTCACAACACTTGAATCACTTGTACCCCAAGTAACAGTGGCACCTTCAGGTCTATATGTAGCGGTTAATTTATCGCTAGTGCCTTCGGTCATAGTTAAATTAGATTTATCTAAAGAGATATAAATATCACTTGTTGGGTCTAATACTGTAACCGCACAAGAAGCAGTTTTGGTTCCGACTTTAGCAATAATAGTCGCCAAGCCTTCAGAAAGAGCTTTAACCTTAGCGGTTGTATTATCTCTTGGTTCAACAGTGGCCACTAACTCATCAGAGCTTGAGAAGCTAACAGCGCTACTAGAACCAGTTACAGAAGCAGTAAGAATAAATTCATCATTAATTAATAATTGTTTAGCGGATGGAGAAAGAGCAAGGGTAATGGTAGGTTCAGCGTTACCTCCACCAACAGTAACAGTACAAACAGCACTCTTACCACCGTGGACAGCTAAAACATTAGCGGTACCTTTAGCTAAACCTGAGATTGTAGCAGTATTGCCTTGAGCGGATACTTTAACGACTGTAGAGTCACTATTGACCCAGTTAACGTTTTGACCGTCAGAGCTAACCGCGGTAATGGTCTTAGATTCACCAATTGCTAAATCTAAAGATACATCAGAAACATCAACATACTCCACTTCTGCCCCAGGACCAATATTAATTGTGTCTCCGCCACAGGCAGTTAATGAAAGGATGCTGATTATTAATGGAATTAGTAATCTTTTTCGCATAATTTCTTTCTCCTTTTTTCGATGAATTTAATCATGGACGACAACGTCCGTTTTTCTTGAATTGTTTTTGCTTTGTACGTGCGCATGGTTTTCAACAAGCATTCCCATTTTGTTTACGGAATAATGTTGTTCATATGTCACTTTCTCTCCCTTTTGAATTCCTTCGGTTTCATAGTTACAGAGGTAGAGTTCTT
Organism: Bacilli bacterium; assembly: GCA_017447165.1. Lineage (GTDB taxonomy): Bacteria > Bacillota_I > Bacilli_A > RFN20 > CAG-826 > UBA2450. Next base: position 95,562 of record JAFSOD010000004.1, read on the forward strand.
GATCCTGATCGATAGTGATATAGTTTTGTAACATTGGAGCGACTTGTAAGATATAGTCTCCGTAATACATCCCTTGAGTGTGATATTCACCCTCGATCTGGGTCTTTTCATAGAAGAAGTTGTTAATGAGTTCACTACATTCTTTTAAAGAAGATTCTTTTAATTCTCCGTTAGTGGATACATAGTATTTGCTCTCGATTTCCACAAATTCGACTTCTTCTTTTGACGATTCCACATCATCAACGAATTTTGTGGTGGTCTTTGTATAAGACGGATGAGCGGCATCTAGATAAGAGAATTCCATCTCGATGCGTTCTAATGTTTTCTTTTCTCCATTAATCTCTTCAATCTCTTTGATATAGCCACCTTTTTTATAGGTGTTCATTGCTTCTTCTAAAGAGAATTTAGAGATGAATTCTTTAATATCCGCTCTAAGTTCTGGTTTAGTACTACAGCTACTTAAAGTAATAAGAAGAATCACAGGGAAAAGAAACTTTTTCATATTAAGGGTTTGCTGGTCCAAATTCGTAAGAATAGACAGCTTCTAACGCCACTTGGTCAGCAGCAACCTTATAAGGATCATAGCCAACAGTGTACATACTTTCCTTAGTTAACCAACCATCTTTGTTATATTCAAAATAGATGTTAACTTTTGCATCTACAGAGTTGGAATAACATGGAAGTGGATTGTACTCTTTCCATGGGTAGAGTTCTGGGTGGGTATTATAATCTGGATAAAATGGGTAATTATCGATAGTCACTTTAGTGTGAACTTCTTTACCACCAAAACGGATTCCACCATCTGGAAGAGCTTCAATATACATATGCATGCTACTTGGATTCGCGTTTGCAGCTTGACCAAGATATGAAGTAATTAAGTGTTCAATCAAATAGTGAGCACATGTGTTATTTTCACTATCAGTGTATTCACCTGTAGTCTTGTTTTTGCCATACGCAAAGAAGTTTTCGGAATTGATTCTGAGCGGAGCTCTTAACCAATAACTTCTTGATGCCATAGCGTAAATAATAATGTCGAAATCACTACTTCTTGGATCGATTGATTCATTGAAGAATCCTTCGTTATAACGGGCATAAGGAACAAATGTGTCCGTGGAAGGAGTTTGATCGAATGTCGCATCTACTGGAGTGGTTTCACCATTAAAATCTAATAATCCAATTACTTTATAGTAAGGATAAACAGTCTCAGTGGAATATTTTGAGACTATTTCCTTGGCTTGCTCCATGGAAATAGAATCCTTACCACAGCTAGTAAGTAATAAAGGAATTAGTAAAAATGGGATAAATCTTTTGCTCATTAGTACAACCTAATATTGCGTTCATCTTCGTAAATTTGTGTTTTCTCAACCGCTGGTGCGAGATGGATTACGCTTCCTAAAGCAATATCCCTTTCTTGTTTAATGTAGGCGGTCACTTTCTCACCATAGAGAGCTCCCGCGCACTTATAGAGTTTGACATCACCATAGTTAACAAGGGACATGACTTTGAATTCCAAAGCACCTTCTTGTTCAACAAATCCATCATGTGGAACTTCGATACGGAAGACCTTGGTAAAGACTCTTTCGCCCATACCTTGAATAATCTTATTGGTAATATCATCAGATAATAATTGATAGAAGTAATCATATTTAAAGAAGAATAATAATTCCGCGCGTCTAAGAGCGTCGCTTTCTTCTTTATCAAATTCCTTAGTTTTCTTTTCATATTCTTTAGAAACGGTTTCAAGTGGATAACACTCTTCTTTAAAGAGTCGCTCTTCTTCTTTAATCTTGTCTTTGCTTAAAGCGACAAATTGAGAATAACGAGCTTTTAATCCGTTTAATTCAGTTTCTTTATCGAAGTCTAAAGAATTCATTCTTCTTTCGATTTCACTTTGCTTCATTTGTGGGAAGTTTTCACGGAAGACGCTATAGGATAAACGACGAGAACGACGAGATTCTTTATCTTTATTCTTCATCATGAAGTCTTTATAATCAGCGGCTTCATCTTGTTTGATTTGACGATATTGTTCGTTAATCTTCGCCATTTCTTCTTTTCTAATTTGTTTATGTCTAGCTTTTGCTTCCTTAGAATCAGCTTTATATTTAGCTTTTGCTTCAGAAAGTTGTTCTTTAGTTTCGGCTTTCTTAGCTTCCATTTCTTCTTCTTTTTGAGCCACCATTGGATCAATAGCTTGTTGACGTGCTTCGGCGTCTTTTAAAGCTGCTTCTTTTTCTTCTTCAAAAGCTTTACGTTTTTCAGCGTATTCTTCTTGGACTTTAGAGACTTTTTCACTTCTTAAGACTTCAAAACGTGGGTCTTTAGTAACTTCGGAGACTGTCTTGAAGTTGACGAATGTCGCAAAGACGTTATCTCTATCCGCTAATGGTTCAGCAACGACTTGGTCGTTTTCATCTCTAAATGTCGCTCTAGAATAGTCGACTGTGAATTTCACAGAATCGCCCTTCTTCACTTCTTCGCCGACTTTTAAGAATAGTTTCTTATCACCGACTTTAACTAAAGCGATAGAGCATTCTCTATGTTTTTCCACTAATTCGACTTTGCCTTCTACACTACCAGCTTCACAAACTTCAGTAGCGTCTAATGGTAAAGCGATTGTGCCATTAAGTAAGTAATCAACAGGAATGGATTGAGGTTTTGTTCCAGTTCCAAATAAAGTCATCTTTTCATTTTCAATACTGACTGGTAAGACGTTTCTTTCAGGGACTTGAGGAATAATGGTAATTTCAGTTTCCGCATCAAATAAGTGAATATGTTCAACATCAACACGGGCTTTAATCACATCACCAGCAACGTGTCCCATTTTGCTAGGAGCCTTAATAATGACTGAGGTCTTGCTTTCAGCACCTAATCCTTCGACTTCTTTTAAGTCACCATAGATAAGGGTTTCGTTACCGAGTTCTTCAAAGTGAGAAATAGTAACATCAACAACGTTATCACCTTTAGCGACTTCTACTTCATCCGCAGAGATTGCTTCGCATCTAAAACCTAAGACGATATCTTTTTCGCCAGTTAAGTATTTTCTTTCAGCTTTTAAGACTTGGTCGTGGCTGAGTTTTAAGGCAGGTTGCTCACAATCTTGCCAAATAACATCCACGTCTTTTCCATTATCTTTAAGTTTGACGTTAAAGAAGTTCATTTGTGGGGTTCCAATGAATCCCGCGACGAATTTATTAACTGGGTGATCATATAAGTTTTGTGGGGTGTCGATTTGTTGGACTCGACCTAACTTCATAACGACGACTCTAGTACCAAGGGTCATAGCTTCGACTTGGTCGTGAGTAACGTAAATGAATGTAGTTTTTAATTGTTGATGGAGTTTAGAGATCATACTTCTCATTTGACCTCTTAACTTCGCGTCTAAGTTAGATAATGGTTCGTCAAGTAACATGACTTTAGGATTACGTAAAATCGCACGTCCTAAGGAAACACGTTGTCTTTGACCACCAGACATCGCTTTTGGTTTTCTGTCTAAGTATTCTTTTAAACCTAAAACTTCAGCGGCCCACATGACCTTTTCGTGAATTTCGGTTCTTGGGGTTTTACGAAGTGTAAGACCAAAGGCCATATTTTCATAAACGGTCATATGTGGATAAAGAGCATAGTTTTGGAAGACCATGGCGATATCTCTATCTTTTGGCTGCATATCGTTAACAAGGGTGTCACCGATATAAAGTTCACCAGTGGAGATTTCTTCTAAGCCAGCGATCATTCTTAAGGTAGTAGATTTACCACATCCAGAAGGACCGACGAAGACGATAAATTCTCCATCTTGAATGTTCATATTAAAGTCACTAACAGCTTTATGTCCGTTAGGATAAACTTTGTAAATGTGTTCTAATTTTAAAGAAGCCATATAATATCTTCCTCCTATTAACCTTTAACCGCACCACCAGCGATACCTTCAACGTAATAACGTTGTAACCAGAAGAATAACGCGGTGATTGGAATGGAGACGAGCACTGCGCCAGCGCAGAACGCTCCATATAAATCATTAGTAGCCATTGTGGTTAAACCTTGTAAACCAACAGCGATGGTATAACCTTGTGGTTGAATACCAGCGGACTGAATGATGTATTTACCAAACATAAAGTCGCCCCAAGGTCCGGTGAATGACACTAAGATGGTGTAGATGATAATTGGTTTTGAAAGCGGAATAATAACTCTCCAGAAAACGGTGTTCTTGGTTCCACCATCAATCATAACCGCCTCATCTAGAGATTTAGGAATCGTATCAAAGAATCCTTTTGCGACGTAATAACTCATCGCACTAGATGCGGTGTAAACCAAGATTAATGAATAAATTGATGTATTTAATCCTAATAATTCAAGAATATAGTAAATAACTAACATTCCAAGGAATCCAGGGAACATACCAAGGATAAGGATTAATTTCATCAGTCCTTGTCTACCTTTGAATCTAAGTCTAGATAACGCATATGATGTCATTAAGACTAAGATGGTTTGTAATAAAGCAGTAAAGAAAGCAATAATCAAAGTGTTAAACCACCAGTTCATAAATGGAACTCGTGAATCAGTGAATAATGCTTTGTAGTTATCAAAGGTCCAAACATTAGGAATGATACTCTTTGAGTTATAGGCAGTATTTTGAATATCTGCGAATGATTGAAGAATTAAATAGAAGAATGGGAAAAGCCAAATAATAGAAATGATTGTCAAGATGACATAAGTTGTAATCTTTGAGCTCTTTTCCGCAAATCTTTTGGAAGCATGAATCTTTGCCATTATTGGAAATCCTCCTCATTTTTAACAGAATTACTACGTCCGTAGAAGATAAGTGAGAAGACAGCGATAATCGCGAAGACTAAAACACCAAGGGCACAGGCCACAGCGTAAGCCTTGTCTTGTCCTTCCATAGACATTTTATAAATCCAAGTAATTAATAAGTCGGTTTCACCAACATCGCCGTATCCGAGTGAGGCCATACCCATCGATGGAGCACCTCTAGATAAGAGATAGACGATATTGAAGTTATTGATATTACCAATAAATTGCGATAACAAATATGGTCCGGTAATAAAGAGCATATATGGTAAGGTAATGGCGGTGTACATCTTAAATGGAGAAGCACCATCAATACGAGCGGATTCATATAAATCCTCAGGAATGTTCATTAAAATACCAGAACAGATAAGCATGGTGTATGGAACACCAACCCAAGTGTTAACGATAATAATCAATACACGAGATAAGATTTTGTTATCAAATGCGCTTTCAGCACCACTAATCCAACCCCAGTCACGGAATAAGTTAGTGAGAACGCCACTACCGGCGAGCATTTGATTAATCAAAAGTAACGAAACGAATTGAGGAACAGCGATTGTTAAAATTAAGACTGTTCTCCATAACTTCTTTAATTTAATACCTTTTTTATTAATTAATAAGGCAACAATCATGCCTAAGAAGTAATTGGTGAAGGTCGCTAATAAAGCCCATAAAAGCGTCCAGGCTAAGACTTTAAAGAATACACCAACTAATCCCGAGGAGCTTGAACCTGAGAAGAATCCTGCATAGTTATCAAAACCAACCCAGTCGAAGAGATAGAACTGAGTACCACTATAGTTAGTGAAACCAGTAACGATCATAAAGATAACTGGAATAACAGTGAATCCCACAAGTCCAACGATTGGAACTGCTAATAATAATGTGTGATATTTAGAATCGAGGATATCATGGAAGAATTCTGAATCCTTCGCATAACGTCCAACGCGGTTGTTATCTTGAAGTGATTTTGCGTCTCTAATAGAGAAATACCATAACGCGACGAAGATTAACATTAAGATAAGTGTGGCGATTGAATAAAGTAAGATTGAGAAGGATCTATCACCACCTTGAATAACAAGTGGCATACCGATAGATGGATCATCAATGTATGTATTACTCTTAGCCGCAAATGTGCCTAAGTTTCCTAATTTTGCTAAATATGGGCCACCAGCAGCGATCATAAACCAGATGAAGACGGCCTCAAACAAAAGATAGAGAACTCCACGAATTATTTGATGATGGGTAATCTGATAGAAGCCCATAAACAAGAAATTCGCTCTTACACCCCAAGAACCCTTTTTCCAGGCTTGAATAATGGTATCGAAAGGTGAAAGGATTTTGTGCCAAAGTTTTAATAACTTATTTGGGATACGTTTAAAGAAATTGACAAAACCAATGCCAATGCCTCTAAAGAAATTCCCAAAGTTGACAAGGAATCTCTCAAATTTTGTTAATGACAAATATTGAATTGTTGTCATAACTACTTCCTAATAAATTAGCTACCTTTAGTTAAGCTCTTATCTAAAGCTTTTAAGACAGCGATATAGGCTGCATCATCAGCACCTGCTGGAATAGCTTTGATACTGGTGTAAGCAACCATGGCTTCACTCCAAAGAGAAGAGGAAACAGCTTTCATTGGAACGACGCCACCGTTTTTAGATTGTTCGGTTATTGCCTTGATGTGTGGTTCATTAGATGCAGCCACGATAAATTCATCATGCATTTTGGATTGTAATAATGTAGGTCTCACATTGTATTGTGTAAATCTCTTGAACTGAGCATATTCAGAACATAAGAATTTAGCAACATCACATGCTTTGGTCATGTCTTCTTTACTTAATTGTAAATTGACACCATAGAATTTATATCCTAAGAAGCTACCTAATCTGGCAGTCTTATTAGCATCAATATATGGGAGAGGGGCAACAGCATAATCGTCACCTAAGGCTTTCTTAAAGTTTTCAACTTTAGAACAGTCTGTGATGGTAGCGAATACGTAATCAGAGAGTTTTGGAGCAGAGTTGGCATTTCTAATCGCCTTGTGGTTAATAGCATCCCTTAAATCTTTAGCAGCTTTTAAACCGACATCAGAGTTGAAGTTACTAGTAGCGGTATAAGAGTTACCGTCTGGTTCAACAACGTAAAGTGGTTCACCACCGTTATAAGACATAAGGGCTGGAGCCATATAGAAGCCAGAGTTTAAGCTATAATCAACTTCATAGCCTTGGCTGAATGCATAGTCTAATAAGCCAGGAAGAGTATCAAGAACTCCTTCAGGGGCACCTGCTAAAGCGCTCTTACTATAAAACATAACTAAGCCGTTATCGGCAGCAAATGGATAACCAACAACTTTATTTAAAGATGCAGCTTTACGCACATCATTACCCATGTTGTCCATAATCCATTCAACATCACTATTTGGAACATTAGCTAAAGCACCAAATTGATAAAGTGTCATGGTTTGGTCACTAGCGTACGGGAAGACAGCTGGCATACCAGAAGCATCTTGATAGCCGGAAGTACCGTTATCTTCTTCAAAGTCCATGATGGTCCAAGAAAGGTTACTACCAGTAAATGTATTGAAGTCCGCTAATAAACCTTCCATGAATGTTCTTTGATTCTTAGGGGATCCAATCTTTAATGTTCCCGCATAACCAAGATTAGTATCAACAGCGATATCGTAATCTGTTGATGGAGCGCTACCATTAGAAACGGTAACTTGGCAAACCTTAGTAATGCCATTGGAACCAGTAACAGTTACAGCAGTTGAACCTTCAGCTTTACCAGTGACTGTAACAGATTTTTCACCAGCTTGAGCGAGATTAACAATATTTGTATCTCCAGCGCTGAATGACACTGTAGTATCGCTTGGATTAACAGAAGTAACAGTTAAAGTAAATGAGCCATCAACCTTAATAGTTTGGCTATAAGTACTTAAATTGATTTTTGGAGTATCGGATGGTCCTGATCCACCATCACTGACGGTGACTTTGCAGTAAGCATATCCACCACCATAACCAGCGGTAATTCTTGCTTCACCTTCACCAACACCAAAAACGTAACCGTTATCAACGTAAGCTACGGAATCATTCGAACTAAACCATACTAGTTGCGAATCGTATCCTTTGCTAACGCTGGCGGTAAGTTTTTCTCTTTCTCCAACTTCCATTTGGATTTCGCTTTTATCTAGTCTTACAGTTGCAGACTTAAAACCAGAGGAGTCACAAGCAGTAACACCTAAAGATCCAAATAGCAAAAAACATGCGGTTGGAAATAAAGACCACTTAAAAATTCTTTTTTTCATACCTTGTCCCTACTTTTGAAATATTTTATGTTCGGCATATCGCCCAACATGGTTACGTAAATAATTATATACACGTTCGCCTAACAATAAAACAATAGTTTTGAACTTTTTTAAACTTGATATAGAATAATGCCATGAACTTCAGAGTAAGAAAAATCAAAATCTATCGAATTGTATCATCAATTTTGCTTTTATTAAGTGTAGGTTTAACTGCTTTTTGTCTTTCTCAAGTCATTTTATCTTGGCCCGAGAACATTGTTTTAGATATTATCGCTTTAGCCTTAACTGCCTCTTTTGCGATTGCCCAAATCGTCTTCATTTTAAGGGGTAAGAAAAAGGAAAGTCATTTACTTGATATTGCTTTAAATACAGACGGGACAATTAACAAAGTATTTCTTGTTTTTGTTCTTGTTGGTTTAGCTCTTGGAATAGGCTTAGATATTTTAACAATTGTTGTGATTTTTACTCGCATTAATACTTTACAAGTATTATGTTCGATGTATATCATCATGTCTATCGCTACATATTTATTATTAAACTGTTTGATTTATATCTTATTTATTTTCCTATTCAAAAAACGCGAATTAACCTTAGAAGATTACGCAAAATAGGAGCTAACAACGACAAAAAATTCCCACCGAAATGGGAATCTTTTTTTATGCATTTTTATTTGCTTTATGGTTTATCAATTTCAATTTGATCATCTTCGTCTTTTTTGCCCAAAGCTTTATTAATTGAACCAATGACTCCATGATAAACAGGTATGGCTAAGAATACTGTCCACATTGGATGCCATAAATGAGCAGGAAATCCCACTACATGAGTAGGTAAGAAAAGACAAATAAAGAAGAATGTAAAAATAGAAAGGAATGCTACATTTACGTTATTCGCGTTCTTTTTATAGATTGCTCTAATGATGGAACATAAGAATTCTGGAACAAAGAAGAAGATCCAGGCAGTAGACCACATATTTAAGAAAGCGCCTAAGAAGATATAAGTCACTAAAGCTAAGCCAGAAAGAATACCGTCAACCGCATCAAGCCATAATAAGAATTTGGTTTTTGGCTTCTTTTTGATGATATGTCCGTCTTTATCTAAGCATTCCATGTGACTGCCTTTAATCACCACTTTAGAGCCATCATCATCTTCTAAGGTAATGGAGCTATCTTTCTCTTCTTTAGCCTCCTTCTTAACTTGCTCTTTGACGATTGTCTCTACATCTTCATCAGTAGATAATAATTCATCAAGAGACACTCCGTATAATTTAGCTAAGCAGATTAGATTGTCTGTATCAGGAGATGCTTCTGCGCGTTCCCATTTACTAACTGCTTGTCTAGATAAGCCTAACTTATCCGCGAGTTCTTCTTGGGAATAGCCATTCTTTTTTCTTAATTTGATTAATCGATCAGCGATTTCAATTGTCATAATTCAAGTCCTCAACTTTCACAGGAACAATCTAACATTTTTATTATAGTTGCCTCTACCAACTTTGGTTAGAATTTTGTCAACTATCGGTTGCAAAGCGCGGTTGCGGCTAATAAAAAAGACTTTTTCAAGTCCTTCTTACTTCGCCCCGCTACCTTTAAGTACAGCAGGAATAACTCTAAACATTAGACCTAAATCAAACCAAATTCCTCTTAGTTTAAAATAGTCTAATTCTAGTTTTTGTCTAACTCCATCGGCAAAGGCAACATTACTTCTACCTTTAACCCCCCAATAACCAATTAAGCCTGGTCGAGCGGAAAGCATAATATCTTGTTGCTCTTTAGTGAAGTTATTTGTTAATTCTCCTTCGGTAATAGGCCTAGGACCAACAAAAGACATGGAACCAAATAAAATATTAAATAATTGTGGTAATTCATCGATAGAGGTCTTTCTTAAAATCTTACCAAAAGGAGTGATACGTGGATCGTTTTGTACTTTACGTTCTTTCTTCCACTGTTTCTTTTGGGCTTTATTTAAATATTTATCAACATTAGTTTCCGCATCATAATACATGGAACGATATTTATAGACGTTTATCTTTTTATGGTCTTTGCCAATACGTTTATCAAAGAAGATTGGATGACCTCTAGTATAAATCGCATTAATTAAAATAAATAAGATATAAAAAGGTGATAAAACAAGGATAGCGATAAAAGAAACGAAGATATCAAAACTTCGCTTCACAAAACGATACCACCAGGTAACTTTCTTATATGGTAGGGAGTCTACCATCGCTTCTTTTTTACGACTCATAATGCGTTACTATCATTATAACTTAGTTATATTTTTAAGCAAGAGACAAAAAAATAATCGAGATGTGCCCGATTATTATTGTAGTTTAGATATCTTATTGTTCCGCTTTCTTGTCTGCGTCTTCAAACATTTTTAAGAGATCTTCGACGGTTAACTTATTTTTCTTTTCTCCAGAGACGTCTAAGATGATGTGGCCAAGATGGAACATAATTAATCGATCTCCATAAGTTAAAGCGTCTTTCATATTATGAGTAACCATTAAGGTAGTCATATGGTTATCTCTAACCGCCTTATCAGTTAACTCTAAAACTTTTCTAGCGGTCTTAGGGTCTAACGCTGCGGTGTGTTCATCAAGAAGAAGAATTTGTTTAGTTAAATCAAATCTAGAGATTTTAGAAGTATATTCATTTCTAATTTCAACTTTTCTTGCTTTTCTTTCTTCTTTAGAAAGAGATTCATTATTTAAAGCAGTTAAAGCTTGCTTTCTTTCTTCTTTGGCGTCTTTAAAGCCCTTTAAGACTTCTTCTTTGGCTTTTGACTTATTGCCTTCGCAGAATCTCACATAATCGCGTTTAATGATTCTCTCGCTTGGCATTTGTCTCATCGTCGCCATTAAAAGGGTTAAAGCTTGTCTTTGTCCTCCAGACATCACACCAACTTTTTGATTTAATCTATCTTCAAGGTTAAGTCCGAACTTTTTAAGTTCTTCAATAAAGTATTTCTTATGGCTTGCGGAGAATCCCCATTTCCATGGTTTATGAGTTCTACCCCTTGCATAAGCAATCTCTAAATTTTCATAAACAGACATATTCGCAGCAGTACCCACCATAGGGTCTTGGAAGACTCGACCAAAATAGCCTGCTCTTTTATATTCCGGCATATGAGTAATATCAAAGCCGTTAATCGTGACTTTACCACTATCAGGAGTTAAAGAACCACTAACGATATTTAAGGTTGTGGATTTACCACTACCATTACCACCAATAATAGTGATAAATTCACCTGGCTTAACTTGTAATGAGATATGGTCTAAAGCGGTTCTTTCATCTTCTTTGTTGCCGCTGATGTTAAACTTCTTTACAACGTTAACTAACTCAAGCATGTTTCTCCCTCCTTTCTTTAACAAGGTAGATAATACCTCGTTTGATTAAAGGTAAGGATAAGGCAAAGACAATTAACACTGCATAGAGCAAGTTAAGCAAGTTGCCGTTTAAGCCTAATTCAATCGCAACATTAATAATGACAAAGTAGATAATCGCACCAATAGAAATAGCGATTAAGCTACGTTTAAAGGTCTTATTGCCAAAGATTGTTTCTCCAATGATAATGGAGGCTAAGCCCACTACTAAGTAGCCAGTAGAATAGCCAACTGAGCAACCTCTATTTGATTGACAAATAAGTGCGCCTGCTAAACCGATTAAAGCATTAGATATTACTAACGCCACAATAGAGGCTTGTTTCGTGTTAATGCCTTGCGCTCTAGACATCTTCTCATTGATACCAGTCGATCTAATAGCGATACCGTATTCAGTTCCAAAGAAGAAATAAATAATAACAAAGATAAGAACCACAAAAGCAAGCATAATGCCAGTTTTAATAAGTGGTCTAAAGATAGGATCTCCATAATAAAATAAGGAGAACACTGTTTCATTGTCAGTGTCTAAAGATACAATATTAATAAATGAACTATCTTTACTTGTTAATCCTAAGATTAATAAAGCGATTGAACTTGTCGCGGTCATAGTGATAATACCGCATAAAATCTTCGGAATTCTAAGTTTAGTGTAGAACACGGAAGTTAAATAACCACATAAACCTCCACCAAGAGTCGCTACTAAAGTAGCAACGAATGGATTAACACCAATCTTGATTAAGGCAATGGCAAAGGATCCACCAATTAACAAACTTCCTTCAGCGGTTAAATCCGCAAAATCGAGAATTCTAAAAGTGAGGTAGATACCAAGGGCTAATAAACAGCAAGGTAATCCGCTAGTTAATATGTTGAAAATAACACTAACTATATAAGGCATATATTAATCAATAGAAACGTCTGTAAAATCTGCTAAAACATCAGCAGGAATGGTAAATCCTAATTGAGCGTCTTCGATATTTGAGGAATTATAAACTTTATTCCAATCATCTTCGTCTAATGATTTTTCAATATCGATTTCGTGAGTTTGTTTAGTGCCAGAAATAATTTCAGCTGCCATTTCTCCAGCTCTAGTTCCTAAGTAATTATAAGAAACACTATATGTAATGTGTCCACCATTAAGCATTCCTTCTTCTCCGACGATACATAAGACATGGGCGTTATCAAGAATTGGCTTAATAATGTTCATATTACTTGCGCATAAATTATCGGTAGGAATATATAAGACATCAATCTTATTACATAAGGATGTACATTTTGCTTGCAAGTCAGCAATACTGGTACATGGCTCATCAAAGATATTAGCAGCAGATAAACCTTCACTTAAAGCTGCAGCTTTTGCTCTTCTAGCTTGAACAGCGGAATTAGACTCACTGTTGGTGTAGAAAATACCAAATCTAATTTGAGATGCTTCTTTATGAGGCATACACTTCTTGATTAATTTGACTTGTGATTCTACTGGGTTATCATCGCTAGTACCAGTTACGCTACCATCGTGATGTGGAAATGCTTTTGCTAATTTTGCATCAACTGGATCAGTAACCGCAGTAAATAAGATTGGTTGTTTTTTACCAGCTTCATCTCTTTCATTTTTTAAATGAATTGCACTTGGAGTAGCAATGCCAAGCATGATGTCACAACTTGCCACTAAAGATTTAGCATAGGTCACATCATCAACATCTTTAACAAAAGAAAACTTCTCAATATAATTGATTTGTTTTCCTGCCACTAGTGGTGAACCACTTAAAGCTGCTTTAAAACTTAATCTAGCAGTCTCTAATGCATCCGCAGGAGCGTATTGCAAGATACCAACATTAAATGATGACTTACTTGGGTCAATCTCCGCTCTATCTGGACCAGCATCTTTACTACAAGAAGCTAAACCCATTAAAGCGACAAGGGGAATGATGAATAAACTTTTTCTCATAGGATATAAATCCTCCTTCTAAATAAAATCGGTGTTTTTCGCACCGACAACTTATTTATTTTATTTCGGTGCTCGATTAACATTCTTTGTAACCAACACACCTACTAGCTAAAAAGCCAAGATCTATTGATTACCTCTTGGATAGAAATAGCTAAAGTAGAAATAATACTTGTTAAACATATAATTTCTCGTTTTCTTGTTTAAAAATATATCACTATAGGGTGTTATCAACAATTATTTTTTAATAAAATGTTATATATGCGTAAGGAAATTATCATCATTGGAGGCGGTATAGCTGGTCTTAACGCTGGTATCGAACTTCTCCAAAAGGGACACAAAGTCACAATCATTGAAAAGAATAGTAACGTTGGCGGGTTATGCTCTGGATATGACGTTAATGGTTTTTATATTGATGCTTGTATTCACTGGCTAATGGGTACTCAAAAAAGTAATGCATTATATGAGTTGTGGAATAATATCGACGCTTTTAACGATGATGTTAGAATCATCCGTTTAGAAAATTTTGTCACTATCGACTATAACGGAACAAAAGTCAGGGTGGGTCGTGACTTAGAAAAAACTAGACTAGAGTGGATTAACATCGCTCCTGAAGACAAAAGAAACATTAATAAATTCTTTTCAATTGTAAAGGCGATGGAAAAGCTAATGAGATATGCCCTTAAATGCAAAACCAAAAAAAGTTTTATGGACTTAGTAAAAATTATTTATAAATCTCCATCCATCATCAAGTCAATGACTATGTCTAGAGAAGAATACGCGAAAAGATTTAAAAATCCAGCTTTAAAGTTTGCGGTCACAAACATGATGACTGGCTATAACAATATGTTCTTCTTATTTGATGTTTATAGCATCTTCTCTCAAGGTAATGCCGACGTTCCAAGCGGCGGAGCCAAATACATGGTAGAGCGAATTAAAAATCGCTTCATTTCTCTAGGAGGAATTCTCCATCTAAACGAAGAAGTTACAGGCCTAGAAATGGAAAAAGGCAAGGTTTTTGCCGTAAAAACTAGCAAAAATAACGTATTTTCATCAGACGCTGTTATTTCTACTGTAGATCCTAGATATATCCTTAAAAAACTATTAGGCAATAAATATAAAGTCAATAAACTTGAGAGAGCAAATAAGCGAGTTAAATTAAATCCAATCTCTTCTTGCTTCAATGTTTATGTTACTATTGAAGGAGACATCTCTTGTATTGATGGGCCTACCATATATAATATCGATCCTATTCAAGTTGGTAACACTAAAGTTGATTACTTATTAGTGAGACCTTATAACTTTGATCTTGATTATTTTGTTAAAGACAATAAAACTGTTGTCTCTTTATTCGTTGATCAAAATCAAGAAGACTATCACTACTATAAATTACTAGGCGAAGAAGAATTGAAAAAAACCGAACAAAGAATATGCGATGACTTAATCGCTGCTTTAATTGATAAAAATCCAAATCTCAAAGGAAGAGTTGATTATCTCACTTACTTTGGGCCAGTAGAGTTAGAAAAAAGAACCAATACTTCTTATGGAGCCTTGCAAGCATATTCATTAACAGACTTAAAGAGCTTCTACTTCACAGAAGGTAGAGTTAAAGGGATTAAAAATCTATATTGTTGTGGTCAATGGACAAGATGTATTGGGGGAACCCCTACCGCACTACTCACATCACATCAAATTGCTAAAAAGATTAAATAGTTATTTATTTAAGTGACTAGCAAGATCATCTAAAGAATTCACTAAAGCGGGATATAGTCTTTCCGCCGATAAGACAATTAAAGTATCACCCGCTTTTAATTTAGCGATTTCGTTTTGAGCGTATTCACTATACAAATACTCAAAGTGAATACAAGTTAAGTTCTCGTAGTCTTTAGCAGCGTATGGTACTAAAGCGTTTCTAAAAGAATCACCAATTAAAACACATCTACTGCCATCAGCTAATGAGGATTTAGTTTCAATATATTTACGGTCCCCATCCGCGACTACTTCATAAGTAACATCTTCTTTATAAGAAACATTATAAGAAGTATAGATTGAGCCACTACTAGATAATAGGCTTGCTAAATCTCCTCCTTGAACAGTGGTCTCACTATATGTATATGTCGGAGCGGATCTATTTAATCCTTTTAAGATATCTATATAACCTTGCATTGCCCCAAGAGGATTCCAATGGGTATCTTCTTTTAAGTAAACATCTCCTAATTCTCTAGAATCAATAATCTCATCAATTGGATAAGAGAATGGAAGACTACTATTTTTAGAGAAATAATGTTCCACTCTTTGAAGTTTCTTGGCTCTATTAGTAACTCTTATAGAAGGCATTTTATCTGCATAGACTTGTTCTTTATTTGGGAAGATATTAAAGCAGACATCAATATTTCTATCATTACAGATATCATTAATCGTATTAAATTTCTCCATATGCTTATTCATTTCATAGTCCGTATAGATATCACTACCCTTATAGTTTTCTAAAGAACCATCACCGCTATAAAATAGCCAGTCATCTCTACCATATATAACATAACCATCATATCTAGGCGCATAATATGGCTGTCCTTTATCTAAAAACGGGTCAGTAATATCTTCGATAGAACCACTACTAGGGTAATTAAAATCACTATTTCCAGAAAGCATAAGTAAGAACTTAAACCACGCATCTTCAATCGTCTGTTCACAGCTCTTATAGAAGGAAATAAAAGCGTCTCTAAACGGCACATTATCGTTAAACCATTCATCAAAATTAGTGAAGAAATTATTATCAAAAGATGTTGGGAAAGCTACCGGATCAGTTTTTTCCACTCTATTAGATTTAAAGGCAAATGAAATTGGAAGCGAAACCGCAAGTAGAGGTACAAAAGCAAAAACGATAACTTTCTTAAATTTCCCTAACATATTAGAACGCTCCATAAATTGATGGGGAGAAGCTATTAGAGGTAATAAAGAATATGACCACGACCACTAATGCTAAAGCGCTAACCGCCTTAATAACTTCAAATACTTTATTTTCATTCTTTAAAAAAGAAATCTTAGGTTTGATAAGTGGGTAAATTAAAGCAAAGAACAAACCAAAGAAAGTCGCTAAGAAAACTTTAAAGGTGAAAATACCAATAAAGCTTAAGTCGGATTCATTACCGATGATGCCAAATAAGTTCTTAAAATAATGACCCATATCAGAGAAGTTAGGGCAAATAAAGAATACCCAACCCATCATCACCACAAAGATTGTGTAAAGCCAGTTAATAAACTTGAATTTATTTTTTGCAAGTAACTTGCCTAAGAATAGTTTTTCTAAGATTGAGAATAATGCAAAATATACACCCCAAATTAAGAAGTTAAGGGTGGATCCATGCCATATACCAGTTAAAAGGAACACCACGAATAAGTTCAGACAAGTTCTTGGAGTGCCTTTTCTATTTCCTCCTAAAGGAATATAAATATATCTTTTAAACCAATTGCCTAAAGACATATGCCATCTTCTCCAGAAGTCACCAATAGATAAAGATAAATATGGAGCGTTAAAGTTTTCGGCAATGTCATAGCCAAACATCTTGCCTAAACCAATGGCCATATCACTATATCCAGAGAAATCAAAATAGAGCTGTAAAGTAAAGGCTAATAAACCAAACCAGGATAACCCTGTACCTACTGTGGAAATATTTCCTAAAGTAAGAGAAACCACCAAAGCTAGTGAATCGGCAATTAATATCTTTTTTGCTAAGCCAAAAGCAAATCTAATAATTCCTTGATAGAATTTCTCAACACTTGGATTATCTTCTTTTATTTGATTATATTCCGTAATTGGACCTTGGGTAAGTTTCATAAAGATAAATAGATAAAGGAAATAAGAAAGAATATTCACTTCTTTGGAGTCAATTTCTCCTTTATAAACATTCACCATATAAGAAATACTTTGGAAGGTATAAAAGGATAACGCTAATGGGAAGATAATTGTAAAAGATGAACCTGCGATTAAATTTATATATTTAAAGAATAATAACGTTAAAGCTGATAAAGATATATCTATCCACATATAAGTGAGTCTAGAATTCTTCTTATCGCTTTTTGAAACTAAATAAGCGAATAAATAATGGATTAAAGACACTCCAATTAAAACTCCAAAATAGATAAATCCTGAAGCGTAGCAATAAAAGAATAAACTAAGAACTAACAAAGTTATCCTTTTAGCAACAACATTCTTCTTAGAAAAATAACTCACTCCATAATAAATAAGAAGTGAGGCTGGAAGAAACACTAATAAAAAGAATAATGAATTAAAACTCATATATTAAATATACTTCAAATTTTCAATCATGTATGAGTTATTTCTTTTTATTACCAAGTTATTTCATTCGTGACTAGATCTTGCTTTATTTCTTCTCTATTCTTTTAATGCTCTTAACGTTGTTTTTATTGAATAACTCTTTTTCTCTATTTGCTTCTTTATTAAGAAGAACTAGTCTTTCTAGCTGCGATAACTTTTGAGTGATTAGCATTGAGTTTAAATATTCAAGATTACTAAGAATTGCTAATTCAATGGTGTTAGCATAATCTCTGATATTTCCTTCTTTAGTTAGATTAATATCTCTCCACTCTTTTGCAGTTTTCCCAAATAAGGCAACATTTAATAGATCTGCTTCATTTGCATAAATATAACTTTTTTGTTGAGATGATAATTCAACGGGAACTAGATATTCTTTAACAGCTTCGGTGTGTATCAAATAATTCAACTTAGTTAATAGTCTCTTCCCTTGCCACTCAATTTGTTCTGACTCTTGGATCTTTAATCTTTGAAATTCTTTGATTATATATAGCTTCACCTCGGGAGAAATCCAAGACGCAAATTCAAGAGCAATATCACGATGGGCAAAAGTACCACCATTTTTAGTTGGTTTTGTTCTAATTCCAATTGCGTTTAATTCGTTAATCCACCTAGTAGGGGACATTGTAAATGCATTCTTGCCAGATTCAGATAATAGGGGGTCGAATTCGACCCTTTTAAAATTTGAATTATTTAATGTTTCCCATATCCCAAGGAACTCAAGCGTTGACCTAAGTCTCATCCAGTTCTTAACAACATCTTTTGGTTCTTTTGGATTTTTAATCCTCGCAATATCGGTTAGGCTAACAAAGTCTTCGTCGCCTATTCCTGTGACATTAATTTCGATGCTTTTTATGGTAATCTTTTTCATAAAACTCTCCTATTATATATAGGAAAATACAAAGTATTTTCCAGAGGGCATATTATTGAAAATTTGCGAAAATTTTATTATTAATATTTTTTAATTCAAAGAATTAGACCATATTAAAAATTTTTGCATTCCAGAATTTTAAATACGTAAACAAACATAAATGCAATAAAAAATCCTGACTATGAACTCAGGACATTTTTTCGTTTTGGATTAATAATGTGACCACCATTATAGTAGGTGGAAACTAATGCGACAGCGATAAATAAGAAAGAGGCAAAGGTTTTAATAAGTACAGATTTCACTGTATACGCTTTTACTTTTTTGCGCACATAAATGCTAACCACGATAGCGGCAAGAATAATTATTCCAATATTAAGCCAAAACATATGCACGTCCTCCTTATTTTAAGAATTTAGAAAAGAGTTTCTTCTTCTTTTGAGTGTATGGATGTTCTCTTAAAGACAAATTGAAATGTGTGTGTCCAAATAGGACTGTAGATGGATGGGTGAATTCTTTAAATCCCCATACCCCATGATATGCCCCCATACCAGAATGACCAGTTCCATTAAATGGCACTCCTTTAACCATAATTTGCAGGCATACTTCGCTGACACAGCCACTACCATATTGTTGGGAGCTCATAACTTTCTTGGCCCACTTCTTATTTTTAGTAAATAGATATAAAGCTAAGCCGTGTTCTCTTCTAGCAATAATATCTAATAGTTCATCAATCTTATCATTATTAAATGGCACAACTGGGAGTAATGGTCCAAAGATTTCATGATTCACAATTGGCTCATCAATATTGACAGGATAGATAATTGTTGGGGAGTATTTATTCTTTTCTTCATCACCTTCTCCGCCGAAGACAATGCGGTCACGATATTATTCTGCTTCATTAGCGATATTCACATATGCAGAGTGGTCGATAAGCTTAGGATATTCTTCATTTTGATAAGCGCGTTCACCAATTTGCTTAGTGATTGCGAGTTTAAGTTCCACAATAAGCTGAGGAGCAACTTCTTTGGCCACTGCAACTCGGTTAATATTGATACAAACTTGACCAGAGTTACAAATCTTAAAGAAGGCGATTTTTCTCGCTGCGTCTTTAATATTTGCGTCATTTCTAACGATACACCAGTTACCAGTTTCTCCACCTAATTCAAGAGTGACAGGAGTTAAGTTTTTAGATGCCATTTCCATCACATGTTTAGCAACTTTTGGAGAACCCGTGTAGAAGATTTTATCTACTCTTTCTTCTAAACAATAATCAGCAACATCATGTCCACCATCAATTACTGCGATATATTCTTTTGGGAAGGTGTTAGATACCATCTTTTTCACTACTTCAGTGATTTTTTTAGATTTAGACGACATCTTTATAAGTGCGGTGTTGCCTCCGGCAATAGAGGACGCTAATACACCAAGAGATAATAAAACTGGGAAATTAAATGGTGAAATAATTAAAGAAACACCGTAAGGCAACTTATATACCTTTGTAAATATAGATGGGAAAGCCGCTAAACCAGAAAAATGAATCTCTGGGCGATTCCATTTTGATAAACCTTTTAGATATTCGTTTATCTCCATGACTGTGTTGCCGATATCGCAGAAAAATGCTTCTGCTTCTGAGCGACCCAAATCTTCATATAATGCTTCTTCTAGTATCTGTTGATTATCTAGAATCATTTTTTTAAGCTTTTTTAATTGTTCTTTTCTAAACTTTACTGGCAACGTTTTGCCACTAAGAAAATATTCTCTTTGAGATAGCACAAGATCATGTATCTCGGTTTTGGTGTATTCCATAAAAACCATCTATAAATATTTTACCTAATTTATAAGATAAAACGCTAAGAAGGTTTAAATTTTTACATGATAATAATTAATGTAATATTTAACCTTAAAGTGATGATAATAAATAAAAATTATTAAATGCCAATTACAGTTGAAAACAATAATCAAAAGATAAACAATGTATTACGTAATATGTTTCTTATATAACAGCAACTTCTATTATTAATGTCGAGACTTTCAGTTTTTAAATTATCGTTAGTCAAATAATCTAACAAGTAAGAGGTTGCTAAAGAGGCAATCGTAGCCACCATCGGGCCACTTACTCCATCTTTGGGAGAAGAAGTAACGTTATCACTAACTAAATCTTGTAGCGATCTAATTTTAAATAAGCAGTCAAGAACATCGGTAAGGGCAAAATACATAAAATGCAATACATCAAAATGAATAAGTATTTTATTATTGAGTAAATATTCAAAAAGTATTCTCAACCTCGATTGTTTAATTGCTTCCACGAATTTGTTCTTTTTAAAGGCAAAAAATGAAAATTTAGAATCGGTAGGAACTTGTCTTGCTCCAACATATTTAAGCAAATCATCGAAGTCAATACTGCCGTTGACAGCTATGCCACCTAAAACAAAATACAAATTTTCTAAATCTCCATTATTGTCTTTGTCTTGTCCAATAATGCCTTTTTTAATATTGTTACTTTCATCAAAATAAAACGTCTTGTTAATTTTTATTTTTTTAACACTTATCTTATTTAAACTTTCGCTACAAAAATTTATGTAATCGTCTAGTTTTGACATTTAAATTTCCTTTTAATTAGCACTGCACATAATCTGAATTAATTAAAACACATTGCAATTAAAGAGTCTTAATCAATTTTTCAAATCTTATTTCCATAGTTTTAATGAAAAATTGTTTTTGAATATCACTAATTATCCTTATACCATTTTCCTCACAAGGTAAATCATTTATAAAAGATTTAATATCGGCCCATTTAGTTGTTATCTTAGAAACAACAGATTGCAGTGCTGCCTTAAGTTGCTCATCAAGATGGTTTTCTTTCAATTTTCTAAAAAAGTTTCTAAAGTTTAATAGTTCATTATTAACTGTGTAATAGCACATTCCGTTTAAAGCGGAATTTTCTAACGCTGATTGATCGGATAAAAGTTTCAAAAGTTTTTCATCACTATGTTTTGAAACAAATGAGGCACCATTATCATATATGGGCGCTGGGCTGTAGGTATTTAAAGAAGGGTCATATAAGAATCCCCAGTTATTTTTGTTTCGGTCATTGTTGTTAATTAGGCAATCAATTATTAAAACTTCCCAAAACAATTTTTGCGATTCTGGATTATTAATAAAAATGCTATTTTCCTTAAATTGGAGAATAATTTCTTCTATTGGAACGGTGTGAGAAGAAATGCCTTTTGATTTATATTCAGGCAAGGACATCTTCAATTCAGATAATTTGATTTGAAGTCCATCGCTGTAATTATTTTTGATAGCTTCGTAATCGATTAATTTTAAACGACCGTTGTTAGTAAAATCTTGACAGGCTACAACCAATTGTTTTCGATTAATCTTTTCATTGTTAAAAATTCCTAATGATGCTTTATGCACATTGTATCCAAGTATTTCAAATATATGACTACCAACATACTCGCTTAATGGCGAGGTGGTAAAAGATATATCAACTTTATCAAATGTAGATGTTTCTTGTGGAAATTTAATGAGCCAGTGTGAGCCATTCCAAATGACGCCACGCTTTAAACCGGCGTTGCCGCCATATAAAAGATTACTTTGTGGCAATTTAGTAAAATCCATTAAAAACGACATACAACACCTCCATAAAAATAAAAAGCCGTTAAACGGCTCCTAATTAAGGCACTACCTGTGAGGTCTTAATAAGTAATCAAGAGCATTATTTAATCGGTATACATTTACTACCTGTGAGAAATAATTGCCGTAATTCTCTTGACGCTTATATTATTTCATAATTATTTGTTTCTTACAAATGATTTTATTAGTATTTATCAGTTATCTGGGTGGTTCACAGTCATCCAAAAATTACAAAAAAAGATGATATATAAAAAATGGCAGATTATAAATTCTGCCATTTTTAGTTTTTTCACAAGTTTGTCCTTATTGTACGCCTTAAATGCCTTGACAAAACAAATTTTTGTGTGATTTAAAACCCATTTTTCTTCCTTTTGCGGGGCTCGATCACGTTTTCTTTCCACAACAAATAAAAAAGAGAGCCTCTCGACCTAGATAGTAGCTATACCGAGAAGCTCTTTTTGTTTTATTTAGTTTGCACCACTAGAACACCCTATTTTCAGTTCAAACACATAAGTATTAATGCAAAGTGCAAAATTTAGGGGTGCGAACATTTTAACGATAATTTCAGTATCCAATGAATACTTTTTACCTGTTGCCTTAATGAAAAATCCGTAAAAAACATAATAAAACAAGAAAAAAAGCGAATTTGCCTAGGCATTTTTGCTGTTTCTTCATTATGGTGGATCCGACGAGGATCGAACTCGCTACCTCCTCCATGCCATGGAGGCGCTCTCCCAGGTGAGCTACGGACCCAGCGCTATAAATTATATATATAAGAGGAAGAAAATATCAACAAGATAATTAGATTATTTGCGTTTACTCAAAGCGTAATCTTTCATATTTGAAAATGTATAGCCATGTTCCTTTAAAGTATTAATCATTTCTTTTATAGAATCCAAATAGGTTTCTCTATTTTTGGTTAAATACTTTCTTTGTCCACTCACAATTCCTTTTTTAGGAACTGGCAAATACCCTTTATGAATTTCAAATGGATGGAAATATATCATAAAAGTATCATGCTTTTTCATGTGCTTAAGTAGGACTCTATTTAAAGCGTTTCCTTTAAGGAAGCGATAGAACCCTCCTCCAGAAAGTAAAACTGTCTTAAATGGGAATTTGTAAATATTAGGAGCAAATTCATATAGTCCGTTTCTTATATAAATATAACCATATTCCTTTTTAAAAGATCTATTTGGTTTGATAACGCTTGAATCATAAACAAAACCTTCTTCCAATAAGACATCAAATAATTCTTTTTTATATTCCCATCGTGGGAAACGGAAGCCAACTGGTACAACACCTAATTCTTCTTTGATAATTTTTTTAGACTCCTCTATCTCTTTTCTAAAATCTTCTTTACTAAATTTCTTATAGCTTCGATGATGTAAACAGTGAAGAGCGATTTCGTGACCTTGTTTAATAGCCTCTAATAAATAAGGCTTACAGTATTTGATAAAATCTACAGTCACAAAAAACGTACCTTTAATATTGTGCTTAGATAAAAAATTCGCGTAAATTAAAACTTCTTCTGCGCAGTTATATTTTTGGTCTCTATCAATATCAGTATTATTTAAACAAGACGTATCAAAATAAGATTCTACGTCCATGGTTAAAAAGGCTAATTTATTCATTAGAAGAATTCCTTTAAGAATCTCATAATCGCTTCATCATATTCTTTGGTGTTGTGGAAGCGGATATGAGAATGTTCACCAACAGGGAACCACTCCAAACGTTTAGGGGCAGTAACTTTATTAAACAACTTTTCAGATTGATCAGGTTTAGCAAAGCTATCTTTCTTACTATATAGGAATAAAACTGGAACTTTAACTCTATCAATCTCTTTAATAGGACTATTTCTTTTTAAAGATTTGCCCGCTCTTAAAGACACTAAACCTAATACTTCAGCGGTATGTGGGAATGTTGGCTTATTTCTTTTTCTTAATTGGTTATTAAATAACTCTTTAAAGGTTGTATATGTTCCTTCACAGGTAATTCCTTTAAGATTATTTGGATAATCTTTTTGGGCTAATAAATGAATACCGGTGGCACTGCCAATACAAATGCCGTGGATATGAACATGTTTAATTCCAAACTCTTCGTCTAAGAATTTTGCCCAATTAGCGATATCTTGATATTCCTTTAATCCTATAGTGTTATATTTTCCTTCGCTTAACCCATGGCAGCGGTTATCAATTGCTAAAACGTTATAACCACTTCTTTTATATGGCTCAGAGAAATAATATGAATAAGTTCCAGATTCACTTCTTCCAGGAATAACGATAACTGCCTTATCAAAACCAAAATCAAAATATTCACCAACTAAATGAAAACCACAAGAATCAATCTCAACACGTTTACGGTATTTTTCATTATCTTCACCCCATTTTTTGCCTTCATCAAACATTGTTTGAAGTTCAGAGTCTGGCCAAGAAACTGTTCTAGACCATTTTTCCGGGGATGTTCTTACGAATAATTTTGTGTAGATGATACAAGAAATAATAAAAGTTAGGAGGAAATACATGAATATGCCTCCTACTACTAGACCAACAATTAACCAGATCCACCACATTAGAATAGACCTATGAGGACATCGTAAATATCTTGTCCGCCTTTCGTAATTTGATAATCTATATTTCCGATTGAAGATAAGGCATTTCCTAAATCTTCTTCTAACTCATCAGAAACGTCATTTGATAGATAGATAACCATTCCTGTTTTTTCAGTTAAATCAATACTTTCTATTGCCTTTTGTAAGCATCCAATTAATGTATCAGAAACAGCGACTAATTCATCATTAATTAAGGCGATTTTGTCATTAATTTTACAGCAAAACCCATCTTTTTCATAGTTTTTGGTTGCGTTAGTCACTCCGATTGTAGTAGCTAATTTTATATTGGTATGGAAGGCGTTTAATCTATCATTAGTGTTCCCATCGGGTAAATCCATTTGAAGAGCGACGATGCCTTCAATCATGGTTTTAGTTGGAACGATAAATACACGATCTTTTGCTCTAGCAATATCAATCGCCTGATGAGCAGCTCCAAAGGTATTGATGTTATTAGGGAATATCACAATCTTTTCGGCATTAACTGCTTCAATCGCATCTAAAAATTCGCTACTAGAAGCATTCATATTTCCAGAAGCAGAAATAACATAATCACATCCTAGTTCACGATAAACATTTTCGATTTCATTTCCGTTAACAACAGCAACGATGCCTAACTTTTTAGCAGGCTTATCGCTTTTTGCTTTTACAACAGAAAACTCATTATGTTGAAGTTGCATATTCTCTAGTTTGAAACTAATGAATTCACCAAATTTCTTTGCAAAATCAATTATAGGAGATGGGTTTAAAGTATGAATGTGAACTTTGACAATAGTTCCTTCTTTTAGGCAGACTATTGAATTTCCAAGTTCCTTGATGTGATTTATAAAATTATTGAGATTAAATTCTTTAACACTACCTTTTTGATTGAGTAGTTGGAGCAAAAACTCCATGCAATATCCTTCAACAAATTCACTATTCTCATCAAAGTATAAAGGCTCCACTGGTTTTGGTTGAGTGTTTATCAAACTTTCATCAGCCTCAACTGAATCACCAATAAGGTATTTATAAATACCTTCAAAGATAACAATATAGCCATAAGCACCGCTATCAACGACATTTGATTCTTTTAAGACTTCTAGTTTTTCTGGAGTTTGTTGTAAAGAACGATACATGGACTCTAAATATAGTTTTATGGATTGTTCAAAAGATATTTTTCCTCTGATTTGCGATTTAATATTTTCAATGCCTTCCCTTGTTACCGTTAAAATTGTGCCTTCAACAGGATTCACCACTGCTTTATAAGCAGTTCTATAGCCAGTAATTAAAGCATCTCTAAATTCGCCAGGGTTAACAATTCCTTTCTTTTCTAATTCAACGGACATACCTTTGAATAATTGAGAAAGAATAACTCCAGAGTTGCCTCTAGCACCAAGTAACATTCCAGCAGCTAAATCGCATAAATATAAACCTAAGTGTTTTGATTTTTGCGTTCTTTTAAAACCGTTTTCTAAAGTTAAACGCATATTAGTTCCAGTATCGCCATCCGCCACAGGAAAAACATTCATGCTGTTTATTCTTTGTTCAGCAAGACGAATGTTATTCAATCCGTTTTGGATCATTGACTGAAAGTCATATCCGTTTATACTTTGTCTCATTAATTCTCTAATAATTCTTTCATGGCAGCGCTTTCTTCAACTAAGCCTTCAGAAATAGGTTTGCCATAATAATATGCCGCCATTAATCCAGGACCAATATTGATACCACAGTTAGAGTAGACATCACAAACATACGCTCCTTTAGGGTGGAACTTTTCAACAATTAAATTCTTAAATTTCTCGGCTTGTTTATGTTCGTTACTAGTCGCAATAAATATTAATTGCTTTTCTGGTTCTTCGATGTGTCTGGCCATATATTCTAAAAGAATATTCATAGTCTTATCTTCACCTTTGCCTTTGCCAATAACAGTAGTCATACCATTATAGTCAAATTCTCCAATTGGTTTGATTCCAATTAAAGTGCCAAAGAACGCTTTAGCATGTGTGATTCTTCCTTTTTTAGCAACGAAACTTAAATCATCCATCCAACCAGTTTGATGGAATCTATTTTTGTTTTCTTCTAACCAGTCAAAAGCTTCCTTAGCGGATTTACCCTCTTTTCTTAATTCAGATAAGTAAACACACATAAGTCCTGCAACTGGACCAAATCTTCTCGAATCACAAATATATATTTCTGCTTTAGGATATTCTCTTAACACTAATTCTTTTGCAGAATTCATAAATGAATATGTTCCACTTAACGCTCCAGAAATACAAACAGCGATCACTGCCTCTTTTGCTTCAGCGTGTTTTTTAAAGACTAATCGGAATTCTTCAATACTAGCAGGTGAACTTTGAAATCCCGATGGGTTCTTTTTAAGTTCATTATAAAATGTTTCTCTATCAAATTCATCCCATGTGCAGTCTCCTACATGTTCTTTACCATCAGGTGTAGTAAAGTGACCAGGAATTAGTTCAATATCATATTCTTGTCTAAATTCTCTAGATATGTCACATGTGACATCCGCTGAGATAATAAATTTTTTATCCATAATCTATCCCCTGCTTTTAAATAAAATCATTTAAAATTATGCTCTTTTTTGTCCTTTAGAGCAAAGAATTTCTAATTCTTTTTCTTTATTTTGTAATTCTTTAGCTACTTCCTTAACAGTATTTGTATTTAATCCTCGACCATTTAAATACTCTTTTACATCAAACTCTTTGCCAACATATAAACGTAATCTTGAATACCAATGTTTTCTTTTTTCTAGATAAACTGGTCTAATAGGGACATTTGCCTTAAACGCCATCATTACTATTCCACCTTTAAATTGGTTTAATTCTTCTTGTTCGACATTAATATGTCCCTCAGGAAACATTGAAACCATATTGCCTTTTTCTAAATTAGAAGTGATTTCTTTAAACGATGACATAGAGAAACTTTCTCTATTAATCTCAATACATAAAAAACATGTTTTAAATAAGAATCTTTTCCACTTAGTAGAACACACTTCATTCGTGGTCACAAAGTGATGTCTTCTTCTAAATAGACAGCAGATTAAATAGAATGGGTCTTTCATACTGTTATGATTAGCCATTAAGATAAAACCACCTTTAAATCCTGTCTTAGCCTCGCTTGATACATAAATCTTTTTAGGCCTAAAGAACAATAAAAGTGGCCATCCTGTTAATCTAATAAAATCGTAGAAGAAGTATCTAAATGAGAATAATGGTGCCTTTTTCATTATTTAATACTTTATCACATAAATGTGAAAATTGATAAATGAACATAAAGAATATCAGTGTTCTTATAATCATAAAAAATTTATTAAGAATGTTAATAACTTGACACTCGATAATTTTTTTCACAAGTTTTACGTTTTTGCCAGTCTTTATATATATGAGAGGACATTACTAGGTTCACTGGAATCGGGGTGTCTTCCACTTCTAGGCTGGCCAGTGCCAGCTAAAAAAATGTTCTTTATTGGTTTACTTCTGTTTCTTTGGTAAGCACTTAGTGATGACCTAGAAGTAAACTGGAAAGGAGGATTATCAATGAAGCTCATTGTGATTCTCACTTTATTATCAACGCTAGTCAGTATAATAAAGGCCCTAAGCCGTAAGGACTAGGGCTCCACTCATCATTAAAGTAAACCAATTCTAGCAAATTGTCAATAATAGTAAAGCTTTTTTAAAATTAAAAGTGGATAAATCCACTTTATTAATAGATGGCGCGCTTGAGGCGATTCGAACGTCCGACTTTCACCTTAGGAGGGTGACACTCTATCCAGCTGAGTTACAAGCGCATATAAGAGACTACTTATCGTAGCCTTTAGGATTGTTCTTTTGCCAATTCCAACTATCGCGACATGCGTCAACGATATCTAGTTCTGCTTTCCAGCCCATTTCCTTAAGAGCTTTTGTTGCATCAGCATAGTTTTCATCAACATCACCAGGACGTCTGTCTTTAATTTCGTATTTAATTGTTAATCCATTTGCCTTTTCAAAAGCATGAACCAACTCTAAAACAGATGTTCCTTTACCTGTTCCTAAGTTATAAATAACTAAGCCTGGTTTTTCTTCTAACTTTTTAAGAGCAGCTAAATGTCCTTTGGCAAGGTCCACTACGTGGATATAATCTCTTACACCAGTGCCATCTGGGGTATTATAGTCGTCTCCAAAAACATTTAAAAATGATCTTTTACCCACAGCAACTTGAGTGATGTAAGGCATCAAATTATTAGGGATACCTTGAGGATCTTCGCCAATTAATCCTGAGGCATGAGCACCAATAGGATTGAAATATCTTAAGATGGCGATGTTGGCATCCTTGTTCTCGTTAGCAAAATCACAAAGCATATACTCGATTTCTAATTTGGTTTGTCCATATGGGTTAGTGCAGCCACCAATTTTGTCATCTTCTTTTAATGGGACGTGATCAGGTACCCCATACACTGTAGCGGATGAAGAGAAAACAATGTTGTGCACACCAAATTCTTTCATTAAGTTAAGCAAAACAATGCTAGACCCAATGTTGTTTCTAATATATAAGCCTGGTTTTTGTGTTGATTCACCAACACTTTTAAGTCCAGCGAAGTGAATAATGTCAGTAATCTTTTCCTTTTTGAATACTTCTCTCATTTTTTCTTCATTACAGACGTCCACCTCATAAAATCTAGGGGTTTTGCCAGTAATTTTTGCGATTCTAACTAAAACTTCAGGTTTTGAGTTTACATAGTTATCGACGATGACAACGTCGTAATTTTTGTTTAAAAGTTCCACTACTGTGTGGCTACCAATATATCCTGTACCACCTGTCACTAATATTGCCATAATTTATCTCCTGTTAATTTCTTCTAAAACAAGTTTAGAGGCTAAACCTGGATTAGCCTTACCTTGTGTTTTCTTCATAATTTGACCAACAATAAAGCCTAATGCTCGATCTTTACCGTTTTTATAATCTATAACTGATTGTTCGTTTGCATCGACGACTTCTTTAACAATAGCTTTCAAGGTCTCTTCATCACTAATTAAGGAAGTACCAGATTCTTCTAATAATTTCTTTGGAGAAACTGGATTTTCAAGCATCTTCGCAAACATTTCTCTAGCTTGTTTATTAGAAACTTTTCCTTGCTCAATTAGTAAAACTAATTCCGATAAATAAGAAGGACTAATTTTAAATTCTTTAATAGAGATTCCTTCCTTATTTAAAATAGATTGAACATCACCAATTACCCAGTTGGCTAATAGCTTTGGATTAGCGCCACTCTTACTTGCTTC
The DNA here is from genome assembly GCA_017447165.1 of Bacilli bacterium. Lineage (GTDB taxonomy): Bacteria > Bacillota_I > Bacilli_A > RFN20 > CAG-826 > UBA2450. The sequence goes on from JAFSOD010000004.1 coordinate 125,690, forward strand.
ATCAAAATAATTAGAAACATCTTTATCAGCAATTAATAAAGAGGAATCATAATCATTTAAGCCGAGCTTTTTATATCTTTCTAATTTAACTTCGGCGAGTTCAGGGGAAGTTTTAATTGCTTCTTCAATAAATTCTTTGGAAAGTTTAATTGGAGCAATATTTGGCTCAGTGAAGTATTTATAGTCGACAGCGTCGGTCTTAACACGCATTAACACTGTTTCTTTAGAACCTTCATCAAATCTTCTAGTCTCTTGTTCGATAACTCCACCAAAATCTAAGATTATGGATTGCCTAGAGATTTCAAAATCAATCGCTTTTTGAATATTGGCGATACTATTTAAGTTTTTGATTTCTACTTTAGTACCAAACTTTTCTGTCCCTTTTTCTCTAAGAGAAATATTAACGTCGCATCTTAAAGATCCTTCTTCCATCTTTCCATCAGAAACATCTAAGAAGGAAACAATAGATCTAATCTTTTCAACATATTTAGCGGCTTCTTCACCAGTTCTAATATCAGGGCGAGAAACAATTTCAATTAATGGAATGCCCGCTCTATTATAATCAAGCAATGAGAAATCCCATGAATGAAGTTGCTTACAAGTATCTTCTTCCATATGTAAACGTTCAATGCCAATCTTTTTTTCTCCTTGAGAAGTATTTAAAACTAGATAGCCATTACTTCCGATTGGTCTAAATTGTTGAGTAATTTGATAGCCTTTAGGAAGATCGCTATAGAAATAATTTTTCCTTTCAAACATTACAGTGTCATCAATAGACATATGCAAAGCATGAGACACCCTAATCGCATTAATAACTGCTTGCTTATTTACTACTGGCATAACTCCTGGAAAGCCCATATCAACAATATTAACTTTTGTATTTGGGTCTTCTCCATAACTAACAGGGCCACTAGAAAACATTTTGGACTTCGTTTTCATCTCAACGTGGATTTCTAAACCAATAACTGCTTCAAATTCCATGTTATTTGCCCTCCTTAGCCACTAAATCTTTTAATCCGGTCGCATTTTCAATCACTTTTGCAATAGATAAAACACCTGATTCATCGAATGGTTTTCCCGTCAAATTCCCACCAAATGGGAGTTCACCATCAAATCCTAAAGGTAAAGTTATTGAAGGGAATCCACCCATATTAGCAAAAGCCATATAATTGTCCGCAATAAGATATTCATCACTCAATGTGTCGCTACTACCACTAATTAAAGGAGCGGCGGTTGGTGATGCTGGACAATAAATTGCGTCATAATTCTCTAAAATTTTATTGAATGCATTAACAATTAATCTTCTACATTTTTGAGCACGTACAAATAGTTTATCTTGGTTTTCTCTAAGTAAAGAATATCCACCAATAACAAATCTACGTTTGATTAATCTTGAGAATCCTTTTGTTCTAGTGTTTGTCATAATTTCTTCAAAGGATTCACCAGGTTCTCTTGGACCAAATTTAATACCATCTAAATTGGCATTATTGCTCGTAGATTCAGCACAAGAAATTAAGATATATGTAGGGTAGATTGCTTTTAATAACTTGGAGTCAATACTTACTGGTTCAACAATTGCACCTTGTTCTTTTAAAGCGGTGATGTTTTTGTTGAATGCTTCTTTAATAGCAACATTAGAAATTGATTCAACAATCTCTTTGATTACGGCTATTTTTTTACCTTTGACTGGTTCGTTTAATCTAGCGGTATAATCCTCGACTGGTTTAAAAGAAGAAGAGAAATCTTTATCATCTCTACCTGCTAAGACATTTAAAACAATTGCACTATCATCAACGTTTCTGGTGAAATAAGCAACATGATCTAAAGATGTAGCGAACGGAAATAAGCCAAATCTAGATATTCTTCCCCAGGATGGCTTAAAACCAACTAAAGCACTAAAACTTGCTGGTTTTCTAACTGAATCACCTGTATCACTTCCAATAGAAAATGGAACTATTCCAGCAGCAACACTTGATGCGCTTCCACAAGAAGAACCACCAATTAAATGAGTTTTAGATTTATCCCAAGGATTGTATGTAATTCCTAAGTGTCCGGTGGTACCAGTACCACCCATGGCAAGTTCATCCATTGTGGATTTAGCCACAACAATCGCGCCTGCTTTTTCTAAGCGTAAAACAACCTCACTAGAGAAGATTGGAACATAATTATTTAAAATGTTGCTACTTCCAGTAGTAGGTATATCTTTAGTGGAGTAGTTATCTTTGACAACTACTGGAATGCCAAACAATAAACTGTCTTTTTTCGATGGGTCGAGTTTATTAACTCTTTCAAGAGCTTCTTTTTCGCAAATATACTCAAAGGAGTTGTTGTCATCTTTCTTACAAGATTCAATAGCTTCTTTAACTAGCTCTAAAGGAGTAACTTCGCCCTTTAAAATTGCGTCATGGATTTCTCTGATGCTTAAATTCATATATCTCATACTATTTAACCACCTTAGGGAGACGAATTTGTCCATCCACAACATCAGCAGAATTCTTTAAAACTTCTTCCTTGTCTTCAGGAGCAGTTGCGACATCCTCTCGTAAGTAATCATTAGTCACATCAAAAGGGAAGGTCATAGGTTCTGCAGTATCTACACCTTCAATTTCACCAATCAAATTCATCTGTTTGATTAAGATGTCAAATTCCTCAACAAGTTGATTATATTGTTCATCTGACATATCGAACATTAATTTGTTAGCGGTCGACTTCAATACATCTTTTGTAACAGTTTTCATATTTCAATTTCCAATTAGGTATTTTATCAAAGATAAGATTTTAATTAAACAGTAAATACAAAAAACTCACCAGCTATAAAGTGATGAGTTCATGAAAATATATAAATGTGGGTTATTTAACTAAGGCTAAGAATTCGTCTTCAGATAAGATTGTAATTCCGAGTTGATGCGCCTTATCTAACTTACTTCCAGCAGCCTCTCCAGCGATAACAACATCAGTGGCTTTAGAGACCGATCCCGTTACTTTCGCTCCTAAATCTTCAAGCAATGTCGTCGCTTCTTTTCTACCATATGAAGTCAATGTTCCAGTAAGTACCACAGTCTTTCCTGAGAAGTAGCTACCAGCTGCTCTAGAAGTATTGCCCTTATATTTGAAATTAACTCCTCTTTCTTTTAATCCGGCAATTAATTCCATATTTCTTTCATCAGCAAACCAATCGACTAATGATTTAGATAAAATTGGCCCAACATCTTGAATTTCTAACAATTCTTCTTCAGTTGCCTTACTCAAAGCATCAATATCAAGGTATTTTCTCGACAAAACCTTCGCGGTTTTCGCTCCAACCTCTTTAATACCTAAGCCAAATAATACTTTTTCAAGGGAATTTTCTTTAGATTTTTCAATAGCTTCTAATAAATTATCAATGGATTTGTCTTTCCAACCATCTAAAGCAATAATATCGTCTCTATATTGAGATAAATCATAGATTTCGACAATACTCTTAACAAATCCTTGGTTGAAGAATTGTTCTACTACTTTCTCACCCATTCCTTCAATGTCCATGGCGTCTCTAGAGGAGAAATGTATGATTTGTTCAATCTTTTTTGCATCGCAATGTGGATTTAAACAATAATGCATAGCATCAACTCTGACTAGTGGCTCTCCACAAACTGGGCAGCGATCAATCATATGATATTCTTTAACGTCATCAGTGCGTCTTTCTTTAACGACTCTTACGACTTCAGGAATAACATCGCCCGCTTTTCTAATAACCACATAGTCACCAACCATTAAGTCCTTATCTTTGATAAAGTCTTCGTTATGAAGAGTGGCTCTTTGAACAAGGCTTCCGGCCACTCTAACAGGCTCTAAAACCGCATTTGGAGTAATTTTTCCAGTTCTACCTACCGTATAAATAATATCGGTTAATCTAGTAATGACTTCTTCAGGTGGGAATTTATAGGCAATAGCCCATCTTGGAGTCTTAGATGTGTAACCTAATTTATCGTAGGTATCCATATCGTCAACTTTAATAACAATTCCGTCGATATCATATGGTAAAGATGGTCTTTTTTCAGTATATTCTTCGATATATTTTATAACCTCTTCAATGCCATCACATAGTCTACGCTCTTTATTGGTTTTAAAACCTAATTTATCAGCATAATTTAAAGCTTCTGAGTGATATCTGATACCGAAATCCTTAGCGTTAACAAAATAATACCAGTAACCATCTAATCCACGAGAAGCAGCAACCGCACTATCAAGTTGACGAATACTTCCGGCAGCAGCATTTCTGGCGTTTGCGAACAATGGTTCACCGGTTTGTTCCCTGATTAGATTGAGTTTTGACAAAGATTTCTTAGGCATGAAGACTTCTCCACGGATTTCTAATTCTTTATCACAATCAATGTGAGTTGGGATAGATTTGATGGTAATTACGTTGCTTGTAACGTCTTCTCCGATCGTTCCATCACCTCTAGTAGAGGCATAAACGAGGTTTTTATTATAAACAAGAGAAATTCCAAGGCCGTCAATCTTCATTTCGGCCATATATTTAACCTTCTCAACTCCTAAAACATCTCTAATCTTTTTATCAAAGTCTCTTAGGTCAGTATCATTAAAAGCATTTGCCAAAGAAAGCATCATTCTTTTATGGGTAATCTTCTTAAATTCATCTTGGACCATTCCTCCAACTCTTTGAGTAGGACTAAGAGGCGATTTTAATTCGGGATGTTCAGTTTCAATCTGTATTAATTCCTGCATTAAACGGTCATATTCCGCATCAGAAACACTAGGATTATCTAAAACATAATATTCATAGTTATATTTCTCTAATAACTTAGTTATTTCTTCTGCTCTTAATTTTGGATTCATAATTATTTCACCCCTTTAGAAATCATATGGTGAGTGCCTAATAAGGTCTTTTCACCATGTTCTTTAAAATCTACTACGATAATATTATCGCCTTCTAAGGCTTTAACAATGCCTTTACCGAACTTTTGATGAATAACAATATCTCCAACCTCCCAATTAGAAATATTATTACTCTTTGGCTCTTCCATAACGACATGCGGTTCGTCATCAAATGATATCTTGTCATCATCAACAATATCATCAAACATGTATTTTTTAGGTTGTGGGCGAGATTGATAGCGATATCCCCCATTAAATGAAGTAGGTCTAGAGACATTACTATTACCACTTTCTTTAATGAATTGAGATTCCACTAAGTTTGTGCCTACAACATAGTTGTATCCACCAGAGAAAGTTAAATATAGTCTTTCTTTAGCGCGCGTAAAAGCCACATAGGCTAAACGTCTTTCTTCTTCCTCAGCCATATATCCGCCTTCTAATAATGCTCTATTGGATGGGAAGATGCCTTGATCTAATCTCACCACAAAGACCACAGGAAATTCTAACCCCTTAGCGGTATGCACTGTCATTAAAGTTATATGATCACCATCTTGCATATCATCTTGAGCGCTGACTAAGGCAACATTTTGAAGATATTCTTCAAAGGTCGCATCAGCGTTATTTGTTAAATAGTGCCTTAAATCATCAAATAACGATTTAACATTATCGATTCTATCTTCGCCTTCTTCTTGGGTTTTAAGATATTCGTAATAACCAATATCAGTAATTAAATCTTCAAGGGTCTTTGCAAATATTTCATTATCTTCTTTTAATTCATCTTTAGTGTGTTCGATTCTTGCAATCATGCTTCTTAAAGAATTAGTTACTCTATCTGGTAATTCTTCTAAAGCATAATCACTAACAATATATTTATATAAAGATAAATCATGTTCGATAGCATTATTCTTAATTAAATTAATGCTGGTCTCTCCAATGCCTCTTTTAGGAACATTTATAATTCTTTCAAATGAAATATCGTCTTTATAATTATTAATCAATCGGAAATAGGCTAAAACATCCTTAATTTCCATTCTTTGATAAAACTTAATGCCGCCATAGATTACATATGGAATCTTTTTGGCCATTAAAGCTTTTTCAAAGTCTAGAGTTAAATAGTTGCTTCTATATAGTAAAACAATATCAGAATACTTATAGTGTTGTGTTTCTCTTAATGAGACTATTTCTCTTGCGACATAATTAGCCTCGCCCATTCCACTATCCAAGCCTCTAACAACAATCTCGTGTCCTTTAATGTTATTAGTATATAAATCTTTAGGGACACGAAGTTTATTATGCCCTATGAGTTTATTTGCACTATCAAGGATATTCTGAGTGCTACGATAGTTTTGGTTAAGGATGACAGTCTCTAATCCTGAGAAATCTTCACTTAGGTTCAAAATAATATTTTGATTAGCACCTCTCCATGTATAAATAGTCTGGTCTGGATCACCTACAACATATAAAGATGCCGATGGTTTAAGCAAATACTTAATCATCTTATATTCAGTATCATTAGTGTCTTGGAACTCATCTACTAAAATATAATCAATTCTATTTCTCCATTTAGCCTGGATCATTGGATAAGAAGCTAAAATTTGATTTGTTTTAAGCAATAAATCATCGAAGTCTAAAGCGCTTTGTCTATCTTTTTGATTTTCATATTCTTCAAAGATTTCTAAGCAGACTTTTTCATCTTCAAATTTTTCGTGGATGATTTTAATATCTCCAGGATATTTTTCATGGAGTTTATTAGAACTAATATATTTGATGGTCTTTTTAATAATTGGGTCATTCTTTTTATACCCCATTGATATAGCGATATCTTTTACTAGTTTGGTTTGGTCTTCTTCATCTAAGATGGTGAAATTGCTTGGATAGCCTAAAACCTCAATTTCTTGTCTAAGGAAAAAAGCTGCAAAAGAGTGAAATGTTCTAATTGTTAAATCTTTGCTCGCTTCAGGAACAATCTTAATAATTCTATTCTTCATCTCGTTAGCGACTTTATTAGTAAAAGTAATAGCCACAATCTTCCAAGGTTGGACCTTAAGTTGGGATATCAAATAAGAAATACGATACGTTAAAACACGAGTTTTTCCACTACCCGCTCCAGCAACGATTCTAAGATATTGACTATTAGATTCAACCGCTAAAAGTTGCTTATCATTTAATGAACTAACAAACTCTTCATATTGCATAGCAATATACTAACATAATTAATAGTTCTATTCAATTTTATTAATTTAATTTTAATCAAATTGAAACAAAGCCTAATATTTCACTTGGACCTGCGTAATAATCAAGCACTTTATGATCTTTAACTTCTAACAAAAACGGGGTTCCAAATATATAGAACTCATCTAGCTTATCTATACCTTTTAAATCCGCTTTTGGACCAGTAACTACTTCGTAATCCGCACAAACGAAATACATCTTGGCAACAGATTCAAAATAATAATTCAAAATATCTTGTTTAATTTCATTACAGTGTCCACATTTTTCAGAATAAAAATAAACTAGATAATACTCTTCACTTTGAATAAATAATTGATTCCATTCAATAATCCGATCTTTAATCTCATGATAATTATGAAACGGTTGTTCGATAGTTGCTCCACAAGAGCTCACTAATACAGGAAACACTAATAGTTTTAAAAGTTTAGACATAAAATATCCTCCTAATATATATAGAGTCGAAAAAAGTCCAAACTTGTGAAAAAAATTTTATTTTTTGTTAAAATGCCTCTATGGAATTATTCAAAAAAAGAGAAACTGTTATACAGAACATTGCTTACATGGCCATCATGTCGGCAATAAATATTATCTTTGTTCTCTTAAGTAATTTATTACCTGTCTTATTATTCTTATTGATATTAATACTCCCTTTAACAAGTACAATCGTTACTCTTTATTGTAAAAAACATTATTATCCAATTTACGCAATAGTGACATTAGGGCTATGTTTAGCGGTCGCGGGTGCTTTTAGCATTTTTGATGCATTAGTATATGTCTTGCCATCTTTAATAGTCGGTTTTGTTTTTGGAATTTCATTTGAAAAAAAGATGCCTGCAATTCTAATAATTGTGGGAGGAGCTGTTGTCCAATTTTGCTTGACGCACTTAACCTATTTTATCTTCACTAAAATCATCACAAATTTTGATGTTATGTATGGAATTATCAAGCTTTTTGGAATGTCTGATTTTCCGTATTTAGCCGAATTACTTCTAATTTTTGTTTATATAATCTCTTTAATTCAAATCGTTTTATCTTATATTTTTATAAAAATACAAATTTATAAGTTTGGAATTGATATTAACCTAGGATGTAAACATAGATATTTACTATACTCAGTTACTATTTTATGCTCAGGATTAGGAGTCTTATCTTATTTTTATTTCCCTAATTGGACTATAGTATTTACATTAGTACCAATACCAATTTATGTATACGAAGTTACCCAACTAATTTTAAAAAGAAGAGTACTTAATTACATTTTAGTAGTGATAGCTCACTTTGCATTTATCTTTTTATTCGCTTTTTTATATAAATTTGTGTCCGCTCCTAACCAACTTGTTCTATTAATAGCTTTAACCGGCTTGGTGACAATAATTGACTTTTTGGACAATTATTGTTTTATTCAAGAATCTAATAATCTAAAATAGATTCATGATTACATTTCTCAAAGGTATCTTAAAAGGTTTATTCTACGTTATATTCTTCCCGCTAGGAATAATAGCGATTTCTTTATACGCATTTTTTGGAATCTTTGTTTTTATCTATCGCTTAATAAAATTAACAATTCTATTTTTCACTGGAAGAAATCTTAAAAATGAACTTCCAGAAGACGAAGAAGTTAGACAAATTTTAGAAAAAAATTCTGGTAACGAAGAAAAACACGATGAACCAGTTCTAAATTTATATCCAAGCGATCAAGAAATATATAAAACAGATGAATATGTTTCCCCAACTTTTGATGAAAAGAAAGAGGAACAACAACAATCGATAAAGGAGGAAGAAGATAAAAATGAATAATATTTTGCTTTCTTTATCTGATGGCGATAAAAGATTAATCTTTGCTCTTCTTTTAATCTTGATTATAGTTGTGGTTTTTATCGGATTGCTTGGTTATCTCATGATGAGAATAATGAAATTTCAATCTAAAAAAATGGATACTTTAGTTCATGATGCTGTAATTACTAAAGTAGTAAGCGATAAAAAACATTTTATTAAATATGGACGAAACAAAAACTGGGCATATTTCTTTAAACAAGCATATATTCCAATGATCATTATATTGGTCGGTTTTATTGTACTTATTATTCATAACTCAATTTACAACAATTGGGGATATAATCCGTTTTCTACTTATGATGGCTTTGGCACTCTATTCTTCACCTGGAAATTATCTGGAGAATACACTGATGGCTCATTAATTAAGTTTGCTAAACTCGTATTGGACAACACTCCACACTTTGACGCAATAGCCTGGTGTGGTTATATCTTTGGTCCATGTATTTTGGTTGGTGGTACGTGGTATTTAGTAGCGGTTAGTTCACTATTAGCAAGAACTGTAATGTTATATAAACGAAGTAAAACTTTATTTGAAAAAAGCCTCGATGGCTATCACCAAGATGAGGCTTTAAACAACACTAATACAAATAACTAGTTATTTGTTACTCATCAACATTATTACTTGAACAAAAATATAAGCAATTAATAATAGATTGAAAACAAGAAGAAACCAGAAGGTGCGTCGTCTCGCAACTTCTTTTCTTTTTTCTTTCTCCTCAAGCGATACTTTATTAGTTCCCATAATTAATATTTAATTGAGCCACTTGTACGTGGATACGGTTGAACATCTCTAATGTTTTGCATACCAGTAACGTACATAAGTAGACGATCGAAACCAATTCCAAATCCTGAGTGGACACATCCGCCGTATTTACGGGTGTCAAGATACCATTCTAATCCTTCAGTTAATCCTAACTTATCCATTTTGGCTTTTAATAATTCGTAGTTTTCTTCTCTTTGAGATCCACCGACAAGTTCACCAACTGCAGGAACTAGTAAGTCACACGCTGCAACGGTCTTTTTATCTGGATTGAGCTTCATATAGAAAGCTTTAATTTCTTCTGGATAATCAATTAAAAACAATGGTCCATTAACAACTTTTTCGGTCAAGTAACGTTCGTGTTCGGATTGTAAATCCATGCCCCATTCAATGTTACTGTTTTCGAATTTTACGCCGTTTTTGACAGCGTTTTTGAGGATTTCCACCCCTTCTGTATAGGTCATCTTTTTAAATTCAGAACTAACAACGTGATTTAATCTGTCCATCAAAGTTGGATCAATCATCGAATTGAAGAATTTCATTTCTTCTGGGCACGCTTGCATCACATAATTAATGCAGTATTTAATGCAGTCTTCAATAACAGGCATGTTGCCGTTTAGGTCACAGAACGCCATTTCTGGTTCAATCATCCAGAATTCAGAAGCATGTCTAACTGTGTTAGAGTGTTCAGCTCTAAAAACAGGACCAAATGTATAAACGTTTCTAAAGGCTAATGCGAATGGCTCAACATGAAGTTGACCAGTGACAGTTAAGTTTACTTTTCTACCATAGAATTCAAATGGATCTTTGGTGTCATGAGTAGTAACGTCAAAGACGTTTCCTGCCCCTTCTCCATCATTAGTGGTAATTTCAGGAGTATGGACGTATAAGAATCCTCTTTCTTGGAAGAATTGATGAATAGCAAAACTTAATACACTTCTTACTCTAAATATAGCTTGGAAAGTATTACCTCTAGGTCTAATATGAGCGATTTCTCTAAGGAACTCAAAACTATGTCTCTTCTTTTGAAGAGGATAATCTTCATCACAGTCTCCTAATAATTCAGTAGAAACTAATTCAATTTCAAATGGTTGTTTATTTTCAGGAGTTAATTTCACTTTACCAACAACCTTAATCGCACAGCCATTTCTATAAGAAGAAGCGAGTTCATAGCAATTAGATTCTTTTAAGTAGACTAATTGAACGTTTTTAAAGTAGGTTCCATCATTAAATTCAATAAAGCCAATTTGTCCATTTGCTCTATTGGTGCGGACCCATCCTTCTAATTCCACTTCTGAAGAAAGTAATTCACTTATTTCTTCTTGGTCTCCGTTAAGGATGATATCAAATAATTCAAAGTTCGTGATATTTTTGCTCATAATCAGTACCTCGTAGTAAGTATTATATCTAATCTTATAAAATCATTTAATAAAGATTTTAAAATTTGTTCCATTCATCGATTTTCCAGTTAGGATCAACCCCTAAATCTAATGGGGCAAAAACTTTCAAATCGTATAGTCTAGTAGCGACTTTGGCAATCATCGCGGCATTATCAGTGCAACACCAAATTGGTGGTATTTTAATTTCAACATTAAGTTTATTCATTTCTTTAGTCATCTCTTCTCTTAGATAAGAGTTCGCGGATACTCCACCCGCTAAAATGACTTGGTTAACTTTATATTCTTTAACAGCCTTAATTGTTCTATCAATTACTAATCCAACCGCTACATCTTGGAAAGATTTACACATATCTGCAACATTTACTTTCTCGCCCTTTTGTTCAAGATTATGAACAAGATTAATAACGTTAGTTTTTAATCCGGAATAGGAGAGGTTGAGTGTTTTTGCTCCTTTTAAAGGAGTAGGTAAGTCATATGAATGTTTACCTTCTTTAGCTAGTTTATCAATAGGAATGCCACCTGGATAAGGTAGACCTAACACTCTAGCAACTTTGTCATAGCATTCCCCAATTGCGTCATCTACTGTTTCGGCAATAATTTCAAAATCCATATGGTCTTTCATTAACACTAATTCAGTATTACCACCAGACACTACTACCGCTAACATTGGAAATTTAAATTCTGATACATATTCATTCGCATAAATATGACCCGCTAAATGATGAACTGGGATTAGAGGAATGTTATATAACATCGATATCGTTTTAGCAGCTTGTAAACCAACATGAAGCGCGCCAATTAATCCTGGCCCTCTAGTAACCGCTACTGCATCAAGCTCTTCAAAAGAAATTTTCGCTTCTTCCATTGCTTCTTTAATGACAATAGAAATATTTTCAGCGTGTAATCTAGAAGCAATTTCAGGCATAACTCCGCCATATTTACGATGAACATCAATTTGAGTGGAAACGATGTTACTTAAAAGCACGCCATTATTAATAACGGATGCAGCAGTTTCATCACAACTAGATTCAATTGCTAAGATCTTAGCCATTTATTTCACTCCTCTCATCATATATATCGCATTTTCGCCATTTGAATAATAATTTAGTTTAACCAAAAATTGATTAAATCCATGTTTTGTATAGAAATTAATTCCTTTGGAATTAGACTCTCTAACTTCTAAGGTTATAGTTAGCACCTTTTTAGCGTAGCAGTCCTTAAGAACTTCCTCTAATAGCTTAGAGCCAATCGCTTGTCTTTGATAATTTGGATGAACAGCGATTTGACAAATAGTGGCGCTATCAAATGTAATCCAATAGTCGATATAGCCAACTACTTCATTATTTATCGTAGCGACTAATAAAGTCGCAAATTGATTGCCATTAAGTTCTCTTTGAATATCTTCCAATTTCCAAGGAGCGACAAAACAGAGATTTTCAATCTCCATAACTTTATTTAAATCGGATTCAACTAAGTCTCTAATCTCTACAAAACTCATAACTAATCCTTTAAATAAACTGGTTTTAACGATAAAGCGTTATCATATGCTTTAACTACATCTAATAAACTCACCATTTGTAAACAAATGTTAGATTCTAAATTCTCAAAGCCCAAATAAGAAACATTCCCACAAATAGAGTAACCAGGATGTTCTTTAATATAATCAAGGACTTCATCATTAGTCTTAATGGTATCCTCAACTAAAACTTTATCACCATGATAAACACCAAAATAACTTCTACCACTTCTCGCATTAAGTAAACAAATTGATTGCTTTTCATTATCTTTAAGTACTCTTAAAGAAGACACTGGATAAATAGAAACACCTAAACAAAGGGCAATCACTTTAGCAATTGTTAAAGAAATCCTCACTCCTGTATAAGATCCAGGGCCAATTGAAGTCATAACGCCTGTGATATCTTTCCTAGTTAAAGAATATTTCTTTAACAAAGAATCAATCTCAGGAATCATATGTTCAGATTGAGCTTGCCATGCCTCATAGGAGGTATAGCCTAAAAGATGACCATTAGATTCAATTCCAACAGATAAAGATGTATTTGAACTATCAAGTAATAAGGTCGCCATATTATTTAATGACCTCTAATAACTTAGAATCATTAGAATAGACTTTAATATGTCTACTAGATTCTCCGGTAATGCTAATTTCAATATATAAAGTATTTTTAGGTAATAAGTTAGAAATAAATTCAGGCCACTCAATCATGGTGAGTCCAGTTTCATAGCCAATATATTCATCTAAACCAATGTCAGTATTTAAATCTGCAAGACGATATGCGTCAATATGGATTAATGGTCTATTCCCTTTGAGATATAATTTCATAATGTTAAAGGTTGGAGATTGGACAACTTCTTCAATTCCTAATCCTTTAGCAACACTTCTCACTAAAGTTGTCTTACCAGCGCCTAAATCACCTTGTAAAGCCACTACAGTTCCACTAGGTAACTCAGAGGCTAATTTTAGGCCAAGTTCATGCATTTGTTCACAGTTAAAAACATCAAATTCCATACAGCAACGCGTCTATTTGTCCTTGTTTAGCATATTTAAGAACTTATCATAATAAGCTCTAATCCTATCATCATCAAACGGAAATTCTTTCTTTTCCATCTTGCTTACAACTAACTTAATTGAATACCTTAAAACAGTGTCTAAATCGTCGGTATATTTATATGTCTCTTTATGTCTTAAATATTCTTTCTCGTCTAAGATTTTGATGTCCCCACTTGGGAATAATTTAGCATCTAAATCATAGTCGATATATTTAATCATTCTTGAATTAATTAATGCTGGAGAAGCGATGTTACAATAATAACAAATGCCGTCTTCCTTTAGCATGCAAATAACGTTCCACCACTCTTTTTTTGAAAAGATAGTGACCGCTGGTTCTTTTGTGAACCAACGTCTTCCATTATATTCCACTACCTTAGCTTTTTTAGTAGCGATTACGATAAAGTCATCATTATTAGCCAAGACTAAACCACGGTCCCAACAACGATGTAAGGATCCATCATGTTTATAACATTGAATAGCTAACCAATGACCAAATAATCCCATACTATTTTTCTAACATAATTTCTAAAATATCAAAGATATTTTTCTTTAATTGTTGATAAGAGGCAGAATTTAGTTTTTTATCTAAAGGAATCGCAACAATGGAGTCGTCATAAGATAAATAAGCTGCAGTATGTCCTGCCCAAACAACAATATTTACATTAAGTAATGCACCGGAGCAGTCTAAAGATAATAAGTTGCTAACAACATCTTTGCACAAATCTTTAGAAAAGTTTGCTCCATCTTTACCATAAATCGCAAAATTGTTTTGCTCTTTTAAAATAACCAAATCTTCAAAATCAGTTGGTAAATCAACTTTTTCTTTCTTATTGATATTAATGATATAACGATCTTCAAAATGATAATCATTAGCAAATGAAAAGTAACGGCCTACAAACAATAATTCTTTTTGGTTTCTCTTCGCTCCTTTTTTGTATAAAGCAGCTTCTCCCATTTGAACAGCGTGACCTTTATAATCAAATTCCACTATGTTTCTACTTGCGATATCAGCGACATCTTTATAAACACGGTCAGGTAAAAAATCACTAATAGCATATCTCTTTTTAAAGAGTAAACGTGGTTCTTTTACTTCTTGTTTACTTACTAAATAACTATTTGAGGTAATTGCGAAGTTTCTTAAATATTCTTGTGACTTTCCTGGGAGTTTATTTCTAGTAATAATATAGAAAATTACCATACCCACTAAAGTGAAACCAATAATCACTCCACCAACAATCTTTCCCCAAGCTTGGTTAACTGCTAAGAATAAGACAAAGGAAGCAGCCATAATAAGTCCAACAATTGGAATTAATAAGTTGGAAATCTTTCTTTGTTTGGAAAATGTCTTATAAAAATCATCTCTACCTTTTTCGATTTTTTCAGAGAATGAATCAAGAGTTTCATTTTGCTCTAATTGAACAATATCTAAACTAGCTTCTAATTTTGCTTTTTCTTGTTCTTCAGTTAATGGTTCGACAACCACTACAACTTTTGCTTTTTCTTTCTTTGCCATTACAATAACCTCATCATTGCTAATTATCATAACATAATATCTCACCATGTGAGAATAATTATGCAAATATAATTGAGATATTTTTATTGTTCAAATTAAATACAAGACTATAATTATTTTTGGGAGCTGGGTGAACCCGGCTGAGAGGATTCTGATTTGAATCGACCGTACCTGATCTAGGTAATGCTAGCGGAGGAAATGTTTTTAATCTCTTTCTCCGTTTATGCGCGGAGTTTTTTATTAGAGGTGGCTTTTATGAAAGCAAAAAACGAATTAACAAGAACGATAGTTGAAGTAGGTATATTCGCTGCTATTGGATTTGTTTTAGACGAGATACAAGGAATAATACTTGCTAATGTCTTTACTGCCGGTGGCTCTATTGGCTTTGCCATGGTCGCGGTTTTAATCATTGCTTATAGAAGAGGATGGTTACCAGCGATATGCACTGGTTTAATTATGGGCTTATTAGATCTAATCACTAAGTCTTATATTATTACGTTTTGGCAAGTTTTATTAGACTATCTACTTCCTTACGCTTTAGTAGGCTTTGCAGGACTATTTAAACCATGGTTTGATAAAGAACAATCTAGTGGGAAAAGAATTATAATTCTTTCAATTGGGACAATTACAGGTGGGTTATTAAAGTTTTTGTCACATTTTATTGTCGGAACATTAGTCTGGGCAAAGCTTGGAATGGCGTGGTCTTTTGAAAGTGAAGCTCTATATAGTTTTGTTTATAACATTGCTTTTACCGGTCCATCTATCATCTTATCTTTGGCGGTTTTATTAGTCTTATATAACAGGGTTCCTAAACTAATTGTTAATGAATCTACATCTGTCGAGATTAAGAAAAATGAGCACATCAATGCCTATGATTATGTTATTAATCCAACAATGATAATTACTGGTTTATTCTTATTTGTGTTCTATTTAGTTTTGTATATTCAAAATGCAACCTTAAAAGATAAGGGCGAGTGGGGAATTAAATTAAGTTCCAATCAAAATGCCGTGTTTCTAATGTTTACCGGAATCGTATTGTTATTAGCGTTTGGTATATGTCTCTTCAGAACAATGAAGGATAAACAAAACAACAAATCCACTACTTTGGTTCTATTAATCTTGTCAGCATCACATATCGTATACGCAATCGCAAAAATTCTTTATTGTTACTTTGATGATTGGGAAGATCCAAAAATATATTTCATTTGGATGGTCTTAGCGTTTATCGCCAATTGTATATTTATCGGTGTATATCTTATGGTTAAGCAGATTTACACCAAAAAAGAAGACGTTATTTCAACCAATTAATAGGTTTTAATCCGTTTTTGACGAGAAATTCGTTAGTTAAACGGAAGTGATTACAATTAAACCAACCACCATGATTTGCCCCAAGAGGACTTGGGTGTGTAGCTGTTAAAATCAGGTGGTTTTTATTTGTTAAGTATTTTGCTAAGCCTTTCGCGTTTCCTCCCCAAAGAAGGAAGACGATTGACTGATTTAAACCATTTAAAACAGAAATAATGTCCTGCATAAACAAGTTATATTCTTTAATATTGTGGGATAAAGGCATAGCCTCTCTAACAGTTAAGATTGTGTTAAGTAAAAGGACACCTTGTTTAGCTAAATAAGTGAGGTCTCCACCTTTATTTATAAACTGGGTTTTATATTCCATCTCAATTTCTTTATAGATGTTAATTAATGAAGGTGGGGTCTTGATGTTATCAGGAACAGAAAATGATAAGCCCATCGCCTGTCCTTCTTCGTGATATGGGTCTTGACCAAAGATTACTACTTTTACTTTTTCTAATGGGGTCAGTTTAAAAGCGCTAAACATCAACGCTCGAGGAGGATATATTTTATAGTTCTTATATTCCTCGTCTAAAAATTTGTTTAGTTTAATCGCATAATCTTTTGATTTAATTTGTTCGAATACTTCGTTCCAAGTCATGAAATGATTTTATCATTTTTAATAGAAAAGATAAACTTCGATAGATATAATGTCTATATGCGAGTACTGATTATATTTAATCATCCAGCCCCATATAAAGTTAATGCATTTAATGAACTAGCAAAGTTTGTTGATTTAACTGTGCTTTTTGAAAGAACGAAAGCGAAAGATCGACCTGATTCTTTTTACGCAGACAATAACTATCAATTTAACTATATCTTTCTGAGAGATGGTTATATCGGCAAAGAAGGTTCGATTTCTAGCAATGTTAAAAACTATATAAAAAAACTTCACCACGAATATGATGTCATTCTTATGAATGGCTATTCTCATGTTGCTGAATTAAAGGCAATTAAATATATGGCTAAACATCATATTAAGTTCGGTCTATTAATCAATGGGGGCGTCATTAAAAAAGAAAATTGTATTAAAAGAAGATATAAAACTAAATACATTTCAAAAGCATCGTTCTATTTATCTCCATCAAAAACTTCTAACGATTATTTAGAATATTATGGAGCAAATAAAGAATGTATTTATAATTATCCTTACTGCAATATTTCATCCAAGGAAATTGTTAAGCCTTCTATAGAAGAAAGAAAAACAATTAGAAAAAAATATCAACTCCCATTAGATAGAAATATCTTTATTAATGCATCTCAATTTATTGAAAGAAAAAATAATTTAGAACTAATATCTTTATTCAAAGATAAAGAAGATCATCTTGTTTTAGCAGGAGAAGGACCATTAAAAGAAAAATATGAGTCCTACATCAAAGATAATAAATTAGACAATATTCATATTCTTCCTTATTTAAAGAAAGAGGATTTATTTGCACTATATAGAGCGAGTGACGTTCACATCTCACTCAGTAAAGAAGATATTTTTGGTCACACTATTATTGAAGCTTTAGCGTGCTCTCTTCCTGTTGTTGCTAGTAAAAATATCAACTCTGCATTAGAGTATGTCAAAGATGATGAAAATGGCTATGTGGTTGATATTAATAACATGGAACAAATTAAATCCTCAATGGATAAAGCGCTTAAGTTATCTAAAGACAAAGCTAGAGAGTCTATTAAAGATAATACTTTTGAAAAATCTGCAGAAGCTATTTATAACATCTTGAAAGATTTGTATGAGTAAGGTTATTTATTTTACCAACGCGGTTAGTCAAACAATGTTTGTGGACTATTTAAAAAAATGGAGAGTCTCTCCTAATTTAAGTAACCAGAATTTTCATAACAAGCTCATTAAGGCTATTTCTCAATACGATAAAGTAGATGTTATTTCTATTAGACCTATAAACTCCAATTTTGAGTTAAACAAACTCCCTCAATTGGTGGAAGATGAATTTAATATCTCTTGGAGATATCCTAAAGTATCCACTAGTAGAGTAGCTAAAGTTTTATTTTTAAATAAAAGAATAAAAAAAGTATTACCATCTAATGAGAATTATGAGGCTATTTTTGTTGATACTTTAAATCTATCTTTACTTAAGTCCGCGATTAAAGTTGGAAATAGATATAACTGCAAAGTGTATGGAATATGTACTGATAATCCTAATAATATTTCCTTTACAAGCGAAAACTATAAAAAGAAACTAATCAAATTAGGGCAATCTTTAGATGGATACATCTCATTAACTAAGGCAATCACTGATTTATACAATATAAATAAGAAACCATGTATTCAAATTGATGGAGTGTCTGAAGAATATGAAGGAAGCTTTAAACCAATAATAGAAGGAAAATACATTTATTTTGGTGGATCCTTAATGGAAGAATATGGAGTCTATTCTTTAATTGAGGCTTACAAAGATATAAATCCAAAAGATATAAAACTAGTTTTATGCGGACACCACGTAAATATTAATCAATTAAATAACGCGATTAAGGATAATGAAAATATACTTTATTTAGGTCCGGTTAGTTATGAAGATAATCTAAATTTAATTAAGCACTCTATTTTCTCTGTTAACCCTCGACCAATAAATCCAAAAATAGATGAATATTCTATTCCAAGCAAAACGTTAGAATGTATTTCTTTAGGTATATTAAATATTACAGTCGAGAATCGATTGCTAAAAGAGCACTATAAAGAATGCATCATTTGGTCTAACTCATCTTCTAAGGAAGATTTAAAACAAGCATTAAATAAAGCGTTATCTCTTTCTAAGGAAGAAGTAGATAAATTAACTAAGAAAGCAAAAGAAAAAGTCATGGAGAGAACTTCTCTAGAAGTTGTTGGCAAACAAATCCACGACTTAATTATTTAAATTCTTTTTCAATTTGATCAGTCACAGTTCTCAACGAGAAATGTGAATCATAATACATCTTATTAAGCTTGCCCAGGCGAGCTTTTTCTTTTTCGCTTAAATTAGAAATAGCAAGTAAAGCATTTTTAACTGACTCTGGATTATCGTCCGCTAAGAAAGCGCCCCCCGATTCTTCTAATACATCCTTGCCATCTCCTTTAATGACACCCACAATTGGTCTAGCAAAAGCTAAAGACATCATGAGTTTACTTGGTATAGTCTTTCCAACCGTTCCTTCAGCTTTTAAAGATATATAAAGGGCATCCGCACGTTTAAAATATGCAGCAGCAAGCTTAGCGACAATTGGTCCGTGATAAATAATCTTATTTTCTAACCCTCTTTCTTTAATAGAGTTAATTAAATAGTCACTCATTGGGCCCATTCCAATAATGTGGAAATAGATATCTTCATCTTTAAGTAAACTCATCGCCTCCACTAATAGAGGAATTTGTTGAATTAAACCTAGATTACCACAATATAGAATGTGGGTTCCAGTACCATAATCAAATGCAGCAATATCGCTATCTTCAACCAAAGAGCATTGAGGAACGTACTTGATGTTATTTACTGGCAATTTAAGGACATTTTCGAAATAATCCTTAAAACTTGGCGATGAAATTAAGATCTTATCAGCCTTAGAATAAATGGATCTACTCCAGCGATATAGACGTCTATATATAAATGAATTTTTACGTACAGCATGGGTCACCACTGTGCTTTCTGGCCATAAGTCTAAACAGTGAATTATATGTTTCACATTGTGCTTTTTCGCGTATAAATTACCTGCACAACATATAGTTACAGGGGATAAACTCATGGAATAAACATAGTCAAATTCTACTTTAGTCTTTCTAACCCACTTTTTTGAGTTTCTCCAGAAAGATAAATAGTTTCTAATAATCGATAATCTAGATTTTTTACGAGGATAAAGTTTAACGCGGTGGATGTTCACTCCGTTTACTACTTCTTCACTAATATTTTTATAGGCAGGGAGAATATAACCATATCCATAATTAGGCTTGCCAGTTAAAACATGAACTTCATGACCATCCGCTGCCATCTGCTCAGCAATTTTAGTAATGATAAAGTTCTCAGGGTAGTAATACTGACAAACAACTAATATTTTCATGTAATTAATGTTAACAAATTTGTATTTGTTTATAAACAATTAGAATTGAATGCAGTCAAGAAGCATCATGACTACAAAACCAACAATAAAGGCCCAAACACCTAAATGGTCGTGTTCATTTTCTTTGATCTCAGGAATCATTTCTTCGGCCACAACATAAATCATACAGCCTGCTGCAAAGGCTAAAGCCCAAGGCATAACTTCTTGAATTTCCATGGCGAAGAATAATCCAATAACAGCAGCGATAGGTTCCACTATTCCAGAGAACATGCCAAATAAAAAAGCCTTCATCGATTTACCAGTGTCAGCCTTAACCGGTAAAGACACAGCAGCCCCTTCAGTAACATTTTGTATGCCAATACCAACCGCAAGGAATAAAGCACCCATTAATAAGGTGTGATTACCAGGATTAGCTAAAGCTACACCAAAGGCAACACCAACTGATAAGCCTTCAGGAATATTATGAATAGTGACCGCTAAAAACATCTTTTGATCTTTATTTAAGTGACGAGTTCTAATACCTTCTTCTTTATTATTAGAAGTGTGAAGGTGTGGAACTAATTTATCAATTCCCCACAAGAATAAAGCACCAGCTATAACGGAGATACCAGCAATTACAGATGGTGGCATATAGGTAACATTAGATTCAAAAATAGCAGGCTTTAATAAACCAAAGAATGACGCTGATAGCATCACACCAGCGGCAAATCCAGTAAAGATACGAGCAATTTTCTTTGTTAAGCCTTTCTTACCAAAGAAGAAAACTAAAGCAGAACCTAGAGTTGTAGCTCCAAATATAATCGCTGTACCAATAATCGCATAAACATAATCAGGCATGCTTTTAAACCACGCAGAATATTATATAAGAGTCTACTAATAATTTGAAAAAAATATTTTCAAAACAAACAATATCGAGTTTATAATTAATCACATGAACGACCGCACACGTACTAACGTCATCATTAATATCTCTCGTACTTTAGTGTTGACCATATTATCATTCATGACTTTCCCTTGGGTGTGTCGATATTTAGGATCGGCCCAAGTCGGTATATATACTTGGTGTAATACATTCGTTTTATATTTCTTGGTTTTGGCTAAAGTAGGTATCCCTAATCTTGCAATTAGAGAATGTGTTAAAGTCAAAAATGATAAAGAGAAGTTGTCAAATAAAGTTCAAACATTCTTCTTAATTCAGATGGTAACCACATTATTATCCTTTGGATTAATGTGTTCCCTAGTCTTTACTGTTCCAGATTTAAAGAATAACAATGAAGTTATATTCTTATTATCAATTAACTTCCTTTCTGGAGCGTTCTCTTTTGAATGGTTATTTATCGCGTTAGAAAAACAGTTCTATATGTCTGTTAGAAGTATCGCAGTTTTAGCCTTATCAACTTTATTAATTATTATCTTTGTTACTAATCCTGGAGATATTTATATCTACGCTTTAATAACCGCTTCAGTTACTTTAGTAACTACAGTAGCAAACTTAATATATTCTAGGAAATTTATATCTTATAAAAAGACGATGCCATATGAGTTTAAACAGTATATAAAACCATTATTAGTCTTATTCTCTATCACATTGATTATCTCGTTTTATAACCAAACCGATACATTCATCTTAGGTTTTATTGATAAAGGTAAGGGTGAAGTTGCCTCTTACTCAGTAGGCGTAAAAGGAATCGATATCATCATTGGTATTATCACCGCTTTAAGTACGGTTTTTATTCCTCGAGCGGCAATTTGCTACGCCCAAGAAGACAAAAAATACTTCAATAGACTTAATAAGTACTCTGTAAACATTTGTTTATTCATTGTCTTGCCTGCAATAGCGACAATGACTATGCTCGCCTCTCCTATTACTGCTTTAATCTCTGGAAACTATGATTTCTCTGAAGGGTTAGGATATGTAAATGCTCCAGCAGTTTTAATTATCCTTTGTAGCATGATGGTCACTTATTCTATAAGCGACATTATCTATGGACAAATCTTACTGCCAATGAAGAAAGAAAAATATTATCTCTACGCTTTGCTTGGTGGCACTATATTAAATATTGTTTTATCTATTGTTTTTGGTGCTGTTATCTTTAAAGACAAACCTGCTATCGGGGTGGCTATTGGAACTGCAGTTACTGACTTATTTATCTTAGTCTATTTATTAGCGGTTACCTGGAAATGGATTTCAAAAGCAGTCTTTAATTTCAACTCATTAAAGATTTTAATCGCTACTGCTTTAATTCTTATGATGACATTTATTATTAGAGACCCAATGCATAACTTATTATTAGGTCGAGGAATAAGCTTAGCTACCAGTTATATTATTGAACTAGTAGCGATAGTCTTAATTGATGCAATTATCTATATTGGAGTGTTAGCCTTACTTAAAGAAGACTTAGTGAGCTCATTCTCTAGAAAAAGGAGAAACGCGAATAATGCCTAACCCTAATTTAAAAGAGAATAAATTAAAACGTGCTTTAGTCTCTCCTTTTAGAGGCTTAGTTAAATGTGTTTCTAAAAAAGCCTATATCTCTTATCAATATAAATATATCACCCATCATAAACTTGATTGGAAGGGATTAAAAAGATATACAGAAAAGCTTCAATATTTACGGTTATATGTTTATCCAAAAGATGACTTGGTTTCTAAATGCGCTGGTCGCGTAGGAGTAAGAGAATACGTAAAAGAAGTAGGATTTGATGATATTTTAATCAAAATCTACGGAGTTTTTGATAAATTCGAAGATATTGATTTCGATAAACTTCCAAATCAATTTGCCATGAAATGTTCTCATGGTTGTGCGATGAATTATATCTGCTTTGATAAGAGCAAAATTGACTATGAAGAGCTAAAGAAGAAATTCAAAAAATGGCTTAAGACTAACTACGGCAAAAAGACTGTAGAACTCCACTACGCAAAGATCAAACCACAAATCATTGTTGAAGAGTTAATGATAGAAAATGGTAAGCTCCCAACTGAATATAAGATTCATGTTTTTAATGGGGTGGCTAAAAACTTATATGTTGTTACCTCTAGAGGTGTAGATATTAGATATAACAACTATTACATTGATTGGACACCATTTGACGGATCACAATTCAATGGTTGGAAAAAGACCGACTATCCATTAAAAAAACCATCTAACTTCGACGAGATGGTTCATATTGCGGAAGATTTAGCGTCTAAATTCCCATTTGTCCGTGTGGACTTATATAACATTAACGGAAAGGTTTATTTTTCAGAGATGACCTTCACACCTGCGAAGGGCACATTAATCTTAGATGATGATCAATGTGACTATGAAATGGGTGAATGGTTAGATATATCTAAATATCTTTAGTTCCAACTTGTGTAAGGGAAGAACATTTCATATAAGAATAAAGCGTAATCGTCATAGCTGATATCAGGAACGCCTTTTTCGTTTTTGTTATAATCGATTAATGCATCACTTAACACTTCATATTCAATTGAAACGCCTACCAATCTAGTAAAGGCAAAGGTATCTGTTTTATATTTATTTAAGTCAAAAGCAATAAATGTATAGTGGGTACCAACGTTTGTGGTGTTATTATCAAAATCAACATCAACTAAAAACGGATATCCAATTATTTCAATATTGTTTTTTAAAAACAATGTAATCTTTAATTCAATACTTGAATCATGGTATAAGGCATCATCTGGTTGTCTATCATACTCATTTCCACCAATCGTGTAATATTCTCTAGTATTATCTGTGGAGGCTTTGAATTGTAACGCAAAATATTGTAACTCGTTACTTTCTTTTGAAAATCTCACGGAGAAGCCTGATTCTGCTGTTTGTACTCTACCCTTTTGATATCGATAGTCCGGCCTTCCATCTTGTCCGTCTTGTCCGTTTTGAGCACCACAGACTAATTGTCCATCAAATAATTTGGATTGATAGCCATATCTAAAAGAATCATCTACTCCAACCATTTTAAATTCTTGGCCATATTCTTCTAAAAGTGGATCTTTATCAAAATAATTTGGGTCAATGGAGCCAAAACCATTCAAAGTCACATTACCATAGTAGCCATAATCATAAATATATGATTCACTAGACACGTTAATAGGGGCTTCTTTTTTCGCTGAAGTTAATTCATCATTCCAAACTTTATAATAATTCTCTTTGAAATTAGCGGAGACATATTTGTCTCCTTCGACAAGATAAGAAGTACTATAACCACAAGAAACAATTGCGGTTAATGGTAATATTAACAAATATTTTATTCTTTTACGCATTAGTTACTTCCTCCTTCTTCTCTTCAACAACTTTAACTTCATCTGCTCTAGACTTGCAAATCACATAGGAGAACATGAAAATCATAATTGAAAATGGAGCGGTTAAATATAATGGTCTAACAACTCTATAATATAAAGCGTAATCAACTTCATTAAAGAAAGCGCTATAACCAACAAATACGATTAAGAATAATAGTAAGGTTGCTTGTAATCTAAATTCATCTTTATGTGAGTGGAAATATTTCTTAAAGGAATTAAATCCTAAGAAGATGAAAATAAAGATTGCTAAAGCACCAATCACGCCACTGGTCATAAAGGTGTCAAAGATAAAGAATCCTGTTGGATAAGATAATTCAAAATAAGGCCAATAATTAACTTCCCAACCAGCAAAGCCCAAGAACTTCGAACTTGAGAAAATACCTTCTAAGTTAGGATTAATAAGCTTTGAAAATCTATTCTCGACAAATAATCGCTTTAAGAATCCAGTAAAGGAATTACTAATTCCAGTAGAAACAACAATCACGTAGAACAAATAACCAAGCAAGAATAAAGTTACTAAAGCAATTAAGATAATCTTGAAAGCTTTTCTAGTTTTAACATAAGTCTTGCCTAAATAAATAATTAATACAAGTACTGCGATCACTCCTAAACCAGTCAAAGATAATAGGGAAGGAATAAATGTTAAGGCAAAGATAGCTAAAATAGTGAACGCTAAGAAGGTGAAGAAATATCCTTTCTCCTTTTTAGGAGAAGTGAATAACAACATCACACTGCTAGATAATAAAAGTAAAGGATATAAGACGTAGTGAGACATCTTCACTTCAATAAATTTAAAGCCTTCTAATACATAGGCCATTTCATTAACAGCAACTTCACTTTTAATGCCGTTGTAATATAAATAAAAGTTTTTATAAAAGACTGGATAAAATGCACCAAAATTAATTAAATTATAAACAAAGTTTATAAGAACATAGACCGCTAAAGCAGAGAATATTACGACAATAAATGTTTTAAGTTTAAAGTTTCTATCAATGCTTAATAAATAACCATTAAATGCCATTGGTAAAAGACCAAGAATAATAAAAACAGTCTCACCCCAAGTAAAATATTTATAGTTATTGTTCATAACATAAAAAAGATTATAATTACCAACCGCGGTTAATAAGGTAAATATGAATAAAGGAATAAAGAATAAGGCAACATTAGATAAGCCTTTAGCCTTAATCTCGCCAATATTAAATAAAATAAGTAAAACACATAACGCTAAAGATAAAGAGCCAAATAAAACAAAAGATCCACTATAGCTAAAAGCAATTAAAGCAAAGAACTCAAAAGCTAAAAATGTAATGGCAGCGCTATATCTATTAAGAAGTTTTAACTTATTCATATGAATAATGATAATACATTTTTAAATAAATAAAAATAGCGATGTATTTCGCTATTTCTAGAATAATATTTCATCGAGGTCGATTATTTCATCTACATCATCAATATCTGAATAACCATCATAGTTTTCAATGACTTCGACTAATTCAACAGTCTCCTCGTCATCATGCATTACTTTGTCATTAGGTCCTATATATAGATTCATAATTTTCCCCTATGCGAAAAAGGATACCATATTTATATTAATATAAAAAAACTGTTTTTCTCATTTATTGGACACTGTCCAAATAATGTGGAAAACTCAGTTTTTCTATTTCTAAATAAAGTAATTATTCAGCTTTTGGTTCTTCGGCTTTTGGAGCAGCTTTGCCAGCTAAGACTTTATTAACGATAGCAGCGGCTAAGGCTAAGGCACCAAAGACCATGGCAACGATTGCACCAGCACCCATTCCAATACCATCACTTGAAAGTGGGATGATGATTAAGAGGAAGCCAACAACCATAAATCCAAACATTAAAGCGGACTTAACGATTGAAGATTTTTCATAATCAACTTTCTTTTCTTCATCAATGAGGTAACCATTGCTGATAACAGACTTGGCAAAGCCAAGAGAGACAAGAACGATAACCATACCCATGATAGCAAGAACTAATCCAAAGACGACCTTACCTTCTGGAGCAACTCCACTAGTCATAGTTCGAATGAATAGGAACACAGTGGTGAAAATACCACTTGTGGTATCGCCAGGCAATGTCATAGTGGCTGCGAGACCAACGATGAGTGCGACGATTGCGCATGTTGCAGATGCAAAACCAAGAATCTTGTTAACAAGTTTTCTATCATCTTTAGTGGCAACACGGTAAACACCAGGAATGACTAAAGCCATTAAGCCACCGGATAACATCATTTCAGAACCAGATCCTAAAGTGACACTTTCATGTTCAGCACCAGAATAAATGACACCTAAGAGTAAGCCAATGTAAATAACGACGATAACACCAAAACCAATTAAGGATTTTAATAATGGGTTTAATTCGCCTTTACCAGACATACCTTTGATTGTTTTAATCAATAAGATGATTCCCTTGACAATAGCAATAATGCCAAAGACGACTGTGAAAACGATAACAATAAGAATCATCATAAGAGGTGCGATTTGTTGTAATGCGCCTTCACCCATTGCTGGGAGTGCTTTAACTAAATCAATAAAATTCTTGATGTAGTCATAAATGTTTGCGGAAGCAACGACTTTGCCATCAGCGAGATTAGCTTGTAAAGGTAAGGCTAAAACACCAACGACAACTAAAGCGATTGCAACGAAAGTTACAACACTTAAAATAATTCTCATTACTTTGTTTGTTTTTTCCATAATTATCTTATAAATTCCTTTCTACCATATATGATAAAAAAAATAGTGGCTTTATACAACCACTATTATTTATTTGATAGTATAACTAACGTTTGTCGCCGTCATTGAAATATAAAATTCCAATACACTTAGGACCACAGTGAGAAGAGATAGTAGCTCCAGCAGTAGTAACAATTACTCTTTTAAAACCTCTTGCTTCACACTCTTTTTTACAGGCTTCCACCATTTCTGGGGTGGCCATTGAGTGGGTTACAAATACTAAGCTCTTATCTGGATTATTGAATTGATCTAAAGTGTCTTTAGCGTAAGATTCAACACAGCCAAGTTGTTTACCCATATATTTTTTACCTGGGCTCATCTTGCCTTCCGCCATGATGATTTGTGGTCTAATTCTAAATAACATCGCTCCTAATTTTGCTAAACCAGAACATCTTCCACCTTTATATAAATAGTCAACAGTGGCTAAAACGAAGCTGGTTTGGTTATATGGAATTCTCTCTTCCACTTTCTTGACGATTTCTTCTGGTTTAAGTCCTTCTTTAACTAATTGAGAAGCATAGATTGCCTCTAAGGCAATACCAGTTGATAAACTTCTTGAATCAACGACATAAACACCTTTTAAGTTTTTAGCAGCGTTTAATGCGTTATTACAGGCACTAGAAATACCACTACTTAAAGCAAAGTGAATGACCGCGTCATATTCTTTTAATAAACCTGTAAAATATTCTTCATATTGCATCTCGTTAATCGCGCTAGTTTTTGGAAGAACTCCAGTTTTATCAACGTAATCAAAGATTTCAGTTGGAGTTAAAACTCCATCAAATTTAGGATCAGCTCCTAATAAAACAGTAAATGGAATGGTACGAATACCAAATTCATCGAGTTGCTCTTTTTGTAAATCGATTGTTGATTCCGCAGAGATACAGATTTTCATAATTTTTAAATCTCCTTAATATTTATATATAAATAAGATAATAGATAGTTTGGTGGAGCCGGTGGTGTCGAAACCACGTCCGAAGATGGCCATACAATAACGTCTACAGCTTAGACGATATTTATATTTAACGTAGTTTTGTATATCGACTAACTACACTACGCGAGACAAGCGAGATTTCATGAATAAGTAACAAGCCTACTCTTATCCACTATTCTTTTGTTATGACACTGACTTTAAGCGTGAAAGAACCAAAACCTTAAAGAGCGCTCTGCCCCAACTGTTGTTGGGACCCTATGTCGGGTTAATTAAGCTAAGCAGAGAGATTGAGCTCTAGGAGCTCTCATGTAACTGTTGTCAGTTATTTTGTTTTTGGTTTAAGGTTACCAACCGCTGCAATTAATGCCCTGCACATCTCCGTCGAATCCAATACGACCCCATGTACGCTCCCTAGAAGAGTAAACAAATTGTATCACAGGCTATATAATTGTCAAATTATATCTGGTAGAGGAAATAAAAAAGCCTTCTAGGCGAAGGCTGATTATTCATATAAATTAATATAATCTTGTCGCGGTTTGTTTAATATTCTCAATTAAGGTCTTACTTAAGATATTGAGTTCCATATCATCTTGTGGAAAAGAGAATGATGGAAGTTGTCCAATTTGTTTATATAATTGAGCAAATAAAGGAATATTAAGTTCGCTTATTTTGGCTTCTTTACCGTTATAACGGTACCAAACAGAACCATCTTCTTTTTTAAATAATTCAATCTTGTGCACAATTAATTCTCCTTCTTTTTGCGGAAATAGAAATAGGCACCAATGGCGATCACACTAATAGTGGAGATCGCAATGATAATGATCGCAGTGGAACTATTTTTCACACTCACTTGGAGTGGATTAATAGCAATTTTAGATAGACTCACTAAATCCGACATAAATGGAGTTTGTCCATGTTTTTGAACGCATACTTCGTATGTCTTCATCATTCTTTCAATGCAAGCTTCTCCAGAATCGTCACTATATTGTGCAGTTGCATCAGCAATTAAACTCTTTGCGTATGCTTCTTCAGTAGAACCTAACGCAGCAGCATCGCTTAAGAAAGTGTTATAGGCACTACTACAAGTAGACCATGCACTAGATAAGTTAGTTGTACATCCGTTAGTAGTATCCATCGCAGCATTAAATGCATTAGCAAATTTCACTGCCACTTTTTGAGCAGCAATATGATCAACGTTATTAGAAATAACAGTCGCACTACCAGGGACATTATTAGTAACCACTACTGATTTACAGTAGATAGCTTTTACAGCAGCGGAGGCTTTATATATTCTCACAACAATCTGTCCTGCACTAGCTGAGCCAGTAAATGTCTTATCACTTGCGGTAGAATTAAATGATTGAACTTCTCCAAATGCATTACCACCAACTGTAACAGAAACACTACCGGTAACTCCAGAAGCGCCAGAAGCATTAACAACCACTTGAGTAATTGTTCCAGTTGTAAATGAATCAGACACCAATTGAATATATTCAACTGCAGCACTTCCTGTGCCATAATGAATGCCTTTTGTGGAATCATATGCTGATTCTGTAGCATCAGAAGTAACTGTCCAAGTTTCGCCATTATCTGCAGTGCCACTTCCACCACACGCAGCGGTGAATGTTAAATTTGATGTTACTTCAGATGGTTCACTAGTTTTGGTGATTGTATTAACACTTTGTGTTATTTGAACTGCACTAGATTCACTTGTAGTTAATGAATTATATGTAGCGGTTAACGTCTTTCCATCATCACTTGCACTCCAAGTATGTGGAATAGAAATAGTTGTGCCACCTAATTTAACAGTTAATTGAGAATAAGTTAAAACTGTTTGCTGTCCTGTTCCATCATTATATGTAACAGCCCAGGCATTTACATCGCTTCCACTTAATGTGGATCCTGAATAAACATTAATAGTTGGTGCAGTCCAACTAATTGATGGATTAGCATTAACTGTAATTGAATAAGTTTCAGTTTCAGTAACCTCATCCTCAGTGTATGTAACTGTAACTGTCTTGTTACCAGTTGTAGACATATTTGGTGAAGAAACACTTGTTGGAGTTACTGTCTTACTTGATAAATCGCTATAGTGAGCAGTGACCACTAAGCCTGTATAGTTAAATGTATCACCAACACTAAATGTGGTTTGTACATTTGAAGTATCTAGAGTAATAGAAGATAAAGAGGCTGGTGGAGTATAGGAGTAGTTAACAACAACAGAAGTACCACCACTAGTTGCTCCATGAACTCCATAGAATTCTTGTGTTCCATCTGTTGGAGTAATAGTTACAGTCGTACTTGAAACAGAAGCTGTAGCATTGGACCAATTCGAATTATTGCCTAGAGCGGTAGCATAACTTGTAGATGTTGCAGTAAAAACAACACTTGTAATTTCATAATTTGATGCAGGAGTAAAACGCATAGTGTTTCCGCTATAGAATCTAGAAGATGTTCTTGCATTAGAATCTCCACCAAGATAATTGTTTGCAGCGGTACTGCTACTATTAGTTCTTTCAGCTGTCATTGTTGCACAATCGCTTAACCAGGTAACTAACGAGGCAGATGTTGGTGTCTCATAGGATGCAATCGACAAATCCCATGTAAAGCTTCCAGTTTGTGAACCACCATTTTCAAGGACTGTAATTGTGTATGAAGCGGTTTTGGTAGTTCCGCTATATGTATAAGAAATGGTAATTGTTTTTTCTCCAGCAGTAGACATATCTGGAGCAGAAATAGTTGCGCTAGAAGAAACGACATCGCTTGATGAATCGCTAAAGTGAGCGGTAACCACTAAATTGTCATGTTCAAATTCATCATCAACGTAGAATGTTTTTGTAACGTTATCTGTATTTAAAGTAATAGAAGATAAGGTTTTTGCAGCGGCAACAGTGATTGCTTGTGTACATGATTTTCCACCATACGAAATGGTGACTGAAACATCACTTGTTTGTAAGTTATCTGCTGGATCAAACTCAAAGGCATCTTCATTGCCTTCGTATGAAATATCTGCACTCGTTGAATCACTATAACTAACAGTAATAACTAATCCGTTAGCGTCAAAGCCATCTCCAGCAGTATAAGTTGTTTTAGTTGGAGCAGTCTTAACTACAATAGAAGAAACAGTGACTTCCTCTTCTGAATTAGAATAAGTTGCAGACCATGAAACTGATTTAACACCCCAGTTTCCGCCACCTTTGGTAACGTAAGTAATTTTAATTCCAGTACAGCCAGTTAATCCTGAATCAATAGTAAACACAGCATCACCATATGAGGTAGTGACAATATCTGCTCCGGTTTTAACATCACTCGCTAAAACATTTCCAGATGAATCAAGCGCTTCTACTTTATAAGAATTTGTTGCGGTTGGTGTTCCATTAATCTTACTATTAATTGTAACCGTTAATGATGTCATTCCAGAAGAAACATCACCAGAGAAAATATCAGTTTTATAAACATTGTCACTACTACTATCGAATTTTACAGAACCATCAGCATAAGCCGAACCTGTTCCACTAGCAGTCCAGCCTTCTAAAGCACCGCTAGCGGCGGTAACAGAGCCTTCTTCAGTTCCTTCAGAGCCTCCTCCACCAGAACATTCAGTAACGGTCACCAAACATGTTGCGGTATATCCGCCATCACTTGTAGTAACAGTAATTGTTGCGCTTCCTACTGAAACGCCGGTAACAATGCCGCCAGAAACAGTAGCAATACTGCTATCACTTGTTGTCCAACTTACGCCTTGGTTAGTAGCATTACTTGGGGCAACTGTCGCAGTTAAAGTAACATCTTTTCCTTCTTCAACTGTTGCTGAATTTGTATCCAAAGATACACCAGTAACAGAAACAGTTTCTCCACCACCACTATTATATCCATTGATCGTGTCACTACTTGGAGTGGCATAACCTGTAGGAGTAGTGTCATTGGAAACATAAGTACTACCGTTGTAATTTACAGAACCCCAAATGAAGTCTGCCCATTCTGGGAAATCGATAAATGGATTTCTGTTATTTGTGTAGTTTGTATATAAAAGATTATTTCTATGAATTTCATATTCGTCAACTGGATCAGCGTGATGCCAGGCCAATAAGTCAGTCATAATACCCATCTTGCCTGTTGTAGAAGTAGTTGAACTATAACCACTACTGGCCCAATCACTAAGTGATTGAGTAAGCGCTAGGTTAGGGTTATTAGAATCAATGCCATCGCTATCGCTACTAGACAAATAATTATATCTAGCAACCATATAGAAAATAGCTCTAGCAATATCACCTTTATCGCAATCTTGTGGTTCAAAAACGTTTGTGGAACCACCTAAGGTTTTAGATTTTCCTAAAAGATTGCCACCAATATTCGAATATTTAGAACCACAATTTGTGTAACTAGAAGATGTATTAACATAACCATAGTAGTAGTTGCTATGAATATTGTTTGCGTAGCCGTTACCAGCCATTAAGTGCATTGGATCACCACGAGCGCCTCCAGCACCACTGGTTTCAAAGCCTTCAGCCTTAGGCCAAACGTGTTCTCTATTGATGCCCCATTGAGTTTGTTGGTGGTCATCCCACGCTGTAGTTTGGTTAGTTACATTTCTGTTAATGTATAATGCATGAATATATGGATTGTTTTTACTACTAGATGAGCTAGTACCATAACTATAATTAGTGATTTTATTTGTACTTGAATTATATG
This sequence comes from Bacilli bacterium, assembly GCA_017447165.1. GTDB lineage: Bacteria > Bacillota_I > Bacilli_A > RFN20 > CAG-826 > UBA2450. Next base: position 158,951 of record JAFSOD010000004.1, read on the forward strand.
TGCCGTATGTAGTGCTGCTAGCAGGGGACTTATCCCAGTCTCTATCAGCAATCTCATAGATTTGCCAAATCGCGTTACCACTATCATAGGAGTAATATTTTTGTCCATTCTTAAGAATGGTTTTTAAGTTTTTAAGTAAATTAGTCCCTTGTCTTTGCGCGGTTCCTAAGCTATTAAGCGAACTATAATAACTTCTAATATTTGCAGCACTAGTATCATTTAAATCAATCGTGGTTGGCAAAGATGATGTTGAATAACCTTCAACTTCTTTACTTTCCTTATTCGCACCAAATAATACCACCGATAAACCAATCGACATTAAAGCCGATAACGACAAACAACTTATAATTCTTTTTTTCATAACAAACTCCTGCGGAGAAGAATTAATTATATTATAGCATTTATTTTTTTGAAATATATTTTCAAATAAATAGTAGAATTAATCGCAATATTTTCATAAAATCTTTACTTATTTCTAAATAACCTTTAAACTTTTATTTGCGTTTCGTTAACGAAAAGGAAGTATTACAAATGGCAAAGAAACTAAAAAAAGCAAAAAAAGGAATGAACCCTAAAGCTAAATTTACTTTAGTCAATTCCTTCAAAGGATTAATTTCCAACCAAGCAGTTATTGATGGTTCCAGAGGTTCAGCATGGTGGGTCGCTGTCATTTTCTTTGCGTTCTCTTCTTTACTTCCTTTAATTCCAACCTTTGCTCAATTAAGCAAAATGAATGGGGCGACATTTATTTCTAATCTCAATTATGGGTTAGATGATCAATTATCTCGCTTTGCTTATAGAGAAAAATTAGCAGGTTATGAATTCAAAGTTGAAGGTGGATTACTCCACTACTACGAAAACTATGATTTTGAAACTCATACTGGTACTAAAAAAGACGATAAATTTGTTAAACCAGATGAAGCCTATTTCGAAAATAGAACATGTGAATTCTCTATCGTTAATAGCAGCACCAATCAATTTGATGCAAAATTCTATTTCTGGACCAATGATAATTTAAGTGCCAATGTCGATGAAATCGTTAAACAAACTTACTTAGTTAAAGGTAATAATGGTAGTGATGGGCAAGGCATTCCTCAAGAAGGAATGGAAGATACTAAAGTATATTTACCAAATATCTACATCTTCACTCCAACCACTATGGCGGTTGCCTTATATAAAGAAAACACTAATTCCGCTGCTGCTAGCTCCTATGGAGGACTAGACTGGCTCAATACTCGTACTGATATCGGTTTAGTGGAACGTTTATTAGGAAAAGAATTACCAAATGTTCTTGCTCCTGAAGATGAGGATAAATTCGTCAACAAGCATAGAGCGGATGTCCTTAACGCCTTTAGAGATGTTTGTACTGAAACATACTTAAATCAAAAGAACAAAACAAAATGGACTAACACTGGTATTTACTTAGCAATCTATTCTGGTGTTATCATCTTCTTAGGATTAATTGTCTTTATCTTAACTAGAGGTAAGAATAATCCATACAAGTTCTTGAATATCTGGGAATGTCAAAAGATTTCCTGGTGGGGCGCTGCTTCTCCAGCAATTCTTGGAACATTACTCTCCTTAATCTTCTCTGGAAACACTATTGGTCAAATGGCCTTCATCTTATTAGTCTCACTAAGAATTATGTGGCTATCGATGAAACAATTAAGACCAATGATTCAATAAAAAAAGCCGATTATAAATCGGCTTTTTTAATCTCCGTAATCACTACCACGGCTTTTATCTTCAACAAATATCTGTAATGGATTAGTAATATCAGTTATCTCTAAATAAATATAATTAGGTACTTCGGTGAAATAAGACTCATAGTCTCCAACATAGACAACGTGCTTATTTCTTTTTGCCCTTTCAATCATCGCTTCAATAATGAGGTGATATTTATCTGGGTGTCTTTCTTTAAAACCTTGTAATTGAGTATAAACAACTGGTTCAAAATAAAAGTCACATTCCTCATCAATAATCACATGTGGAGAAAATGGATATTCTTTTTCTATTTTAATTTGATAGTCCTTAAATTCTTCGTAATTCATTTGTGGTAAGTTTCGTTATTAAGTATTTTAAATGCTCGATAGATTTGTTCAAGTAATATTAATCTAGCGAGTTGATGTGGGAATGTCATTTTTGATAAGCAGATAGAGGCATTCACTCTACTTTTTAACTCATCACTAAGCCCATAAGATCCCCCAATAACAAAGGAAATATTCGCTCCATGACTTTCTAGTTCTTTAGAGATAAATGCTGCAAACTCTTCAGATGTATATTCCTTCTTATTTAAATCTAAAGAAATAAGGTATTCACCATCTTTTAGCTGGGCTACTACACGTTTTCCCTCTAAATCGATTGCTTTTTGAATTTCTTTTTTACTTGGTTTTTCTGGTAAAGATTCGTCTTTAAGTTCCACAATTTCAATCTTGCAGTAGCTAGATATTCTTTTATCGTATTCATCCGCGCCGAGCTTATAGAAATCTTTTATTTTTCCGATTGCGTAAATCTTAATTTTCATAGTTGCCTCCAACAAGAGGGATATGTTGATTAGCACACCTTAATTTATATCTATCCAAGTTGACTCTCGCGTATTCAAAAACTTTATGATAGGCCGCTAAAGCGAGTTCTGGAGTATTTGCTTCTTCTGATAAGTGAGCAAGCACTATTTCTTTGGTGTCTTCTCCAATTATTTCAATCGCGGCAAAGGCACTATCTTCATTACATAAATGTCCATAATCAGACATGATTCTTTGAATTAGTTCCATTGGTCTATTGGTGTGTAAAAGCATCTGTATATCGTGATTAGATTCAATGACTAAATATGTAGGATTTTTAATATATGGAGTGTTACTAGATAAGTAGGTTCCAGTATCAGTCATATAGACCATAGATTCATTACCTTCTTTTAATAAAAATCCACATGGGTTAGTAGCATCGTGACTTGTTGGGAACGCCATTATTTCAACGTCAAAAACCTTAAAAGGTTTATATATCTCAACAACATTACTTAATGAACCTGGAATTGTTCCTTCTAAAGAATACATTTTCTTAGGTGAAAATGTTTTAATATTACGGTAGTGATCTGCGTGATTATGAGTGATTAAAACGGCATCGATATCCTTAAGATTTTTACTAAATTTTAAAAGTTCTTCTTCGATGACTTTAATCGGTATGCCCATATCAATTAAAATAGTGGCTTCCTTAGTAAACACTAGAGTAGCATTACCTTTAGAACCACTATTGATAATATCAAAAAACATTGTTTTAAATTATTCTTCAGCGATGGCGTTCATCGCAGCTTCCCATTCTGCTGTTGGGGCGTCAAATCTCACATAGTCTTTATAGAAGAAGAGTCTAGCAGTGCCAGTTTGACCACTTCTATTCTTTGCAACAATAACTTCGGTATAAGAAGCATTACCTGGAATTTCACTACCTAATTCTTTTTCTTTTTGCTCTTTGGCGAGTTCATATTTTTCCGCACCAGTAAGTTGTCCACCTTTTTTATTAGAAGCTTTGCTGGTCTTTTTATCGGCGTAATAGTCTTCTCTATAGAGAAGGATAACGATATCCGCGTCTTGTTCAATGTTACCAGAATCTCTTAAGTCAGACATCACTGGTCTTTGAGAATCACGTTTTTCAACCGCTCTAGAAAGTTGAGATACGGCGATAACCGGAACATTTAAGTCTCTAGCAAGAGCTTTTAAGGCAAGAGAAATACGTCTTACTTCTTCTTGTCTTGAATCTATACTTTTTCCTTTGGTGGCGATTTGGACTAAACCTAAGTAGTCAACAATGATTAAACCTAGATCTGGTTCATGAGCTTGTAATTTAGTAGATTTAGTAACGATATCATTAAGTTTAATCGATGGAGTGTCATCAATATAAATCTTAGAATTCGCTAAAATCTTAATGGAATTAAGAACTTTCATCTTATCGTTCGCGGAATTAATACGACCTCTATTGATGTTACGACAGTCCACTGTAGAGTCCATCGCCACTAAACGATTAAATAATTGTTCTTTAGACATCTCTAAGGAGAAAATCGCCACTGCTTTTTTGGCTCTAGTAGCAATTCTATGAGCAAAGTTTAAACATAAAGCTGTTTTGCCAACTGCTGGACGAGCAGCAACAATAATTAATTCACCAGGTTTAAAGCCTTGAGTGATTTGATTAAGTCTTTCATATCCTGTAGTAACTCCAATTACATCGGAGTCGTTATCAGCATCTTGAAGTTTTTCAAGATTTTCTTCTGTTTCTTTAGCGATAATATCAGTAGTTACAAAGTTAGAAATATGTCGTTTAGCAATACTCTCTTTAAATCTATTTTCACTATCTAAAATGAAGTCATTGATGTTTTCAATTTCTTGAGTCTTGTATTCTTTATCAATATCTCTAATGGTGGTAAGCATCTTTCTTAAAACGGAGTTATCTTGGATAATTCCGATATAGAAAGTTAATGTTGAAGCCGCAACAACTTTGTTGGTACATTCCGCTAAGTATTTTGCACCACCAATATTTTCTAATTCTTTTAAGTTATCTAATTCTTCAGCAACAGTTAATACGTCAACAGTGGCATTTCTATCAGAAAGTTGACGAATCGCTCTAAAGATTATTTGATGTTTTCCAATGAAAAAATCATCCTCTTCTAAGGAAAGCACTTCAAGACAATAGTCTTTAGTAAGCATGGCGCTACCAAGAACTACTTTTTCAGCATCTTCATTATATGGAAGTTCACTAGATACTTTTTTAACAACAGTTTTTCTACCTGCAGCAGCCATATTATTTCCTTTCTGTGATATGAACGTTCACTACGCCTATCACGCCTTTATATAGTTCAATTCTTAATCGGTGATATCCTAAGGAATCAAGTGGTCCTTTATCTAAGAATTTACGTTTATCGATTTCAATATTGTGTTTTGCTTTCATTTCTTCTTCGACTTGTTTTAAAGAAACGGAGCCAAATAGTTTAGAATCTTTACCAACTTTAGCGTCAAACTCTAAGGTGATACCTTTGAGTATCTCCACTAATTTAACAGCGTCATCTTTCTTTCTAATCTCTTCTTGTCTAGCGTTTTCTTGTTGAGTTGCTAAAATCTCAACACTTTTTTTAGTCACAGGAACAGCGAGTTTCTTTTTAAATAAGAAGTTCACAGCAAAACCATCACTGACATTCACAGTTTGATTCTTTTTACCAACTTTTTTAACATCCGCTAATAAGATTACTTCCATAATTATTCGTCCTGGCTAATTCTTCTTTTAGCGTCTGCTCTAGCATCAGCTAAGTGCAAGTTAATAACATTAACTAACATATTTTCTACATCTTTTAAATCGCTTTTAAGGAAAGTCGCTGCTGCACTAGTGAAGTGGCCTCCACCACCAAGTTTTTCACATAAAAGTGAAACATTAATTAAACCATCACTTCTAGCAGATAATTTGGTTTCTCTAGCGCTAGTTTTGCCAATAACAAAGGCAGCGTGAATCCCTTTCATACCTAAGCAAGCATTAGCGGCTTTAGCAATCGCAGCAGTATCATAAATCTTATTAGGATCGGCGACTGCATAAACTACCCCATAGCTAGCAGTGACAACGTTTCTAACGATGTCAGTGGTTTCCATATATTCTTCAAAGTCATCTTTTAATAAATCATCAGCGACAGAGTTATCCGCTCCATATTCTTTTAGAATTGTAGAAGCTTCAAAGGTTCTAATACCGGTATTCTTACTCTTATAGAAAGAGCTATCTAAGAAGATACCAGATAACATAATCGTCGCATAAGTTGGATTAAGTTCAATTCTAGGGGTGATAGAAGAGAATCTAATAAATTCGGTAATTAGTTCAGAGGCACTAGATGCAGATGGATCAATATGATTGAAAACAGGAGACTCAATATATTCTTCCGCTCTTCTATGATGGTCGATAACAACAACTTTATTAGTTCTATCTAAAACAGCAGGTGCCATAACCATATTAGGAATATGGACGTCACAAACAATGACCAAGGTATCGGATTCAATCAAATCCAAAGAATCTTTAGAGGAGACAATTAAATCTTCTAATTCGTCTTTATCAAAACTGGAGGTAATCGCAGTTCTAGTTTTTGTTTCGGTAGCTTTTAGGTCCACAACTAACTTTGCAGGTTTCTTTAATCTTTCACAAATAGCTTTAACACCTAAACAGCTGCCTAAAGCATCCATATCCATATTAGTGTGACCCATAATTAAGACATTAGAGGCGCTGTTAATTAAGTTAATTAAGGAGTCAGCAAGAACTCTAATTTTAACTCTACTACGCTTTTCTTGAGCTTCGGTTTTTCCACCATAGAATTCCATTTCTTTGCCATATGGGGAAACAACAACTTGGTCACCACCACGAGACATAGCAATACTTAAAGCAGCAATCGCTAACTCGTTAAGTTTAACGACATCTGGGAAGTCTCTAGCAATACCGATAGATAAGGTAAGTGGAATATCTTCGCCCATGGAGACCGATCTAACTTTATCAATAATAGAGAAATGATCATCTTTGATTTTGCAATATGTATCATAATTAAAGAGCATAAGATAATCACTATCTTTATATTTACGAAGTAAAATGCCATATTTTTGAGCGTATTCAAAGATAACATCTTTAGCCTTAGTAATGGTGTCATTATAGTCATCATCACCTTTAATGACTTCGTCATAGTTATCCATAGAAAGAACACCAACAACAGGAGCCTGTTGTTTGTTGTAATAATAAACAGTCTCATATTCAGTTGTATCTTTAAAGATATATAATCCCGCATCGGAAAGATATTTAACTTCATAGTTACGATTATTAATCACTACTTTAATGATATTGTCTGGAGATGGTTTTTCTTTTAAAACTCTTAACTCGTTTTTCCATTCAAAGATGTTGCTATCGATAATATCAATGTGTCTATCTTTAAATAAATCGTTATTCCAAATAACTGTGTCGTTTTCATCGGTAACCACCAAACCAATCATTGCAAAGTTATATGCTTCTTGAACGTCACTTCCAATAACTTCCGCGGCTTGTAAGTCAGTTTTATGTCTATACATAGAAATACGAATCGCACTGACCCACATAAAGATGATATTAAGGGCCACTAAAGAAGAAGCGCCGATAACAACGTATTCTGGCAAAACAACACTTTTAGTATTAAACAAATCGAGGAAATAGAAAATAATAAAAGTAGCAATACCTAATGTCTCAAATATAATCGCGATAAAGGCAAATAATCTAACTCTATTGATTTTCTTTTTCATAGTAGAAACATTATATTAAATTAATAATTTCATATAAAGAAGAAATGCTAAAAACTAGCAAATTATCTTAAAAAGCATCTATATATAGGAACATTATATTACGCTATGAGGGAGCGAATGACTTGTTCACAGTCACTTGGCTTCATTATTCTAGGAACCGGATAGCCAGGATTACCTTCCTTAAGAGCGCGTTTTACTAAAGTAGGGATATCCTCTTCTTTAATAAAATCAAACTTCTCAGGTATATTCATTGCTTTATTCATTCTTCTAATTTCAGAGATGAATAATTTGGCTATTTCTTCTCTAGTCATCTCTAACTTAGCAATGCCAATAAGACCGGCGAGTTTTGCAAGTGGCTTATAAACGGATTTGCCGTACCACTCTAAAACATAAGGGAGTATCACTGCATTAGCAAGTCCATGTGGAGTGCCATACATTCCACCCAAATTATGGGCAATCGCGTGTACATAACCAACAAACGCTCTGGTGAAAGCAGAACCCGCTAAAAACGAAGCACAAAGCATGTTTTCTCTAGCTTTAATATCCTTGCCGTTAGTATAAGCAACTTCTAAATTCTTGTGGATAAGTTTAGTAGCTTCTTCAGCATATCTAATTGTCGATTTCACATTACTTTTACCAATATAGGCTTCCACAGCGTGAGTTAAAGCATCCATACCAGTTGTAGAGGTGATATGAGGAGGTAAACCGATAGTTAAGTTAGGATCTAGAACTGCGTATTTTGGTCTAAGCTTACCATCACAGATTGCGTTCTTCTCATGAGTTGTGGGATCGGTGACCACTGCCGCTAAAGTTGTTTCTGAACCAGTACCTGCAGTAGTAGGAACAGCAAAAAATGGAGGAAGCTTCTTTTTGATCTTGAGATAGCCTCTCATCTTCTTAACTGACTTCTTAGGGTTACTGACTCTTGCTCCTGCGGCTTTGGCGCAATCCATTGGCGAACCACCACCAAAAGCAATAATTCCTTCACACTTATTTTTAAGATAAATATCCTTACAGTCTTCAATATTTTGGATAGTTGGATTAGGCTGCACTCCATCAAAAACACTATAGGAGAACCCCTCTTTTTCTAATTCTTTGAACAATGGGTCAAGTAAATGAAGAGACATCAATCCTTTATCGGTGACCACTAAAACATTATTAATTCCTTTGGCCTTGATGAATTTTGGAAGTTTTAAAACAGCGTCTGCTCCTTCTAGTAAAGTTGGTTCACTCCAATCCATAAAGCGCATCGCAAATTTCAGTACTTTTTGATAAATACGGTAATAACATTTCTTCACCCAAAACATCATATTAAGAAAACCTCTATAATCATTTTTTATGATTAAGGGTTAAAGTGCAATGTTAAAGTAAACTAACTTTAAAATAGTTTTGTTCTATAAATGATTTGTATGTAGAAAATTGGGCTATGAATCGCATGATTTATCAAGTGGAGGACACTCCAAAGAAACGAGATATTTTTGTTGGCGGCATTCAACAAATGCTCGGCTCAATTACCGCGACTATTCTAGTGACAATTATAGTTGGACTTGGTAGCCATATCTCCACCGCTATATTAGGATGTGCACTTGAAACTCTTGCCTATATCATTATTACCAAAAGAAAAAGCCCAGTCTCTACCACATATCATAGAGAACACTAAGTTAGATTTTGAAATATCTGAAAATGATATGAATGAATTGAAAGTTCTTGATTTATAAATCAACTATCTAGGCTAGATATATCGAATCGTAGAATTTCATTCTTAACTTAAAGTAAGAGAATGTCCAATTAAAATTATTTTCTAATAACGCATCAATATCTTCTATCTCCGGATACCAGTTATTCGCGTTATTTTTTATATATTCTTCGTAGAAGTTATAGTATCTTTGTTCTTCTTCTAATTCAAAGTTCACGATTGGTCTTATGTAATTTGTGTATCGACTAGCGATTAAATTATGAGTTCCTTCAATTTCTAAGAACTTCTCCCAGAAATCAAAGTGAGAAAATCTATCAGTCGCATTTTCTAATGTATAGTCTTGATTTGGTCCAAGTTGATATGGTCTAGAACAAGTATAATCAAAGTCCCAAGAAGGACCATAAATTAATTTAGAAGTGATATCAGGAAGATATAAATATACTGAGCGTCCCGCTAAATCTGTGTTTCTAAAGATTTCCGCTAATAAGAAGTAATCTATAAAGGAATCAAGATCCACTAAAGAAGTGAACAAGTTTAAATCTTTATTTATTAATGCGTTTCTACAAGTTGTAATATAGTTTTCAATAAATTGAAATTGAGTCTCGCTCACTTCTTCAGGAGTGTCTAACTTATATTCTAAATCCGCGTAACCTTTACCATAATCAAAGACATCAGTAGTGCCTAAAATAAAATAGTTCACTCCTTCCACTCCTTCTTTATGGGCTAAAGTATCCATTTCTAATAAGAAAGATGTTTTATTTAGATCTTCACTTGGAAGAAATTTATTTTGTCTACTCCAGTACCAATATCGTCTATTAGATAATAGATACCTTGATCAACATCATCTAAAAGGACTTTTACTGGTCTAATAGTAGGTGCATATCTATTGGCAAATACATTCATATCATGAGATATCTGCATCGCTAAATAATCTCTAAGTAAAGTTGGGTCTAAATAAGATGCTAATAAATTAAATTTCTTACTAGCAGGTAAGCCTCCAATAGAGACTTTAGAAGAGAACTTAATCTTATAGCCTTTTTTTTTAAACCATCTACTAGAGGTACCTCTAATTCTTACTCTTCCTTCATTATCTTGATAATGGCTTTCGCCTTCTAAATAATCTAAAACAGCGGGACAGTAGTTCTTATATTCTGGATCACTTCTATCAGGAATATGAGCCCCATTAACGGTGATAGAAATCTCAGGAATATCTAAAGAATACTCTCTTGGCTTTAAATCTATTGGGCTACTAGAAGAACCACAGCTATTAAACGCAAAAGCAAAGATAATACCAAATAGACCTAATTGTTTCTTCATACGTATATCGTATCATAAAAGCCGACCAAATGGCCGGCTCATGAATTTATTCTTTATTTTCTTCTACTTGAGGCTTTTCTTCCACTACTTCACTTGCGTTCTTTTCGTTACGCTTTTTAGCAAGGGTCTGCCATAAGAAGAAACCCGCTCCTAACATAATCCATACCGCAAAGATGATATAAGACGGAGTAGAGAAGTTAACTCCTAATCCTGTTGGCACTAACTGGATGACGATAAACACTAACGCAAACGTAAATCCTAATAATGTCAGTATTTTCATAAAGATATTAACATCTTTATCTTTTCGCATAGTTATGAATGCTGCTAAACAAGTAAATCCAAATCCGATTGAAGTACCAATCGAGGCCATATCAACGAACCAACTTAAAGCGTTTCTTCCTAAGAATGGTCCCACTAAAGAAATGATTAAGCAGAATAAGATAGCGAATTGAGGAACACTATGTTTCTTATCAACTGTACCAAATCGTTTTGGCAAATATCCTTCTCTTCCCATTGAGAAGATTAATCTTGAAGAGGCCATATAGAAGCCCATAATACCTGAAAGGATAGCGCTTAATACTGAAACACCGACTATAATACTACCTGCTGTTTTACCTAGAATTTGTTGAGCAGCATATAAGAGTGGCCATCTACCACCTTCAGCGATATATTCTGGCCAGTTTTTAATAACTAAAGCGGTAATTGTGTTATTAGCAATATAAACAAATGTTCCAAATAAAATCGCAATAATCATAATGATTGTGACTTTTTTAAAGCTAAATTTAAATTCTTCTGCGGCTTGAGGAATAGTTTCAAAACCAACAAATGCCCAAGGAGCAATGGCTAATGTTGCAAATATTGCCGAAGCAATACCAACACCGCCTAATTTAGGATCATCAGGTAATTTGAAGTATCCCCATAAGTTCCCTAAATTGCTCCAGCTCGTAAGTGGAGAAGCAATTGCAGCGATAACTAAAACAATAACTGTAGAACCTAATAAAACCGCTAAGATTGTTTGCACAATACCTGCCTTCTTAGTTCCAAGCATATTAATAACTGCAAATAAGATTAAAACTCCACACGCTAATAAGATTTCGCCAAGATGAATAGTGTTACCCGCAATGGTATAGGAGAATCCAAAATGCAAAGCATTTGGAGCAAGTCCATCAATAACTAAACCTAAGGCGGTTGAGTTAAGTGGAACATTAGATAAATAGGCAGCGATTAAAAACCAACCACATATATAGGCAGGGATTCTACCAAAGCACATCTTTGCAAAGATAAATTCTCCACCCGCTTTAGGATGTTTTCTAATCATATAAGCATAGCTTATAGATATGATAATCATGATAAGAGCGCCAATCGCGATAGCAATCGCAGTACCTAAAACACCGGAGTTAGGTAAGAATTTTTCTCCGGGGTTAATGAAGGCGCCCCAACCGATAATACAACCAAAAGCTATCGCCCAAACGTCCATTGGGTTCAGCTTCTTTTTAAATTGTTGTTGTCCTTCTACTGGCTTACTCATAATGTTTATCAGCCTTTAAGACTGCGTTAAGCATAACACTAGCACCAAGCATACAGTGTTTAGGATCACTATATTCATCTTCGCAGTGTGATAATCCTTTTTTAGATTGCACAAAGATCATAGTGGTTGGAATAATATATGATACGAATTGGGCATCATGACCCGCACCACTATGGATGTATTGGTGTTTAACACCAAGTTCTTCACAGGATTCTTTGATAAATCCTACTAAGTTTTTATCCCAGTACACTGTATCTCTATTCCACATAGGAACAACTTTACATGTACATTTAGCGAATTCTTTTCCGTCAAATGACTTCACGATTTCTAAAACTTTATCTAAGAGTTTTGGATCTTCGTGTCTCACATCTAATGAGAAATTGACATAGTCAGGAACACAAGTATGAACATCTGGGTGACAGACAATTTCACCAGTGGTGTACACTAATTCTGGTCTATTTAAAGCGTCAACTTTGTTGTGTAATTCAATTAACGCTAAGCTAGCCGCATATAAAGCATCTTTTCTTTTGTTCATCGGGAATGTTCCAGCATGAGTGGTTTGTCCATGGAACTCAAGTCGATAGTTAAACATACCAAGAACGCAGTCCACGACACCAATTTCATTACCAGCATCTTCTAAGATTGGTCCTTGTTCGATATGGGTTTCAAAATTACAAACATATTTGTCTCTAGATAATCTGTTGGATTTAGGTCCAAGATATTTAAACTTTGATAATGCTTCTTTATAAGTTGTGGTTCTATCTAAAACGTTAATAGAGTTCATCATCTTAGAATATTCCACACTTGGTTTAATGTTTTCTGGTAAATATTTATAAGCAACCATACCAGAAGTCATAATGGCAGGTGGATATAATGAACCTTCTTCATTAGTCCAAATCATCGCGGTGATTGGGTGTTTATGAGGGATTTTCTTTTCAACGATAGTCTCTAAGACTTCCATCGCTGACATAACACCTAAAATGCCGTCATAGTTGCCGCCATTTTTAACAGAGTCGCAGTGTGAACCCATAACAATTCTTTTGGCTTTAGGATCACTACCTTCGATAGTGGCATACATATTGGCTAAATCATCAATTTCGATTTTCGCTCCGATCGCGGTCATTCTTTTGACGAATTCGTCTCTGGCCATCTCGTCTTCTTTGCTTAAAGCGTAGCGAGTAATGCCTCCATGACCCGCATCACCAAATTTTGAGAATGTTTTGATTTTATCTTCCATTCTCTTTAAATCACATAAATAGCTCATCTTATTTACCTTGATACCTTTCTCTTTTTACAAATTTACCAAAACCTCTTTTGCCGAGGAATTCTCCGTCTTTAAACACTAAGGTGCCTCTTAAGTATGTTGAGGTCACATAGCCGTGACATTTATATCCTTCCCAAATCGTGTGGTCATAGTTTGAATGCATATTTTTAACGGAAACCACAAAATCTTTTTTAGGATCAAAGATGATAATGTCCGCGTCTTTCCCTACTTCAATACTTCCCTTATCTTTACAACCAAAGATTTTAGCTGGGTTATAGGAACAGACTCTCACCACTGTTTCATAAGTGGTCTTACCTTCATTAGCCTTACTTAACATGTATGGGTACATATTTTCGATGCCCGCACAACCATTAGGAATCTTGGTGAAGTCATCTTTGCCCCATAGTTTTTCGCTTTGTTGGAATGGGCAGTGGTCTGTTGCCACTGTATCAATATAACCTTCGTTAAGTGCTTTCCATAAAGCCTCTAATGAGTCTTGTCCTTTCATTGGTGGAGAGCAGACAAAATTGATGCCATCCACTCTCTTAAACACTTCATTAGTGAACTCTAAATAATGTGGACATGTTTCAATTTTTATGTCAAAACCCTGCTTTTTTGCCTCAATACAGGCTTCAAGTCCTTCTTTATCAGACATATGGACAATATAGACAGGTGCGTTTAAATGACTAGCCCAGTGGACCGCTCTTTTATCAGCTTCGGAAGTGACAAATTCAGGTCTAGATAAATAGTGATACCAGGCACTTGTTTTACCTTCTTTGAGGAACTGTTCAGTTCTCACATCAATGATATCTGGATTTTCAGCGTGAAGGTTTAACATTGCTCCTACTTCTTTACATCTAAGTAAGAGTTGATAAATCATTCCATCGTCCACCATCATTCCTTCTTTTTTATAGACCATATAGCCTTTGAAGGAGGTGATTCCACTTTCACAAGCTTCATCCATTTCTTCTAAAATCTTTCCGTCATTAAAGTTAGTGATCGCGCAGTGGAAAGAATAATCTGAGCAAGCGTCTTTCTCACACATTTCAAATCTTGGCTTTAATGTTTCCTTGATGGAGTTACCTTTTCTTTGACATGGGTAGTCAATAATTGTGGTTGTTCCACCACAGACTGCGGCTCGAGTACCAGTAAAATAATCATCCGCAGAGATTGTGCCTCCAAAAGGCATTGCTAGGTGAGTGTGAACATCAATCGCTCCTGGAACTACTATTTTCCCGGTCGCGTCCACTACTTCTTTAGCCTCAACATTGAGCTTTTCGCCAATTAAAGCAATCTTTTCATCTTTTACGGCGATGTCGGTAACTTTTTTACCCGTAGGCAAAACAACTAAACCATTTTTGATTAATAAATCATATTTCATATAATGCAAATTCCTTAATTAAAATAATTTTATCACTTTAATTTACTATTAAAAAGCCACCAATTATTGTGATCAGCATTTTATATCTTCAAAGTCTTTAAATATTCCTTATGTTCATCACTCACTCTAAAGGATTCTATCGCCTTTCTTATCGCCTTATTATGAATGTCTTTATCAAATCTTTTTTCTTTAATTACTTTGATAAAAGAATTGTATTGTTTGGCTAATCCAGTAGCGAGGTACCAGGCAATCATCATTTTTACATAATAATCATCTAATTTTACTTCACTAACTCTATCGATATATTCTTCTTTAAAGTCTTCATCTAGGTAGTATGACATCAAACATTTAACCGCATATCTCACTCGATATAACTCTTCGCTTTTAAGCCACTTATAAATCGCTTAAAGTAATTCTGGTTTATACTTAGCTAAATACTTATTACAAATTGAATCACACACCGCCCAGTTATTGACGTAAGGTAAGAAAGCATTAACATAGTTAATAAACTCATCATAATCTTTGATACTTGAGAGTATTATAGAATGTAAAACATTCTCTTCATGATACTTATGAGGAAGAGAAGAAATAAAATCACTTTTAATTTTATTATCTAACTCTTTCGCTAGCTTCTTAATAACAGGAAGTCTTACCCCAATAAATGAATTTTTATCAACGTTAGGAATTAGAGGTAATGTAAAATCGCGATATTTTATATCTTGTTGAGAAAGTAAATATTCTTTGATTGTGTCCATATCTTTTCGTTAAATATAATTTACAATAGCCTATGTCACATAAGTGTCATAGATATTAGAATTCGCCTGTTTTAGGCATAGATTCATTTATAACAGTTTCGTTATTATATTCATCAACATTGATTAACTGGATGTCTTCAGACTCAATATGATAACTATAACTACCATTTTTAGGCATATAAATAGCGATACTGCCATCAAACATTTTTTCAGCGGATAAAGTGTCACTACTCATCACTCCATTAGAGTAAGTAAAGACATTCTTTCCAAGTGTTTTTTCATAAATTGAAATTGATTCAGGAGTATCCACTTTTAAGATGTAGTAGCTACCGTCATTTAAGTGACAAGCATCTTTCCCATATAATCTAGGATCACAACTTTTTAAGAATGAGTAATTTAGTTCAGTCGCGTGAGTTGAGATTAAAGTTAACATGTTGTCTCTAGAGAATAATTGGTGCATAACATCTGGTCTATAAATGATTGGGGCAAAGATATAGAAAACCGCTAACCTGATACCTTCATATAATGCATGGATGGCCTCAATATTATCCTTATTAGCATTGAACAAAATATACAAAATTATCGCGAAATCTGCGGTAAAATCCGCTAAATTTCCTTGTTGTAGCTCGCTAAATAAAGTTTGAATTATTGAATATGAGAAGAGTAAATCCATAAAAACTGAATCGCTAATTTTGATGCCTTCAATATCTGGATTATAGCCAAAAATAGTCGCGAAAATATTTCTAATTCCCTCTTGGAACATAGCGTAAGTGCTACGGTCTAAAGTAGAAATCATAATCGTGTAAATAAGGTTTTGCGCAAATCTACCCATAGATGGATATACGCTCTCAATAGGAGCATTTATTTCTTCGGTATAAGTTGTAATAGCGCGATAAAATTTCCAATCATCGACAGTATAAGCAGCGTAGTCCTCCGCTCCTTTAGCGAAGTGATAATTCCATATCATTTTCTTTCTTTCAGTAGCGTTAAATCTAATATCAGTTAGTCGATCAGGATAATAATGACTATGACCGTATTTCGCCATTCCCCAACCATTTGGGAGAATCATTGTTAGGATATCATTAAAGTTACATAAGTTATGAATACCTTGATATAACTCACCTTTAGCGTCTACGATGCTAATCTCCGCTGCGTTTTGTGGTTCAAAACAATATGCATAGACATCCGCAATGCCTGTAGTGATTTCACTAATAAACGTGCCTTGGTCAATTTTTTGAAGCATAGTGCCCGCTAATAAATTAGTAATTGAGCCACCACGAGAAAAGCCGCTAAGCCAGAATTTGGTGTGACCAGACAATTCATAAGTGGAAACATAGTCTTCTATTCCTTCTATAACTTTATTAGCGGAGTTCTGGAATCCTTGAGAGTTACCTGTAGTACCAGCGGTAACATTACTAGCCCACTCAGCGTCATAAGCTCCGCTTCTAATAGTGACCGCAATTAAGTTAAAGTTGTTAATCTTTTTGCTAGCGATAGCAAACCCCACAGAGTCTAAGGCTGGTTTAACTTTATAATCATCATTTATATAAATGTGCTGGAAGTTTTCTTTTGTCCAAAGGTCGACTAAATTAGCACTTCTAATTGAATAATCATCTCTAGCGTTAATGGAGGCCATCGCATTAGCAAAGCTCGCTACCGCGATTTCTTGATGGTAGTATTTATTATCTAATAAGAAATATGAATCATCATAATATGTCTCAAATTCTTCATTGGTTAAATAAAAAGTAATACCAGGTGGATTAGACCCGCATCCAGCAAGAGATAAAGTAAGAATTGATAATAATGTAATTATTCTTTTCATATTTATATTTTCTCTATTATACAATAGATATATGCTCAAATCCTATAACCAACAATTAGTGGATGAAAGACGCCAAAGAAAGCTCTCTATCAAAGAAGCTGCTAAGGCAATTGGTATATCCAAAATGTCTTTGTTTTTCTATGAAAGAGGTTATTATAGACCAAGCAAAAAAAGACTAGAAAAAATCACTAGCTTCTATGAAGGCTTCGAAATAAATGAGACTAACGAATATCCAAAAGAAAGTCTTATTAAAATTAGAGTTAAACGAAAATCTAGAAAACCTAGACTTATTATTTCTGGTATTGTTGCCACTGTTTCACTTGCCTTAATTATTACAAGTGCGGCGATATTTAAAAGGTCCGCAACTAACCACGAAGACCTATATGGTCCAGTTTATGGAGAAGTGTATCGCGCTGCTATAGAAAAAGGTGAGACTGGTAGAGATATTGTTACTGATCTTGAATATAACTGTTTATATACTAGTGGTCCAACTGGACGAAGTGATGTCATATTTTATAAAACTAACAGCATCCTTTATTTTAATAACTCCACTTACACTGTTAGTGGATATTTAGAAGATGACGATGATTTTGGTTTTGGTAGATGGCGTTATCAATTTGGTGGCAACTTAGGAAGAAGTTCTTATGTTTGTACATTCTCTTATATGAATAACGATGTTGGAATGTATTTCTCCACGGATGTTTTATATGAAAAAAAGCCGATAGAAAGTATTACTAATCTTAACAAGATTGTTGAGGGCAATACCCCAATCACTGAAGAATTAGTGGTTAAACTATTTAACGCAAGAATAAATCATGCAATGAATCACTTTTCTGAATTATTATCTAGCAAGCTTGAAAAAGAAGTAAATTTTTATAATGAATTCTTACGAGATAGAGAAATAGGTAGAGCAGTCAATTTCCGTATGCAAATTACTGGGCTAGTTCTATTCTTTGTTTCTGTATTTACTTTAATACTGAGTCTAGCCTTCCTTATTTATGTGTTAATTAGTCTAGTTAAACAAAGAGAAGATAAAAAAGAAGCTGAAGGAGATAAAGATTTACCACGGGATATCAACATCAATTTTGGTGTTCCTGATTTTATTCTTAACTGGGTGTTAAAAGCTATAAGCTTTGCTTCTTTGATTATTCTTTTCCTAGGATCCTTTGGTGGAATGATTTTTGATCTACCTCCAATATTTTCTAATGAAACATTTATGACCATCTTTAAAATCTGCTTTGTAGGTGGTATCTTTATTAGACAAATAATTGTTCTAGCCTCTGTTAAAAAGAAGAAGACTCTATTAAAAGAAATAACCAAATACCTATTCTTATATATCACAATGGCCTCTTTAGAAACCTCGCTTATGGCAATCGCAGAAACTTGGGGTTATAACCTTTCAGATTTACTATATAGTTTTGTCCCAAGAGGTGTCTTATTAGCAGCCTGTCTTAACTATATCCTTTTCTATTTCTTATTTTTCACCCCTTCATTTATCAAACATGAATCAAAAGTCTTTATTGTTATTTGGAGATTATTATCTTTACTTCCTTTAGGAACTTTAGTCGCTATTACTTTAGTGGGCAACTCGTATGAATTATTCTACGGGGCAAAGAAAAACATCTATATTATCTTCTGGTTCTCAAATATGAATCTCACTTTATCACTAGTGTCAGTGTTATTTATTTATTGTCTATTCTTTATCAGGTTATTCTTTAAACATAGATACGGAAAAGATGACGCCAGTATCTATTTCAGTGGCCATAAATTTAATCTCATTACCAATATTATGGTAAGTATTATTATTGTGCTTGCGGCTTTAATCGACTTGATATTTAAAGGTAACACCGCTGCCTATTATCTAGGTTTAGGATATAACATCTGGGTGCTTATTTTTATTCCTTTAGTCCTATTTTCAAAAAGAGGACCTAATGAGTCTAGATTATTCCAAAGAGAAATTAGGGAGTATGCTCCAGCAACTCCTCAATCAGTAAGTCCCGAACAACAAAGCAACAACTAAGAGTTGTTGTTTTTTATTTAATGTACCAGGTACTTCGTATTTTTCTTCTAAGTTATAAGTGGTCAAATAGTTGCCACTAAAAGAGGCATAAAATCCTCCATAAACTTTGTTTACGTTATCCCCTGAGATTTCGTATAAATATCCACCAAAAGCGGATCTAATTCTATTTCCTGATATTTCAAATACTGGTCCACTACCAGCTTGATTAACCATATTTCCTTCTATGCGATAATAAGTGTTGGTGCGCATATCTAATATTTCATTTCCAGTCACTCTTAATACAGGGCCATAATCTACTTTTCTTATATAATAAGTACTGTAGTCAGAATCACTATCATATCTTGAACGATTAACTGCTGTTCTTTTTTCATATGTATAGTCCTTTTTAGGAGTAGGTTTTTGTTCAACTACAGGTTTATCTTTTTTGACTGGTTCTTCCGTAGGAGTCTCCACTATTTCTTCTTCTATATTAGGATCTTCTTTAATCATAACTGGTTTATTTCTAAAGGCATCAATAACCAATAAGACAAAATAAGAAATAAGCATCAGTGAGCCAATAATTAAGAACACCAAAGCTAAAATAGACATCTCTTTATGATGGGTGTGATTATAAATAAGCATGAACCCACCATAAGCGGTAAGCACTATTGCTAATACTAGGTATGTCCACTTAAAAGTTATTCGTCTCATAATTCAATTTTCTTATAAAATTATTAAATATTAAACACATCTCCAGGAGAAACGATTCCTAATACAGGTTCATTTCTTAAACCATGTTCGGTAATAAATATTAAAGCGCATCTTTTGTGTTCTTTGTTATAGCCGATAAAATATTGTTTAGCATCAAACGCAAAGGTGTCTTTTGCTAAGAAAAGGTAATATAAATCTTTACTTTTATTAATATCAAATTTATCTTTTAAATCTTCAATAGTATAAGATCTATTTTCGTCATATTCTGCGTTTGCAAGAATAGAGAATATTGTTCGCATAGAAACAACATATCTAACACACCCTTTCTCATCAAAGATTGGGATATTAGTGATATGTAACTGATCCATATAGCGCATGGCATGTAATACATCAGTGTCAGGAGATAATGTTTTGATTTTATCTTTCTTAACCCCAACATCATATGCCTTTACCACTAGTTTATTTATTATTTCTTCTAGTGTTTCCAAAACATAATCAGCGACATGAAAAGGAAAATCGCCATTGACTTTTGGAGTATGTGTCAAGCAGTTACGAATATGTCTTAAGGCATTGAATTCGACATAATGCTGCTTTTTAATCATCTCAAATCGATGAGGGTCATTCTCTTCAATATATTCAAAAGTCTTATACTCATCTAAAAATTTTTGCGTTATTTCTGCGTTATATGTAGCCATAAATCAACATATCCCTTCTTATTTATAAATTAACACTTATATCGAAATAAATATCTATTTAAATTATATCAAAAAGTCGCCACTATGGACGACTTAATTTTCATTGATTTTAGCCCTTGCTTTCTTTAATCTTCTGGTTTTACATTGTTTCTATGATAATCATGAATAAGACTAATAAAATTGAAACAAAGAAAGATTGATACGGCCAATAACGCTACCCCTGCAATTAGAATAGCAATATCAAAAAACCAAAATAATTATAAGATCTCCCAATAGCCAAATCTTTTGCCGTTAATTCTTTTGATTTTATTATTTTTAACCAAGGTAGCAGTGACGTTTTTAATGGTTCGTGGAGATACTCCAATTTTATTTGCTAATTCATCGATGCTTATTTTTGGATTTGCTTTAATTAATTCGACAACACGCAGCTCTCTTGGTAAAGGTGCATCATTCTTCCTATCAATGCTGATACGTAAATCTCTATTTCTTAATGAGTTATGTTCGTTAAGAAGTAAATTTCTTAAAAATAAAATCAAATAGGATTTGTCATCATTGATCCCTTTTCCAATGAATCTAAAGTTCGCTCTCACCAAGGCGTTTCTAAAATACCACGCATTTTTAGCAAAGACATCATTAGTAACATCGAAACCCAATCTTCTTAAATATTTGATAAAGAATACCGCAGTAGTTCTAGTGTTGCCTTCTTGAAATGCATGAATCTGCCAAAGATTTGAAACGAAGGTTGCTAAATGTTCGATAATTTCATCTTTTGATAAACCAATATAATTAAATTTTCTTTCAGAATCAAAATCGTATTCTAAAGTCGATTGAAGTTCATGATAATCGCCATAAATTACAGATCTTCCATCAAGAACCCATTCCTTTTTAATATAATTAAAATCTCTTAATTTTCCAGCGTGATTAAACACACCATCAAACAAACGTTTATGAATACTAACCAGCTGACCTACTGTAAATGTGAAAGAATCATCTGAAATGATTTGAGCAATTCTATTTGAAACAATGTCGGCTTCTTCAGTTCTTTCATCTTCGCCAGGTTTATTTTCATAATATGAATTAATAATTTTGTCTAACTCATCCAAAGATATCTTTCCATTAATATATTTGTCTGCTTGTGACAAAAAATAAGATGAGTTTTTTAATCCATCAACATCTTGTAGTCCGATTCCTGTTTCTATAAGGTATTTATTAGAATATTTATTTTCCATAGGAAAATATTATCATAGTTTGTCCCAAAGTGCAATTCCAAAGTGCAATTATTAGATTTTTGCCCTTTGAAATAAAGTGATGTTGTTATAAAAAAGCCGTCCATTTTGGACGACTTAATTCAATTGTCTGATTTTAATTAATCAGCAACATATGGGAGAAGAGCCATGAATCTCGCATTTTTAATTGCGACAGCTAATTCTCTTTGATGTTTTGCACACGTACCAGTTGTTCTACGTGGAGAAATTTTTCCATTAGAAGCAATAAACATTTTCAATGTTTCAACATCTTTATAATCGATGTGGGTAATGTTATTTTTCTTGAAGTAACAGACCTTCTTGTGTGGTCTAACTTTTTTAAACGCCATTATTTATCTTCCTTTCTTAGAATGGGAGATCGTCATCAGTAATTTCAATACTGTCTAAGCTCTTTGATTCGTCGGCTGGAACCACATCATCAAATGGTGGAAGTTCGATTTCTTCGTTTGCGACTTCTTCTGCTCTCTTCTCTAAGAATTGAACAGAGTCACATAACACTTCGATGACACTGGTTTTAGAACCATCTTGACGGATGAAGCTTCTTTGATTAAGACGACCTTCGACTCCAACTAATAAACCCTTACGGGCAAATTTAGAAACTGTTTCCGCGGTGGTTGTAAAGGCGGTACAAGGAATAAAGCTTGTGCCTTTGCTTCCATCAGGATTTTTCATTCTGTTGTCTAAGGCAACTGTGAATGTACAGACAGAGTTTCCAGATGTTGTTTTTCTTAATTCTGGGTCTCTAGTTAAGCGACCCACTAAAACGACACGATTAATCATTTAAATGATCCTCCTTATTTGTGTTCTACAACAATAAGATGACGTAGGACACTTGGGTTGATACGGACTAAACGATTGAATTCACTAATCGCTTTGTTATCCATACTGACCTTAAGTACAACATAGTAGCCCTTAGTTTGTTCCTTAATTGGATAAGCAAGTTCACGTAAGCCCATGGATTCGCTGGTTTCTTCAACCTTACCACCATTATCAGTGATAATCTTAGCAAGCTTTTCCATAACTTCTTTACGTTGTGCTTCTTCTAAGTCGGCTCTTAAAATGTACATAATTTCGTATTTGCGCATTTTCTTTTCCTCCTTGGTCTAACGGCTATTAACTTTAATTAATAGCAGAGTATTTGCTAACTTTAGCATATGTATTATACATATCGCGCATAATCTTGTAAAGAAACAAATCCTACGTCAATAAATCACCTTATTTATCTATAATGGCGGAATAAATATATCTACTAGGTGATAAGTGTTGACAATTACCCAGTTATGGTTTACTTTATTGCTGTTGAGTGAGCCTAGCTATGCTAGTGCTTTTTTATTATGTATACCAGGTAACATAACAAAGCTAACACTATAATGAAGTCATTCATTAATAGCACCTCCTTTAACAACCCCTTAGCCTTATCCTCCAAAAGGACCAGATAAGCCCAAAAGAAACCATTAAAAGAAACAACTTATTGACGCCCATGGGCATCAGTTAAGAGTAAGAAGTAGCCTCTAGTTGCGTCCAACTATAATAACTACCACTCATATATATAAAGACGGAAAAAATCGGCTTCCTTGTGAAAAAAAGTTTAAAAAGTTTTATTAAAAAAAGAAAACTGGCTGAAGCCAGTTAGTTTTTGATATTTCTATCAGTGGAACAAGGGATATAAATTCCTTTTTCCTTAAATGCAAGATACACTCTTTCAGTTAATTGGTTATATAATGTCCAATAATCTTCAAACTTGGTCCAACATCTAAGCCTCATATTAATCGAATATTCTTTGAAGCTTTCCGCGTACACCATTGTCTTTTCTGGATTAATCACTAATGGCTCATCTTTAATGACTGAGGCCAATGCTTCTTTTACTACTTCAAGGTCGCTATCATAGCTCACTCCAACATCAAAGTCGATTCTTCTTTCTCCTGTGGCGGTGAAGTTAGTGATAACCGCACTGGCCATATTCTTATTAGGAATGATAATCTTTTGACCTTGGAAGCTAGTTAAGATAGTTGAAAAGAAATGGACTCTTTTAACAATACCTTCACATTCTCCAAATGCGTTTTTAACTAAAATGTGGTCGCCTGTTCGGATAGTCTTTTGATTTATAATCAATAAGCCTGAGAAGAATGATCCCACTAAATCTTGTAAAGCTAAACCAAGGGCGACACCAACAGAGGCGATGATTCCGCCCATTCCTGATAAATTGATTTTTAAAACACTACAAACAATAAAGCCAACAGCAATCCAAATTAAGAATTTAATTAATCCTAAGATAATTAGTTTAGCAGAAACATCAATATCAGGTCCTCTTTTGACCTTAAATAGTTTTTTAAGTAGTGGGTTAAATAATTTAAGAACCAGCCAAGTAAAAATGATAATAGCAATCGCTACACCAATACGAGAAAGATAGTTAATACCAGAGTCATCAGGTTTCCAGAAAAAATCTGCAAACTTTTGCCAGAAATCTACCCATCCTTGCCAAGCATCTAATGTTTTCATAGTGTTATTATTTTATTAATAAATAGTGTTTTTCGCAACAAAAAATACGACCATTGGAGGCCGTATCTTTTTTGAAAAAGAATTAATAATTTTTAGCTTGTCTTTCGAAATAGCTCTTTGGATGTTTACAAGTTGGACAGAGCTCAGGAGCTTCTTTACCAACGTGGATATGTCCACAATTTCTACATTTCCAAATGACAACATCATCAGCCACAAAGACTTTTCCTGATTTCACTTTTTCAAGTAAAGCAAGATATCTTTCTTCGTGTTCTTTTTCAATCTTACCAACTAATTCGAACTTGCAGGCAATTTCAATAAAACCTTCTTCACGAGCGACTGCTGCCATTTCTTTATACATTTCAGTCCACTCATAGTTTTCACCTTCAGCAGCGGCTTTTAAGTTCTCTTCTGTAGTAGGAACAGCACCACCATGGAGGTATTTAAACCATAATTCAGCGTGTTCTTTTTCATTATCTGCTGTCTCTTGGAAGATTGCAGCGATTTGCTCATATCCTTCTTTTTTAGCTTTAGAAGCAAAGTAAGTATATTTGTTTCTAGCTTGAGATTCGCCAGCAAAAGCGATTTCTAAATTCTTCTCAGTACGACTACCTTTTAATTCCATATGTTAATTTCTCCTTCACTTATTATAAATAACTTTTGGTCCACTGTCCTTAACAAATATTTCTTGAACATTATTTTCTCCGTAGTGTTCTTTCATTTTTACTAAAACTTTTTCTAGTTTAGAAGTAGGAACTAAAGCAATAACACTTCCTGCAAAGCCACCACCATTAATTTTGACAGCCCCTTGATTATCGCTATATTTCATTAATAAATCACACGCTTCTAAAGGTGAACCTTCGTAGTTAGATCCCACCATCATATTTTTTAAATATTTAGTGGAAGATTCTCTTGATTCATTAATCATTTTTAAAAATGTTTCTTGTTCATTATCCTGTAGTGCTTTAAAAGCATTTCTCACTCTAGAATTTTCTCCATAAAAATGTTTAGCTCTTAAATAAGCCATCTCACTCATCTCACTTTTATGAGCTTCTACTTCCTCAAAAGTACCTTCGACTAAATAATTATGTCCACACGCTTTAGCGGCTTCATACATATCACTAGGTATAGAAGAATATAAATCACTGAGAGATGAATGATCTCCACCAGTATTTACTAAAACAAAGTGTAAATCTTTAAATGGGAATTCAATTTGTTCAACTAGAGGATCATCAATATTTTTAAAGTCAATTTTTACAACTCCACCAAAACCAACTCCAATTTGATCCAAAAGACCACTTTTCTTTCCAAAATATTCATTTTCTGCGTATTTTCCAGCTTTACAAAGTTCTAATTTAGAGATCTTGCCATTATTAAATAAAACATTAAAAATGTGTCCCACTAAAAGTTCGAAAGCAGCAGAGCTAGATACGCCCGCTCCTTTAAAGATTGTGGATTCGCTATAAGCGTTAAATCCTCCAACTTTGTAGCCATGTTCTTTTAAATAAGCAGCAACTCCTCTTATTAATCCTTTTGAAGTTGCGTATTCTTTTTCATTCGCGTTTAAATCAGATAAATCTACTTCATCTAACTCAAAACCTAGAGATTGAAATAAGACTTTATTAGAGTCGTTTTTACTAACTGAAGCAACAATTTCTAAATTACAAGCACTGGCTAAACATAGACCGTGGTTATGATCTGTATGATTGCCTAAGATTTCAAAGCGTCCACCACAGGAAAAAACATGTTCAGTGTCACTAACAAATATCTTTTTATATTCAGATAATAATTTAGAAACGTTATCTTCCACTATTTGATTTTTCTTCCTTCTGAAAATGCTTGTCCAACTTTTTTACCCACAACATAATAGCCATGGTTAAAAGGATCATATGAAATGATTTGCATTTTTTCTAAATCAACTTTACCGTTTTCATCTAGATATTTATCATCCACTAAGAGTTGAACAATATTACCAATAATTCCATAGTCCTCTTTAAAACATTCAAGTGTACACTCTAAAGAATAAGGTAAGTCATCTAAAATTGGCGCGTCCACTAATTCACTCTTATGAGCTTTCCAACCAGTTTTTTCAAACTTCTTTGGATCATTTTTACTAGATACAACACCAACAAAATCCGCTGGAACCATATTGCTAACATTAGCCAAAGAAACAGTAAAGGCTTTTCTTTTTCTAATATTCTCAGTTGTGCGATGAGAATCAGAAATATTAAGTTCGATTTGTTTTGTGTCAAATGCGCATCCCCAAGCCGCGTTCATTACATCGATAGAACCATCATCATTGTAGGTTGCTATTAAAATTACAGGCATTGGGAATATTGCTGGGCAAATATTCATTTTCTTTTTCATAGATTATTCCTCCTCATTTTCACATATATAATTCATTAATCTATTACAAGCATCTATTAAATTGCTTCTTGGAGTAGCGATATTTAATCTAATATATCCTTCTGCTGATTTTCCATAGTTAATTCCAGGCGCAACAACTAAGCCTGTAGATTCTTTTAGTCTTTTTACAAATAACCTTGAATCTTTACTATAATAAGAAATATCAATCCATACTAAATAGGTATAAGTTCCGCTGACAATTTTAAAATTCGGATGGTTTTTGCGCAAAAATTCAATCAAAAATGTTCTATTTTCATTTAAATATGAGTTTAATTGATCTACATACTCATCTCCACAAGTAAAAGCAGTAATAACCGGATCAACTGCAAAATAATTTGGTTCACCAATATCGTCTTGCCAAAACCCGTTTTGCACCATTTCTTTTAACTCGTTATTAGGGATAATAGCTACTGAAGAATGTAATCCAGCAACATTAAATACCTTACTAGGAGATAACAATGTAATTACTTTGTCGTATTGAGTGACTCCACTATTTAAAATAGAGATATATCTTCCTTTATTTAGATCAATATCGCCATGAATTTCATCAGATATTACATAGACATTATTTTGTTTACATAGGTTAATTATCTTATTTAATTCATCTATTGTAAATTTTCTTCCTAGTGGATTATGAGGATTACATAATAAGAAAAATTCCGCTCCATGTAGTTGAGTTTCTAGTTTTTTCCAATCAATACTAAGATCTTTATCTAGAATAAATTCACACTCCTTTAGAACTAAATTATTGTTTTTGATACAGTTAAAAAACACATTATAAACAGGGGTGAACATTACAACTTCATCTTTTGGTTCACCTAAATGTTTAAATATAGAATCAATTGAGGCCACAACTGATTTAGAAAATATAAACCAATCTTTTTCTAATGTTGTGCTATGTCGATCTCTCCACCAACGAATATATGCTTGGTAATATGAATCAGGGACAAATGTATAGCCATAGCAAGCTTGCTCTGCCCTAGCTTTAATTGCTTTTTTTATTTCTGGCATAGCCATAAAATCCATGTCGGCAATATCTAAAGGAAGTTCACCTTCATTTACATTCCAACGAATACTACATGATTCTTTTCTATTTATAGAAGCATCAAAATTATATTTGCTCATTGATGATTATCTCCGTTTTAGAAACATCAATTTTATCTTTTTCTAATATTAACTTTTTTATGCCTTTGCATTCAATTCTTCCAGAGATTGGATTTTTAACTGAATCAATAACACTTTTGACTTTTATATCTAAACGAGAACAATATTCAAAACATAAATCAGAATCAATTAGTTCACAATTAATCATTTTAACGTTATCCATATAGCATAATCCCTGGTGTGAAATGATTTTGCAGTTTATAAACGTCACATTTTTACTATTCCAAGCTAGATACTCTCCAATAATCGTAGAATCTGTAACAACGACATTTTCGACATTCCAAAAAGCATCTTTGGTTTTCAAAACTGAATTATGGATCTTGATGTTTTTTGCCCCATCAAAGCCATAATTTCCATCTAAAGATAAATTTTCAATTTCTAACTCTTCAGAATTAAAACCAAAATAATCGCCTTTAACTTCAATATTAATTAATTTAACACCCTTACATTTCCAAAGTGTTTC
Organism: Bacilli bacterium; assembly: GCA_017447165.1. Classification (GTDB taxonomy): domain Bacteria; phylum Bacillota_I; class Bacilli_A; order RFN20; family CAG-826; genus UBA2450. The sequence goes on from JAFSOD010000004.1 coordinate 187,187, forward strand.
ATCTGCATGCGGTAATTTAACATTTATTAAGGATATAGATTCACTTCTTCTAAATGTTTTAGGAGCTTCGATTATTGTATCTATTATTTCAATGTTTTTTGTGTACCATATTCCGCTTCTTGCGGTATATAACAATTTTGAATTTCTTACTTTAACATTCTGGCAATACCATAATGGGTATTTCCATTGAAAAGTTGATTCAATTATTTGGATATCTTTGCTTTCCTTTAATGGAGACTCTCCATCATGAAAATAACATTTATGAAAAGTGGCCTCACTAGTCATAAACATCGCTCGCTCACCACTAAAAGACTGTTCGTTATAATATTTCATATTATTTACTTTGTTGAATTAAACTATCAAGATAGTTAATTAGGCTATCAACACCTTCATTTTTTATAGAAGAAAGAGCAAATATTTTTGCTTCAGGATTTCTAAATAATATATTCTCTTTAGCCTTAGAAAGATCAAAATCAAAAATATCAGCGACATCCATTTTAGAAATGACCGCGATTTTACTGACTTGGAACATAAGAGGATATTTTAATGGTTTATCGTGTCCTTCAGAAGTTGATAATAACATCATGTTTATATTACTGCCTGTATCAAATTCAGCAGGACAAACAAGATTACCGACGTTTTCTAGTATTAATAAGTCTAAATCATCTACCCCAAAAGCTTTTAAGGCATCTTCCACCATTTGAGCGGTCAAATGACACGCTCCAGAAGTATGAACTTGAATGACTTTTACGCCGGTATTCTGACTAATTCTTTCCGCATCAACATCCCCATCAATATCCGCCTCAAGAACACCAATACGGTATTTAGATTTTAAAGAATTAATTACTCTAGTTAATAAAGTAGTCTTTCCACTACCAGGGGAGGCCATGACATTAATAAAATAAATGCCTTTTTCTTTTAAAAATGCTCTTAAAGAGTCTGCTTTCTTATTATTTTCAATTAATATATCTTCTTTGACTTTAACAATTTGAATATCCATGTGTAATATCATACCACAAAATAAAATATTTTATTTTAATATTTTTAATTTTCTAGATATAATGATGAGGATGGAAAAAGTAAGAACTATTCTATTGAATCGTTCTGCCTATGCAGATAATGATCAAGAAGCTGATGAGCTAAGAAGCTATTTAAAAGACCACCAAACATTTGTGGTTAATTTAATGTCTTCTCCAGGAGCGGGTAAAACCACTACTCTAATTAAATTAATCAACATTCTTAAGAAAGATTTTAAAATTGGGGTAATGGAAGCGGATATCGATAGTGATGTTGATGCAGTTAATGTCGCTAAAGAAACTGGAGTGACATCTATTCAATTACACACTAACGGAATGTGTCACTTAGATGCTGGCATGACTAAAACTGGACTAGACGGCATTAACTTCAATGATTTTGATCTTATTTTCTTAGAAAATGTTGGTAATCTTGTTTGCCCTGCCGAATTTGATACCGGGGCCTCTATGGATATGATGATTCTTTCTGTCCCTGAGGGCGATGATAAGCCAATTAAATATCCACTGGTGTTTGAAAAATCAAAACTAGTGCTCATAAATAAGATCGATGCTCTTCCATATTTCGACTTTAATATAGAGAAATGTATTTCTAATATTAAATACCGTAATAAAAATGCTACAATAATACCGATAAGTGCAAAAACAGGTAAAAATATCGATTTAGTCGCTAAATATTTCAAAGATATAGTTTCAAATTGGAGGAATAGCTAATGCCAGAGAAATGTAAAAAACCAGAAGTCACATCAAAATATGATGGTGAAAAAGACTTTCATAAGAATTATGCGAAATTAGGTAAGAAAATTACTGATATTGTCCCACACAAATTATTTGGGGTGAAAAACACTGACCCTGAATATTGGGGACTTAGAGAAGTATTAAATGAAGATCAAGTTAATTTCTTGCTTAAATTCAAACAAAGAAAATGGTATTTGATTGAAGACTTAATTAAAAAGTTTAAAGGTCAATTTGAACCTGCTAGAGTGCAACAACTTTTAGATGAACTTTCTTATATTGGTTTTATTGAATATGACTATGGAGATAATTATGCGGAAGATCATCCAATTAAAGACGCTCCAAAAATCAAAAGATATAGAATGTCTTATTTCGTCCCTGGTTCAGCTGAATTAATGAATTCCTCTATTGATAGAATTGAAAAAAATCCTGCAGTTACTAACTTCTTTGAAAGAATGACATTTGTTCCACTCGCGGGTATTACTGAAATGATTGGTCCAGGTGGTAACGGTATTGGTATGCACACCATCCCAGTAGAAAAAGCTATTCAAGGAGAACAAAAATCTCTTCCAGTAGAACATATTTCCCACTGGTTAAATAAATATGAAGGTCATATCTCCGCTGGTATTTGTTCTTGTAGAGCAAGTAGAGCAAAATTAGGAGATGGATGTATCGACGATGTCGATGACTGGTGTATCCAAGTTGGTGATATGGCGGACTATACTGTTGAAACAAAACGTGCCCACTATATCACAAAAGAAAGAGCCTTAGAGATTCTTGAACTCGCTGAGAAAAACGGATTCGTTCACCAAATTACTAATATCGACGGCAAAGACCATATCTTTGATATTTGTAACTGTGATGTTAAAATCTGTAACGCTTTAAGAACATCAATGTTATTTAACACTCCTAACTTATCTAGAAGTGCTTATACCGCTAAAGTCACTACTACTAACTGTGTGGCGTGCGGACAATGTGTTGCTAACTGTCCTGCTGGAGCGGTTAAACTCGGACAAAAATTATGTAAAGGCGACGGCAAAGAACAAAAATATCCAAGTCAACCATTACCAGATAAAATCCACTGGGGTAAATATGCTTGGGATGAAAATTATAGAGACACTGCTAGAGCCAGTGATACCTATCCAACAGGTACCGCTCCTTGTAAAGTGGCTTGTCCAGCTCATGTCCCAGTTCAAGGCTATTTAAAGATGGCTCATGAAGGAAGATATAGAGAATCCTTAGCATTAATTAAAACTCAAAACCCATTCCCAGCAGTCTGTGGTAGAGTCTGTAATAAACGCTGTGAAGATGAATGTACTAGAGGAAAAATCGATCAAGCCGTCTCTATTGATGCGGTCAAAAAATTTGTCGCTGATTTAGAAATCAACTCTAAAGATAGATATATTCCTGAAAAGATTATCCCATCAGTTCACGGGGAATTTGACGAAAAAATCGCCATTATTGGAGCAGGTCCAGCAGGATTATCTGCTGCCTACTATTTAGCAATCGCAGGCTTTAGACCAACTGTCTTTGAAAAAAATGAGAAGCCAGGTGGAATGTTAAGATATGGTATTCCTTCTTATAAATTAGAAAAAGATGTAATCGATGCCGAAATCGATGTCATCAAAGCGCTTGGTGTTGAAATCAAATGTGGAGTCGAAGTGGGTAAAGACGTCACTATCGAATCCTTAAAGAAGGAAGGCTATAAAGCATTCTATATCGCGATTGGCTGTCAAGGCGGAAGAAGACCTGGTGTTAATAATGACACCGCTAAAGGTACAGAGATTGCTGTCTCTTATTTAAGAGAAGCGCTTGATAAGCAAAAAGAATTTAAAGGCAAAGTGGTCGTCGTTGGTGGCGGTAACGTCGCTGTTGACTGTGCTAGAACTGCTCATAGATTAAAAGCAGAATCTGTTTCTATGTACTGCTTAGAAGATAGAGACCACATGCCTGCTAGTAATGATGAAATTAGAGAAACTCTTGAAGAAGATATTTCTATCAATAACTCTTGGGGACCAAAAGAAGTTCTCGTTAACGAGAAAGGTGAAGTTAAAGGTATTGTCTTTAAGAAATGTACATCCGTTACTGATAAAGATGGTAAATTCAATCCTCAATATGATGAAAACGACACTATTACCGTGGAAGCTGATAAGATTATCTTTGCTATCGGTCAAGCCATTGAATGGGGCGACTTATTAAAAGGCACTAAAGTTGAGTTCTGGCATGGCAATTATCCATTCGCTGATAAAGTCACATATCAAACTAACGATGATGATATCTTTGTAGGTGGCGATGTCTTCACCGGACCAAAATTTGTTATTGATGCAATCGCCGCTGGTCACGCTGTTGCTGACGCTTTAGCAAGACACGTAAGACCAAATGCTCACCCAACCATCGCCTTTAATAAGAGAGGATTCACTCCACTTAATAAAGATGATATTACTCTTCCAGGATATGACGATGCTGGTAGACAAGAAGAAGGTATGGATGAGTCCATCGACTATAAGAATAGCTTCAAAGATGCTCATAAGACTTTAACTGAAGAGCAAGTGAAGATCGAAACTGGTAGATGCTTATCTTGTGGTGCCGCATTTGTTGATCCACATAAATGTATCGGTTGTGGTATTTGTACCACAAAATGTGAATTTGATGCGATTCACTTAGTAAGAGACCATCCAAAAGCTTCTACTATGAGATTCGCCGAAGATAAAGTTACTGGCTTACTTAAATATGCTGTACCAAGATGGTTCAAGATTATGTTTAACGCTGGTAGCAAAGAAGCCAGAATGATGAGAAAGAAACGTAAAGCATGGAAGAAACACTACAAAGTAGCAAAGAAGACCATGCCAGATACAGGTAACGCCGTCGATGCATGAGTTAGGTATCGTCGTTCACGTTATTAATCAAATCGAAAAAATTGCCGAAGAAAATAAAGTTAATAAAGTCGTTGAACTCACTTTAGAAGTGGGCGAAGTTTCTGGGGTAGTTAAAGAATATTTTGTTGATGCATTCAACTGGTCAATTAAAAAGACCAAGTATATGAAGGAATGTAAACTAAATTTTGTCACTATCAAAGGAATTACTTACTGCGAAAGTTGCGGTAAGACCTACTCCACGACTGAGTATGGCAAAGAATGTCCATATTGTCACTCTGGTAAGACCTATCTAGTTACTGGAAAAGAAGTTTCAATTAAGGATATTAAAGTTATCTAAATAAACAAAAAGACGCAGGCTCCCGCGTCTTTTTCATATATTTCAGCGCTTATTATTCTGCTTTTTTATTGGTTGCTTTTATGCCATAAACAATAGCAGCAACCCCAACCGTAATCGCTAATGCCCCCATCGTGATATAGACGATTTGTTTGAGAGTTGCGTGTCCTTCATAAACAAATGCTAAGATGCTTAAAGTAATACCAACTGTTGCTAATAAGAAGTATAAGAAAATCCAACTCCTTTTATACTTAAATCTAATTCCAATAAAGGCCTTAGCTAAGAAGACAACACTAATAGCAATCACGAATGCAGCAGAGAAGTAAATAAAGAAATCTCCAAGCATAAGTGGATATACAACAAAGACAACTCCTAGAGCGATAGCGATACATCCTAAAACTAGAGCTCCTCTAAAGAAGGACTTTGTATCTTTGATTAAATTAGCAATGATATGTAATAAGCCAATGATAAATAATCCACCAGCAATACAGTAACTCACAACCTTAATTGCAGAGCCCAAATCTACAATGCTTAAAATTAAATCAACTAAGCCAATCGCAAAAAGGATTATGCCATAGACTAGAATCATCCATTTTTGTTCTTTAAATGTTTTCATAATTTTTTCTCTCTTTTTCTTACCTTATTATTTTTTCTTTTTTTAAAAAGATTTACAATAAGAAAGATAACAACGAGGTAATTAAATATCATGGAATTAGAAAGATTAAAAGAATATGCTTCATTATTAGCCTTAAGAGGTCTTAATGTTCAAAAAGGAGAAGAAGTTTGGGTTAACTGTCAAACTCACCAAATGGAATTTGTCCGTTTAGTGGTTGAAGAATTATATAAAGCAGGTGCAAAAAAAGTTAGAGTCAGATTATCTGATGATGAGATAACAAAAATCGGATATAGGTACGCAAGTGCTGCTGTTTTAAGTAAAGTACCTAATTACACTATCGCTGAATATAAATATATGGTGAAACATAACCCAAGTATGTTACACATCATTTCTAAAGATCCAGATGCATTTAAAGAAATCTCTCAGGCCAAGTTAAGCAAAGTAATGTTTTCTTTTAGAAAAAAGGTCAAACCATATAGAGATTTAATGGACGGCAAATACAAATGGTGTATCGCTGCGGTTCCTTCAAAAGCTTGGGCAGAAAAAGTCTTCCCTAAATTAAAAGGTGAAGAAGCAATTGAAGCATTATGGGAATCTATTCTTTCTTGTTCTAGAGTTGATGGACATGCAGTTAAAAACTGGGATGACCATAATGCTGAACTCATGAAACATAGAAAACAACTTGCGGCATTAGACCTTCAATATTTAGAATATAAAGCCTCTAACGGCACTAACTTCAAAGTCGAGCTTATGAAAGATGTCCTTTGGGGTGGCGGAGTTGAGTTTACAGATAAAGGTTTATCTTATAATCCTAATATCCCAAGTGAAGAGGTTTTCACTTCTCCTAAAGCCGGCTCTATCGAAGGTATCGTCTATGCATCTAAACCATTAAGCTATAATGGTCAAATAATTGATGAATTCTGGCTCAAGTTTGAAAATGGAAGAGTCAGTCAAGTAGGCGCAAAAAAGAATCAAAAATTATTAGAGCATATGGTCGCAACTGACGAAGGTGCGCGTATGTTAGGCGAAGTAGCTTTAGTCCCTTATGACTCACCGATTCAAAATTCAAAAATCTTGTTCTACGAGACTTTATTTGATGAGAATGCCGCCTGCCACTTAGCGTTAGGGCATGGCTTTAAAGAACTCTTCCCAGAAGGAGCGTCTATCTCAAACGAAGAAGCCAGAAGAAGAGGATTAAATGACTCAATGATTCACGTTGATTTTATGATTGGTACCTCTGATTTAGAGATTATTGGTACCTCCTTTAACGGTAAGAAAACAACTATCTTTAAAAATGGAAACTGGGCAATTTAGGGGGTTTTTGACATGGAATATGCTTTATTAGCGGTATTAATTGTAGTTTTTATCGGTTTGGTTATCTTAACCATTTTCGTGATTAAACTTTCAAAAAAACCAAACAAAGTTGATGGGACAATTTCTGAAAAAGAATTAGGAATGTTGTCACAGCAAATTAAGTCTCTTGAAGAAGTTTTGAAGAAAGATATTGAAATCTCATTAGCGAAAGAAATGCTTCAAGTCAACGAGGCTAATAACCAAAAGTTAGAAAGATTCCAATCTAACATCATTGAACAAATGACTAATAGATTCGAAGCCATCAATCTTCAACTTGGTGAGAAAATGAAAGAGATTAATCAAAAGGTTGAAGACAAACTTAAAGAAGGGTTCCAGGGAACAAGCGAGACTATGGCTCAAGTTAGAGAAAGGCTTAAGGTCATTGATGAAGCTCAAAAGAATATGGAATCTCTATCGAAAGATGTTGTTTCATTAAGAAGCATTATGGAAGGCAACCAAACTAGAGGAGCATATGGAGAATATCAACTTAATATGGTTCTTCATAACGTTTTTGGAGACACAGTAGGATGCTACCAAGAACAATACACTATTAAAAAGGTAAAAGATGGTGATGATGTCCGTGCGGATGCAGTCGTTTTTATGCCTGAGCCAAACAAAATGATTTGTATTGATTCAAAATTCCCATTCCAAGATTATGAAAGACTAATGAAAGAGGATAATGAATCAGCAAAAGAAGAATATAAGAAACAATTTGCTGCAGCAGTTAAAAAACATATCACTGTTATTAAAGACAAATATATTATTGATGGTAAAACTGCTCCAGAAGCATTGATGTTTATTCCAAACGATGGAGTATTTGCCTATATTCATCAAGAATTATTAGATGTAGTTGATTATGCTAGAGAAAAGCGAGTAATTCTTACTTCTCCAAGTACTCTTCCAGCAATACTAGTAACCATTAATATGGTTAGAATAGAAGCAGAAAGAGCGAAGAACGTTAAAGAAATATCTAAACAATTAGATTTCTTAGGTAGACAATTTGCGATGTTCTCTAAAGAATGGGATACATTCTCGAAACAACTTGAAACCGCTTCTAGATCAAGAGAAAAACTTGATACTAGAGTAAATCGTATTACAACAAAGTTTGATGCGATATCAACTAATAGCGACGTTGAAATTGAAGCTATAGAAGAAAACAAGGCTGATGATTAATCAACCTTTTTCTTATCTTCTTTTTTATCTTTGGCCTTAAATATCAGCCATCTTCTTTTCATTTCTTTTTCGTTTTTTTCAGCAACTACTTTGCCAGTCACTAATACAGTAATAATAATCCCGATTATAATCAGAAGCACAATACCTGCAGTTGCGCTTAAAAAGACAATTAATCTAGTTTGCATATTTTATCTTTTGAGTTTTTCCAATGAGTCAACAATAGTCTGACTCTTAGCTTCCATGCCGTACTTATCAACATCAGCCTTATTTCTCACTTCGTGAGTTAGTGAACATGGTCCGCCAATGCAGCCGCCAGGACAAGCCATTCCTTCAATAAAGTTATAGTCTTTATTGCCTGCTTTTACCTTTAATAACGCTAAACGAATATTTTCTAAGCCATCAACTGGTAATGGCCTATAATCGAATTCTAATTCTCTTTCTTTGATAGCTTCTCTAACCGCATCAGTAATACCTCTACTTCTTGCGAAGATTCTACCGAAATAAGAGGCATTATCAAATGGTGATTCCTCTAATTTAGAGGCATCTATTTCTCTAGCGTCAATAAGAGCCTGCAACTCTTCAAAAGTTAAAGTAACATCAACGTAAGGTTTAACAGACTCTAATTTGATTTCATGTTTTTTAGAAATACATGGTCCTATAAACATTATTTTCGCAGTTGGATAATGTTCTTTAATCCATTTGGCGATGCTCGCCATCGGAGACAAATTAGAAGATATGTGTTCTACTAATGTAGGAAAATTCTTTTTGATATAGGTAACAAATGTTGGGCAGCAACTAGAAGTCAAAAATCTTTTTTCAACTAATTCTTTAGCCTCGTTATATGCGACCATATCCGCACCTAAAGCCGCTTCCACTATTTCTGAGAATCCTAATTCGTGCATTGCTGAGGCGATTTGGCCTAAGGTTGCATATTTAAACTGAGTAGATATTGTTGGAGCAACAATAGCGACAGTTGGATATTTTTTACCAAAATCACTATCCTTTAGGATATCGATAGCTTCTTTAATATAAGATTTATCCATGATAGCGCCAAATGGACATTGATAAACACAAGCTCCACATTGGACACACTTCTCATCATCGATTTGGGCAGCATTATCTTCGCCCATGCTTATAGCATGAACTTTACATGCTTGTTCACATGGTCTTTGATAGTTTTGAATTGCCCCATATTGGCATGCTTTAGCGCACATTCCACAGTTGATACATTTCTCTTTATTAATACGCGCCGCGTGGGTAATATCATCAAAACTAATCGCATCTTTATGACATGCCATCTGGCATCTATGAGCGATACAACCTCTACACCTATTAGTGACTTCATATCCACCTAAAGGACATTCATCACATGCCACTTTAATAACTTCAACAATGTTATTTATATCTTTAGATCCACCTAAGGCTAATTTCATTCTTTCTAAAACGATTGCTCTCTCTTTATAGATACAGCAACGCATTGTTGGCTTTGGACCAGGAACAATCTTATTAGGAATAGAATTATAATCTTCTAAAAGGGTGCCATTAAAATAAGATTTCGCAATCTCTTTAAGCACCTTATATTTAAGTTCTTGTACTTTGGTATCAAATACAGCGGACATAACTTCAATAGTATTCTATCTATATTTATAGATAATAGCAATAAAAGAAAAGACCTTTCGGTCTAATCAATATTTTTAATTAGTCTTCTTTAAACCAGAAGATGCGGCTATAGAGGATAATCCAGATAAGATCAAGGACCCAACCAACTGTACCAGCGGCGATCACCCAGATGATGCCAAGAACCATATGGAGCCAGTTTTGTTTACTAGCGGCTCTTCCGATTCTATAGACTGCCCAAGTGATATCAAGGATCCAGATACATAAAATAATTTTGACTAATCTAGAATGACCATCCATCCATTTAATGTAATTTGCCATATTTGTCTCCTTTTATATTTGACGATTTTAATATAGTCCACTTTTAGGGAAAATCAATAAAAAAATCGGCCGATCCGATTTTTTTATGCAGCGTAGATAATTTTAATTATCACCGCAATAAGGAAGAAGATGGAGGCGATGATAAGGGTAAGAATTGAGATAACTTTTTCAGCTCCTCTTTCTTTGGTCTTAACAAAGACGTTAAGTCCACCACCGGTAATCGCTCCAGAAGCACCTTCAGATTTACCACCTTGAAGCAAGCATAAAACAATGATGATTACACTAGTAGCCATTAATACCCAGTCATACCAAGCAAGCATATTGTTTTTCTCCTTCTGCGTTTTTTTGCGCTGTTATATTTTAAGTAAAATAAATAAATTTATCAATTATTATTTTAGACTATATCAAATGGTTTACAAAATTTGCGCCTTTATTTCTAAAATAATGTCTCTAAGTTCTGCAGCTTTTTCAAAGTCATATTCCTTGGCAGCTTGTCGCATTTGCTTTTCAAGTTCTTTAACTCTAATTTCCATCTCTTTGCGACTTCCTTTTTTGGTGAGTTTAATCATATCAGAGATTTCATCATCACTATTATGGATTGGAGGTCTAATTTCTTTAACAATAGTTCTAGGGATAATACCATTTTCTTCGTTATAGGCTTCTTGAATCGCTCTTCTACGATTAGTTTCATCAATTGCAGCCTTCATAGAATCAGTCATATTATCTGCATACATAATAACTAAACCGTTTTGGTTACGAGACGCTCTACCAATAACTTGGATTAAACTTCTTGTGCTTCTTAAGAAGCCTTCTTTATCTGCATCTAAAATAGAAATTAAAGATACTTCAGGAATATCTAGACCTTCTCTTAAAAGATTAATACCCACTAAAACATCATATTTGCCTTTACGAAGTTGATAAATAATCTCACTTCTTTCAAGAGTTTTGGTCTCGTGATGTAGATAAACAACCTTAATTCCTCTTTCTTTTAAATATTGTGTGAGGTCTTCCGCCATTTTGACGGTTAAAGTCACTAGCATTACTCTTTCGTTACGTTCAGTTCTCTTTTTAATTTCAAAAAGAATGTCATCAATCTGGCCTCTAGTTGGACTAATTTTGATATGTGGATCAAGTAAACCGGTTGGTCTAATGATTTGTTCAGCGATTGGAGCGTCAGTTTTATTTAACTCGTAGTCTCCAGGAGTGGCGCTAGTGCAAATCACTTGAGGAATGAGTTTTTCAAATTCTTCAAAATTAAGTGGTCTATTATCTAACGCACTAGGTAATCTAAATCCATATTCCACAAGAGTCTCTTTACGGCTTCTATCTCCGTTATACATCCCTCTAATTTGAGGAAGAGAAACGTGAGATTCATCCACGAACAAGACAAAGTCTTCTGGAAAATAATCTAGCAAACAGAATGGTCTTTGACCTGGTTTTCTTTTATCGATATGTCTAGAGTAATTTTCTATACCAGGACACATCCCAAATTCTTCCATATTTTCCACATCTTGATTAGTTCTCATCTCTAATCTTTCCGCTTCTAAAAGTTTTCCATTTTCGCGGAAATAATCTAAACGTTCTTTGAGCTCTTCTTTTATGGTTTTACAAGCTTCTTTGATTCTTTCTCTAGTTGAAGCATGGTCATAAGCAGGGAAAATTGGATAAGTATGATATGAGTGTTTAATCTCTCCGCTTAATAAATCCACTTCATAAATCTTTTCAATCTCATCACCAAAAGTATCGATACGGATTACAGTATGATCTTCAGCATTAGCAGGAACAATTTCAATGACGTCACCTCTCACTCTAAATGATCCTGGAGGGGTGTCTAAGTTATTTCTCTTGTACTGAGCATCCACAAGAGATTTATAGAACTCTTGACGATTGATTTCTTCACCAACTCTTATCTCAAATACTAACCTACGATATTCATCTGGATCAGTTAAACCGTAGATAGAGGCTACAGAGGCCACAACAATGGTGTCTCTTCTTTCTAAAATTGAGTTAATCGCGCTAGTTCTGAGCATTTCAATCTCATCATTCATCACTGCATTTTTATCAATGTAGGTATCGCTTTTAGGAATGTAGGCTTCAGGTTGATAAAAATCAAAGTTAGAGACAAAATACTCCACTCTATTATGAGGGAAAAGTTCTTTGAATTCAGAGTATAGTTGACCCGCTAAAGTTTTGTTATGAACCAACACCAAAGCAGGGCGTTGAACGGACTGGATAATATTGGCCATAGTAAAGGTCTTACCAGTGCCAGTAGCACCTAATAATACTTGAAGCTTCTTTCCTTCGTTTAGACCTTTAACTAACTGAGTAATTGCAGTAGGCTGATCGCCTGTCGGTTTAAAGTTAGAAACGATTTCAAATTTATGTGAATTATCAATATTTTTCACTCAAAACTCCTATTTTTTTACTTTTTTATTCTTTTTAGTATGCTTTTTAAATCCTTCTCCAAAGACAGCGTTTGTTTGGGTATAAGTCACAAAAGCTTTAGGATCTACAGAAGCAATATAGCGTTTAATTTTTTCATATTGCATCTTATCAAACACCACTCTTAAAATGACTCTTTCTTCTCCCTTGTAGCCACCTTCAGCGCGTATGATTGTAGCGCCTCTTTCAAGCTCATCTTGAGCGTATCTAGAAATGTCTTCCCACTTATCGGAAATAATATCAACTTGATAAGCAGTTTGATTCTTAATATAAACAATTTCAATTAAAACAGCAGTGACAAAGCTAGATAAAATACCACATAATGCCGCAACCCAAAGCTGCATTGTAGCCATACCAACAACAATAACGAGTCCATCAATCATAAATGAAGAAATTGATTCTTTAATACCTGCATATTTTGAAAGCAAAACTTGCACTACATCGACACCGCCTGTTGATCCTCCTCCAAGGAAAGTAATAGCGACACCACCACCAATGAAAACACCACCAAAAATACCACATAATATGAGGTTTCCTGCTGCTTGTTCACCGGCGAATGTAATTGCAAGTTCGTCGAAGAAAGCCACTCTTTTAAATAAGAATGTAAAGCCAATATATAAAGCAGAAGACAAAGCAGTTTTTAATGCAAAGTCTTTTCCAACAAATATTAAACCTAGTAACCAGAAGAATACTGTTAATCCTGCTACAAGATAATCGTAGATTTGTACATCGACAAAGTGCTGAATAATAATCGCAATACCACTAATTCCACCAGCAACAAGTTCGGCTTTGGTTAAGAAAATTACAGAGCCAAATGATAATAAGAATGTGCCAAGGATAACTGCAATATAATTTGATGTTTGTTTTAAGACTAATTTTTTATCCATTTTTCTTTGCCTCCATTTGTAGATATGCATATAAGAAGTTATCGATGTTTCCGTTCATTACTCCTTCAACATCAACTTCTTCATAATTTGTTCTATTATCTTTCACTAATGTATATGGACAGAAAACGTACGAGCGAATTTGACTACCCCATTCAATGTTTTTCTTTTCACCGACAATTGAGTTAAGTTCATTATTTCTTTTTTCGACTTCTAATAAATACAATTTGCTTTTCAACATCGCCATCGCAGTTTCTTTATTAGATAATTGGCTTCTTTCAACTTGGCAAGACACTACTATTCCTGTAGGTAAGTGGGTGATTCTCACTGCGGTTTCCACTTTGTTGACATTTTGTCCACCAGCGCCACCACTACGGTAAGTATCAATTTTTAAATCCGATTCACTAATTTCAATATTAATTGAGTCATTTTGAAATTCAGGAATAACATTCACACTAGCAAAGCTAGTATGTCTTCTTTTATTCGCATCAAAAGGAGAGATTCTTACTAATCTATGAACACCTTTTTCTCCTTTTAATAAACCATAAGCGTGTTTACCGGCAATCTTAATAGTGACACTTTTTAATCCTGCTTCTTCACCAGGTTCATAAGAGATAAGTTGCATCTTAAATCGATGCGCTTCCGCATATAAAACGTACATGCGATATAACATGTCCGCCCAGTCTTGTGCTTCTGTACCACCTGCGCCTGGATGAATTTCAATAATCGCGTTAAGATTATCAAACTCACCACTAAATAAACGGTCTACTTCGAATTCATTAACTTCTTTTTTTAAATCTTCAAAGGACTCGGAAATGGATTCAAGCAAAGATTCATCTCCTAAATCTAAAAGTTCCACTAAGTCAGTATAAGTGGAGGAAATAGATTTATAGGAATCATAAGTTGATCGACTGGAATTGAGTCGATTAATAATCTCTAAAGCTTCGCTTCTTTTATTCCAGAAATCTGGAGATTCACTTTTTTCAGTTAATTCTTTAATTTCAGTTTCTAATTTTGCGAGGTCAAAGAGAAGACCCGAGTTGACGGATTTTCTCGCCAACAGCACCAAGTTCCTGTCTTAAAGCAACAAGGTCTTTCATTATTCTTTCTTCTCCTCGACTTCAGCGTCGATGACGTCACCTTTATTTTCTTGAGGTGCTTCTTCTACTGGTTTCTTTTCAACTTTAACATTAACAAGATTTAAAACAGCATCAACAGAGGCAATGTTTAAACATTCTCTAAACATTTTATAGCCTTCGTTAACATAGTCTTGAAGTGGGTTGACATTCGCGTAGCTTCTTAAGTGAATACCTTCTCTTAATCTCGCCATCGCATCAATATGTTTGGTCCAGTTTTGGTCAATGCATCTTAAGATAAAGTTTCTCTCAATGTTTTGAGCGAGGTCTTCTGGCCATTCTTTTCTTCTTTCAAGATAATAATCTTGAATTGCCTCACCTAAATCTGGTCCACATTCTTCGGGATAAGATTCATCAAAGGCGACAGCGTTTAAAGATCCTGCTGGTAAGAAACGAGGCTCAACTTCTTTTAAGAGGAGTTCACCACTAACCAAGTTAGAGTTAGACCCCACTGGAACGGCTTTTTGAGATAAGAATTCGCCTGTAGTCTTAAAGACTTCATCAATAATGTCTTGAATATTCTTGCCTTCAATAATACGGTCACGTTTGTCATAGACAATTTGTCTTTGTTTGGCTAAAACGTCATCATATTCAAGTAAAGATTTACGAGTGTCAAAGTTTTGTCCTTCGATTCTCTTTTGAGCGGAGGTAATAACTCCAGATACCAGTCTTGCTTCAAGAGCTTCTTCTCCGAAGTTCTTTTCAATATAGTTACGCATATTATCCGCAGCGAAACGAATTAATAATTCGTCATCAAAGGAAACATAGAATCTGGAGAATCCTGGATCACCTTGACGTCCACTACGACCACGTAATTGGTTATCAATACGTCTAGATTCATGTCTTTCAGTACCCAAAACACATAAACCTGAAAAGTTGTAATAGCCTTTCTTCTCAAGCTCCTTTTTCTTATCTTCTGGGACTGTGGATTCTAAGTTTCTGACTTCGTCAACAATTTTAATATCAGTACCACGACCTGCCATGTTAGTAGCAAGGGTGATAGAACCTTTTCTACCAGCATCTTTAATAATTTCCGCTTCACGAGCGTGGTTTTTAGCATTCAACATTTCGTGTTGTAAGCCAGCCGCAGTTAATAAAGCAGAGATTTCTTCGGAAGATTCAACTGAGACAGTACCAATTAAAATTGGTTGACCGATTTCATGTCTCACTTTAACTTCTTCCACCAAGGCTCTTAATTTTGGTCCTTTATGTGCATAGATATAATCAAGTGCGTCCACACGAGCGATAGGTCTATTTGGTGGAACACAAACAACACGCATGTTGTAGATTTTTCTAAATTCTTCTTCTTCAGTTTTAGCGGTACCAGTCATACCTGCCATCTTCTTATATAGACGGAAGAAGTTTTGATATGTAATAGTGGCTAAAGTTGTGGTTTCTTGTTTGATTTCCACATTTTCTTTAGCTTGAACAGCTTGATGTAAACCATCACTCCATTCTCTTCCCGGAAGGACACGGCCAGTAAATTGGTCAATGATTTGCACTTGTCCTTCGGCATCGACTAAATAGTCGACATCTCTAAACATAATATAGTTCGCTCTTAAAGCGTTATGGATTCTATGGACTAAATCAGCGAATTCTGGATCATATAAATTTTTGATGCCAAACATTCTATCTGCTTTAGCGTTACCTTCATCAGTTAAGTTAACAGTCTTATCTTTAACGTCAACAACAAAGTCGACATCTTTCTTTAAGGCCTTAACAAATCTATCGGCAACTGTATATTGAGAGGCGCTGGCTCTAGCACCACCAGAAATAATAAGAGGGGTTCTAGATTCATCGATCAAGATGGAGTCAGCTTCGTCAACAATACAGAAATTGAGCCCTCTTAAAACTCTATTTTGCATAGAAGTCGCCATGTTATCTCTTAAGTAGTCGAAACCTAATTCAGAGTTTGTGGTATATGTGATATCACATAAATAAGCTTCTTTCTTTTCAGAAGTAGTCTTTGTTCTTAAGTTAACTCCAACAGTTAAACCTAAGAATCTATAAATTTGGCCCATCCAGTTCGCGTCACGTTCTGATAAGTATTCGTTAACAGTAACAACGTGAACGCCATTACCAGCTAAGGCGTTTAAATAAACTGCCATAGTGGCTGTTAAGGTTTTACCTTCACCAGTTTTCATTTCCGCGACATCGCCAGAATGTAAAACTAATGAACCAATAATTTGAACTTTGTATGGGAATTCCGCAAGTGTACGTCTAGCTGCTTCTCTAGCGACGGCAAATGCTTCGATTTTGATATCGTCTAAAGTCTTTCCGTTAGCGAGTAACTCTTTAAAGTATGGAGTCTTCGCTCTTAATTCATCATCGCTTAGGGCTTTCATCGATTCTTCTAAGGCGATAACCTTATCCGCAATCTTTGAATATTTTTTAAGCGCCATTTTGTCAAATAAGCCCATAATAATACCTCCTAGTTTTCTTTAATTAATAAAGAATGGATTAAACATTCGCTAATTAATATATCATTTATGTATTAGTCTTGGCTAATACAAATTGTTTAATATTCTTCTTTCTTTTTCTTTTTGGTTTTCGCTATTACTAATATTTCGATAGTTTTTGCTCCTTTGCTTCTTAATAAATCGATTGAAGTTAAAAGTGTGCTTCCTGTAGTCATAATGTCATCTACTAACAATATCTTTTTACCCTTCATTGATATATTTTCATCTATTTCTAAAACATCATTTATCTTATGTCTTCCAAGTGAAGATTGATCAGACTGTTTATGCGCTGTTTTCTTCTTCAAAATGGGTAATTCTTTAAGCTTTAAACTCTCAAAAATCGCTTTTACGTGATTAAAACCACGCCGCTCATCATCAATGTGATAAGAAGGTATATAGACGATATGATAACCATGATATTTTAACTTCAAAAAAGTTAGATATCGATCTAAGAAAACATCCTTTAATTCATAGTCATAACAACCTTTAAATTTATAGATTAATTCCTTTATAAAATCTGTATATTCATAGACGGCTGTCCCTTTTATATTTCCTATTTCGAAAGACACAAATTTAGCCTGTAATTTACTAAAACAATCTCCACATAAAATGTTCTTCCTTTTCAATAAGTTATATATGGAATTATCCGTTATTCTTTTAAAGCAAATTTTACAGAAATTATCCATTATCTAATGCCTCATTATTCTTCTTTATTTCTTCTATAGATTCTTTAATATCGGAAGTCACTTTTTCGCATAGATAAATTACTTCTCCTTCTGGCGCATCAGCCTTTCTTCCCACTCGTCCTGCGATTTGAATTAAAGTGCCTTTTTCATATATTTTATGGTCAGTTTGACTGATAATTACCTGCAAATTCTTTACAGTTACCCCTCTTTCTAGTACTGATGTAGTTACTAAATATGAAAATAAGTGATTACGAAATTCTTCGATTATTTCAGATCTATAATTCCTTTTAGAATGAACATAATTTCCACCTTTAACAAATAAGGAAATTACTCTATAGATTTTCTCACATAAATTAATGGTGGGAGCAAAAACAAATACAGGTTTGTTATTTTTCTTATATTCCTTTATTTTTCTAATTAAATATAAGTATTGAAATAGCGTATTTCGTTTAACTATTTTGGGTATTGGAAGAGGATGACGATGAAAACGAACTTCTAATCTTAATATATCTTTGTTATCTCCATGGAAATGATCTATTACTTCTTTAGATGGAGTGGCGGACATCATAACATAATGACCACACAAAGATTGATAGAACATGCTATGTAATGTTGGATCATCTTTAAACGGAAAAGCGTCTATCTCATCTAGGATAATTAAAGAGAAATAATTCTTGTATCTATATAGTTGATGTGTGGTTAGGACAACTATATCGCCTTCTTTATCTTTTGTGTGCCCTCCATATAAGCAAACCACTTTGTTATATTTAAATATTTCTCTTAACCTATTATGTAATTCTATTGCAACATCTCTTCTAGGGAGCGCAAACGCGACCTTATCGCCACAATTAATTGCATATTTAATAATGTTGAGGCAAATTTCAGTCTTTCCTGATCCACATACAGCAAAAACAAGACTATCTATTCCTTTCTTATAGTTCTCCACTAACTTATCGGATAATTCTTTCTGTTCTGGAGATAGCTCGTACTCTAAATGAATAGGTGCTTTCTTGGGATAAGATGGCTTATGTTCTACTTCTTCACCACGAAAAGAGATACACCTACGACAATAGGGTTTGCCATTAAGATATCCAATTGAATGTATATCGGTGTTACCACAAATAGGGCATTTATAAGTTTCTATGTTGCAACATCTCCTTTCTTTTGATTTAATATTTATACAACCTGTCACGCAGAGCTAAATAGGCTCAGACAGGTTTTTATTTTAACTTAACAGGTTTTCTTCTTTTTATAATTCTTATTGTCAATCTATCATCAGGGTGTATTTTCATACCAATCAATTCTCTTGATCCAAAATGCTTACGTTTACCCTGAACAGGTCTATTGTTCACAAACTAAGCCTTAACTTTATTTTCGGTAGGATGTTTTAGTTTTGTCTGATGTCTATGTTGAGATGTTCCTGTGATAACAGCAATATAAATGTTCTTTTTATCATTCTTTAAAACAATTAAACCAGGGTGTTTGTTTACTATATAAAATTTTCCTTTTTCTAAATGTTTGTTATAAATCTTTTTCTTACTCATATTTCCTCCTTTCTGTTATGTATTTCGTGTTTTTGGGGATCCACATACGGCAAAAACTAAACTATCAATTCCTTTTTTATAATTCTCTACCAGCCTATCTGATAATTCTTTTTGCTCTGGAGACAACTCATATTCAAGATGAATAGGTGCTTTCTTTGGGTAAGATGGTTTATGTTCTACTTCTTCGCCTCGAAAAGAGATGCATCTACGACAATAAGGTTTGCCGTTTAGATAGCCAATAGAATGAATATCAGTGTTGCCACAAACTGGACAAGTAAATGAAAGCTGGTTATCCATTTTTCTTGCCTTTCTTTTTATGTTTTGATTTAATACTGGTAGATGGTGTGCGCCCTTTCTGGGTTAAAGCTTCATTCGTTAGCTTTCCACCATTTTTTCTTTGCTCTTTAATTAGTGAAACATATACATCTATTTTTATTTCATCGGAAACTACTAAACGATACTTTTTAAGTTCTTGTCCTCTATGTCGGAGTTTATCTTTTCTTATATACTTTCTGAAATAAGATTTCTTGTCTGAATTGGGATTTGGATTTACATCAAATTCTTCATAATTTCCAGTTACAGTTGGACTATCAGTTATTTCGATATTTTCCCATGTTCCATCTTCTAGAACACTGATTTCTATTGATGGGTGGTATTTAGTTCTTTTGTTTTTAAATATTTTATATTTATTCATGTATCAATTCCTTTCTATGTTATGGATTTGTTGTTTTTGGTGATCCACATACGGCAAAAACAAGACTATCTAAGCCTTTTTTGTAATTCTCAACTAACTTATCCGATAGTACTTTTTGCTCTGGAAACAGTTCGTACTCTAAATGAATAGGCGCCTTTTTAGGGTATGATGTTTTGTGTTCCACTTCTTCACCTTTAAAAGAGATACACCTACGGCAATAAAGTTTGCCGTTCAACATACCAATTGAATGAATATCAGTGTTACCACATACAGGACATTTATAAGGTTCCATATTGAATTATCACCTTTCTTTTGATTTAAAATAGCCATAGTCGTGGTCATCACTAGTTTGATGCCGGCCCACAGGAAGCTGTGTAGCTCCATTAACGGGGCTTTTTATTTTTACGGTTTTATAATATTTGCCATATATTGGGCATTTATAAGTTTCTATATTGCGTTACCTCCTTAATTTTGTTTTAATATTTGTAGTTAGTGCTATCGGTTAATCCGACCAAAGCCCAAGTTTAGTAGGTTTTACACTAACTTTTTTTGTTGTTTAAATAGTTTTCAATTTCAATTAAATCATCTTCTGATAGGTTGAATTTTTCCAAAAGTTGACCTCTTGTTTTAATTGGATCCTTTCTTAAATACTTTCTAACATATGCTTTATCATTTCTTTTTGGATTCGGATTTACTTTAAGCTCAATATATCTGTTCTTCTTAGTGGGGCTTGAAGTTACTTCTAAATTAATCCAAATAGTTCCGTTTGAATCTACTTCTATGCTTGGATGATTTTTTGTTTTTCTGTTTTTATAGAATTTGAATTTTTTGCTCATTTGACACCTCCTTTTTGTTATGGTTTTCAAGTCTTTGGTGATCCTTATATCGCATAAACTAAATTATCTATCCCTTTCTTATAGTTCTCCACTAACTTATCCGATAGTTCTTTCTGCTCAGGGGGACAACTCATACGATAAGTGAATTGGGGCCTTACGATATGAAGGCTTATGTTCCACTGCTTAACCCTTAAAATAGATACATCTTCGGGAGTAATGTTTGCCGTTTAGGTATCCTATTGAATGAATACCAATGTTTCCACAAACTGGGCATTTATATGTTTCGATATTGCATCATCTCCTTAAATTTGATTTAATAATGTCATGGTCGTGGTCATCACAAGTTTGATGCCGACTCGTAGGTAACTACGCAGCTCCATTAACGGGGCTTTTTTATTTTTTTGCGTTTTTTATAATAAGAACCGTAAATAGGATTACCTTTTTGTACTTTAATAATTAAATACATATCTTGGATGCTAAACGACATATCTGGATATTCTTTTTCTCCGTAATCATTTCTATCTCCTATAAAAGGTCTTTTCTTTATTAGCGATATTTCAACGTTACTATCGGTTGCATGTTTTAATTTGTAATATCCTTTTCTTAAACCTAGACGATCAAATTCTTCTTTGGTCATTGATCCAGTGATAATTGCATAGAAAGCTTTATCTTCATTATCAATTTTAAAAATTTGTCCAGGATGTCCACCTGGGCTACCATCTAAAACACGATAAAACTTGCCGATTTCAAGTGTTATCTTGTGTTTTCTTTTCTTTTTACTCATATTTTCCTCCTTTCTTGTTATGTTTTTAGTATCTTTAGCGATTCACATACCGCAAAAATAATCTATCAATTCCCTTCTTATAGTTCTCCACTAACTTATCTGATAGTTCTTTCTGCTCTGGAGACAGTTCATATGAAAGATGAATAGGTGCTTTCTTAGAATATGAATGTTACTCTATGAAAAACGAAAACATTTCCTTCTTCATCAACGATATTTGCTGGGTGGTTGTTTTTTAAATAAATTCTGAAGTGCCTCCTGAAAGAACTATTTTTTGTTTTTGTTTCATTTTTTCTCCTTTATGTTATGTATTTATTTCTTGTAGATCAGGGCGGCCTTTATTTTTTTATAGGTTTTCTCCTTTTATAATTGATAAAAAACTCCCTACATTATATATAGAGTGGCTTTCTTCATTTTTTTGTGAAAAAAAGTTTAATAAATCTTTATAGGTATTAAAAAAAGGCCTATAGGCCTTTATGTATTAAATATTTTTTAGATTATTTTTCTAAGTCGTTAATCATCTCAACACGAGTTAAGTGTCTACCACCTTCAAATTCAGTGTTAAGGAAGATATCCACTCTTCTAAGAACATCTTCTAAAGCCATAAATTTTTGACCAAAGGAGATAACGTTTGCGTCATTATGTTGTCTCATTAATCTAGCAACTTCATCGTTATAGGCAATACCGCATCTAACGCCTTTGATTTTATTAGCCGCAATAGAGATACCCTCTCCACTAGTGCAGACAACAACACCAAATTGACATTTTTTAGAAGCTACTTTTCTAGCTACTTCAGCGCCATATAAAGGATAATGGCAACTATCTAAAGAATAAGTACCAACATCAATTACTTCATGTCCTAATTCTTTTAAATGTTCTGCGATCGCGTTTTTATATTCTAATCCGCCATGATCACTACCAACTGCAATTTTCATATTGATACCTCCTATAAGACTTTCTCAATATTTTTTAAAGATATAGGTCCCTCTCTAACAATTTTAACTTGTTCTCCAGTAAGGTCAACTATTGTTGAAGGAACTCCACCTAAAGCAAATCCTTCAAGTATATAACCTAGTTCATCATTAAATATCTCTTTTACTTCATACGAAGTAAGCGCAGGTTTACATCCACTTTTATTTGCGGAAGGAACTAATAAAGGAGAACCCACAAATTGAATTAAGTCTTGAACTAGTTTAATATCAGGAACTCTAATTCCAATTACACCTGTATCATGAGTGACATAAGTAGGAACGTTACCTCTACTTTTAAGTAAAACAGTAATTGCTCCAGGCATAAAAGCTTTAATAACTTTTAACTCTCTTTCAGACACATATGCATACTCTTGGATATCATCAACTGAACCTAACATTAAAGTATAAGGTTTATCTTCTGGACGTCCTTTAATTTCGTTTAAAAGTTTGTAGGCAGTAAAGTCGTTATAATAAACTCCTAAGCCCATAACTGTTTCAGTAGGAAAAGCGATGACTTTAGATTCATCAAGAGCCTTTTTAGCGAGTTCAAATTCCTTAGTTGAGTGCATCAGTTAATTCCTTGTTATTAATAATATATAAGAATCTAGTCTTTCCATACATATCTTTATCAAAACTATATAGCAGACCACTATAATTCTTCTCTAATAAATCAGTTAATTCTTCTTCCATATCTTCCCCGATTTCAAAGGCAATTAAAAACTTGTTATCGTTTAATAACTGCCTATCAATAGAGGTTAATATCTCTTTATAGAATTTAATAGCAGGATCTGCAAATAAAGCAAGATGTGGTTCATACTTTAAAGTCTGTTCTGCCACAGTATCTTTACTTCTAATATATGGAGGGTTTGAGACAATTACAGATATATCAGATTCATTAGATATTGGTTTTAACATATCACCTTCTCTAAAATCGATTTCAATATGATGTTCTTTCGCGTTAATTTTAGCAATATCTAGCGCTTTTGACGAAATATCAGCGCAAATTACGGTGCTTTCTAGAAAATATTCTTTTAAATAGATTCCTAAAATTCCAGAGCCAGTACCAATATCCACGATCTTAATTTTAGGATCTTTTCCAAATAGCTTTACAATCTTTGTCATCGTGGTAACTGCGAGTTGTTCTGTCTCTTGACGAGGGATTAAAACATCAGGGCTAACTATATAATTACTATTAACAAAATAAGCATATCCTAAGATATATTGAAGTGGCTCTCCTGAGGTTAATCTATCGAGTTGATAATTAAGCTTATTCTCATCTTTAAGTTGTTCATCAAAATGTTTAAGTAAATCAAAAAAATCTACAAATCCACCATTATCAATTAATAGGGATTTAATAGATGTTTGGTTGAGATATTGATTATCTAATTTTTTAAGTTCAAAAAACTTCTCGCGGTAAGTCATTAATTCTCACCAGCCAATTTTAAAGATTGATCGTAATGTATCAATGCTTCAACGATCGAATCAAGTTCACCCTCCATTACTCTATCGAGTTGTTGGATAGTA
This sequence comes from Bacilli bacterium, assembly GCA_017447165.1. Taxonomy (GTDB): domain Bacteria; phylum Bacillota_I; class Bacilli_A; order RFN20; family CAG-826; genus UBA2450. The sequence goes on from JAFSOD010000004.1 coordinate 211,200, forward strand.
AATCCTATTCTATGATCAGTAACACGGTTTTGCGGATAATTATAAGTTCTAATCTTTTCACTTCTTTCACCAGTACCGATTTTTAATCTTCTTTCGTTACCAATTTCTTCTTGTTGCTTTTCAAGCATAGTGGAATACATCTTCGCTCTTAACATTTGCATAGCGATTTCTCTATTTTGAATTTGAGATTTTTCGGTTTGGCAAGCAACTACAATTCCAGTAGGAATATGGGTAATACGGACAGCAGATTCAGTTTTGTTAACGTTTTGTCCTCCAGCCCCTTGAGAGTGATAAGTATCAACTTGTAAATCATTTGGATTGATTTCGACATCGATTTCTTCAGCTTCAGGCATTACTAAAACAGTTGCGGTCGAGGTATGGATACGTCCACTAGCCTCAGTTCTAGGAACTCTTTGTACACGATGCGCTCCACTTTCAAATTTAAGTTTGGAGTACACCATTTTACCTTTAATCATAAAAGATACTTGAGAAAATCCACCAGCCTCAGAAGGATATTCATCTAACATTTGAATCTTCCAGCCTTGAGATTCAGCATATCTTGTATACATTCTAAATAAGTCACCAGCAAAGATATTGGCCTCATCTCCTCCAGCAGCCCCTCTAATTTCCACAATGATGTTTTTATCATCGTTAGGATCTTTAGGGATGAGCATGATTTTTAATTCTTCTTCGATTTGTTCGTTTTCTTTGGTGAGTCTTTTAACTTCTTCTTTACCCATTTCTGATAATTCTGGGTCAGAATCATTTGACATCTCATAAGCACCTTCAAGCTCTTCTAAGTTTTTCTTATATCTATTAAAAGCTTCAACTTGAGGTTCTAAGTTCGCTCTTTCTTTAGAAATATCACGAAAATGACGAATGTCTTTCATCGTGTTTTCATCTAATAATTCTTGATCAATTTCTTCTAAACGTTTACTAGCAACGTTTAGTCTTTGAAACATGCTTTCTTCCATAATTTTCTTTACCGCGAGTTATTGTAGCACACTATTTGAAAAACACAAAGATACTTAATATTTATATTAATTCTTCAAACTCAAACATTATTAAGTTATACTAGAAAAAGGTAATTTATCTTATGGCATATAAAGCATTATATAGAACATATCGTCCTCAAACATTTGACGAAGTTGCTGGACAAGAACATATTGTTAAAACTTTAAAAAATGCATTAGCAACTGGAAAGATCGCTCATGCATATTTATTTGCTGGTCCTAGAGGAACTGGTAAAACCACAATGGCGAAGCTCTTCGCTAAAGCTCTTAATTGTGAAGAAGGCATTGGTCATCAATGTAACGAATGTAAAAACTGTGTCTCTATTATTGAAGGCAATCATCCTGATGTATTAGAACTTGACGCAGCTAGTAATAACGGCGTTGACGAAATTAGAGAGTTAATTGATAAAGTCAAATATGGCACTATCCTTGGTAGATACAAAGTATATATCATCGATGAAGTTCATATGTTATCCGCAGGAGCTTTTAACGCTTTACTTAAAACATTAGAAGAACCACCAGAACACGTAATCTTCATTTTAGCGACCACTGAACCTCATAAGATTCTTCCAACTATTCTATCTAGATGTCAAAGATATGACTTTACAAAAGTAAGTGAAGTCGATATTAAAGAAAGGCTTAAGGCTATCTTGCTTAATGAAAACGTTGAGTACGTAGAAGACGCAGTCGAACTTATCGTCTCTTTAGCGGATGGTGGAATGAGAGATGCTTTGAGCATTTTAGAAAAAGTTCTCGCATATTCTAACAATAGGTTAATCGTAGAAGATGTTTTAAATATCTTTGCTCTTGAATCAAAAGAAGAAAAGATCAAACTTTTAAAATCTATCGTTAGTCACGATATGAGCGATGTCCTTTCTAGACTTAATAACTACGTTACTAAAGGAACAGATATCAAACGATTAACCGAGGACTTATTATCTATCTTAAAAGATATAGTGATTTATAACTCTTCAAATATCGGCAACTATCTTGAATCCTTAAAAGAGGAAGAAGCCTCTGATTTAGCGAAGTATATCTCTAATGAACAAGCTTTAAAGATGATCGATATCCTTTTAGGTGCGATTAAAGACTATAAGAATGTCACCTCCATCAATCCTTTATTTGAGATTACTTTAATTAAACTCACTTCCTTAGATGACTCCGCTCCTAAAAAGGTAGTCGTTGAGACTCCAAAACCAGTAGAAAAGGTAGTCGTTAAAGAAGAGCCTAAACCAGTCATTGAGAAACCTGTCGAAGTTAAGGTTGAAGAACCAAAAATTGAAGAAAAAGTCATTGAAGAAATTATCGAAAACCCTACAGCAGCACGTGTTTTTTCCGATAATATCACCCCAGTTGATAGTGTTATTTATTTAAAAGATGCAGAGCAAGAAGATAACTTCGCCATTAGTGATGAGCTCATGGTTCAAGTCATGGCAATCTCCAAAAAAGAAATTAAATCCGAACTTGTTGATGGCTGGAAGAATATTAAGAGAATCTCCACCCATGAAATATATGGTAAAGCAGCGACTTTATTAATTGATGGACGTCCTTTAGTGGCCTCACCAAAAGTTTTAATCTTAGAATACCCGTTAGCTGAACTTGCCGAGAAGGTGAACGCAAAAGATATCCAATCTGAATTACAAACAGTTATTAATCATATTTTCGGTAAACATATGTTTATCTACGCTGTTAGTAGAAATCAATCAATCGACTTACAAGCTTTATATATGAATCTTTTACAAATTGGCAAATTGCCAAAGGCAAAAGATGTGAATTTAGAATTTATAGGAGAATAATATGAATCCAATGCAACAAATGGTCATGCAAATGCAAAAAGCCCAAAGAGAACTTCAAAAAGCTCATGCTGAATTAGAGGCCAAAGAATTTAAAGTTAATAAAGCAGGCCTAGTAAATATCACTGTTCTAGGCTCCAAAGAAATCGTTTCTATTGAAATTGAAGAAGATGGCTATGAACTTGATAATAAAGAGATGGTTGAAGAATTAATTAGAGACGGCTTAAACGAATTATTCTCTCAAATTGATGAATTAGCCGCCGAGATAGATGAAAAGATTGCTGGAAAATCTGGAGGATTAGGTTTCTAATGGAGAATTTAAAATCATTAGAAGCACTTCAAGAACAACTTTCTAAACTTCCAGGAGTTGGAAAGAAAAGCGCTGAACGTATGGCGTACGCTCTTTTAGATTTCCCAGACGAAGAACTAAAAGATATTGCTAAAGCTATTAGTTCTCTAAAAGAGAAAATCCACTTCTGTCCAATATGCGGAATGATATCTGATATTGATGGCTGCTATATTTGTGATGATTCAACTAGGGATCAAACTTCCTTAATGATTGTCTCTTACCCAAAAGACGTGATGTCACTTGAAAAGTCTCGTGCCTATAACGGTTTATATCACGTTCTTAACGGGGAAATCTCTTTATCTAAAGGATTAGATGTTTCTAACTTAAACCTTGAATCTTTATTTAGAAGATTAGATGAAGGTAATATCAAAGAAATTATTCTAGCCACTAATCCTACAATAGATGGAGAAACCACATCCGGTTATCTAAATAAACTATTAGAAAAATACGAAATAAAAGTTACTCGTCTAGCCTATGGTTTACAAATGGGAGGTAATCTCGACTATGTCGACCCTCTCACTTTATCTAAAGCCCTAGAAGGAAGACACAAAATCTAGGAGGACATTGTATGTTTATCACATTAGAAGGACCTGAAGGTAGCGGAAAAACCACCGCTGTTGAAGCTGCTGTTAAAGAACTTGAAGCCAGAGGCTATCAAATCGTTAGAACTAGAGAGCCAGGTGGCACTCCTATTGCCGAACAAATTCGAAATGTTATCTTAGATAAAGAAAACACTAAGATGGATCCTAGAACTGAGGCTTTACTTTACGCTGCTAGTAGAAGACAACATTTAGTAGAAAAAGTGTGGCCAGCTTTAAAAGAAGGAAAAATCGTCATTTGTGATCGTTATTTAGATTCCTCTTTAGCCTATCAAGGTGGAGCTAGAGGTTTAGGCATTGATAACATTTTAAATGTTAATATGTTCGCTACTGAAAATACCTTCCCAGATTTAACTTTGTTATTTGATATCACTCCAGAAGAAGGCTTAAAAAGAATTGCCGCTAATGCATCTAGAGAAGTTAACCGTTTAGATTTAGAAAAACTAGAATTCCACCACAAAGTTAGAAACACTTTCTTGGATTTAGCAAAGCGTTATCCAGAAAGATATGTCATTATAGATGCTTCTAAGAGCAGAGAAGAAGTAGCTTTAGCTACTTTAGAAGCAATCTTATCGAGATTATGCAAATAGATAATTATCTAAAGAATAGACAACCAATCATTTATCAAACATTTACAAATTCACTTAAGAATAAAAGTCTTTCTCATGCCTATTTATTAGTGGGTAATCCTGGCACTCCTTTATTAGAGACCGCCACATTCTTAGCAAAATCAATTTTATGCGATGATCCGAGTCCACTTGCGTGCTCTAACTGCATCACCTGTTTAAGAATTGAAAGCGATAACTATCCAGATGTGATGATTTTAGATGGTAGTAAGGGCACTATCAAAAAAGAAGATGTCTTAAATATTGAATCTAGATTTGAAAAGACTGCTTTTGAAACAAAGGGCATTATGATTTATGTTGTCCATTTAGTGGAGAATATGACTTTAGAGGCCGTTAACTCTATCCTTAAGTTTTTAGAAGAGCCAGAAGGAGAAGTATATGCCTTCTTAACCACTAACAATTTAAACAATGTGTTACCAACTATCATTTCTAGATGTCAAACTCTAAATCTAAAAAGTATTGATAGACAAACCATTATAGATGAGGCTATTGACTTATCAATAGAGCAAGAAGACGCTGAGCTATTATCTTATTTTTACAATGACAGTGAACTAATTTTTGATTTCTTGAAGGATAAAGAAGAAAGCGAAAATTATTTCATTTCTAAAAAAGCGATTAAAGGATTACTTGAAACTTTAGAAAATGGAAGTGATAAAGACGCTACATTCTATGTTCAAAAAGAAATCATCCCTTTAATCAAAACAAAAGAAGAAATGAGATTCTTTGTAGACTTGCTAAGTGAAATCTTTGAGGATTTACTTAATCTTAAATGTAATAGAGATATCTATTTAAAGAGTTATGCTACAATATTGTCTAGCTTAGTTAATAAGCTTCCACATATTGAACAATCTCTAGCGGAGATTTTAAAACAAAGAAATCTGGTGAATATGAATCTTAATATATCACTACAAATTGATCACATTATCTTATATATCGTAAAGGAATAAACATTATGGAAAATACATTCGATTGCTATGTTGGAATTAAGTTCGTTTATGCGAATCATTGTTACTTTTTTGGAGTTAAAAATTTAGACCTTAAAATTGGTGATAAAGTGGTTGTAGAGACTACCCACGGACCAGAGCTTGGAGAAGTCCAAGTTAAGCCTATTTCTATTGAAGAATATCACTCTCAATTAGAGCTTAAACCAGTATTACGAAAAGCTACTGATACAGACTTAAAATTACACGAAATTAATCTAAAAGATGCGGAAATTGCACTAGAAATTTGTAGAAATGAGGTAAAAAAGGCTAATTTGGACATGAATCCATTATCGTGTCAATACACCCTAGATAAGAGCAAAGTTATCTTCACTTATGTCGCTGATGAAAGAGTGGATTTCCGTGAACTTTTAAAGGCTCTAGCAAGTCGACTTCATACCCGTATTGAACTACGTCAAATTGGTTCTAGAGACAAGGCAAAAATGATCGGTGGAATAGGCTTATGTGGGCTTCCACTTTGCTGTGCTAGCTTTACTACTGAATTTGATAATATTTCCATCAACAGAGCAAAGAATCAAATGCTTGCAATAAACATTCCAAAACTCTCTGGTCAATGTGGTAAATTAATGTGCTGCTTAAAATATGAAGATGATGCCTACACTGACTTAAAGAAAGAATTCCCAGAACTAGGCGCCAAAGTCTTTATCGATAAAGTACAATATGAAGTTACAAGCATCAATGTTATCTCTAAAACTGTAAGAATTGATAACGAAGAAGACACTAAAGTGTTATCCTTAAAAGAATTCTTTGAACAAACCCATTATCGCTTAAGAAGAAACGACAATAAAAATGAAGAGAATTAAATCTTTTGATAACTCTCATAATCTTTTATATTTAATCGCCACTCCTATAGGGAACTTGGGAGAGTTTTCTCCTCGTGCTCTTGAAGTGATAAATGAAATGGATTTAATTGCCGCGGAAGATACTAGAAATACTGGTGACCTCCTTCATAAGTTTAATATTAAAAAGCCACTAGTCTCTTTGAGAGAACATAACGAAGTTGAGGCTAGTTTAAATCTCATTAATCAAATAAAAGCTGGTAAAAAAATTGCCTATATGTCAGACGCCGGATATCCAGGAATCTCCGATCCAGGATATATCTTAACTAAACTTTGTTTAGAAAATGATATCGCAGTGTCCACTATTTCTGGTAGTTCTGCTTTTATTAACGCTTTAGTGAGATCAGGATTAGACACTACTCACTTCTATTTCCACGGCTTCTTATCTGCTAAAGAAAATGAAGCCAAAAAAGAATTGGAATCATTAAAAGTAAAATCTGAAACACTTATCTTCTATGAATCACCTCATAGAATAATGAAGACCTTAAAACTTCTTTTAGAAGTATTAGGGGATAGAAAAGTGTCTCTACAAAGAGAACTCACCAAAATTAATGAAGAAAACATCATTGGCAATCTATCCGAATTAACAAGTTTAGAAGAATCCACCTTAAAAGGTGAAATGGTCATTATTGTTGAAGGAAATAAAGAAGAATCTGATTCTTTAAATGATGAGAAAGTTATTGAATTAGTTAATTCTTTAGTCACTAAAGGGTTAAGTAAAAAAGATGCGATTGATTTTGTTTCTGATACCTTCAAAGTAAGAAAAAATCACATGAAAGATATTATTAAATAATAATTATTCTTGAAATTAGCGAAAGTCTTTTCTATTATTGAAAAGATTTTTTGTAATTAGGAGGAATAATTATGGAATTAAGGAACATCGCAATCATCGCTCACGTTGACCACGGGAAAACTACCTTAGTCGACCAACTTTTAAAATCCTCCGAAACATTTAGAAGTAATGAAGAATTATCTGATAGAGCGATGGACTCTAACGATATTGAAAGAGAAAGAGGTATTACCATTTTAGCAAAGACCACCTCTATTGTTTATAAAGGCACTAAGATTAATATTTTAGACACTCCAGGTCACGCTGATTTTGGCGGTGAAGTTGAACGTATTATGAATATGGTCGATGGCTGTTTACTTTTAGTCGATGCTTTTGAAGGTACCATGCCTCAAACCAGATTCGTTTTAAAGAAAGCATTAGAAGCCCATGTAAAACCTATCGTTGTTATTAACAAAATCGATAGAGCAAACATCAATATCGAACAAACCTTAGATGAAGTTTTAACTTTATTTATTGAATTAGGCGCTCCCGATGAATTCTTAGAATTCAAAACTGTCTATGCTTCTGCTTTAAAAGGTACAAGTTCTTTAGATAGTGATCCTGCTAGCCAAGTCGAAGGTATGGATGCAGTACTTCAAACTATTATTGATGAAATCCCTGCTCCTAAAACTGATGCTAATGGGCCACTTCAAATGCAAGTTGCTTTACTCGACTATAACGACTTTGTTGGCAGAATTGGTATTGGCACTATTAAAAGGGGCACTATCCACGTTAATGATAACTGCACAGTATCTAGATTAGATGGCAGCACTACTAACTTTAGAGTATTAAAACTCTTTGGCTTTCAAGGATTAAAAAGATTAGAAGTTAATGAAGCAAGCGCTGGAGATATTGTCGCTGTAGCGGGACTTGCGGATATTAACGTTGGAGAAACTATTTGTGCATTCAACAATGTTGATCCACTTCCACTTATTAGACTTGATGAGCCAACCTTACAAATGACATTCGGTACAAACTCATCTCCTTTTTCCGGAAAAGATGGAAAACTATTAACCGCGAGAAAAATTGAAGAAAGATTATATAGAGAAACACAAAGAGACGTCGCTTTAAGAGTGGAAAGAATTCCAAATACCGAATCTTGGATTGTTTCTGGTAGAGGCGAACTCCATCTTTCTATTTTAATAGAAAATATGAGAAGAGAGGGTTTTGAACTCGAAGTCAGTAAGCCTCAAGTCATTATCAAAGAAATAAACGGGGTGAAATGTGAACCATATGAAGACTTATTAATTGATGTCCCTAATGAATATGTTGGAGATATCATGACCACGATCGGAGAAAGAAGTGGTGAATTAGTGAATATGGACGCGAAAGAAACAGTCACTATCTTAAGATATGTTATCCCTTCAAGAGGTTTATTAGGTTATATGACTAACTTTATGACCTTAACTAAAGGGTACGGCATTCTCTCTCACACTTATAAAGAATATAGACCAGTACAAACCTCCTCTATTGGAGAAAGAAATATCGGTGTATTAGTTTCTGTAGAAGCTGGACAAGCCACTCCATACGCCATTGAGCATACCGAAGAAAGAGGAACAATGTTCATTCTTCCTGGAACTGAAGTTTATGAAGGTATGATTGTGGGTGAACATCGTTATGACTTTGATTTAGCGGTCAACGTCACTCAAAAGAAAAATCTCACTAATGTTAGAAGCTCTAATAAAGACAATACAGTGGTCTTAAAGTCCCCAAGAAAGATGTCTTTAGAAGCTTGTCTAGACTACATCAATAGTGATGAGCTCGTTGAGATTACTCCTACTACATTTCGTATGCGTAAAAAGATCTTAAATACTGCAGAAAGAAAGAAGTATGAAGCTCACGTAAAAAGAGCACAAGAAAACGAATAGAAATGAAAAAGAGACGCAGCACTGCGTCTCTTTTAATATTTTAGGCTTATTTATTTCTTGCTTTTAATACGGCCTTTATTTGCCCCTTTGGAGTTATGAACTAACATACTGCCACCTTGGTTTTTAGCCATGACTTTGGAGTATTCAAGGGCTTCTTTTTGGGTGTCAAATAATTTAATAGCCTTTTGTCCGCCAGCAAACTTCACTTCCCATTTGCCATCACTTCTTTTAACGACGTGATAGGTTCTAGTTGCTTCTTTCTTTGCTGGTTCAGCTTTCTTAGCAGGTGCCTTTTTAACCGGCTCTTTTTTGGCTGGTGCTTTTTTAGCAGGAGCTTTCTTTGGAGCTTCTTTCTTTTTAGCAGCTTCTTTTTTCTTATCAGGTACTGCTTGTTTCACCGCTGGTTTCTTTTCTGGTTTAGCTTTTTTACTAAATAATCCCATAATAGTTTTTCTCCTTAATGAATTTATTTACTAAACTTTCGTTTAATTAATAATAATCCAATTCCGAGCACACTTAAAGTACTTAAAATAATACTGGTAGCTTCTACACTACCTCCACAGCCTCCTCCAGCAGGTTGAGGAGCGACAACTTTTACTTTACAAGTTGCGGTAAGTCCACCATCTACTGTTTTTACAGTAATTGTAGCTTCACCTACACTTTTCGCACTTACTAAACCTAGGAATGAAACAGTAGCAACACTTTCATTACTTGATGACCACACTACTTCTTTATTATCTGCGTTTTCAGGTAATATAGTGGCTGTTAGTCGAACTTGTTCATTGAGCTTTAGTTCTAAGGTTTCTTTATCTAAAGAAATAGAAACAACATGAATCACTGGATCACTAACTACAATATTATATGAAGCAGTTTTAGTAATCTCGTCTTCTGTATATGAAATATTAACTTTTTTAGTACCGGTAGAAGTCATGTCTGGCTCAGTTAAAGTATATACTGTGTTAGATAATATTTTACTATCCCCAATAGTATAATTAGCAGTAACCACTAATCCTTCACTAGTGAAGGTATCGCCTAATTCAAAATTAGTTTTATAGCTTCCAGATAAGGTAATAGAAGATAATTCTTTAACTGGTTTAGCGTTAACAGTTACTTCACAAGTTGCGGAATAAATTTCATCATCAATAACTGCGGTTGCAGTAAGAGACGCATTCCCTTCTTGTAAAGCAGTAATAATAATCGGAGAATCTGACCTAGATGTTGTGGCGCTTAAACTTATCACATCCGGATTATTATTCTCCCATGTAATAGAAGAACCATCAGAACTTGTCGCGGAAATAGTAGCTTCTGAGTCGACTTCTAAAGAAAGGGATTCATCCGAAATGGTAATGCCTTTAACAACTTCTCCACAAATTTGTTTTGTGGTTGCACTTTCATTACCCCAGATACGACACGCATATTCTGGATGGTCTACGAATGGATTTCTATTATGCTGATTACTATAAACAACATCATTTCTTCTCATATCATTAGAGTCTGGTTGATATTCTAAATGCCATCTAAGCATTGTTTCGATACTCTCAAAATTATCTTCTGGATCATAACCATACATTGCAGCCGCATACATTGTGGTTCTAGCAACAATTCCTCTTGCGACATTATGAGGGTCAAATAAATCTGATGTCTTTCTACATGTTGTTGGTTTTCCGTTATAGTCATTTACAACACTACCACCGGTAACAACACCCATTTTTATATTACTTCTTGCACCATTAACTTTGTTATCACTAGCGAAAATAATATGATTATCTTTTTCGGCTTTTGGATTAGATAACTTACTAGCAGGGAATGTATGTTCTCTATTCCAGCCAATACTTCCATGAACATGTTCGGTCTTTTTCACAGAATTTCTGGCATATATCAAAATCACGTTTGAAGAATTATTAGGATCCTCATCGGCAGCTTCGTATCTGGACCAATCATAATCGACAGATACTCCACTTGAGTTGATAATAGACTTTAACTTGTTTAAAAGAGTATTACCAGTCATTGAATCATCAATTGAAGCATAATAATTCTCTGGAGCGTCCGCTAGAACAGGTGTAGATGTCTTTGCTTGTTTAAAAGAAAACGAACTAACAACCCCACCAATAGCAAAAGCACATAACAGCGATAAAGAAATAAATTTCTTAGATTTCATCACTAATATTATAGACCTTTAAAAATATATGAAAAGGAGTGATTTTCTTCACTCCTTGTAAGTTATGTTAATAATTATGCTGTTGCTAAATTAAAGACTGTTGGTGTAGTTGCCTTTTTAACAACTTGAGCGCCTGCTTCATAGGTTACAGTTAATAAGTTAGCAGCAACAGAGCCTTGGTAAAGACTGATATTAATTGATTGATAATCTAAATAGCCATCAGCGAAGATTCTATAACCGTTTGCGAATTTAGACATATTAACGTCTGTGTCATAACTAGAGAACGTTGCTTTTAAAATGTTTTCAACAATTGTGTAAGTGAAGTGAACAACATATGGTCCAACTGCTTGAGTATAGTACACTCTTTCATAATATCCAGTTCCATCATCACCAAATACAAATCTATACTTTTGGACAACATTTCCACTTGTTCCATAAATATTACATTCATATGGGGTATTAGTTACTACTGATGTAGCAGGAACGCTACCACTAACGGTAATGTTGTATGATGTGGTTTTAGTCACTCCGCTCTTGGTATAAGAAATAGTAACTGTATATTCACCTTCAATAGCCATATTATAGCCACTAAAAGTTAATTTACTAGCAGGAACTTCTTCATATTCGCTTGGGGTGCCTCCGCCAATAGAATAGAAGGCATAAACAGTTGGAGGTTCAAGAGTTTCATTAAGTTTATATTCAGTTTTTGGAGTTCCTTGGACGCTAATATGATCTAATACTTTAGGAGCGCCAGAAGTAGTCACTGTAATAGTGATATTCATCTCAGGCATTGTGAAGAAATAAACACCAAAACTATCCTTACTAATTTTAATTGAACTATCTTCAACAACATATGGTGTGCCAGCGGTCACTCCATCCACAGTAGCGATTGTGAACATAAATGGATCTTCGGCAGTGCATGGGTTTTCACTAGCAGCGTGTTTAGTAAATGTCACATATTGGACTTCCGCGAATGTCACAGTGTATTTCCCTAAGGCTGTAATTGAAGCGGAGAAAGTGACGTCTTTAGCAGGCATTGTAAATCTATAACCATTAGAAACGTCTGGGTTAATAGAGACGACAATAGAACTATCTTCCACGATAAATGGAAGACCATTTAATTTATATCCACTATTAGGGGAAACAATAATTGTGACTAAAGAACCAGTTTGAACATTATTTAAATCAAGTGATCCTGTTGCTTCAGCAATATAGGCATTAGAAACATCATCAATTGTTAATTTATAGGTTTCAGAAGCTACTTCAGTAACATTAGCACTGATAGCAACATCCTTTTCAGGCATAACAAATGAATAAACTGTTCCAGAAACTTGACTCACTGGAGTGGAATCGTTCACTAAGAATGGGGTACCCACTAATTGATAGCCTTCATCAACTCTAATATAGAATTTAACAGAACTTCCTGGAGCGTATTGAGATTCACTAGTTCCTGAAAAATTCATAGTGGCATGAGCGACATTAGCAAAGCTAACTGTGTATTTAGTAGTTGAAGATGATTTCACATTAACAGAGAAAGTGATGTCTTTAGCAGGCATCACAAATACCCAACCATTTTGAGCGGTATCACTCTTAGTAACTATAATAGAGGCATCACCAACGATAAATGGTTTACCATCAAGTTCATACCCAGCTTCAGGAGTAACAACGATAACTACAACTTGGTTTTCCACTAAATGGTCTAAATCTTCAACGGAATAATGTTTACTTAATGTGACGTGAGCGACATTATCTAAAGTACATTTATAAGTATCGGCTTGTCTTTCTACTATAGTTGCACTAATAGAGACATTTTTAGATGGCATAGTGAAACTATAAACATCATTTTTATTCTTAGAGATTGTAATAGAGCTATCGCCAACAATAAATGGAAGTCCACTTAATTCATAACCGTCATCTATAACAACTATAAACTCCACTGTTGTGCCTGGATAATTAGATTCTTTACTAGTTCCAGAGTATTCAAATCTAGCGTGTTCTACACTAGCAAATGTTGCGTTATATTTTTCTCCGTGTTCTCTAGCGCCTAAATAAACTGTTAAGTTACTCTTTGGCATTACAAAGGAGAATTCACTTTCAGTGAGATCATATTCTTCAAATTGGTCGTAGAAAGAATCATCCACATTAGGTCCGGTAACAAAGAAACCTGTGTAATCGTATTCTTCTTTAACAGAGACTTTAATAGACACAGTAGCGCCATTTTTCGCACTACTAGGTAAAGTAGAATTAACTAAATCTAAAGCACTTAAATCTTGAGAGTTATTCACTAAATATTGAATGGAATAATCTCTAACATCATCTTTGATTTTAACTGTAAAAGAAGTTGTCTTTTCTTTATAAGTGACTGTGATAGGTAAGGATTCTCTAACTACTGATGAATCAAACCCGCTTAAAGAGTAGTCACTAACCACTTTATAAGTGCTATCATCATAGAAGGCGGTAACTTCTAAACCAGAGGCATCAAATTCTTCTCCGATAACATATTCCGTTTTGCTCGGTAAATGAGTAACGGCAATATAATCTAAATTAGGATCTTGAGGAGCATCTCCTCCGCAGCTGGTGATCGCTAAAACTGATAGTAGTGATGTAAATACTAGTGTTCTTAGTTTCATATAGGTCCCCCCCTCTAGAAATCTTGAGCGTATAATTGACATCTGATTTGCACTATACCTGTATAGTTATTGATATCAATCTTGTCTAACGCGGTGATTGAGACATAAGAATTTTTATCTTCTAAAAAGAAATTGTAGACATTCATAATGGTGTTATAAACGCGGTTAGTGAAGCCGTATTCTTCAAGTTGAGAAGCAAATACCGATAAATCTTCTAAAGCGACATTATAGTCATCAATATAGAAGTTTGTAGGTGTTCCTTGATAGAACTTATATAAAGGATTAGAAGAATTATAAGCAAAGTTAGTAACTCTAGTTACTTCGCCACCAAATAATAGTTCTGGTAAGACTCCTTCTCCAACATAATCTTGAATAAATCTGTTATATCTAGAAACAGTGTTCACCGAAGTAGTTTCGGATACCATATATTCAACATAGAATTCACCTTGAGGATAATAATAACCATAGGTTCTTCCATTATATGATTCAGTTGGTAAGTGATAAGTCATATAGACATCGTAGTTAATGATTCTTAATCCTTTTTCAATGACATAGCGATAATGACAATCATCATTACCTACTTGAATATAGTTAGCAGCAATTAATTTATTACGGTAAGACTCTCTTAAATCACCACAAGAATAATCTGTGACATATAAATATGTCCCTTTATAATTTGTATCCGCATCAAAATACATTGAATAGGACACTCCATCAATGAACGGAGGGACAACTCCACCATAATAAGTTGTGAAATATTCAATATCAGTCTCACTCCACTCAGTTGGGGCGACAAAGATAAAAGATGGATCTTCAATATAAGACTCTAATGTTTCATCAATGACTCCACCGACGGTGACATTTAAAGTACATTTACCTGGCTCATTAACCATTTCCCCTTTTTCACTATCCCAATAGATAACTCCAAAGTTAACAATAAGATTAAACTTATTATTGGCTTTATATTCTGCGATAATACTCTCTGGAGCTTCTAAGTTAGCGGTTTGAGAGTAACCAGTAAAGTTACATCCAGTAGCGATAGAATAATAATTAGTGGTTATAAATTTTGTATGATCTTTTTCATCTTGAACCCATTTTGCGTTTAAAACATTTTCTATTACGACATCATAGATGTCACTGGCCATATGTTCTAAGGAAGTGGTATAGAAACTACCAATAGATAAGGCTTCAGTTTCTGCTGATTTTCTAAAGACTACAAAGCCTTGGTCTTTTTGATAAATAAAGCCACCATAAAGACCTAAATCTTCATCGTAGTTATAATATGCTTTGTTATTGAGGTTGAAGTATTTAGCCTTTAATCTCTCATCAGTGTGATAGAAGATATAGGATTCTAAATCAATCGTGTAATTATGGTTTTCTAAAACATCATAAACAAGATTAGAGAAGGCTATTCCTTCATCATTATCGCCAAATACAGAATCATCTAAACCTTCAGGTTCTCTAACATAGATTTCAAATGTATCGAATTTTCCATCGTACTTAACTTTAACGGTTCTCACTCCTACAGTAGAAAGATCTTCCGCTCCTTCAATCGTAGCGAGTTCACTGACATCGAGAATAGAACCATCAGAAAATCTAGCGGTTACCACCATTCCCGTTGGATCGAATTCGTCCCCTGGAAAATAGTTAGTTTTAGTAGGTAGAACATCAACATCCACGGATTTTAATGATTTCACTGAGCTTCTTTCTTGAACATAAATCATAAAAGAATCAGAACATCCTTCATAAGTAATAGTGACTTTTCTATCACCTTTAGATATGGTGGTCGCCCCTTCAATCGTGCAATCAAAGATATCGACTGGATTATGGTCGTTATTTTTATAATAGGCTTCTATTTCAATTCCATCAAAATTCACAGAATCGTTAACGTAATAATTAACTTTATCTGGTTCTTTTAAAATGGAAATATGGTCTAACGCGGTTGGATCAACTGGTTCGGGATTCTCTCCACAGGAGGTCATAATAAAAGGCATAGAGAGAAGGACAGATAAGATAAATGAAATCTTTTTTCTCATATACACACCTCCTTGTTAATAAATAAGCAACTTTTAACCTTATATAATAAGTTAAGTTCTCTTTATTTTACACGAATTTTTAGAAAATGACACTAAAGTAAAATAAAAGAGAAACAATTAGTTCGTCTGAATCGCTTTTTTTGCTTCTCTTTAATTAAGTTATATTTATTAAAAAATTAATTATCTAGAAAAATTCGTGGCATCAGTGTTTTGGGAGCTGTAATTATAGAGTGTTACAGAGAAAACACCATTTGCATAGTTCCCAGTTATCTTTGTTGTATTTGCGACTGGAGTAGATGATGAAATCCTTAAATTACTATAGTCACTGTTGGTTGTTGTACCCGTACCACTAGTTGTCTGCTTCGTTCCAAAATTTACAAACGTTAAGGTTATAACATTGCTTTCATTTATTGTAAATTTTAAATTCATTGAAGCTGTAATAGCACCATTAGGGAATGTCCCGTTAGTAGTTTTTCTAGTATAGGTAGCGGTTCCGTCCTGGTTAAATGTAAAAGAATATAAATAGTGATAAACACCACCAGTACCAATTTCTACTCTATAAGAGTAAATTGTATATTGGAACGTGTCTTCTCCCTCTTCAGATACATTAATTACATATTCATCTGATCTAGTTATCCCGCCTTCAGTGTATGAAACAGTAATTGTTTTTTCTCCAGCTGAAGACATATCAGGTTTAGTGACTGATGTTGGGGAAACAGTCGCAACACTTTCATCACTATAAGTTGCAGTAACTGTTCCATCAAAATCAAATTCATCTCCAACTGTGTATTCTGTTGTTGCACCAGTTACTGAAATAGAATTTAATGTTTTCACCACAACAGGCGATGGACTATTTGAACAAGAGTAATTAATAGTCAATGTGTTAATATATGCAGGCCACATTCCAGAATATGTGATTTTAACGTATTTAGCGCCATCAACAGATGTGTTTGTTCCACCTGCACTAGCAATTGTGCCTGCTGATGTCCATGAACTGCCATCAGATGAAGTATATACGTCTAGATTCCTAGATGTTTTATCTGATGTCATTGAAATGCTTGAAATGTGTTGAAATTCAAATAAAGATTCATTGGTTGCGGAGGCGTTTCCTGTAGTAAACGTTATCTCAGGATCTTTAGATGGAGAGTCAGTAGTTCCTGGCATAATAGCAACATAAGAAGATTCAAGACTAATAGTTGTACCATTAACATTTCTTAAATAAAAAGTAGTCCCACCTGATGTAACGGTGCTTGTGTAATTATAATCTGATAAGCGTGTAACAAGAGTGCCTGTCTCACGGCTTATTGTAGCAGAATAATTTCTTGGATCATTAGAATTAAGCCTATGGATAATAGATGAAATTGATATGCCGCCAGTTGCGTTAAATCCAGCTACTGCTACGGCAACAATAGATAATAATCCACCTATACCAAATAAATACCCCTTGTGTTTCATAAAAGTATCCCCCTAATTATGCACTCAAGGAGCAATCATAAAATAATTCCACTGATGTAACGTATTTATGGAACCCGTTGTTACTAACAATTCTAAAGTAAGTAACAGGGGATGCAAACTCCACTTTAGATGGGCTTGAACTTACAGCTACAGCGTAATAATTAGAATCGCTATAGTTAATTCCATCATTTGAATATAAAACATACATTGTAGAAGATGCTGAAGTTTTAATCTTGATTCCTGTAACACCTTGGAAGCAAGCTAAAGATTCTCCTTCTTTATCATTAGAGAAATAAATATATTCAATAGCAATAGAAAATGTTCCATCGTTAATGTCAGAAACATAGTTAGTTCCTGAAATACTTGTGTCGTTTTCAGAAATTAAATAGTAAGTGTTTCCACGACTTGTAGTTCCGGATACACATGTTTTCTTGCCATCACCACTGATGTCATAGAATTCGCCAGTTGCTCTAGAAAATATAATTGAGTCACTAATTTCGTTTGATGCAACGCCTTTAAATAGAGTTTTGCTATTTGAAAGAGTGAAGACCATTCCCATGGCACCTAAAGCCATAGCAGATGTTGTAGTAATAATTAATGTTTTCTTTTTTGCGTTCATAGTTTCCAACCTCCTATTATACGCGCGTATACACGAAGTCCGGGTAAATCCCGGAATTTGTATATTTGAGCAAGAGTGTAGCATTTATAAGAAAAAAAAGTCAACAAAAATAACCTATTTATACATATAAAATATTAGATTAAATATATATTTAAAAATTAACTAAAAAATGGACAAAGAATATTAAATATTCCAATAAATTGAATAACCGCTGCGACTAAAATAAAGATGTGGAAATAGACATGAAACCATTTGTTTTTCTTGCCTATTGCATATGAGATTGCTCCCACCGTATAGACAAGTCCACCACAAAAGATGAAGATAAAAACAGTAAAGTCTAAAACTTGCTTAAAAGGGTAGAAAAATATCACTGCCCAACCTTGAATGATATAGATGATATAGCCAATTAAGTCACATTTCTTGTTTCCTAAACCAAAAATAGTGATAAAGAAACCAGCTATAGCAAGTGACCACTGAATCACAATTAAAGCGATTGAGATTGATTGATCAGAAATCGCTCTTAAACATATTGGAGTGTAGGTTCCAGCAACAAATAAATAGATACCACAATGGTCAAAAACTCGACAGATCACCCGTATTTTGCTATTTTGAGGGCATGAATGATATAAAGTTGAATTCATAAAAACCATAAACATAAATAAAAAGTAAATATAAAAAGGATACATATATCTAAAACTGAGATTATGTTTAACTTGGATGGTGATTAGTATCCCTAAAACCGCAAAGGAAAACACTACCCCTAGTAAGTGTGTAATTGAGTTCCATAGTTCTTGTTTATTTGTATATTGAGGTAGTGCTCTATTCATAAGACCACTACTATACACCTTTATTTTGTAAAATCAAAAAAAATATGTGGCTAGTTCATTACTTTTCCACATATTATTTTTATTCAATCACAGCAGGATGCTGTTTAGACATTAGTTCATTTGCTTGTTTCACTGAAAATACATGCATTCCACAATTCTTAAACCCTTTTTTATCATTTGTTACAATTGCATCAGCGAGTATTTCCTTTGCTGCAGTTATTTGAAGTTCATCCTCATAATCATTATTCTCGGAGTAAAGAGCTTCAATTGCTGCGTCTGCGCTTGTATCACAGATTTTACTTACAATATCATAAGTTTTAATTTGAATATCTCTAGAAAGATTACTGTCATGTAGCTTTTGTTGGGCAACATATCCGATATCTCTCATCGACATCGATGTAACATATATTTCGTTTCTTAATCGATAACAATATTGGAAGAATAATCTAGCATCAATTCTACTTTCATCATTCCTAACAAAAAAATCTAAAAACACATTTGTATCAACTAAAAACCGCATTTTTTCTTAATTTCCCTTCCAATAATTTCATCATATTCTTCATCGCTGTAATTATCAGAAAGACATCCTTCTAATTCCATAAATTTAGCAAAGCTTTTATCTCTTGTATTGGTAATAATGGCAATACTCTTTCCATTTTTTGTTACACAAATATCCTCTTTACTAGATAATTCAAGATAATAACTTAAATTATTTTTTAATTCAGTTGAAGTTATTCTGCGCATTATTAATTACCTCAAATATATTGTACAATATCAAAATAAAAATATGTACATTTTTTCAATAATATTTTGTACATATTCTTAACTATTTAAATCATTCGAATTTTAATCCGGCGACATGACTGACAGGAAGGGCAAACACAATGCCTTGTCCTTTTGTTTCAATTCCTGCAACTTTATTAACCGCCGACATAACTGCGTCTCTAATTGATTCATTAACTAGGATATAAAGCATTTCTTTAGAAGGAGTTATAACAACACCATATTTCTTTTCCATTTCTTTATTAGCGGTGCCTCTAGCGTGAAGAATGGTACCACCTCTAGCTCCTACTTCTCTAGCAGCGTCCATGATGATATCACTATATCCTTCGTTAACAATGACCACGATAACTTCGTGTTTATTAGTTTTCTTTTCTGCCATATTATCCCCTCACAGTCTGAGTGAAAAATTTATATAATTTCACTCCCATAAATGAATCTAAATCAATTGCAAAGCCAACCCCAGCATTTCTTTTGCTGGCAACAAAATAAGCTTCTAATTCTTTTTGTAAATCTGAAATATAATCTTCTCTAATCAAGGTATATATCACTTCTTTACGATTGTCATCGATATTTAAAATATCTCTAATTTTATTAGTCGCTGTCCCTTCTCCAGCTTGAATAAATTGAGCGGTTGAATGATTAGCTTTTAAAATCCTGACTATGTTATCACCTTGACCAAAATTCACAATCACCACATAAAAGACGAGTTTCTTTAACTCATTTCTTTCTTCAAATGGAGTGTACTTTGTTTCTACTTTCTTTACTTTTTTCATAGCTATATTTAATTAAAATGAATAATTTCATTATTCCTTGAATCTGTTAATTGTTCACGCATAACTTTAAGAGCGTACATTGTCTTAAACTTACTCATTAAACCTAATAATTGTATCGCGATAATTGGTGTTAAGGCAATTAAGGCCACAACACCAAAAGAAGTCTCATAGAAACTAATATCAGACGTATATCCAGATCTCACGGAATATATACCGATAATTAAAGGTAAAACAAAGGATACCGCCATCGGACCAGAAGCTGTTCCACCAGAGTCAAATGCAATCGCGGAATATAAATCTGGGACAGCAAACATTAATAATAAAGATATTAAATATCCTGGAACCACTATATACATAATAGAGAACGAATATAATGTTCTAATAACAGATAAGAAAATAGCTAAACCAACACCGATAGAAAGCGTTAATAAAACTGTTCTTTTCTTTAATTGACCATCACTTATATTCTCAATTTGTGTTGTTAATACATGAACTGCAGGTTCACACAAGATAGTGACCATACCAATAATAAAGGCAATAATAATGATCACATAATTTTCTTGTCCTGCTAATTGTTTCCCTACTAGTAATCCAATAGGAGACATAGCAGCGCTAACAGCCGTCAAGAATAAAGATAAACCAATAAAAGCAAAGCCAAAACCAATAAATAATTGACCAATTTTCTTTGCCGGCAATTTAATAAATATAGCTTCATAAATAAAGAAGATTATTAAAATAGGCGCTAAAGCCATAAGCACTTCTATTAATGCTCCTAAATGTGAAGCGCCACTAGGAATTAATGCATGTAAGAAATTACCAAAAATATCTAATTCACTTGCTGGAACAGTTGCACTAACTGTATATGGTTCAAAAGCTGCTGGTTTAACTAAAATTAAGATAACCATAGTAAGAATTGGACCAATTGAAGCAAGTCCAACTAAACCAAAGGAACTATCACGAGATTTTCCACCACCTCTAACCATAGCAACTCCAGCTCCTAAAGCTAGAATAAATGGAACAGTTGCACTACCGGTTGTCACTCCACCTGCATCAAAAATGAAAGGAAGATAAACAGCGTTCCTTGGATCTATTTGTAACAAGCAAATAAATAAGAAGACAATCAAATAAAATAATACGTACCAAAGTTTTAAAGATTTATTAAAAACTATTCTTAATAAACCAAAAACAACAAAGATACCAACTCCAATTGCGATAGAGCCAATAAGTAGCCAATTAGGAATACCTACTTGACCAGCAACAATTAAAATACTAGGTTCAGCGCAAGTAATTAAAGCTCCTAATAAAAAAGCAAAGATAATCACTATCCAAAGATTTTTTTGTTTTGATAATGAAGTACCCATATATTCGCCAACTTTAATTAAACTTTTAGATGCTCCAATTGAAAATAGAGTTAAACCAAAAATCATCACAAAAGCGCCAACTAAAAGAAGTATATAATATTGCCATCCTAATCCAGACTTGGTAAATGTATCGCCTATAGGAGCTAAATTAGACAAAGATAAAATAATAACGATAATAACAATAGGTAATATCGATAGAGACGATGTTAATAAGGAATTTAAAAATCTATTTTTGCTCATGGTCGATAAATTATACTATTTTATTTTTAGATTGGGGAACAAAGTTTGGAATTCTTTCGGAATAGGAGCTTTAAACTTCATCTCTTTGCCAGTAAAAGGATGCTTTAAAATTAGCTCATAAGCATGTAATCCAAGACGTTTAATTGGATTAGTAGGATTACCATACTTATCGTCACCAATGACATTATGACTAATGTCTCCTAAATGGACTCTGATTTGGTTTTTTCTTCCTGAATCGATGTGAACATCTAGAAAAGAATAATTCTCAGTTTCCGCTAAAACTTTATAGTGGGTAACCGCGTATTGTCCATCTCCAGCTTTTTTGGAAGAATACATCATGTTTTGTGCATTTTTCTTTAAATATGAAGTCAAAGTGCCACTTTTTTTGTCTAATTTGCCATCCACTATCGCATAATAGCCTCTGGAAGAAACTAGATCGTTCCACTTATCTTGAAGGGCATCTCTAAGCTTTTCATTTTTCGCCACCATCAAAACTCCTGAGGTATCTTCATCTAATCTATGAACGACGTAAATTCGATTATGTTTATCCTTTTGTTGAACATAGTCAGTTAACATACGATAAGCAGTTGAACCCTTCTCTTTATCACTAGCGATACTGAGTAATCCACTAGGTTTATTAATGACGATAATTTCATCGTTTTCAAAAATGATTGGTAAGTTACTTCTTGTCTTTTTATGAATAGGGGTTTTTGAGATAATAACCACATCTCCCTTGGTGAGTTTAAAGTTATATTGAGAAATAGGTGCCCCGTCCACTGACACTCGATGATTAGTTAAAATAGACTTTACAGAATTACGAGATTGTCCTTTTAAAGTTTCCAAAAGAAATTCTAAAAGTTCACAGTTTTTTGTTACTGGGTATTCCCTTATATCTTTATAGTCCTTTGATCTATGTTCAAATCTCTTTTTATTTTTATTCATAAATCTTTCTTTTAATCATTAAAGCGTATTCTTTAGCGACATTAATACCAGTCACTTTTTCAAATTCTTCAAAGAAGGCATTAGAGTTAATCTCACATAAGATTGGCTCTCCACTTTCTAGGAACATGAAATCTATTCCAGCGTATTCAATATCTAGCTCTTTAGCGATATACTCCGCGAGTTTAAAACATTGATCTCCTTCTTTAAGAGGTCTAGAAGAGGCGTTATCTCCAAAGTTACTTCTAAAATCAGTTTTGTTATATCGGATAAAGCCGCCTACTACTTGTTTATCTATGATAATGACTCTCGCGGACACTCCATAGGAGCTACCAACATATTTTTGAAATAAGATTGGGGCCCTACAA
This sequence comes from Bacilli bacterium, assembly GCA_017447165.1. Taxonomy (GTDB): domain Bacteria; phylum Bacillota_I; class Bacilli_A; order RFN20; family CAG-826; genus UBA2450. The sequence goes on from JAFSOD010000004.1 coordinate 234,306, forward strand.
TGTTCTTTATAAGCTTCGATTAGTTCTTCTTTAGTTTTAATGAGATACACTCCTAAGCCTAATGAACCATACACTCTTTTAAGAATTAAAGGTAATCCAAGTTTATCGATTACGTCATCTAAAAACTCTAGATTCTCCTCTTTTAATTCAGGAGAATAAAATAATGGTCCAGTAATCGTGTCTGGCATTTTAATGCCTTTAGAGGCACAAGCAATATTAGTTAAAGCCTTATCATCACATAGTTTGATAAAGTCCGCTTTATTAAATAAACGGTATCCCACTTTTTCTAATATTCTAGCAAGATAAATATCTTTATCTAAGTAGATAACAAAATCACATTTAGGAAGATTTACCACTAATTCATTATCCTTAATCATCGCTAAAGTGCCATCATTAACAAAAACATCTAAGGAGATATCTAACTTAGAAAATTCTTCCTTGTATCTTTTGATTTTATAGGCGTTATGGCCTAGTTCTTGATTAATAATAATGATTCCGTTCATACCAAATTAATTATATTGGAGTTGTATTATATAATACAATCTCAAATTTGGCCATTCTATTTATTAGAGTCACCAAAAAGGTCTTAAACCATAAGGCATAGTACCGAACCCTTATTTAAAATGTAAATCAAGTATTACGGTAAATATATAGGAAACACCCCTATCAAAATCAAATCTTAAAAATACTGGTAAATATATATTTATAATAAAGGGTGTTTGGTATAGAATTAATACATCGAAACGTTTGTTTGTTTTATAAAGTCGATGTTTTCATCGATTTTGTTAATGGAGGATTTTTATGAGAAACACAAATGAATTTAGAACACTCGCCAAAGACGAAATCGCAAAGTTAGAGAAAGACGTCTATGGTCGTGATGTTAGTCACGAAGAGATTGAAATCGTCTTCATGTCCTATGTTATGGGATATATCAAAGGATTATTCGTCGTTGCTAGAAATACCGAAGGTAGAATTTACGAGGTCTCCTCTAACCCAAGTAACGGAAAATTATATATTGATGTCTATAAAAAAGAAGGCAACAAAGTCGTTAGTCTTTAATTTCTAGGAGATGATCAATTTATGAAAACTGAAAATATCCGCAATGTTGTAATCCTTGGCCACCAAGGAAGTGGCAAAACCTCTTTAGTAGAATCTTTAGCCTATGTCGCTAAACTTATTCCTGCTAAAGGCGAAGTTGAAAAGAAAAACACATTATCTGATTACACCCCTGATGAACAAAAAAGAGGTGGATCAATCCAAACCGCTGTTATTCCTTTAGAATACGAAGGTTATAAAATCAATTTAATTGATATTCCAGGTAACGATGACTTCATTTCTGAAACCATCGGAGTTACTGGTGTCGTTAAAGGGGCAGTCTTAGTCATCGACGCTTCAGTCGGTGTACAAGTTGGCACTATTAAACACTTCAATCACTTAAAGAAAAAAGGCGTTCCAACATTTATCTTTGTTAATAAAATGGACAAGGAAGATGTCGAATTTGAATTAGTCCTAGAAGAAATTAGAGAAAAATTAGGTAAAGAAGTTATCTCCTTCTGTTACCCACTTGGTCACGATAAAGCATTTGATGGCTTTGCTAACGCTGTTGACCTAAAAGCTCATATCTATAATGGAAAAGAATGCGTTGATGCAGAAATCTATCCAGATAAGAGAGCAAAAATTTTAGAACTCCACAACACAATCGTTGAAGAAGTCGCAAAAACAAACGACGAATTATTAGAAAAATTCTTTAATGGAGAAGAATTCTCCATGGAAGAAATTAGAGAAGCATTAAGAGTTGGCGTCTTAAAAGGCGAACTCACTCCTCTTATTGTTGGTAGCGCCACTAAAAATATTGGAGTTCAAACATTATTAAGTATGTTTATTAACTACTTGCCAAATCCTAATGACCTCAAACCACTTGAGGCTCATGATGAGGCTGGTAATGACAAAGTCGTTCCTACTGATGTTAATCAACCATTCTCAGCTTATGTCTTTAAGACAGTAGTCGATCCATACGCTGGAACCATTAACTTATTAAAAGTTTGTTCTGGTGTCCTTAAAGTTGGAGACGAAGTCTACGTTAATGGCAGCTCTCAAAGAGTAAGTATGCTTTATAAAATGACTGGTAAAAAACTTGACGCTGTTAATGAAATTATCGCAGGCGATATCGGCGCAGTTACTAGACTAGAAAAAGTCTCTTCTGGAGATTCTTTATCTTCTCCAAAATCAGTGACTATCTATAAACCAGTTAAATATCCAACTGCAGTTATCTTTAAGGCTATTGTATTAGCTAATAAAAACGATGAATCCAAATTAGGACCAGCACTTGCCAAAATGCAACTTGAAGATCCTGCTTTAGAAGTTAAACGTAATAATGAAACTAAACAATTATTATTAGGTGGATTAAGTGATTCTCATATCGCTTATGCCTTAGAAAAACTTAAAGGTGTTTATAAGATTGATCTCACAACCGAAAAGATGAAGATTATTTATAGAGAATCTATAAAAGGTACTGCTGAAGGCGATGGAAGATACGTCAAACAATCTGGTGGTAGCGGATTCTATGGTGTCGTTAAAATGAGATTTGAACCAGCCGAAGAAAATGTCTTTGCTGAAGAAATCTTTGGTGGATCAGTTCCAAAGAACTACTTCCCTGCAGTTGAAAAAGGATTCTTTGAAGCCTTACAAAGCGGCTTATTAGCAGGATTCCCAGTAATCGGCGTTAAAGGTGTCTTAGTGGACGGCAAATACCATCCAGTTGATTCTAACGAACAAGCCTTTAAGATGGCAGGTATTTTAGCCTTTAAAGATGCTTACTTAAAGTGTCGCCCAATTATTTTGGAGCCAATCATTAGAATTAAAGTTAACATTGAATCCAAATATACCGGTAACATCCTCTCTGATTTAAATACCAGAAGAGCGAGAATCCAAAATATTGAAGAAAAAGAACATGGCTATCAAGAAATTGAAGCTCTTGTCCCAGAAGCAGAGATTATTGACTATGTCACTCAACTTAAGTCCTTAACTCAAGCTAGCGGCTTCTTCAATAGAGAATTTGTTGCTTACGAAGAATTACCAGAATACTTAAAAGATAAAGTAATTCAAGAAAACGCGATTAAACAACAACAATAAATATCAAGCCAAACAAAATACCGCTTCAGATTTGGGGTACCTTTCAACCTTTCATTCACTCGAGCGGTATTTTTTATTATTAATAATAACTATTCAAATTTGAAGTGTTCTTCAAGAAGCAAATTAATATAGTCGATTTTTAGTTCTCTATATGATTTCCAATCACTACCACATTTACGAGTTAATTCGTCTCGAAATTCATTGTATTGTCTAACTAAATGTTCGTGTTCTTTAAGTAAAGTGATAAATGCATTGTATTTATTAAAGATTTCAGAAGCATATACCATCACTTTAATGGTGACTCCATAGCCTAATACTTTTTTAGGGACCACTAAAGTGGAACAATCATGTCCGTCTTCATAATTAATGAGTTTATATCCTTTTGATTGTAAACGAACCACAACAGCGGTTAGATCCGCTAAAGATTCTACTGTAACTAAGATATCAACATTACGGTTACTACGTCCGTTTTTATAAGCAGTCGCACCGTAATGATTAATCGCAATCTTAAAGTTCTTCAAATAGTATTGAAGATTGTTTTTCTCTTCTTGAAAGGTTTTGCCCCAACCAGTTGGATCAAATCTTAGCATGATTACGCTCCATCAATATGATTATCGCAAATATTTCCATCATCTGCGACTTTATTAAATTTATTATTGCCACCATTTGAGCCGGAACTATAACCAACTCTTCTATTTACGTATTGGTGGAAGGTTTCCACTTCTTCTACTGTATTAAATTTTGCCATAAAGAATCTATCACCCATAACACCCGATAATACTTTAGGGTATCTACCATGGTTGCAAATGTTGCTTTTATAGGTCCTCATAACATCTTCATCAGAGTAGAAGTATTCAACATTATCTCTTCTAGCACCTGTTGGTAAATAGAACTTAGGTTCCATCTTTACTTCAGGGTGATTGTCCGCAATAACTTGTCCATAGAGTTCATAACAATCAATGGAATTAGCGAAGTTATGCATATCAGGAGAATAACCTCCAGGAGAACGAACGTTAATCTCTAATCCGACGATATCTCCAACCTTAAATAAGCCCTTTCTAGCCTTAGTAACTCTAAAGTATTCAATATGGAAAAATCTCTTCTTTAATTTAAAAGCTTTAATGGTGGTCTTACCTAATTCTGCAAACTTTTTATCTAAGAATGGATTACAGTAATAGAACATATCTCCACCCTCAATAAGGATGTCACTAATAGATGGTGGACACTCTAAAGAGGTGAAGTAAACCGCATTACTATTATTATCAGTTAACCCGTCAAAAGTCACGATGTCTCCGGTAACAAAAGTTTCGCAAATAAACTGGCAATTTTGGTCTTTTTTCTGGTAAAAAGCCTCTAATTCTTCATAATTATTAATTTTATAGCTTTCTTCAGCGCCCACTCCAATATCTGGTTTAACAAATAATGGATATCCATATTTTTCTGCAAATTCTTTTAAAGATTCAAAATCATTTACAAGCATATAAGGAGCGACTTTCACTCCCGCTTCTTGAAAATGTTTTTTCATAAAAGACTTTCTTTGATAATCATCAAGTTCACATGAATGGAAACCAGTATCGATGGAAAATAGATCTCTTAAAATAGAGTCTTTTCTAAGCCAGTATTCATTATTGCTTTCTAAAAAGTCGATGTGACCATATTTTCTTTCAAAATAACCTACTGCTTGCTTTTCTTCATCAAAATTATCTAAGTTAGAAACTTTGTAATATTCAGTTAAAGCATCTTTCAAAGCTGGGTTAAGTTCATCGTAAGGTTGATCTCCAACTCCAAGCACTCTAAAGCCTGCTTTTTTTAATCCAACACAAAATCTATAGTATGTCTCTGGGAAGTTTGGAGAAATGAATACAAAATTTTTCATGTGAATATTATATTCTTATTCGTTTATTTTGTTTAGTTTTAATAATTTTATAAATCATTAAAGAAAATACTTACATTAAAAAATAATTAGTAATATAATACTTCCACTGACAAAGTAGTCAATTAAAAATATTATGCCAAGAACAGTTGAACAAAACGAAATTATTAGAAATGAGAGAATCAGTAAAATTCTCATTGCGTCTTTATATTTATTCGCCAATAAAGGTTATGACGCTACTACTTTAGATGAGATTGCTAAGACTGCTGGATGCTCCCATGGTCTTTTATATCATTACTATAAAGATAAATATCATCTATACAATCATTTAGTAAACGAAGTAGCATTCCCAATCATGAGAGATAGAATCATTAACGTTGACATTAATCAAAAAGCAAAATTTGTCTTAAGAGACGTAATGACTACATACATTAAAAATCTAAAGTCAAAAGATGATAAATACTGCTGGGCTGTTAATTTATTAATTAGTGTTGAATTATCTGTTGTAGACGGTACTAAAACTATTAGAGTTTCTAAAGAAAAGAACGATAAAATCTTTCAGTGGTTCTTTAAAATCATTGAAAGAGCAAAACAAGAAGGAGATATCCCTCCTCACAAAGATTGTCGTGAATTAACTGCAATGATCATTTACATCATGAAAGGAATGGCATATATCCGAATGAAATTAGGATATAAAAAGTTCATTAGTCCAGATGTAAGTATTATAATGGACATGGTCTTATAAAATGATTAAGAAATTTAAAAGAATTCTTCAAAGCGTCAGACAATATAAAAAATACGCAATTCTTACACCTTTATTCATGATCGGAGAAGCAGGATTAGAATGCGCAATGCCTTTCATTATGGGTATTTTTGTTGATGAAATTAAATTATTAACTTCTCCAGAAGGATTCTTCCACACTACTGATAAAGTTACATTCCCTATCTTTTATATAGCGTTAATTTTATTAGTTATGGCAATCGTTTCGCTTCTATGCGGATGGATTGGAGGTAAAACTGCCTCTATTGCTTCAGTTGGATTAGCCTGTAATTTACGTGAAGACTTATATAAAAAGTTAAATAGTTTCTCTTTTGAGAATATCGATAAATTCTCTACTTCAAGTTTAGTTACTAGAATGACTACGGACATTAATAATGTCCAAATGGCATTCCAAATGATGATAAGAATTGTTGTTAGAGCCCCACTTATGCTTATTTTCTCTGCAGTTATGACATTTGTTGGCGGAGGAGTAATGGGCTTCATCTTCGTTGGATTAATCCCAATCGTGGCTTTTGGATTGTTCTTAATCATCAGACACGCGATGAGAATCTTTATGCAAATCTTCAAAAGATATGACTTCCTTAATCAATCGGTTCAAGAAAATGTTTCTGGCATTAGAGTCGTTAAATCATACGTTAGAGAAGAGTATGAGAAAGAAAAATTCACTAAAGCAAGCGACGCCATCACCACTGACTTTGTCAAAGCTGAAAAGATTGTCGCCTTAAATAACCCATTGATGAATACATCAATTCACTTGAGCAACATTTTAATTATTGGACTAGGTTCATATTTAATTTACACAACTGGTCACTTTGAATGGACCGAAAAAGGTGGAGATTATATTGGTGGAACCCTAACCTTAGGACAATTATCAGCCTTAATCACATATGGCATTCAAATCTTAATGTCATTAATGATGATTTCTATGATCATGGTAATGCTCGCTATGTCTATTGAATCTATTAAACGTATTTATGAAGTATTAGAAGAAGAACCAACTATTGAAAATGGTGATGCTCCAATTATGGACGTTGATAATGGTGATATTATCTTTGATAAAGTTAACTTTAAATATCGTAAAGATAGTGATAGAGAAGCTCTCACAGATATTAATTTAAATATCAAATCTGGACAATTCATTGGTATTTTAGGATCTACTGGTAGTGGTAAAACCTCAGTTATCAATTTAATCTCAAGATTATATGACGTCACTGATGGAGAAGTGAAAGTCGCAGGTCATAATGTTAAAGATTATGACTTAGAAGTACTTAGAAATAACGTTGCTGTTGTTTTACAAAAGAATGTCTTATTTAGTGGCACGATTGAAAGTAACCTTAAATGGGGTAATTTAAACGCTAGTGAAGAAGAAATGCGTAATGCTTGTAAGATTGCCCAAGCCTTAGAAATTGTTGATGCTAAACCAGAAGGATTAAAATCCAGAGTTGAACAAGGCGGAGCCAACTTCTCTGGCGGACAAAAACAAAGACTTTGTATCGCTAGAGCGATTTTAAAACAACCAAAGATTATGATTTTAGATGACTCTACCTCCGCAGTAGATACTAAAACCGATAGATTAATTAGAAAAGGCTTAAAAGAAGATTTACCAGAGATGACTAAAATCGTCATTGCTCAAAGAATATCTTCTATTGAAGATGCTGATCAAATCGTCATCATGGATAATGGTAGAGTTAACGCTGTTGGAACCCATGAAGAATTATTAAAGAATAACCACATCTATCAAGAAGTCTATTACACCCAAAATAGAGTAGGGGGTGATAAATAATGCCACCTGTTCATATGAGAGAAAGAGGAAAAGCAAAAAAAGGTACTATGAAGAATCTTTTAAAGATGCTTTTTAAGCTCTACCCTGCTCAATTAATCATTTCTTTAATATGCTTAGTCTTTAACGTTATCGGTAATTTATGTAGTTCAATATTTGTCGCTTTAGCTACAACCGCATTAACTGCAGCGGGTATGTACGGCTTAAATCCTTTCGTAGATACTTATCCTGTACGTACTATCTTTGGATTTAATGTCACCACTAACGTTTCCTATTTATTAATTATTTTAGGATCTATTTATATTGTTGGTATCTTCGCTGCTTGGACATGGAATAGAACGATGGCCATTGTCACTCAAAGATTCATGAACTATTACCGTAAGGCGATGTTCTCCCATATGGAAGACTTACCAATCAAATATTTTGATACCCACGCTCACGGGGCAATAATGTCTTTATATACCAATGATATTGATACTATTAGACAATTTATCTCTCAAGCCTTACCAAGTTTAATTCAAACCGGATTAACAACAATATTTGTATTTGTCACCATGTTAACAGCATCAGTCTGGATGACTTTAGTCATCATTGGTGGCTTTATCATCATGTTATTCGTGGTAAAAATTATTGGCGGTAACGCCTCTAAATACTTCATTAAACAACAAGCCTCTTTAGCGAAAGTTGAAGGTATGATTGAAGAATCAATCAACGGCTTAAAAGTTATTAAAGTATTCTGTCATGAAGAAAAGAGTAATGAAGAATTCATCGAATTAAATGAAGAATATAGACATAACTCCACCCAAGCTAATATTCACGGTAATATCATGATGCCAATTATGGCTAATATTGGTAACTTCTTATATATCTTATGCGGATTAATGGGCGCCTTTATCTTTGCCTTTGGATGGAGCAATTTATCTCTTTCTGGTTGGGCAAAATTTGAAGGAACAGAAGGAACCGCTCTATTTGCGGGTATGATTGCCTTATTCTTAATGCAAAGTAGAATGTTCGCTAATAACGTTAACCAATTTTCTCAACAAATTACTTTTATCGTTATGGGCATGGCGGGAGCCTCTAGATGTCTCGAACTCATGGAAGAAGAAAAGGAAAAAGACGAGGGCTACGTCTATTTATGTAACATTATTCGCCATGAAGATGGAACCTTTGAAGAGACAAGTGAACACACTCATGACTATGCTTGGAAGTATCGTCATAAAGATGGTCAACTTGAATATAGAGAACTTAAGGGCGATATTCTTTTAGATGGTGTTGATTTCTCCTATAACGGAAAGAAATTAGTTCTTGAAGATATTCATATTTACGCGCATCCAGGTCAAAAGATTGCTTTAGTTGGCGCTACTGGTGCGGGCAAAACCACAATCACTAACTTAATCAATAGATTCTATGATATCGCGGATGGCAAGATCCGTTATGATGGAATCAACATTAATAAAATTAAAAAGGCTGACTTAAGAAAGTCTTTAGGTATTGTTTTACAAGACACTAACTTATTTACCGGTACCGTTATGGAAAATATTAGATACGGTCGATTAGAGGCAAGTGATGAAGAATGTATCGAAGCCGCAAAGATCGCTAACGCCCATGACTTTATTTCGCGTTTACCTGATGGTTATAACACTATGTTAACTGGTGATGGAGCTAACCTTTCTCAAGGTCAAAGACAATTACTTTCTATCGCTAGAGCAGCGGTCGCTGATGCTCCAGTCATGATTTTAGATGAAGCGACCTCTAGTATTGATACTAGAACCGAAAAGATTGTCCAAAAAGGTATGGATCAATTGATGGAAGGTAGAACCGTCTTTGTTATCGCTCATAGATTATCAACAGTACAAAACTCTGACGCGATTATGGTTTTAGACCACGGTAAGATTATCGAACGTGGTAGCCATGATGATTTAATCAAACAAAAAGGCGTGTATTATAAGCTATATACAGGCGCCTTTGAATTAGAATAGAACAAAAGAAAACGCTTCAAGTGAAGCGTTCTTTTTTATTCAATGGAGAATAGGTAATCGTAGACGTCTTGCCCACCATCCATCACTCCACACTCTAAGTATGGGAATGATTCAGCAAGCATTTCTTGAAGTTGCTCTTTTTCTTCTTCGCTAACATTCTTGCCGCATAAGACAATAAGCACTTCTTTATCTGTGATATTCTTCACTTTATATAATAAAGATTTGAATGTCTCAATCTTATCCGCACTACTTACTAAGAGTTTGCCGTCCAAGATACCAATATAGTCACCTTTTTTGATATCCACTTTATTAACAGTGGTATTTCTAATGGAGGTGGTGATTTCTCCACTACTGACGCCGTCGATGGCTTCTTTGAAGTTACCAACAATGATTGTTAAGTCATCGCTAGAGAAATCAATCATTGTTAAGGCGCTATAGCATTGAGGAATAGTTGTAGAGTTAATAACTTCGACGTGACTGCCCTTATATAAAGCTGCAGCTTGTTTAGCGGCCATAATAATATTTTTATTATTTGGGAAGACAATGATATTCTCTGCATCTAGTGATTTAAAGGCTTTAATAAAGTCTTCAGTAGATGGGTTCATCGATTGTCCGCCATCGATAATGACATCAACACCAAATTCAGTGAATTGCTCTTTAATGCCGTTTCCAGTTGCCACTGCCACAAGAGCGTATTTCTTATGTTCTTTAAGTCTTTCTTGTTCTAACTCAGAATCTCCAATTTGTTCGTTGTGTTGAAGAGCCATATTTTCAATCTTAATGGTGAGGAATTCACCAAACTTACGCATATGGTCTAACACTTTTCCTGGATCCTTAGTGTGAACGTGAACTTTCACTACTGAGTCATCACTTAAAGCGACAATTGAGTCACCTTTAATGTCATCTCCATTAAGGACATCAATCACTTCTTGAATATCAAAATGTTCAATATCAACTTTGGAGTTTTGAAGTCTTAAAATGAACTCAGTGCAGTAGCCAAATTTTAACTCATCATCTGGTCCAAAAGCCGAGAAGTCAATGGGAGCGCTAGACTCCACACTGGTCTCGCCTTTTGCTTCTTCTACAAAGGAGAGATCAACCTCTTCTCCTTCTAAGCATTTAATCATGCCTTCAACGATATAAACATAGCCCGCTCCACCAGAGTCAATAACACCTGCTTCTTTTAAAACAGGGAGTAAATTTATGGTATTTGCTAAACTTTTAGCGGCTTTTTGAAGGTGAAAATGATAAAAATCGTTAATTGAGCTATTAAAGTCAATATGTTCTGCTGCGTATTCAGTAGCCTCTCTAAAGACGGTTAAAATTGTTCCTTCTACAGGGGTCACAACCGCACCATAAGCTTGTTTAACTCCAAGCTCATAGGCTCTTACTAAATCAACTGCAGTAGCTTCTTCTTTATCTTGAAGACCCTTACAAATTCCTCTAAAAATTTGACTTAAAATAACGCCTGAATTTCCTCTTGCCCCAAGTAGCATTCCGCTACTCATTGGCTTACAGATTTCGGATAGTTTTTCGGACTTAATTCCTTTAACTGAAGAGATACCTCCTTCAATAGTGTGACACATGTTCGTGCCAGTATCTCCATCAGGTACAGGGAAAACATTTAAGTTATTAACTTCTTCGATATTATCTCTTAAGCATTTGGCTCCAGAGACAACGAGTGATTTAAAAGTTTTTCCGTTTAATGTTTTAGTGATCATTTTAATTATTCACCAACAACTTCAACTTTCTTACCAAAGAAGTACACACCAATGGTGCCTTTACCAGTTGTACCACCAATGATTGGTCCCATAGGAACAACGTTGATTTCTTTGAATTTCACAACGCTCTTTAAGTTAGAGACTAATAATTCGATGTCTTCTGGTTTACATTCAGCTTCAGAAATCCAACAAACACTCTTGGTTGGTTCGATTGCTAATTCTTTTGCCATTTCAACGATTCTTAATAAGGCATTTCTCCTGCCCTTTTGCTTTTCAATCGCGTAGTTATTACCGTTCGCGTCAGAGATTAACATTGGTTTAACACCAAATAAGTTACCAAAGAAAGCTTTAGATGCTTTAACTCTACCAGCATTCTTTAATGTGGTTAAATTTTCAACAGTAGCGATTTGGTTGTATTCAAGTTTATGTTCTTCAATCCAGGCAGCGGTTTCAACAACGCTCTTACCTTCTTTTCTCATTTCATCAGCTTTTAAAAGCATCATACCTTGACCCATACAGGAGTTAAGTGGGTCAACGATAATGACCTTTCTTCCTGGGTATTGTTTTTCGTATTTAGCGACTAACTTAGTGGCGAGTTTAACAGAAGCACTTAAAGCAGAACTACAGGAGATATATAAAACATCTTCCCCTTCTTTTAAGTGACGACCAAAGACTTCGTCATATTCTTGTTCACTAACTTGGCTTGTGAACACTCTAGTTCCACTGGCGAGCATATCAAAGTATTCTTTGTGAGTAATACCTTCTTGCCAGTCTAAGGAAGCCCACACTTCGTGTTCTTTCTTATCTTTAGAAGTCCAAGAGACTCTCATTCTCGCATAGTCAATATCATGTTGTTTTCTTAATTCTGGGGTGAGATCACAAGTTGAGTCACCGATAATTGCAAATTTTGACATTATATGTCCTCCTTATTTTGCACGACGGATTATTTATATATAAATATAGTTAAATTATCAATAGACAATAATTAGCATTTGCCTATTAAGCGACATATATAGTAAAATGCCTAGTATGGAAGACTTAAGAATTAGAAAAACAAAAAACGCGATTGAAAGCGCAATGATGGAGTTAATCGAACTAAAAGGTTACTCAAAAGTTAAGATTATTGACATCGCAAATAAAGCACAGGTTAATCGAAATACGATTTACCTTCACTACGAATCAAAAGAAGATATCGCTTTATCTATTGTTAAAAACACCTATGGAGAAAGTGCGTTTATTAGCGATATTGATTCTTTGTTTGTTAAAAGGATTCATAAGTCTGACTTATATAACCTTTTTGAAAAATTAATTAACAAAATCGACGCTAATATCGAGTTATACCGTATCTTTTTAACTGATAATAGTCTTAGTGGCTACTCCATTAACATTATTTCCAATATTCAAAAGCATCTAAAAAAATATTTGTTAGATTCTCCTAATAACACGAATAGAGTTATCTATATTCTTTCTGGAATTTATGGAGTGATGTCTAGGTGGATTGTCTACGCGAAAGGCAACAAAGAAGATATTGTTAAAGAGTTAACCGATCTCACTTATTCAAATATCTTCAAATTAGAAGTCAAAAAATAATCCCGCATAAATGTGAGATTTTTTTATACGTAGTATAAGAATATGTTTTTTTGTGTTATAGATAACTTTTTTCACAAATTTTACAAAAAAGACAGTCTTTATATAATGTAGGGGCTTATCATAACTGGTTGCAGTTAGAGGGTTTCTACTCTTCTAGGTAAGTGAGTAGCTTACTGAAGAGAATGTTCTTTGTTGGTCTTACTTCTATATCTTCGGTAGTGAAAACTACTTAGAAGGAATGTGAATGGAGGTATTGCTATGGAAACATATCTAATATTGTTCCTATTGTGTCTGCTCGTCAGCATAATAAAAGGCCCAACCCGTAAGGATTAGGCACAAACCACATCATTAAAGTAAACCATCGCGAGCGAATTGTCAATATATCCTTATTATAGCCATAAAAAACTCCCAACTTACATGCTGGGAGTTAAGTTAGTTAATATTATTTACCAACTGCGAGCTTAACGCATTCATAAGCGCCGTTATAATGGCCTTGTTTCTTAAGTTCATCAATACGGTCACATAAGTGTGGAATAAGTTCTTTATCGTTAATCACACGGTCAAGCATCTCATTAGCTTCCTTTTTGGTTGGACATTCTGGAGTGGAATCTCCGTTTTCTTGTCCGTTAACCGCTCCATAGACTTCGTGCCCACCGATGTGGCGCATAAAGAGTTTAGGAATTGGGTAATAGGCTAATTCGCTTGGTTTAGTGACTAACAAGTCAGTAACTGGCATTAATAAGTTAGTAGAGTAGACTGCCTCAAAGATATCTTTGTTATAAATACAGTAAATACCTTCTGCATCACCTTCTTTAATGTCTTTAACTAATTCTTTTAATTTAGCGTATTCATTAAAGTAGTTCTTTGTTTCCACTTCGACTTTCTTAATCATCTTTTCATAAACATTTAAGTGATCACCAAAGTTGATAAATAAGGCCACTTTCTTTTCCTTAACATAAGGTAAGAGGTGTCTCACCATTGATAAGAACATATCAAATCCGGCACCGGCTCCACCTACGGTCATAAGGATTCTAAGCGGTTTGCCGCTAGAAATTCTATCTTTTCTACGCTTATTATCGCCTTCTAGATCCACTAAAAGCTCGTGGTCAATAAAACAACCCACCATCTTAAGTTGATCCTCAGGAATACCGTTTAATGGCTTTTTATCAAAGCCTCTTAAAGTCTTATAGCCAAAATAGGCAAATGGGGTTTGAACAGTGTGAATAGCTCCTTCTGATAAATGTAAGCCCATAGGCCAGTTATCTGGAATAGCGTTCACAACGTGAGTTATACCTGCATGGATTGCTCCTTGAGATGGCCAGACGTGAGTGGCGATATAAGGAATATCTTTTGGAATATTTCTAAATATAGGCACTAAGAGTTCACTATTAGCTTGGTCTTTCGCGTTATAAGAAATCTTTTTAAAGCCTTCAGAGTTAAGTGGCTCCCAGACAATCTTATTAAATATTTTAGATTTTTGAGAGATGCGGCTCGCTAAAGAATACATGTCATTTTGTTTTCTAATCATTTTTGAGCCAGTAGCGTCAAAACTTGCTAAGTCTAACCAATAAGGCTTATAACCTAACGCGCGAGCGGCGCTAACCATCGCAATAGAAATACGGTAATGACCAAATCCCATTCTGATATTTCCAACAATTAATGCTTTCTTATCAAATTCTTGGTTCTCTTCACCAAAGACAATATTAGAAGCACCAATAAAATCTAAAGTAGGGATTTCTTTAAAGGAAATCTTATAGTCTTTAGAAGAATCATCTCCATAAGACTTAATAAATTTCTTTTTGCTTTTATAAGCTTTTTTGACAACCTTTTTAGGTTGAGGATTGTTAAAAATTGAACTTGTTTTACTCATGTAACACTCCTTTTTTGGTGTTATACACCATATGACGACTTTCGCCATCTAATTCATATTCGATAGCGATTTTCTTTTTATTTAAACGGTTCACATTAATGACTTTTCCGTTTTTAAATAGACGTAAAGCCTCTTCTAAGATTTCTTTTTTCTTATCATCATAAGTCGCGATATCGTCGCTAGTCATAAGGACACTACCAAACAAAGCGTTAATCTTAGTTAAGGCATATCTTTGTTTATTTGAAAGTTTGATATTATCGTCTCTAAGAAGGAAGACATCTGGGTCATTGCCAAATAAACGTTGATCAAAGATATGACGATATATCGTATTTTGAAGAGTAACTTTTGTGGAGATTCTTTCTCTATGGAACATTCTCATAAAAGCGACATCATCAAAAACTAAAGAGACGTCTGGTCCGATTCTTAAATAATCAAAGTTCTTATAAGAATTAATGATATTAGCCCCACACCCTAAGATTAATTTATCTTTTAAGGTGTCTCTTAATAATTTATAGGCATCTAATTGATTTTGACATCTACTCTTTCCCTTACAAGGGATTAAGCTAGATGCATATAAGAAATCTAATTTAAAGAATTCAAAGCCCATATCCATATAATGCTTTAAGCATTTTTTGATATATTCTTTAGCTTGAGGATTATAAATATCTAAAGAATAAAATCCAGACCAGTTACCACCAGTTTTAAGTGGTTTCCCTTTTTTATCTTTGATTAACCAGTCTTGATGTTCTTTAAAGATTTTAGATTTAGTCTCAACCGCAAAAGGAGCGAGCCAGATACCTGGTTTATATCCTTTTTCTTTAATTTTATTAACGATAGGTTCTAATCCATTAGGAAATTTAGTTTTATCAACTTCTAACCAATCTCCAACATATCTTTCATAGCCATCATCAATCTGGAAGACGTTAAATCTATTATCTAAAGCGTCTAAATCTCTTAATATGATTTCTTCATTGATGTTTTGATAATAGTTATACCAAGAAGTATAGCCAAAGATTTTCTCTTTATTTAAAAGTGGAAAGTCTTCATTAAATTCTTCTATCCCTTCTTCATAAGAATTAAAGAAACGATAATCAAAGATTGTGACCTCTTCACCTTCTTTAACTTCAATCCCTTTAACATCAGAGATAAGTTTTAGACATCTTTGGTCTTTAAATAATTCAATAATTAAATACGCAGTCTCATAGTTCAAAGAATATAAGAACGATTCAAATGTCCCTTTAGAGTAGAAAATATCGTAACCATGACTTTTTCTAATAGAATATCGATAAAAGGAAGAGTCTCCATATTTATCCATCGCAAACATATGGGTAATGATATGCGGGGACTTTTTAATGTTTCTTTCTCTTTTAGATAAATAAAATTCTGCAGTGTCGGTCCAAGATTGATAGCCGTTTAAGAAATACTTATCTTTATGATTTACATAGAACGCAATCTTGTGGTCCGCTTTTAATAGAGTCAAATCTTTTTTAGCTTTAATTTTCACTACATGACGAGCGTGATGATGAGTTGAAAAGACTTTCATGTCAGAGTTTGACACGGAAGTCTTCAACTTCTTATTATTTTTTAAATAATAAATTTGCATGTTATTATTCTTTTTGACTTTCGATGGCCTTTAAGAATTCGGCATCTTCTTCTTTAGCGATAATCTTCATGACTTTCTTTTCTCTATAGAACATGAGGATGACAGCGCCTAAAACGCAGAAGGCCACAGCGACAAGGGCGGCGATTAACATACCAGTTTTAGCAGGATATAAATCGTTTTCTACTTCAACACCACCAATTAAGGCGATAGAAGTGAATAAAAGCATAGCGATAGATTGACCAAATTTCATTGCAAATGTACGAGCAGCGAAGAACATACCTTCTCTATTTTGTCCAGTAGTCTTGGCTTCAGCTTCCGCAACGTCAGCAACGATAGATTGAGGAATAATTCCAAGTAAGGCCATTGGTAAAGAGGATAAAAGCATGATCACAATACCGAATACCCAGCTTAAGCCGTTAGCTTCTCCTTCTCCAGGAAGTAAGCCTGGAATAGAGCTAATCGCGGTAATCGCATAACAAAGCGCTAATCCTAAGAAACCAGCAATAACAAGTTTCTTTTTACCCCATTTCTTCACGAATTTAGTGACGAATGGATAGAACACTGCCGCTAAAATGGACATACCACCCATAAAGACAATAACTAGTCCCGCGTCAAAGCCCATTGAAACTTTAACAAAGAACGGTAAACCAGTTTGGAACATCGTAAGTCCAACCCAGTACATAATGTCACTACCAGCAAAAACTCTGAAGTCTTTATTTTTAAAAGTAGAGACTAAAGATCTAAAGACATTTTCATTTGTTGGTTTTGGATCAATAAATTCAGTTTCTTTAAGTTTGAAAGCAGGTAAAAGCATCATCACTGCCGCAATAACCGCTAAAATAATGAAACAAATTCTAAAGCTCCAAGCATAGGCTGAGGAATAATCCATACCTATTTTGTAAAGTAAACCAGTAAATAGTTTTGGAGTTGGATCATCAGTAGTTTTATCAACTCCACCACCAGCAAGAACGAATGGTAAATAAGCAAATAAGGTACCAAATAAGTAAGTAAATGAAATAGAAGTAGAAATGAACATTCTATCTTTTTGGTTTTGGCCAAATTCAGAAATTAAAGCATTGTATGGGGTACAATACATTGTCATAAATAAATAGAATAAGACAATCATAATAGAGACCCATAAAATATTGGCCCAGCTACCAGCACCAAAGTCGATACAGAATAATAAGACTGTAACTACTGCAAATGGGATGGCAGCAAATTGCATAAATGGAATTCTTCTTCCACGTTTGTTTGTGCTTCTGTCACTTAAAGAAGCAATAAGAGGATCAGTTACAGCGTCAAAAATACGGCTTAATGCAGTAATTAATCCGATGATGGTTAAAAATCCTCCAATCACAAGTCCACCAGTAATGAATTGAGTTGCTCCTGCAGCTCTATCAGCAGCGGTAGGCATGAAGAAGGTAACTAACCAAGCTGAGATGATTCCTCCAAGTAATGACCAACCAAATTGGCCAAGAGAAAAGATAATCATCTGTTTCTTCGTTAATCTTTTTTTCATGATGTTTATTGTGCGTTTAGTCTAAATTCCCGCACTCTCCTTTTTTTATTTAACTCGCTTAGACTACGAGTTTTTAACAGTGGCTAAAAATACATTAATTAAGCATTTGATTTCGTTTGTTTTCACTATCTTTTCATCTTGAGGAAGTACTCCTTTAGAGTAAGATAGCTTTTTACATAGCTCAATTAATGCATGAGTGGAAGTGAAATAGAATAATTCTAAATCGCTCACTTTCTTCACACTTTTATCTTTAATTCCAGTGTAATAACTAGAAAAATAAACGTTTTTAAATTTATCTAGTTCTTCTTCATAATCTTGAAGTATAGAACTATCTTCATTAATCATATAAGTATCAAAATCTTTGATAAATTTGAAGAATTCTGGTCGATTAGTAAATACATTTAAGAAAGTGTTATAGAAACTTTCTAGCATCTCATATCCAGTCTTAGAGGTATCAACTTTAAAATAATCAGTAAAAACAACATCTTGAAGTTGCATAACAGCTTCGGTGACAATACTAGTCTTTTTACCAAAATAACGATAAATAGTCATCTCTCCTACACCTGCTTCATTAGCAATGTCTTTGATGGTGACTTTATCGATACTTTCGGATAAGAAAAGCTTAATCGCAGTGTCGATCAAAAAAATCTTTTTAACATCTTTCAGTTTCAAAATGGTAGTTTAACTCCCAATATGATATTAAATCTATCATTATATTAGTATTTATAAATTAATATGACAATAGAAAATTTTTTATTACTTAGTAATAATGAACTAACCATACGACTTCTTTTACAAAAATCCCTTCTATCTAATGTCAGAGCTTATCTTAGCCAAAACGAAGTTAAAAAAGCCTATCTTTTAGATAGGCAAACATCTCATCATTAGAAACTATCGCTAGTAAAAAGTATCTAGATAAGTTATACACCAGCCCAGATAACCTGGTTAAAGAACTGATATATAACTTCTACATATACAAGTACGGATATCCCAATTCCTGCAAGTGGAAGAATGACATCCACAACACCATTTTTATGACTTCTTGTGTAACTATAAAGCATAATAAATGGTATTGCTAAAACTAGAGGAATAACTTGGCCAATAGATAAGTTATATAAATGCAAGATAGTAACATCATAACCAAGTTTTGCCGCCATAACACCTATAATAATAATTTCTATAAACGCAACGATACCGATTAAAGAAGAAAGCATTATAGAGAAAGATAACGAATTACGATTAGTCTTTAAATATTCGTGATATTGAAGTCTAGATAAACCAAGTTTTTTAAATTTGTATTCACGATATTTAAACCATAATGAAGCAAAAACAAATAGCATAAACACCATTGGAGGTTTAGTAGCAACAAAAGGAACAATAGCAAATGGAACATCAATTGTTCCATAACCTGCTAAAGCTTTAAGAATATAAGAAACTAAAACGAACGCTAATGGGAATACAACAAATGAACGGAAAATATATATTTTCTTACCAGTAAAATATTTCTTTGGATGATAAGTAACAAAAAAGTGAAATAAACAGAACGCTAATAAATCACCAAAGACATTAGCCTTTACAATAAATCCAATAGAAGACACAACACTAGTAGCAGCGGCGTTAGATCTTAATATGCCTAATAAATATCGATAGTAAAAAATATTTAAACCAACCGCCATCCCAACATATGCCACCGCATAAAATAGAATCATGCTCTTAAAGGTTTTACTTCTACTTAATACTAGTCCAAAGGCAGCAATAATAAATAATGGGGTTCCTAAATCAGCAAAAATGGTAAGCATTTGGAAAACTGGATTAGGAAGGAATTTCCAATCAAGAATAGGGTTAGAGAAAATACCATATAAAGAAACTAATTGCGCCATAGCAAAAGCAATCCACGCAATAACTCTTAAATATCGATAAGACAAAGGTCCGCGATATTTAATATCCTCAGTGTTAGTGTACTTAGCAACCAACTTAGCGTTTCTTTTTGTTTTGATCTTTAATAATTGCTCTTTTGGTATACCGACAAATATCCATTTTAATTTGGTTAAGAATTTCATACTTTTGATATTATAACATTAAATTTTAAAAAAATGCTCATATAATCAAAATATATATTTTGTTTTCAAAAAAAGAAGTAGGGATTTACTCTACTTCCAATTATTAGATAAATACTTTATAAAGAGTCGACGTATTTTTTACGTTTCTCTTCGTACTCTTCTTGATTAAATAGTTTCTTCTAGAATTTCAATTTCAAATGGTTCACTAGAGGCTCTAGTAACTGTAATAATAGAGTTCTTATATTTTATAGATTTTGAATAGAAATAACGTTTATCAAAAAACTTAATGTTGTTAAAAGGCAAAGAAGGAACTTTATCCATAGAGGATTTCATTCCTAAGCCTAAACATTTTAATAAGGATTCTTTATTAGTCCAAATCATGAAGAATGTCTCATCATCATGAATTAACTTCTTTTCATCTTTAGAAGAGATAAATTCTTTAAAATCAATATCTACTGGTCTAATTACTTCTAGATCCACTCCCACATCTTTATTAGAAATTGCTAAACAAACAATGCCTTTAGAGTGAGAGATATTAAAGTGTTTGCCTTTCGCTAAAGGTTTGCCTCTACTAGAAATAGTGCATTTTCCAATATATTTATTTCTCAATATATTCGCGACCGCTCTTTCTTTTTTATTCTCTGTTCTTAAATATTTTAAAGAGTCAGCTTCATCTTTTTCAGATAGCAAAGGATTATTTAAAAGATCATCAAGCTTATGTGGCTTGGAGTCTACAATTCTAAGTAATACTTTTTCCATAAAAAAATGATAATCCAAATTATATTTTAGTTCAATGTGTTGACTGAAAAATGTATCATAATCTCCATGAAATATTTTCTAGCAGTCTATAAAGGTATTTTAGCGGGTCTAGCTATTGGATTAGGTGGATTCTTGTTTACTCTTATGACTTATGCCTTACCAAATGAGTTAGGAAAAATCTTAGGAGCGTTACTCTTCCCTATTGGATTAAGTATTGTCTGTATATTTAAACTTTTCTTATTCACTGGAAAAATTGGTTTAGTGTTTGAATCAAAACAAACTAAAGACTTTTATATCAATCTCCCACTTATGTATATCGGTAACATTATTGGCTCATTAATCTTAGGATATATTTGCTATGCAATATTTAGAAACACTGACTTGTTCTCTAGAATCAGTGCGATTGCTATCAATAAAACAAACTTTGACGCTGGATATGAATATTATCTAATGTTAATTGTTAAGTCATTAATCACTGGATTATGTGTCTATTTAGCAGTCAAATCCTATGGACTTATTAAAAATAAAATAATTGGAGTTTTTCTAATCTTTGTCTTTATCTTTATTTTCGTTTATATAGGCGGAGATCACTGTGTCGCTAATATGTATTATTTTAGTTTCGCTAACTCTTGGACGGGCTACGCTTTCTTAAATATCGTTTTAGCAACAATTTGTAACTCTATCGGAACTATTCCAGGTGTGTTACTATTTAAGGCATTCAAAAAATAGATTTTTGCTACATTAGAAAAAATTCAGGGTAACACCTGTTTTTATTTATAAAGATTGCATTATGATAAAGTTATGATAAAATTATGATAGAAAAAGAGGAAATAGGTATGATGGATATTAGACCAGTGTCAGACTTAAGAAACAATTATCCTGAAATTGAAAAAGCAGTTCAAGCAAATGGACATGTTTTCTTAACAAAGAATGGTTACGGAAGTATGGTTGTGATCTCAATTGAAGAATATTCAAGACTTGTCAATAATGTCGAATTGGCATTAGATGAAGCTGACAAAGCGGCAAAAAGTAGTTCCAAAAGACTAAGCCATAGTGATGTATTCTCACATTTAAAAAAAATAATATGAAAGGAACAGTAATAAGACTTCTTGCTTAAAAAAGTAAAATACTGGGAAAGAGCATAGCTTTAATTAAGCTTCATTAGAAGGTGCATCAGATGCATCTTCTTTTTTATTTTGATGAGTTCTTAATATTAGTTCAATTGCTATCAAAATAGCCGCTAATAAGAAGAAAATCGCGTATAGAATAAAATGAATTGACGCTTTATTAATAATAGAAGCATAAACACTAATTAATGTTGAAGCGGTAATAGAGGCAACACTAGACAAAGAGAAAGCAAAGCTTAAATGCTTATTTGCTAAAAATCTCTCTACTAAAATTGAATTAACAATAGATAATAAACCTAAGGCTAGTATCACAATATTAACAATACCGACAATTGAAATATCTGAGTCCATTGTTCTTTTCGCGGTAATCGCACTAGCGACTACAAAATATAATCTTTCTAATATCGCTACTCCAATAGGAATAATAGAAACACTAAATAGGGGCATCTTTTTATCTTTGTTCATTAATATGAAACTCACTAAACAAGACACCATGATTAAAGCAATAAAGAAATAATCAATCTTATAAATCTTTCCCATCACTAATAAATAATTACTTGGATCAGTTAAAGCACTAATAGCCTTCACGTAACCGTTAACTTCAAATAGTCTAAAGAAATAAGCAGCGAACACTAGTAAGATTCCAAAGATTGAAAAATATTTAAATAATCTATTCATAACGCAAATAGAATACTACAATAGATAAGGAAAAAGGAAGATATATAAATATATGTTATTTGGAAAAGAACTTGCTCATGATGAATCCTATATTAAGGAATATGGGGATTATAAGATTGTTGGCTCATATACAGTCTATGAAGCCTACATTGAAAAAATGCATGACAAAGAAGGAAAGTTAATGACTAATAAAGATGGCTCTCCTCGATATAGATATATCGATGACAGAGACTTATCTACTTTAAAAGAAGATAAATTAGTTAAAGAAATTAGACCTAACTTCTATAAAGATGTTTATCAAGTTAATAGTGATTACGTTGAAAAAGTTGAAAAAGAGGACGGCAAAAGAATCTACTTTGTCGTTGACCCTAGTAAAGTTAAAACCTTAGCGAAAGACACTAGAGCAATTATTAAAAATGGAACCTATAGAGTTCTTCAAGAAGTAGGCTATGTCCTAGTAGATGATTACGATATCGAGAATCCAAAAGTGATCGCAGTAAGAAAATTTAAAACTGAAGATCACGAATCAGAAGCTAAAGAGATTGTTAGAAACAAACTCAAAAGAATCACTGGTGAGGATTAAGAAATACTGGGTTATCCCAGTTTTTTCTTTATTCATCTATAAAATCTCCAATTCCGCTATTGTTTCAGGTCTCACGTTAAAAACATTAGATATTTTTATAATCGTAGCAAAGCTTGCCTTTTCTGCTTCTCTTCTTCTTTGCTTAATGCTGTATAAAGTTTCATAGGAAATGCCAGTATTTTCGCTTATCTTATTTAATGAATATTTGTATTTTTTTAACAGTTTAGAAAAGACAGATTCCTGTTCAAATAATCTTTGAAATTCTTTCACAATATGAGAAAAATCCATTTCGTGATATAAAGGAAAATACTCATACATTTTATTAATTGGGATAAATAAAAATATTGCTTCAAATGTCAGATGTGTCTTTAGTTGTATATGCATATAGCTTTCACTAGCCCATAAACATTGATTATATGTTGGTAAATCCTCTAGATTATCTTCTTCTTTAGAAAAGATCTCTTTAATAATAGCCTTATCCGTAGCAATAGGAGGAAATCCGTAACTATCTTTTTCTATCTTTTGAAAAAATGATGAATAAGAAATGCCCCTTTCCACAAAAGGGGTAGCGTATTTCCTATTATATGCATAAGAAAGAACACGTTCTAATATATCGACATAATCATAAAAATAATTATCGTTCATTCATTTCCCTCATCAAATCCAAAATATATTTTTTATTAGGATCTCTTGGTCTTTCTAAAAGTTCATTAAAAGCAGTACTTGCTCCAGTGACGATTGAGTAATAATGTCCAAGATATTTTTCTTCACATTCAATTACTTTCTCAAACTTCAATAATTTGATAGCCCTTTCAGACATAAACGCATATTGAACACCTAGATTCCCAGACATAAATATGTCATGAAGGTCATCAAAGGCTAAATCGTTAGATATAAAACGTATCGGGAATTTAAAATACGAATCATCAGCGCGATAGCCAATAACGACATCATATTCACAAACATCAATATAGAATTTTTCTAACCACTCAAGAATTATTTTATTATCCCTTTTAAAGCTTGATGTAAGTTCGCGGAAATGCATTAATATTGCCATCCAGTTTAAAACACTATATCTATCATTATTTGTGAGATCTAATATTTTTAATTTTTGAAATGCCTTTTCATCGAGATAATATTCGTTAACAACACCAACAGAACTATTTTTACACGTCCAAGATTTAGCGGCCTCTAAATCTAATGTCAAATAAAAGGACGGCCCATAATCATTTTGTGGATCAGATCCGTTCACTATCGGTGAGTTAATGACATTTTTACTTCCGTGATATATTTTCATAATTGTCTTTATTATACATAAAAAATGACATTTTCAATAGTTTTTTCGTACTACAGTACGGAATTTTACTATTTTATACACTGTTAATACAAAATAGATGTTTCTATATCGTATATCTTATATTCTATAGTTCCTTGATAATCAGGGAACATTTCTTTTAAATATTCTACTTCTTTAGAAGCGTTAACTTTACTCGCGGTTTTTTCATCTACGATATCTAGGATATTATGCTTAATTCTTTTAGCGATAGGATCTGAATATAAAAATCCTTCATTATGGATAACTGCGTGAATCGCTCCACAGTGGGTATGACCCATTATTAAAATATGATTGATATTTAAATGCTCTATCGCATAAGAAATACTAGCGAGTTCACCTTCATTAATTACATTACCTGCGGTTCTAATTACAAATATCTCTCCTAAAGAGCAAGATAATATCTTTTCAGGTACCACTCTAGAATCAGAACAGCACACTACTAGTAAAGATGGATGTTGTCCTTTTACTAGATTATCCCTAGTAGCCTTTAATTGTTTATTAGAGTTAATCTCATCAATAAATAGTTTGTTTCTTTTAGAAATATCCATAGGCTTACTAGTACCATTTTACCTGTTTTTGAGTAGTTTTCCACCAAATTATAACAATGAAAAAAAGATTATATGAGACAAAAATATATTAATTATTTGTTATTAATAACAAATCTTCATTAATTAATATAGCCATTCGAAATAAAATGTAGCATTTGCTACAATTTGTTTCTAAATGGTTTATGCAAGAACTCATAGCAATCATCAAATCAACGGAAAAGCTTAGAATATCGCCATTTTTATAATCAATAAACATTGACGAAATTATGATTTATATTGTTTTGAGTTCTTCTTCTATTTGTTTTAATCCGTTTATAACTTCTTCAAAAGAAGGTGGTGTTTCAAAAAACATTTCCATCATCTTTTTATAATCTAATTCTATGATTTTTAATCTCTCTTTTGATGGTAATAAAGCAATATTATTTAAGGTGACTCCTTCGATACCAGACCAAGAAGTACGATAATTCTTTGTTTTAAATAACTTAACTTCTTCAAAAAGGTCCTTTTGATTAACAATATCTTTGAAGAACTTTGATTTATAAATCATATAGATATCGTAATAATGTCTTGAATATCTATTTGGTGTCTTTTTATCCATCGGTCTATTGCATTCAGCGAATAAAATTAATAGTTTTTCCCAAAACGTTCTAGCAATGGTGACAATGTTAACTTCAAATGGTTTTTTATTATCAACATTGAAATATCTAAAACAATAAGGTTCTACATAAGAGACTTCTGTTGGGGTTTTGGACGCAACCGGACCAATTTCTAATTTAACAGCTTGCTCAATATAATCGTCTTTATAGGAGTTCGGATAATAGACAAGTAAAATCATTGGGTCGTTTGGATTAGATTCTATTTTCATTCCCTTTATTGATGCGGCCAAATTGTTAGAAAGGTCTTCCTTTAACTCGTTTTGAATAAATTCAGAACCTCTTTTATTCATTAATGTTTCAAATTTGTAATCCTGATTTTTGCTTCTACTTAAAAATACGTCTTCATCTTTAAAACCAATTTTATCCCATCTAAGGATTAGATCAACGTCTTCAGAAAACCTTTTTATAACATCATAACATTTAGACAAAGATGTGCCGCCTTTAAAAATGAAATAATCTCTATATTGCGATTCATTCAATAAATAGTTCAAAACAACACATACCCAAAAATCCTTTTCAACAATCACACTAGATACTTTCATTTCTCTGGCGGTTGTTTCAAAGAGCAACTGTCTTCTTTCTTGGCTTAAATTAATAATCCGCTTCATAGTTTTTCTTTACAAATACTGACAATAATGTCTCTAATCCATATGGTGGTAGCTAGTGTTTCTTTTAAAGCTTTTTCTTTATCTTCATTAGAAAGTTTGTTTTTTAAAAGAATTATCACGTCATTGTTTATGTTTTCTTTACCTAAGGTTTTAATACATTGAATCAAAAGCAATGTTTTATATGAATAATTGATTATTTCCTTCGCCATCGTTCTTTTAAAACATAGCTTGTTACTATAAATAAAGTATTCTTTATAAGGACCACTACTGAGATAAGAATAAGTGGCAGGAACTTGAGTTGATAAACCCATTATATTAAGAGCAAGATTACCAGATGGACAAATAGACCATTTGTGTTTCCTCGCAATACAATTAGCCACATCATCGATTGAAGGTAGAATTGGGAGTTTTAAAACCTCATCAAACAAAGAAAGACAATAGACACCATATATAATTCTTTTGATTTCTCCAGCATCTTCCATTCTTTCTAGACTTTTACTAATCGTTTTATAAGGAGCGATATCAACAAAATCATAACAAGAAAAGGATTTCAGGTTAGTTTTTTTAATTTTTTGTAATATTAGTGATTTTAGTTCTGTTTTCATTGTCGTAATTATTGTATTCTTTTTGCGACATTACTTCAATATATTTTCCATTTTATTTATACGTGTCCATTTGCGTAATTTGGTAATCTTGAGTGATTTCTTTTCATTTGCTGATTCAATGTTCTTGTCTTAACAGGGGCTTCTCACTCAATAAATGAAAAGTACCCCAAGTGTCAAAGGGATACTTTTTGTTATATAAAACTAATTAAAGTGGAATCTCCACAAAGTGACCAGAGCCGTCAATAACATGGATTGTGGTAATAGAGGTATTATAGAACACATTAGCACCAATATAGCCACCACTCTTTAAAGAGTTCCATTCTTCTTCTGTGCCGTAATAATAAACACTTTCTAAATTTGGACAATTAGCGAATCCATAATGTGGTAAACAAGTTAATCTAGGGAAATCCACTCTAGTGACTCTAGCATCACCTTCAAAAGCGTAGCTAGGGAAATAGGCTCTAAATTCTTTTTCTGAGAGCATACTCTCTAACTGTTTAGTAACATTGTTAAAATCAAAGATAGATCCTAACTCATCACTCACATCAGTATAGAAGACACCAGGATCAGTTGGATCAGTATAGACATCTTCCTCCATCATATAGAATGAGCAATTAAATAATTCAGTAGGAGCAGGGTCAGAAGTAGGAAAGAAGTTCTCATATGCTCTTCCGGCACCCATATTCCAGTCACTTGGCCATTGTAATTCACTTGGTCGGCCATGGATTAAGAATGTTGCTCTATAGCAATCTTTAAAAGCGAAGTGACCGATATAGTTATCAGTTGGTCTAATATCATAGTTATTAAATCTCACGATTCTTAAATTAGTCATCCCTTCCATCGCTCGATTGGTGATTCTGGCAACAAGCATTTCAGTATCATCAACTACTAAAGTTTTAGGAATAGTGATATTAGTAGCCTCAGGATTAACTCCTACGACCACTAAAGACAATGATTGGTCAGAGTTCTTAACAACATCATAGATGATGTTATCAACTTCCACTGTCTTTTGATATCCATACGTATATGGACGATAGTCTGGATTACCAGTGACATTATCTAAATCTAAGTTGAAGTCAGAATACTCACATCTAATGAATAAGTTAGAACATCCCGCAAAAGCGGCAGTGCCCACTGTGGAACAAGAATTAGGTAATAATAAATCCGTTAAAGCGGAACAATTACCAAATGCTCCATCACCGATTCTGACGAAATCACAATATAAGTTAATTGTATCAATCATCTCATTACAGCCGTAGAAAGCATAATCAGGAATTGATGTTTCTTCTTCAAATCCGAGTACATCGATATTACATCCATTAACAGTGATTGTGTGTAATGATTTTGGTATATACCAAATTTGATATCCAGAGGCCCCACTCTTTTGTTGAATTGGGCGATATTGGATATGAGCTTTATTCGCTCCAAAGATACTCGCAAAGTTATAAGAATATCCTTCAGTGCTTAAATATTTAGTGCCACCCACAAATGGTAGATAGAGATGTTCAACCCAAGGGACATTATCATAGACTCCTGCGTTAATTCTCGTGACTACTTTATTATCAATCTTATCAGGAACAAATAACACTTTTCCTTCAGGGATATCATGTCCTTCCATTGAGAAATCCGTAATGGTGATTGATTGACCTGAAATATCATCATTAGCCTCATATGTATAAGTTCCTACTGGAGTAGTTGGATCTCCACTAGGAGAACAAGTAAAGTAGAATTTTAAGCTTTTAATAATATGACTAGCAGCATCTTGATTAGTGGATAATTTAAAATAACTTGGTGGAACATGATATTGACTCACTAAAGAATCAAATTCATAGGTACCACTAGTCAAAGTGCCACCAATATGGATGGTGTCACTAGCAATATAAGTAGCAAGAGAATAACCAACCTCAATAGTTAAATCACAATCAGCCTCATAATCCATCTTAATTAATCCGTTAACTGGGCTAGCTAATTCAATATAGTTATGCTCAGTACTAGTAAAGTCAACAAAGCAATCCGCTGCACTATAATGACTAATATCAGGGGAAAGACGGAGATCAATTTTAGAACCCATATCGGTATAAATTGATCCTGTGGCATAGTTATCGGAATCTGGATCAGCATAATCAACAACCTTATGATCTTTATCTAAAGTCATCGTGTAAGGACTCTTATAAGAGCTACCTAATTCAAAATTAGGACTACTAATAATGGTGATTGCACTAACAGCAACACCAGATAACGCCATTAGACTAGTTAAGAGTAATACTTTCTTTTTCATCTCTATTACCTCCTACCAATCTAAAGAATCCGCGAGATGATAA
Organism: Bacilli bacterium; assembly: GCA_017447165.1. Taxonomy (GTDB): domain Bacteria; phylum Bacillota_I; class Bacilli_A; order RFN20; family CAG-826; genus UBA2450. Next base: position 263,435 of record JAFSOD010000004.1, read on the forward strand.
AGCATCTCGTTAGTGATTTTAAGTCTATGCTCAAATGGCGCGTCAAAAATCTCACCTTCACTATATTGAAGGACCACTTGTTTGCTTTGAATAACTGGAGAGAAATGAAAACTCGATCCTTGAAGTAACTCATAACGATGATCCGCTAATTTGATATAGGAAGTTGATAAATAAATGTCATAGGCCATTGTTAAACCTATACGATAATATCCAGTGATATCATCATCATTAACAGTTTTGGTATATGTTAAGTATTGACTAGCGATATCATATGATTTTGTGTAACAAGGTTCTACTGATAAATCCACTATAGCCTCATCTTCTAAAGTTACGTGACCTCCAGGAATCTCACCTTGTTCATTGCGGTAGATATTTTCAAAATCTGCTAAGAAAGTTGTGGAGTTAGAAAATGCTCCAGTCGTGCCATATAATAAGCCGTTATATTTAGGAACAGCTTCATATTCTAAACCATATGTAAATGTATAATCATTTAACTCATTCCACATATCGTTATATGGATTTAATTTGTTAAACGCTAATTCATTTTCAACAGTCTCACCTTGCTTATGATATATCGCATTGCCGTGGTTTAGGGTGATACACTGCATTCTCCCTAAATAAGTTAATGCGTGAATCGTATCATCTTTTCTATATGTTTTTTGTAGATGGAAATCAGTTTCATCGTTTCTTACTGCGCGGCCATAATATCTTTTTTCTGCTGTTCTAAATTTATTTCTAAATTCCATATCTTGATGAATCGCGTTAAGAGAATAATCCCAACCAATAAATGTTTTCACGTTATTATCATCAATGACTTCATCTGGGAAATCTTCTCCAGTATATTCCACTGATTGATAATATCCAACAGTGGTTTCTTGTATCACTGGTTCATCTTCAAATCTCGTATCAATAAATTTACAGTTATATCCATGGAAATCAGGGTTATTGATAATATCAAAACCAAAGGTCACATCCACTCCGTTAATAGCGATGTCTAAAGAGTGATGACCAATCTCCCCTAAGAAATGACGATAGTCCACAGGAATATGTTTTTCTAAGAAATCAAATGATTGATGTGTTAAATCGTTATACATCACATCAAGTTCAATATTACATTCATCCCAACCAGCGATTTTAATACCACTACTAGGGATATTAATAACATTAATAGAGGCAATCTCTACTCCTTCTTTACCCACTCTTATAAGAGCTTCTTCTGGAGGGGTATATGCCCACTTAGGAGAGGATTTAGGCTCTTCTATGCCACAACTAATTAATGTAGTAGTGAGGCTAATAGTAAATAGAATAGATAACTTTTTCATATCGCTCACCTACCTCACTTGCATATAGATACCACGGACAATCAGATCGCTTGTCACGTGGACAAAGGACTTATCCCAACCAACGAAGAAATATCCTTCCATATATTGGTCTCTTATTTCTGGAGTTGGTTCACTAGATGTCGTGTTCTCTTCGACCTTAGAGTCGACATAGACCACATTATTATGTCCGTCTAAGAAATAGACGGTGTAATAGATAATCTTATGCCAATTAATATCAATATATAAATCTTGTCCTTCAATCATCTCTAAGGTGTCACCAACATTTAAGGTTTGATCTCCACTTGGGAAATGGACTAGATATGATTCAAAGCGATATCCATCTCTTTTCTCTGGGAGCTTTAAAGTGTATTCAGCTCCTGGACGATATTTACCCATATCGATATATTGTCCAGTATTATCGTCTTTAATATAAATATTATGAGCGTCAGGAGCATCAAAATTAATAGTAATCACCTTATCTTCAATAAAGCCCACTAAAGGATTAACTTTCACAGTAAATTTCGCAGTAAACTGAGCCTCAGTCGCATAGGCAACTTGAATCTCACCTGAATCAGTAATAGTGATCAAATCTTTACTTGCCTCATCTACTTCAAAAGTGAACATCTTAAATGATAAATCACCTAACCAGCTTTCAATTAAATAGACTTCACTATCTGGGGCCATTTTTTGGACATCAGTTCTCATCCTCACTCCATCCCAAGTACGGAACTTCAAGATGTCATAATCATTAATATTCGCGATCGTTTTATCTAAATCAATCGTATCCACTGAGTCATCAGAATAACATTCTAGGTCATTAGAGAAATGGACACGTAATATGTATGTTTTGAATAAGTCTATGGAGAAGTCGATATCAAAGATCGCGATAACAATATCTAGCCCAACCTTCGCCCCCATTAAGACATATAAATCAATAGAGACATTACCAGTTAACTTTTCTCCTTCACTACTATTAGTGATTGTCGCTGATAAGTTACCTTGAATACCAATCTTCACATAGAATTCTGCGTATAGCTCTACGTGTAAGAATTTATATGTTCCTTTGATATATAACGCACCTGATAATCTAAAGGCCACTCTAAATTCTGCTAGACCCATGAAATAGAAATCCCAGGAACTAGCTTCTTTTACATCTTGATGGGTATCACTATCTCCTCCACTCTTATTAGAGAAGTTAAGTACTACACGATTTGATTTCCACTGTTTTTTAACAAAGAACATCGCTTCGACTGTTAAATCAATAATGAGTTCCATTCTAAATTGGAACATTAATGGTTCATATACAGGAACCTCTATTTCAAATAGAGGAATTGTGGTTTTATTGCCTTCAGTTTTTGCTTTCGCCTCATCACTTTCGTTAACTTTCTTAAAGAAGTTATCGTTACCGGCTTTCGCGTTATTGACTTCGTTAGCTAAATCGTTTTTGATTTTCTCACTAGATTCATCTTGGATGTTCTGATCATTGATAATGACATAGAAGGTATGCGATTCTTCAATATCTTCCACCATCTTCACTTTATAAGAGACACCAACAGGGACAATCCATTTCTTTTTTAGTCCAACATCAAAATCAATATGATACTCACTGATTCTGGTATATTCATATTTTAAAGTGAGGAATAAGCCTGCTGTTCCCTCTTCATTCTTACAGAGTTCGATATTACTCACATAGATAGAGAATGAGAAAGTAAACTTCCCATCATAATAGTTAAATGTAAAATCAAAATGTAATTGATCTAAGATTCCACCTAAAACATTACTATCAGTGCTCTTAGTTTCTTTAGCAAAGAATGAGAGCAAAGCTCTAGAAGTATCAGAATATCTAATTTGTCTTTGAAGTGTATCTTCATCCACTAAGATATTCACATTAGTGAAATCGATAAGCTCTACTGATTTTCTTCTTAATTTCTTATAGATCTTATCTCCTTCAGGTTCTTCATAATAGATACGAGTGGTCCCGTCTCCATTATCAACTTGTTTAACAAACTCTCCATAGAAATCAATTATTCCCAGCTCATCATTAGAGACATCTTGTTTCACTAAGAAGATTTCTCCAGGAGTGAGGCTAGGGAGGGAACCACTATAATCGAAGGAATAGATAGAGTTCTCATCGACATCTTCATTAGTGACATAAGATAAGCCAAGTACAGGAATAGAACTATCAAGTTCATATTCATCGATAGTCTCTGGTTCACTTGGGTCATCTTCTATTTCAATAGTGAGTCTTCTAATAGAAGGATCTTTAGATTCAAAGCTAAGATTCTCATCATAGAGATTCACAAAATAGATCTCTCCATAATGGAAAGAATCATTTAAAGTCACAGATAAACGATTATCTTCTGCGTAATATAAAACATCTAATATGTCATTATCCACATTAGTAACTGTTAAATAATCACTAGCGTTATTTCTATAGATAATCTTTTGATATTCACTTTTTAAAGTACGAGGCCCTCTAACTTCATTTACATTAGAGAATACTATTCCGACTTTAGAGTTTCTTTTCGCGTCTAATATAGATGAAGATAATCGAGCTTGTTTATTTTCTGGAATCTCTTCAAAGTCTCCGTCTAACACTGGCTTAAAGTTTTCATCATGAGTAACATGAACTTCAGGATTCCATCCTGTTAAGATATCTAGCATCTGATCATCATCTAAGTGATAATCAGAATTATCATCACTCTTAAGAGTAAAAGGGGTGCATGAACTCACTAGCATCGCTAAGAGTGATGCACCTAGGAATAATGATCTAAACTTTTTCACTATAGTTACCTCCAATATTGAAAGCTTTTATGAAATAAACTGACAATAATATGACAAATTGTATGTGGAGCAAATGCTGTTAATTTATCAGCAAGCATTTCCTCGACAGATGGTGTTTTTACAATTACGTCATCGCCACTACAAATAAGGAGGTTACTTTTAATAGGTCTTTGTTCTAATTTTTTATAACGATTATTAGCAAACAACACATCAACTATAATAGTTACTTCTCTTTCTGTTCTTGGTGACGCATATTTGATGCGAAAATGTTTTTTAGAAATTGTTTTATTGGTGCTTCTGATTGATTCCTCAAACGATAAAAATGGAAATATTCTAGATGCTTTATTTATATAAGATTCAATGTCATAGCCTGGTTCAACTAATATGTCAACATCGGTAGATAGTCTTTTAGGCGTTTCATTTAATAGCATTAAACTTGAGCCACCTTTAAATATGAAATCAGTACCAACCATAGACAATGTTTCAACTAAACCCAGAGCAAAAATAGATCTTTGAGCAAGTTCTGGATCAACGTTATATTTGTCTTTTATTCTTTTAATATTCTCTAGTGAGTATGTTTCTTTTTGTATCATTTAAATAACTCCTTTTTGTCATCGTTAAGATTATTAAGTAAGTTTTTATAGGCGTTTCTTCTTTTCGCATAAGCCACAATTGTTTTGTATCTTAAAACATAATCAGTAACTATATTGTTTACCATAATTGGTACTTCTGCCCCTTCATAAAAAGAATTGAGAAAACGGTCACAAATAATATCAACAAATAGTTTTTCGATTGTGGTAGCATGCTTTTTCAAATTAATTGGTGCCTTGCTGACATATGGTCTTACAACAATAGTACAATCATCACCATAATGATATAATTCATCACTGCTTGGATTAAGTAGGACAGAATTAAACTGGTTTGAATCTCTTATTTCAAAAAAAACATGTTCTACATAATAATTAGGGACTTCAACAACTATTATTGTTTTAGCAAGAAGGTGATTCAAAAACTGATTTAAGATGGTACTTTCATAAATAATAAACTCAAAATCATCACCATATCTTGTTGTTAAAAACGTTTTTAATCTAATTGAGTCGTCATAATGCAAATCATCATCGAAAATATTCTTTTTTTGGTTAGCACAATAAAAACCACGTTCTAATCTAATAATCTCGTCATTTTTAATCATTTTATTGATTGCTTTGTAGAACGCAATTTTGCTTTCCCCTTTGTGAGAATCAAAATAAAGTTCCTTTAGTTCATCCAATTTATATATTTTTTCTTTTTCTAACACCATGCAACCATTATATACCAACAAAAAACAAATAGTTATACTTTTTCCACTTTTTTATATTTATGGAGAAAGTTAACCTTATTTGTACACTAAACAATCTAAGTGGCCTACACTCAATGTGGGAGACTTTTTGTTTGAATGCGTTTATTCAATCAAAGTGATTTGCAATTTTTCGTCGGAGTGATTTGCAATCTTTTTGGACATCCTAATTAAGAAAAGATTCTAGTTATTTTTTGAATATGTTTCAAAGCTGCTATTAAACGGGAAACAAGTCACTAAATCATGAGGTGGCTCCATAGAATAGAAAAATAGATAATCTTTATATAATCTAAGAGTCTTACCTCTTTTCTTATTTTGTTGATATTGTAAGAACTTAAACATCTTAGGATCACTCTCAAGATAATTAACAGAGTTCTTCCCTTCTTTTCAGTAAAACTTTACATATTTGTAGAGTTATGCTTAAATTATGGTATGAAAATAATACCAGAAATATTTACTTATGAAGATGTTGAAGAATTATATCCAAATATAAAAAACTTTTATGCGTTCGTGAATCGTGCAGCAAAAAGAGGAGAAATAAAGAAAATAAAAAAAGGCCTATATGCCTTAGTGGATCGTTCTACAGGTGGGATATATGTTTCTAGATTCCAAATAGCGTCTCGCCTATTTAACGACTCATATTTTTCCTATCATGAGGCACTTGAATACTATGGTCTAACAACTCAAGTATTTGTGTCACGTTTCACATACTTAACGCATGTATATGTTAATGACTTGGAATTTGAAAACATTGTCTACTCTTCAAAAATGAGCATGTGCAATTTAGAAATAATTGATCGTATGAAAGAAAATGGAATTAGAGTGGTTTCATTAGAACGTGCGATTGTTGATTCAATTGATAATCCTGGCTATGCTGGTGGATTAGAAGAAATAGAATACGCTCTAGATGCTTGTAGAGATTTACATTTGGATAAAGTAATCAAGATGCTTGAATACTATGATAAAGCATATCTATATCAGAAAGTTGGCTATCTATTTGAAAAACACTTTTGGAATAGAGTGCCAGAGTCCTTCTATCAATTATGTTTATCTAAGTCAGGCAACAAAATCCAATACTTTGAATCAAAAGTAGGCTTTGCCAAATTAGTACTTAAATGGAAACTAATGGTGCCAATAGAAAGGAGTATGCCTGATGAAATATTCTAAATCATGAGGTGTTTCCACAAAATAACGACACTTAGCAATCCACGATTAAAACAGTGGCATGTTTTTCGTCTTAATGATAATAAAACCCTTCCACTTGTTTCATGTCCATTTGGCTACCTCTTTAGATTTGCTGCTCTCCACTTAGCCATTGGATGTTTAGCGGCTCTTTCTGCGTCATTTGGCTCAAATAAAAGATATGGGTCAAAGTTTCCTTTTGAGAATTCTTCTAGGTATTTATTCTCTTTGTCGCTAAGTGTGAGCAATTCTTTTAAGAAATTTATGACTTCTTCTTTTGCGACATTTAAATCAAACATGTATCCTTTAGCAAGAACCGGCTGTAATTCTTTTTTTATTGAGTCTTGTGTAATTTTATTAACATTATCAAAAGTAGCTTCATTGAGCTCAAAAATGCCATCTAATGATAAATAGAATACTGCAAGTTTTCTAACTCTATCCTTATCTAAATAAGGCATGTATCCTTTTAGTTTATAAATATCAAATAAATCTCTCGGTTTATGTCTATCAATAAGAGCGGCAATTTTCATGCCTAAAAGTTCAGCTTCCAAAGGAGTCTGCACCATCACTTCTTTATCGAAGTATTTAACTTTCTTTCTTATGCTTGGGCAAACATGAATTCTATCGATATAATTGATTTCAACCTTGATGTTATCTCTATTGCCAAAAGCATTTGTGTAAGAATAAGTTCTGCTCGCTAAGATAACACTACCTCTAGATTTTTCTGGTGAGACGGCGTAACCCTCTTTTGACATAAAGTTATCTAGAGCAGACATAATAGCGTCTCTATCAACGCTCATCTTCTCTTTATCAAGGCTACCAATATAATCTAAATCGATATCAACACTTAAACGAGCGAGGTTTGTAATCATTAAATTAATCGCAGTGCCGCCTTTTAAAACAAGTTTTTCATGATATGGATCTAAATCAGAATTGATAAAGGCAAGGATATCTAAAAGCCTAATAACTTTTTCAATATTAGAATTGATAAATCCGGTTTGTTTTCCAAAATTAGAAATATAGTCTTCAGAATAGTTCATTAGGTAGGTCTCCTTCCTCTTTTGTCATTAATTTCCATTTAGCATTTAGTTTGCCTTCACCAGGATTGCATTCTAGATATATCACCGTATTTCCCGAATGTTTTAAACACTCTTTATAGAATTCTTCAGGTATGTCATTACCAAAGTGTTTCTCAAATAAATAGCCAACCTTCTGGTATAAAAGGTTTTTATCATAGGCTTTTAGGAGTAGCAGTACATCTTTAGGGTTTAGTTTAGGGCAGTTATCAAGAGCGTATTCCACTTCTTCTAAGCCGCCCGCTAAAGATAAACAGTCTATTGAATCTATGATAGCACGCTCTAAAGATACTACACGTACCCCTTCTTCTTTCATTCTATCGCGTATGAATAAATCACTATTAGATTTCTTAGCTTTATATGTAACATCTTCGAATTCTAAATCGCGGGCATGTGACTTAGTTAAATAAGTAAATATAGAAACGAATGACTGATTTGCTAAGCCATAATATTCAAGAGCGTCATGATAAGAGAAATAAGCATCATCAAATAAGCGACTGGCTATTTGGAATTTAGTAGCAAAGATCATTCCGGTCGATGGATTAACTAATGCATATAGACCTCTTTTAACTTGCTTTACATCGCCTCTTTTTATTGCACGATAAACAAACACAGAAAAATCAGATGCCGTCTTGTAGGTATCTTTTAACTCATTAAAAGAAAATAGCTTAGGTAACTGTTTCACATATAATAATATAACCATAATATTACATTTTTGCAATACTTTGGTAGTTTTTTTATAATTTTGTCATTTTATCATAAAAACAGCATTTTTTTGGTCATTTGTGCTGCTTAATTGTTTTCTTCTAATAGATAAATCTATTATGAAACTGGCTAAAAACAATAAGACTATATGGCACGGGTTGTGAGTCTTGTGTACTCTAATAGCATTTAGACACCCTAGTTAAGAAAAGATCCTAGTTATTTTTTGAATATGTTTCAAAGCTACTATTAAATGGGAAACAAGTCACTAAATCATGAGGTGGTTCCATAGAATAGAAAAATAGATAGTCTTTGTATAATCTAAGAGTCTTACCTCTTTTCTTATTTTGTTGATATTGTAAAAACTTAAACATTTTAGGATCACTCTCTAGATAATTAACAGAGTTCTTTCCTTCTTCATAGGCAACTTTAGCAAGTATTAGCATTTCACTATCTTCTAATTGACCAATTCTTTCTAATATACGGGTATGACCGTGAAAGGTCACTCCGATATCACTCTTATAACGTTTAGCTTTGTATATAGATTTAAACTCATTAATGAATTCAAGGAGTTTAGCTTTTGCTTTAATCTTACCAAACTCTAAGATATTAAATTCTTTAATGATATCAGTTTCAAATTCTTCTTCAGCTTCAAAAGAAGTATATTCATTATAGAAATTATCATATCTTTTTTTAGCGAACTCTTTAGAGGCTAAGTTACTAGCCTTTTTATATTTAATATCTTTTAATTCGCTTGTGGCTAATAATCTATTAAAAGATATATCTTCTTTAATAAATAAGAATTCATCATGACCAAGATTCTTAAATAAATAATAGTGATTAATAAAGTATTCTTTATAAGTGAATATAAAGTATTCAATATCTTTACTAGCGGAATTTATAAATAAGCAGTCTTTACGATGAGAATTATTCTTTCTCATCATCTCTAAAGTTAATACTTTATTTGATAGCGCATTATTATTCACCACTCTTATGGAGTGGTTATTACATAGATAAACAAAATCAGTGGTGAATAAGTTATTAGATTCAAATAATAGTCTATAGATATCTGAATTTAAATCGATATTATCTTTAATATCGCTACTATATAGATTTTCAAAATAATTAATATTCTCTATTAAAGAAGAATCACCTTCTCCATAATAATTAATCTTCCCTTTACTTTTAGAATGAGATTCAAAGTCTAATATTAAACTAGATAAATCCTTAGAGATATATTTTTGATTAATGTTTAATTTATGTTCATCTTGATGATCTATCTTAAATAGATAGTAGAGCCCACTTCTAGAGGATAACACTAAAGCTTTTAGATGTAATGAATCATCTAGATAGATAACTTCTACTTTAGTGGTGACACTTTTAAAGTCTACTTCATTATTAATAGATCTAATGTTTCTTGTAGAAAATTTACCTTTATCAAGTGCGGTTCAATTGCTCTATTAATATAAGGTATATTGTTTGGTTCCTTTTGACTTTTTCCGAATTCAATTAGGTTTTAGTCAAAAGCAAAAAAATCAGAGCAAAATCCACCAGTGCTTAATATCAAAACTATTCCCTGATACAAAGTTATTTATGCACTATATATCATAGGCGACTAGTGTATCAGGGAATAGGTTTATATGCAATTTTAATATTATTTAATATTAATTTAAAATCCCAGTATAGTCTTTTTTACTACCCGAAACAAAGTATGACGAGCCTTTTTAGGCGATTAACACTATTTGCGGTAATACATCGCATCTTTATAAGAACCAATTTTAACAATTTTATCTTCTTTGGTTAATTTTGAAAGAACCATTTCAATCAATTGTTCGCTGATGTCCGGAAGTTGATTTTGAATAGATCTTTTAGAAATAGGAACAAAAGCATTTAATAGAAGTTTTTCTATTCTTTCTGTCTTTGATAACTTTTTGTCAATTTGAGAGAAAACATTCTCATCTAATTTTATATAACACTCATATAGAATCTGAATCATGAATAGCATGAAGGGTTCATATGTGTTTTTGCCATCCCGCCAATTGACAGATGATTCTTGAAGCGTTCGATAATACTCGCCCTTGTTCTCGTTAATCATATTTTCTATTGAAATGAATCTTCCAATATCAAAACCACTTTTATAAAGCAGCAACAACGTTAATAGTCTAGACATTCTTCCGTTTCCATCATCAAATGGGTGGACGCAAAGAAAGTCCAAGATAAAGCATGAGATCAACAATAACGGATTGATGTTTGGGTTATGCTTTGCTTCATAAAACGCAATTAGCATTTGATCAATTGACTCTTCAACATCCTTGGGTGCTGTAGGCACAAAGATAACGTTTTTTTTGCCATTTCTAGTCTCGCTAATAAAGTTTGGTTCTTTTTTAAAATGGCCCCTATTTTCGCTCTCGGCGATATCTAATAATTGTTTGTGAAGTGATAAAATGCTCGCTTTATCAAAAATGATATTGTCGTTGTATTCGTGAATGTCGTTAAGAGCATTTCTATAACCAATGATCTCCTTTTCTGGGTGACTAAAAGCTTTATTATCACCAGCGGCTATTTCGTCAATACGTTTTTCTGTGGTGTGAATATTTTCAATAGCATTGCTACCTTTAATTGAATCTCTAATAGCTTTTTCTTTTAACTTTTTAAAAAGTCTTGGATTATCGTGTAAACGAACGCTTTCCTTGCCTTTTATATCATAAATAATAGCTGTGAGATTTAATAATCTAGCTGGCACTTGATTTTCTAAAAACGAATAGTCGAATTTTCTCATTAATGATTGCTCTTTTCTGCATAAATTATATCACATTTTATGCAGTAAACAATCTTTTTTAGGCAATATTTGGAGGTTTTGGTCTACTTTCCAGTTTTCACTATCGAATAAAAAAGATAATAGCATACTATCATCACCTGTTATTCTTAATATTAATACTTTATTATATATATAATAAGTGATAGGCCTATCGCTCTTTTAGTTGTAGGCATGCTGCAGTGTGAACATTGATGGTTACACTGAATATATTTGAGGACAAATCATGTCCTCTCATAATCCATTGACACTGAGATAAACTATAAGCACATTGGAACCCAGTGAAGTCATCCTGCTGATGGCTGGGGCCCAGCCAAAAGAGGAAAATGATATGGGATACTGTATCACTAGTACAAGACCAGCAATGGTTTCCGGAAATAAAACACCGCTTTGGTTGGTGGCGCATTACGCTCTTCGATGTAAACAACTACTAGGTTAGGCACGACAAGAGGCTCCGTAGTAATACGTCCCATGATATGATGCTAGTGTGAGAAGCTAATGTCTACGTTCTCAAAGGAAGTGCACGCTTTGACGGGTGGTAACATCCTATAACTGACTTAGTAGGTACAAGTAGGAGAACAGCGGACTGCGATCTTATTAATGAGATAAAATGTCATTTAGCTGAAGCTCTTCGAACGTTGGAGGACTATTTGATTCCTCCCTAGGAATGGTTAGCAATAACCCATTCCGGAAGTATAGGGGTCGCTACCTTATGCTCAGCCCGGCGTGCTAGTGTGTGAACAACAAATTAGAGTAAGTATTGTATGACGAAGGTCGCCGATGTCTTTTTTTATTTTTAAAACTAAACAAAATTAAAAGACATCCCCGTTAAGGATGTCTAATGCAGAAACCTCGAAGGTCGCTGCGAATGTATTGACAACGTCAATACTCATGGTTCCATCGTTTTCGATACGACGTAAGTTCCTTACACTATATCCAACGATGTCGGCAAGTTGGTCTTGAGTCAAGTTCCTACTTACCCTGAGGTGTTTAATGGTTTGACCCACTAAACGCGAGTTGATTAGTTTTCTCATAGTTCGTCCTCCAATTAATCAATAGCTTTGATTCTTAGATCTTTTAGTTTTTTTAGTTTTATCAAACTCGCTACGAACTAATGAGCGTTACCATTCTACTGAATAAAGTATAAATAGACAATATAATTGTCATTAAAGCTTAAAAGCGGACAAAAGATGTCCGCCTCTAATTAAAATACAAGTCTTATTTATATAAATGTTATAATAATGTCGATTATGGCAAATGAGAACAATGATGTCTTTATTAGTTTTTCTTTTAAAGACTATGACAAAGCAAAAGAGATAGTCGATATATTAGAGAAAAAATATGGTTTAAAGGTTTGGATGTGTTCCAAAGAACTTTTAGGTGGAGATAAATATTATGCGATTATCCCAGGAGTGATTCGGGATTCCAAAGTCTTTATTTTAATTCAAAGTGAAAATGCTTTGAAATCAAAAGAGATACCAAGCGAGATTCTTGTTGCAAGAAATGCTAGAAAAACGATTATCCCTTTTGTTATTGATAATGTTGATATCGAAGATAGTGAGATTGAATATTTCTTATTGCCTCTACAGTATATTGATGCGACTGTTCCTACTCTAGAAAAAAGAATCGATGAATTGTCTCAGTCTATATATTCTGTTATTTCACAAAAAGGAGACGTGCTAGGATTAAATATTGTTTTTAGAAACAAATTATTATCATCTAATAAAGTATTCCCTGTTAAAACTTTTGTTGGAAGAGAGTCATTAATTGAAGATATTCATCGTTATTATATAGAGGGGCATAATGTCGTCTTCATCTCTGGAATTGGGGGAATAGGAAAAACTGAGATTGCGAAAAAATACGCTTATGATCATAAAGAAGAATATGACACGGTTATCTATCTTACCTATGAAGATAGTTTCCAATCATTAATTATTAACGAATCAAACTTTAAAGCGGACCCAGAAATCAATCGGAAAATCAAATCTAATGGAGAGCTAGAAACTGATGAAGAATTCTTTAATAGAAAATTAAAAGTGATTAAAGCTTTATCAAATAATAGAACTCTAATTATTATTGATAATTTCCCTGAAGAATATAAAGAAGAATACGAACAATTATTTGAAGGACCATATCGTTTATTAATCACAACTCGTGGGGATTATTCTTCTAGTGATTATCCTGTAGTCTATGTTAACCCGCTAGATAAGCCTGAAGAATTAAAGGCCCTATTCTTTAATAACTACGAAGAAAATGTTGTTAATAAAAGTGATAATGAATTATTAACACTATTTGAATTAGTGAAAAATCATACATATACGATTAAGTTAATCGCTAAACATATGGATATGTCTTTAGAAACCACTAATGAGATGATTAAAGCATTAAGTAAAGAAGGTATTAAATCACTAAACGAAGAGATTAAAGACGAAAAGAGCCACACTTCTACTGCCTATAACAATCTTTTAAAGATGTATCAATTATCAAAATTATCTCCACTAGAAATAGATGCATTGAGATTTATGTTATTCACCCCAATCGAAGGCCTACCATCTATTTATATCAAAAGGTGGGGAGGCAGTGATATCTATCACACAATAAAAGAGTTAGAGAAAAGAAGCTGGGTTTTGAAAACAAACACTGGTTATTCTTTGCATCCAATAGTTTACGAGATTGTTAAAAATAATGTTTCTTTAGATTATTCTTCTTGTAAGGATTTCTTAAGTAATTATCAAGGATATATCCATCAAGAAAGTTCTTGGAACTTCTTAATGATGGAAAAAGAAATCTACGCTTCTTTTGCCTATAAGTTTTTAGAGTATTTCCCAAAGATTACTCCAGAAATAGAGGAACTATATTATGATATCGAATGTCTATTATCTTTCTCTGTTAATCCGGTTAAATCTTTAGAATTATCTCATCTTTTATATGATTATTTTCTCATGAAAGTTGGAGAAGATGATTATTATACGGTTAGAAGTGCCTATAAGATTGGTTGGAACCATATTTTTAATCGTCAATTACCTGATTCTTTAAGCGAAGCAAGAAAATGGATTATCTTAGCGTTTAATAAATTCCAAAAGATTAATCGCCCTTTATCAACATACGAAAAGATGGTCTATTATAACTGCTATAGACATATTGCTAAGGTTTATCAATTTAGCTATCAACTAGATCATCAAGAAGAAGATTATAAACTCGCATTAAAATACGCTTTAGAAAGTGTCGATAAATTGACTAAAGAAAGCGATGAAGAATTAAAAATAAGCCGCTTACCTAGTATGTATATCCAAGTCGCTGATGTCTATTTAGCTCATAAAGAATATGAAGAAGCATTAAAATATGAAATCTTCTCTGAAGAAAGTTATGGAAGAGAAGATGATGACTTATTATATCGCTTAACAAGAAAAGCAAAATGTTATGTTGGTCTAAAACGTTATAAAGAAGCGTTAGAACTCGCTAACGAATGCATCAGTGGATATTTAGAAAAAGATGGCAAATACCATATCACTACTTTAGAAACATATAACATCATTTTGGATTGTCATAAAGCCTTAGGAAACATCGAGCAGGCAAAAGACATTGAAAGTATAATCGCTTCAATCCGTAAGGCACTTTTTGTTGAATAATTACATTTAATATATAGAAGTTGTTCTTTTTTACTAGAAAGTATCGCAAAGACAAATATCACCATATAGCAAATAGTCTTAGGAAACATCATAAAAATAAAAATGGTAGAGTTTAACCACTTTATTAATTTTTGGTCGTTTTCTACCATAAATCATTCCTTCTTTTGCTTATATTTATAATATAAAAATTAGTGTTGCACGTTTTTTAATTTAATTTCGTACATCATTGCACGTTTTTTAATTTAATTTCGTACATCATTGCACGTTTTTTAATTTAATTTCGTACAACTTTGCACGTTTTTAAATCATAATCGCTTTATAAATGGAATAGGCAAGATTGCCACTCTATTATAAAAAAAGATGATTGAGAACACTAATATCTTCTATTACGCGTTATTGATAAAGAATTATTTTGCCAAATAGGCACAAAGTCGTTAGGAATAATAATTCTTTATTTGCTCAAATATTAAATTATATTTCCTAACCATTCTATTATATGTACGATCATTCATGATTATATTATATGCATTAATAACCGCATCTATATGGTTGCTATTACCAAATCCAGAGACCACTACTAGATGATTAATAAATAAGGTCATTAATAAAGGATATGTCGTATCTTGCATCATTTCATTAACGATATTATTCACCATCTTATAGCAACGATCTTGATCAATTTCTTTCATTATCAATACATAATACATTAAGCCAAAATAAGCATCATAAAATAATGTTGGATTATCTTCCACGTTTCTTGTTACATATGGGAGATATCTTTCAAATTGAGAAAAGATATAAGAAGCCCGATCAAAATTATCTCCGTTATGGATTGAGAATAATTCCCAACCTAAAGCTTCAAGATATTTAGAATATTCCACTTCTGTATTTAATATAGTCGCAGCTAGTGCCTCGGATTCTTCATATCGACGATAGGCGCTTAAGAATTCTTTGCTACCTAAATCTAATGTGCCAATTAATGATTTAAGAGAGGTATTTAAACCAAAATACGTTCTCATATTAGAGTGTTTAACACCTGTATGAATAAAATCTAAAGCTTTAGAAGAATACCTGTAATCATTTAAAGATGGATAGCAATACATCAATATCTCTGATAGATAGATATAGTCTTCATAAGACATCACTCTTATCACGTCATTAAGAGGATTAAGCTGTAAATAATTAAGCAGATACGTTGCAGCCTTAATGATTTGTGCGGAGCCAGTTTCGACATCGATATTGCTTTCAAGTAATAAGCGACCAGATTCAAATAAGGCGTAGTTACGTGTTAATTCATAATAATATTTTTCTAATGCTTCCATATTCTCGTTAGAAACTAGTCTAGCGATATCATTAGGGTTTAAATCCTCATTATCGTTACGGAATAAAGCCTTAAACGGATTAGATAATACTTTATCACTCATCCCAAATAGATATGGATTATTCATTCCTACTTCATTAAATAATCTCATCCATTCCATATAAATCATATATACGGATGAGTTAGAGTCTAATGTATCTGCGAGTAATAAGGCTGTTTTTAAAGTATTAATCACTCTTTCACGGTGATAATAATTAGATTCAAAGACTGCCTTCCTTAAGGAGATATAAGCGTACGTTAATCTTTGAGTTTTATTCAATGTTCCTTTTTCTTTATAAAATTCATCTAGTACTTCGAATAGATGCTCGATAGTCTTGACTTCTTCTTTACTAAGGAATCTCGCTGGAATCATTCTTACATAATAAGTCATATCGATATCACTACAGGTATCTAATATTTGTTTAAAACACATCGCTCCTAGTTCGTTTTCATTTAAAATCATCTTTACGATGTTTTTACTAATCATAGATTTTCTATAAGCGTGAATGTCATTATTTAATGCTTCTTTAGCGATTCTTCCACATAAGTCATATCGATTACCATAATAGAAGACATTAAATCGGTTATTATATAAGGTTGGATAATCTTTCTCATTTATGGATAAAACAAAGTTGAGATATTCATCTTTGATTTGGTCTACTTGATCTTCTAAATAGCAAATAAGAGACCAGACATATAGATGGTTATCTTTTAATTTATAAATATCCTTATCTCTATTAACAGTGAACAAAGACTGTAAGCCTCTAATGATGAGGGTGAAATCTAATTCTGAGAACTTCACTCCTAAACCTTTAAAGATATCTTGGATTTCCGCTTTCGAAAAACTGCATCTAGAATAAGTAAGAATCGTTAATAAAGTAATCGCAAATTTACGATCCACTCTCTCACAAATGATTCTTAATAAGTCAGTGATAATCTTACCGATTTCCTTATATTCGTGATAAATAAGGTTCTCACAATATCTGATAAACCCAGCAGTACCTTCATTATTTTGGTTAATTAGTTGGAAATCTTTCGCATCTAAAAGAACGAGTCTATCTAATAAGATATTGAGATATAAGGGATTATTCGCTTGTTTTTGAAGGGCGATAAATTTCACTAATTCATCTGGGATAACTTTACGGTTAAATCGGGCAATGGATCTAATATAGTCATGAATAGAGTCTTGTGGGATTTTCTTTGGTAAAGAAATAATATTCCCGTATTCTAAGCCCGGTAATATAGCGGGTTCTTCTGTTCCATTTTTACAAGCGAAATAAATATCTAATTTTTGATAACAGGGGATTTTAAGCAATAACCCCGCTGATTCAAATGATTTGTAGATTTTAAATAACGTTACTAGACAATCTTCATCACATTCATCCGCGATAACGTAGACCGGCTTTTCGCATTCATCTAATAAATCGATAAATTTATCAACAAGAGAGTCAACATCTAACTCTTCTTCGCTTTGTTCGTGAGGAGAATAACCAAAATTTTCTCTTATTTTATAAAGCATCATCAATAAGAGGGACTTGCTATCTTTAGTGAATGGGTCTAATTGATGGATATATGGGATAATAATCACATCATCTTGATGGTTCTTATATAAATTTTCATAGAAATGAGATAAATAGAATGTCTTTCCACTTTTCTCTTCTCCTTTGATAAGGAATACTTTTTGTTCCTCTAATAATGGTTTGGTGTATTCCGGTAACGCTAAAGGAGTGTAGAACTTCGCATTTTCTAAGTATCTTCTACTCGCATTATTAATCGCGATTTGTTCTATATCTAAATGCCCTTTTTGTGAACCTAAATCTTTTTCAAATATATCGAGCAAGTCTTTTTCTACTTGTCTTTCAAAATCTTCTAGTCCAATGACACGGTGATTTTGAGCGTCCCACTTCGCTTTATAGGTTCTCACATATTGAGGGTAGAGGGATTTGATTCTTTCTTTGAGATTAAAAATTCTTGTTTTATGTTCCGAAGATTCTGCTTCATATTTTTTCTTATCTTCTTCACTCATATTAGACTTATCTAATTCTCTAAAATAGAAGATAATTCTTCCTTCTAAATCCGGATTAAGTAACGCGCCATATTCGATTTCAAGTTCAGTGACTGACATCTCTTCATTTATCTCGATCCCTTTAAGTAAGGCAGCTTCTTTTAATAATTCTTTTTGAGGAATCCAGCCATATCTTTCACCGATAAAGACAATCATATATGGTTTACAACCATCAATCTCATCTAAACAAGAATTTAAGACTTTTTTCGAGGATTCTAATTCACTTAATTCCGAAGTATCCACTCCCCATCTTAAATCACCAAAATAGACACGTTCTCCATATTGTGATAAAGCATTATCTAAATAGGGTGAAATACGTGAATGCAAAAGATCTCTTTCTTGTTGCATATCAACAAATGTTGAAGAAGCAAATACGAGTCTCATTTAAATATTATTTTACATTTACAATAATTATTTAAAAAGCAAATGTAGCGAAACAAGTTAGACAAAATAAAGTTTTTATACATACAATAATTAAAAACCATTTGTGCTGCTACCAATATGTTGCACGTTTTTAAATCAAAATCTTTATAGTTATCAGCTGTTATAATTAGTTTAAACTGTCTTTTGTTTTCATTATATTTTTCAAATGAAACACTAATAAATATCAAACTGCAGCGTATAACTATTTAAAAGCAGCTGAATTAACTGACACTCAGTTAGAACAGTGTATTCAAAAGTTAATTGCAAAAAAATATATCTTAGTTCAACGAATCTAAATAAAACGAAAAATAATAAAAAGGTAATGTCAGTAGTTTTTTGCTTTCATTATAACCATATTGATTGGATGATACTTTAATAGCCAATCCTGTTTTATTATGCGTCCTAAATTCATTCAAAGATTCCAATCTATCTTTGCCTTTTTCGACATCAATTGGAACTATTTCCCCATTAATATCAATAACAAATTCCAACTCACTATTCCTTTTTCCCTTCCAATAGAATAATTCTCTTCTTCTAGCAACCAATTCAGTAGCAACATAGTTTTCATAGAATATTCCTGATAACGCATTGTCCTTATCAATAAGAAATTTCTCAAAGCTTAGTCCACTTTGATGAGTAAACATGCCAACATCGGATAAGTACACTCTGAACAAGGAATCTTCATTTCTAATTAAAGGCGATGTGACTTTTTCTTTTAACAAAAAAGATTCCAAAATTACATTTGAGGAATTTAGCCAAAAGAATGGATTAATGGCATCCCTATTTTTAGCTCCTTCGACAACTTGAGAAATCTTATAGTTTTTATTTTCCTTATTTAACTGTTTATAGATGTTTCCATAAATCAATCTAGAACGAATAATTGATTTAGTTGAAGTCTGGTATAAGCCCATATCATCAAGATAATCATCGTAAATTTCTCTAATTTTTTTACTAACCATTTTTAAGGCTTTGATCTTATCATCTTTATAATTCAAAAAAGTATCAACAGACTCAGGCATTCCGCCTACGAACATATAAGTTCTAAAATCATCAATTAACTCCTTATGAATAATTGGATCAATTGCTTCTTTTGATTCAAAATGGCTTTTTACATAATTGTATTTATTTTCGTCAAAGTTTAATAAATATTCATCGAAAGTCATAGGGAATACATATAATTGATTTATTTTACCGACAGGGAATAAAAACTTTTTATTAGTCTTTTTACCATCACGATGGATTCTTGTCCTCACCAATGAGCCACTAACAATAACTGGTATATCTCTTCTTTTTTCACAAAAGTGTTTCATCATTTTTAATATTGATGGGCATTCCTGAACTTCATCAAAAAATAACAGATGATTATTATCAGGAGTAAAGTGGTAGTGTAATGATATATACTCTAAAACTTTATCAAGATTACTATTTTGTTCGGCGAATAAAGAGAATTCATTATCATCTGATAAATCTATTTTTAAGTATCTGTTTTTGTAATATACTTTAGCGAATAATTCTTCCACTAAATAGGACTTTCCAACTTGTCTAGCCCCCCATATCATTAACGGTTTTCTTTGCTTATCTATATTCCATTCAATTAATTGTTCGAGATATTTTCTTTTCATTCTTTTACACCTTTTTGCATATTAATTCTAATACCAATTTACACCTTTTTGCAATATTTTGTTATTACCAATTTACACCTTTTTGCAGCTGTTTCTCATGCATTATGGGATGGCATGTACACTTTAAAGTCTACTTTTTAGTCTACTTTTTAGTCTACTTTTCATTTTTAATTATTAAACAAAGAAATAGATAACAGCATACCACCATCACATATTCTTCTTAATAATATTTGATATATCAAATTTAAAAAGAATAAGGCATTTTTATTTATTATTTCAAAACCGCACGCACTGAGTGCGGAATTAAGTTGGAGTTATTAAGACTTTTAAAAGTGAACGCAGTGCGTACACAATTTATATAAATGACAGCATATTTTAAATTTGGTCCACAGTGAGGGCCAAATTACATTAAAGTTAATGATTGCCTTAATTCTTTTGTAGCAATTGAATGACTATTATTTCTTGCCAACCGCGTATTTTAACTCTATAGAATGGATATATCTAACGTCAGTGTTATTTAATGTGACTTTATAGGATTTAGATTCACTATTATATTCTGTTTCGTATTCGTTTAGTTGATAGATATCACCAGGATCATCATCTGAAATCATAATCTTAGTTATTGCTACTGCTGATAAATAATATGTTTCATCTTCAATAGTTAATGTATATGAAATACTATTTCCAGCATATAAATAACTATCAGCGTGACCATACGCTCCAATAGAGGCATTATTAGTGGCCACAAAAGTCATTACTTCATGATATTTGATATCACTACTAGCGATATAGGTTTTACCATCACTTTCTAAAGTTGAGGAACTAGTTAAATTAGAGTTATCTATTTTATAACTATAATAAGTTGGAGTAGGTGCATCTCCACCTCTTCCAATCTTAAAGACACCCAAAGCGATAATACCAATAATGAAAATAACTAATAGGACTATCGCTATAGAGATATAGACTCTTTTATTAGAGATCATTGAATTGTTTATTTTATTTTTCATATTTCTAGTTTCTTTTCGCGTCTAAATATCCAAGAACACCAATATACATATAGCAGATAGTCTTTGGTAGCATCATCATTCCTACCCAAGAATATGTACCCGCTAATAGAACCACTAATAAATAAAAGATAAAGGATAATATAACTGCAATCCACATCGTGGATAAGTATTTCTCTTTTCTGAAATATTTAAATAATAAGAACACCACTAAAGCGCCTAATAAGACAAATGGAATATTTCTATATATACCCCAATATAAATCATTACCATTCGTGGTCCACTGGTTTTGTGGATAACAAAGCAAGATGATTCTAGCGATAAATAAGGCTACCACTACTAAATCAACATAAATGTTTCTCGCTTTATTAGTACGCTTATAGATAAACAAATATAAAAGAACATAAAACACTGTCATAGTGATCGATGTTATTAATTTACCAACCCCTAAATATAAAGCTAAAGTCGCACTAGGATTATCTAATGTTTTAGTGTATAAGCCTATCGCTCTAGGGATAAGGTGAAATGCATCGCCCAAACCTAAAATAACGCAGGCAATCGCAAAATATGCACTCTTCTTTTTAATAAGAAGGTAGATACCTAATCCAATAATAAATATTAAATATAAATAATAGAATCCTGTTTCAAATATTGCTCTCATAAATATGTATTTTGTTTTTACTAAGGACGTCTTTAGTATATCTTTTTTTTGCTTAACTATAATAATAAAACTGAAGTGACGTAAGTTTAAAATCTAATTCTCCACGACTTTCAATAAGATAGTTGTCATATTTAGTAAAATTTAAGCCCACTAATTTACTTGTACCTTCGGTTAAGGCCCAATAGGAGGCTCTATATACAGTATCTTCACTATCGACATATTGTTTTATGGTGTAATAGTTACCTGCAGCGGTATTTCCACCTGGGAATAATGTATCTCCATAATTCCCACCAGAGTGTTCATAAATCTGCTTATAAGGAACTTTATTTAAGCTAGAATAAAAATCATCCTCAGTTAATTTATCATCTCTAGCAAATTTAATTTCATAATCAATCCAGTTAAAGACTGTGGCGTGAGTGGTATAAGCGACATCAAATCTACTTAACTTATCAAAATAAAATAAGATGTTAAAGTTATACGCTTGAGATGTATTTGATGTATTTTTAATGCCAAAAGCATCTAATAAAGTTTCTCCAACATATTGATGGCCACAATCTCTAAAGATAATTGCACCTTCAATATATTTACCATTTCCTACATCAATAGTGAACTTCTTATCACTTTCGTCCTTACTATATTCTTTATCAGGATGACGATAATCATATAACTTCGCGTTATATAACATATCTTTATTAACGGTGATGATTCTTCCATCATCTCCACCTTCAGGTATGATGGTGATACGGTTATTTGCTTTTGAATAAGATTCCGCTAAATGGCCTTTTAGGACATCGACAATATAATAAACTAATAGCTCATAATCTAAATAAGGTGAAGAGGCTACTGTTTCATCATCTTTAAACATAATGGCGCCACCTCCACCAGCATCTAAAAGGTGTTCATGAGATGTAATCGTGTATGTTTTAGCATCAACTAAATCGACATAAGTATCATTTTCTAATATTTGGATGTCTTTAACTCTTCTATCTCCCGCTACTTCTACAAAGTCTCCTGTAGTGGTGGTTACTACAGTGCTTTCAATTGTGGTATCAATTTTAAATCTAATTCCCGATACTTGGGCAAATCCTCCAATTGGATTTTCTTTTGGAGTGTCAGTAACGTTCCTACAGACAAACTCTAAATAGTCTCTAATTTTGCTACCGGTTGTTTTCTTTTTCACCATTTTGTTACCAAATGGATGGACATTCATGATGTCTTCATAAGTGACATCACCTTTTTTAAGGCCATCTCTAATGCCTCCTCCATTGACCACTCCAATATCAGACTCGCCACAATATCGATAAGCGTCAGCGATTAAATCACCTAAAGGGGTTTCTCTAGTTCTGACATAGGTTTTTTCTCCGTCTAAATCAACATCGATATTCGCGACAACTTTTTTACCTTCTTTATCTGCTTTATCTTTAATAGATTTCACAAAAGCGTCCATATCAGGGTCAACTTGTTCATATTCATTAATATAGTCATAAGAGAAAGTGCCATCGATTTTAATTGTAAAAGAAGCAAATTCATTTAATTTATATCCAGTGTCCACTAAATAGGTATCTTCATTATCTTTATTCTTTTTAGTGGTCCAAGGTAAATCAGCATGCGCATGTCCATCTAAAAATGCGGTTACTCCAGTCGTGTTTTCAATCACATCAATTGAAGAAAACGGTTTATAAGAATCTAGACTACCTAAATGCGATAAAGCGATAACGTAATCCGCGCCTTCAGCTTTACATTTATCAATATTAGATTGAATTAAATTATAAAAGTCTTGTTCTGTTTTAGCCCCAAAGTCATAGACAACTTCTCCATCTTCAATAAAAGATCTTGAATCAGAAGATGTTAGTGTTTTTGGGGTGGTTATACCAAGAAAAGCCACTTTTTTAATGCCGTACTCTTTAATCACATATGGCTTAACCATATTTAATTTATTTTCTTTATGACCGGTATAGGAGATATTACAAGACACAACATCTCCTTCAAATTCAGTTAATCTACTATGAAGAATATCCATTCCATAATCAAATTCATGGTTACCTAAGGTGATAACGTCATAATTCATTTCATTAATGACTTCCATGACATATTCACCTTTAGAGATCGCTCCAATAAATTCACCTTGTAAATAATCTCCAGAATCCACTAAAGCGACATAATTAGTTTCTTGTAGACTCTTTTTATAAGCTTCTACTTTTGCATAACCTAGATATCCTTGTTCGCTGTCTTCATCAATCGCACAGTGTACATCAGTGGTGTAGATAATCGATATGTCTTTATCTTGTACTTTAGGTGTATCTCCTCCACAGCTAAATAAAGTGGTAGAAACTAAAGACACAATAAATATTGAAATAAGCGATTTTTTCATAGATTAGTTCGTCCTTTTTAGCCACTAACAAAATACCATTTTTTATGAATAATAAAAAGATTATTCTATTATGACTTATTCATACTAAAATTATCTAAGATGGAAGAATTTATTCATTTTCTACAAGGTGAGATGGAAGTTCCAGGATTATTTTCTTGGTTCCATTTTGTGATGTTAATACCAATTATTGAATTAACTATTTTTATCTCTATGTTTTTTAAAAACACTTCTGAGAAAGTGTATAAAAGGATTCTATTAATATTCTGGATTATTTTACTTGTACTAGAGTTATTTAAGCAGTTAATTAAGTCATTCCACTACGGCTCTCCTTCATACTGGGAATATAGTGTTAGAGACTTCCCATTTTCTATATGCTCCATGATTTATTATTTCATTCCAATAATTCTCTTTATAAATAAAGAGAAACATCCTAAGATTGTGGACACTGCCGTGGGCTATCTAAGCTTTATATCTTTAACCATGGGACTAGTAGTTTGTATATATACAAATATGGTGATGTCTAATCTCATATTTATAAATATCCAATCAATGATTCATCATGGATCACAAATAATACTAGGGGTATTTATCTATGTTTATAATAGGAAGACTATTTCTATTAAGACTGTATATAGAACTTTAATCGCGTTTTTAATTACCGCGGTGATCGCCATTATCATTAATGTGAGCTTTTATCCTCACTTTATTAATATGTTCTTTATTACCCCAATGTATATCACTAATTTGCCAATTGGAAATATTGTACAAGAAAAGGCCGGCTACGCGACCTATTTAATCTTGTTCTTACATCTAATAGGAGGAATAACATTCCTTACTTATTTTGTAGAAACATCTATTTATAAGTTAGTTATAAAGAAAAAAGCATCAAGTTAATGATGCTTTATTTTTAAAGGTTCTTTAAATTCGTTAGCGTTTAATTGAAAGAAAAATCTTAAGATTACCCAATTAACACATAATGTAATTTAGCAGATCCATCATATGACACTTGGAAATATAGATCTCCTTCATATCCTTCTGAAATAGAGGTAATCGTGTTCCCATTTTCATCATTAAAGGTGATAGATAATCCGGTTTTATCTAATTCTTGTAACTGGGAGATATTACTAGTAGTTAATAAGTGATCAATTTGATAGTCTTTGTACTCTAATTGGAAATTAGATTTCTTGATATCCTTAACATTAATCTTATACCAACAACTCGCGGAATTATCAAAGTTCCTTAAATAAATGCCATCACTATTGTTAATAGAGTTAACTTCTAATACAGGGACAGCATTTTTAAAGCTATAGCCATCATTACTTGAGTATTTTCTAGTTATGTGGTTATAGGTGTGATAGTTGCCACTAGCAAATGAGGCTGTGTATGTATCATATGATGAGCCATCTAATGTTACTGACATGATTTTATATTTGTTTTCAACATTTCTAAGAGGTAGTTCAATTTGCTCATTGAACGCATATGTATGAAAACCAATATAACGATATAAGTTCTCTTGATAATATAACTTGTTATATAGCTCTGGAGACATTAAATCCCCTGGTAAAGCCACTGTTTCACTAGTCGTGTCGGTGATGAATACATAATAGCCATCTTTAACCGACACTTTGATATATAAATCTTTTTGATATTCATCACTCACTAAAGATGTCACTTCTTGAGTTAATTCTTCATCTAAATAGAATCCCAATACATCAACTTGATAATGTTCTTCCACATAACTTTTAATTGAGGCAAAATCAACATTACTTCCAATAGAGATATATTGATTAGTGAGCATACATCCTTGAACGATAAAGTTCACAACATTTTTACTTTCACTTTGAGATGGTAAATCTTCCGCTAAAAGTTCAGCTTTATAATTGTTATATTTTGTTTCATCAAAAGATAGGGAATATGTAAATAACTGATTAATGTTATAGCTAGATGATTCTACTTCACCAGTGAATGATTTAAGTGACATTTTAGAGTCAATTAAATATAGATACTCTTCATCAAATTCGATAGAGACATTACTCTCATAAGTGACACTAGGGTGTTCACCTTTCGGGGCGACATATCCTGCTCGAGAAACAATACATGTAAATTTATATTTACCACTAGTGGTGGAGAATCCATATCTAAAAGATAATGGGTCCATTTCCACATCTTGAGTGCCCGCCATCATCATTATATACATAGAGGAATTATATTCTTCGTATTCTTTTAATAATGAAGGGGAATCCGCTAATACGAGATAGGATAAGAAACCGCCGCATTCTGTGTCATAGCTATGTTTATGTGCTTGTCTAGAATAGACACTTCTTTTCTTATAAGAAGAATTGCCTTTACAATATTCCATTCCAATTTTGGAATTTTCTATTTCTGGAACAAAGACTGTCTTGCTATTAGATTTTTCACTTACTTTATAAAATCGACTTGTTTCTTTATCACAAGAACTATCATAAGCGTAACTAAAGTCAGTAGATCCTTCATTGCCACTTTCTAATAGATTAATAGTGAGTGGTCCTTCATAAGTCGCGATATTATTCATCATTGATCTAACTTTAGATAAATAATCCACTTGAGGTGTATCACTACATCCACATGAGGATAATAAACCCACTACTCCAACTAGAGTTAAAATACCTTTTACTTTCATATCTATAAGCCCCTCTTTATTTTCACTATATACGTAAAAAAAGAAATAGCAAACACTATTTCCTTTTATATTTACTTTGTCAAATAACAGATTATAAATTTTTGCAAAAAAAGAACGATTGACGTTCTATCATGTATTATGTGATTTTACTTATTCGTATTCTGGTTCTCTTGGTCTAAGTCTAAGCATGCTGAGGACGATAATTTCTTCAGCGATAACAATAAATGATTAGAGTTATTTATCTACTTAGTCTATAATACCCCAGGTATGGAAGAAAAAGTCTCATTCTGGAAAAAGTATTTCACAGTCAAGAACATCGCTCTTAACGGAATTATCGCGGGGCTATATGTCGCTTTAACTATTGCCTGTGGTCCACTTAGTTATGAGTTTATGCAGTTTAGATTTTCTGAACTCTTTAACTTATTCGTTTTCTTTAATCCAACCACTACTGTTGGTTTAACTCTTGGTTGTTTATTATCAAACTTAGCGTCCACTGTTGGTCCATGGGATATTCTATTAGGTACTGGCACTACTTTTGTGGCCTGTATCTTAATGATTATCTATTCCAAGTTATTTAAGAATTTATTCACTACTGGTTTTATCCCAGTTTTAGCTAACGCTGCCGTAGTTCCATTTACTATTTACTTATCTTGTATGGGTACAAGTGAATCATTCGTTTTAGAGCCAGTTATTTACTTCACAATGTTTGGCTGGGTGGCCCTTGGTGAGTTCGTTTGTATCATCGGAGTGGGCTATCCAATATTCATGGCATTAACCAAAACAAATCCAAGTTTCTATAAGCTCATTGGAGCGACAAGAAATATGGACTTTAGATGGTAAAATTCGCGCAAATCGCGTGTTTTTTACTACAAAAACAAATTATTTCTATTAAAAAGACCACATCGCTGTGGCCTATTTTTTAATTTGAAGAACTACACAAATTCTTTAATAAGATGTAGTCAACTTCAGGGAAATGAACCTTTGCTGCACGCTTTAAAGCATCACTCATATTGCCACCACTAACGATTGGTAAAATGGCAAGGACATTAGTCATAGCAAGCTTATATACGACTGTACAATCTGCTAATAAAACATCGGGATCATAAGCATATCCTGCTAAATCTAAAAACGGCATGATGAAGTTACAAATCGCTTCTGGAGAACCAAGTAAAGTTAAGATATTCTCCATTGCTCCTTCAATCATTAAAGCAAGTACTTCAGCAGGTACAGAGAAGATAATTGAGAACACTGTTTGTAAGGTGTGTTGAACTTTATCTACATAGTCTTGACGAGTATGGAAATATAACTCGGAATCACTATCAGTGCCTTCTCTACTTAAATAGGTGATAAGAGATTGAATTCCTTCTTGTTCAGTAGCGACTTTTCTCGAACTATCAGTTAAGTCGTTATAAGGAACAAATTTAGGCATATCGATGTCTTTATCAAACGCGGTTAGTTTGTCATTTAAATCTTGAGAAGATGTATATAAGTCATAATCAACGCCGCATCTCGCTAAACCTAATTCTGCTGGAGCGAAATAAGTAATAATGTCACCTGAATAAATAACATTGAAAACATTCTCATAAGGAATTGCGTTTTCAGCCGCTAATCCTTTAGGAGCTTCAAATGTATATACAAACATGTCTTCTTGTTCAATCTCTATTTCATCTCTAGATAAGATGTAGTGAGATAAGACATTAGCGATCGCTGCCCCTCTAGAATAACCACTAATCCAGAGTTTATAGTTTTCATAACCCGCTAAATAAGTTTTTAAGGAACTATAAATATCATTAGCACGCATAGAGAACCCTAGATGATCTCCAGATTCTCCAACTAAGAAGTTATTTTTCCATTCTAAGCCATAATCATGTCCACAGACCACTAAAGATACTAAATCGAATTCTTCAATCTTTATATGGGCAAAAGCATAGCTTACTGTATCTTCAGTTTTAACAGTGACATAGTGAGTTTCCACATTATCAAACTCTGCTTGGCTATAGAAATCTTTAATTGTTTTTTCAGACTCAGACATTAAAGACTTACCACAAGAGAGTAAGGCTAAGTCTTTATTAAATACTTTTGCGTCTTCTTTAAAATATTCATCTTTATAGAAAAAGGAACAAAGATACTTACTAGTTTTTGTAGAAGTCTCTTTTCTTAACGTTGGAGTGTACTCATATCTAATTTCTCCAGGAATTGGTTCTGGAGGAGTTGGTTCTGGTGGTTCTGGAGTAGGAGTTTCTCCACAAGCCGCTAGTAATAATATAGGTAACATCAATAAAATTGCTTTCTTCATATTGCTCACCTCAAAATAATCTTAGTCAATTTTTCGTAATTATTCAAATCAACTTTGTTGCATATGCTACAAACTTGTTTTTAGGCATATAAAAGGACCACTATGAAAGTGGCCCATGTATTTAATTGATTATGAATTAGTATCTCCTTGGTTCTAAGCGAAGAGCGGTCATAACGATCACTTCTTCCGCAACGACAAAGCTCATCATGAAGAACATTAATACGACTGTACCAATAGCTCCACCACCAAGAGAAACGTCACTATATTTAGTAGTTCCCGCAAAAGCATTAGTGCATAAGATCATCACGATAGAAACTAATAATATAGAAGGCATTAAGATTAACCATAATAATGATTTCTTCTTTCTTTTCGCAACTTTCATTGTTCCTTCTTTAGCGTTAAAGAACTTAATATCATCGATAATTCTTGGAACAGATAAGCCAATCATCGCTAAAACCCCTAAGAAGCCTAATAATGGTCCAACACAAGTGGCTCCCCCTAAGTAAGCAATATTTCCACTGAAATAGAACGCTAACTTATATCCAGAATGAGTTGTGTAGTTTTCAATAGACATGAAACTACCGATATAAGTTAATAAACAAATAAGAGCGAACAATCCTGTAGTTCCAGAAAACGCCATCATCAAGATTTTAAACACTAAAGCGTATTGTCTTGGTTTTCTCGCTCTAGGAGCGTGATTAGCATCGTAATATGGACGATCATCATCGTCATATCTTGGTTTTGGTCTTTCTTCATACTCTGGCTCTGGTTCTTGTAAAACCTCCTTCGGAGCTGCAGGTTTAGCTTCTTCTTCAGGCCAAGTAAACTTCTCACCACACTCTGGGCAGAATTTCACCTTTCCTTCAAATTGTGTTCCACATTTTGGGCAAACGTATTTCATAATTTATATCCTCCTTAAAATTAGAACCTAATTAATAATTTAAATAAGCTGGCATGTAGGCAAACGACACTGCATGTACTGTAGTACCATCAACCGTGCCACTATTTCCCAAGCACTGGATTTTTAACTGGTTAGTACTATCAACAGCGGTATAGATAGTGATGCCAGAATATACTTGGCTAGTCACAGTGTAATTCATATATGTAGAACAATATGAGCTAAATCCGCTAGCAGCAGATTCTACTTCTGAAGCACTATTTAGATACGCGGCCACATGGAAAATATCAGTGGTGCCACCATCTTTAGAAATCATGTAGATGTAACTAGTACCTCCAGTATAGTATGGAAATTCAACATCAGACGTTAAGAAAGTATCTAAATATGCTTGTAGTTCATTAAGAGGAAAAGTTGAAGATGTCTTGACCCCATCTTGATTATTTCCACCAGGACCTAAAGTTTCACCATCTCCCCCACAGCTAGACAAAAGCATTAAAGGTATAAACAAAAGGAATCTAGCTTTCACGGTTTTAACCTCCCCCACGTTATGCGTGCCTATATGTTAAGTATAGATATAAGAAGAAGAAGAAGAAGCAAGCATATCATCCTTTGGAGTGCTAGCAGGCGACTTTTTTGAGTGATATTATTAACCTATATTTATACTGATTACATCATACTATTTTGTTTTGTTTGAGCATGAAAAAAGGACCACTAAAAAGTGGCCCATATATTGTTAGAGGCATTAATTATTTCTTAATATCAATATCTTTAGAAAGTTCTTTTTGTTCTTCGGTGAATTCTTCAGCCTTTTTAATAGTCTTTTGAGTGACTGTTTGATGGACATCATCTTCACCTTTATGAATAACAATTTGTGGGAATGGAATTCCGATATTATTGTTATCGAACATAATCTTGAGCTCTCTATTTAAGTCACGTTGAACTTGATAGATATCACTTTCTTTACATTTAGCAACAAAGAGCAAATCAACGGAGCTAGCCCCTAATTCGGCAACACCTTTATAGAAAGGACCTTCCACAATACCTGGAATCTTCTTTCCGATAGATTCGATGTTATCAGCGATAACAGCCTCAATGTTTTCAATACGGTCTTCGTATTTAGTAGAGATATAACATTTAGCGATAGAGAGTTCTTTAGTTTGGTTAATAATCGAACGAATATCACTATTGTTAACAATCTTAACGTTTCCACCAGCGTCGATTAATTTTGTGGTTCTCACTTCAATTGCTTGAATCTCACCTCTCCAACCATCAAGGATGACGATATCGCCAACTTGATAGTCACCTTCAAAGACAATGAAGATACCCGCTAAAATATCAGCGACAAGAGATTGTGAACCAAGACCTATGATAAGAGCAACGATACCAGCGCCAGCCGCGGAGAATTCGCTTCTTAATCCACAAGCGGAGAGAATCATGAAGATCGCTCCAATAACCACGACCCATTTTAAGAAGTTCACAACTAAGATGAAGATTGTTGTAGTTTTTTGGCTACCAATTTTTCTAACTTTACCAAGGTAATGTAAGACAATACCAATAG
Organism: Bacilli bacterium; assembly: GCA_017447165.1. GTDB lineage: Bacteria > Bacillota_I > Bacilli_A > RFN20 > CAG-826 > UBA2450. The sequence goes on from JAFSOD010000004.1 coordinate 295,198, forward strand.
TGATTGCAATGCCGAGAATGACGATACATCTTAAGAACCCTGGAACACCTTCAGAGAAGAGAGTTTGAAGAGCAGCGTTATCAGACACTATTTGTGCAAACATTGGTTGATAATCCCACACTAAAGCTTTAGTTACTGGATCAATATGGCTAACACCATAAATCTCTTTCCAGAATACAAAGATAACAATAACCCCAACCATTAAGATTCCATATAGAACCCATGGGATAATCTTACCTGCTTTAATTTTTCCTTTTTCTTTTTTCATAATTTATTACCTCCAAATTATGTATTAAATATTTTTATGCAAAGGTGAAGGATACACCTGTTTGAATAGATTTTTCTGCTTGTGTTGTGCCGTCATAATAACTAATTACGACCTCAAACGTTTTACCTTCAAAAGCAGCTTTTAAAGTAGCGTAATCAGAAATAGTAGAACCAGTGCTCATCGCTGGACTTGTCATGTCAATAGTTGGATAATTCTCAAAGTTAAAGTCATAACTATAAACTAAAGATGTATCACTAGTGTCAACAAACTTTATTTGTGGGCCTGTTGGAGTTTGTAATGGAGCTACATAGGCAAGAGAGAATTGCACACTAGTGGAATCTTGGCTTAATTCTGTATTTAATAAACTGCCACCATAAACAATGTTGGTATCAGCTTCTTTGATATATACTGGGTCATTTGGATCACTTTCCCAAAGTGGATTTGATTGATCATCAAAATGATAAATCTTAATATCAAATGCAGCCCCGTCTGTTCCTCCATTTTGAATATAAGTAATAACACTACTAACATCATTACCACTATAAGTTAAGTTTTGATAATTTTCTTCTTTGCTTGCTCCAGCAGAAATAGAAGGTGTAACTCCATCAGTTGGACAAAGTTCAACATAGAAGCTCATAAATTTATCATAATCATCAGTGTAAAGAAGTTGGACTGGTAAAGTGAAGTCGCCAGTAGAAGCGTCTGTTGCAATTAAGTAGTCACTATTTAAACCATTAATTACACCTTCAGGATCAGTATCGGTAAATGTAATATCATCATGATAAATCTCTACTTGGGTAGCTAAAATCTCATATGAGCCAATTTCACCAAATTCAAAATCATAATCTATTTCTCCACCATCTTCAGTATATGGAAGGGTGATGGTTTGTTCAGTGGTGACTGATTCTAACGAGATTGGTGCTGTACCTAAAGCATATTTATCAGCAGATGTATAAACATCATCATAGAATTGAATTGATAAATTGTCATATTGAGGATTACTTGGATCATCCACAAAGTCTAAAGTGATATTGAATTGATGTGAATAGAAGCTAACTTCAGTAGGAATAGTAGCACTATTAAATGCTACTTTGTCTGTTTCAATTGTGGTTGAACTACCAACAACTTGAGAATTTCTAACTAAAGCAAGAGTATAAGTTGTTTCTGGAGTCAAATTACTCGCAGTAGCAGCACCAATTAAATTATCACTAGTTTCTGATTCTGGATTAAGCGAGGATATTGTCAAAATATCAACAAGCGAGTCATCTTTTTTGACTTGAATTGATAGACTATTAATAGCCGCATCTGGGTCAGTATCGTAATCTAAATATGTTTTGCTAATGTTAAAGCTAATAGACGCTGTACTTGGAGTGGATTCAATTACTCCCCATGAGAATCCAGGATTTACACCTGAAGTGATAAATTCAGCGCTACCTAATAATTCAGGATCTTCATTATCCGGGAGATAATATACAGATAAAACGTATGTGGTGCCTGGAGTTAAATTACCAATTTCGCCTGAAGGGGCAATAACATACTCGGCATATGTTGATAAGGAAGCAAACCTATGTGTAGTTGGTGTTCCACCATCTTTTTCGACAACACTTATAGATAAATGACTAATCACATCTGGAGTTTCTTCATCAGAAATATAGCCGATGTAAGATGCTCTCATTGAGATGGTAAAATTAGTGGATGTATCTGACACGTCAGCGGATGGATTCTTTTGGAATTTAAATTCGTGGAATGTGTTAAACGATGTTGTGCCTAATGAAATTACTTCATTTTCTGTTGATAAGGAGATTTCTAACTCATATTCAGTGTTTGGAGTTAAACCACTAAACGAACCAGTACCTCTAACTGTGTTATCATCTACTTCTACAAAACTTTCAGCCCATGAAGAATCGTAATAAGCTCCGTCGGTAGACCTTACTTCGTATTGAACAGCAGGTACGTGAGTTGGATCATAATCAATATCTGCTTTATCAACTGTAAAGCTGAAAGCAACAGTATCTCTACCTGCCTCAACCTCTTCAAAAACAACTGAAGCAGTTCTTTCTAAAGTAGTAAAGGTTGCAGAACCTAATAAATTAGTTTCATCATCTAAATAGATATCAATTGTGTATGTGGTTTCTGGGTTTAATCCACTGAAGTCTCCAAAAATCGTAACTCGCTTATCATCAATCATTTCATAACTGCTTAATGTTAATCTATCGTAGAATTGATCATCATCAACAATTGTTGCAAAGACATTTGGCATCGCAGGAGCATCAGGATTATATCCAAGATCCGATAAGTTAGCCTCAAAAGAGAAGCTCACGCTATTATATGTAACATCAAGAGGATTAAAGACAATCTTCTGTGCAAATGTCAAGGTTGTAAATGTTCTAAAAGCTAAATCAGTATATGTAGTAACTGGTTCTTGTTCCATAAAAGTGGTTTCCTCAAGCTGAACTGTTAAAGCATAACTGGTCCCTGCTGATAATCCATCAACATAAGAATAGAAAATCAAAGTTGATTCATCATATTTCTCATATTGAACAGGCTCTGAATAATCAAAGCCATCACTATTTTTGACTGAAACAATTACTTGTTTTCTTGATTCAACAGGTTCTTCATAGCTAAGAAGCATATTAGAAGGTAACGAGAAAGAACAATCAATGCTATTAGTGGTAACTTCACTAGATAAGAAAGTTACTAAATCTGTTGATTGAGCACCAAAAACATTAACTCCAACAATGGTGCCAATAGCCGCAACAGAAACAGTAGCGGCGGCAACAATTCCTCCTAAAGCACCAGAGGCACCTGCACTAGAGGCTGCGGCGGTACTACTAGCAGTAGAGCTACTTGCAGCACTACTAGAAGAGGAACTACTTTCTAAGGCTTCAGATTCTTGTTTCTCTTTCTTCTTTTCTTTTTCCCTAGTGGATTTTAAAAGATTGTCCTCTACTTTATCATTAATTGTAGAGTTGTCGTTTAATTCATCTTTAATTGGATTTTTATTTTCAGGTTGAAAAGAATATTCAACTTTTTGTGCTTTAGTATATTCAGCCTCAAAGTTGTTCTTTTCGTTAGTGATATTTACAATGTTGTATTCGTTATTCTTCATCTAAATTAATATTTTAATACATTAATGTTTAAAATAGATATAAAAATCAACAGACCAAGTCTTATAAACAGGTCCCATTTATTGCAAAATTGTCTTTTTTATTAAAAACGCTATAGTTTATCGAGAGGTATAAAAAATTTACTTTTTTTTCATAAATAACAAAAAAAGAAACAATGTCTCCTTTTTATTATGTTATTCCTTATACTTCTCAGGTTTATATTTCCAGAGAGGTAAATACTTGCTGACATGAGCGAGATATAGCTCGTACTCAGGATATTTAGAACTTGATACACCTTCTTGGAAAATTGAACTGCCTAAAAAGAGAAGTACTAAAACAAAGGATCCAATCATTGACCAATGGAAGATACCTTTTGAAGCTAATCCTGCTCCTATAACAAATAAATATAAAGATAACCAAATACCTTGTTCGCCTAAATAGTTAGGGTGTCTACTTCTAAGCCATAAACCAGTAGTATTAAATCCTTTATTATATGGGGCTGGTAATTCTTCTAAAGATTTACCTTCATTAAGCATTTTTCTTTTATTAGTGTGGAACGCCATTTGTTGTTCATCAGCAATAGTTTCAATAAATAAGAATACTAAAGCAAAGCTGATAGCAAGATAATCAGCCCAGTTAAGAGCGACCATTCCGCTTTCCATAACTGCTAAAGAAGGTAAACAAATCGCTAACACTAAAGCATTTTGATAAATAGAGATGAAGAATAAATCAAACATCATCCAAACTGGTCTTTTACCTAAAATCTTATTACTTCTTAAAACTTGCCATCTATAATCTTCTTCACCAGTCCAAAATTTCCAGGAATAAGCTCCTTTGCGGGCAAAGTTATAAGTTAATCTAAGTCCCCATAAGGTAACAATAATAGTGAAGATTGTGGTTCTAGGAGAGAAATCCGCTTTAGTGGCAATTACCCAAGTGTAGGCAATTGGAAGAATACTCCATAATTTATCCATTTGAGAATTGTTCATAGTGATTTCACCAACCACAAAACAATAAAGCGCACTGCCACCACAAATAATTCCAAGAATCATCAATGTGTCTAATTGTAATTGAGTTAAACCAAATTGAGATGCTGGTGGTAAAACAATTGCAAGTACACACACCGCAATAACCACTAATACTGTTAATACTGTTCCAAAATATTTTTTCATGTTCTCGTCCTCTTAAAACACAAAAATCATAATCTATTTATATTTATAAACAAATAATAAAAAAATATATTAAGATGCAATCGATATTTTTATATGTGTGTTCATTGAATTTGTCAGTTTTGTGGTGAAACATAGCAAAATATATGTCAGTTTTGTGGTAACTATGCAATTTTTATTGTCAGTTTTGTGGTGAAATGGTATATTTTAGTTGTAAGTTTTGTGGGAGATTACAAATATGAGAGAGCTAGATGAGTATGAAATTGCTTTGCAATATGGTACATATATCGAAAGAGATATATATTCCAAACTAGTGGATTGGAAAAATGAAGACGCTAGAGAACATAAAAGCTTATTTTTAAGAGGAGCAAGAAGAGTTGGTAAATCATGCCTTGCTCTTGAATTTGCTCATAAAGAGTACAAATCCTTTATTAAAATCTCCTTTGATAAAGCATCAACCGACATAAAAAATCTTTTTGTAAATTCTTTAGATGATTTGAATTATTTTTATGATCAATTATCAGTCGCTTATGAAACTAAATTATATAGCGGTCAATCTTTAATTATTCTTGATGAAATACAATTGTTTAAACCTGCAAGACAAGCAATCAAAACTCTTTTGCTAGATGGTAGATATGACATTTTAGAAACAGGGTCTTTAGCTTCTATTGTAAAAAAGAGTAAAGATGAAGATAAATACCTACTTCCTAGTGAAGAAGTTAAAATAGATGTCTATCCAATTACTTTTAAAGAATATTTAAAGGCTAAAGGTAAAGAAGAAATGGCTAATTTTCTTGAAAAAAATTGTAAAGCCAATAAGCCTTATGGAGCAGCATATAGAAACATATATAAAGAATTCAGAGAATATCTTTTTATAGGCGGCATGCCAAAATGTATAGCTACTTATTTAAAAACTGGTAGCCTATCAAAAGTAGAGAAAGAGAAAAAAGGCATTGTTGAATTATATCGAGATGACTTTAAATTCCAAGAAAATGTAAATTCAATATACTTAACATCTATTTTTAATCTTATTCCAAGCGAATTATCTAACCATGATAAGAGATTCAAATTATCACATATCAATAGCAACGCCAGAATAAGAGAGTATGGATCTGCGTTTCAATGGTTAAGTGATGCCTATATCGTAAATATTGCATATAATTCTACAGACCCATCAGTTGTTCCAATTTTAAACGCTAATGGAGATGACATAAAAGCTTATTTCATCGATACTGGTTTATTATATACACTTTCAATATCAAAAGAAGAAGATGAACAGTTCTATAAATCAATAATTTTGGACAAGCTTCACATCAATGAAGGAATGTATATGGAAAACTACGTAGCCCAAGTTTTAAAAACAAAAGGTTATACAGATTTATTCTTTTACGAAAAAAGAGATGAAAAAACATTTAAACCATTAATGGAAATTGATTTCTTAACCATTAACAAAAAAAGAGTATTGCCTATTGAAGTAAAATCAACAGACAATTATTCTTTAACCTCGTTAAATAAATTTAAAACAAAATTTGACAGCAAAGTTTTGCCAGGAATTGTTATTCACGATGATGATTTTAAAATTGAAAATAACATCATATATATTCCAATTTTTGCAATTGACTGGTATTTAAAATAGAAGTTAAAATTGTTTCAATAATTGCAAAATAAAACATATTAAAAAACAGGAATTTTTCGTAGTTTTAGGTTAAATTCCTGTTTATTTTCTAATATCTTTTTGTAAATTTATTAATATCTTTATAAACGTTTTTAAGTTTAGGGAATATCTTTAAATAGACCTTTTTATATAATTCTTTATATTGAGACACAGCGTTTGGATTTGGATAGAATATCACGGTTTTATGAGACATTGCTTCCATTGCTTCATTTACACTACTAAATTCTTTAAGAGCGACGAATGTTGATATTGCTGCGCCTAATGAAGTTGTCTCAAAAGTTTGCACTCTAGAGACTGGTAAATTAAAGATGTCCGCGGTGATTTGACAGATGGCATCACTTTGAGACCCACCACCAGAAATACGGATTTCTTTAACCTTGTGCCTTTGACTTTTTTCAATTCCGTCTAAGCCTTCTTTTAAGGCATAAGCGATACCTTCAATAATCGCTCTATATAAATGTTCTCTAGTATGAACATCACTAAATCCAATAATGCCACCTTTGGCTAATGGTCTTCTTAAGCCTGGTCCCCAATATGGTTGAAGGACTAAACCATCACTTCCTGGAGGAATTTTTGATAAGTCTTTATTTAATATTTCCTCAACTGCCATGTTTTGAATTTTAGATTCATCAATTAATTCACTTGCGAAGTTTTTAGTGAACCATGAAAGCATCCAATATCCTCTATAAACTTGAACTTCCATGTTATACCAATTAGGTACAGCTGCAGGATACGCTGGTAAAAATGGTTCTGGTTCATGATATTTTTGGTTACTTACTTCAATAGAAGATGCAGTTCCATAAGATACCGCAGCGATATTTTTACTTAATGCACCTAAACCAATAGTCTCACAAGCTTTATCACTACCAGAAGCATATAACTTAATACCGACTGGTAAACCAGTAGCCTTACAAATTTTTTCAGATATCTCTCCAATAACTTCTCCTGGTTGCTTTAGTGGAAATAACATTCTAGAAGGAATACCAAAGATCACTCCTTTAAGGGCTTTTTCTGACCACCATTTTCTTTTTTTGAAGTTAATTGGATAGTGACCGGTTAAATTAGCACAACTATCAGTTAATTCACCAGTAAGTTTATAAGTTAAATAAGTGGATATATTCACATATTTGACTGTTTTAGACCAAACATCTGGTTCATTTTCTTTGATCCAATGCGCCATTGTGCGACTTCTATTTAGTTTAATAGTGTCTTGCATACCTACAATAGAGAAAAGAGCGCTATAACCAAATGGTAATTTTTCTTTTGCTTTAGCGAGTCTTTGATCTAACCAAAGAATAGATTTTCTTACTGGTTTATTATCTTTATCTAATTGCACTGAAGAATCTCTAAAGGTGGCAATTGTGCTACCTTTGATTCTATCTAATTTATCTTTTGATGATTTAACAAGTTCTTTTAAGCATTCAATAAGAATATTGTAGTAATAGTCAGGGTCTTGTTCAGCATATCCTTTTTCAATAGAAACATAAGCAGGAGAATATTTTCTTTTAACAATAGATTCAATTTCTCCAGACTTATTAATAAGAGCCACTCTTACTGATTGAGTGCCAAAATCCATTGTTAATACTAAAGGTGATTTATTTTCCATAATGAGGTCGTCCATTCAATTACTTATTTTATATCTAAATTATTTATTTATAAATATCTATTGATTAAGAAAAAATAATAACTATAATAGGAATAAAGAATATACCGAAAGGACAATAAAGGTATGAAGTATTTATCCGTAAGAGAAGTAGCAAAGAAATGGAATCTTAATGAAAGAAGAGTCCGTGTTTTAATTCAAGGAAAACGTATTGAAGGAGTGAAGTTAGAAGGTCATAAATATCTAATTCCTGAAACTGCAGTTAAACCTTTAGATAGAAGATATAAAGGGCAAAGATGTTTTGAAGATTCTCCTTTAGACAAAATTAATTTTGATTTTAAGAATTATCGCAAATTATTCCCAAATTCAGAAGGTTATTTTGGTCGCTTTGGTGGTAGATTTTTACCTCCAAATTTATCGAAAGCCATGGAGGAAATTTATAACGGTTATTTAACGATTGCTAAAAGTGCAAAATTCATCGCTGAACTTAGAGAAATTAGAAAGAATTATCAAGGTCGACCAACTCCGGTATATCACTGCCAGAATTTGAGTAATTATTTTGGTAAAGTACAAATTTATTTAAAAAGAGAAGACCTTAATCATGGAGGCGCCCATAAATTAAATAACGCGATGGGACAAGCTTTACTTGCTAAATATTTAGGCAAGAAAAAACTTATCGCTGAAACAGGAGCTGGAAGTCACGGCTCTGCTGTAGCTATGGCGGCAGCCTATTTCGGTCTTGAATGTGATATTTATATGGGTGAAGTTGATATGGAAAAACAAGCACCTAATGTAAATAGAATTAAAGTATTAGGCGCTAACGTTATTCCTGTAAAAGAAGGAACTAAAACATTAAAAGAAGCAGTAGATGCCGCTTTTGAAGCCTACGCTAAAGAATATAAAGATGCATTTTATTGTTTAGGAAGCGCGGTTGGACCTCATCCTTATCCTTTAATTGTTAGAGACTTCCAAGAAATAATTGGTAGAGAAGCTAAACAACAATTTTTAGATATGACTGGAGAACTTCCAGATATCGTATGCGCTTGTGTAGGTGGAGGCTCAAATGCCATTGGAATGTTTGAAGCATTTTTAGAAGAACCAGTCCATATTGTAGGAGTTGAGCCAATGGGACAAGGAAGAGAAATTGGTAAAAACGCTGCCACAATTAGTCTTGGAAAAGAAAAAGTTCTCCACGGCTTTAATTCATTAGTATTAACTAAAGAAAACGGAGAACCTGCCGATGCTTATTCTATCGCTAGCGGGCTAGACTATCCAGGTGTAGGACCAGAACACGCTTTCTTACATGAAATCGGTAGAGTGAAATATGAATCAGTTACTGATGAAGAAGCTGCTGAATCCTTCTTCTTACTCTCTAGATTAGAAGGAATAATACCGGCAATTGAATCTGCTCACGCATTAGCGTACGCCGTCAAATGCGCTCGCACTATGCAAAGTGGATCAATCTTAGTTTGCTTAAGCGGACGCGGGGACAAAGACATGGAATTCATGTGTAAAAAGTATCCACATATGTTCCGTTAATTACATTTTTAAACTATATTTATCCACATCAAATATAAGTAAAAATTATATATAATACCAATATTTTTGTTTTAATGTTAAATATATTAGACATTATTTCTAATTATTAATATAATATAGACATGGAATACAAATGCGAAATTGGAAGAAAAATAAAGGAGCAAAGACTTAGCCTAAATTTAAGCATGGATGAAGTCGCTCAAAAAATCGGTGTTACCAGATCAACACTATGGTCAATTGAAAATGGCTCTGGAAATTATTCGATAGATTCATTAATAAAACTATTCAATTTATTGAATCTCTCGATTGAAATTAATAGTCCAAATAAAAGAAATAAAAGAAAAAGAGCGTCAAGAATAAATAGCAAACTAGATAAAAAGATTAATCGCTTTATTATTATGTCAATTGAACAATATGCTTCAAGCGTTAATAAAAGTAGTCAAGAAACATATCGTTTACTTAACAAATATGGGATTATAAAAGAGCTCGTTGATGATTATGAGGATATGCATGGCATGTCCACATATTTAATAAACGAATATATAGATAAAAGATTAGAAGGTGAAATGTCATGATTTTATATCATGGATCAGATATTAAAGTTACAAAACCAAAGATAATAATAACTGATAAAGGAAGAGATTTTGGTCCCGCTTTTTATCTTACTCCGATTAAAGAGCAAGCAGAAAGAATGGCAAAAAGAAAATCAAAATTGAATAAAAGCAAACATGCGATAATAAGTGTTTTTGAATGGGATGAGAAAGCAAGTTTAAAATTAAAATTTAAAAAATTTAAAGATGCTGACTTAGAATGGCTAGATATGATTATAAGTTGTAGAACAAACCCTTCTTTTAAACATGGTTTTGATATTGTTGAAGGAAAAATAGCAGATGATTCTGTGGGTGAAACTATTCTTTTTGTAATTGATGGTGTCATTAAAAAAGAAGATGCGATTGATAGACTTAAATTCCAAAAAATTAACGCACAAATAGCATTTTGTAGTGAGGAATCGCTAAAATGCTTAAAATTCGTTACAAGTTATGAGGTCAAATAATGAAACATGTTTTATCTAAAACAATTCTTATTACTCAAGTTGTTGAATTAATAGCAAAAGAATATAAGCTCTCTATTGAAGAGGCTAGGGATCGTTTTTATAAGTCTGAAGTGATTGATCTTCTTGATGATGATGAAACCGGATTATATGGTGATTCAGCCTTATATATATTTTCGCTATTCAAAGCAAAAGAAAAGAAAAAATAATTGATTTCATCGCACATATATACACCTGTAGAATGTCCACAAACAATTTTTTTGTGGAAATTCTTTCCTATACGGGCACATATGTAATAGAATAATAGCGCTGGTGAGCGAATACATATACGCTCTCTACGTGCCTTATAGGAGGAAAAATATGGCTGAAAAGAAATATGTTTACCCCTTTGATGAAGCCTATGGATTAGGTAAAGAACTCTTAGGTGGTAAAGGTGCTGGTTTAGCAGAAATGACCCATATCGGCGTTCCTGTTCCAGAAGGATTTACAATCACTACTGAAGCTTGCACCCTTTATTATGACAGTGGAAAGAAAATCCCAGAATTTGTTAAAGAACAAATCTTCGCGGCAATTAAAGATGTCGAAAAGAAAACCGGAAAAACATTCGGTGGAGAACATAATCCACTCTTAGTTTCTGTCAGATCTGGTGCTCGTGTCAGTATGCCAGGTATGATGGACACAATCTTAAACTTAGGTTTAAATGATGTTACTGCTGCTGCTCTTGCAAGAGAAACAGGCAACGAAAGATTTGCATTAGACAGCTTCAGAAGATTCATCCTCATGTTCACAAACATCGCTAAAGGTCATCCAAGAACCGAAATGGATAAGATGCTTGATGATTTAAAAGAATCAAGAGGATACAAATTAGACACAGAAGTCACTACAGAAGAATTAAAAGTTTTAGTGGCTAAATACAAGGAATACTACAAGAAAACATTCGGTGAAGAATTCCCAACTGATCCAAAAGATCAATTAATGGAAGCTGTTGCCGCGGTCTTTAGAAGCTGGGACAACCCAAGAGCGAATATTTACCGTATGCAATATTCCATTCCATATTCATGGGGAACTGCCGTTAACGTGCAATCCATGGCCTTTGGTAACAAGGGTGAGACTTCTGGTACAGGTGTTGCTTTCTCTAGAAACGCTGCAACTGGAGAAAAAGAAATCTCCGCTGAATATTTACCAAACGCTCAAGGTGAAGACGTTGTTGCTGGTATCCGTACCCCACTTCACATTGATGAATTAAAAAGAAGAATGCCTGAAGTCTATGAACAATTCGTCAAGACTATCAAAAACATGGAACTCCACTACCGCGATATGCAAGATATGGAATTCACTGTTGAAGAAGGCAAATTATACTTCTTACAAACTAGATCTGGAAAAAGAACACCTGCTGCAGCCTTAAAGATGGCGTGTGACATGGTTGATGAAGGATTAATTACCAAAGAAGAAGCTGTCTTAAGAATTGATCCAGTTTCATTTGATAAACTATTATTACCTAACTTCGATAAAGATGATTTAGCAAAAGCTAAAGACAGATTAGTCGCTAAAGGTAACCCAGCTGGCCCAGGAGCAGGAACCGGTGCTATCGCCTTCACTGCTGAAGAAGCTGAAAGAAGACACGCTGCTGGAGAAAAGGTAGTTCTTGTTAGAGCAGAAACTTCCCCAGAAGACCTTGCTGGTATGATTGCTTGCGAAGGTATTCTCACTATGAGAGGTGGTATGACTTCTCACGCTGCCGTTGTTGCTCGTGGTATGGGTAAATGCTGTATCACTGGTTGTGCTGCTGCCATCATTGATGAAGAAGCCAGAACCTTAAAGATTGGCGATAAAGTTTACACCGATAAAGATGTCTTATCCTTAGACGGAAGCACAGGTTGTGTTTACGAAGGCGACATCAAGAAAGTTGCACCAGATCTATCCTCAGGTAACTTTGGTAGATTAATGGGTTGGGTTGATGAAGCCCGTGACTTAGCAGTTAGAGCTAACGCTGATACACCTAGAGATGCACATCAAGCTAAAGTCTTTGGTGCTCAAGGTATCGGACTTTGTAGAACAGAACATATGTTCTTCGATAAAGACAAAATCTTCTCCTTCAGAAAGATGATTCTTGCTGAAACTAAAGAAGAAAGAGTCGCTGCTTTAGCAGAAATCGAACCATTACAACAAAAAGACTTCGAAGGTTTATACGAAGAGATGGGCAACCTCAACGTTAATGTCCGTTTACTCGATCCACCTCTACACGAATTCTTACCTCAAGAAGAAGATAAGATTGCCGAACTTGCTAGAGCAACCGGTCACTCTGTCGAATATATCCACAAGAGAATTGATGAATTACACGAATTCAACCCAATGATGGGTCATAGAGGCTGCCGTTTAGACGTCTCCTATCCTGAAATTGGTGAAATGCAAACCCGCGCTATTATTAAAGCTGCTATCGCTGTTAATAAGAGATGTGGATTACATGTTGAACCAGAAATCATGGTCCCACTTACCTTAGACTTAAGAGAAATGAAATTCGTTAAGGCTATCGTTTGTAAGACTGCTGATGAAGTCATCAAAGCTGCTGGAGTCAATCTCAAATACCATGTTGGTACTATGATTGAAATTCCACGTGCTGCATTACTCTCAGATGAAATCGCTCAAGAAGCAGAATTCTTCTCATTTGGTACAAATGACTTAACCCAAATGACATTCGGATTCTCTCGTGATGATGCATCTAAATTCTTGCCAGATTACTACAGCAATAAGATCTTAGAAGAAGATCCATTCAAGACCTTAGATCAACACGGTGTTGGTAAGTTAGTTGAACTCTCCGTCAAACAAGGTAGAGCTACTAGACCTGACTTACACATTGGTGTCTGTGGTGAAACTGGTGGTGAGGCAAACTCCATTGAGTTCTACCACAAAGTCGGATTAGATTACGTCTCTTGTTCTCCATTTAGAGTCCCAGTTGCTAGACTCGCTGCTGCACAAGCCGCAATCAAATTCCCAAGAAAGAAATAATTCTTTCTCAGCCAATTAAATAAATAAGGCGTCCATTCACTTGGGCGCCTTTACTTATATAATTACCAATCAAGTTCGCTATATTCTGTTAACAAAGAAATATCTTCTTTACTGCCTTCTAAAATCGAGTCTATAAGGCCTTTTTGCGAATATAAATACAGAGTTTCTTTTATTCCTCTATATTCGCTTTCTGAAAGCATTATTAAATTGCCTTGTTCAGTCGTAATAAGAAACGACTTGTTTTCCTTTACAACCTCTTTAATATACTTTTGAAAATTTTTTTCTAGTGTTTTGATATTAATTTTATTCATAATCTACAATTCAATTATGTAGATAAATCAAAAAGAATCAAGAAAAATAACTTATTTATTTGTGGAATAAAAATTGTGGAGAAATTCTATCCCAATATTTATATTAATATTTCTATTTAATTAATACTTATGTATATAACTAAATATAAATATAGGGATAACTATGTGGAGAAAAAATAATCATTGATTATTTAACTTTTATTAGATACCATTAGCTAGCAACTCGACAAAGACAAGTCGTTAAAACTCGGAACGGATAACCTCCCAGACTATAGAAATATAGAAAGGAGGTACGCTACAACGAAAAACGAAAATATAGAGTTGATAAAGCTCCTTAGGATCGCGCTTCTTTGCCTTCTAATTTGTTTGTTAGGAAATCTAATCGAATAAAAAAGAAGTCTCTGACTCACTAACCATAAAAGTGTCTAGGAGGCTTCCGTTCTTCTGGTTATATTATAACATACGATTTAGGTTTTTGATATAAAAAATAAAAGAGCCTCATAGCTACATAACCCAAGTGCTTGTGAGGACTCTGTTCTTATGATTAAATCATAACAAATAATTCTCAAATGAAAATAAAAAAATGAGGCATTCGTTAATTCGGGCGCCTTTATTTAATATAAACAATTAATTCAGTTAATTCCTTGTTTCTGAGTTTATATGGTAGTTCATTAATATCAATCCCATCAGCAAAATACTCTAGTTCTGTTTGTCTATCAAAATCTTTGTTTTGTTCGTTAACAAATGTGATTGAGGTGTTAAATAAAGTGACAGCTAGCTTTTTATCAACAAAAAGTTCTATTGGAATGTGAGGCGCAAAAGATAATTTTAATTTTCCATCAACAACTTTATAAATGTGTTCCCCGAAGAATAATAGTTGATACATATTAATAATTTCAGTATTAGCCCCGGTTAATCTAGCATAATTACCACTTCCATGAAGATTGCTATTTGGATGATTAGTTGGAACAATAAAAGATACATTTTCAAATATTGGCCTTCCATAAATTTCAGGATCCATAAAACAAGGGATATTTGTTTTCGCATATTTAAAGAATTCTACATAGTGTCCACCTTTTAAGAGGCCTAATAAGTATTTGAATGTCATGTGCAAGAAATCTGATTCTCTTTCTAACCATCCTGGCGCAAATAATGTGGTTCTTCCAATTTCTTTGCTAACATTTTCTAATGATTCACTAGTTTTAAATATTTTAAGTGTTTTATCAAATAAATCACTTTTTTCAATTAACGATATTTCATTCTTTGAAAAATATTCTTTTCCTAATTTAGCTAATCTAGCTGGAGCTTCAAGGAAATTAGGTAAAAACTCGCTCTTAAATGCAAGAACTTTAATTCCGTCTGTGTCATCATATTTATCAACATTATTTATGATATATGTAGGAATAATGCCGTCATTTAATATTTGACTTTCTTTTATCCCTTTTTCTAAAACGTTTTCATATTTATTTAAGAAATCAATAACATCGTCATGATTGATCTTTATTAGTGATGTAAACAAGCGATATTCATTCTCAAACTCTTCTATATAGTTATTAACTTTATCCCAATAATTAAATCCATCAATTTCTAAGTCTTTGACCTTATTGAAAAGCTTATTTGATGCTTCAATTAGGCTAATAGAGATATTTTCTTTTAACAAAGGTTTTAATAGTTTAATTAATCTTAATAACTCAATAGATTCGTTCATAGATGAGGCAATTAACCCAGGAAGTCCATTACATGAATCATTCCATCCAGGTTTATCAGCATACATCTCAATTCCTAATTGCCTATAATCTAAAGAGCAGACCTTTTTAAGTATTAAATCAAATAATTTACTAGCTAAATTAACTTTGATAACTTGCTCATTATGCATAAGCCAATTGTGTTTCGCATCAGTCTTTACTAAAGAATTATATTGTCTAATACCTTGTTCTGTTTTCACATAACGTTCTTTTCTAGGCTTGATATGTATTCCAGAATCATAAAAGCGATATATTTCTTTTGATAGCAATTCATCAACTTTATCAGGATAAACTGAAAGATAGTTTTCTAATAAATCAATATTATAAACCCAGTGATCAATCCAATATCCTTCTTTATACTCAGCGTTAATGTCGTAGATATCTTTATTTTTAACGTAATTTAAAGCATCTTTAAAATTTGATAGTTCTTTATTTAAAACCATTGTATCCACTATTAAAGGATTAAATCCATTTTCCTCAATTAATGACATAAATAAATAAAGATTATAATTATTAATTTCTGGTTCAATTAATAAATCATTTCTACGGTTTTGATTTATATCTCGGTAGTTACCTAATCCACTAGAAAAGTATGTCGACGGAATATAAAAAGCATTGTAGTCTCTTTCCATATCGCCATGCTTCCTAGAATATAAATAAATTGGTTTAGAATTTATAATGGTTGGAAAGCCACCCCGCACTCCGTTATCAAGGAAAGATTGTCTAATATAACTATCTAATTTTGGACTGCTTGTGTGTACTTTTGGAAGCAAAGAATCAATAAGCATTTCTGCATCAAAAATCATCGAATTTAACGATTTAAAGCTTAAATTGCCGCTAATTTTGATAAATTCTTCTTTGTTTTGTGCTACTGTATAGACACTTATAAATTCAATAGATTCATCTTTTTCTAACTCTTTTTCAGTATAAGAAAACGCTCCTAAAATCTTGTTTTGTCTAGCCTGGCTTTTAGCCCCATAAACGATCTTATCATAGCCTTTGAAATTGATAAAAGACGAGTCAGAAAATACAACATCTGGATCTATGATATAACCAAGTTTTTTATCTAATTTATCAACTGAGAAATATCCGCTTCCATCACTTTTGAAAACAGCCTTTGAGTCATCTCCGCCACGGTTATTATATTTGAACCATGGAGATGTTCTATCTAATTCTGCCTCGGTATAAGCAGCAACCAATGTAGTGAGCTCATGGTACTCGTAATTAGAAACACCTTTTGGTAAGAAAATAGGAAGACCATCTACTACTTTAAAGGTATTTTTATCTCTTTTATTAACAATACAAATTTTTCTAATTAATCCAGGATAAGGTTTGTGAGATATTGTAGAATAGACAACTTCCATTCGATATAAATCATTATCCTCTACTAAAGTTATTTTGCTTTTTTCAATTATTAGTTTCTGATTATTTGGAGTAACAAATGGTTGATATCTATTATTTCCGATTTCAATTAATGTTCTAAAAGATTTTAAAGGAATGTTTCTATAGGCAAGAAAGGCACTATCAAATGGGGTAAGGATTGAATCTTTATTATCTACTCCAAATCCACCCATGCATTGACCAACATTAGCATAAAAAGCCCAAAGAGGTTTTCCATCCATTCCAGCAATAGACGGCAAAAAAGATGAGAATTTTTTTGCACTAAGATAGTCCTGTATAACAAACCTTTCTCCGTCTACTGAATACTTAACCATATAGTATATATTATTATTTTGCTATGGTTTTGTAAAGAAACCATAGAAACATTCTAAATATGTGATATAATTTGTGTCATAACAAGGAATTAATAAAATGAAAATCTCTAAGGAAGAAAAATTAAAGAGAATTGCTTTAAACAAAAAAAGAGAGATCTATCATAAAGAGTTAATCCAAAAGCAGAATGAGAATATTGCTGCCTTACAGCCTTATGATGGTGACGCTTTTATTTCTCTACAAAACATTAACAAAATTTATCCAAATCATGTTCAAGCTGTATATGATTTCAATTTAGACATTAAAGAAAAAGAATTTATTGTTTTTGTTGGACCATCCGGATGTGGCAAATCTACGACTTTAAGGATGATTGCAGGATTAGAAGACATTACGTATGGAAATCTTTTTATCAAAAAACAATTCGGAAATATTCTTCTTCCAAAAGAAAGAGATTGTGCAATGGTCTTCCAAAGTTATGCTTTATATCCAAATATGACTGTTTATGACAATATGGCGTTTTCGTTAAGAACACGACATGTTGACAAACAAGAAATCAATAAAAGAGTTCTTGAGGCCGCTAAAATACTTGAATTAACTGATTACTTAGGACGAAAACCAGCTCAATTATCGGGTGGGCAAAGGCAACGTGTCGCATTAGGTAGAGCAATAGTTAGAAATGCACAAATATTTTTAATGGATGAACCATTATCTAATCTTGATGCTAAATTAAGAGTGCAGATGAGAAGCGAAATCGTTTCTTTACACAAAAAAATTGGAAGCACCACTATTTATGTAACTCATGACCAAACCGAAGCTATGACAATGGCAGATCGAATTGTTGTTATGAAAGATGGATATATACAACAAATTGGTACTCCAAAAGAAATTTATAACAATCCAAGTAATGTCTTTGTGGCTACATTTATTGGCGCACCTGCCATGAATATCATCAAAGTTAAAGTTTCTAAAAATTTAATTACTCTTCCAAATGGTTTAGTTATTAAAGCCAATAAAGAACAAATGGAATTATTGAAAGATTCTTTACACGAAGAAATTAATTTATTGAATTCAGATATTGTACAATTAGAAACTGATAACAAAAAAATATCTCTTCCTTTAGAAGAACAAACAGATAAAATCTATAAATCGCGTTCATTTAGAAAAAGAATTCCAGATATCATAAAAATCAATGGAGACAAGATTATTCAAGATAAAGAAAGAATAAAAGTGTTAGAAGGTTACCAATCTAATGGAGAATTTGAAGCTTTATTAGGTATTAGACCAGAAGATATTGTCTCTAAAAAAGCAAGTCAAATTATTGAAAACGCTAGCGATCCATTCTCTTTATTAGTTAATCAAGCTGAATTGTTTGGAAACGAATACTATATTTATTCTGAATTAGATGGGAAAAAGATCATTGCCAAAGTCAGTGCTAATGAAGAAGTTAATGTAAATGAAAACATGGAATTTTCCATTAACTTAAAGAACATCCACTTATTCGATAAAGATTCTGAGAAGAGATACTTCTAATAATCATTATTAAACACCATCCATTTGGATGGTTTTTTGATTCTAATTTGTATTATTTTCTTTTAAGCCTATACAAAAAGGCCACCACTAAGGTGACCAGTTTTATTTATTTAATGTTAATTATTTTTGCTTTCTCTTCTTAAAGACTATGAAGGTCGTGAATGCTAGAGCAGTAACAGCACCAATAGTGATTACAACAAACATTGTGTTATTATCCGAGAAGAAAAGTGTATTATTAAGTGATTGATATGGGATATGCATTGACTCAATTCTACCCATAAAGTCATAATCGGCACCATGTAAGAAGATGACTCTATCATATCTTTCTAACATTTCAACGATCTCAGCGTTTTCTCCATTATATGTAGATAGATATTCTTTTACATTATCGCTTAAATTATCAAATGCGGCTGCTTGTGCTTCCCATTTTGAAGTATTTAAACCATCTCCAGGATTTGTTCCACACACTTGTGCGTCATTGAATGTAGTAGCATAGTTAACTGCAACATTCTCGACTACTTCATCGACAAAACCTAAAATGATATATCTCAAATCAACATAAATATGAGAATCTAAAACGCTAACAGTAACGCCTCTGACATCTTGTTCAGCAGTAAAACTTGCTTGAACACAATCTTCGTCAACATGGTTTGTTCCACCTGGCGCTAGGCAAGAACTTAAAATTTGATCTGTCCCTGTTTCTTTTAATGTAATGTTAAATGATGCATAACTTTGATAATTAATTCTATGGAATTGGAATCTAACAAAAGATAAAACTTTTGTCTTGTCTGGCCAAGTAAGGTTTATAACAGAATTCTTTATAACAACATCATATTCAGATGTTCCTTCTCCACCAGCCTTTCCTTTTTTTATTCCACTATTTTCATCAGCGCCTTGAACATCTAATAAAATTTGAGGTCTAGAAGTACTGTTATAATCAAATGTTTGTTTAGAATCCACGAGTCTACTGTGATATTCCAAGAATGAAGGTTCAGCAGAAGCATATTGTTCATCTGTTGGTTTATAATTTTTAACATTGTATAAAATTGTTCCGGCAGGAGCGTCTGCTATCGATTTTGTATATCTTCCGTATAATATCAAATTTTCTTCTACAGGTAGTTCTTCAAAATCAAAAACATTAGTTAACTCTTCGTCTGTACACCACCCATCAAAAGTATATACATATCTTGGATCTTCAGATGCTTTAGTTGGATCAATTGGTTTAGAGAAATATTCGCCTACTACAACAGTTTCAGGGTCAACAACAGTATCACCATTTGAAACATAATTTACAGTATAACTGCTTACTGCAATATCATTCCAATGTGCATATAAAGTTCCAGCTTCAGACACTGTGTCGTTTTCAAAATCCCATTCATTTCCAGAAACAGGGTCATCAAACCAGCCAATAAATTCATATCTATGCCCATTGATTGGGGCTTTAACAGGAACTGGTGGTTCGACTAAATAATCGCCAGGATTAACATTTTCTGATGAAGTAGCGGAACCATTTTGAGGATCAAAAGTGACTTTAATTGAACCCGCTTGTTCATATCCGATGGACATTTGAGTTATGGTAACAGCTGCCCTTAGACTTTGATCGGCATTATTGCATTGGTGCACTCTTAAATATTTGACACCAGCAGGTAAAGATAAATCAAACGATTTTGTGCTACTTGTATAAGTTAACTTATAAGTATCGGTTAAGTCTCCTGTCCATGATACTCCATCATCGCTTGTTTTATACCATAAATTTTGGGCACTCGAACTATCTCTAGTTGTTATTTTTAAAGATTTAATAACTGTATTTGCGCTTCCTATAGGGGAGAATTCTACAAAGTTACCATAATCTCTCTCTGATCCATTATATTTGTTTCCGTAATTTAGGTATAAATAATATGTAGTACCACCGTTATTGTAGTTTCTAATTTGCACGCTTTTATATCCATCATAAGGAGTTATTTGATAAATAGGACTTGGCGTATCATAGGTTGAATAAGTATCGTCATATAAATTAATAGCGGTACCTGCAGTACGGTTGCTTAATGCTACATCATTGCCTGAATTAGTAAAGTTTTTATAATAATTGCTATCAGCAGTAATTTCTGAATGACCATCCCAATCTAGTTTAAAATTTGTATGTAATTCAGATAGTTCATCAGCCTTGACAACTTTTGTATCTTTGTTAAAAAGACTAGCTACTCCAATAGTAGCAACAGGCATAGCTAAAATAGCTAAAGCAATAGGAACTCGGATTTTAATGGATTTCATAAAAGTCTCCTTCTTTTAATTTTGTAAGTGGGTAAGCGCTTACCCTATTTTCACAATTATTATAATTCTTTGATAAATACTTGTCAAAAGAATAACTATGTTATTTATATTTTTCTAATAACGCTAATAAGAGCCAAGTCGAAGTGCCGCTGAGGATAGGACCAATATGTTCTTCAGTCAAAGAATTTACATATTGAGTGCAGAATCTTGGGTTACCTTTAAACTTATGAGGATTATTTAATACATTAAATGGATAAACGATATTAAGCATATATTCTGCATCATCTTCTAATTGTTTTTTAAGTGATGGATCCTTAACTTTTTTACTAGCTTTTAGGCACGCGACTACAAACATCATAGTGGCGTGTTTAAAGACTCCACCATTTTCTCGATCACCTAAGAAATATTGTTCAGTCGCTGCTTCTTTAGATCCACATAACTTTAAATTATGAGGCGTACAAAGTTTATATCCGGCTTTTGTTTTTAAATATTTATCCACTAGAGGAAGCATAGACTTTATTTCTTCTTCACTCGCTACTTCACTCAAAATAGACCATGAGAAAGAATTTAAATATAAGGAACCATTAAAGTCATCTAGTAAAGATAATTCGTCATTAGGGGTTCCGACATATTTGTATTTAGAGTCACTTCTATTAATTAAAACTCTCGCGTAATATCCATCAACGTAAGCGTTTTCTTTTAATGATTTCTCTAATCTAACTTTTAAGAAATTAAGTTTATCTAAATATTCTTTGTCTTCTCTATGTTTAGCAAAACTAATCATATGCTTAATCGCGATATCAAGTAAGAAACCATTCATTACTGATTCTGATAAATCGCTTTCAAATCTACTTCCATAAGGAAGTTTATTCTTTTTGATATAACTCAAATATAATTTCTCTTTAGTTGGCCCATCTAAACAATCATCATCAATTTTTAAACAATCATTCCAGTCTGCTTTATCTAATAGAGGAATAAAGTGTTTACCAACTGATATCTCTCCTGAATAAGTGATAATCGCTTTTAATGTTTCATATAAGGTTCTTTTATTTCTACTTCCCGCAACCGCAAATTTCTTATTTAAGAATTCATAGTCTTTAGTTAAATCAATATATCGAGATATCGCCTCTACTAGCCAAAGTTGGTCATCACTACACATCCCTGGTTCTTTTCCTATAAAGAAGAAGTTATGATTCGCGTAACCCATCTTATAAACATTACTAATCCATTTTTCTAACATCTTTTTTACTAAAGAAGCTTGTCCATTATGGATGAAGTAATACATCGAGGCATAGATATCTTGAATTTCTCTAAAGCCTATCTCACGATATCCCTTTTGAGTTTGAGCAAAAGCTCTAGAAACATAGGTTTGATATAAAACTTGGAATGGAAGATTATGATTGACGTAATTATTAAATTGTTTAGAATCTGTGTTGACTTTAAAGAATGATGAGTATTTTTCAAAGTTATCAATTATTTCTTTGAGCTCTTTATTATGATTATCTTCCTTAATTAAATCGATAGATTTGATAAGGTCGTGCTTACTATCTACTAAGCCAGTAGAAGTTAATAATGTGATAGTTTTATTAGCAGGAACTGTAATATGTTTCTTAACAGCAAAGAAAGATGGTCCTTTATATTTATATTCATTTCCTAAAGAAGATAGGTGTTCAGGATGATCAATTGAACCACTACCAATAAAATTTGATACATCATATGAGAATTCATCGAAATCTTTCAAATAGAAAAATCTTTTATATTCTTTTGCGTACTCAGGATAATAATTTGGAGAAATGGCCACCATCTTGTTATCCTTATAAATGATGTTAGTTTCGTTAATAACACTTTGATAAATAACATCCACCATCTGGCAGCCTGGGTTCGCGCTACCAAACATTCCTGTAAAAACAATATCTAAATCTCTATCGGCTGTACTTTTGTTAGTAATCTCCACTACTTGTCTTTCTAAAGCGATTGGCTCTTCTTCTTTATGTTGTCTTTTTAAGTAAATAATGCGCTTAATTTTTAAATTATCTAAAGTTTCATATTCAATCTCAGTTCTATTAACTTTATGTGTACAAATTGCCTTTCTAACATTTTCTTGAACATTATGTGAGTAAAAAATTTGTTTATTGTTTTCTAATAAATAAAACTGCCTATTAAATGGATTACCATTTTCACTAGGGTCCATATCCCATCTAGTCGCAAGAACTTGTTGACTAGCGGGTCCTCTAAAAGAACCACCTCCATACATATCAACAACTCCCTTAGGGGTGGTTAATAACGGCTCACTTAATTTGCTTCTATCTCCTAAAAGTAAATTGACCGCATAATGTGGCCCGATAAAACTACTTTTCAAATCATAGACATGCTCACCAAATTCATTTAAATATCCACCATAATTTGAAAACTTATCCAATACTTCCTTAATATCTTTTTTAAAATAAGCTTGCTCTTGATTGTTCATTAAGATTTTTTCATTCTTTACATCAATTAATACGAAAGAATCATCTTTCAAAGATTTTAGATACATAGAAAATTCTTTCTTACTAATTAATTCTTGCAAAACTGGAAGTTCTTTTTCTAATCCTGTAATGGCTAAAACAATGTTTTTGTTTGGATAAACATTTATCACATCATTAAAAGTGATATTAGGATATCTCTTTGTTAATTCTTTTAATTCAAAATGTTGGTTTTTTCTCGTAGTGACAGACTCATAATTCGACATATATATCACCTTCGCTTTTACTTAACTGTTCATTGCTAATTAAAATTGATTTATTTGTTACTCCATTTGTTTTTATATAAATAGTCTTACCTCTATATATTCTTTTAATTGTTACATCCATATTTAATTTAGGTTCAATTAATAAGCCATTAAGAGTTGGTCTAACCCCTAACAAATACATAGATACCGCCACGAATGCCCAAGCAGCAGTGCCTGTTAGCCATGAATTCTTCGCTTCACCAAAATTAGGAGCCTCAACGCCAGCAATCATTTGTGAATAAACATACGGCTCTGTACGATGAATATTAGAAATATCTTCAATATAAGCAGGAGTTATTTCCTTATAATATTCAAAAGCTTGTTGCCCATTATTGTTTAAACATTCGGCAATTATCACCCAAGGATTGTTATGGCAAAAAATCCCGCCATTTTCTTTGTAGCCAACTGGATAAGATGATATTTCTCCTAATTCAATATGATAAGTCGTATAGCATGGTGATAATAGACAAATACCGTACTTAGTGTTTAATTTATCGTGCGTTGTTTTTAAGGCTTTAGATGCCATATCATTATCTAAACCTAAACCAGCCATTACACACATACCTTGAGGTTCGATATAGATTTGGCCTTCTTTATTTTCATATGATCCTACTTTATGACCAAAAGCATCATATGCTCTTAAGAAGTGATCAGTGTCATAGCCATATTTATAAATTGCGGCTTTCACTAGTTCAACTTCATTTAAAACATGCGAATTATCTTTATTCACTAGTTCTAATAGTTCTGCATATTCTTTGCCATATTTAACAAGCATCGCCCCAATAAAGACACTTTCTGCTACTCCAGTATCTTTTCCTTGGAAACATTGAAATGACTCTCCAGGATTAGAAGAGAAACAATTTAAATTTAAGCAATCGTTCCAATCAGCATGGCCAATTAAAGGTAAGCCATGTGGCCCCTTATGAGTAACGATATAGTTAAAAGCTTTTGATAAATGTTCTAATATTGTGCCTTTATCAGTGTCACTATTGTTATATGGAACAATTTCATCTAATAGATTTTTATCTCCCGTTTCACTAATATATGCATAAGTTGCTGCGATTAGCCAAAGAGGATCATCGTTAAATCCTCCTCCGATATCAGCGTTACCTTTTTTATCTAACGGCTGATATTGATGCCAAGTAGAGCCATCATTCATCATAATAGAAGCAATATCAATAATTCTTTCTTTCGCAAGTTTAGGTAAAAGATGGACAAATCCTAATAAATCTTGGCATGAATCTCTAAAGCCCATGCCTCGGCCTATACCAGATTCATAATAAGAAGCACTTCTAGATAGATAATAAGTCATCATACATTGATATTGATGCCAAATATTAACTTCGGTATTTAGTTTTTCATCTTCACTATCAATGTGATATGTATTTAATAAATTATCCCAGTGCTTAGCTAAATCATTAAATGCCTGTTCGACTTGTTCATCCCTAGAATATTTTTCAATTAACTTTATAGCATTCTTTTTGTTAATAATCCCAGGGGATTCAAATTTGTCATCATCTTCATTTTCAACATATCCAAGTAGATATATAAAAGACTTAGATTCATGTGGTTTTAAAATGACTTTAATTTGAAAAAAACCTATAGGAGACCAGCCAGACGCAATTTTATTTGATAATTTTTTATTTTTAATTTCTTGAGGTAATTGATAATCACCGTATAGGCCGATAAATGAATCTCTATCGGTTTGAAATGAATCCACTTTATGATTAACACAATAAAACGAATAATGATTTCTTCTCTCTTTGTATTCGGTTTTATGATAAATAACGCTTGGACATACTTCAACTTCACCAGTTGAAAAATTCCTCTGGAAATTAGTCATATCATCAAGAGCGTTCCATAAACAAAATTCCACACCTGAATATAGCAATATTTCTTTTGGTGAATCACTATTATTGGTAAGCACTAATTTATTTATTTCCACATTGTCTTTTAATGGAATAAAACAAGTTAACTCCATCTCTAAATCATTTTTAGAAGATATAAAGCGCGTATAATTTAATCCAACATGACATTCATAACTGTCTAATTCAGTTTTACTAGGATAAAAAGAAGGGGAAAAAATCTCTTTCCCATCATCGATATAGAACATTCTTCCATTGTTATCTCTATTAGGAGTGTTATAAGTGAAACGAGTTATTCTTCTTAACTTTGAATCTTTATAATAACTATATCCACCACCATAATTTGAAATAAGAGAAAACATCTCCCCGTTAGTTAAATAATTAATCCATGGTAGAGGAGTGTTATAAGTTGTTATAACATATTCTTTTTTCTTATTATCAAAATAACCATATTTCATAAGTTATGCCTCAGGAAGATATTTTTCGACTGAAAGAACATCAATATCGCCAGTTCTTGACATCACAAAACCTTCTCGTTCTGCTATTTCTTCATCACTCCAGCAGTTATCCATTAAGAATTGAATAACTTCAATTTTATCAGTTTCTAACGCTCCTTCATAATCTACAAAGACATCAATTTCAAAACTAGAGTGAGCGTCAATGAAATAATTTTTGCCATCCGTATAATAACCATCAGCATTTTTCTCGCCATAACTCCATAGTGGGAAGAAATTATTGTTTTTAGCGTCACTACGGTTGCCATCAATTATTCCTGCATGTACTCCTACTTTAACTTCATGATCACTATTGTTCATTAAAGTAATTCTATAATGATATTCTTGTTTACTATTAAGCACCAATCGTTCAACTCGTGGCCAATATGTTTGAGCAGGCATATTTGTGAATGCAATATTCTTTTCAACGCCCTCTTTATCACTTAAAACATATTGATATTGACCGGCTCCTTGAGAATATAAATCAATTTCTTCTCCGCTATTAGAGAATCCCAATGATTTAAAGGACATATCTCCATCAGGATTAAATTGATATTCTTTTATATAACCAGGGTCACTTTCAATCATCATTGAAAAATAGTAACCATCTTTATGCAAATCACCAATATAAATCAAAGCACTAGAAAATGGGATATCAATAGTAACATAACCATCAGGTCCAACGTGACTATCATAATCATCTTTTGCGACATAATGATGCATGACATATTCTTGATAAATGTTATAGTCATATCCTTCTTCGGTTTTCCCTTCTCCGATTTTATCTCCTACTAATTTAAAGGTAATCGCAGAGATTGTTTTTCTATTTAATATGTCGACATTATCCTTGAAGATAAATCTAAAGGAATCGTATTCACCATTAGTCAACCTAGCTTCTTCTTCCTCGCTTAATAGATGTTGAATATTGGCCCATTGTTCGGCCTTAACATATTTTAATCCAGTTTCATCTATTCCTAATGGGAAGATGTTATAGTTGGTCCAAGGGAATGTTTCCCAGCCATTAACAATAATGCTATCTCCACCACTATCAACTTTTTCATTAGACCAAATAGCCCCTTCTGGCAAAGTGGACGAGAACCATACTTTGTCAAAATAAAAATCACCAGCGGAGGCTTGCCCAATTTCTGGATAAATCGCAACATCACATAACAAATCAAGCATTGTAATATATGATTTTTTAACTTTTAAAGAATAAACCTTATATTCACTGTCAATTGAAATATAAGCATCTGTACCAAATACATTGCTATGAAAATCATCTTCGTTATTCCAAAATGCTCTTATAGAAATTGGTTGTCCTAAATTACCTTTAGCACGGATATTTAAATATGAAAAATCTGAAAATCTTCCAATTACAGTAGTATGGATATTCGCATAACTTGTAGCACTTGATTTATTGTAAGTGACATGATATTCGTCATCGTTAATGTCTACGCTAATCACTCCGCCAGCATCACTAGGATAAAAGTTTTGTAAATAAAAATCTTTTTTATCGCCTTTATAGGTATTATCAACAGTTAATCCATCGACATATCTATCAGCGTAAGGATCATAGACTTTACCTGGAACTTCTCCACAGCCTACTAATAATAACGAGGCTAAAGTTAATAATAAAAATCTTCTTTTTTTCATAATTAGTCCTCGTAATCAGCTATCACATAGAACGCTGGTTTCTTTTCGCCAAAAATATCAAATATATATGGGAAATTAGGGCCTGCATGTCCAACAAATTCAGTAGGATCATTCATGTAGGTATTGTTATCTCTAATGCCCCAAAAAGTGACATTACTAATTTTATCTTTATGTTTTCTGAATATTTTAAATGCATGGTCATAAATTGTAGCTTGCGCATCAAGTATCTTTTCAGGCGCCCCTAAAATATCGTATGATTCTTCGATTGCCATTGAAGGGGTCTCATCATAAATATCAACATCAAACTCAGTTATTTGCACTTCAAGTCCTAAACTAGAATAATCAACAATCGCGCTTTCAAGTTCATCTTTCACAAAGCTGCCCATGTTGTAGTGGCACTGTAAACCAATTCCATCGATTGGACAATTTGCTTCTAATAGCCAATTAAGCATATGCATGGTTTTAGCCTTTTTAACTGGCTTGGTGTTATCGTAATCATTATAGAAAAGCTTCACTTTCTCTCTAATGCCTAGTTCTTTTAATTTAGCATCTGCGTATTCAAACGCTTTTAAGATGTATTCTTTTCCGCTTAATTCATACCAAAAATCATCCTGACGATATGCATTTTCGTCAGTAATTATTTCATCTTCACTATCAGAAATAACTTCATTAACAACATCCCAGCAATATACAGAATCGCCAAAGTGCTCAACAACATTATCAATATGTTCTTTTTCTTTTAAAAGTAATGTTTCTTTATCATGGATTTTACTTTTGTTCATATAGCCAGGTAAAGCACGATACCACACTAATGCATGGCCTCTAACACCCATATTGTGTGTTTTAGCAAATTCGACATATTTATCAGCTTTTTCATAATCATAAACATATTCTGAAGGATGAATCTTTTCCCATTTCATATCATTTTCACAAGTTAGAGAATTGAAATGGTTATATAATCCATCATCAACCACAGCCTCTTCATCATCCATCGGAACTGGAATACTGCCATCATTAAAGGCTGCGCCGATAGAAAAATAATCTTTATAAACATCTCTTAAAAGCATGTCGCTT
Organism: Bacilli bacterium; assembly: GCA_017447165.1. Taxonomy (GTDB): domain Bacteria; phylum Bacillota_I; class Bacilli_A; order RFN20; family CAG-826; genus UBA2450. The sequence goes on from JAFSOD010000004.1 coordinate 324,039, forward strand.
CTTCTAGTTGAATTGGAGCATGAAGTGCTTAATAAAGCGATAACAAGTAAAGAAAATAATTTATTTTTCATTATTATTTAAGACCTCCAGCAGAGACACCTTTCATAATTACTCTGCTCAAGAAAAAATATATTAAAAGCATTGGTAACGCAGTAATTAATATACCCATGTAATATGGTCCAGTTTGAATATAGGCATCGTTAGTCATATAGTTAACAATTTGAGGGAGAGTAAATAATTCAGGTTTGGATAAGAATGTCATTGGTCCCATAAAGTTGTTCCAACTAGAAATAACGCCGAATAACGCCATTGTGGCTAAAGCTGGTTTAATAAATGGAAGGCAAATTCTATTGAAAGTAATAAATTCGTTAGCGCCATCCATTCTCGCTGCGTCAACATATTCCCTAGAGAAATTTTGTTTCAAATATTGCCTCATAAAGAAGACAGTGGAAGGAGAAGCGATAGCAGGTAATATAAATGGAATATAAGTGTCCATCCAATTTAGTTTTAATGCCATCGTGTAAAATCCTACTGCCCCTAATTGACCTGGAATAATGATTAAAAAGATAATGAATTTTTCAAAAAATGCCTTACCTTTGAAATCATAGACATGGCAAGCATAAGCGGTCATTGCGCTGAAATATATACATAAAGCAGTGCTAGATACGGAAATGATTACTGAGTTAAGAAATGCTCTAGCAATTGAATATCCACCTTCATATGGGTCATGTAAGTGATCTATTAAACCAGTTAAGTTATCACCAAAATGAGTGCCAATTTGAAAACTAAATCCCGCATCAATTTCACTAGATTCTCTAGTTACAGAAATGATTAAAGAGATAATAGGCAAAAGCACCATAAACGCTACTGCAATACAAATAACATATAAAATAATCTTCGAAATGAGTTGAATTGGAGTAAGTTTAGTTTTACGCAATTTGAATGAAACGGAGTTAGACTTGTTCATATTTCTTTATCCTCCTCCAAATCTTCTTTTCGTAATTCTTCTCTTTAAATAGAACAAAATACATCGCTACTGAAAGTGATAAAGAGAAAATAAACAAAATAACAGATGCTGCTCCAGCAATGCCATAATCATGCGGAGCGATTTTCATCTTTTCGTAAATATAAATTGTAATTGTATCAGTTGATGAAGTTCCGGCAAAAACAGGAACTGATGGATCAAGATTTTGCCCTCTAATTAGATAAGGAATATCAAACATTTGTAGACCACCAATAATCGAAGTTATTAATGAGTACAACATTATCGGTTTTAAGATTGGCAAGGTAATCTGAAAAAATACCCTCCATGGGGAAGCTCCATCTACATCAGCAGCTTCAAACACTTCATCAGATATACCATTAATTCCGGTGATAAAAACAATCATAGAATTGCCAAACCACATCCAGAATAAGATAAAAGCAATAACAATCCTGACAGTCCAAGTATGGTATAAAGGATTAGTAAACATATCCATTCCAAGGAATCTAAGGACATGGTAGAATGGGCCACCCTCATAACCAATTATCTGCATATTCTCATCATAAATCGCCGCTCCTCGCATAAACATCAATCTAAAGATAATAACTACAGTAGCGGCAGTTAGGACATTAGGAAGGAAATAAACAAATTTAAAGAATCCTTTTCCTTTCATTCTAATTCTCTTATTTGTGAACAAAACTGCAAAAAACATTGCCGCGATAATTTGCGGAATGAAATTCATTGCGAAAATGATAAAAGTATTAATAAATGAATGCCAGAAATTAACATCCTCAAAAATGATTTTATAATTTGAAAAGGTTGTAAAGTTTTCATATACAGTTTCATTTTCATTCGCAAATGAGTAGGCAATAGAGCTAATCATTGGATATAGAGAAAAGAATAAGAATGCAAGAATAAATGGGGCGATAAATAAATACGCCCACTTATTTAATTTCTCATTTGGATTTCTAATTCTTTTACTCTTGAACATTTTATTCGTCTTTCGGTACTAAGTTTGGATAAGATTTTTTAACTTGTACAATAAAGTTAGATTTGAAACTATTTCTAGCCTGCTCTATTTCTTCGCTATTAAATGGATCAACACCAGAGCCATCATATCCAGCTAGCGCAAAGTCTGCACAAGCAGATTGGAAAGCACCATCAATAATCGCATCAGCAGGGGAAATAAGATTTCCGTTAATTGACTGAGCAACTTCATATAGCTTTTTAATATGATCTGATTGTCCGCCTAAGAAGATACCAAATTCTGATTTTGATAAGTCAGTGTCTTTCAACTCTCCCATCACAGTTAGGCTATTCATAAAGTCACCTGTTTCTAAACAACGATTCTTTAAGAATTCTTTATCGGTGGTAACATATTTAATGAATTTTTTTGCTGCATCAGCATGTGGTGCGCCTTTAGGAACTGCAAGCCATGTGCCACCTTTAAAATAATTAGTTGGGGATTTGCACATTTTCCATTTACCTGCTGTAGAGCCAGCGTGAGGCATAAGATCGAAGTTCAAGCCCCAAGAAGACATAAAGAAGCCTAAAACTAAATCTTGTTTCATATCGTTCCAATATGAAGATTGACGTTCAGTTGTTTGGTTAGTGTAATTGCTTTGTTGAAGTTTTCTAACAACATCAAAACAATTGTAATCTTCCTCTCCACCGCCGAACATCACACTTTGCATATTTAAGATATTACCTTCTACCCACGGTTTTGTTCTATCAGACAAGAAAGCTTTAATAAGATCTGTAATGCTAGACAAAACCATTAATCTATTTGTTTTACATAAATCTGCAAGTTCTAAGAAGCTAGACCATGAGGATAAATATCCTTCCATTTGATCAACGGTAGTAATACCAATTTTACTGGCAATATCACTACGATAAAAGAATCCACCTGGAGTCGCTTGCCATGACAAACCAATTAAATGATTATCCGGAGTTGTAACGACTTCTTTAGTGTAAGAATACATGTCGCTTAAATCTGCGATATCCTCTAGTGGCATAAGTGGATTATCTTTATCTTCCTTTTTTCGATATTCTGCGACAACTGCAGCTTCTAAACATAGGACATCTGGCAATTCTTTTCCTGCTTTTAAATAAGCCTCAAAGTCTGTTTGTACTTGAGTAACACTGTTTTTAGGAACAACATTAACATTATGTCCAGCATAATATTTTTTAACCATTTTTGACATTTCGTTTGAGAAAGTCCAAACGGTAAATTCATAGTCCACTGAACTACCACATCCGGTAAGTAAGCTAGCGCCTAATGAAACGACAGCGGGAATTAATAATAATCTTTTATATTTCATGAATCGTTCGTCCTCCTAATTAATCTTCTTAACTGATTCACCTTTTAATATTTGAACAGGCACTATCACATGCCTTTTTTCTATTTCTTGTTTTTTAAGTTGTTTAAGAAGTAGCTTTGCACAATTTTTGCCAATCTCTTTTGTGTCTTGCTTGACAGTAACAATACTCGGTCTCATTACTTGCGATAATTCCACTCCATCAAACCCAGTAATTGAAATATCATTTGGAACCTTAAGACCAATACTTCTTAAATATGGAATTGCACTTACTGCAGTGTAATCATCTGGATACATAATTACTGTTGGTTCAATTCCGCTATTTAATGCTTTATCTGTAGCGATTTTTGCGGCACCTGTCGAATAATACGGAGCCTTAATAACCATCCTAGAATCAAAAGGAATATTGTTTTTTGCTAACCCTTCTATAAATCCTTCTAATCTTTTTTTGGCTACTCCGCCTGTATCTGGATTAACATAACAAATTCTTGTATGTCCCATGCTAACTAAATAATCCACTAAACCAGCTACACCCTCTTTGTTCATTGATGTAACATAATATTCACTATTAAGTAAATCAAACGACACTTTAGGAATATCTGTATTCATTAGTTGGGTGAATTTTTTACTTTCGGTTTCCATAGATAAGATAACAATTCCATCAATACCACGTGAATTAACAAGTTGAGTATATGTCAATTTATCATCGCTTTTTAAATTTCTTAAAAAGCAAATATCGTACCCCTCTTTTTCAACTTCAATTCTTAAAGAGTTAATAATTTCCGAGAATAATTCGTGGGTAATTGATTTTTCTTCACTGATATGGAGAACAACCCCAATTAAATGATTAGAACGACTTGAGCTCGCTAGAGAAATAGCGGAATGCGACCTAACATATCCCAATTCACTTGCTGCGTCTAATATTTCTTTTTTCTTTTCTTTAGAGATTTTGCCAACGTTGTTGAAAACCTTGCTTACTGTTGTAGTTGAGCAATTACACTTTTTTGCAATGTCATAAATTGTACAAGCCATAAAATTCCCTTAATAAATAATTATTTTGAATAGCCAAACGCCATAATGGTGCAAATACCACTAGCATCTTCCATTTTAATTGTAATTTCATAATTACCGACAACACTCTTATCAAAGATAAGAATACCACATGGATTTTGCCAACCACTTCCGCTTACAACGACTTCTTCCATATGAGAATTATCATTTTGCTTACAGGTTTTGGAAACATCCCAAGATAATGTTCCTGTATCAGCAGAATCTTCTTTATTTGTATAGGTAACTACGATGTTTCCAGTTGGATCACCATCTATAGAAGTGTTTCCCGCTTCATAGATAAGAATAAAGTTTTTAGCTTCAACATCGATTACCATTGGCTCATTTACTGTAGTGTCAGTTTTCTTCCAGCCTTGTTGGAAAGCAGTAACATCACTTTGTTTACTTGTTGAAGGAGTAGCGGTGTTAGTTGCAACAAAGCTACCTAATGATGTAATTTCTCCATTGACTGTTTTATTATCAACAGCAATTAAAGAATCGTATTTATCATACCCAGTCATGCTTGGTGAACTTGGGTAAGCATTCTTTTCATCTTTTTCTTTTTCAATAACATTTCTTAAGAAGTAGCATAATGCCTTAGACATTAAGATATGTCCTTCTTGATTTGGATGAGTAGCATCTTCTGTAAACATATGGAAAATTGGATCTGTTCTTTCTTTATCTAAAGTTCCAGTAATTGCTCTAAAACCTTTATCAAATGTAAACATTGGTAAATTATAGTGATCTCCAATCTTTTTCATATAGGACTCACTACTTCCGGAATAAGAAGTACAGGAGAAAACTAAAACAATTGCTGGATCATTTGGTAACGCCATCACTTTTCTAATCATTGATTCATATGATTGACGATAGAAATCTGTAGATCCATTGTTTGCAGCAAATTCGATAAAGACGATATCTGGATTGTGGTCAATGATATCTTTTTGAGTTCTAACAATGCCAATTTCACTGCCAGTACCACTAATAGATGCATTGACAAAACTTAATTTATTTTGAGTATCGTAATTATTCTTTAACCACTCTTTTGTCCAGTAGGCGTAACCTTTTTGGTGGCCGTTTTCATCATATTCAGTATGATTTTCACCAACTGTAATTGAACCACCACAGAATAAAACAGTAGTATCTTCACCTTTTTGTAAGGCATCAATTTTTTCGACTAATCTAGCATTATTGGCGCTTGACATATATTGGCATGAAGTTGTTAATAGTGTCGCCATTTTTTCTTCACCAATGAATTGTTCTAATTCTGTATTTAATCCTTCAATAAATGAATCATAAGTTGCGCCTTCAACTGGAGTACCAGTAACACTAACAGGATCGCTACTTCCAGAAGCGTTTTTTGCTACAACTTTAAATGTATATTCTTGCCCATTGATTAAATCTTTTATTTCCATAAATGTATTCTTTACATTACCAACTAATGTATCACCGTTATAAACATCATAACTTTGTGCAAATTGACTGATGCCCCAAGTTAAAACCATACCACTATCGATTGGATGAGCTTGTAAGTTTTGAACTGGATCAGGTGAAGCAATATTATCTGTATACATCGTGATTGATTTAACTGTAATATCAGTCGCGCTTGACCACCAGCACTGGAATGTAATTTCTCCTTCTTTAGCAATATCTATATCACTGTCTAAATAAACTGTGATTTTACCTGTAACTGGGTCTGGATTGCTCTTTTCCATAATAGGAGCAATGTTTAAAACATTATTGTTTCCAGTGCCTGGGAAGATCGCAAATGGGAATCCTTGAATGTAGACTTGAGATTTACAATAAGATGCAGTGTTAACTGTTTCAAACTCAACTTCCATCTTGTTCACTCTTCCAACTTTTGTGAATGAAGAATATGGAATTCTAGCAGTGTAATGATTGCCATCTCCATCTTTTCCTGATCCATCAATATAGATTTGAGTATTAACATCAACCTTTTCAGTTACAACTTCTTTCCATAGAGTGTAATAAAGAGTATAACTAATTACTTTAAAATCAATACCAGCAGCGGAATAAGAAACATCCATATAGATTTGATCGCCAGCAATAAGTTTTTTGTCTTGGCTAATTTCCATATCTACAATGTAGTATTCTTTTGTGTTCTTAACATCATCAACTGTATATTCTGTTTCTCTGGTATATCCGCCTGAATCGCTTGAGCTGATATGTTGTTTGTCTGTTCCACTACTATTTGCAGTACGTAAATGTAAGCCAAACCATCTTAAACTGCTCCCATTAGCGTGGAAATCAATTTCTAATAACGCTCTTACTCTACCAACATAAAGTGGTAAATCTGATTCTGTTAAACTAACGTGTGTTTGTTCCCCAGCATCATCTAAAGTCATTGTTTTTTCAACATTAAATGTTTTTGGTTCAGGAATTTCTGTTTGTTCACGTTTTTCATAGTCTAATCTAGCTTCTAAAATAGTGACTTTACCGCTTCGATTATGTTCTTCACAAGAATCAACAAAGAAATAAGTACGATTAACATTTAAATCATAAGCAAGTCTAACTGTATATTCTTGGAATGCCTCTACTGAGAAAATGTGTGAATCAGCCTTATAACCTGAACTACTGTCAAGTAGTTGGAAGCAACATTTGATAGTGTTCTGACTATCATTTCTAAATTTTAAGACAAAAATGTTATTCTTTGAGACATCAGTTTCTAAATGATCTGTCCCAACTGAAACCCAGTGGCCAGGATATCCAGCATAAGAGATAGTTAAATTATTATCATCATCTCTATCTAACTCATAATTTGAGTCAGCGCTTTTACGGTCGAACCATGTTCCTTTAACAACGTCGGCAGCAGTTGGACAATTTGCTAGATAAGTAACAATAGTTTCTAATAACGACGCTACTTCATCATTACTTTCTGCTTCAGAAATATCATTAACAGCTGCATTAAACTTCTCCACCATCTTATTCCATCTTGCCACTGTATAATCTTCGACATCCAATTCATTGAAATAAGTTCTTAAATCTAATAAGGCAGCTTCAATAACTTGTTCATCTGCATGATGAGCTAAAACTGTTATTGTGTATGAATCAGTTTTACTAATGTCACCTTCTTTATATGTAACAGTAACATCTTGTTCACCAATAGAAGTCATGTCAGGACTACTAACAGTGTAGTTATCAACTGCTTTACTGGTTCCATCGCTATAATTAGCAGTAACAACTAAACCTTCATGATTAAAAACATCATTTTTATAAAACTCTGTTTGATAAGTACCTGATAATGAAATATTAGATAATGTAACTACTGGGGCAGGAGTACTTCCTCCACAACCCGCTAAAGTCATAGCTACAACCGGAAGAATTACATATTTATTTATTTTTTTCATAACCTGTTATACTCCTAGTCTTCTAAAAGATTTGCTTTGATATCTAAGATATCTTGTTTAGATAATCCAACATAATCTACTAAAACTGTTTCAATCATTTCAGAAATTGTTTTATCTGGACTATAAATTTGATTACCTTGTGCATCTTTACAATTGGTCATAATACGATTAATCATTGCTGGAAAACGGTAGACGTTTTTCGAATCATTAGCAGTATGCGGACGATAATTATTTGCAAAAGTTGTTAATTCATAATCAATAATTAAATCGGTATAGCTCATTCCTAATAAACCACCTAAAAGGAAACCGACTGTGCCAGTACGATCTGCTCCACCCCAACAGTGGAAATAGACATGCTTTTCATTAGCGTTTTTAAATGCTAAAAACATATCTTTAATTCTCGCAACATATTCATAATTATTATGAGTGATTTTATCAAAGAAATAGTCATATGCTGGAATATTAGGAATTCTTTCATATTCGATATCTTGATAATCTTCATCATATAGAGGTGAATTAACAATATTATTTGCCTCTTCATCTCCCCTTAAATCAAACTCATATTTAATGCCCAATTCCTCGCGCATAACCTTTTTATTATATTCATTTAAATTAGCGTGATGGGTTGATCCACTAGCTTGATAATCACTTTCAACCATTTCTCCACCACGGAAAATTAATCCTTGTTTAATGTGCTTGCCTCCAGCAACTGGTCTACCACCCATATCACGGATGTTTTGAATACCATCTGCAGTTATCATTCTAAATCCATCAGGAGTATTAAAAGATTCTATTGCGGACTCATATTCACCTGCAACAACTTTCCAATAATATGTTTTTCTTTCTAATAGATTAGAGATAGTTGCAAAGCCATTTTCTGCTCTAACTTCAACTCCGTCACTTAAATCATCTTTTAATCCATAAACGACATTGTATACCTGATTATCTCCAAATCCTTTGGTATCAAAGATTAATGACACTTTTTTGGATTTAGAACTCATTGTTCCACCATCCCAATAATCTCTTATATCAACTTTGTCTGTATCATTTTCATAAGTTTTGCCTTTATCACTACCACCAGTAATATAAAAATCATGGAGAGTGTAATCGTTTTTGGTTATTGATTTAGCTTGTTCTTTCATTGCAGCAATATATTTGACCACTGCAGGTTTTAAAATCTTTACTTCTTCACCTTTTATAGGAAAAGTTAATTTAATACTTTTTTGTTCTTCTTGTCTTAGAATAGTAGCGGCCATCGCGTCTACTAATTTTGTAGATTCTTTAGCAACAACAGGAACAATTGCAGAGCATGCTAAAAATGTTGATGCCAATAAAACAAAGTGTTTCTTGCTTTTCATATTCGCTTCTTTCTTATGGGAACCCATATTTTATATATAAACGCTCTTAGGGTAAGCGCTTACCTTAATTTTATATTAGTATGTTATTTATGCACATACAAGAAAAAAGTTTCAATAAATCTAAATTTATAAGAAAAAACTTGTTCGTCCCATACAATTTGGATTCGTTATTGATTTATTTGTTAAATGCTAGTGACTTATAGAAGACAAAGTTATTGTCTCCATCTATATAGCCAACTTCTTTATCGTTAACGATGATTGAACCATCGTCATCAACATAGCCAATTTTCTTTGGAGGGAAATAGATTTCTCCTTCATCGGTGATCTCTGCGAATTTATGTCCATTGATAAATAAAACATTCTCTCCGATATAGCCCACTAGTTGGTCATCGATATAGATGTTTCTACCAAAAGAATCGATAATTAACACGCAGGAAACCCCTTATTTTCTATTTGTGTAATATGGTCCAATATGCTCTCCATCTTTCACAGTCATCTTTTCTAGATAACATAATTTGACGTGAGCGTCGTTACCAACTTTGACATCGATTAATGTGGTGTTTGGACCAATATAGCATCCTTCTCCCACCTTACATTTTCCTAACATTGTGGTGTTAGGCATAATCACTGTATCTCTTCCGATTTCTGTTTCAGGAGAGATATAGGCAGTATCAGGATCTTCAATAGAAACACCAGATAACATTAATTGTTTATTCACTCTTTTTCTAATGATTTTAGCAGCGTAGGCAAGTTGAGTTCGATCAGACACACAGAAGATATCTCTAGCGTCTTCTAAGACGTATGCCTCTACTGGTAAACCTTTTTCTCTAAAGAGTTTCACTAATTCAGATAAATAATATTCATGTTTAGCGTTGTTAGTGCTTAACTTAGGAAGATATTCTTGTAATAACTTGTTATTAATGATGTAGATTCCAGCGTTAACTTCGTTAATCTCTGCTTCTTCTTCGTTGCAGTCTTTATCTTCTCTAATTTCAAGTAAGCGATAAGATCCTCTTTCTCTTAAGATACGACCATATCCAGTAGGATTTTCTAGTACTGAAGTACAAATAGTTAAAACATTACCGTTTTTATGGTGTTTATGATAAACCTTGTTTAATGTTGCGGATGTAAGTAAAGGAGTGTCTCCTCCCACGACAATAACATCGCCTTCTTTTTTAGCGAGTTCTTTAACTTGCATTAAAGCGTGGCCAGTACCAAGGATTTCTTTTTGCCACACTACTTTAGAATACTCTTTAACACATTCTTCAGTGGCTTTTCCTCCATAGCCCACGACTGTATATATTTCTTTTGGTTTGATTGCTTTACAGGCATCAATAACATAATTAATTAATGGTTTTCCTAAAATTGGATAGGCCACTTTGGAGTGGTCTGGATCTCTGCTTTCCATACGGGAGCCTCTACCTGCTCCTAAAATGACAACATATTTTTCTACCATAACTTCTCCTTATTTCTTTATAACTTTAGTTACTTCGACTAAGTATTTATCTTCTAATGATTTTGCGACTTTCTTCACTAGTGAAGAGTCTGTGGATAATGCGAAAACAGTGGAACCACTTCCAGACATAAGAACGATCTTAAATCCAGCAGCCTTAAGTGTTTCTTTGATTTGTAAGATTTCAGGGACTAATGTACTTGCGGCTTCTTCTAAAGAGTTACCAATAGACTCTGCAAGTAAATCATCATCGCCTTCTTTTAAGGCTTTTACTACTGTATCAATATCAACGTATTTATATTCTTTCTTATCAGCGATAGCGAATACTTCTTTAGTGGAACAACCACTTTGTGGTTTCACTATTAAAACTGAATAGTTGTTCTTAATTTCAATTGGCTCCATAATTTCACCAATGCCGCGACATCTAGCTGGAACACATTTCACAAAGAATGGAATATCCGCTCCAAAGGTTTTAGCCATATCGATGATTTCTTCATCACTAGCGTTAAGTTTTAACATTTGGTTAACGGCTTTCATGGTAAAAGCAGCATTACTACTTCCTCCACCTAATCCCGCTTGCATTGGAATAACTTTATGGATATAGACTCTAAACTTAGTGGAGAATCCATATTTATTCGCTAACGCATTAATTCCTTCGGTGGCGAGATTATAATGGACAAGTCCATTAGAGAAATCATCAACAGTAACGAAATTATCACCACTATTCTTTAAAGTGGAAATAATAATAGAGTCATGTAATTCAATCGGCACCATCACTGAATCTAATTCGTGATAGCCATCTTCTCTTTTCTTCACTACACGTAAAGAAATATTGATTTTTGCGTAACTTTTAACACTTCTAGTACTCATATTAGTTCACCTATATTATATCTACTTTTGTATCAATTGATACATTCTAAAATATATTTCTGGTTTGATGTTTTCTGGACGTAAATTAGGATCTAAATCTAATTTAGATAATAATTCACTGGCTTTATTAGCATCTCCTAGATAATTCTTTAAATTGTTATAGATTGTCTTTCTTCTATTTAGAAATAAAGACTTAGCAAGTTTATATGTCCCGATAATACCTTCTTCGTTATAGTTATGTTTTCTAGTTAATGTAAAAACCACTGATTTACATTTTGGAACAGGATGAAAAATTCCTGGTTTAACCACGAAATGTTTTTCTACATCACAGCATAATCTAGTTAAAACAGATATTGCTCCATAATTCTCACCACTTAAATCATAGAATCGATTAAAAGCTTCTAATTGAATCATTAGCACCATCTTTTTAGCTTTTATGGCATTTAAAAGTAAATACTCCACCAATTCAGTGGTGATGTTATAAGGAAGATTACCAATAATTTTGTCATAACTAGAGACATTAACCTTGCGGATATCATCATTGATATAGGCAATACGGTCTTTATAGAATATTTTTAAGAAATCAATCATTCGATAATCGATGTCACAAACACTGAAATGAGCATTTTTCATATCAATAAAATGAGTTAAACTTCCTAAGCCAGGGCCAATTTCTAATACACGTTCAGATTCAAGGATGTCAGCGAGTTCAACAATCGAATTTGCTATCTCAGGTTCAAGCAAAAAATTCTGTCCATAATCCTTATCTGGACGAATATCAGTATTCCTTAAGATTTCAAAAACATTCGATCTATTTATTTCCATATTTCTCAATAATTTCGTTAGGTTTTATTCCAAGCATTTTTAACTGATTTTCCAAATATTTGGTTGTTCCATAAATTAACCCATAATCGTTAATGATACGATTCTTCATAATCTCAGGATTTTCGCTTAACGCGATAATAGAGTTAAGTTCATAAATCGGTTTCACATCAAGCTCTTTATTATAGTCAACTAGATGTTCTTTTAAAGCTTCAACAATGGCGGAGTACTCAGTTTCAGCAACACCACATTTTTTATATGATTTACGTGGAATTTTTGCACTTTTTACTTCAAATACCCTGTTAATTTTATTTTTAATCTTGTTAGCAATGTCTTCTCCTGCTTTATCATTATCGGTCATCACAATCACTTTTCTTTTCTCAGACACTCTACTTAGGAACTCAAGTTTTTCCTCTGAGATATCATACCCATTAGTGATAAAATAATGAGTCTTTATAAAAGAAGATAAATAACTTACATCACTTTTACCTTCAACAACTAAAACGCCATCTAAATAATACTTATTCATCTATGTTAAATAATCTACATGTGTTCTCGTAAGTTACTTGATCTACATGCTTCTTAGAAATATCTTTTAAGCGTGCAATTTCTTCACTTACTAAGCAAATATATTTAGGTTCATTCTTTTCTCCTCTATGTGGATGAGGAGTTAAGTATGGACAGTCAGTTTCAATTAATAATTTTTCTAGTGGAACAGCCTCTGCAACCTCTTTTGGAGTCTTTGCGTTTGTGAATGTTACTGGCCCACCTAAAGAAATCATTAGTCCTAAGTCTAAAATGTCTTTAAGCATTTCCACACTTCCAGAATAACAGTGCATTACTCCTCCATGTAAAGGCTTATGTTCTTTTAATATCTTTAAACAATCTTCATTAGACTCTCTATTATGAATTGTAATTGGTAAATGATGTTCGTTAGCGAACTCAATTTGTCTAATAAAGTATTCTTTTTGTAAGTCTCTTCTAGCTTGTTCTTTTTCCCAGTGATAATCGAGTCCAATTTCTCCAATAGCGACGACTTTTTTGTGTGACGCTAGCTTTAATGTTTCTTGGAATTCTTCTTCAGAAATATCAAAGATATCGCATGGATGAAAACCAATTGCTGCATAGCATTCTTCATATTTTTCAGCGATCTTCACTGCCAATTCACTAGAAGCTTTGTTATAGCCCACAACTAAAAACTTAGCGACACCAGTCTTTTTAGCGTCCACAATTACTTCATCTATTCTTGGGTAAAGTGCATCATCATTTAAATGACAATGGGAATCAAACATCATATTTATTTACCAACACAGAATCTAGAGAATATTTCTTTAGAAATGTCTGTTTGTTTATATTCTCCTAAGATTTCTAATATCGCATTATAAGCATCCATTAAGGAAACACTTACTAAATCTATAGATAAATCGTCACTAGCGTCTTCTTTAGCCTTTAATAAGGCTTCTTTAGCGACTTTTAATAGGCCTAGTTGTCTCACATTATTTAAGGAAGGAGTTCTAAAGGCTTCTTCTTTAATTCCTAAGACTTTATAGATTTCCTCTTTTAGAGGATTTACATCATTATTAAGCGCGGAGATATAGAGTTTATTATCATCCTTAGTAACTGCTTTATCCGCTTTGTTATAGACCACTACATGAGGTACATCTTTAACTAACTCTAAGATGCCTTTATCTTCTTTATCTAATTCTTTAGAAGCATCTAAAAGGACAATCACTAAATCTGCTTTTGAGATTACTTCTTTAGATTTATTTACTCCAATAGATTCTACAGTGTCACTAGACTCTCTAATACCGGCAGTGTCTAATAAGTGGAGTATTACTCCATTTAAGTTTACTTCCCCTTCTACGACGTCTCTAGTGGTGCCTGCGATATCAGTAACAATCGCTTTAGATTCTCCTAATAAAGCGTTTAACAAAGAAGACTTACCAACATTTGGTTTACCCACTAAAGCAACTTTAATACCTTCTTTAATGATTAAGCCTTTTTCTCCGGATTCCACTAAAGAGTTGATTTGAGGAACTAGTTCATCTGCTAAAGAGATAATGTGATCCTTATTAGCGACTTCAATATCTTCGTATTCTGGATAATCGATGTTAACTTCAATTAAAGATAAGACATCAGCAATTCTCTTTTTAATTGGTAAGATTAATTCGCTAGTCTTTCCTTTCAAAGAAAGGATTGATAATTCTTTAGCCTCTTTAGATGAAGCGTTAATTACATCATTAATCGCTTCTGCTTGGATTAAATCAATTCTTCCATTAAGGAACGCTCGAGAAGAATATTCTCCATTAGTAGCGTATCTAGCGCCTTTAGAGAGTAATAATTCAATAATCTCGTTAGCGATTAACATAGAACCATGACAAATAATCTCTACAAGATCTTCTCCTGTAAATGATTTAGGGCCTTTATAAATCGCCACTACTACTTCATCGATAACTTTGTTATTATCAACTATATTACCAAAGAGCAATGTTCTTTCTTTGATTTCTCTTATATCTTTAGAGAAACACTTAGAAACAATATCAAAAGCATCATCACCAGAAACTCTAATGATGGCAAGCGCACTTTTAAGTGGAGCGGTAGCTAATGCAACAATTGTTTCCATATTCTTTAATCTTAAAAGCACCCAAAGGGTGCTAATAATTATTCAACGTAGATAATTTGGACTTGACGATGTGTGCCTTCGCCTGTGGATTCGGTTTTAATATTACGCCATCCATTTAATGCGTTATGGATTGCTCTTCTTTCATCCGCCGGCATTGGATCAAAGGTATAAGTAGTCTTTGTCTTTTGCACATCTTTAGCGACTTTTCTAGCAAGTCTTTCTAAACGAGAATATTTATTGTCCTTATAGCCATTAATGTCTAATAAGATTCTAAATCTCTTATGGAAGTGATTACTTGTAGCAAGTTTCACTAATTCATTGAGAGCTTGTAAGGTGACACCATTCTTTCCAATTAGAATTGGATTATGTGTGCTATCAAGAGTGATGTGAATCACATCATCATCTAATTTTGTTTTAACAGAACTTTCAATTCCTAAAGCATCAGTCGCGTTTAATAAATAGTCTTCTGCATATCTTACGATATCAGCTAAATCATAAACTTCGATTTGAACTTTCTTAGAGAAAAGTCCTGATTTTTTACCTGTATCAATATAAATGATTTCTGAAACAGGTTTATTTAATTCTTCAGAAGCTTTTTGAAGTGCTTCTTCTATTGTTTTTCCAGTATAAATTTCCATATTAATAATCTCCGATTATTTTCTAGCAGCTTTTCTCTCTGTAATAACTTGGATGACAACGGTTTGAATAATTGAGAAAATCGCACCAATAAGCCAGTAAACACCCATCGCACTAGCAAGTGAGAAACCCATAAAGATAATGAGGGCGAGCATGATGTATGTGAACCATTTCATACGGTTGTTTTGTTGTTTTTGAGCTGGGTTCTTACCAAGTTTAGCCACTTGTTTTGCTTTCTTCTTTTGAATCCATTGTGGTAAGAGCATGCTGACAGTTTGTGCTCCTGCCATGAGTAAAAATAAGAATAAAGCTGTAACAGCAGCGTATCCTCCAGCAGCGGTCCAGTTCGCACCAGTAAATAATGCATCTTTAATTGTCATAGACAAATTAAGACCTAAGAATGTACCACTACTGAGAAGCGAAGATCCACTTAACGCACCCCAAACACAAATAAAGACAGGGAATTGAACAATTAACACAATAATTGTGATAAATGGATTAACGTGGTTTTTCTTATAAAGAGCCTGCATCTCTTGCCCCATACGAGCTTTTTCTGCTTTAGATGTATTGGAATTTGGATATTTGTTTTGAATCTTTTGAATTTCTGGTTGTAGTTCTGTCATCTTCGCGTTGGATTGAGTTTGTTTCCAAGTCGCAAGCAACATGAGTGTACGGATGATGAATGTAACAAACACAATGCCTAAAAGTGCGGCCAAGCCTGCGCTAACGCCTGTGCCACGGAATCCTAAAACTATACTATCAACTAACCATCCAATTGGATAAACAAGTAAGCCTTCAAAGAAGCCTTTGCTCCAAGCATCACCCCATGTTTTTTCATTGATATAGATACCTTCGGTACTATATCCATAAGAACCATATTTATCGGTCTTTGTTGTTAAGCAGGTTCTAAATGTAGCAGCCCAAGAATTAAGTTGATTGTGATATCCCTTAACAAAATCGCTACTTGGACAGACATCTGGAGATAAAACTCCAAATCCACTTCCGCTAACGCCGTAATTAACAATAAGGTTGGCAAGTGGAGAAGATGGGTCAACTTCATCTCTAGCAGCAACATCAAATTTATTCCAGTTGTCTAATGCATCAGCACCACCAGAATAGAATCTTAAATAGCTGTAATAAGATAAGTCACGATCGACTGTTGCTCTACCTTGTTCTTCATAAGTATATTCAAGAGAATTTTGTGCAAGGTCAGCGACTTTACCAAAAATAGCGTTTAACGCTAAGAAATCAAATCTTTGCATATATTCTCTAGCGTTACCGTCGATGGTTTTAACACCAGAATCTCTAGCAGACTTGATTATGTTATTGATAAAAGTAAGTTCTTTTTCAATTTGCTTCTCTTCTGCTGGGTCATAGTAATTAAATACATAGTTGCCAACATGAGTATCATTTCCTGAAGGAACCCATTCAGCTGTGACAAGTGTCGCACCTTTAATTGTGTAGTCATTGGTTTCACCATGGAACACAATTTCATCAGATGCATTTGCACTTTTAACAATACGAATAATGCCTGGTTCAAAGGCATATTTCATTCTTGAAATATCGATGGCTGAACAGAAAGAAGCAGTACAGCTGCTAAGCGCAGCAACGCCAAAGCCAGTTGCGACCAAGGCGAGTCCTAATTTTGTTCTTCTTTTCATTTAGTAATTCCAATCTTACTCAATAAATCATTGAGAATAACTCTGTTATCATCAAAAGAATTATTCAAAAATTCCGCCTTTATGATAATAACAATATCGAATGTGTGAGAAGTATAGTTTACGAGCGAGTCACACATAGCTCGAGTTTGCCTTTTGACACGATTTCTTGTTACGGCATTGCCGATTTTCTTGTTAACACTGATCCCTATGCGGCAAACATTCTTATCATTATTTAGGTAATGAATTAAAAAGGGATTGTGTTTAAGGACGTTACCTTTTCTAACCGTAAACACAAATTCTTGATTATCTTTGATACGGTTAATAACTTTCATTTTTTCTCCAATAGAAAATTAGGCAGTTAAATGTTTACGTCCTTTAGCTCTTCTTCTGGCTAAGACTTTACGTCCATTAGCGGATTTCATTCTTGCTCTGAATCCAGCCTTGTGAGAGTGTTTTACTTTACTTGGTTGATAAGTTCTTTTCATAATACGTTTCCTCCAAATTTTACGCAGTATAGATTATAAATGTATTTATAAATTAAAGTCAAAGAAATATGGTTTTTTATTTTAAATTAAAAAACAGTTCACGGAATCGGTGTGCCCACTTTTTCCACATAGTTATCCATTAGGCTTTTTAAGGGGAACTCAAAAAAATAATCCACAATTCCTCTTTTTGGTCTTTCCACAAAAAAATTAATGTTCAAATTCTTATTTGTAGTGTAATAAGAATAAGCTTTGCTTATTCATATAAATTATCTTAAACTACATAAAAATCAATCCACATTTATTCACAATTTTCACCAAAAATCCACTTTTTATCCACATCAAAAAATTGTGGAAAACTCGAAAACTGGCTATTTTTCTTGATTTCACGTTGTCTATTTGATTTTTGTGGATTGTGGAAAACTTTTTTTACTGATTTTATCATTAAAATCTACATTGATTTCATCTATAATTGAAAAACGAAAATTGAGGAAATAACTTTATGGTTACAACATTATCTGAGATGACAAAATTATGGGACAACGTCCTTAAAAGCATTAAATCAAAAATCGACAATAAATGGACATTCGATTACTTCTTTGCTAACTCCTACATTGATAGTAGAGATGGTGATACTTTGATCATTGTTGCTCAAAGTACAGTCGCTAAAGCTGAATTAAACAACAAACACATTGATTTAATCCTTGATACAATCTCAGAATTCGAAGATGACATCTACACAATTCGTATCGTAACCGAAGATGAATTACAATCTGCGAAAAAGCGTGAGCCAGGTAAATCAATTCAAAAATCTCTTCCTCAAGATAACGATCAACCAGTATTTTTTAAAGATTCAATTCTTAAGCCAGAACTAACTTTTGACACTTTTGTGGTTGGAGATTGTAACAAAGAAGCTCATAAGGCTGCTTTATATGTTGCTAAAAATAGTGGCTCCTTATTTAATCCTTTATTTATATATTCACATTCCGGTTTAGGTAAAACTCACTTACTCCATGCGATTGGTAATGAAATCAAAAAAGGGAGAATGCCAAACGCAAACATCCTTTATATCGATACAAATGATTTGGTTGAAGAATACATCAGATTTGTTAGAGGTGAGAAAGAATCTCAATCCATGAAACAGTTTTTTAAAAGTGTTGATGTCCTCCTTTTAGACGACGTTCAATTACTCGCTGGGAAGGTTAAAACATCCGAGATGTTCTTCGCTATCTATCAAGACATGTTTAATCACGGAAAACGAATCATTATTACATCCGATAAAGAACCAAGCGAATTAAAAGGTATCGAAGAAAGATTGATCACCAGATTCTCACAAGGTTTAACTGTCAAAATCGACGAACCAGATCTAGATACCAGTGTGGAGATTTTAAAACGTAAAATCACCGCTAATGGAATGGATATTGAGAAATTCGATGCAAATGTCCTCTTATTTTTAGCAGAAAAATATTCAAGCAACGTTAGAGATTTAGAGGGTGCGGTTCAAAATCTATTCTTCTCTTGCCTTGATTTGTCTGATGAAGAAAGAATCACAATGGACGTCGCTATTAAGGCAGTTAGCTCCATTAAAGGTGGTAAAAATATCGCTGCACAACTCAGCGAACAAAAGATCATTAACGTTGTTGCAGATTATTACAATATCTCTCCAAGTGATATAACTGGGAAGGTTAGAACAGGACAGATCGCTTTAGCTAGACATATATCCATGTATTTAATTAGAAAACACTTAGATGTGCCACTAAAGAAAATAGGCGATATGTTTGGCGGAAAAGACCATACAACCGTAATGTCAGGAATATCAAAAGTGGATAAAGAGTTGAAAACTAACAAGCAACTCCAAGAAGCTATTGAAGAGTTAGAAGCCAAATTGAAGTAAAAGATTTATTAAAAATAAATAGTTAGTAAAAACTGATGTGTGATAGAATTAATTTAATAAGGGTCTACAAAGTTATCCACATTATCCACACAGATAATAATTATTATTATAAATAATATAAATAAAAAAAGAAGGTATTAAGTCATGAGATTTGTAATCAAAAGAGATGAATTATTAAAAGCCTTGCTAATCGCAGGCAGAGCAGTAAATTCTAAATCATCTGCAGTTCCTGTTTTAGCTAATTTAAAACTCGAATTAGATGAAAAAGGTCTTTCTGTTACAGGAAGTAACTACGAATTAACTATTAAAACAACAGTTCCATATGCACGTAATGATGTTGAGATTATTAGAAACGCTAAAGAAGGTGCTACCTTAGTTAATGCTAAAATCATTACTGATATGGCGAGAAAGATCGATGTTGAAGAAATCAATTTTGAAGTTGTGGATTCTACTATTGCAGTTATTACTGCTGGCAAGATTAAATATAATTTAAATTGCATTAAGGCTAATGAATATCCTGACATCGATTTAGAACCAAATGGTATTCAAATTAATCTCACTCATACAGAATTCTCATCTTTAGTATCTCAAACCGCTTTTGCAGCTTCTTTAAAAGAGCAGAGACCAATTTTAACTGCGATTAATTTAGAAGCCGCTGACGGGGTTTTAACTGCTACTACCACCGATAGTGCCAGATTAGCTAGAAAACAAATTTCTATTTCTACAGATTTAAGATTCTCCGCTAATGTTCCAGCGAAGATGATGGTGGAAGTTGATCATTTATTAGAAGGTGCAGAGGCAGTTAAGGTTGCTCTTTCTGATAAGAAAGCATTATTCGAATTTGAATCTACAGTGGTTGCTACTAGATTAATTGCTGGTGATTATCCAAACACAAAGAATATCGTTCCACGTATTACTAACTATGCATTAGAAGTTAATGCTTCTGATTTCTTAAAGGCAATTGACAGAGTCAATATTCTTTCTATTGATAGAGAAAATGTTGTTGATTTATATCTCTCTGAAGATGTTGTGGAAATCAGTGCGAAATCCACTCAAGTTGGTTCTGCTAGTGAGAAATTAGATGTGTTCAAGTTCTCTGGAAGTAACCTACAAATCAGTTTTAACAGTGAGTTTGTTTCATCTGCAATTAAGGCCTTAAATAGCGAGGATGTGACCTTCTTATTCGTTGGTGAAATGAAGCCATTTGTGGTCAAGAACCCAGAAGATGAATCCGTCATTCAAATCGTCACTCCTGTGAGAACTTATTAATTTTAAGAAAAATGTATAGAGGCGCTCCAAACGTTCGGCAGCGCCTTTTTTAACGCCTTTAAAACCCTATTTTTCATATATAATAATTTATGGAATATTATATTCCATTTTTCATTTATATCCTGTATAATACTTTTTAGGAACAATTTATGCCACAAAAGACAATTAAGATTCATGCTGAACAAGATTACATTGAGTTACAGAATTTACTCAAAGTGGCAGGTATTATCGATACTGGCGGATACGCCAAAGTGTTCTTAATTGAAAACGAGGTTTACGTCAACGGAGAAAGAGAAACTCGAAGAGGCCGCAAGCTATATCGTAAAGATGTAGTGAAGGTGAACAAGACTGAGTTAGTAGTTGAATAACCATGATTGTTAAAACTCTTCTTGTTCGAGATTTCCGTAACCACACTTCTAGAGACTTTGTATTTGAACCAGGGATTAATGTGATAACTGGACCAAACGCTAGTGGAAAGACCAACATTGTTGAAGCTGTATATTATCTTTCCTTAGCCAGAAGCTTTAGAGGGGTGGATGATGAAGACCTAATTACCAGGGGTTTAGAATTTTCTGAAATCAGATCTCAGGTAATTGAAGGTGAACTAAAACGCAACATTCGCATTCTTATCACTAAAAAAGGGCGTTCCGTCCTCGTTAATGGTAAAAAGGTATCAAAGTTAAGCGACCTAGCGAAATGCGTGAATGTGCTCCTTTTTGAGCCAAAAGACGTTTTGTTATTTAGAGGCTCACCAAGAGATAGACGAAATTTCTTGGATATCAACTTGTCTAAACAGTTTCCTCTATACCTAGAATACATGACTAGATATGAGCAAGCTCTTAGGCAAAGAAACGAGTTACTCAAAAGTGGAAAATATGATGAAAATCTATTAAAAACCACCACTGAATTACTCGTGAAATATGCTGGTCCAATTATCAATTATCGGGCCATGTACGTCAAGGATATCAATGATATCCTTATAAAAATAACGCGCGCACTCACGGGCGTAAAGGAAGCGATTGAAATTCATTACAAACCTTTCATCCCAATAAGTAGCGATTACCAAACCCAAGCTTTAGAAGCATTTAATCGCGTTCTAGACAGCGATTTGAAGCATAAGGCAACTTCCATAGGCATTCATCGAGAAGATATCTCTGTGAGCCTAAACGGAAGAGATATTGGGGTTTATGGATCTCAAGGTGAGAATCGACTTGTCGCTCTTGCTTTAAAAATCTCTCCTTACTTTATGGTCAAGGATGAAGATAAAAAACCAGTCGTGGTTCTAGATGATGTGATGTCGGAATTAGATGATGTCCATCAAAAACGACTAGTAAGTTTTCTAAGAAAGTTCTCCCAAGTGTTTATCACTGGTACAGAACTTGAAATAGAAGGGGCAACCCGTATTGAATTAACAAAATCAAAGGAGGTCTTCTAATGGAAGAAGAAAAGAAAGTTGAAGTGGTTCCTAGTGAAGAACAAAAGCCTGTAGAAGAAGTTTTTGTCGCTAAAGATGTTTCTGTGACTGAAATGAACGAAAAAGAAGTGGAACTCGAAAAAGCAGACGCTAGCTATACCGCCACTAACATCCAAGTTCTTGAAGGCTTGGAGGCTGTTAGAAAAAGACCAGGTATGTACATTGGTACAACCGCAGGTCCAGGATTACATCACCTCGTCTGGGAAATTGTTGATAACGCCATCGACGAAGCTTTAGCAGGATACTGTACTGAAGTTCAAGTTACTATCAACCCAGGGGAAACAATTACCGTTGTTGATAATGGTCGTGGTATCCCAGTTGATATCGTTGGTAAGACAGGTTTATCTGGTGTTGAAACTGTTTATACAGTTTTACACGCTGGTGGTAAATTCGGTGAAGGTGGAGGATATAAAGTCTCTGGTGGTCTTCATGGTGTCGGTGCCTCAGTTGTTAACGCTTTATCTGAATGGTTAGAAGTTGAAGTCCATAAAAACGGTGGCATCTATAAGATGCGCTTTGAAAATGGTGGACATCCAACCGGCAGATTACAACAAGTTGGCAAATGTGATGACACTGGTACAAAAGTTACCTTTAAACCAGATCCACTCATCTTTGTGGAAACCACAACTTATGATTACATTACAATCAGAGATAGATTAAGACAAGTTGCCTACCTCAATAGAGGTATCTCTATCGTTGTTACTGATGCTAGAGGTGAACAACCAGTCACTGAATCATTCTGTTATAAAGGTGGTATTAAAGAATACGTTCAATTCATTAACCACAATAAAGTTCCTCTATTTGAAGAAGTTATTTATTGTGAAGGTAGTGAGCCAATCGAACTCGCTAGTGGAAGTGTTTCCCATGTCTATGCTGAAGTCGCTATGCAATATAACGATGGCTATAGCAAGAATGTTTATTCCTTCTGTAATAACGTTCACACTCATGAAGGTGGTACTCATGAAGAAGGTTTAAGACTTGCTTTAACCCGTGTTGTTAACGCTTATGCTAGAGACAATAAATTCTTAAAAGAGAACGAAGATAATCTAACCTACGATGATATTTGTGAAGGTTTAACTGCAATTGTTTCTGTTAAACACCCAAATCCTCAATTTGAAGGACAAACCAAAACTAAGTTAGGTAATTTTGAAGTTAGAAAGATCCTTTCTAGTATCGTTGGTGACCAATTAAATAGATTCTTAATGGAAAATCCAAAGACTTCAAAAGTCATTATGGAAAAGATTGTTATGGCTGCTAATGCGAGACTTGCTGCTCGTAAGGCACGCGATAGCATGAGAAAAGGTGGACTTGAGCTTACTACTCTTCCAGGTAAACTTGCTGACTGTTCCTCTAAAGACCCATCCAAATGTGAATTATATATCGTTGAAGGTAACTCCGCTGGCGGCTCTGCTAAAAACGGACGTGACCGTGAAATTCAAGCTATCTTACCTCTTAGAGGTAAAATCTTAAACGTCGAAAAGGCTCAAGCTAAGAGAATTTTCGCAAACGCTGAAATCGGTAACATGATCCAAGCTATTGGTGGAGGTATTGATCCTGACTTCGACTTAAGCAAAATTAGATATCACAAAATCGTCATTATGACCGATGCTGATGTCGATGGTAGCCACATCCGTATTCTTTTATTAACATTCTTCTACCGCTTTATGCGCCCATTAATTGAAAACGGATATATTTATATCGCTCAACCTCCTCTATATAAAGTTGCTTATCACGGAAAAGACTATTATGCCTATACCGATGAGCAATTAGAGGTTCTTAAAAAACAACTCAACCTTAAACCTGGATATCCATTCCAACGTTATAAAGGTCTTGGTGAAATGGATGCTGAACAACTTTGGGAAACCACAATGGATCCTAAAAATAGAAAAATGCTCCGTGTCACTTTAGATGATGCAATTGCCGCTGAACAAGTCTTCACCGACTTAATGGGTGACAATGTTGATCCAAGAAAAGAATTCATTCATACAAACGCTAAGTTCGTTAAGAACTTAGATATCTAATCAAAGGAGGAAATAAGTTATGTTGTTCGAAGAAGAAAAATTAGAATCCGAAGCTGCAGAATCTGAAGAAGAAACTGAAGTTAACGAAGAAGAACTCCAAACAATTGAAGCTGGTATTGTCTCTGGCTTAAAAGATGTTAACACTGTTGATATCGTCAAAGAATCCTTCCTTGATTACGCAATGAGTGTTATCGTCTCTCGTGCTATTCCAGACGCTAGAGATGGATTAAAACCTGTCCATAGAAGAATTATCTACGGCATGGATGAATCTGGAATTACTCCTGATAAACCACACGTCAAATCTGCTCGTATCGTTGGTGATGTCATGGGTAAATATCACCCACATGGTGACTCCGCAATTTATTTATCTTTAGCAAGATTTGCTCAAGATTGGAACATGAGACACTGTTTAGTCGATGGACATGGTAACTTTGGTAGTATCGATGGTGATGAACCAGCGGCTATGCGTTATACCGAATCTAGAATGACCAAGATCGCTTTAGAGATGGTCAGAGATATCGACTGCGATGTTGTCGACTTTGTCGACAATTATGATGGTAGCGAACAAGAACCAAGCGTTTTACCATCCAGATTCCCTAACTTATTAGTTAACGGATCTAGTGGTATCGCTGTTGGTATGGCCACTAATATTCCACCACACAATTTAGGTGAAGTTATTGATGGTGTTGTCGCTATTGCTCATAACCCAGAAATCTCCACCATTGAATTAATGCAATATGTTAAAGGTCCAGATTTCCCAACCGGCGCCCTCATTTTAGGACGTGGAGGCATCAAGGATGCCTATGAAACTGGTACTGGTAGTATTGGTTTAAGAGCAAAATGCCATATTGAAGAAAGAGGCGAACACGGATTAAAACGTATTGTCGTTGATGAAATTCCTTATGGTTTAAACAAAGCTACTTTAGTAGAATCCATTGCTCAACTCGCTAGAGACAAAGTGGTGGACGGCATTACCGAAGTTAGAGATGAAACTAATAAAAAAGGTATTCGTATTGTTATTGAAGTTAGAAGAGACATCATTCCTGAAGTTTTACTCAACCAACTTTATAAAAATACATCCTTACAAACTAGCTACGGCATTATTATGCTCTGCTTAATTGATGGTGCTCCAAAAATTGCTCCTTTAAGAACTCTTTTACAAACTTACCTTGATTTCCAAGTGGAAGTTATTGAAAGAAGAACAAAGTTCTTATTAAGAAAAGATGAAGAAAGACATCACATTGTTTCTGGTTTAATTAAATGTCACGATAATATCGATGAAATTGTTGATATTATTAAGGCTAGTAAAACTCCAGAAGACGCGACTGTTGTCTTAATGGAGAAATATCAATTCTCTGAAGCACAAGTTCAAGCTATTTTGGCAATGACCTTAAGAAGATTAACTGGTATTGAAACCGATAAGTTAGAAGCTGAAAAAGCCCAACTTGAAGCTAACATCAAAGAATATAATCACATCTTATCTTCTAGAGAAAACGAAATTGAAGTTGTTGTTAGAGAATTATTAGAAATTAAAGAGAAATACGCAGATGCGCGTAGAACTGAAATCACTAATGATGCCGCCAACATCGATGATGAAGATTTAATCCCACAAGAAAATATCGTTGTTGCTATTACTCGTGGTGGCTATGTGAAGAGATTAACTTCTGATTCCTTTAAAGCTCAAAATAGAGGTGGTCGTGGTGTTAGAGGTATGTCCACTAATGAAAACGATATCGTGGACAATATGGTCTACACCAAAACCCATACTGACTTACTCTTCTTTACCGATTTCGGTAAAGTCTATAGAATTCGTGGTTATATGATTCCAGAATTCTCTAAGGCTAGTAAAGGTGTACCAATTATTAACTTAATTAACATCGAAAAAGGTGAAAATGTTAAAGCAATTATCGCTTGTGATGAATATCAAGAAGATCACTATTTAATGTTCTTCACTAAAAACGGTATTGTGAAGAAGACCCTTATTAGTGAATATGAATCTATCCGTCAAAACGGTAAAATCGCTATCTCTATGAGAGAAGGCGATACCCTATTCGCAGTTAAAGAAGTCCACGAAGATACCATTATTGGTATTGCCGCAAGCAATTCCAAGATGGTGAACTTCAAAGGCGAAGAAGTGAGACCAATGGGTCGTACCGCTAGTGGTGTTAAAGGTATTGAACTCGCTGAAAATGAAGAAGTTGTTGGTGTTACCACATCATTAGAAGGTGAACACATCTTAGCGATGACATCTAAAGGATTTGGTAAACTCACTCCTGTCTTTGATGCTGATGGAGATACCACATATAGAATTACCAAACGTGGTGCAAAAGGTGTTACAACCTTAAAGGCCACTGATAAAGTTGGTGATTTAATCGCTGTTAAGGCTGTCTCCTTAGAAGATGACTTAATGTGTATTACTTCCGCTGGTATTGTTATTAGAACCCCACTATCTCAAATTAGAATTTGTGGCAGAAATACTTCTGGTGTGAAGATTATGAACTTAGAAGGTAGACAAAGAATCGTTTCTATCGCTATTGTTCCACATGAAGAGCCAGGTGAAGAAGGAGAGTTAGAGGCTGAAGAAGCCGCTTCTGAAGAAGCTCCAGCAAGTGAAGAATTTTCTGATACTTCATTAGAATAATTAACCTAATTATTACTTAAATAAAAGGACATAAATATTATGTTAGACATTAATTTAATTAGAGAAAAACCTGAATACGTAAAAGAGGCTCTTAAAAAGAAACTCTGGGATACAGATTTTACTGAACTCCTAGAGTGGGATAAAGAAAAAAGAGAACTCTTAAAAGTTGTTGAAGATAACAAGGCAGAAATGAATAGACTTTCCGCTTCTGTCCCTGCCGCAAAAAAAGCAGGCGAAGACGTTTCTAAGATCTTCATGCAAGTCAAA
The DNA here is from genome assembly GCA_017447165.1 of Bacilli bacterium. Taxonomy (GTDB): domain Bacteria; phylum Bacillota_I; class Bacilli_A; order RFN20; family CAG-826; genus UBA2450. The sequence goes on from JAFSOD010000004.1 coordinate 351,225, forward strand.
GAAATTGCGAAGAAAAATGTTGAATTTGAAGCAAAATTAGAACAAATTTCTGCTAAAATGACTGAATTCCTTGAAGCTTTACCAAACATTCCTGATGATGATTTAGTGGGTGGTGGTAAAGAGAATAATAAGGTTGTTCATGTTTATGGTAAAAAGCCAGAATTTAGCTTCAAAATGAAGGACCATGTTGAGCTCGCTACATCCTTAGGATTAGTCGATTATGACCGCGGTGCTAAAGTTGCTGGTAGAGGCAGCTGGGTCTATACAAATTTAGGTGCTCAACTTGAATGGGCATTACTCAATTTCTTCATTTCTGAGCACTTAAAAGATGGTTATGAATTTATACTACCTCCACATTTATTAAATGAACAAAGTGGTTACGTTGCTGGTCAATTTCCAAAGTTTAGAGAAGATGTTTTTTGGCTTGAAGGACTTGAACCACAAAGATTCTTACTTCCAACCGCTGAAACTGCTTTAGTTAATCTTCATAGAGATGAGATTATGAGTGAAGATGATCTTCCAAGAAAATACTTCGCTTATACTCCTTGCTATAGAAGAGAAGCTGGAAGTTATCGTACTGAAGAAAGAGGTATGATTAGAGGCTATCAATTCGATAAAGTTGAAATGGTTCAATATACCAAACCAGAAGATAGTGATGCCGCTTTTGAAGAGTTAGTAGGGAAAGCCGCTAGCTTAGTGGACAAACTTGGATTACATTTCCAAATCTCTAAATTAGCTGCTGGAGATATCTCCCACTCTATGGCGAGAACTTATGATATTGAAGTTTATATTCCATCTATCGGTATTTATAAGGAAGTTAGCTCTGCTAGTAACGCTAGAGACTATCAAGCTAGACGTGGAAAAGTGAGATATAGAGACTCTGCTACTGGTAAAACCAGATTCGTTCATACATTAAACGCCTCTGGACTTGCTACTAGTCGTGTCTTCCCTGCTATCTTAGAACAATACCAACAAGAAGATGGATCAGTCGTCGTCCCAGAAGTCTTAAGACCATTCATGGGCGGACTTGAAGTCATTAGACCTGTTAAGAAATAATTATTAGAATTATGCAAATCACCTTCTCTTAATGAGAAGGTTTTTTGTTATAATATTCTATGGCGTACAATAAAGAATTTTCCTGAAGAATCTATTTTGAGATTACTCCATACGGTATTAAGAAGTTTGGTGGATTAGAAGAATATAAAGTCGAGGATAATTACATCAAAGAGTACTCAGGTAAAATCCTCTATAAAATATATGGTAATCTATCTAGAACTGAGTTAATGTTCGCTTTAACCTTATTGTTTGAATTAGAGTATTAAGTGCAGGATTTGCACTTTTTCTTTACTATATATCCATATTTATATTAATATAATGCCGAGGTGAGCTTTATGACACTTAAAGAAATACGCAAAAATTGCAAATTAACACAGAAGGAAGCTAGCGTTGTTGTTGGCATGCCTTTAAGAACCTATGTTGATTATGAAACTAAAGAAAAAGAAGTTGATCAAATCAAACTACAAGGTATTAAAGATCGTTTGTTAGAACACGCTAGTAAAGATACTTCCATCTTAAAAGATAAAGTCTTATTAATTACTGGTGGTACTGGTAGCTTTGGTCACGCAGTTGTAGATCGTTTCTTAGATTCTGAGATTAAAGAAATCAGAATTTTATCCCGTGATGAAAAGAAACAAGATGATATGCGTAAAGCATATAATAACTCCAAACTTAAATTCTATATTGGTGATGTGAGAAACCTTGATTCTATTATTGATGCCTTTAAAGGTGTTGATTATGTTTTCTCCGCTGCCGCTTTAAAACAAGTTCCATCTTGTGAATTCTATCCAATGGAAGCAGTAAGAACCAATGTTATTGGTAGTGACAACGTCATTACTGCCTGTGTCCGTAATGGAGTTAAAAAGGCTATCTTCTTATCTACAGATAAGGCAGCTTATCCAATTAACGCTATGGGTATCTCTAAAGCATTAATGGAAAAGAACGTTATTGCTAGAAGTAGACAACTTTTACCTGGTGATACAGTTTTATGTTTAACTAGATATGGTAATGTTATGGCTTCTAGAGGTTCGGTTATTCCTCTATTCTTAAATCAAATCCATGAAGGAAAACCGATTACCGTCACTAATCCAGATATGACTAGATTCATGATGACTCTAGATGATGCGGTTGATTTAGTGCTGTATGCATTTGAAAATGGTGAACAGGGTGATTTATTTGTTCAAAAAGCACCAGCGGCCACTATTGATACATTAGCAAAAGCGGTTATTGAATTAACGAATTCTAAAACTGGTATTTCCTATATTGGTACTAGACACGGTGAAAAATTATACGAGACTCTTGTTACTCAAGAGGAGATGCTCAAATCTATTGATATGGGTAACTTCTTCTGTGTGAAAGCAGATAACCGTGATCTTAACTATGAAAAATATTTTTCTAAAGGAAATAAAAAACTTAATTTAGGAGAAAGCTATACCTCCCACAACACTGGTAGATTAGATGTTGAAGGTATGAAACAACTCTTAAAGAAATTAGAATTATTTGGTGGACCTGTTAGACAACATGAATAAGATTTTAGTTACTGGCGCAAAAGGATTTATTGGTAAGCACCTCTGTCTTAAGTTAGAAAGACTTGGTTACACTGTTTTTAAGTATGACCTCGATTCTAATAAAGAAGACTTAGATAAATATGTTTCTGAATGTGACTTTGTTGTCCATTTAGCGGGTATCAATAGACCATTAACATCGGAAGAATTTTATGAAGGAAACACAAACTTTACAAAGTACTTAATTGACCTTATAAAAGCTAAAAGAGACGCGGAGCTACAAGTTATTATGTCTAGTTCCACTCAAGCAGCGTTAGAAAATGACTATGGTAAAAGTAAGAAAATGGGAGAGGATTATCTCTTTGATTCTGGCTTAAGAGTTTATGTCTATCGACTCGCTAATGTTTTTGGTAAATGGTGTCGTCCAAATTATAATTCTGCCGCAGCAACATTCTGCTATAACATCGCTCATAACTTAGATATCACTATTAGAGATAGAGAATACGTAGTTCACTATAACTATGTAGATGATATTGTTGATGAATTCATTAGAGTAATTAAGTCTGAATCTAAAGGATCTAAAAAAATCTTATCAGTTAAACCTGTTTATGATTGCTCTTTAGGAAGACTCGCGGATTTACTTTATTACTTTAAAGGTGAAATTGAATCAGATCGACACCTACCACTTATCCATGATGAGTTTGAACTAAAGTTATTTAAAACTTTCTGTGACTACTTATCTGATGAAGGATATTCCTTCAACTATGCGGAAGACGCGCGTGGAAGCTTTGAGGAATTATATAAATCAAAGAAGTGGGGTCAAATCTCTGATAATGTAGCCTTCCCAGGAATCACTAAAGGTGGACATTATCACTCATATAAAAAAGAAATCTTTTATACTGTGATTGGGGAAAGTGAAATTAAACAAAGAAACATCAAGACTAACAAAATGATTGTGAATAGAGTTAGTGGAGATAAACCTGAACCAATTGAAATTAAAGTTGGGTACACTCACCAAATTACCAATATTGGTAAAGTTGATACACACACAATAATGTGGATTAGTGAAATCTATAATCCAGACACCCATGATACATTTAGGGAAGAGGTAGAAAAATGAAAAAGAAAATCAAAGTAGTAACAATTATTGGCACTCGTCCAGAGATTATTCGTCTATCTGAAGTTATTAAAGCTTTAGATAAAGATGAAGAGATTGAACATATCTTAGTCCATACTGGACAAAACTATGACTATGAACTCAATCAAATCTTTTTTGAAGAATTAGATTTAAGAGCGCCTGATTATTATTTAAACTGCGCTGGTAAAAACTTAGGCGAAACCATTGGTAATGCGATTGCGAAATCATATGATTTACTTAAAGAATTAAATCCAGATGCTGTTTTAATCTTAGGAGACACTAATTCTGCTTTATGTGCTATCTCTGCAAAACGACTTAAACTCCCTATCTTCCATATGGAAGCTGGTAATAGATGTGGTGATTGGAATGTTCCAGAGACTATCAATAGAAAGATTGTTGATCATATCTCTGATATTAATCTCCCATACACTAATCACGCTTATGCTAATTTAATGAAAGAAGGCATTGAACCAGAATATACATTTGTTACTGGTTCCCCAATGCTTGAAGTCTTAAATGCCCAAAATCATAAAATTGAAGCTAGTAAAGTCTTAGAAGAATTAGGTTTAGAAAAAGGTAAATATATTGTGGTCTCTTCTCATAGAGAAGAAAACATTGATATTGAAAAGAATTTCAATCAATTAATGCCTGCGATTAATGATATCGCTGAGAAGTATCAAATGCCTGTTATCTTCTCTACTCACCCTCGTACAAAAAAGAGATTAGAGGCTAATAACTTCAAGATGCATCCACTTGTGAGAAACTTAAAACCATTAGGTTTCTTAGAATATGTAAAACTACAAGAAAATGCCTTTATTGTTCTAAGCGATAGCGGCACTCTTACAGAAGAAAGTGCAATGAGACATTTCCCAGCAGTTCTTATTAGAACTTCTACAGAAAGACCTGAAGGAGTGGAAGCTGGTAGCATTGTTGTTTCAGGAATCGATAGACAAGGTATTATGCTTGCGATTGATACTGAATTAATGAGATATAAATTCGCTAAAACACCTGAAAATTATGACGTTACCGACGTCTCAGCTAGAGTCTTAAATCACATCAAAACAAAAATTGATGTAGTTAATAAAGAAATCTGGAAGAAGTAATTACTTCTTCCTTTCTTTTATATAGAGAACTAATAGCGGTAATGACATCGATAAAGCAAATACCAAAATCATTAAACCAATAATCATTAATACATGAGGCTGAACTGCAGGAGCGTCTCTTGTTATAGCCTTGAATGCCATATAGACTCCAAATCCCGCTGCAAAACCAATCACAGAGAAAATAATGGTGATAAGATTAAACAAAGTTTTAAATCCACCTTGTTTATATGTGTCTTTATAAATCATAAAGTTGAGGAATGATCCTGCTAAAGAACAGATAAAGAAGAATATACAAATCATCTTTCCGGCATAGGCGTCAAAGATGCCAATACCTAAAGTAACACTTAATAAAAACGTCGCAACAAAGGAGAACAAGAAATGATATTTTTCTTTTTTGATGATTCTAAAAATGTTTGAAAACGTTTCCTTGAAATTTAATTTATCTTTTTCCTTGTGAGAAGTGGATTTGTCTTTTGGCAAAGAAACGGTTCCTTCTTCTACATCGTTATCTTGCTTAATGTCACTAACATATAAAGTCTTAATGTTTCCGATGATTGTTTTATAACAGTCTTCATAGATGCGGTATTTTCCATTAGGGACATAGATTACAAATAACGGATTAAATGATTCGGTTACCGCATATAACGCTTTCATTTTGGAAAGAACGTCATAGAAAGAATTAATTTGCATTTCCTTTAATTTAGAAACTTCATTAATGAAAGATTCTTTATGAAATAATGCGGTTTGGAAAACGAAAATCATCACTCCAACGTCAATCACATTAACTTGGATTTGCACTAAATCTTTAAAAGAAATTGTGGTCTCATCAGCATAATAAAATTCCGAGAGGTCTTTTCTAGCGATAATTTCTTTAATTGGAGAAGTATCTTTATTGACTAAAGAAAAGCAATCTTGGAATGATATTACAGAGCCATCTTTTCTAATGAATTTCATAGTAAGTATTCTATATTATAGGCGGTAATAAATAAATATACTTATTTAAAATCACATATATAAGTATAATAGTTGTAAGAGGATTCTTTATGAAATTTTTAAAATGTAAAATCTGTGGCAAGATTGTCGCAGTCGTCAACGAACGTCAAGTTCCAACAATTTGTTGTGGTCAACCAATGGAAGAAATGGTTCCTAATACTTCTGATGGTGCTGTTGAAAAACACGTCCCAGTTTTTGAAGTTGAAGGGAATATCGTCCACGTTAAAGTTGGTAGTGTTGAACACCCAATGTTAGACAACCACTATATTGAATGGATCGCTATTAAGACCAACCTTGGTAATCAAAGAAAAGTTTTAAAACCAGGTGAAAAACCAGAAGCTAAATTTGCTTTATTACCAGGAGAAAAAGTTTTGGAAGTTTTAGAACACTGTAATTTACACGGTTTATACTCAGCTAAATAGATTTAAATGCGAATATTATTTGTTTTAGAGTGCGCTAATCAATCCACTAACGGCACGACAGCGACTTGTTTAAGATTTGCTAAAGAGCTCGAAAAGAAGGGCCACGAAATCACCATTATCGGTTGTGACCGTATCATTGGAGAAAGGTGGCACCGCTACTATGGGCTCCCTAAATATAAATATCCATTTACCGATAACCTCATCGTTAAAGATGGTTTTATATTGTGTAAGTTAGTCTATGAAACTATGTTTGAGGCTTTAAAAGGACAAGATTTAGTTCATCTTTTCTTACCTTTTAAACTCGCAAATGTATTTAGACTTTTAGCCCAAGAACAAGGCATCGCTTGTACTACCGCTTTTCATATCGTTCCACAAAACATTACAGGCTGTATGCATCTAGCGAAATCTAAACTTATTAATGGAATAATTCTTTATTCCTTTAAACGTTATATTTATAACCAAGTGAGATATGTTCACTGCCCAAGTCAAATGGCCGCGGACTTAATGATGAAGCATCACTTTAAAAACAATGTTCCAAAAGTTATTTCTAATGGAGTTATTCCTTTCTTCCATAAGATTGAAGGAGTAGAAAAGCCAGAGGAATATAAAGATAAGTTTGTCATCTGTATGTCTGGTAGATTAACAGATGAAAAACGACAAGATTTATTAATCAAAGCCACAGCGAGATCTAAATATAATCAAAAAATCCAAGTCATATTATGTGGACAAGGTCCTAACTATGACCGATTAATGAAATTAACTAAGAAAAAAGGTCTCGCTAATCCAATTCAAATTAAGTTCTGTAAACCAGAAGAGTTAAGAAATATTCTTAACTATATCGATTTATATATCCACGCTTCCGATTATGAGATTGAAGGTATCTCTTGTATTGAAGCGATTACCTGTGGAGCGGTACCACTTATTTCAAATCATAAGTTCTGCGCCACTAAAGATTTCGCTTTAGATAAAGAGAAATGTTTATTTAAACACGGTTCATCCAAAGACTTATGTAGAAAAATCGAATGGTACATCGAACATCCTGGCGAAGTGGAAAAACTTAAAAAGTTATACGCTGAAGAATCTAAGAAATACGCTTTATCCTATCAAGTTGATGCTTTAGAACAAATGTTTATCGATGCTTATAACGAGCAAAAAGAAGGAAAAGATTTACATTCGACTAAACCAAGAAGAAAAGATAAACGCTTATTAAAAAGAGCGTACCGCGCCGCGGAAAAGCAAAGAAAACATCCAGAAATCCTAGCGAAATATTATAAGACTCCATCTAATAGATGGAGCTTTCTTTTATTGGTAATAAAAAACCTCGATTAACTCGAGGATATTTATGTTTGGTAGCTGAGGACGGATTTGAACCGCCGACCTTGAAGGTATGAACTTCCTGCTCTAGCCAACTGAGCTACTCAGCCATATTTGGTGGATCTAAAGAGACTCGAACTCTCGACCCCCTGAATGCAAATCAGGTGCTCTCCCAACTGAGCTATAGACCCATGTGAGTTTTTCAACTCGCAAGAAAGATTATACTTATTTTCTCTTGTTGTGACAACAATTATTCTAATTATTATTAGAGGTATGTTTTTTCTAGTGAATTGTATATAATAATTATGCCGTTGCGATGGTTAACTATGAACCAGGTCAGGACAGGAATGTAGCAGCCTTAAGTAACTTAGTCATGTGCGACGGTTTTTATAAGATGAAAAATTTTAAAGAAAAATATATGCGTATGGCTCTAATTGAAGCCAAAAAGGCAGCGTTAATTGATGAGGTCCCAATTGGCTGTGTGATTGTTAAAGATAACAAAGTTATTTCACGTGGATTTAATAAAAGAGAAACTAAAAAAGACGTTACTAGTCATGCGGAAATCGAGGCTATTAGAAAGGCTAGTAAAAAACTTGGTGACTGGCAGTTAATCGACTGCGATTTATATGTCACTATTGAGCCTTGTATTATGTGTACTGGAGCAATCATCCAATCTCGAATCAGAAATGTTTATTATGGAAGCGAAGATCCTAAAGGTGGAGGACTAGTGAGTTCACTAAAAATTAGTGAAATTAAAAATCTTAATCACTATCCTAATATTGAAGGTGGCATCCTCAGGGATGAATGCTCAAATATTGTAAAAGAGTACTTCGCTAATAAAAGAAAAAATAAAACACTTGGTTAATTCCAAGTTTTTTATTGTATAATATATTCTATGTTTTCAAAGAAAAAAGAGAATGTTGAAGTGGAGAGAGTATCCACCGATATTAATACTGGTTTAAATAACGAACAAGTCGAAGCTAGAAAACTAGCGGGTTTAATTAATAAAACCAAAATGATTGCTGGTAAGACGTATTGGGAAATTATTCGTACCGATGTTTTATCATTCTTTAACATCATGCTTTTTGTTATTGCAGGATTTATCATCTTCTCTAACTGCATGGATCCATCTGGAAAAACCCATTGGTATTCTGGCTTATTCTTCGTCTTAGTCCTTTTAACTAATATCATCATTGGCCTTTATCAAGACTTAAAAGCCAAACACTTGATGAGCAAATTAAAAGTTATCACCACTAGTAGCTGTAAAGTTATTAGAAATGGTGAGACTATTGAAATCCAACCAAGCGAGATTGTGATTGATGATATTCTATTAATTTCTTCAGGAGAGCAAATTCCATCTGATTGCGTTCTTTTAGAAGGCAATGTCTTTGTTAACGAATCAATGTTAACTGGAGAAAGCTTAAATGTTGGCAAGTCAGTTGGTGACATTTTATATAGTGGTAGTTATTTAACTAGTGGCGCTTGCTTCGCAAGAGTGGATAAAGTTGGTAAAGATAACTACATTGAATCTTTAACTGAAAAGGCCAAGGCCTTTAAAAGAAATCCTTCTCAAATTTTAAGATCTTTAAAAATCTTATTTAGATACCTTGGCATCATCATTATCATCTTCGCAGTAATTATCTTCGCTACTTATGGGGCGTTAGGTTTATTTAATTCTGTAGAGAGCTTTGCTAGTATGATTAGACCAATCGCTGGTCAATTTGTGGGAATGATTCCTGCAGGATTATTCTTATTAACATCTTTAGCCTTAGCTAGTGGAGTGCTTTCTTTATATCGAAAAAGAGCGAACGTCCAAGATTTCTATTCTATAGAAATGCTCGCAAGAAGTGACGTTATTTGTGTTGATAAAACTGGGACAATCACTGATGGTAATTTAAATGTTACCCAAGTTGTTAATTTATCTAAATTAAGTGACGCGGAAATCGCTCAAATAATTCACTCAATTGAAGTGGCTACCGGAGACACTAATGCGACTGCAAAAGCGCTGCTTGATTACTCTAGTAATTCAGGAACCTTTGAATGTGAAAAAGTTTTACCATTTATGAGTGATAATAAATACTCTGGAGTATCTACTAGATTAGGTACCACCTATTTATTAGGTGCTATGGAATTTTTAAATGTTAAAAATAAAGAAGCATTAATCAAACAAAGCGAAGAATATACTTCGAAAGGATTCCGTTTATTAGTCTTATCTAAAGGCAAATCTCCTATTAACGGAGATAAATACACTGATGAAGTGGAAGCTTTAGCCTTTATCGTTCTTCAAGACCACGTTAAAGAAGATGCTGCCGCAACATTCAAATGGTTCCAAGAAAATAATGTTCAAGTAAAAGTTATCTCTGGAGATAACGCTTTAACTGTTAGTGAAATCGCTAGAGTCGCTGGTATTAATGGAGCAGAGAAATATATTTCCTTAGAAGGTATGACTATTGAAGAAGTTAAAGCTATCGCTAACGACTATGTCGTTTTTGGTAGAGTTACCCCAGAACAAAAAGAAGCCTTAGTTATTGCTTTAAGAGAAGCAAAACACACTGTGGCCATGGTGGGTGATGGCGTTAACGATATGCTCGCTCTTAAAAGAGCGGACTGCTCTATCGCGATGAATTCTGGTTCACTAGGAGCTAGAAACGTATCTCACGTTGTTCTTCTTGATGATAATTTCTCTACTATGCCTTCAGTTGTGGGAGAAGGTAGAAGAGTGATTAATAATTTACAAAGAACTGGATCCTTATTTGTTACTAAGACATTATTTGTGGGTGCGCTTAGCTTCTTCTTCTTAATTGCTTCTTTAATTAATAAAGAAATCGTTTATCCGTTCTCCACAAATAACATGATGCTTTGGGAAGTCTTCGGCATTGGTTTAGTTGCCTTCTTTATTGCGTTAGAACCAGATAGTAAACCAATTAGACCTGGTTTCTTAAGAAACATTATGAGAAATGCGATTCCTTATGCATCCTTGTTATTAGTCGCAGTCTTAGCAAGCTATATGTGTTTAATCTTAAATGAACATGGTGTTTATACTGGAGTTAGAGAATATGGTGTATCTATCTTAGATACAGGTGCTGGTAGATATGGGGCTACTTCAATAGCAATACTTTCAGTATCTATGTTATCAATGTTTGTTTTATATCTTACTTGCCAGCCTTTAAATCTCTATCGAGGCATTGTTGTGGGAAGCTTTGCCGCTATTCAATTAGGAACAATACTTGCCTTTAATTTTGCTGGTGGAGAAATAAATATTTTAAATATTAATTTTGCTCGTTTAACTGGCGAAAACTGGGTAGCAATAGTAGTTATTGTTGCTGTTTTAGGATTCTTAGCGGTAGCGGCGAATAGTATTCATATGAGTTTATTAAATATAAAAAAGAAGGAAATAGAAAATGAAAATTAATCCAGAAGTATTAAAAGCTTTAAAAGAAAATAGGCCAGTAGTGGCTCTTGAGAGCACAATTATTTCGCATGGCATGCCTTATCCTAAAAATGTCGAAACAGCGTTGAAAGTTGAAGAGACTATTAGAAGTCACGGGGCAGTTCCTGCCACAATCGGAATTATTGATGGAGAACCAATTGTCGGTATGACTCCAGAGGAAATCGAAGAATTTGGTAAAAGAAAAGGTGTTCTTAAAGTCTCTAGAAGAGATTTACCAGTGGTGTACGCTAAAAAGTTATGGGGTGCTACTACAGTAGCAACTACGATGATTATTGCCGCTCAAGCTGGTATCGAAGTATTCGTTACTGGTGGTATTGGTGGAGTCCATAGAGGGGCTACAGAAACCATGGATATTTCTGCGGACTTACAAGAACTTGCTAAGACTAACGTTACAGTCGTCTGCGCGGGTGCAAAAGCCATCTTAGATCTCCCACTGACTTTAGAATATTTAGAGACTATGGGTGTTCCTGTTTTAGGATTCAAAACTGAAGAACTTCCAGCATTCTATAATTCTCATTCTGGATTAAAAGTCGATTATAAAGTTGAAGATGCTTATGAAATGGCAAAGATTATCAAATCAAAACGTGAAAATGGTTTAGTAGGTGGTATTTTACTTACTAATCCAATTCAAGAACAATATGAAATGCCTAAAGAAGTTATCGATAAGGCCATTGATACAGCCTTAAAAGAAATGGATAAACAAGGTATCAAAGGAAAAGAATGTACCCCATTCTTACTTAAGACTATTACAGACTTAACTGGTGGCGACTCTTTAGAGAGTAACATCAAATTAGTTTTAAATAATGCGGCGGTCGGTAGTGAAGTCGCTAAGGAATATTGCAAGATTAAATAAGTTATGAAAACTGGACATGCTTTAGCAATAACTTTAAAAGACATGATGGCCCATCAACCACTTGAGACCATTTCTGTTTTAGAGTTGTCTAAAAAGTGTGGAATCAGTAGAAAAACATTCTATTATCACTATCACGATACATATGATTTACTCGCTCAAGTGTTTTTAGAAGAAAAGATCCCTGGAGTGAATAACGCGACCACCTTCCAAGAACTCATTGTATTTGTCTTTGAATACTATAAAGATAACCAAGCTTTTGTAGATGCGACACTTCAAAGTGCAGGAAGTGATTTATTCTCAGAGTTCGTTTATAACGTCTTCTACACAACAGCGTTGAAGTTCATTAAAAAGATCGATGAAGATAACATTCTTCACCCTAACACAAAGAAATCAATTGCCAGATTCTACGCTTACGGATATGGCAATTCCACAGTCTATTATTTGACTAACTATAAAAACAAAACCCTTATTGGTTTGATGAACTCATTTAACTTCATTGATAAGGAAAATTTTAAGAAAAACGTGCAAAAAGCGATTAATTTGGAGAAAAAACAATGAAAAACTTCAATTTTGTGTCTCCTACTAAAATATACTTCGGACCTGGCAAAGAGAACGATGTTGGTGCTATTTTAAAAGAGCATGGCGCGAGCAAAGTTTTGGTTGTGATTGGCAAAAACTCAGTTATTAAAAGTGGCTTATTAGAAAGAGTTGTTGTCTCTTTAAGTAAAGCTGTTATTCCTTTTGAATTACTAAGAGGAGTAAGAGCAAATCCGACTTTTGATTTAGTAGAAGAAGGATTAAAAATGGTTCGAGAGAACAAGATTGATTTCATTCTAGCTATTGGTGGTGGTAGTGTTATTGACACTGCTAAATGTATTGCTGTTAATTACTATCATAACGGCGGAGTTAAAGAGATCAATCTTCATCAAGCTGAGCCAACTAAAGCGTTACCTCTTGGAGTCATCTTAACAATCTCTGCAGCGGGTAGTGAGTTATCTAATTCTTGTGTTATTCAAGACGATAATACAGGGATGAAGGTTGGCTTTAATTCAGATTTGGTAAGACCAGTATTCGCGATTGAGAACCCTGAACTCACTTATTCTTTGCCAAAAGAACAAATTGCTTATGGGGTAGTGGATATCTTAATGCATACATTAGAAAGATATTTCTCTCCAAGCGAAAAACATGAATTAGCGGATGAATTTGCGTTAGGCCTAATTAAGAATGTTTTAGAAATTGGTTTACAAGTATATCAATATCCTGAGAATTATGATTATCAAGCCACACTTATGCTTGCTTCCTCTTTATCACATAATGGAATTACTAGTGTTGGTAAAAAATACTATATGCCAATACATCAATTAGAGCATCCACTTAGTGGAACCTTCCCTAATATTGCTCATGGTTTGGGTTTAGCAGTTTTATTCCCTGCTTGGTGTAGATATTATTATAAGTACGACATTGAGAAATTCACCACCCTAGGTGAAAGAATCTTCGATATTTATTCAGGAGATAAAGAAGCTGATGCTTTAGCCACGATTGAGGCATTTGAAGAATACTTTGGTAGAATGAATCTCCCTCATAAGTTATCTGATTTAGGTGTAAAAAAAGAGGATATAGATGTATTAGTTAACAAAGTTACTAACAACAATACTCGCACAGTATTTCACCACACTAAACCGATAAATGATGAAGTAGCACGTAAAATATATTATTCTTGTTTATAACAATTATGAAAAAAGAGAGCATTTTTGGAATTGTAATGTACCTTCTCATCTTCGCATTTGCGATCGTGTATGGTTTTACTGTTCTTCAAACACATTTTAAATTCTCAGCGATGACTGCTGTTTGGCAATATGCCTTGTATATTATTGGATGTATTGTTGCAGGTATTCTAATTAGTGCGATTCTTTTTGAATTTGGCCATGCGCTTGGAGCAAAAGTTGGTGGTTACAAAATAGTGAAGTTTACAGTTTTATACTTCTCCATCTATTCAGATAATGGAAAACGTAAGTTTGGTTTTAGAAAATTCGATGGTTTAACTGGAGAAACATTAATTGTTCCTAATTATGAAAAGAAAGAAAAACCAAGCCCTATTCCATATTTGATATATGGACCGATATTTAATCTAGCTTGGTTTTTAGGATCTCTATTTTCTTTCTTCTATTTTAGAAAAGGAACAGCGTTTGATGGAGATGTTGCATATGCCTTTTTAACTGTTGGATTAATTTCATTAATTTTATTTATTTATGATATTGTTCCAATTAAAACAGATGTCACTACGAATGGATATTGGCTTTTCTCTTTACTAAAGAGCAAGGACTATCAAGGATACAACGAATTGTTATTTGCGAGAAATGACCCTAATAATGTTACTACAGTTCCTAGTGAATCTACAAAAGTAGATAAGCCAGTTAAACAAGTTAATCTTAGTCGTGTAGAAGGCAAATTATTAAGTGTCGCTAATTTAATTGATGAAAAGAAATATGATGAAGCTTCCAAGTTATTAGAAGAGATTTTAGCAAAGCCAGAAGAGTTAACCGCTAAACCATTTTTAGAGGCTAACGAACAAAAAATCTATATCAAGATTATGACTGTTTCTCATGAAGAGATGAGTGAATATTATAATAACGAAATAGCGTTATCTTTAAAAAGAGATATTTCTAGTGATCGCACTTTAATTGGTATAAGAACTTATATCTTAATGGCAGGATTATTTGATAAATCTAGAAGTGAATGTGCGTTAGCGTTATCTAAAGTTGCTAAGGCATATAAAAACACTATCCCAAGCCGTAAACATCCAGAACTAGTGTTATTTAATGATGCATTAGAAAAGGTGTGCCAGGCACACCCTAAATGGGAATTAGATATTTATAAACTCTACGAGTAATTATAATCCAAAGAACGCTGGATTAATTAACTGTGTCCAAATTAAGAAATAAGTAATTAATGACACAATATCAACTATAGTTGTAGTAAAAGGCCCACAGACCACTGCTGGGTCTAATTTTATTAATTTGGCTAAGAATGGAAGTGAACAGCCAACCATTCTAGAAATAATCATAGTGACAAATAATGTGCCTGCCACTAAAGCAGCAATCAGTAATTCACCTTTAACTACCAATGGAGTAACATCAGAAATTGACTTGGTATCTACAATACCAACGCTCATTTCAAACATTAACCAACCAAAGGCGAATAAGGATACAATTCCACCAATAACTGCGGCAACACGTAGTTCTTTCCAGGCTACTTTCCAGTAGTCCTTTTTATCAAATTCGTCTAGAGATAACGATCTAACAATCATAGTAGTGGTTTGTCCACCAGAGTTTCCTCCAGCATCCATAATAAGTGGAGTAAAGACCGCTAAAATAGCGAATTTACCAATCTCTGCTTCGAATCCTGAAAGGATTAAAGTAGAGAAAACTTGTAAGACCATTAATGCAATAATCCACGGAACGCACTTTAAAACTAACTTATAGACTGGTGTCTTTAAGTATGGATCAGACATATCAGAGATAGCCGCCATACGAGCGATATCTTCTGTGACTTCTTCTTCAATAATATCGACGACGTCATCGATGGTGATGATACCGACAATTTTGTTTTCATCGTTAGTGACTGCCATTGCGGTTAAGTCGTAACGTTTGAACATTTTAGCGACATCTTCTTGGTCATTATTAACATTACAAGAGACAAAGTCTCTATTCATAATGTCAGACAAAATTTCATCTTCTTTAGCAAAGATTAAATCATCTAAATCGACTGTACCTGTTAATGTTCTTTTTGTGTCTCTGACAAAGATTGTATAAACAGTTTCTGCGTCACGGCCCTTTTCTCTAATGATTTTGATAGCATCTTTAACAGATGTATCTTCTTTCATCTCGATGTACTCTGTGGTCATGACACTTCCAGCGGTGTCTTCTTTGTAATTTAACAATTTGTTAACATCGTTTCTCATTTCTTTAGGACATACTTTTAAAACTCTGTTAACGATGTTGGCAGGTAATTGTTGAATAGCATCAGTAATATCGTCAGCGTAGGACTCATTAATAAGTTCAACGAGCTCTTTATCTGAGAATGCGTTAATAATCAATTCTTGTTGGTCACTAGATAATTCCGCAAAGAACTCAGCAGCGTATTCATTATCGACAACTTTAAAGATGTAAAGCAAAGCTTTAACATCATCAACATCTTCAATCGCTTCCGCGATATCAATATTTGGAACAGTATCAAAAATCTCGATGACTTTTTGTCGATCGCGTTTTTGTATCGCTGTTAAAAGCTGTTCTCTAAGTTCTTCAATCTCGATTTCTTCCATACAAAAAATTATAAGTATAAAAAAAGTTGATATCAAACTTTTTTGTTTGGCTACCAACTTCTATTAATATTATTTTCCAGAAACTACAAGTTTCTTCACTATTACTGATGGACAACTAGTTCCTGATATAAATTCTTTAGAATCATTACCAACACTAGAAATGGAACTAAACAAAGAAACAAGGTTGCCTGACACTGTAATAATATCTAGCGGATGATCAATCTTTCCGCCCTTAATTAAGAATCCAGTTGATTGAAGAGAGAAGTTACCTGTTCTAGAGTTTAATCCGGCGTGTAATCCTGATACTTCTGTAATATAGACTCCATCTCCAATTTCTTTGAAGAGTTCTTCTTGGCTCTTTCTCCCTGGTTTCATCTTTAAATAAGTTGGAGCTGTATAGACTTTACTACCAGAAGTAACTCCGTTACCTGTTGACTCAACTCCATCTTTAGCTGCAGTGGTCAAATTATATAGATAAGTTTCTAAATTTCCGTTTTTGATGATGGCTTTATTATAAGTAGCAACACCTTCATCATCGAAAGATTTTGAAAAAACAGTTTTATTGATAGGTAAATCTTCAATAGTTACTTTGCTAGAAGCAACTTTTTGACCAAGCTTGCCAACAAATAACGATGAATTCTTTTGAACATCTTCTGCAATAGCACTCGAAACATAAGCATTCATTAAAGCGCTAACAACCGCAGGACCTAAAACTGCTTTGTAGGTTGATGAATCACATGGATGTCCGCCTAATTGAGAAACCGTTTCCTTTACAACTTCGGCTACTAGTTCGTTTGGGACAAATTTGTCAAAATCATTATCTAAGAACATTTCAGAACCAGTTTTTGTTTGCTCATTTTCTTTAGCAACTGCAGCTGCATAATATACAAAATAGTTTGATCTTTGTGAAAGCTTTAATCCGTGTGTATTAATAATTGTTAATGATGAACTACTTTCGTCATAAGCGACTGTAGCGACTTCAATAATTCTTGGGTCTGCCACTCTTAGCTTTGACTCAACTTCTCTTGCAAGATCAATTTTCTTTTCTACAGGAATAGTCGCTAATTGACGATTAAAAGTATTAATTTTTCTATAATTTTTACTTCCTTTAAAGATAAAAACAGGATCATCATTTTCGACAACAGATGCGTTTTCAATAATTTTATCAACAAAGAATTGTGCCATCTTATTGTTATAGACATCACTACTAATTGAACCCATTTTTCCTTTATAGATTCCGCGAGCGTAAAATCCAAAAGAATTACTTGTGGAATATGAATCTATCTCTCCGTGGAATAAAGAGAATGATAAAGAATATGAATTGGAGAAACTGACTTCAGCTTCTTCGATGCCAGCTTTTTTAGCTAGCTCAAAAAACTTATCGAATTTCATTATTTCAATTCTCCTCCTCTACCACCAACGAGTATTTCACTAATTCTAATAGTAGGTTGTCCAACATTTGTTCTTATACTGCCGCTTGCAGCACCACACATACCTTGGGCTAAGGCCAAATCGTTTCCAACCATATCGATTTTCTTTAGAATTTCTTCACCTTTACCAATTAATGTCGCTCCTTTAACTGGTTCTGTTATTTTTCCGTCTCTAATAATGTATGCTTCAGAGCATCCGAAATTAAATTCACCGGTTGTTGGATCGACAGAGCCACCATTAAATGATACTGCATATAATCCTAGCTTGGTGGCTTTGATAATATCTTCAGGATTTGTTTTCCCGTTATCAATGTAAGTATTGCTCATTCTGCTTGTTGGGCAATATTTGTAATTTTGTCTTCTACAAGAACCATTTCCTTCTTTGCCCATTCTTCTTCCGTTGAAATCATCAATCATGAAGTTAACGAGTTTTCCATCTTTAATTAAAACGCGTTTTGTACCTAAATTTCCTTCATCATCAATATCAATTGAACCCCAGGCGTTTGGAATAGTGGAATCATCTACAGCAGTAACAATTGGAGAAGCAATCATTTCTCCTTCTTTACCAGCAAAGCAGCTTAAACCTCTAGAAACTGCACTAGCTTCTAATGGGTGTCCGCACGCTTCATGGAATAAAACTCCGCCCCAGCCGTTACCTATAACAACTGGCATTTTTCCACTTGGACATTCTTTAGCAGACAGCATTAGCAATGCTGTGTTTACTGCTTTTAAAGCAGATTCTTTAGGTTGTACCTTTTCTTTAAAATATGAAATGTCATCTTGACACCCAGGTCCTTCAAATCCAGTTTCCATTCCATTTTCATCTGCTACTACAACTGAATAAGCAAGTCTTGCAAATTCTGTTTCTCTTTTAAACCATTTACCTTTTGAATTATAAATAGCGACAAATCTATAGTTGCTACCAAAATTTCCTATATATCGAACAATTCTCGGATCTTTTAACTGTTCTATAGCATCTGTTCCCTCTCTAATAAGAGCAATTTTCTCGCCTTGAGTCAACGACCTG
This sequence comes from Bacilli bacterium, assembly GCA_017447165.1. Classification (GTDB taxonomy): domain Bacteria; phylum Bacillota_I; class Bacilli_A; order RFN20; family CAG-826; genus UBA2450. Next base: position 369,838 of record JAFSOD010000004.1, read on the forward strand.
TAACTCTTTTTAATTGGATTCCTGTTTTTGCATTTAATCATATCTAAATGATTAACTTTAAAAACCTGTTTTCCATTAAAAGACTTGTTTAAAGAATCTGCTAAAGACATAAGTCCTTTTCTAGTTAAGTCGCTCGTGTATCCGTACACGCATTGGTTTTCTTTTAAAATTCTTAAGCCTACTCCAGAAGTAATACCTGTTGAAGAAGTTGATACTTTACCATTCTCAATGGTAATAGCGTTTCCAATACTATCTTCGTAAAATATTTCTGAGTAGTCAGCGCCTGTCTCTAACATCTTGTTTAAGACATCAATAGCTAATTGTTTACTAATCATGACAGAGCCTCCTTTACAAAGTATATATATTTTAAGATACTAATATCTTTAAAATAAAGATTTTTATTCTATCGCTGTTCTATTAAAATAGAAGTGCTATGAAATTACGTATCAATATGCTCAGTAGCGCTGAAACTGTTAAAGGACAAGGTGTTGCTAGCGCATTTAGGGAGCAAGTCACTCTTATCCAAGAGATGAGTGATGATTTTTTAGTAGGAATTAATTCCAAATCTTCTAAGTTTGATATCTATCATATTCATACAGTCGATCCAAAATACAAAATTAGAATGAATAAAAAGCATCTCAACATCATGTATGTGCATTTTGTTCCTTCTAAAAACGATGGTAGTCTAAAATTACCTAAATTATTTAATTGGATTTTCAATAAATATGTCGAAAGAACTTATCGAAAAGCTGATGAAGTAATAGTTGTTAATCCTTGTTTTATTCCAGAGTTAGAAAAAATTAAAATACCTAGAGAAAAAATAACCTATATACCTAATTTTGTTGATCATGATAAATTTAAGCCAATAGAACGGGACAAAATTGAAGAACTGAAAAATAAATATGAAATTCCTTTAAATCGTTTTGTTGTATTAGGATGTGGACAAATCCAAACCAGAAAAGGCTTTGATGATTTTGTGGAGACTGCACTTAAAAATCCTAATATGACTTTCGTTTGGGCTGGTGGATTTTCCTTCGGTAAAATTACTGATGGATATAAAAAATACAAGAAATTATTGGAAAATTTACCACAAAATATGATTCATTTGCCTATTATTGATAGGGTTTATATGAATGAGGTATTCAATATTTGTGACGTATTATTTATGCCATCATTTATTGAATTATTTCCTATGACGATCTTAGAAGCTTGTAATGTTCATAAGCCATTTTTAGTTAGAGACTTGGATTTATATAAACCAATTCTTTTCCAAAAATATTGTAAAGGAAACAGTGTTGGAGAGTTCTCAAGTGAACTAATTAAATTGATGAATGATACAACCTACTATCAAGAGTGTTCAGAAAACTCAAAATTCATATCTAATTTCTATAATAAAGATATATTAAAGAAGACTTGGAAAGACTATTATTTCCGTGTTTACGAGAAATGGATTTCAAAAAAGAATAAGAAAAAGATAAAATAAAAAACGAGGTATTAAAAATGAACAAATACATGAGAATGGCAATTAGTGAAGCCAGAAAAGGAATTAGAGCTGGTCATGGTGGACCTTTTGGTGCAGTTATTGTTAAAGATGGTGAAGTTATCGGAAAAGGACATAACCAAGTTTTAAAAAATAATGACCCTACTTGTCACGGTGAAATGATGGCGATTCACAAAGCCTGTAAAAAATTAGGTACTTTCGATTTAAGCGGATGCGAATTATACACTACTGGTGAACCTTGCCCAATGTGTATGTCTGCTATTTTATGGGCTAATATTGATAAAGTATATTATGGATGTAATATAATTGATACTGAAGGAATTGGCTTTAGGGATGCCAAATTCTATGAAATGCAAAAACCTGGTGAGAGAGAAAAACTAGTTATCGAATTAGATAGAAAAGCTTGTTTAAAACTCTATGCTGAGTATTCTAGACTCAACCACACTCTTTACTAAATTAGTAAGAAACGGACGCAACTTAAACTTGGGCCCGTTTTTCTTTTGCTTGTAAATATAATTTAAAGTGATAGTCTTATTGTTGTAGATGAAATTATTTATTTGAGCGATTTGTTAAATTATTTTAATGACGATTTTTTCGTGCGCTCAAGAAAGGAGCCTCTATGTATAAGAGTGAGTATTTAAATAATTTATTAGAAGATGTCAAAAGAAGATATGGCAACGAAAAAGAATTTGTTGCTGCTGTCGAAGAATTTTTTGACTCAATGGATTTCTTAGTGGAAAAGGATCCACGAATTGAAGAGTATTCAATTTTAGAAAGATTAATTGTTCCTGAGAGAGTTATCGAAATGAGAGTCCCTTGGGTTGATGATAGTGGAAAGATTAGAGTGAACACTGGCTATAGAGTTCAATTTAACTCCGCAATTGGACCTTATAAAGGTGGTATGAGATTCCATCCATCTGTTAACTTATCAATTTTAAAGTTTTTAGGGTTTGAACAAACATTTAAGAATAGCTTAACTGGTCTCCCAATGGGTGGTGGTAAAGGCGGAGCAGACTTTGATCCACGCGGGAAGAGTGATGGTGAAGTCATGAGATTCTGTCAATCCTTCATGTCTGAATTATTTAGACACATCGGACCAGACACTGACGTCCCTGCCGGTGACTTAGGATTTGGCGCTAGAGAAGTCGGTTATATGTTTGGAATGTATAAGAAATTAAGAGACGAATGGAGTGGTGTTTTCACTGGTAAAGGTCTTTCTTATGGTGGGTCTCTTGCTAGACCTGAAGCTACAGGTTATGGATTACTCTATTACGCAAGAGAAATGCTCAAAACTTACTACAAAACTGACTTTAAAGGCAAAAAAATCATTATTTCTGGATGTGGTAAGGTCGGTGGAATGGCTGCTGAAAAAGCCCATCAACTTGGTGCTATTTTAGTGGGTATGAGTGATATAGATGGATATGTTGCTGATCCAAACGGATTAGACGTTCCATATATCGTTGAATTAAGTAAAAAGAAAGGTATGTTCTCTAAGGAATATGCCGCAACACATAAAGGTGCTAAATTTGTCGAAGGACCAAGAGGCTTATGGTCTGTGCCATGTGAAATTGCTCTTCCATGTGCAACACAAGGCGAAATCGCTTTAAAAGAAGCTGAAATCTTAAAGGCTAATGGCTGTTATATGGTAGTAGAAGGTGCCAACATGCCTACTGATGTTGAGGCAATTAGATATTTCAACACTCATGATGTCTTATTTGCTCCAGGCAAAGCTAGTAACGCTGGCGGAGTGGCAGTTTCTGGTCTTGAAATGAGCCAAAACGCCATGCACTTAAGCTGGACATTTGAAGAAGTTGATCAAAAACTCGAAGAAATCATGAAGAAAATCTTTAAAGCCTGTCATGATACTGCAGTTCAATTTGGTCAACCACGCAACTTAGCGTTAGGCGCTAATATTGCTGGTTTCTTGAAGGTCTATGATGCAATGCTTGCTCAAGGTGTTTGTTAATGATTAAAACTGTTAAGGCTCCACATATCTTACTTCCAAGAAAAGGAGTGGATATGTCTAAATATGCGGTCATTGCCTGTGACCAATACACTTCTAATCTTGAATATTGGGATTCACTAAAAAAACAAATTGGTAGTGAAGTCTCTACTTTCAACATGATTTATCCAGAAGCGTATTTAGAAAACACTGATAATGACAAATACATTGAAGGTATCAACAAAAATATTGCGTCTTATTTAAAAAATAATGACCTAGAAGATATTGGCGAATGTTTTATTCTTGTAGAGAGAGTTACATCATACGGAGTTAGACGTTTAGGCCTTATCTTATCGGTAGATCTAGAAGACTATTCCTATGAAAAAGGGACTGACGCTTTAATTAGAGCCAGCGAAGCAACAATCGTAGAGAGAATTCCTCCAAGATTAAAGATTAGAAAAGATGCTCCTATTGAATTACCACATATCTTGGTGCTCTTTGATGATCCTAAAAAGACAATTGTGGAAGAGTTATATGCTCAAAGGGACAAATTAGAAAAAGTTTATGATTTTGAACTCAACAAAGATGGTGGTCATATTCGTGGATATAAAGTTAGTAACACCAAAGAAGTAATTACTAAGTTTGATGAATTATTCCATAGGAATAACAACGGATTATTATTCATTGTTGGTGATGGTAACCACTCTTTAGCGACCGCCAAGGCGCATTGGGAAATTGTGAAAAAAGATTTATCTCCTGAAGAAAGAGAAAACCACCCAGCGAGATTTGCTTTAGTAGAAGCTAATAACTTATATGATGATGGAATCATCTTTGAACCAATTCATAGAGTGTTATTCAACGTTGATAAAGATTTTGAAAAACAACTACGTGATGTCTGTACAGGCGAATATAAATCCTTTGCTTACACGAAAGAAGAAGGTAAGAAGGAATTAAAACTTCCTAAGAACGCTCCTAAAGCATATTTAATGGTGCAAACATTCCTAGATGTTTATTTAAGATTACACCCACAAGCAAAAATCGACTTCATTCATGATGAAGAAGAATTACTTGCGGTCAGTGATAAAAACCCTGGCAGTGTTGCTATAGCAATGCCTGCTTTAACTAAAGAGGACTTATTTGATTATTTGGCCTCTGGCACAGTGCTTCCTAGAAAATCATTCTCTATGGGACACGCAAATGAAAAACGCTATTATCTCGAAGCCAAGAGAATAATAAATTAATTTATTAAAAGGAGAAAATATATGGCGAGAATTTTTAACTTTTCTGCCGGTCCAGCCATGCTTCCAGAAGAAGTATTAAAAGAGGCTGCAGAAGAAATGCTTGATTACCGTGGATGCGGAATGTCCGTGATGGAGATGTCACATAGATCCAAGGTCTATCAACAAATTATTGATGAAGCGGAGGCAGACTTACGTAAATTAGTGGGTATCCCAGATAATTATCGTGTCTTATTCCTCCAAGGTGGTGCAACCCTCCAATTTGGTATGATTCCAATGAACTTAATGACCATTAACAAAAAAGCGGATTATATCAACTCTGGTGTCTGGACAAAGAAGGCTATTCAAGACGCTAAATTCTTTGGTCAAGTAAACGTTGCCGGAAGTAGTGAAGATGTGCAATTTAAGCGCGTTCCTGATGTGAAATCGCTCAAATTAGACCCTGAAGCTGACTATGTTTATATGTGTGACAACAACACAATCTATGGTACTAAATTTAAAGAATATCCAGATACTGGTAAAGTCCCATTAATTTGTGATATGTCATCCTGTTTTTTAAGTGAACCAATTGATGTTAAGAAGTTTGGAATGATTTATGCTGGCGCGCAAAAGAATGTTGGTCCAGCTGGAGTCACCATCATCATTATTAGAGATGATTTAGTGGAACGTAGTAAAGAATTACCGCTTCCTGTTTATTTAAGATACGCTCCACATGTGGAAAACGGCAGTATGTATAATACCCCACCAACATACGGTATTTATATCTGTGGCAAAGTCTTCAAATGGTTACTTGCTACTGGTGGATTAGAGAAGAGAAAAGAACTTAACGAAGCAAAAGCAAAGATTCTTTATGATTATTTAGATAGCTCCTCTTTCTATAAACCAAGTGTTGAAAAAGATTCTCGTTCATTAATGAACGTTACCTTCAGAACTCCAAGCGAAGAATTAGACGCTGCATTCTTAGAAGGTGCGAAAAAATATAAATTCACTAACTTAAAAGGTCATAGATCTACTGGTGGATTAAGAGCCTCTATTTATAACGCGATGCCAATCGAAGGTGTTAAAGCTTTAGTGAAATATATGAAAGAGTTCGAAGAGGAACATAAATAAGGTGTCGTCATGGAAAGAAAAATTTATTGTTTAAACAAAATTTCTAAAGTTGGTTTAGGTGTCCTTCCTAGCGAATACGAAGTAGTCGAAGAATTAGAAGGCAGTGATGCGATTTTAGTTAGAAGTGCAGCAATGCATGAAATGGAACTTCCAGAATCAGTACAATGTGTCGCTAGAGCAGGGGCTGGTGTTAATAACATCCCACTAGAGAAATATGCTGAAAAAGGTGTTGTCGTCTTTAATACTCCTGGCGCGAATGCTAACGCAGTTAAAGAACTAACTATTGCGATGATGTTACTCGCAGCTAGAGATATCCGTGGTTCTATGGAATGGGTCAAAGAAAATAAAGAAGATCCAGAAATCAATAAATCCATGGAAAAAGCCAAGTCTGCTTTTGCAGGTACTGAAATCTTAGGAAAAACTCTAGGCGTTATCGGTTGTGGTGCGATTGGTGCTTTAGTCGCTGATGCCGCACAAAAACTTGGTATGAAAGTTGTCGGTGTTGAGCCATCAATGGGTACTAGAGAACGCTATAAAGAATTATTAGCAGGTGTGGAATTCGTTGAATTAGATGAATTACTTGCTAGAAGTGATTATATCACTATCCATGTTCCACTCATGGATGCCACTAAAGGCATGATTAATAAAGATACATTAGCTAAAGCTAAAGATGGTGTTATCGTCATTAATGCTGCTAGAGATGCATTAGTAAATGATAGTGATATGAAAAAAGCATTAGCTTCTGGAAAAGTTAGAAGATATGTTACGGATTTCCCTAACGCTAAGAGTGCTAATACCGAAGGGGTTGTCGCTATTTCTCACTTGGGTGCATCTACTGAAGAAGCCGAAGATAACTGTGCGATGATGGCGGCCAACCAAGTAGTTGACTTTATTGAAAATGGTAATATTGTTAATTCTGTTAACTATCCTAATTTAACTCTTGGACCTAAAGAAGGACCAAGACTTGTGGTTCTCACTAGAGGTGATATCTCCGAAGTAGTCTTAGAATCTGTTAAGACACTTGGTGGTAAAGTCACAAAGATGGTTAGTGGTGTTAAGGGCGAATATGGAGCAGTTCTATTAGAACTTGCAGATGAGTTAAATGCTTTGGATGGTCTAAAGCTTCTCACCAAAGTAATCAAGGTTATCAAAAGATAAAAAAACTAAGCAGAGGTGTTAACTTCTGCTTTTTTACGATTGAATCATAGTATTTTAGATTTATAATATAGGTACAAACCTATAAAGGAGATTTTACATGAAAAAAAGATTATTGTTAGTCTTACCAGTAGTCGCTTTTTTAGCGGGTTGTGGTGAGACAGATCCAATGGTGGAAGTTCAAAAATCCCTTCCAAGCGATGTTGAGACAGTGGATCCAGCAAAAGCTGAAGAAGGCGAAATTGTTGAATACATTATGGACGGTGTTAATGGAGTCTTTAACATTTTTGAAGATAAGGCTGTTTACAATGTTGCAATCGACTTGTCATCAAGTGTTAGCGGTAAAGAAAATGGACAAGCCTATAGTTCTAATGCTTTTATCAAAGGCAACCTTTCTGGTGGCTATGAAGTAGTGGATCACAATGGTGTGAATTATGGTTCTGTTTTCTTCCAAGCTACTAACTTTACAGTCAGTGTGGACTTAAACTTACCAGAAGCTTTAAAAGAAGAAATGCCAATTCCAGAACATATGGCAATTAATAATGCTAACTTCTATGCGTGCATTGTTGAAACACAAGTCGGAGACAAAGATGTCGCTTTCGCATTTTTTGATTTATCAGATCATTCCATCCAAGATTATGTTAAAACTACATTACTCGCTAACGAAATGCCTGAAGCTCAAGTTGATTTAATGTTAGATGCGATTCTTGGAGAAAAAGAAGAAGGCGAACAATATCGTCCTGGTAAAGTATATATGAATCTATCATATATTCTTGAAACACTTGATGAGCACTTTGTTGCTTTAGGAAAAGAATCAATCGGCCAAGAAGCCATTGCTCATCCAGTTTTATACTTCCTTGAAATGGCACAAGATGAAGCTACTGTATACCAACAACAATATGCCAACATAGCTATGTTTGTTTTAGCATCTTTAAATACAACTGTTGGTATTAAAGAAGAAGCTGTTGAACCAAGTGAAGGTGCAATGGTTGGTTTAGACAAAGTTTCTCTCGTTTTGAATGTTAGCAGTGCTCAAGTCGCAGAAATGATGGGAGTTGCACCAGAATCAATCCCAGTTAATGGTGTTGCTGGTTTATTAATTTCTGTCGGTATGGAAAATGGCGAAGAAAAAGACTACGCTTTAGAAGAATTAAGTTTATCCGTTAACTTAACTTATTCAGAACCAGATATGAATGTTGCTTTAAGAGGCTCCGTTAACTTAACTGCTTCCTATAATCAAGAAGCTGAAACGGTTTATCCAAGTTCTGAAGAATTAACAGCATACGTTGATATCACAGATACAGTTCTTGACATTATCGGAAACATTATCGGATTAGCATAATATAATTATTACTATGTAATAAAAAAGCCTAGGCAGTTAAATGCTTAGGCTTTTAGTTTGTTCTATTTTATGATTGTTCCGCTTTGTTCTTCGAATGCTTTTGCGGCATTTTCTAAAGCGGCGATAATGGCTTTCTTACCTGGACATCGAGTTAAGAATTTCACACAGGCATTCACTTTAGGATACATACTTCCTTTCGCGAAATAGTCTCCAGATAAATATCCTTTAATTTCATCAAGGCTAACATTAGTTAATTTGATTTCGTTTGGTTGTTTATAGTTAATACAAACATTATCGATTGCGGTAAGAATGACTAGGTAGTCCGCTCCGACGAGTTCAGCGACTAATGCTGAAGCATAGTCTTTATCAATAACGGCAGCGACACCTTCTAATTTATTACCTTCTCTAACTACTGGGATTCCGCCTCCACCAGCGCAGATAACGACGTTACCAGATTTAACGAGTTGAGAGATAACTTCTTTTTCTTCAATGTCGACTGGAAGTGGAGAAGGAACCACTCTTCTATAACCTCTACCAGCATCTTCTTTAACGGTCCAGCCTTTATCCTTAGCGACTTTTTCCGCTTCACTTTTAGACATAAATCCACCAACTGGTTTAGATGGATTTTGGAATAGTGGATCGTTTTTGTCTACGACAACTTGTGTAACCACAGTGGCGACATTTCTTTTAACACCTTGTGCTTTTAATTCATTTTGTAAGGCGTTTTGTAAATGGAAGCCGATGTAACCTTGAGACATCGCTCCACATTCTGGGAATGGCATATCAGGAACGGTTTTAGCATCAGTGAATGCATTATTAATCATTCCTACTTGTGGTCCATTACCGTGAACGATCACGACTTCGTGACCATCTTTCATAAGTTTAACAATGTATTTTGCGACATTGCTCACTAAAACTTTTTGTTCTTCAGCGTTATTGCCTAAAGCATTTCCGCCTAAACTAACTACATATCTAGACATATTTTTACCTCGAGAAAATAATATACCCTTTAGAGATATTAATGAATATATAAACAAAAAATAGTAATATTAACTTATGTATCCAAATCTATTTGGCATTAGCGGATTTTCTATGGTGGTGATGATCTTTTTAGGGGTTATCGCTGCCTCAACAATTCTTTTTATCTATCTTGTTAAAAACGGAGTGGAGAAGAAAACTTTTTTAGATTTGTCGATTGTGATTATTGTTACAGTCATTGTAGGTATAGTTTTTGCCATCTTAGTGGAGAATATCTATGAAGCGATTAAAGCTTCCATTAATGGAGTCTCGCCTCATTGGACTTGGGCAATGACTTTCTATGGAGGTTTAGTTCCTGGTATTGCGGCTTTCATTTTAATGTATCGTTTTTACTACTTAAGAAATAATCCTCCGATATTTAAAAAGATACTAGTAATCGCTCCAGCGTGTGTCGCGATTGGTCACGCCTTTGGAAGAATTGGTTGTTTTTTAAGTGGGTGTTGTTACGGGATTACCACTCACACTCATCTAGATGTTAACTTTCCAGGTATTGGACCTCACCTACCAACACAACTCATAGAAATGGCGTTTTTATTCATTTTAGGCGCGATCCTACTTGTTTTTGCCTTTAAGCATTATACGAATTACACCGCAGTTATATACTTATTTGCCTATTCTATTTTCCGCTTTGTCCTTGAATTTTTTAGAGGAGATGAAAGGGGCCAATTAGTAGGATTATCCCCATCTCAATATTGGTGTATTGTTCTATTTATTGGTGCGTGTTTGTTAATATATCTATATCAGAAGAAAGTGTTTAAAAAAGATGAAATTTAGATTTTCTGATTTGTTAATTTTTGGACTCCTATTTATCTTTGTCGCTGCTTTCCCAGTAGATTTATTTCCTATCGATGAGAAATATCGATTAATCATCCATATTTCCTTAAGAGTGTTAATTCTTGGATATTACATTTATATCTGTTATATCAATCGTATTAATATCTTTAAGTTTTATAACTTAAGAAGACTATTATTGTTCTTTCCATTTTTGCTTGCTTGTTTTTCTAATTTAATTGCCTATGGATTAGATGGATGTAATTCAGTTGGTATCACTATGGGTGGTGATCTTTTAACTTTATACATTGTTAATCATTTCTTAATCGCAGTTGTTGAAGAATTCTTGTTTAGATTATTCATCCAAAGTGCCTTAGTTAAAGTAGGATCCATTAAACGTATTATTTATGGAGCGGCAATTTTTGCTTTATTCCACTTATTAAATATGGTGAACATCTCTTCGGTAGATGGTTTAATCACTGTATTACTACAAGTTGTTTATAGTTTTGGTTTGGGAATCCTTTTAGGATTTGTTTATGAATATACTTACTCTTTACCGGCTTGTATATTCCTTCATTTCACATTTAATTTCTTTAATACAGTCTTATTTAAATATATGGGTTGTGTAACATCTAACTTTGCTTTCTATATGACTGCGGTGGTTATTGCGGTTGTTTTAGCAGCTTATACCTTCTTAGTTTATTGGTTTGTTTTAAGAAGAAACGACCGATATTTTAGAGAGTAAAGATTGAATATAACCTAATTATAAATATATAATTATTCCATGGCGGAATGCATAATCCTTGCCGGTGGCAAGTCCACAAGAATGGGCACGAACAAAATGCTTTTAGATTTTAAAGGTCATCCTTTGTTGTGGCACACAATCCAAAGTGTGAAACCTTTTGCCTCTAGAATCATCGTAGTAACTGGAAAGTACGATCAAGAAATAAAAGAAGCTTTAAAAGAAGAAAAAATTGAATTTGTTTATAACAAAGACTATGAATTAGGAATGTTTTCTAGTGTTCTAACTGGAGTTAAAGAGATTAAAGAAGATTTTATGGTCCTTCCAGGAGATTGTCCTTTTATTAAAAAGGAAACATTTGAAAAAGTCTTAAAAGGAACCGGAGATATAAGGTATCCAAAATGTGGAGATTTAGAGGGACACCCCCTTTATATATCAAAAAAATATAAAGATGAACTCCTATCTTTTGGATTAGATAATAATCTAAAAATGTTTCGCGACAGCAAAAAATGTGAAATAATATTTGTTGAAGACAAAAATATAGGAATGAATCTAAATAACATCTTAGATTTTTATCAATTAAAAAATAAAGAGGAGATAGTATGAAAGTAAATGAATACTACCGTGCGTCTTCTTTGGAAGATGCCTACCAAAAACTATTAGCCTCACCGAAAAATGCGATTATCGCGGGTGGCTTATGGATGAAAAAAATGGGTCAAAGTTATGAGACCCTAATTGATTTATCAAACCTTGGTTTAGATAAAATTGAAGACAAGAAGGATGAAGTTGTTGTTGGCGCATTAGCAACTCAACGCGATTTTGAAAACTCCAAAGTAGTTTCTTTTTTATACGCGGGCGCGCCTGCATTCGCTGTGAGGGAAGTGATGGGAGTGAACTTCAGAAATATCGCCACCATCGGTGGATCTATTATGGGAAGATATCCATTCTCTGATGTTATTACTGGCTTACTTCCTTATGACGTTAAACTTGAATTCTACCCAGCTCAAAAGATGAGTTTAGAAGAATATTTAAACTATAAAGGTAGATTAAACGCTATCTTAGTGGCGGTTCATATTAAGAAAATAGAAGGCAAAGGTTACTTTAAAAAAGTAAAGACCACTGCTTTAGATTTCCCAATCGTCAATATCGCGGTCGCTAAAGTAGCTGGTGAATATAGAGTGGTCGTTGGTGCTAGACCAATGGTCGCTGCAAAAGCTTATAAGGCTATGGAATATTTAAATAACGGAGCAAAAGATTTTACTAAAGCTGCGGAATTAGCAGTTGAAGAACTTTCCTTCATGGATAATAAAGATGCCTCTAAAGAGTATCGTGTAGATCTTGCAAAAGTCTACGTGAGAAGAGGACTTGAGGAGGTAAGTAAATAATGTTAGTAACATTTTATTTAAATAACACCCAGGTTAGCTATGATGTGAGACCTGATGAATATTTATCTCATACTTTACGTAGCCACGGTATCAAATCCGTAAAAGTCGGATGCAATGAATCTACCTGTGGCAGCTGTACCCTTTTAGTTGACGACAAACCAGTAATGTCTTGCAGTGTTCTTACCGCTTCTATAGAAGGAAAACATGTGACCACTGTGGAAGGCATTCAAGAAGAAGCTGCTAAGATTGCTTATCACTTCGCTGAAGAAGGGGCAGATCAATGCGGTTTCTGTAATGCAGGCTATGCCTTAGTGGTTTACGCTCTTAAAAGAGAAATCAAAAATCCAACCGAGGAACAAATAATCGATTATATCGTTGGCAATTTATGCCGCTGTAGTGGGCTTCAAAGTCAGCTTAATGCGATTAAAGCCTACTTAAAGGAGGAATAAGTCATGGCTGTCGATAAGAAGAAATTAAAAGTTGTTAATAACAAGACCCACTCCATTGATGGTCAAGGCTTAATGCAAGGAAGAAGTTATTACACTGATGATCTTGCTGAACAAAATTCCTTAGTGATTAAGATTTTAAGATCTCCTCACGCTTTTGCGCATATCAAATCCATTGATGTGAGCGAAGCTCAAAAACTCAATGGAGTTGCTTTAGTATTAACTTATAAAGATGTCCCACATGTCTCTTTCTCTAGAGCAGGTCAAGGATATCCAGAACCATCTCCACATGATAAGTTCATCCTAGATGAATACGTCCGTTATGTTGGTGATGAAGTGGCGATGGTCGCTGCAGTTGATGAAAGAGTCGCGGAAGAAGCTCTTAAATTAATCAAAGTCGAATATGAGGTTTTAGAACCAGTTTTAGATTTTGAAACTGCTTATGAAAATAAATCTATTATCCACCCAGAAGACGGCATTAAAGAGATGTTCCCAATTGGTTTTGAACCAAAGAAGAATGTCGCTGCCGCTTATGAGATGGAAGTTGGTGATGTCGAAAAAGAACTCGCTAAATCTGATGTTATCGTAGATGAAACATTCTATTCTCAAGCACAAGCGCACGCGATGTTAGAAACCCACTCTAGCAATGCTAGACTTGATGCTCATAATCGATTAGTGATTTATTCTTCTACTCAAACCCCATTCCATATGAGAAGAATTATGGCAACCACTTTAGGGTTACCAGTTTCTAAGATTAGATTTATTAAACCTCGTGTTGGTGGTGGCTTTGGCGGTAAACAAGCATTCCACGGAGAAATGTTCTGTGCGTTAACTACATTAAGAACAGGTAAACCGTCAAAATTAGTCTATACAAGAGAAGAAGTCTTTGGTGCTTCTTATACACGTCACCCAATGCGTATTCGTATGCGTATAGGTGCGATGAAAGATGGTAGAATTAACGCGATTGATTGCCGTTCTTTAAGTGATACAGGCGCTTATGGAGAACACTCCTTAACGGTCTTTATGATTGTTGGTAGTAAAGTATTACCTTTATATAATAAAGTTGATGCGGTGAAATTTGGTGGACAAGTCGTCTACACCAACCACGTACCAGCAGGTGCGTATCGTGGATATGGCGCTATTCAAGGTAACTATGCATTAGAAGCGACTATTGATATCTTGGCAGAAAAACTTGGCATGGATCCAAAAGTTCTTAGAGAAAAGAACTCCATGAAAGAAAAAGAAACTTCCCCAATCTTTGAGATTATGGGTGAAGGTACCAAAGGTACAGCGATGATTATGGAGTCTTGTAAACTTCCATATTGTATCAAACGTGGTGCGGAACTAATCGGCTGGGAAAAGAATTGGCCAAGAGTGAAAGTTAGCGACACTAAAGTTAGAGGATACGGCATGGCGATTGCTATGCAAGGCAGTGGCATTCCATTTATGGATATGGGTAGCTGCTCTATTAAACTCAATGATGGTGGAAGCTATAACGTCACTGTTGGTGCGACTGATATCGGACAAGGCAGTGATACTTTAATTGCCCAAATTGTCGCTGAAGAATTACAAACCTCAGTGGATAATATTTTGATTTATTCCTCTGATACAGACTTAACTCCATTTGATTGTGGCGCTTATGCATCTTCTACCACTTATATTAGTGGTAATGCGGCATGGAAAGCAGCCATTAAGATGAGAGAAAGACTTATCAAAGAAGCCGCGGAATATCTAAGCGAGAAACCTGAAAACGTTGAATTTGATGGTAAGATCTTTACAAGTAAAGATAAACAAGTCTCTTTATACGATTTAAGTGTTCAATTCTTATATAATAAGAACTTACATCAAGTAAGTATTACAGAATCATATTATGGACATGTTTCTCCACCTCCATTTATGGCAGCTTATGCAGAAGTGGAAGTTGATTTAGAAACCGGTGAATATGAAGTCCTTAACTATGTTACAGTGACGGATTGTGGCACTACCATTAATCCAATGCTTGCTAGAGGCCAAGTTGAAGGCGGTATTGTTCAAGGCTTAGGCATGGCGTGTTTTGAAGATGTGAAATACGATAAGAAAGGTAACTTACTAAGTAATAACTTCCTTGGTTATCACATTCCAACTCATAAAGAGATTCATAAATTAACATCTGAATTTGCAGACTCCTATGAACCAACAGGTCCATTTGGTGCGAAGTCAGTTGGTGAAATTGGTATTGATACCCCTCCAGCGGTTATTTGTAACGCGATTTATAACGCGACTGGTGTCCGTGTACATAATTTACCAATTACCCCAGAAAAGATTTTAAAGGGCTTAAAAGAACTCAAGAAATAATATGCTCGACTTACTATTAGTAAACGGATTTGCTTATATAGATGAACGATATCAAAAGGTGAATATCGGTATTTCTGGTGAGCGTATTTCATATATAGGAAAACTCACTCCAGAAGCCAAAAGAGTTATCGATGTCCATCATAACCGTATTCTCCCAGGATTCATTGATCCACACGTTCATTTTGCTTTATATTGTGGCACGGTTACTAGTAGAGACGACTTTGTTAGTGGTAGTAGAAGCGCTATCTATGGTGGAGTGACCACAATCGTTGATTTCTTAGATCCAAGTAGAAACGCAAAAGAACTAGTGGAAACTTATAACAAACGCTTAGCAGAAGCTAAAGGCTGTAATGTTGATTATCATTTCCACGCCTGTATTAAAGAACCTAATGGTGATTTAGAAGAATATGTTTTAAAGATGAAGGATTTAGGAATTAACACCGTGAAATTATTCACTACTTATTCTGAAACCCATCGAAGAACATATGACGAAGATATTAAGAAACTTTTAAAGTTATCTAGAAAGTATAAGTTCTTGGTGTGCGCTCATATTGAAAAAGACGATATGATTATGCACGACAAAGTTCTAACTTATAAAAACTTGCCTGATGCTAGAAGTAGTGCTGCTGAAACTATTGAAGCAATGAAGTTATGTGAAATGGCTGTTAAGACTAAAGGCAAACTTTATATGGTGCATTGCTCTAGTGGACATACCTTAGAAAGCATTGTGACCACATATGGCAAGTATATCGGCAAAAATATCTTCATTGAGTCTTGCCCTCAATACTTCATTTTCAATAAAGAAGTGCTCAAAAAAGATAACGGCTACTTATATACATTCGCCCCACCTTTAAGAAGTGAAGTTGAACGTAGAAAAATGTGCAAGTACTTTGATTATCTTAGTTCAATTGGCACTGACCATTGCTCATTTAATAAGGCCGATAAAGAGTCTCATCCACTCTTAGAAGGACATCCATTAGGAGTCGGTGGAATCGAGACTAGCTTCTTAGCAATGTATGAAATGTTTGGTGAAAAAGTGATTGCAAAAATGTGTCAAAATACCGCGAAAATTCAAAGATTTAAGTACAAAAACGGCATAAAACTTAAAAATTACGCAGATTTAGTGATTATGTCTAGCGACCCTCAAGTTGTTAATAAACCACATGGGGATGCGGACTATTCTATATATGAAGGAATGCATCTTTCTAACAAGATTGTCTCTACTATTGCTAGAGGAAAATTCGTTTTGAAAGATGATAAATTTTACCCACACGCTGGAAAACTTTTGAAATGCGAGATGAGAAGATTATGAACGCTTTAATTAATGTCAGAATTTTTGATTACGAGAATTATATCGAATCTGGATATGTTGTATTTGATGAATACGTTCAAGAAGTCGGTAAGATGAGTGAATTCAAAGATAAAGGCTATAAAGTGATCGACGGAAAAGGTCAATTGCTCATGCCTAACTTTGTGTGCGCTCACTCTCATATCTATTCAATCTTTGCTCGTGGACTAATTCTTCCATTTAATCCTAATAACTTCCAAGAAATCTTAGACCAAATGTGGTGGAAGCTTGATAGAGAAATCGATAATCCAGTCACTTATTATTCTGGTATCGCTGCGGGAAGTGAATTCTTGCTTAACGGGGTGACCACGATTATTGATCATCACGCTTCTGGTAGAGATATCTTAGGTTCACTCACTGCTTTAAAGAAAGCATTAGATAACACCTTACACTTAAGAAGTATCTTATGTTTTGAAACCAGTGATAGATTTGATATTAACGAATGTATTAAAGAAAACATTAGCTTCGCTAATAGATATCATACTTCTCATGTAGCAGGATTATTTGGTATGCACGCCTCTATGAGTTTAAGCGAAGAAACACTCAAAAAGGTTTCTAGAAAAATCAAAGACCTACCAATTCATATCCATGTTGCGGAATCTGATATGGATGAAGAAGATAGTTATGCTAAATACAAAACTTCCATTATTGAAAGGTTAGATAAACATAGTCTCATCAATAAAGATTCTTTAATTGTCCACGGAGTGTTTTTATCTAATAAAGAACTCGACATCATTAAAGAAAGAAAAGCCTATATGGTTGTAAACACCACCAGTAACTTAAATAACGCGGTGGGCATTACTGATATTAAGAAGTTCTTAGATAAAGGTATCCCAGTGATGATTGGTAATGATGGCTTATCTAGTTCTATGGCCATCGAATATCAAAACGCGATGTATTTAACTCATTTAAAAAATGAATCTCCAACCGCGTTAAATGTTGGTCACATTTTAGGAATGATTAATAACGCCTATGACTATGCTTCTAGAAGATTAGGAATCAAATTAGGAAAGATTAAGAGTGGCTACGTATCTGATTTTATGTTAGTGAACTACACCCCATTTACCGAAATGAATAGTGGCAACGCGTTTGGTCATATATTCTATGGCTTATTCCCTAACTTTAGACCTAATGATGTCTATGTAGACGGCAAGAGATTAGTAAAATCAGGTGAAATAGTTTCTCAAAAAGCAAAAAATGAATTAATTGAATCTAGAAAATATAGTGAAACTCTTTGGAAAAGAGTGAAGGAGAAATAATTATGGATTTATCTACAAAGTTTGATGGTTTAGTTCTTAAAAACCCACTTATGCCTGCAGCTGGACCACTTGTTGGTGACGCGGAAAAAATGCTTTGGCTTAAAGCCCAAGGTTTAGGTGCGTTAGTGGCAAAGACTATTTCTACTAAAGACGCTCATATTCCTCATCCATGTATCATCGGCGAAGGTAATAATGCAATTTTTAACTGCGAACTCTGGACTGAATATCCAAAAGAAAAATGGATTAACGAATTCCTTCCAGAATTAGTCGCTAAAAAAGGAGATACACCTTTAATTATTTCTGTTGGTTATACCAAAGAAGATATGGAAGTCCTTATTCCAGTATTAGATAAATTTGCGGATGCCTTTGAAGTGAGCTGCCACTATGTTGGTACTGATCACGAAAAAATGGCGGAAGTTGTAAGAACTATTAGAAGACTTACCACTAAGCCTTTCTATATGAAAATCTCTCCACATATCCCTGATCCTGCAGGTTTTGCTCATACCATTAAGGAAAATGGGGCTAACGGAGTTGTCGCTATTAACTCCTTAGGACCAAGTATGGTTATTGATGTGGAAAAACGTCAAATGGCGTGCTCAAACGATAAAGGATTTGTTTGGATGTCAGGACCAGTTGTGAAACCTTTAGCTTTAGCTACTGTCTATACAATTAAACAAGCTGAACCATCATTAACCGTTATCGGTGTTGGAGGATGTGCTAGCGCTAAAGACGTTATTGAATTCTTATTAGCAGGTGCTAGTGCGGTTGGTATGCTTTCCGCACCAATGCTAAGAGGAAAAGAATTATACGCTAAAGTCATTGCTGACTTACCAAAAGAATTAGAAAAATATGGCTTTAAGTCAGTTCAAGACGTCATTGATACTCACTTAACTAATAAAGTGACTTATGAACACGAAATGCCAAGTGTGTGTAAAGAAAAATGTACTCACTGTGGAATGTGTATGAGAAACTGCCCATATTTCGCTATTGAGATGAATGAAGAAAAGGTACCAACGTTTGATGCATCTAAATGTTTTAGATGCGGATTATGTGCCTCTAAATGTCCAGTAAAGGCTATTAAGTTTTAATTAATTAAAAAGATGAAAAAGTTTGATACATCAGTTAAAAAAGTAGATAACGAAGAGAAGATGTCTGGCAGAGCCATCTTCACTGGCGACATCCAAATGAATGATGCCTATTTTGCGGTGCAAGTTAGAAGTGAAAAAGCTCACGCAAAGTTAAAAGGAATTTACGTTCCTAAACTTCCTAAGGATTACTATTTCATTTCTGCGAAAGATATCGTTAAAGAAAACGTTGTGAATATCATCGCTTCCGATTGGCCAGTGTTCGCTGATAAGAAAGTTAACTATATTGGTGAAGCGATGGGCTTAATCGTTGGACCTGATAAAGGTATGTGTATGTATTTAGCAAGCCTATGTAAAGGTGAATACGAAGAATTAGAAGCTGTCTATGAGATGAAAAACTCTTATGTTCATAAAGAATTCACCAAAGGTGATATCTCAAAATTTAAAGGCGCAAAGAAAGTATTCTCTGAAGAGTTCACTACCGGATATCAAGAACAAATATACTTAGAACCTCAAGCTATGCTTATGTATCTTGAAGGTGAACAAATTGTAGTAAAAGCCTCTATGCAATGTCCTTTCTATATCCATAAAGCGATTATGAGAACTTTAGGATGTAAGGAAAAAGATGTTAGAGTTATTCAACCTGCTGTAGGGGGTGCATTTGGAGGTAAAGAACATTACCCATCCTTAATGGCCGCTCAACTTGCCACTGCAATAGTAAAAATTAAAAAACCAATTAAGATGTTCTTCGATAGAAAAGAAGACATTACCTATACCACAAAACGTCACCCATCTAAGACAGAAATCTCAGCTTATATGGATGCGAAGAATAACATTATTGGTGTGAAGATTCATGTTGGTATTGATGGTGGAGCCTATGTTGGTTGTTCCATGGTTGTTTTAGCCCGTGCATTAATTGCCGCGACAAACACATACACATTTGATAATGTCCATGTGTCTGGAGATGCTTACTGCACTAATAAAGTGCCAAGTGCGGCATTCCGTGGATTTGGTTCACCTCAATCAATCTTTGCGTTTGAATTATTTATTAATCACTTAGCAGACTATCTAAAAGTAGACCGCATGGAATTAAGAATGAAATACCTTGTTAAAGAAGGTGACATCACTTCTACCTCTGGTTTATTTAGAGATCCAATTATCTTAAAAGAATTAGTCGATAAAGCAATGGAGATGAGTGATTACAAACATAAAGTAAAACTTTATTCTAAAGATAAATCCTATCGTGGAATTGGCTTATCAATGTTCTTACATGGATGTGGCTTCACTGGAAGTGGTGAATCCGATATCATCAAAGCCCAATTAAGAATTAAGAAAGACAAGAAAGGTATTGTTACCTTCTATACTTCTCAAGTCGACTTTGGTCAAGGTAATAGAACCACATTAAAGAGAATTGTGGTCGACACTTTAGGTATTCCTGAAGATCACGTTATTTATGATGCGCCTGACACTAGTGAAACATTATCTACTGGACCAACTGCGGCTAGTAGAACCATTATTATCGTTGGTGGATTAGCCGCCAAAGCTGCTCAACACTTAAAGAACATCTGGAAAGACGGGGAAGAACAAGAAATTATTGAACCTTATGTCGCTCCTAGCTACATCAAGTGGGATGAAGAGAAGATGCAAGGTGATGCTTATCCAGGATACGCTTGGGGAGTCAATATTGTTGAAGTATCCGTTGATCCAGTAACTTACGTAGTAAAAGTGGAAGGCTGTTGGTCTACTTATGATGTTGGACACTCAATTGATGAAAGAATTATTCAAGGCCAGGCGGACGGAGGGCTTGCACAAGCTTTAGGCTGGGCGTATTTAGAAAAAGAAGTTGCAGAAAACGGAATGTTTAAACAAAGAACAATGTCTGATTACGCAATTCCTACTGCTATGGACTTACCTCCTATGGAAACCGAGACTATTGATAATCCATTTAAATATGGAGCCTTTGGGGCAAAAGGCGCTGGAGAATTAACATTTGTGGGTGGTGCTCCTGCTTTTGCTCTTGCTTTAGAGCAAGCAATTGGAAGAAAAGTCCACGATATTCCAGCAACACCAGAATATATTATGGAGCTAATGAATCATGAAAATTAGTTTTGTTATTAATGATAAAAAAGTGAATCTCGATGTTGAACCTTCAATGCGACTTTTAGATGTGATTCGTAATGAATTACATTTAACTGGCACTAAAGAAGGATGCGGAGAAGGTGAATGTGGAGCTTGTACCGTCTTAATTAATGAAGAGCCAGTTAATTCTTGTTTATGTCCAGTTATTAACGCGGCTAATAAGAACGTTATGACTATTGAAGGATTTAGAGAGACTAATGAATATAGAGTAATCGCTGATGCGTTCGCTGATAGAGGCGGATCTCAATGTGGATTCTGTACCCCAGGCATGATTTTAGTGACTTACGCTCTTCTTAAAAAGAATCCAAATCCTTCAGAAGAAGAAATTAGATTCGCTCTATCAGGTAACTTATGTCGTTGTACTGGCTACCAAGCGATTGTTGATGCTGTGAAGGTGGCAGCAGTGAAAGGAATTAAGCTATGATTCAACACTTTGTTCCTACAACATTAAAAGAAGCTCTAAAGATTTTAGATGAGCGTGATTGCTATATCATGGCAGGCGGCACTGATTTAATGGTGCAAAAACATAGAGGTAGTGGCTTACTACCAAACTTTGATAAAGACATCTTGTATGTGATGAATATTAAAGAACTCGATTACATTAAAATCGACGCAGAAGGTAATTTACGTATCGGTGCTTTGAATCGATATTGTGAATTAATTAATTCATCTCTTGTACCAGATATCTTTAAGACTGTTTTTAAAGAAATTGCTTCACCTAACATTAGAAATATGGCAACCCTTGTTGGCAATATCGCTAACGCTTCTCCAGCAGGAGATAGTTTGTTGCCACTTAACCTCTTTAACGCACGTGTTGTGTTAAGTAGCGTTAAAGGAAATAGAGAAGTTTTAGTTGAAGACTTCATTCAAGGTGTTAGAAAGATTGACCGTAAGAAAAACGAATTGATTACTGAGGTTATCATTCCTAATTGCGACTTAAACTTCTACTATCGGAAAGTCGGTTCAAGAAAAGCAGAATCTATCACTAAAGTTTCCCTTTTTGGTGGATATAAAATTGAAGGCGGAAAGGTCAAAGAATTACGCATTGTTTTTGGAAGTATTTCCGTAAAAGTCGTCAGAAATCACTTTATTGAAGAGAAATATCAAGGAAAATCCGCGAATGAACTCAGAGCGAGAATCGACGATATCATCAATGAATATGACCACGAGATTAAACCAATTACTGACCAAAGATCCACTATGGAATATCGTAAGAAAGTTGCTAAGAACTTGTTGAGGGATTTCCTCAAACATGTGAAATAAATTTAAAGGAGGATGTGGATGAATTATATTAAAGGATACCGCTGTACAGTCTGTGGAAAATTCTTTGAAACTCAAGAAGCGCTTTTAACCTGCCCTGATTGTGGTGAAAAAGGCATCTTAGATGTTGAATATGATTATGAAGCCCTAAAAAAAATCTTAACTAAAGACTATTTTGAGAAGAACCATAACTATTCAATGTGGAGATACGCTCCGCTTATGGGTATTAAAGAAGATCACATAGATGAAATGCTTCGTATCGGATGGACCCCACTTGTAAAATCACGCAATTTAGTAAAAGAGTTAGGACTTAAGGAACTCTATATTAAGGATGATGGACTAAATCCAAGTGGAAGTAGCAAAGATAGAGCTAGTGGAGTAGCGGTACTAAAAGCTATTGAAGCAGGAGCAAAAGTTATTTCTTGCTCTTCTACAGGTAACGCTGCTAGTAGTTGTGCTTGTCACGCTGCTCATATGGGTTTACCAGCAGTAATCTTTGTTCCTAAACGTGCTCCAATTGGAAAATTAACACAAATCTCTTTATATGGAGCCACATTAGTCATTGTGGATGGAGATTATAAAGCTGCTTTTAGTCTTTCAAAACAAGCTATTGCAAAACACGGTTGGTATAACCGTAACGCCGCCATCAATCCATTTATGGTGGAAGGCAAAAAGACAGTTTCTCTAGAAATTGCCGAACAACTTAATTTTAAACCAACTGATTGGGTGGTTGTCTCCGTTGGAGATGGCTGCACTATCGGTGGAGTTTATAAAGGCTTTAATGAATTATTCAAACTAGGACTTATTGAAAAGGTTCCTCATATCTTAGGAGTTCAATCTACTGGATGTGAGCCATTCGTAGTTGCTAGTAAGAATCATGAATCATTAAAAGAATGTGATGAGAATACTATCGCTGATTCTATCGCGGTGGGTATTCCAAGAAATCCAATTAAAGCTCTTAGAGCGGTTGAATACTCTAAAGGCGCTTGGATTAGTGTTCCTGATGAAGAAATCATTAAGGCTATGGGCTTATTAGGAAAATGTGAAGGTATCTTTGGTGAACCAGCGGGTGTTGCCGGTGTTGCCGGACTTGCTAAAGCCCTCAAAGAGGGAATCATCAAACCTGATGAATCCGTTACTATAATTGTCACTGGTAATGGACTTAAAGATCCTAATAACGCTCAAAAGGCGATCGTTAAGCCAGACTTAATGGAGCCAAACATTGAAAAGTTAGACATTTACTTAAAGGAAAAAGGAGTAATTTAAATATGTCAAAAATCCCATTTGGTCCAACATATGATGAAATGTTGAACCCAAGTCATCAAGACCCTGAAGTTAGAAAAGAGGCTTTGAAGGCAAAACAAGAGAATGAACTTGATCCAATCAATCTCTTTAACATCACATGGAAAAACGAAAAAGATGAAGTTAACAAGATCGTTCTTCCAAAGGCATTAACCGGTGTTGAGGCTAACATCGTTGTCTTACTTGGAAAATATTTCCCAAGTGGATCTCACAAGGTCGGACCTGCCTATTCTACCTTAATCGAAGGCTGTGTTGATGGAGAAATCATCCCAGGAAAACACACAATTTTAGGCCCAAGTACTGGTAACTTTGGTATTGGAGTTAGTTACATAACTAACTTAATGAAGTATGACGCGATTGTCATTATGCCAGACAATATGTCCAAAGAAAGATATCAAAGAATTCAAAAATATGGAGCGAAATTAGATTTAACTCCAGGTAGTGAATCTGATGTTATCTTAACTTTAGAGAGAACATACGAACTTAAGAAAGATCCAAAAAATAGAACATTGGCTCAATTTGAATTATTACCTAACTATCGTTTCCATAGACACGTCACCGGTAATAGCTGTATCGAGGCTGTTAAAGGAATTGGTAATGAAAGAATTGCTGCTTTCTGTAGCGCACCTGGTAGTGCAGGTACTTTAGCAGCTGGTGATCAAATCAAAGTGGCATTCCCAGAATGTAAAATTGTCGCCTTAGAACCACATGAATGTAGCACACTCACTAATGGTGGTCGTGGACAACACCGTATTGAAGGTATTGGTGATAAGATGTGTACCTTAATTCACAACGTCTTAACCACAGACTTCATCGCCCAAATCGTTGATGATGATTGTGTGAGAGGCTTAGAAGTAATTCACGAAGGTAGCGATATCTTAGTCAAACACGGTGTTGATAAGAAAGTCGCTGAATCCATGGTCAACTTATTCGGTGTTTCTGGTATTTGTAATATCTTAGGTGCGATTAAAATCGCAAAATACCTCAAATTAGGACCTGAAGATAACGTCGTCACTATCGCTACTGATAGCTTTGATAGATATGACTCTGTTATTGAAAACTTAAAACAAAGAGAATTAGAAGTCACTCCTAACGTCTTAGAAAGATGGTTCGAAGATGTCTTCGCTCATGCTTGCCCATGTATGGTTTTAGATACTCGTGGAAAAGAAGCCAAAGAAAAACTCTTTGCTCAAAAAGAGAAAGACTGGTTACCATTTGGTTATACCAAAGAATATCTCGACAGCATGAAAAAACCAGAATTCTGGGAAAATGAATATAACAAAATTCATGAATACGATAAAAAGATTAAGGAACTTAGAGGAAAGGAAATTAAATAATGAAAGTACCTTTTGAAAAAGTATTAGAAAAAGCTGAGTCCTATAAGGCTGACATGACCAAATTCCTTAGAGATATGGTCGCTATTCCTTCTGAATCATGTGAAGAAAGAGATGTCGTGCTTCGCATTAAAGAAGAAATGGAGAAAGTTGGATTTGACAAAGTCGTCATCGATCCAATGGGAAATATCTTAGGCTATATTGGCCATGGTAAACACCTTATTGGTATGGACGCTCATATCGACACTGTCGGTATTGGTGAAATTAAAAACTGGACATTTGATCCTTATAAAGGATTTGAAGATGATGTTCATATCGGTGGAAGAGGAACTTCTGACCAAGAAGGTGGTATGGCCTCAATGGTCTACGCTGCTAAAATCATCAAAGATTTAGGTTTAGAAGATGATTACACTTTAGTGATCACTGGTACCGTTCAAGAAGAAGACTGTGACGGACTTTGCTGGCAATACATTATCGAAGAAGATAAAGTCAGACCAGAATTCGTCGTTTCTACTGAACCAACTAGCTGTAGAATTTATCGTGGACATAGAGGAAGAATGGAAATTAAAGTTTCCGTTAGAGGTATCTCTTGTCACGGATCCGCCCCTGAAAGAGGCGACAACGCCATCTATAAGATGGCACCAATCATTGAGCAAGTGAAAGAACTCAATGAAAAAGGGCTTGCTTATGACCCATTCTTAGGTAAAGGTACAGTCACAATTAGCCAAATCTTCCATAAATCACCATCTAGATGTGCGGTCGCTGATGGCTGCTGGATCTCTCTAGATAGAAGATTAACTGTGGGAGAAAACGATAAGACCTCTATCGCGGAAATTGAAGCTCTTCCAGGAGTTAAAGCCGCTAACGCTAAAGTTGAGATGTATCGTTATGAAAGACCATCTTATACTGGTTTACTATATCCAACTGAATGTTATTTCCCAACCTGGGTTATTCCTGAAGAATCAGTCTTTGTTCAATCTATGAAACAAGGTTATGAAGGCTTATTCAAGAAAGAACCTATCATTGATAAATGGACATTCTCCACTAATGGTGTTTCTATTATGGGAAGATACGGCATTCCTTGTATCGGATTTGGTCCTGGAGATGAAAAAGAAGCTCATGCACCAAATGAAAAAACTAGAAAAGAAGACCTCGTTATCTGTGCAGCAATGTATGCTGTACTTCCAGGCTTATATCTAGAAAATTTAAAGAAATAGTTTATTAAGAAAGGAAATAAATTAAATTATGGAAAAAGTCGCACCTAGATTTGCTGGTAGACACTTAATTACATTAGAAGATTTCACTAAAGAAGAAATCGACTACATGCTTAAAGTCTCAAGAGACTTAAAAAATGCATTCTACGCTAATGAACCAACAGACTGGCTCACTAACAAAACCGGATTCTTAATGTTCTTTGAGCAATCAACAAGAACCCGTAACTCCTTTGAAAGCGGTATGGCCCAATTAGGCGGTCATGCTACCTTCTTAGATACCTCTATGATGCAAATCGCTCACGGAGAAAGCGCCAAAGACACTGCAGTTATCTTATCTAGCTTTGGCCACATGATTGCTTGCCGTTACTGTAACTGGGGTTTAGGTAACAAATATATTCGCGAAATGGCGAAATATTCCACAGTCCCAATTATCAACTTACAATGTGACTTATATCACCCAATGCAAGCCCTTGCAGATTTAATGACCATCGAAGATGAATTTGGTCATACTGAACACTTAAAGGTCTCTGTTATTTGGGCAATGGCCACAACTCACAAGAAACCAATTTCAGTTCCAGTTTCTCAAGTCTTATTATTCCCAAGATATGGTATCGATGTTACTTTAGCATATCCTGAAGGATATGATTTACCAGACTGGGTTATTGAAAAGGCTAGAAAGAACGCTGCTGAACATGGTGGTAGCTTAACTATTACCCACGATATGGACGCTGCTTATCGTGACGCTGATGTCGTCTTCCCTAAGAACTGGGGTAGCTGGGTTACTAACCAATCCACAACCGTTGTTGATGATGCTTTATTAGCATTAAAAGCATGGAAATGTACACCAGACAAGATGAAGTTAGCCAAACCAGGTTGTAGATATATGCACGCCCTTCCTGCTGATAGAGTCAATGAAGTCGTTGATGAAGTTATCGACGGACCACAATCTGTTGTCTATCAAGAAGCAGAAAATAGAATCCACACCGCTAAAGCGGTTATGGCATTATTTGTCCACGACAAATTACCATCTGATAGGAGATAATTAAAAAATGAAAAACCTCAAAAAAATTATGGCTCTTGTCATCATTGGTCTCGTCATTGTCTTTGGCGCTTTAGTGATGGCACAAGAAAAGGTTTTTTCTAACTTGGGAGAAATCTCATTTGCAGATAGATTCACAATTGGCATGTCTATCCTCTACTTACTTAACTTGGTTATCGATATTTGCTTAATTGTTATCCCTGTTATCAATTTATTCTTTGTCATTTTTGACAAAAAACCTCCATATAGCTCAATGGTTAATTGTGCATTAATCGTTGTAAGTAAATACTTATTCTCCATTTTCATTTGGATGCTTATGATGATTGTCTGGGGCGCTGACGGTGAATATTGGGTCTCATATTTATTCAAAGATAATATGGCTATTATCCCTCTTAGTGTTTTTCTTGTTGGCTTTATCTTTATTCTTGCATCTGGCAAAAAGAGTCTTGAAGGCACAATGGGAAGAGCAATTGCTGTTTCTATCGGTAGCGGTTTAACTGTTTTTGGTTTAATATTCTACTTTGTCAAAGATGCAGAATTAGATAAATTAGCAATCTTTGGTCTAGTCGTCATCGCAATTGCCTTATTAGGTTTAATCGTTTATTCGTTCTTACCACAAACTAGAGAATATAAAGAATAATCAAATAATTCTTATCTCAAAAGAACTGGTGGAGCAATCCATCAGTTTTTTTACACATTAGAAATGTGAAAAAAAGTATCCAACTATATTTATATAATATATTTCTATTAATTAATACTTTGTATCACTTAATATAAATATAATTGGATAAAAATGTGGACAATAAATTTTGATTGAAATTAGTTATTTTTCTTCATATTATTTGGCTAGTTATGACAAGAAGAAAACCGCTAATTTACGATCCAACTTTACTTATCGAGGCGATTAAGAAATGGCCTAATCCCATGTATGAAAAAAAACATGATCTTTATATATATGTTGAAGGTAACGCTAGAAGTAATCAAACAAGAGTGGATCATATTGTTGAGTATGGTCATGACTTAAAAGTTAGAGATTTAGAGTCGGTGCCAGAAGGAATCAAGAATTACTTTGCTTACAAGAAGGACCCCGTATATAAAAATACGTTTAATTATTACATTAAAAGAAAGGGAATGGATAAAGGGTTTATTAAAGTTTCTATAAGAATAAGTGATAATGACCCGCATTATGCCTGGATAAAAACAATATTCATTTCTTATAAAATAAAAGAATTGCCATAGCGATTATATTTGTTATAATAAAATCGTCAGAGGTGGAGAACCAGTGTGCGACCACGACGCATTCCTTCGGGAATGGATGCAGCGATCCAGGATGTTAACTGCCCTGGCTGACGAATAAGTATCTTCCAAGTGGGAGATATTTTTTTATATACATGCACATATGCGTGCGTCGCGATTTTCTATTATATTTTTTATGTTTATTATTTTTTATATTTATAATATTAAAAACTAATAAAAAACATTTTTTTCAAAAAAATATTAAAAAAGTAATTTAACATAGTTAAATTAAAATATTATTTATAAAAAAAGTGAAAAATAATTTAAAAAAACGCTTGCAATAGTTTTTCAATAAGCGCATACTTATACACATCCAACACCGAAAGGCTCTTGGTTGAGAGATAATTAATGATAGTTAATTAACTCTCAAGACTGGATAAGTCAATCACCGCGAAAAAGAAGAAGTTGATACAGCGGCCTACTAAGAATTAAAACAAAATTGATCTTAGACTAATGATTGCACCAGCACGGTAGAAGACTCGTTCTCCTACCAAGGCACATCCTCCCCGTTACAGTGGATGCTGAGTTAGAACTTAACAGCTGAAAATCCACCGCCTGACAAGATCGAAGAGGACAGATATGAGGTAATAGCCATATCCACGACCGAATCACGCTACAATCAACTTAAAACGTGAGATAAGTAGTCGAGACCGCAAGATACTCGATACGAAAAAGGTTTGAAGTTCAGCTAACGTCAGACAATCAGCCCAATACACAACGTTGATAGTGAGGCATCTAGAATTAAATCTTCTAGTCAATGATTGCAGTTAACTTGCCATTAAGAATAATGGCTAAACGGCCCACCTCCCTGCTACAGTGGTCACTGAGTTAGAGCTTAACAGTGTAGAAAATCCACCGCCGGACACGATCAAAGAGGTAAAGAAAAAGTCTTATTAACTAAAAAGAATAGGAAAAACCTAATCCACATTATTCAACTCAAAGTGTGGTGAGACTTAGAAGGGTTACAAACTCTTAGCACCTTCTAAGCAGAAATGGTCTAATGAGCTTAAGACTAGATAATTCAATCAGGTCCTTGAATTGAGTGGGGACCTCTGGAAATTAAAAGCTTCCAGTTAAATGATTGCACTAGCAAAGGATTAGAAGAGATTCTAATCATCGGTACGTTCCTCCCTGATGGCAACATCACTGGTCTCCGCGTTAAAGTTTGACGGAGTAAACCCAGCACCGGACATGACAAAGAGGAAGACAGCCTCGAAGCTAACAACTAGAGGAAGCTGGCCATTGATACGCAAATCAATTCATAACGTATCAAAATCAAGAAGCACCACCAGTCAAAAGGAACTTAGCTTAAACACTGTGCTCGCACAGAGTCACGGCTAGCGGTAATGAGAAAAACCGCTTTTTTTTCGCACTTTTTCGATTGTTTTACTATATAACACGTGTTATAATGTCAGCATGAAATCATACGACATACAAAAAGATTGTTTATTAATTAGAAGAATGCTCAAAATGACACAGACTGAGTTTGCCGATGCGATCGAATTATCTTTTGCCACTATTAATCGCATTGAAAATGGAAAACATCGTCCTACTAATCCTATTATTGAAAAAATATATAGTTATGCTTATGAAAACAATTTGAGAATTAATAGCGTTCTTTCTGAAATTCTTCAAGAATCGTTTAATTGTATTTATTTTCATGGTGCAAAGAACGATATTGAAGGTGAACTAGACTTAAATCATTCTGATAAGAACATCGATTTTGGTCCGGGGTTTTACTTAGGTGAATCATATAAACAGGCCTCTTCTTTTGTATCTAATGATAAAAATGGATCTGTTTATGTTTTCAAACTTGATGAAAGAAAATTAAACACCGTTAGTCTAGAAGTTGATTTAGATTGGATGCTAGCGATTTGTTATTATCGAGATACCTTAAAAGAGGCGCATCGTAATTCCTGCTACATTCAAAGATTAATTAAAAGAATCGAAGAAGCTGATGTGATAATAGCTCCTATTGCAGACAATTCGATGTATGAAATTATTACTAAATTCGCTCAAGGTAAGTTGACTGACGTCCAAGCAAGTCATTGTTTATCTGCATCGTATTTAGGTAAACAACACGTAATTAAAAGTAGTAAAGCATTAACTAATTTAAAATTTGTTAATCGCCTATATTTATGTAAGCAAGAAAAAATAGATATATTAAAAGGAAAAGTGGAAGAAGATAAAATTGCAAACACAAAAGTAGATGCTTGTTTGATTAAATACCGTAGAGAAGGCAAATATATCGAGGAAATACTAGATGAAATTAACTGATGAAATGATCAAGATTTGTGAAATACAAGCATCGTATTTTTCTTCTTCAATAGAAGATTTTACTTGTGGTAGCAGGCTATTTACTTTTCGATTTATGAATTCAAAATTAGCAAAGTTACTAGATAATCCGGATTATATGTCTTTATATACTCCAACAAATTATAAAGAATTATTGATTAAAGAATATCCAGGCTTAAATCAAAAGTATGGTTATAAAGTCGATGAACCGATTATGCACTGGATTGGCTATATCTATAGAGCAATCAGCTTATTGCTACACATTTCATCAAAACACCTTTTAAAGAAGCTCCCGTTTGCCGATATGGTTTTTCTATATAAAGTCCATCATACTTATGGAGTTGAATACTGTGTTAATCGAATTAATCAAGAATATCAACTTGTTCGAACAAATAGTAGCGAAGAAAAAGAAATAGCAAAAAAAGTTTATAAAGACTTAATAATGTCTTTAAAATAAATTAGGAAGGAAAATATATGTTAGATGTAATTAAAGCTCGCAGAGCGTGCCGCTCTTTCTCTAATAGAGAAGTAGAAGATAATAAGATTAAAGAAATCGTGGAGGCTGGTTTACTCGCTCCTAGTGGGATGAATAGACAAACTCCTATAATTATCGTCATCAAAGATAAAAAAGTTAGAGATGAGTTGATGAAACTCAATAGAAGTATTATGGGTAGAGACCTAGATCCATTTTATGGTGCACCTGTTATTTTATTAGTAGCGGCCAATAAAGACGGCTTATCTATGCTTGATGGCGCGGCCACCATTGAAAATATGTTACTTGAGGCCACTAATCAAGGATTAGCCTCTTGCTGGATTCATAGAGCTAAAGAAGAAATAGAATTAGAAGAAGGTAGAAAAATTTTATCTTTCACTGGTTTAAATTTTGATGATTATGTTGGTATTGGCCACGTGATTATTGGTTATCCAAAAGATGAATTTAAGCCAGTTCCTAAAATCATCAAAGATAATAGAGTGTTTATTAAATAGAGACTGATTTAATCAGTCTTTTTTGTTTAATATAGTCTATAATAATTATTGGTGATTAATATGTTTAATAAACATGATGTTAAAAGAGATATTTGTCAGCTTAAGGGAAGACAAGCTAAAAAAGGCTATGACTGGTGGTGGCATTCTTTTACAGCCTACAACAAGAAAACTGGAGAAGCTAAACCCTTTTACATTGAATTCTTTTTATGTAATCCAAAACTAGGCAGATTTCGCCCAGTATATGGACAGTTAAAAGAAAATCAAGAAAAAGGTATTAGACCATCTTATTTGATGGTCAATGTTGGTTGTTGGGGTAAAGTCCATAAACAATTACATCGTTTCTTTGGCTGGAAAAAGATAGAAGTTAACTGGAAATATCCTTTTGAAGTAAAAGCGGATGACTGTTATTTAACAGAAACAGAAACCTATGGAGATGTATGTGTTTCTGAAGTTGACTCAAAAGAGCATCCGGAATATATGTCTGACTATGGACATATCAAATGGGATTTAAAGATTAATAAGGATATTGCTTTTAACGTTGGCTTTGGAGCGTCATCTTTATTTAGAAAACTTCAACTATTTGAAATGTTCTGGCATGCGGAAGGAATGAAATCTTATTTTGAAGGATCTATTTATCTTGATGAAGAAGAATACATAGTAAGAAAAGAAGACTGTTATGGCTATAGCGATAAAAACTGGGGCAAGGATTTTACTTCTCCTTGGGTGTGGTTATCGTCTAATAATTTAACTGACCTAGTAAGCGGCAAGAAATTAAATAATTCTGTCTTTGATATAGGTGGAGGTAGACCAAAGATTGGGTTTATTGCTCTAAATAGAAAATTATTATCCGCTTTCTATATTGAAGGAAAGTGTTATGAATTCAATTTCTCTAAGTTTTGGACTAACACAAGAACTAAATTCCAATCTCATGAGACTGAAGATGAAATTCTTTGGAGAGTGGAACAAAAAACATGGAGAAATAAAGTAGTAGTGGAAGTATCTTGTAAGAAAGAAGATATGCTTCTTATTAACTATGAATCTCCTGATGGGGCTAAACGACACACTAGACTTTGGAATGGTGGAAATGGTAAAGGCACTATTTATTTATATAGAGGAAAGAAACTTATAAATAAAATATGGGCTGAAAATATTGGCTGCGAATATGGAGAATATTCGCGAAAATGATAAATTACTATAGTATTAATGGGTAAATAATTTTATTATTATTTTTGGAGCTAATTATATGTACGCGATTGGTATTGATATTGGTGGCACTTCCATTAAAGGTGCAGTTGTTGACGACGCTGGTAAAGTCTTAACTAGATTCGCTATGGATGTTTCTAAAGAAGCAGATGGTGAAGCAGAAGTTAATAGATTTTGCGATGTAATGAATAAATCATTAAACGACTATGATAAATCAATTAAATTAGAAGGTATTGGTATTGGCATGCCTGGTATCTTAGATATGGATAAAGGAATAGTGGTTACTTCTCCTAATCTTCCTAAATGGAACGGCTTACCTATCTCTAAATTAATCTCTAAAAGAATGAATTTACCTGTTTATATCAATAATGACGCGAATGTTGCTACATTAGGTGAAGCTAGATTTGGGAGCGGCAAAGAATACTCTAATTTAATTATGCTTACTTTAGGCACTGGTGTTGGGGGCGGCATTGTTATTAACAATCATCTTTATGATGGTCACTTACATATGGGTGCAGAACTCGGACACATGGTCATTAGAGTGAATGGCGAACCTTGTGGTTGTGGAAGAAGAGGCTGTTTTGAAGCTTATGCCTCCGCGACTGGTTTAATTAGAATGACCAAAAAAGAAATGGATAAATGTCCAGACTCTTTAATGCATGAAGTGGCAAAAGAAAATGGTAAGGTCAACGCAAAAGTGGTCTTTGAAGCTTCTAGAAGAGGGGACAAGGCCGCTATTAGAGTAATGAAAAGATATGTCAGATATTTAGGAGAAGGAATTCTTAATTACTGTAATATCTTTAGACCAGAAGTCGTGGTTCTTTCTGGTGGAGTGGCTAATGAAGGCGACTACTTATTAGACCAAGTTAGAAGATTTATGAAGAACCATAATTACGGCATGAAAGGATCACCAATAGTGGAATTAAAAGTCGCGATGTTAGGCTACGATTCTGGAAAAATAGGCGCGGCCTGCTTGGTTTTTGACAAATAATTATGTTTACAATGAGAAATTATTACATTTTTAGATTAGTGGTGTTTACCGCTTTATCAGTAGTGATTGGTGTCTTTGCTCATGACATTATTCCTTATCTACACCTCTTAGTTGGTGGAGCGATGCTAATCTATGGTTTTGAAGGAATTTTATTTACTTTCATGAGAATCAAATTAGGGTTCTATAAAGACTATCAATTCTATCTTGGCAACGTCGAACTCTTACTTGGCATCATCATGATGGCGTTAGTGAGAGAATTTAATACAATCTGTATTATGTGGGGTACTTGGACAATCGTTAGAGAATCTTATGAACTATATGAAACCAGTCATAAGTTCTTACATAAGTTCCCAGCAGTCTTATCTTTAGGCTTATCCATCACTGAAATCGTCTTCTCAATATTACTTATCTTATATAGCAGTCACCATCACGCTTTAACCCATATTTATTTATTAATCCCAGAATTAGTGATTAACGCGATTTCTCCAATGCTATTTGATTTTTATAGAAAACGAAAAACCAAAAAAGAAATAGAGCAATCTAAATAAATACTAGGGGTAAAGGTCCCCTACTTTTTTATAAATATAAAATATGTTTTTAATTTTTTGATAAATGCTATAATAATTGACGCGAAAGGAGAATTATACATGAATAAAAAATTAGTTGCTATTTGTGAAGGCGTCTTATTAATCACCATTGGTGTTTTAGTTGCTATTTTTGGCGGCAAAGAAGTTATGGATATCGTGTTCGGTGTCTTATTCATCGTTGGTGGTGCCTCTTTATTAACATTAGCTTGCATGACCACAATCAAGACAAAAGTTTTACCATTAGGTATTACCTTTGGTGCTATTGCTTCCTTATTCTTCGGAATTTGCTTAGTTGCAAAGAATCTTGGTGGTGCATCTGTTGTACCAGTTTTCTATTATGGAATGTTTGCCGCTGTCGGTTTAGGTGCTGCCTTATTCTTAAAAGGCCTCCACATCATGATTGTTAGAAAACTCGTTTTCACTGGTTTAGGTCAAATGGTTATCGGTGCTGGTATTACTACCATTGCTGTCTTATTCTTATTTGGACCAGAAGGATTCAAAGATGTTTTCTGGATCGTCCTCGGTATCTTAATTGCCGTCGGTGGTCTTTACACCTGTGTTATGGGATTCTTAGCAAAAGAAGAAGCAAAATAATTATTCTTTATAATAATGAACTGCTCTTAACGATTAATCCGTTAAGGGCTTTTCTTTTTATTGAAAATAACTTAATATATATCTCACCGGGTTCATAGCTCAGTTGGGAGAGCGCCTCGTTCGCAACGAGGAGGTCGGGGGTTCGAATCCCCTTGAATCCACCAATAGTAACTACGTTCACCTTTTCCTACCCCGCATTGTCCAGGTATGAATGGGTGTTGACTTGTCCAGTAGAGAGCCTTGTAAATGCAGGGCTTTTTCCTTTCCCAATATCTATATTGAATTGGCCGGGATTAATCCTTCCCTGTATCTATTCGTGAGGATAGAGCATACCGGTCTAGCTAGGATAAGAAAAGGTTGACATAGTTAATAGAATATATTCCTTGTCGTAGTCCAAGGTTGTTTTTCCTCAGTTGGACAAGTCTTATCCAAGTAAAAGCTAGATGATAAATATAAAGCATTATCGATATATGGCAGCCTAGACTCTGTTTTAAATATGACGGTTTATATAACCACACCCCTTATTTCCCTAGCGGATATAAAAATCAAATTATTGAAGGTGGGAATCACGCGAATTTTGGGTATTATGGAAAACAATTAGGCGATAATGACGCGACTATTACTAGAGAAGAACAAACAAATATAACTATTTCTGCTGTTGTTGATTTTATTAAAATAAAGTCTTTTTTCTTGATGTAATCATAATAAATACATAAAAGTGTAAAAACGCACCATTTTATTCATCTATATATGTTTGTCTTGCATATATATGCATGGTATGATTTTTTTATGAAACATCGCATTTTTTTAATCTCGTTAGCCACATTTGGCTTACTTTTTTCGTCATGTTCTAATTCACTTCCTACAGGCTCATCAACTAGAGCAGATGACCCAGTAGAAATAGTGGATAACACAGTGACTCATGAATATAGTGAAGATTGGTCTTATGACAATTACAATCACTGGCATGAGGCTACCGATGGCTCTCACTCTATTAGTGATAAGGAGGGTCATAAATATCCTAAGGATTGGGTTATTGATTTTGATAGTACCGATTCTACATTAGGTAAAAAGCACCTTACTTGTGAAGTATGTGGTTATACGACTTATGAAACAATCGATTTAAAACCTCATGTTCACACTTATTCTGATGAATATGTTGCAGACGCTGAATATCACTGGCATATGCCTACTTGTGGACATCAGGATAGTGTTAATAAAGTTAGACACAACTTCATTCCCACAATTGTTGATGAAGCAAACTTTGAACATGGTGGACAAGTTAAAGAAGTATGCGATGTTTGTGGTTACGCCGTTTATCACTTAACTGAGTTAAATCTCCATAATTATTCAGAAGCGTGGAGTAAAGATGAACACGGTCATTATCATCAATGTTTAGATGAAGGCTATGAATCATTAAAGATTAACTACACCGCTCATGATTATAGCGAGCCTGAAATTATTAAACCTGCCACGGATAGTGAAGACGGGTTACAAGAAATGATTTGTAAGATTTGTGGTTATGCAAAGCAAGACAGTATTCCTGCCACTGAACATTTACACACTTATTCTAGTGAATATAGCCATAATGAAAATTATCACTGGCGTCAAGCTACTTGTGAACATAATTTAAAAGTCGATTATTGGCATCATAGATTTGGTAAAGAAGAAGTACTCTCTACTCCTACTTATGAGTCTATAGGACTGGCTAGAAAAACTTGTACTGAGTGTGGCTATGTTAAAAACATAGAATTGCCTAAACTCTCATATCATTTCTCTGATATTTGGAGTAAAAATGAAACTCACCATTTCCACAGATGTATCAATGAAGGCCATGAAGACATAATAATTGATGAAGAACTCCATGATTTTACAGAGTGGACAATTAATAAAGTGGCCTCTTGTTCTTATGAAGGACATCAATATCGATTCTGTAAAGTATGTCACTACTATGAAGAACAAAATCTTCCACTTACTGACCATATTTATGATTTAAGTTCGTGGAAATATGATAAAAACTATCACTGGCATGGAACGAAATGCGGCCATGATGTAGTTATTGATAAAGAAGAACACGAATTAACTTCTGAAGTCACACTAGAACCAACATTTGAGCGCAATGGGAAGCGCCATTATCAATGTGAAACCTGTGATTATAATTACGATGAATCTATTCCAAAATTAGAACACCATTATTCAGATGAATGGTCTTATATAGATCAATCAGGACATTTCCATTACTGTACCGATCCTGGTTATGAGACTTATCACGATGCGACTAAGCCACATAATTACGATGAGTTTACTATTGTTCCAAAGACTCAGTATGAAGATGGCTACAAATACGCAACTTGTACTGTTTGTGGTTATTACTATGAAGAAGTGACTGAGGAAAGTGATGCGACTAAATCACTTAAATATTTGACCTTCACAATTTATGAAGATAGTGAAGGCAAAACCGCCTCTGTTAATGGCTGTAATATTAGCTTAATGAAGACTGATAATGTCCACAGCATTACCATTCCTAAAATATATAATGGTTATCCTGTAACCAAAATTGAACCTAGCGCGTTCCTTAATGTAGATATATTGCTTGATATTGTTATCCCTGACACTATTATCAATATCGGCTCTAGAGCGTTCTCTGGTTGTAGTGGATTAAATAATGTAGTGGTTCCTGATAGCGTGACATATATTGGTGAAGCTGCTTTTGAAAACTGTACTAGTTTAACAAGCTTAACTGTTCCGTTTATTGGCGTTACTGAAATTAATTATAACTATTTAAGAGCGATTTTCTATAAGCCTTCTACTGCTGGCTCTCCTTTATATGTTGAGAATTTACGTGAACTCACTGTTACAAAGCAGACTACCGTTCCAAAATATGGACTTGCTTATATCACTAATTTAGTAAGTGTAACCTTTACAAAAGGATTAACTTCTATTAGTGAATATGGATTCTATTCCTGTACCTCTTTAGAAGATATTAGCTTTGCTAAAGATGTGACATATATTGGTGAGTATGCGTTCTATAAGTGTTCATCTATTAAGTCGCTTAATTTAGAAAGTAGTAATTTCTCTATTGGTGAAAACGCCTTTAATTTATGTGAGGGTTTAAATGAAATTAAGTGGCCAAATTGCACTAGTGGCCAAATTGGGGCAAATGCTTTCCGCTCTTGTGAAGGACTTAAAGCAATTAGTATCTCTAGCGGAATTAACTCTATTGGTAAACAAGCTTTTGCGCTTTGCTCTAATATTTTAAGTATTGTCTTTGAAGGAGACCTAGGGGCTCTAGGAGATAATGTATTTAGTTCTTGTAATGGATTATCTTCCATTACCTTCTTAGGAGAGATTGATACAGCGACATTTATTGACACTGGTATTAGTGTCTTTAGTGCATCTTCTACTTCTATTAAGACTATCTCTTTGGTGTCTACTGGAAGTAGTCCATCAATCTTCACTCTATTTAGAACATCCACCAGTGAAACTGGTCATTTCCCAAGTTCATTAGAAAAAGTTATCTATCTTAATTCTGATCCAAATATTCCTGCTGGAGAATTTATGGGCTTTACTGTTCCAGTTGAGTTCTCACAAGAATTAGGCTCAATTGGAGATTTCGCTTTTGCTAGTAGCACTATCTTCTCAACTTATACTGCTTCTGGCTCATCTATAGATATTGGGGCGTATGCTTTCTATAACTGCGCTAACTTAACTGAAGCTAATCTCAACGTTCGCTCTATTGGAGAATATGCGTTCTGCCGATCAGGATTAAAAACCGTGAGCATTAACTGTGAAGAAATTAAGGCCTATACATTCGCATATTGCACTAATTTAACCACTGTTGTTATTGATGCGAACGTTAAAAATATTGATGCTGATGCGTTTGTTGGTTGTACAAAATTAACCAATATTATTCTTAATAGTAGCTATTTATCCTTAGATGGTGGAGTGGTCTATAACAATAATAGAACCGAACTTGTCACCGTCTTACCAACTTGTAAATCTAGCGCCTATATCGATCCTAGAGTAGAGTCTATTAGAGACGGCTTTATTAAACAAAAAGATAGCGTTACTGCCTACCAAGTAGACACTGATTGTAATAACTTTAAATCAGCAAATGGATGTATTCTCTCTAAAGATGGCTCTAAGTTAATTAAGTCTCCTGGAGGAGCGAGTGCAACTAGCCTTTCTTTAAGTGGAGTCACTGAAATTGGCGAATACGCTTTATATAAATCTAACTACACTAGCTTTGCTATTACTGATAGCACGGTTAATGAAGTTGGTGCTTATGCTTTCTATGAAAGCAGTGCTTTAACGTCTATTTCCTTTGCATCTGCGATTACTGTAATTAATGAATATACATTCTGTGATTGTACTGCTTTATTAACAGTTCCAGATTTTAACGATGTTGAAGAAGTTAAAGAAGCTGGTTTCCGTTCTTGCTCAAAGATAGCAACTATCGTCATTGATAATTTAAAAGTCGCCGGAGATTATTCTTTCTATATGACGAAAGCTGATCCTAACACGATCATTTCTCATATTAAAACTATCGGTTATAGTGCCTTCTATAGCATTTATTATACAAATATTACTACAATTACCATTCCAGCCTCTGTGACATTACTTGGTTACGCTATTTTCTATTTTAATAATACAAGTATTACTTATCGCTACGCTGGTACTAGTAATAAGCTTTTAAGCATTGAACGTATTACTCCACCTAGTAACCACAAAATAATAGAAGTAACTATTCTTAATTACCTAGGTTTTGAAGTTAGTATTGATATGTAAGGAGGAAACAAATATGAAAACTAGCAAACTATTATTATCATTTTCTATCTTTGCTTCCTTAGTGCTAGCGGGTTGTTCTAATAACACTCCTGAACATGTCCATACTGAAGCATATACCGAAGAATCTATTAGAATTGGGGCTACTTGTGAACAAGATGGCTTAAAAGATATCTATTCTTATTGTGCATGTGGTAAACACTTTAAAACCACTAAAGAGACAATCCCTGCTTATGGGCATAATTATGTGGCTTATGATTCTCATAACCAAGAAGCAACTTGTTCCCATAGCGGTATTGCCGATTCAATGATTTGCACATATTGCCAAAACATTATTTATGATTATGTCGATCCAACTCCACATCACTATCTAGCTGAAACCAGTATTATTAATCGCGTTGAGGCAACCTGCACAATAGCAGGTGGATACGATATTGTCCAATACTGCGAGCACTGTGAACATCCAGAAGTCGTTGAACACGTCACTATTGATCCACTAGGTCATGATATGGTTCACTCTAGCGAGATTGAAGTGGAGTGTGGAGATATTCACGGGCACGTTGAAGGTGAAGTTTGTTCTAGATGTGGACTTGCTACATATTTATATAACGGCTTTGGTGAACATAACTTAGTGTTCTCTAGAGAAACCATCTCTATTTCTCCTAGCTGTACTAGTACAGGATTGAAAAATATCTATGGCGTTTGTACGCACTGCGGAAAAGAGTTCTTAATGGGTTCAGAATTAATTCCTGCAACAGGACATCACTTTGATTGGCATGAACGCGTAGAACCAACATGTAGTCAAAACGGATCTACTGAATACTACTATTGTAGTTATTGTGGCTATTCCACTGGGAAAGAGGTTTTACCTCGACATGGACATAATCTTGGGGATCCAGTTTACGATTTTGATTCAACTTATAATTACGTTTATGAGGACTATTACTGTAAAGAATGTGGCCTATTAATTAATCATTATGAACATATGTACGGCTCTGGCGGGGTAAGTATTTCTAAGGGGATTATTGAAGCCTGTACATATTCAAAAGTGGCATTAACTGTCGGTTCAAGTGATGTAATAGCGAAATCCACAAATGAAGATGTCGCGGTTTATATTGATGGATATGTCTACACGAAAAACTCTGGAACTTGCTTAATAGTATTTAGCGCTCCTGATAAAGCAGATAATTACTTAAAAGTAATAGTTAATAAACCGTACTTCTCATTTAATATGGATAATCTATATGTCACTAACACTTCAACCATTAGTGTTTCTACTAACTTAGACTGTGAATTCTTATTTATCTCTGGTAATGAGGATATTGCTTCAGTCAATGGCTTGGTGGTAACTGGCGTTAATGAAGGCACTGTCGGAATTACCGGATATGCGGTAGGAACAGACTTATCTTATTATCTAAATGCTAATGTTTTTGCAAATAGCATTAATGTGAAAGCTTATAGTGTAGTTTGTTTTACTGACTCCACATTAGATTTAAAAGAATACTTCACAAGTACTTCTCCTGATAAATTTACTTATACAAGCAGCAATACGTCTGTCGCGACTATTAGTGAAGGTGGCATTATCAGTGGACTTAAAAATGGCACTACCAATATCACTATTAATAGTCAAAAATGTGGATCTGCGACTATTTCGGTTACTGTTAGAGAAAAAGTTGCTAATTATATTACTGTGACTAGTAGTAATATTCGCTCCTATTTTGATTTCGAATCGATATTTACTAGTACTTATTACCGTATCACTATGACTCTTAAGAGTGGCTATGAAGTTTACACTGCCGTTTCTGTAGAGTGTCACTTAACTTCTGGAGTAACTAGTTGGGGCAACACCTATTTAAGAGTGGAACCAGGTAGTAGAACTGATTACGCATACGATAATCGATATGATTATTCAGGAGACTATTTCACTATTGGTTCAGTAAGTGGAACACTAGTTTATTATTCATAATTATTTATTTGAAGGGCTCTGATAAAATCGGGGCTTTTTATTTCTATAAATATTGCATAAAATAATTTAGGAAAAAGGAGAAATATATTATGAAATTTCCACATGCTCATCGTGGCGTTAAATTAATCTTTGTTGCTGAGATTATTTCTATCGTAGTTTCAATTCTAGCTTTAATCTCTGCCATTTTTGTTTCTATTGGAAGCGCAGAGGCGGCAGCGGCCACACTTTTAATGGTCAGCGGTATCGTTGGTATTGTTGTCTTTGTTATTCAACTAGTTGGTTTATTCCAAGGCGCTAGAGATTCTAGAGAATTCCGTATTGCTTTATGGATTACTTTAGTTGGTATTATCGCAAGTCTTACTTATGTGATTCTTCAAAATATTGACGCTACTAAAGGTTTATCACCAATTTTATTCGCAGTCTTAACTACAGTTGCTGCAGTCGCAGACTTCTTAGTTGTCCTCTGTGTCTTATTTGGTATTTCTAACTTAGCTGATCAACTTGGTGACGGCGAAATGAGTGAAAGAGGTCGTAGACTTGCAATGTATATCGTTGTTATCTACCTCATCTCCCTTATCTTAGGATTTATCCCAGGATTCAGTGTTTACGTTAACCCAGGCATTAGATTATTATTCTCAATCTTCTTAATTGCTTCTGCGGTTTTAGAAATCTTTATCTATGTTTGCACACTTATCTACTTACATAGTGCGATCAAAATGTTAGAAGAATAGTTGATTCTTAGATGCAAAAAAGGGGCTGTTAAGAAACCTATGAGGTGACTTAGCCCCTTTTCGTTTGCGTTTTAAGCGTAACAGATATACTGTTAAGAAACCTATTTCTTTCTTTGGTGTTTAATTCTAAGTGATTCATTGGCACCTTTTTTGAAATAGAAATCTAAATTATAATTAAATAAATATGAAAGTATCTTATCCGGCAATTTTTAGAGAAGATAAAGAAGATCCATCTTGGATTAATGTCTCTTTTCCTGATATTTGGGGAGGAGTGACTTGTGGAAAAGGGTTGGATGACGCTTTATATATGGCCGAAGATTTACTAAAGTTGATGTTAGAGACTGCTCCTATTCAATGTGAAAGACCAAGCTCTTTAGAAGAAACGCAAAAGAATTTCCCTAATGAGTTAATTAAGATGGTTACAGTAGATATAAAAAGATAATTATGGATGACGAGATTAAAGAAGTATTACTTAAAATATTAGAAACTCCTTTTAACGGGAAAAAGGCATTAGCGTTTAACGCCATTAACGCTTTTAAAGCTGATTTAGAGAATTATAATGTCCCCGCTGATAAAGCGATAGAATTTATCGATAATTTAACTGGCCTATTTTCTTCTATAGATAAAAACATATCTAAAGAAGAATATGAGATTTATAACTATGCGACTAGCAATAAGATTAGCGAGGAACAATTTATTGATTTAGTAAATAAGGCTAAAGAAGAAAAAACAAAAGAAAAAACTTTAAGGCGTTTAAGTAAATTTGATTTTGACTCTAAAAGTCATTTGCTTGTCTATGCGACAGTTATAATGAGCGCGGATGGCCGCTATAAAAAAGAAGAAATCGACATCATCGATAGGATAATGTCGATCCATAATTTTTAAAAATATTTTTTTGTTTATATAATCTCGTCGATAAGTCCGTATGCAAGGGCTTCTTCGGCACTCATCCAATTATCTCTTTCACAATCTTCGTGAAGTCTTTTTATAGTTTGACCGCTATTTTCAGCCATAATCTTTTCTAAAGATTCACGACGTTTTTGTAAATCATGAGCAATTTTTCTTAATTCGCTTTCTTTTTCCATCATTCCTGCTCTAGAGCTGATTAATGGTTGGTGGATAAGGATACGACTGTGTTTTAAAGCAGTACGATGTCCTTTTTCTCCACAACTTAGTAAGAACGCTCCCATAGAAGCACATAAACCAGTACATGTAGTATATACAGGAGCTTGGATGTGTTTCATCGTGTCATAAATTGCTAGACCATGAACTATACTACCTCCATTAGAGTTGATATAGATTTGAATTGGTTCTTCATGAGATTCGCTATCAAGATCTAGAAGTTTAACGATAACGTTAATGGCGTTTATTTCATCAATCGTGCCATTTAAATTAATAATTCTTGTCTTACTCATAACCTTACTCCAATATCACATCAATAAGCCCGTATTTCTTGGCTTCTTCAATAGTGAACTCTCTATCTTTTTCGACATCGTTATGGATGACTTCGACATCTTTAGATAATCTTTCAGCGAGAATCTTCTCAAATATATTTCTCACTTTGCTAGTTTCTCTAGCTTCGATTTCGACTTCGGTTTGTTGACTGCTTTCATTTGATAAATAACCAAATGGTTGATTTAAAGAAATAGTGGTGTGTTTTAAGCCATACTTCTTACCTTTAGAAGCCGCTGCGAGAATTAATGGAGCAAAGCCTCCAATATAGCCAATGCAGAAGACTGATATTGGGTTTTCAATATTTGCTAATACATCATATATTGCTACTGCATTTACAAAGTCATAGGTACGGCTAGATAAATAAATATTAATCTCGATATCTTTTGATTCTTTATTCCATCTCATAATATCTAAGATTATGGATGAAGCGCTTTCAGCGTCTAGTTTACTAGTGATGAAAACGATATGGCTTTCTTCAATTTTGTCTTCAAGAGTTTTTTCTAGCATAATTATCTCCTTCTACTTCTGCCAAAGAAGAAATTGTCATCATCGTCATCGTCTTCTCTAACTAAAGTGTAATAGTTTGGATCATCTAAATATCTTTCAGGAATGACAGCGCTATATTGATATTTGCTCTTACCTGGGTTTGCTAAGTTAACAGGAGCGAATTTTTCAAATGACTCGCCACGGAAATTCTTGAATATTCCTTCGTCCGCGCATTGATAACTTCTAACATAAGTAGATTTAATAACGTCCCATT
The DNA here is from genome assembly GCA_017447165.1 of Bacilli bacterium. Classification (GTDB taxonomy): domain Bacteria; phylum Bacillota_I; class Bacilli_A; order RFN20; family CAG-826; genus UBA2450. The sequence continues at coordinate 414,472 of JAFSOD010000004.1, forward strand.
TTATACGTTTAACAAACATCCATCCGGTTTCAATATTGTTTAATGTGCTAAGAGGGACAACTGGATAAGAAACAATCGAAGCCTCTTCACTATCTAATGAGGATTTAAGAGACTTAATGGTTTTTTGTCCGCATTCTTTTGAGAATCTTTCTTTAGTTTCCACACTTTGAGAACCTAAGAAAGTTTGTTGGTTACAGTTATCAATAATGATACTGGCAACATTCTCTTTATAAACAGTATTTAATTGTTCATAAGATTGTAGATAAATGTGGAACCACATATTTCTACTTCTTGAAGTAGCAATCTTCACTTCAAAGTCAGGAATCGCTGGAATATTAGCGAATTCATCAAGCAAGAAGTGTAGAGGTCTACCTCCTGCAATACCGTCTTTTCTTTCCGCTTTTTCCGCTTTTTCTAAGAATTTTCTATAGACCCAGTTTAAGAATAATCCCGCAACTGCATTATCACTCTTATCATAGTCACGAGTAATAATGAATAAAGCGATAGGTTGTTTAGAATCATCTAAGTCAATATTAGTTTCAGTGGTTAAGCCAAAGATGTGTCCGTTCATCCACTTACCAATCATAGATTGGCAGGTACTTAAGAAGCCTTTTTTAGTATTAGGAGCGGTCTTAGTGACAATCTCCATTTTATCAACTGCTTCTTTGGATTTTCCTTCCATAAATTGTTCTAATTTATCTTGGTCGCTACCAGAATCTTCTCCATTAGTCTTGGAGGCTAAGGTATAAACATCATTCACGGTTTTGATATTAAACATATCTTTGGTGAAGTGTTTTTCTGGATTAATTGCATCTTCTAGCAAGGCTAAAATGATACCGTTAAAGAATTCTCTAGCACCGTTTTGCCAAGTTGGATCGTTAGATGATAGTTTATCATCAGGGAACATTTGACTACAAAGTTGATTGACTAAAGATGTAACTTCAGCGTGGGCTAAAAATTTCACCCCATCAACATAGTTGTTAAATGCTTCATAACTTGGGAAGGCAACATCATCAAAAACGATGTGATACCCATTAACGTATTCACTTTTATCGGAGGCTAGTGAATAAATTGGGTTTACTTCATTGCCTTTAACAAATTTAGCTTCCTTGCCGATTTGAGGAATCTTTACTTGTTTTTCATAGATTTCTTCTAGTGGGTTCCAGCAGTTAGAATATTTAATGTTTTTAAAGTTAAGTAATTGAACTTTATAGCCATTATCAACTAAATGTTGGATGTTATGGAGATAAATCTCCCCTTTGGGGTCAGAAATGAAAATGTTTGGTTTGTTCTTTTGTGAAGTAATCGCACGGATTTGTGGTTCGATACAAGTAGTGGTTTTTCCTGATCCAGTAGTACCGATATATAACTCGTGCATTAAAGGAATGTAGTGATAGCGTAAATGATATTTTTTCTTCTCTTCACTTGAGAGTTTTGAGTATTGATTATAATCAATACTTGTTTCTCCGTCAAAGAAATCACTAGCGAATGGGAATCCTTTAATTTCTGTCTTATTTAAATCTTCATATAAACAGGTCTCAAAATTATAATCTTTAGATACTTGGTTATAGAGTAAAATTTGAGAATTCTCAACGTTCTTTTCAATATATCTAGATAAGACAATATCAGAATAAGACTTACGATTCATGATTACTTACCTCCTTTCACATTAAACCCAAGCTTTTTACTAGGGTCACTAGAGGAATTGGTGAGTTCTTTCCACCATTGATTCTTATATTCATTGATACATTTCATCTTCTTATAGTAGTCGATATTATCAAGTAGCATAATCTCTACAAAAGAATAATCAATATCATAGATATTATAATCAAGAATAATGTCTTGTTTAATGGAAGCGATTAATGAGAATGTATCGCTTGTTAATTGGTCATATTCTTTCTTTTTGATATTTGGAATATTGGTACTACCATTAGATAAGTAGGTGCTTAAAACGCATAAGTCAGAGAATAATTTTTTCTCTTTTTCCTCGCCTTTAATCTCAAAAAGATGCTTTAAGAAATATAACGAAGAAATATCACCCCAGAAAGCGCACTGTTTGAAGCGATAAATAGCAGCGTCGATATCTTTTTCGCAGCCTACTCCCGCGGCTAATAAAATAGCGACGGTTCTATTAATATCAACATCTCCATTAACAGAGGAATCGACCAGCTCTTTAAATCTGATGTCTGGATAATATGGTCTTAAATAACGGTACTCAAAGTAAATTTGATTAAAGTTCACTTTGTTAAATTTTTGATAAATATTCTTAAGCTTTAAAATCGCATCACATTTTAAATATAAATATTGGCCGATCTTTGGAAAATCTCTATCTCCCTGATTGGCAAAAAATGCGTTAGCATCTTGAACAGTGCTTACGACAGTTAATTCGTCTAATACTAATCTCTTACATTCTTCAATTTCTTCCTTCGATAAAGAAAATACTCCACCGATGAAATCAATTAAATAACTAGAATCATTTTCTAGTTCAGTATTGAAATCATTGGAGAGCATTGTGGTCGTAATGAGAATACTAGACAAGGCTAAATACTTTTGTTTTTCACGCAAAACCATGATATACCCCCTGTATTTTAAAATTTCTTCTATATTTTACTAAGGTTAATATTTGTAGTAAAGTATTTGAGTGAGTGTGTTAATATGATAGATAATAAAGCTAGAGAAGAGCAGCTTTCCTTCATCATAGATGATGTGATTCGTGAGAATTATGTTAAAGGTGATGAACTAGAAACAAGATTAAAGATTGACATCTATTTAGATGAGATCGCCAAAGAAATCGGTTCAAAAACCGCTGAGGAATTAAGAGATTATTTCTATTCTCAGAACTTTGATAAACTCAGTAAACTTTATGAGGCCGCTAAAGATAAACCAGCCCCATATAAAAGAGGTATTGATATGAAAGAACGTGAATTATTAAAAAAGATTTGTTCTAACTCCAATGAACCAATCACAATTTATAACAAGCAAGGACAAGAATTTGTCTATAGCGTTTTAAAAAATTTTGAATTTGAAAAGAAACATTACGCTTTATTAGTCGACTTAGAAACTAGAAAGCAAAAATACTTCTGTTATGAATATGACGAGAAGAGCAAAGAAGAAAAACTCGTTCCTGTCAAAGACGATAAATTAGTGGAGTTATTTTCCTTTTTAGGATTATAAAATGGGCGGTCAACGTATAAACGAAGTTTTTGATGCTGAAATCAGAAACTTAAATGGCAAAACATTAGAAGAATGTCGAGCAAGATTTAAAAGCAATATTAACGACCGACTTTATTTTGCTTATGAAGTTGAACAAAGAAAAGATTATGTGGAAGCATATCGAAGACTTTTAGATATGACTCTAGACGAATTATATCTTTTAAAAGAAAATCTTGAAGAGCTAACGAAACCAATAGTTTACCCTATAGATGTTCCTTTAAAAGAAAAAGCTTGGAAGAGCAAGATTTTTAGTGAATTTTATGTATATAACGGTTTAGGGGAAGAAGTGCTTTATCGAAAAGAGTATCAATTCACTTATAATGACGGCAAAAAATACGTCGTTTTAACTGATGTTAAAGAAGAAGACCATAAAGAAAATCCTCAATGCTATATTTGGGAATATATTGAAGCTAAAGATCCTAGCGAAGATAAGCTGGTAAAAGTAGCTGAACCTGCATTAGTGGAAGAATTAGAAAGATATGCAGAAAGATTGATGATGGGGTTACCAGAAGATGACTAAGAAAAAATATGTCCCTCATCCAGTGGATACTTCTACAGTTAAATTAGACCAAGACTTATTAGATTTAACGGAAGTAATCGCAGAAAACGTTCATGAAGTTTGGTCAGCTTCTAGGATTAAAGAAGGTTGGACTTATGGAGAACAAAAAGATTCTGTTAAGAAAACCACGCCTTGCTTAGTTCCTTATGATGAACTACCAGAAATAGAAAAGCAGTACGACCGAGATACTGCTTTCGAAACAATAAAATTAATAATTAAATTAGGCTATAAGATTAATAAATAATCAGGCCTTTTTTTCATTTAAGGCAGAGAACACTTTATTCATTGTGTCTAAGTCATTGCCATAAACGAGTTGATGTAATTTATCTTTCAACACACTGATTGGATAACCTTCTTTATTAAATAAGGCAATCATATCTTTATCTTTAGATAGTGTATCTTCTAAATCATATAAATCTTTACATGTAAGCATACAAATATGTTTGGATTTATTCGGATCTTTAGTGCTCCAATTCACCTTTTGTTTACCTTTTTTATTTGTGTATGGTTCGATAGTCTTTTTAAAAGAGTCAACATCCCACACTCCATAGAAATCAACAATAGAAGATACAGCGGTCCAACGATTATGTTCTAAGGCCACTAAAGCTTTAATGCGTTCATCAGGGTTAGTGTAGAATTCCATTTCTTTGAAGCTAGGGTTATCTTCAAATAGTGGATGATATTTTTCACTACCTTCATTTAACACGATTTCAAAGTCTTTATTTAAGTCGCAGTGTAGTAACTTTAATTTTGGTCTTAGACAATAAATTGTCTCACTATTACTGATAGTCTCTTTTTTATCCATCATTAAGGAACGGATAACAGCTTCTTTTTTATCGCAACCATTATAGGATTGAACGGCGCTAATACCGACACTTTCAATTTTCTTATAGTGGTTAGCAAGATAATCAGACATTAAAGCGTTTTCGCCAAAGACAACAACAGGGACTAACTTGCTCTCTTTCTTGTTGTTATTTAACAAATCATATTCATTGAATTGACTTTGTTTCATTGCAAATGAGGAATTACCTTGAATAAAGTTATCGGCGATTTCAGGAGTGGATATTCTAACGAAGATGACAGTTTTTCTTAACTTATCAATGTCTCTACAGTGTTTAAATAACGCTTTTCTAAGTGATAAAGCAATTTCAATATCGGTCGAAGTATCAACCACGGAAATAACAAAGATTTCAAATCCATCTTTTTGGAAACGTTTTTTATCTTTATAAATTTCTTCAATATATCTACTGATTGCGGAGAAGCTTCTAATATCGTTACCGTTTTCTTCTGGGATGATGCGATATAGGAGTGGATTGCTATTTTTTTCCGTATAATCACTTCGGAAATATTTGACCGCATTTTCGGAATCTTGATCAACAATGTGATAGGTAACCTTATCTTTATTGTCTTTCCATAATTGATAGGCATAAGTCATTTTCTTTAAAATTGGACGATTAACTTTACCTAAACCAAAGAATGTGACGTGTAAAGATTGATTATCTTCTTCTGGTTTAGCTTGTAATAATTTATTGATGTCGATAAATTTATCGATTTGGTTAGCGAGCATAAATTCTGAAGAAACCATATCGTATTCTGATAAAGCATTAACCATATGTAAGGTGTTATCAGAATAGTGATTGGTTAAGTCGATGTCTGGTCCGTGATATGTGAGATAGACTTTAAAAGCGTTTAAAGCGGCGAGGTCATAATCGGTAATTCTATAACGTTTTGCATGTTTCTTAGATTTTAATTCTTCGTAATATTTATTAAAGTTATTCTTAAAGTCTTCTAAAGAAGCAGGACGTTTCTTTTTACAAAGGAATCTTGAAATAGTGGCAAAATCATCATCATTAAGATAGTTGATGTCCTTTTGATTATTTGGGTTAATATCATCAAGTTTTTTTACAAGCTTGAAATACGCAAACTTCTTTTTAATTCTCTTAAAGTGTCTATTTGATTCGATTGCTTGCTTAAATGTATTCGCAGTTTTTAATGATTCTTCATCATCAGAGAATAATCCCAGAACATAGATTTTATGTTTATTGAACCATCTATAAATTAGTCTTCCAATTAAATGGAAACGGGTGTTGAAATGTTTTCCTAATAAAATTAATCCTAAACCTTTGGAATAGTTTTCAATTTTAACTTCAAAACCTTTAGAGACAAGCATACTACGATATTCGGTACCATCTTGAGTCTTCTGAGAGCCTCGAGATAGAACCATCGTAACCGCATGTCCGTCATTTTTAAGCGACTCACCAAGTCTAGCGGCAATTGTAACTTTTGGATCAGAAAAAATGTAGTAGGCATCTTTATTTCTTTTCGCTCTTTTAAAGCTTGTACATGCAACCGCTTTGATACCTCTGATAGTGAGAACGATCGCGGCAAATGATAACCAAATTAAAGCAAAAACGGAGGTGATAATATAACCTATACCAAAGGCGACCATGAGGCCATTACTACTGGATAGGAAGGCATTAATTGGCGCTCTTTCGAAAGCGACCGCCATCATCTTTAATGCATCAAAGATTGAAGAGGAAACAACCACCAATGGATGGAGGCTAGTTCCTTCTCCAGCAGCGGGATTAAAGTTAGCAAATAGGGCAAAACCTAAACATAAAATGAATGCTCCAACCACTGGAATGTATTTATTTCCATAGAAGTTAAAAAAGCGAACTTTGACGAAATAGTTAACTAATGTGAATATGTTAAATACTGCAGATAAAACGATTAAAACTACGGCCCATGTTTCCATAATGTATAGCCTCCAATAGATTATTGTATCAAAAATGCACACGCAAATGAAAATATTGATTAGCAGTCAAAGTGTTGCTTAATAGCAATTTAAGGGACATATTGTTAGCAGTGCTAACTAATATATGCTTGCTTCTTCACTGTCTTCTATTTATCATAATGTCAAAGAAGTCTAACTTTGTAAGTGATGATATTAAAAACACTTCCGAAATTAGTGGTGGTGTTGAAGCACTAATGAAATCAAGTATTACGACACGAACACCTACTCTTTAGTAGCTATTTCATCTAATCTACTTGGTGATGATATTGGCGCTCCTAAAATATTTTGATCCGCAAATAAGGGCAGTAAGTATTTCTATTATGTCACCAAGGAATTTGAAGACCAGTACATTAATTTCGTAGAACAATTAAGAAAGTTTGTAAAAAAGACTGCGACTCAAGAATGAGAGTTTCTGGCTTAATAAGAAGAGAGTTTTGCTTCAAGAATAAAGTCATCATGTTCTTAGACAATTTCAATGACAAGTCTATTGATGAAATTTGTGATTACGTAAACGTGTCGATGAAGAAAAATACAAAGAAATCGTTATGGATTTATTTAAAGGCCAATATCAAGATGTCTTAACTAGAAGAGGCAAAAGAAATATTGGCAAACTAGAAACCGCTGAAACGAGAAACGAAAGATATCGTTATTGGCAAGAAACAATTAATAAATAGCTATCATATTTATCAAATAAATGGGAGGGGGAAATATGAAGAAAACTTACGAAATAAAATGGCAAAATGATTTAGTTAATCAAATGCCGGCTTATACCGCTTTTGCTTTTGAGGGGAACGTTAATGACTTGCAACCGGTTCTTGTGGGAGAGAAATATGAATATCTTCCGATGAGTGAATGTATTGCAAAGTTATTACAAGATAAGTACTGCGTAGTATATTTTGATCACACTAAAAGAGGTGTGAGACAAATTCAACCAAAGCAACCCGCTAAAGAAGAAAAGGAAAAACAGGAAGAGGAATTAGACGCCGTATTTAAGACTTTTACCTTCGCGGAAAAATACGTCGTAAATGAAAAGGGCGAAAGAATTCCAAATCCAAACATTGAACTATTTAAGAAGTTCTATACCAAAGAGTATGCTGAACAAATTAGAAATGATAGTGATACCTCTTTGCAAGGCGATATGACTATTGATATGCGTCGTATTTTAGATGCGATGAAAGATTATGGTGAGCACGTTGAAACTGTTATTGAAGAAAATGAAGTTAACGGAGTCATCACTAAAAAGGTATCTTATAAACCAAAATGTGAAGAAGATACCTGTTATAAAGATACAAAGCCATTCTTGTTCGTGTTACCTGAAGTTTCTAGATTTATGACTAACCCAGGTCAACCAAGCACTCCAGAGAATTCGGTTTTAATGACTTTATTTGGTGCTACTTTATTAAATGAGACACCAGCTAGAGTAATACTTATCGTTGATAAGATGAATGACTTACCAGTCTGGTTTGAAGCAGAAGGAAGTAATCCTTCTATGAAAAAGAGCTTTGTTCCTGCTCCTAATGCCGAATTTAGAGAAACATATTTCAACTTAGAGTTATTAGAGGTTATGGATAACGCGAAGGATAACGAAAAAGGCTTACTTAAATTCAGCGCCTATACCGATAAATATTCGTTAAGAAAGTTAGAACAATTAAAACGTTATATTCTTTCTAGTAGCGATAAAAAAGAAAAAGACCTAAACCATATTGATAAAACAGTGTTCGCTTTTGAATTTGGTATTAATGAGAACCCATGGCTTAAACCAGAGACATTCTCAAAAATTAAAAATTTGAACACAGAGATTTCTAAAAGCATCAGTGGTCAAAGCCACGTTATTAATCAAATTTCTACAACCTTAAAAGCAGCGGTTACTGGAGTTAACTCATCTAAGAGTACGGACCGTAAACCAAAAGCTGTCTTCTTCTTAGCAGGACCTACTGGTACTGGTAAAACTGAGATGTGTCGTCAACTTGCCTCCATCTTATTTGGTAAAGAAGACAAGATGATTAGATTTGATATGTCTGAATTTAGAGAAGCCCATAATGAATCTCGTTTATTTGGTGCTCCTCCAGGATATGTTGGTTATGATGAGGGTGGCGAATTAACTAAAGCTATTAAAGAAAATCCGTTCTCCTTATTGCTATTTGATGAAATTGAAAAAGCTCATCCAAAAATTTGGGATAAATTCTTACAAATTTTAGGTGATGGACGGGTGACTGATGGAAGAGGAGAAACAGTTTATTTCTCTGAATCTATTATCGTCTTTACTTCTAACCTTGGTATTACCTCTACTGTTAATACTGATGATCCAAAAGTAAAAGCGGTTTATGAATCCGCAAAAGAATTATTGCCAGAAGAATATAAGAAATATGAATCTTTAACTGACGAGAATGAAAAAGAAAAATCTCGCGAAGAGATGGAAAGATTATTAACTATTATCGTCGACTATGAAGGTATTTCTATTAAAGTGAAAAAAGAGAAATATTTCGAATACATGCTTAAGGATGATAGTGAACACCTTAAAACCATTTCTGCTTATTTCTCTAGATTTGTTACCAAGATTGTTAAAAACCGTATTACTAGATATTTCGATAGTATTTCTAGAAGAGAAATATTAGGACGTATCGGTGATGCGAATATTATCGTTTATAACTTCATTGATGAAGACATCGCCGTCGCAATTATGGAAAATACCATCAAGAAGTTCGCTAATTATTTATTAAACGATAACGTTATTCCACTTCGCTTAACTGTTTCTAAAGATGCTAAGGACGCAATTATTGAAAAAGTCAGACAACCTGAAGTTTTAGATTTAGGTGGACGTGGTATTAATATGACCACTGAAAAGATAATTTCTAGTGCGGTTGGTAATTACTTATTTAAGATTGGTGAAGATCTTGTTGGAACAAGTGGTTCTCTATCTACCGACGAAGTTCGCAGTGGCGAATTAGTTTACGATAAAGAAAGAGATTATTTCTCAATTAAAGCTGTCTAATTTATGAATATCAAAAGTGAAGAATCTACATATTTGTTTTGTCAGTTATTAAACGAAGGATCAAAAGATGTTGGAACTTCACTTTTTGTTGAGCATTTATATAAGAGCGGACAATTAAATAACTTAAAAGCTTTATTTGATCGAAAAATCGAAATCAATAACAACGAAGATATTCCATATCTAATCGCTATAGAGAGTGTTTTAGAAAAATTCGCTTTTAAATTTAATAACTTCCTCGCCAACATCAAAAAACAGAATACTCAAAATGTTCATCGAGACATTCGTTTAATCTCTGATACTTTTTTACAACTGACTAGAAAGTTTCAGGGAGAAATCTATTCGGCACATTCATTAGAAAAAATATTTAATGTCGCTGCTACATACGTGAAGGCTAGTGGAGAATGTTTATCTCGACTTATCGTCGAAGATATAAATTTAGTGAGCAACTTAAAAAGTGCATTAGAGTTTTTTAAATATTTAAAGCATTTGAATTTAAATGAGGAAATGGGAACCTACCTTTGTTATAAAAAGGAGGTGGTTTCATGAGTAAGGCACGTACAATTATTTATAAAGACACAACCTTAGATAACACTGGCTTTATTATTGCTATTGAAGAAGAAAAAACCACTGGTGTTGCTATTCGTTTTTTAGATGATGATAATCCAGTATATTCTAGTGATGAACAATCTTTAATTCTTAAAGAATTAGGAGACACTGAAGAAATTAGACGTTTAGTGAAAACAGATGCCTTAGTCGATTTTGATGACCTCAATTTATTAGAAATCTTAATTCGAAAACATAATGATGATTTAAAATCAGAAACAACCACAACTTATTATTCTTGTTTCTTAAAACTTAATCGTAAACCTTCTATTGATGTTGTTAGTGATTATGAGCTAATCAAAGAAGAAATTGATTATGGTTTTTATCAGGAGATAATTAGAAAAGACTCTATCCTTTCTAAAGAAGAATTCATTACTGAAATTAATAACTATAAAGAAAAATATGACGATGTATATTACGTTGCCTTATGTCCTAAATGTGGTGGACATCATATCTTTATAGCTAAAAACGGTAGTGTGGAAGGTGAATGTCAAACCTGTCATAAGAGTTTAAATTTCCTAGATACAGCATATTTATATAAAGGAAGAAACTACACTTTAGCGGCCTCTAAAGTAAAAGAACAAAATTCTACATTAGTGCAAGATACCGCTGCTGTGACTTTTAGATATAATGGAATGCCGTTTTATCCATTCTCCTCTAATGAATTATTTGCATTAATTTACCGTAATCATAGTGCGGATGTAATATTCCGTGTTGAAAATAACTTTGTTTATTTTAAAGAAGCGTTTATAAAATATATCACCGCGGTTGATCCTCGAGGAGCAAGAAGAATAGTTGCAGAGTTAGAAAGAATTCAAAGTGATTTACAAAGCTCAGTTAATTTTGATATTTATTCCGCCTTATATTGGCTATATCGCAACTTTGAACCAGCTTCTAGATCTAATAGAGCGGATGAAAAATACGTGATTACTAAGTTAGGTGTGTTTTCTAATAGAGATGAATTTATAAATAAATTCTTATCGTCTGAATTAAATGACCAACAATATTTATTGTCTTTATTACATCCGGTTTATATTGAATCATTTTTAGATATTGATGGTGAATATTTCACTAGCGATAACCGCTATTTTGATTTTGCTAAACTTGTCTATAGTTTAACTGGGAAATATATTTATATTTCTGCTGATTTAAGTGAGATTGATATCTATGATCGTGACTGGATTGACTCGCTATTAATTCGAGATGAATCAACTTTTAAAAAGGCATTATTAATCAATTTCATTTCTAAAGACATAAAAGCATTTTTACCAGAAGAAAAGAAGATTACTTACTTTAAGTATGATGCCGTCTTAGCAGATGCCTATGACTTAAATTGCTACTTCTACTCTTTCTATCAAGATGATGGTTATTATCGTTATTTAGATTTAACTTTACCAATTGATCCTAATAAGATGCTTACTTATTTAAATAAAATCACAGATGATGCCTACTTATATAAAGATAAGAAAGTTTTAGATGCGATTGTTTATCTATTAAAAGAGAATTTATTAAAAGGCTCTAGATTATTATCACTAAATACTCTTTTAACAAATAAACTCTCTAAATACTTACAAGATAAAAACGTTTTTGAATTATATCTTTCTATTAAGAAAGGTGAGCCACTTAATAACGTAAAAATTATCTATAAGCAATATACCTATAGTATTCCAGAACACGCCAAAAAAGCCGTGGAAGAGAATAGATTAACCGAACTAGCAAAAGATAAAGATATCAATTTAGCCTTATCAATGCTTATCAAAGATAAAGATGAGATTATGGAGAAGGCAAAAACGTTATATAACGAACTTAATGAAACAGTTAATAGATTAATGGAGGGATATTAATATGTCTGGTCCTAAAACAGTATACGTACCACCGCCACCACCAGCGAAAATTACGACTTCTTTTTCTACATCGAGTCATAGAGAACAGTTGGAAATAATGAATATCCTTAGGGGATATACTGCAGTGAAAGTCTCTTATCGAAATGGGGTTTATGTTACTGAATATGAAACTTATGAAGGTAGATCATATACCAACTTACGTAACGCGATTAATGAAGCAAGAAAGAAAGCTCAAGACAATATGCGCTACGTGGATATGTTTAAGGTCAACGAGACCCGTGTTTTAGATGAGGCCTTACGTAATAATGAAGTGATATGTCAAAAAAATATTCGCCTTATTGATGATGAGATTAGGCGTTTACAATCAACTTTAAACGAAATATCTAATCCACTATCTACTCCTTATGGAGATTTTTCTGATAATTCAGAGATTACTAAGATTAATAAAACAATCGAAAAACTTAATAAGGATAAAGCGGAAATCCTAAAAAAGAAAAAAGAATTAGAAAATAATATCCGTACTTATCGCGCCAAGATTGATAATGCAGTGACTAAAGATGCTGTTGTTCATATTGCTAGTAGTAAACCAGTAATTAATCTTTCTAATGTGAATAATGAGATTACTGTTAATACGCTTTTAGATGAAGCAAATAAAAGACACGCGGTTGCTAGTAAATACGCTGAGCAGTTAGTGGAAGTTTCTAAAACCATGAAACAAGGGGAATTAAATAAATATGATTCCCGTATTTCGGAACGTGTTGCTGGTTTAAATCCGTTTGATCCTGACTCTTTAAACATCATTAAAAAGTTAGTGGAAGCGATTTTAGAAGAAGAGAGAGCTTTACTCGCTCAAAAGAAAAGTGAACAAGTTAATGCCTCTGCAGAAGCTAAAGCTATGCACGATTTAGAAGTCTTAAAAGAGATATCTATCAGAATGTCTTCTGAAGTAGTTTTAATGTTTGATAAAGATGGAGTCCCTGATGCTTCTAAGTTTAACTTAGAACTTATTGATAAGATTGAAGAATCAGTAGCGTCAATTCAAAAACTTGATTATGTCTCAAGAGAAAATAATGAAAAGATTTCTCAAATCTTATCTTTAATCGAGGAGAACAAAACTAATATTGGAAATAGTTACTTCACTGATTATTTAAAGCAGACTATTGATGAGTTACAAATGATCATGGCTGACGCTATTAAAGAGAATGAACAGTTTGTTGAATTCTCTAAAGAATTAGCAAGATATAACTCTCAATTAGGAATTTTGTTCCCCGAAGATGAAGAGGCGGATATTGATAATTTATCAGGTCTCGTCTTTAATCCTCGTCGAGCGGATGAGACTATCGCTTTATTAAAAGAGAAAAACCAATATTTAGAAAAGACTATTAACGAGATTCAGTCTCGCGCTTATGTCGCTGCGGCCACTGAGGTTTTAGAAGAAGAAGGTGGACGCGTCTTTAAGAAAAGACAAGACCAAGAACAATATAGTGTCGACTATATCTCTAAATCCACTCCAGGAATGATTTATGAAATCAGAACCGAAGGAGATAAAGCGCAGCTATATCCTCGTGGAGTAATTTTACATAATGGACATAAGATGATTGAAGCTGATGCTTTAAAAGAAGCACATCATTCTTGTGGGTGGGCTAAAGATTTAGACAAAACAATGACTAATGCTGGTTTTCCTCAATTTGAAATGATTGAAAGAGAAGATGCGATTAAAGATGACATTTATAAAGAAGAAGAATATTATCGCTTAGAAACTTATGAAGATTCAGTGAGATATTTAGAAATGATCGGATTCTCTATAGATAAGATTATCGAATTAGTAGGTAAGAAAGAGTCTGTTAGTTCTACTAGCAAAGAAGAACAAAAAGAACTTAAGAAATCAATCGCTATCGGAGATAAGTAGTGGAAGTAGGAAAGGTTTTGTATCCAATTAAATCACTTGGAATCAACACTAGAGTCGGTATTTGGACTGTTGGTTGTTTTCGAAATTGTTTTAATTGCTCTAATCCAGAACTCCAATATTCAGATAAATCTAAAGATGCCAGTGTGGAGACCATTTTAGAATCCATTAAGGACTTTAAATTCGATGGAGTGACTATTTCTGGAGGAGAACCATTCCTACAAATAAAAGAACTAGCAAAGCTAGTACGACTTATAAATGAACAATTACATATTGATGATATTTTGATTTTTACTGGTTATACCATTAAAGAATTAGAAAACATGAATGACATAGATGTTAATTATATTTTGTCTCACATTTCCGTTCTTGTTGATGGACCATATATTGAGAACCTACATACTGAATTACCTTTACAAGGTAGTTCTAATCAAGTGGTCCATATTTTAAATAAGAAATATGAAAAAGAGTATAAAGAATATCTTTCTAAAGAAAAGACATTCGACATCTTTAAAGACAACAATGAAGTTCATTTTATTGGAATTCCAATAAAGGATTATAAAGAACAATATAACACGTATTTAAGGGGGATAAGAGATGAGTGAGTTTTATTTTGATTACCGCTGCATATCTTTATCAAAAGATAGTGATAAGAACAACAAAAAGGCATTAGACTTTTTCTTGTTTCAAAACTATGAAAACGGGTCGATGAACGTTCAAGTCTATGTTCCAAAAGAACTACAAAAGAAGAATAACTACGACCGCGTTAGAGTCTATGAAAGCGAATATGGAGTGGACTTCTATGACATTATTAAAAAAGGTGAAGCCACTAAAGAGATTCCTATGAGAGGATCTCAAGACTCAATCGAGAAAGAAAATAGTTTTACTTTATTGTCTGCAAAAAATAATCTCTCAGGCGTAGGTATTATTGCCTTTATGAGGCAAGATAGTAAAGAACTAGAAGAGGAAGACTGCTATAAATACGCTATTAACTTCTCTAGAAGAGAAATTATTCCTTATCGTATTTTAGAAAAGAATAAAAAGATTATCGTTGAAGTGAGATATCCTCGACTACTTAAAGATATCAATTTATTGATATTAAGAACGCCAAACGCTAAGCCGCTATTAATATCAGACCGCTATAACTCTAAAAACATAGTTACTGATTCAGAAACAAATAAACCAGTCACTATTAATTTAAAGAAAATGGGTAAAGATTTTACTTGGACTACATTAAAACTTAATTTAGGTGCTGGTGTCACTAATAAGAATGACTATCGACTCATTTTTGAAGATGAAGAAGATGGACTTTTCTATATGCTTGATGACGAAAGTGATTTCACCATTGAAGATCAAAAAGAAAGAGAAAAAGTTATCGCTAGAGAAAACAAAGTTTTCACTAGAACTAAAAAAGTTATTAAATGTCCTTATTGTGGTCAATTAATTCCTAAAAACGTTATCAAAGCCACTAAGGGGTTATATAAATGTAATGGTGAACAAGTAAATGACTATACTGGCATTAAAGGTATTGGAAATGGTAGAAAAGCCGTTATCTGTTCTAAAAATCTGAAAGAGATTAGCAACAAGATTATCCAGTGCGATACTTTAATTCTCCCAGATAAAAGCGAAAAACTCCCAACTATGAATATTGCAGTTGCAGGCTATACAAGATGTGGTAAGACCGTGTATTTAGCTAGCATGATTAATATGTTCATGACTGATGAGAAAAAATATGATAGTAATCCCTTTATCTTAAAGACTATCGTTGAAAAATTTTCAAAAAAGAAAGCTAATAAGTCTGTAGAAATGGTGAAGATGCTTGGCTATAACAAGGAAAATGGGGGCATCGACTATTCTCAAGAAGATAGAAGGTCTACAACCCACAATACAATTAACATTAAGGGAAGATATACGATTAATGTTGGTCAAGAAATGGAAAGTCACACCGACGCCACTCACGCCGTTCCATTATCTTGGAACCCAATTGGTTTTAGACTTGGTGATTTAGGATTTACTTATTTTTATGATGTTCCAGGTGAAGCTTTTATGGCAAAAACGAAAGAACCACTCAGAACATTTAATATTGCAGATGGCATTATCGCCATCATTGATGGAGAAAAACTTTCTGCTAGTAGAAGCGCTGGCAAGAAAGCTGATAACGAATCATTAAATCCTATTAATAATTTAAAAGATACATTAGAAGCAATCCAGCAATTAGCAGGCAACTCTGTTGATTTAAGCAATGTTCCAATTGCGATTGTCTTTACTAAGCTAGATTTAAAGATTTGGCAATATGTTGATAGTGATGATCAAAGTGTGAAGAATAAGTGTTTTGACGATAACTGCCATATTTTAAGAGAAGATATGATTTCCCTATTCCCTAAGAATAGAAGATATCATGGTTCTGAACTAGAAAGACATATTAACTGCTCTAGTTACGAATTAGAACATTTCTTAAGAAACCTCAATGAAGAAGAAAAAGGCAAATACGAAGCAATAGTGAAGAAGTATCATAACATTAAATTCTTTGCTTGTAGCTCGGTTGGTAGCGATTCAGTCTTTGAAAGAACCGCTTCTGGAAGCGGAATTAAACGTCGCCCAAGAAGATTAAGAATCGAACTACCACTTATTTGGCTGATGCATAAAAACGGACTAGTGAGGAACTAATCATGAAGAAGATTATTGAAGGCATTTTTGGTTTTAAAGGTAATGGCGACTTCCTATTTGCGGAAACCGAATATTTAACTTATGAAGAAAAAGAACTCCTGTCCGCGAACGACTTATCTTTTGCTAACCTTGCAAAGGTAGATAAAGAACGCGGCTTAGTTGATGTTGTAACTGAAATTAATGAAGTAACTTGTTCTTATTCATTTAAGAAGATTAAAGATGGAACTAGACTTTTATTCTGCAAACACAAAAACATCATTCACGACAACTCTGATCGCGGAAGAGTGGAAGTCATTCACTTCCTTAATCTTGATAGTGATGTTGAAGCAAAAAGTGCATCTTTAAGTGAAGTGCCTGCTATTAAAAGTGACATTAAACAATATGTATTAAGCGAGACAAATTCTTTATTAAAACCAATAGAAAAATTAGAAAGTGAAAATGAATTATGCTTTGAAGATTTTATCCGAAATAAAGATCAAATCATCGATATCTTAAATCACATCATTTTTGCGAAAAAATCGTCAAAAACCCTATATATTTGTTATAAAATCTCAGAAATTAACCAATTTCATGATGCTTTCTTCAAAGCGTTGAAGTTACTTCCAAAAGAGGTTTCTAACTCAATTTCCTATGTCTCTTGTTATGGTGGAAGTAGCTCAGATTTATATGACGTTATTGGGGTTGCCATTGAGCCATCTAAGATTAAGGAAATGGACTTTGAAAGCGATGGAGTTTTACTAAGATTCCCATATTCTGAATATTTGAGCGGCAAAGAAGAAATTATTTCTAATCCTTTACACGAAGTATTAAATTCAATATCTCAAAAACTCGAGTATGCAAGTTTCCAAAGATTCATTAAAAATAATTATCAAGACGAGGCTTCGTTAGAGTCATATTTGAAGTTTGTGGAATTCTATCGTTCAATCAATTTTAAAAACGAGTTCGTGGAAAATAAAGAATATCAATTTGTTGTCGCCTTTAATGATTGTTTATCGTTCTATAAAGACAATATTGAAGTTGTTGAACAATTTGATAAAGACACTTTGATTCATTTATATCAAAATCTAGAAGGCCAAGTTAATTGTTTCTCTAAACTTTTAGATTTAACAGCGGTCGATGTCGAAGTTAATAACACGATTAAGCTCTTGTTTGATATCTATAATCTATCTAAAAACATAGACGCGAAAGAAGACTGTATTAATTGGATTTATTCTATCCTCTTTGACTTTGATTATTCGTTCTCTGACACTAAATACATTTCTATTAGAAGCGATTGGATTGATAAGGCTATTATTAGTGATGAATTATCTGACTTATTATTTGCGCATATTTTAAGTAATGATGCCTTATATAACGCTTTTGAAGAGATGAGCGTTGCTTTAACTTCTAATGAAAGCGGTATTCATACTGAACAAGCTTTATATTCTAAACTTTTCTCTTATTTATTCGCGCGCTACGAATTAGATTCATTAAATAGAACGCGTATCGTAGATGTTGTTGCTAAACATTTAGTTAGTTTGATTAATGTTGCGGATGTTATCGAACTAATCTTCCAAATCAAAGATGACATTAGGAAATGCTTCTATATTGTTTCTTCAGTTGTTGTCTCTTTAGATGATGAAGTGTTAGATGGTTTCTTACATTCTTTAAATAACTACGTCACTAATAATGGATTAATTACTGAAGCATTATTAGAAGTTAGACTTGGTAGTTATTCTGGCTCTAATAGAGAAAAAGTCTTTAAACTTAAGTCTTATATAATCGATTCTTATATTGGAAAAGATGAAGTTACAACCTATGAAGACTTATTAAGCTATGTATTAGCCTTACAAGCCTTTAATGAAAACAAGGTTGTCTTTGAAGAAATCAATAACCGTTTTATCAGCAATCACTTCTCTTCGCTAGCAGTAGACGATTTTGAAGAATTACCTCTTTCCGCAATTAGAAAAGCAGACCCAAAAAATTTAGAAGTACTTTATGATACGTTCAAAACTCGTCACGAGCCACTTCCAAAAAGATTGATTCAATGCATTAAAGACAAAAAAGAAGCGATTGCAGAATATGAAAGAATTAAAGGCAGAGAAAATGAATTAATCGATTTTAGAATTACATTCATTGTCCGCGCTGTATCCTTGCTTCCTGAAAAAGAATCTCGTGAAATTTGTTATAAATACATCAATAAAGAATTGGCGGATAAATATATCAATCCATCATTAAATCTTTCTAGAGAACAATATAGCGAAAATGTTTCTATATTAGCCGATATCTTCCTTCATGAAGTTGAAGAAAAAGACATCATAAATGGTAAGTCAATGGATCATTTACGTTTCACGAAAGAAATCATTGAAAGCCAAAACAAGAAAAGATTTAATATTCACACCGTTGCCACTTTAGCGGAATCATTCGCTAATTTGATTATCTTTGGTGGTGCTACTTTATTATTAGCCTTTGGCTTAAGTTTACTTTTCTATAATTTTGTCACCAATAAGACATATTTAACTTCTTATATCATCATTTCGATTGTTGTTGGTGCCTTATCAGGAATTGTTGCCCTTGTAAATGTAAAGAATAAAGGTCGATATAATATATATTTAATATCCACGATTGAGTGTTTGCTAATGGCGTTAGTAGGTACGGGTTTATTTACCTTACTTGCCTTATTATTTGGAGGTAGATAATTATGAGAACTAGTTTTAAAAATTCACCTTTAAAAATATTCGCTGTGTCGGGGGTTATAGTAACACTATCAGCGTTAGTGTTTGGTTTAGTTGGAGGTATTTATTTCTCTACTAAAAAGAATGGTTCATCTATGGGTACTATTCCTTTTGGTGAATCTATCACCTTATCAGATTTTGCTAAGCAACAAGATATATCTTCTCCATGGATCAAAAACGGGACATTCTCTATTGAAACTGAAATGGAAGTAGTTGATGGATCCAGAGTCATTGTTCCTAATGTTGTCACCGTGGATAAAGTGAATAAGAGTATACGCTTTAACGGAGTGGGTAAAGGAAAGATGACTTTATACTACTCACTTGATAAATCAATTTATTACACCTTAGATTTTGCTTCTGATTTTAGAAACACTAAGCTAACTGAATTATTAATGGAACAATGCCCTGCCTTCTTTGAAGATGGGTTCCTTGATTTAGAAGAGATTAATGAAATAGAAAACATTAGAATTCATGATGTTAATACTTTCTTAGGAGAAGACTTAGGATATTTCTTAAATTTAAAATCTATCTCCTTAGACTCTGAAAGTGTTATTAAGATGAGCCATTTGACTTTGCAGTCCTCTACAAAAATCTATGTCCCTAAAGATTTATATGGAGATTATATGGCCTCAGAAGGCTATTCGGCATTTACCGATAACATTTTTCCATCAAAACCATCTGAATCATATCAGGTCATCGTCTTATATAAAAATGGGGGAAAGATGGATGGTTCTTGGGATGAAGAATATGATAGTTTTGAAGTGACAACTGGAAGTTATTTTGACGACTTACCAGATGCAAGATCAATATCTAAACGCGGAAGTACTTTCGTTGGATGGTTTGATAAAAATAATGTTGAGTACACAGTAAACACTCCTATTGTTAAGGATGTCAAACTTTACGCAAGATGGTCAATTAATGAATATCGAGTTACCTATCATATTGAAAAGCCTAGCGGTGAATTTGATGTAGACTACGACTCCTATTATTTAGACGACGATTTAGACATTCGCGATATTGAAACTAGCTATGATACATCAGATCGAAAATTTATTGGTTGGGCATACGCTAATGATGCGACAATCGTTGACTTTGGACCTCTATATCATGAGGATGGATATTTTGACGGAATTAAGCAAGGATTTGATTTATATGCCGTTTTTGCCCATAAAAACGTAGAAATTACTATATTTAATAAGACAACGCCAGTATTAGAAACAACTTGTTCTTATGGCAATTCTTTTATCTTGAAATATGCCGGTTCAGAGCCTTCAGGTGAAGGTAAATTCATCGGTTATTCTAGAAGCGAGACTGCTCGAACTAAGGAATATGATGATAATACCCAAATGCTTTTAAGATATAATCCTGAAAATCCAGAAGATCTGACATCTTTGTATCGCACTACAAAACAAGATAATAAGTTACTTTTCTACTGTGTCTTCAATGATGTTAATAGTTATTCGATTTTCTATAACTACACTAATGCTAATGAAGTATCTTCTACATTAGCCCAAACTCATAAAGATTATGATGATGAATCCTCCGGAAACTTAATTGCGGGTAGAGAAGTTAGATTAAGAAGTCCAGATTCAATGTACTTTGATGAGGTAAATAACATTGATAAGGTTGGAAAACACTTTGTTGGATGGCTAAGAATTATGGATAATAAAGAGTATCTCTACACCAACTTATCTAGTGTCCCTGGTTTTGGTGGAACGATAGTACCTCTTGGAGATTATTGGCTTGATAATGGATTTTATCCATCTGGAGAAGTAGAAAATGTCGAACTATCTCCATACTATGTTTTAAATAAGATTAATATTGAATATATAAAGCCTACTGAAGATACAGAGGCCCCAAGCAATCAAATAATTAATTATGGTACAGAGTTAAAACATAGTGTCTTTAAAAAGGCTGGAAAAGAATATACAAAATTAAGAATCTCATCCAATAGTTTAGATATAGAAGATTTTGATGTTTCAACAAGCATGACCTCTATCAGCGCTGACAAGATGAAGGAATTTTATCAAGCCGCAATGGTAAAGAATAATATTTCTAGAAATCAAAATGCGGACGGAATGACTATTTCTATTGAACCTTTATTTACTGATACAATCTATACTATTACGTTTAATGCAAATGGTGGTAGTCCAACTCCAGCAAGTCAAACCCACAAATACGGCGAAAAGGTTACAAAACCATCTTTTACTCCAAGCAAAACCGATTACACCTTCGTTTACTGGTATATTAGTTCGGGTTCAGAATTGAACTTTAGTACCTACACTGTGTATTGTGACGTCACTATTTATGCTGCGTATAATAAGAATCCTGGCTGCTTAATAGAAGGAACTTCGATTTCTTTATTTGATAATACATTTAAAAATATTGAAGATGTTCAAGTAGGTGATTTAGTTAAAACTTGGAGTTTCTTAGAAGGTGATTTTGCTTATGAACCTGTTATAGCGATTGAAAGTGGTTATACTTGTTCCATCGCAGTTCATTTGCGTTTCGCTAACGGCAAAGAAGAAACTATTATTGAATCGCATGCCTTCTTTGATTATACAAGAATGGAATATGTGAATATTTCAACAGACAATTATCTAGATTATGTTGGAGACCTGTTCTTCTTTGAAGACGGTGTATCTGAACTTAATTCATCTGAATTAACTCTTTATGAAGGAAGTTATTATTTCTTGATAACCGCTCATAATATGAATAGTTTTGCTAACGGAGCCTTAAATATTGTATATGAAGTTAATTTCATGACATGTATTTCTTCAATTAATGATATGAAATTCGATTTAGAAGAACTAAATAGTTATATCGATATATATGGACTAGCGAACTATGAGGATTATTCCTTCTTAGTGGATGAATATACATTTGATGCATTTAATGGAGAATACTTAAATATTCTTATTGGTAGAGATATTATTTCTATTGAAATGATCGCTGAATATTTACAAATGATTAGTTAATATGAGAATTGAACTTACTAATAACAATTGGTTTTATGAAGCGTATTTAAGCGGGAAATATCTCGAATTATATCAACAAGCAATTAATAACTTGTCTCGAGGTTCTTTTGTGGCTTCCGTAAGGATGGAATACGATGAATCTAATTTTAATAACAATATGAAAAATGTCGTACAAGCGATTATTTGTGGTCACCCTGAATTATTCTTCATTAATCCTCAAGTTTCTATTCAGTATCATAATGGAGAAGCAGAGTTAATTTTTGAATCATTATATGATAAAAAAGAATTAGAAGATCATTATGACTATCTTTTAAAAAAGATAGATGAAGTAGTGGAGCAATTAAAAGAACAAGAAGATGAAGTGTCAATAATATACGCTTTAAATGATTATTTATGCTTGAACTTCACTGGAGAAAATGACTATTCAAATGATAATGGTAATGCTTATGGTGTCTTTAAAGAAGGCTATGCTCGATGTGAAGGGTTCTGTAAAATTGCCAAACTAGTCTTAGATAGATTCAATATTGATAACATCATTTGTACTGGCCAAGTTGAAAATGAAGGAAATGATTATCCTCATGCTTGGCTCGCTATTAGGCACAATGATATATATTACGGATTTGATTTTAGCTTTAACTGCAGTGCTTCTATTCCTAACTGTCCTTGTAGAGCTTATTCGTTTTTAAATAACGAATTTTTATATGTTGGTAGAACCCAAGACTATTCTTATCCAATCACCGATGATGATTCGATGCTATTTTGGAATCAACATAATGGAGAAACTTATAATCTTAGAGATTTAGGAAACGCAGATATCATTGAATTTAGAAATAATTATTTCTCCATTCACCATTTAGATCTCAATATAGAAATTGGGACATATCAAATCGATTATGAGATCCCTGATTGGATTATCGAGAACTTATCTCCTTATAGTTATGGGCATACATTTGATTATCGATATCTTGATAAACTTAATTCTTTGGTTGTTTATTACATCAACGACTAGTCATATACTAAAATTTAAATAATAAAAAGGCCACTACTTAATAGGTGGCCTTTATTGTTTCTTTTATAAATAAAAGATTAGCGATATAATTTGTTTATGCTTTTAGGAGAATAGAATTATGGGAGAAACAAAAAGAAAGAAGAATGCCTTTTATTATTTAGGCTTTATTAGTGGTATTTTAGCGATTATAAGCTGCATTGTTACGATTGGTTTATCCGTCAGTGATTTATATGTTTCTGTTTACACTTTATCCACCGCACTTTTATTCTTAGGGATTAATCGTGTTGGATTACATTTAAGCAATTTTAAAGAAAATTTGTTTGAGAATATTTTCTTAACAGTAATTATCTTTTTATTAGCGATATTGGTGGGTTTAACAAAATATAGTATTTATTGCCTTATTACCGCTTTATTCTTATATTCATTAACAATTATTATTAATTGTTTAGTGAAAATGAAGAAAGATCGTTCAGTCCAATCAATCATTTTTAATTGTTTAAGTATTACCCTAGCATTCTTATTCTCTTTTGTATTTTTCTTCCCAGCAATTTATGCGAAACACGCGACTTCGGTTAGTAATTCTAACTTCATTATTTTATGTTTTGCAGTCACAATTATTGTCTCTAGTAGTAAGAACTTATTATTCCCATATCATACCGCTTTAAAACTTAATGTCATTCAAAAAATCATCAAAAAATCATTAGTTAATGAAATTATAATGGGCTTATTAATTTTAGTGGTCTTGTGTTCAGTATATTTCACAGTAGTAGAACCAAATATAACTAGTTATGTTGATGCGCTTTGGTATTCATTTGCAGTTATCACCACGATTGGCTTTGGCGACGTCTACGTTACGACTACTTTTGGAAGAATCCTATCAGTTATTTTAGGAATAAGCGGCATTGTTGTTGTCGCTTTATTCACTTCATTTATTGTTAACTTCTATAATGAAATGAATCGGAAAAGAGAAGAAAGAACTCTTCAAAATCTAATTGAAAAGGCGAAAGAGCTTGAAGAGTTAGAAGAGAAAGATAAAGGCCAATAGTGGCCCAATGATTTTTGTATTATATATAAAATGTGATAAAGTATAACCGCAATGAATAAAAAACATTTGTTTACGTTTTTAGTCCCTAATTACGGATACCACAAATATTTATTTGAGTGCTTTGATTCCTTAGTTAATCAAAAAACTTCAGATGAATTTGAATACGATATTTTAGTGTGTGATCAAAGTGATTTAGAAGTGTATGAAAAAATAAAAAAAGACACATTTAGTAAATACGGCAATCGAATCTCATTTATTCATAACGACATCAAAGGCGTTTTAAGAGCAAGACACACTTTGGTTAGAGAGGCAAAAGGAGAATATTGCATCTTTGTTGATAGCGATGACTTTGTAGATCTTGATTATTTATATGTCATTTATGAGAACTTAAAGAAACATAATTTCCCAGATATCCTTATTCACAACTTCATCAAATGTCATGAAGATGGAAAAGATGATCCGGGATTATACACCCCATTTGTGTGTGATGATAAATATTTAATGGATTATTTTATCTACTCCAACTTTTTTAATGAAGTTGTTCGTAAAGCCTTTAGAAGAAACTTATATGTGGTGGATGATAAAGTGGACATGGAAAGTGTAATTTGTGATGATTGGCTTTTATCCTTCCCGCTTATGATGAAAGCGAAAAATATTGTCTATGTTCCAGAGATTCAAAAATATCATTACCGTATGAATTCTAGTTCTCTTACACACACTGTAAAATTTGAAGAAGCAATGAAAAACCTTGCAGTTCACGACCAATATTTATCAAATTTAACTCCAAATAGCCTTCAAAAGAAAATCTTCGACTCACAGATCGCTATGACTTATGTCGCTTTAGGAGATATGTTAATTCGAGACAAGAGTTTAACATCCAAACAGTTTAAAGAATTCTGCAATAACGCCAGAGATCATCTTTACGATATCGATGTAAATGATACCGAATTATATGAGATGAGCAAGAACCATAAGAAAATTTATAAGCTATTAAAAAAGAATGCTTATAGGCGTTTGAAGCTCATATTTAAGATAAGAAAACTAGTGACATACTCCCACCACTTATAGAAGTGGGGGCTTCTTGCTCGATGACTCTAATGAGCCAAGCATAAACAAGCTATCCGGATGTGTCCCATCCTTAGTAAGTATTTCAATTCCCTTACGTAGAATATTTTTAGCTGCGTTTATATCTCGATCATGGACCATTCCACAGTTTGGACAAGTCCATTTTCTTACTCTTAAATCTTTAGTGAGAGGATTTTGATAATTGCAGTAACTGCATAATTGACTACTAGGATAATTAGTAGGAACTTTAACTATAGTGTTCCCGTACCAACTAGCCTTATAAATAAGCATAGAAACAAATCTAGACCAGCTCGCATCAGAAATACTTCTAGCGAGTTTAGAGTTTCTAGTCATATTTTTCACTTTCAAATCTTCGATACATATGATTTGGTTTTCATCAATGATGTGCCTAGATAATTTATGTAAATAGTCATTACGTTGGTTTTCAATTTTCTTGTGTAATCTAGCGACTTTAATTCTTTGTTTGCTACGGTTTTGACTGCCTTTTTTCATTAGAGACAATTTTCTTTGTTCTCTAGAAAGTTTATTTTGTGACTTAGTTAAGTATTTATGGTTTTTATATTTATTCCCGTTAGAGTCGATAATTAGCTCTTTAATTCCTAAGTCTAGTCCAATCGCATTATCTTGGATATTAATACATTCATGGTGTTCTTCAACTAATAAAGAAATATAGTACTTCTCATCAGTGGTTTTACTAACTGTAATAGATTTAATTTCACCATAAAAACCTCGATGTTTCTTAATTCTAAGTCGAGGGCATTTAGGAATCGATATATAACGGTCATTATTAGAAAACCTCACACCTCCCTGATTATTAGTGGTGTAGCTTTGATCATTCCTTTTAGATTTATATTTAGGAAAATTGTTTTGCTTTTTATAAAACGATTTAAAAGCCGCGTTTCTTGCTAATTGAGCGTTACATAATGCTAGAGAATCAACTTCTTTTAAAAATGGATGATCCTTCTTATATGTAGCAGGGGTGATATTTTTTGATCTACCGGTGGATTTATATAACTCACACATGTCAGAAAGAGACTTATTATAGAAAAACCTTACGCATCCAAAAACTCTAGAGAAGTATTCCTTCTGCATAGAGTTAGGATAGATACGATATTTATAAGCTTTTCTAATCATATTCCCCTTTCTTTAAGGAGAACAGTGACTATTATTCTCCTTGAGATTCGATATATTTCTTGATTGCCTCAATATTAGCCCCACCTGTAGAGATAAGACAGAAAGACTGAGACCAAAACGCTTCTTTATATAATCTAGATCTAATAGAAGGATATTCTTTCTTTATTAATCTAGAAGAAGCAGACTTATAAGCATTGATAAACTTAGAGATATTAGAATTTGGTTCACTTCTAAATAAAATGTGAACGTGATCTAAATCAAAGTTCATTTCTTCAAGAGCAATATTATAATTACCTTGAATATTCTCAAATATCCCTTTTAACCTTTCAGATATTTCATCATTTATCACCTTTTTACGATATTTAACTACCAAGATTAGATGAAAATGAATCGCGAATACTGAATGGTTATTACTCCTCAATTCCACAACTATATTATATCATTATTTATAATTATATAAAAGTATATAGTGACTTATTTTTGTACTTATTACGACTGAATGTAATAATTGCAATTCATCCCCCACCTATAGAAGTATCCATCAATTTAACAAATTGCTGTGGGGGACTTCTTGCTTATATACGTTAAAGTAAAGGTAGAAGCCCACTCTGTGGGTTTTTTCTTTTGTAAAATAGTGGTACGATTATCATTGGCGATATGAAAATCCAAATCTTATTATCAACATATAACGGTCGCAAGTTCCTAAAAGAACAAATTGATAGCCTATACTCATTAGACAATATCAAGGATATTAGTATTTTAGTACGTGATGACGGCTCTAATGATGGCACTCAAGATATTTTGGAAGAATACAAAAAGAACAACAAAAATTTCTCTTGGTATCAAGGTGAGAATAAAGGTCCAGCTAGAAGCTTCTGGGAACTTTTAAATAAGGCTAGTGGAGCAGACTATTATGCTTTTTGCGACCAAGATGATGTTTGGGAAAAAGATAAATTAGTGGTCGCTGTTAACGCGCTTGAACTATTTGATAAGACAAAACCACTTCTTTATATGGGAGATGTCCATGTGGTGGACGGTGAACTCAATCATAAGGCAGATGGATTTGTCGACACTAATGTTCCAATTAATTACCCTTGTTCTTTATCTAACTCTGTTTGTCCTGGATGTACATTTGTTTTCAATGAGTTAGCAAGAAAATTGGCGACTAAGTTCAATGCTGAAGAATATATTGATCATCATGATTGGACTTTATATAAGATAGTGGTTTGTTTTGGCACTGTTATCTTAGATAAAACCACTCATATGCATTATCGCCAACACGAGAATAACGTTATAGGAGCAAAAACTAAGCTTGGAAAATATTGGGATATGATTTTTAAAAAACCTAGAGATCCTAAATTCATTCACCAAAGATTAAGAAATGCTCAAGCTTTAGAAAAGTACTATGGAGAAGAGATGAGTGAAGAAAATAAATATCTCACTCACTTAATTGCCCACTACACTGAAGATAAAAAAATTAAGAAAGCTCTTTTGAAAGAAAAGAGATTTAAATATTCCAAGATGCAATTCGCGTATTTCAAATATTTAGTGAGGATTAACAAATTATGATGATTGTCGATATTGTTTGTCCGATTTATAAAAATTATGAACAGTTAGTAAGTCTATACGATGCACTTAATAAACAAGTGGATGTAAAGATTAATAAATTTGTTTTTCCTATGACTATTTCTGATGATGAAGAAATCAATAACAAAATTAGAGAGTTTATCAAAGATAAAAAGATTATTTGTTTTGAGGTTACTAAAGAAGAATTCTCGCATTCATTAACTAGAGAAAAGGCGATTAAAGAGTACTGCGAAAGCGAATTAGTTATTTTATGTTCTCAGGATGTTGTGTTCTTTGATCAACACGCAATTAACAAATTAGCCTCATCTATTAATGATGAAGTTATCTATGCTTATGGTAAACAAATTTGTAAAAACCATTCCATAGAAAGATACATTCGTAAGAAGAATTATCCAAAAGTTGGATATGTTGTTTCTAAAGATGATATAGAAAGAATGCAGCTTATGGCGTTTTTCGCAAGCGATGCATTTTCTTGTTTATCAAGAAAACATTTCTTAGAATTAAATGGCTATCAGGGTTATGATGTGATGTTTGCGGAGGATATGCTTTATTCAAAATTTGTTTTGGATGCGGGATATAAAAAAGCTTATGTCGCTGAAGCAGTAGTGGCACACTCTCACAAATATAAACTTAAGCAGTTATATAATCGTTATTATGAAACCGGTAAGTTCCATAAAGAAATCGGATTATTCAATCAGTATAAAAGCACTGATTCCGGTATGAAACTCGCGTTCTATGTCTTAGGACAAGCATTAATACACTTTAACATCCCTGTCTTATTCAGGTGGTTACCTGATATGGCAGCGAGATATCTCGGTATGAGGAAAGGAAAAAAATAGTATGAAAGGTATTATCTTAGCAGGAGGAAGTGGAACTAGACTTTATCCACTCACTAGAGTTACTAGTAAACAATTACTTCCAATTTATGACAAGCCAATGATTTATTATCCACTTAGCATTTTAATGCTAGCGGGTATTAGAGATATTTTAATTATCTCCACTCCAGAAGACACTCCTAAATTTGAAGCCTTATTAGGTAAAGGAGAATCAATGGGAGTTAATTTATCGTATGTGGTTCAACCATCTCCAGATGGACTTGCTCAAGCTTTCCTTTTAGGAGAAGAGTTTATTGGGGATGAAGCTTGTGCGATGATTTTAGGAGATAACATCTTCTACGGCAATGGTCTTAAGACCAAACTTAAAGCCTCAGTTGAAAGAGCGGAAAAAGAAGGACTCGCGACAGTCTTTGGTTATTATGTCACTGATCCAGAAAGATTTGGTGTTGTGGAATTTGATGAAAACAATAACCCAACTAGAATTGTAGAAAAACCTAAAGAACCAAAGAGTAATTACGCAGTAACAGGCTTATATTTCTATCCTAAAGGTGTTTCTAATATGGCTAAAAAAGTTAAGCCAAGCGCTAGAGGAGAATTAGAAATTACTGACTTAAACGTTATGTATCTAGAAGCTAAAAAGCTCTCTGTGGAATTAATTGGTAGAGGTGTTACTTGGTTAGACACCGGTACCCATGAATCTTTAGTAGAAGCTTCAATATTCGTTAAGACCATTGAAGATAAAATGGGATTAAAGATTTCTTGTCCTGAAGAAATCGCCTATGCAAATGGCTGGATCAGCAAAGAAAAATTAGTAAAAATTGGACAAACCATGGCGAAGAATCAATACGGACAACATTTATTAAATGTTGCTGAAGGAAAAGTGAAGATTTTATAGTATGGAAAAGACATTTGGCAATTTTACATTTATCGAAACTCCAATTAAGGGAGTCTACGTTATCGAAGTGAAGAAGTTTGGTGATAGCCGTGGCTATTTCATGGAAACTTATAAAAAAGAAGACTTTGATAAAGCCGGTTTAGTCTATAACTTTATCCAAGATAATCAGTCAAAAAGTAAGAAAGGCGTGCTTCGCGGACTACACTATCAGAAGAAGTTCCCTCAAACAAAATTAGTAAGAGTAATTGAAGGTGAAGTATTTGACGTTGCAGTTGATTTACGCGAAGGATCCCCAACATTTGGTAAATATTTCGGTGTTGTTTTATCTGCGGAAAAGGGTAATCAATTCTTAATTCCAAAAGGTTTTGCACATGGCTTTTATGTCTTAAGTGAGACCGCGACATTCGTTTATAAAGTTGATGATTTTTATCATCCCGAAGATGAAGGTGGATTTATGTGGAATGACCCTGATGTCGGGGTGGAGTGGCCTCTTGACGGGGAACCACTTTTAAGTGATAAAGACAAAGTATTACCGTCTTTTGAAAAGAGTAAAGGTTTATTCTAATGAATAAGGATCTAAAGATATTAATTACTGGTGTTAAAGGTCAATTAGGATATGACTGTGTCCGTGTTTTAAAAGAGCGCGGTTACAAGAATGTTTTAGGCATTGATAAAGAAGAGCTTGATATCACTGATGAAGAGGCTGTAAATAAATTCATTTATGAATTCAAACCAAACGTGATTATGCATAATGCAGCCTGGACCGCTGTTGATAAAGCTGAAGAAATGCCAGACTTGGTTTATAAAGTTAACGCTTTAGGACCTAAATATATCGCTAGCGCGGCTAACAAAGTTGGAGCAAAAATGTTTTATATCTCCACTGACTATGTCTTTGATGGAGAAGGAGTTAAACCATTTGAAGTTGATTCTCCTAAAGATGGACTTTCCATCTATGGAAAAAGTAAATCACAGGGTGAAGACTTTGTTAGTAGTAACACTGATAAATATTTTATAATTCGTATCTCTTGGGCCTTTGGTATTAACGGTAATAACTATATTAAAACCATGCTTAAGTTATCTAAGACAAAAGATGAATTAAATATTGTTTGTGATCAAATTGGCTCACCTACTTATACATTAGATTTAGCTAACCTTATGGCGGATATGATGGAAACTGAAAAATATGGTATTTATCATGCGACTAACGAAGGATTTATCTCTTGGTATGATTTCACTAAATATATCTATGAGGCTAAAGGGATTACTAATGTAAAGGTTAGTCCTATTACTACAGAAGAATATTTAAAAGTTAATCCAAATCAAGCTAGAAGACCTCTTAATAGTAGGATGTCTAAAAAGTCATTAGAAAAAGCAGGATTTAAGCTTCTTCCTAACTGGAAAGATGCGGTAGATAGGTATTTAAAGGAATTAAATAATGATTATTGATGGAGTAGTGGTCCTATATAATCCAGATATTCAAGTAATTGAAAACATTAAAAGTTATCAATCTTTTTGTCATAAATTATTCGTTATTGATAACTCTACTTCATATAATGAAGATGTAATTAAAGAACTTAAACAATTTACGAACGTTGAATATGTTTCTTTAAATGGAAATAAAGGGATCGCAAAAGCCTTAAAAGAAGGGTTAGTGTTATCTATTAAAGATAAATCAGATTACACGCTTACCATGGATCAAGATTCAGTATTCCCAACTGATAAATTAGATATTGTTAAAGAATATATTGAAAAGTATTCAAATGAATATGCAATTATTGGTCTGAACTTCAATAGTGAGTCTACTGAAGCAAAGCTAGTGGAAGAACAATTCCTATTAACTTCCGGTAACTTCATTAAAAATGAAGACTATCAAAAAATAGAAGGATTCAAAGAAGAACTATTTATCGACTGGGTTGACTTTGATTTAGATGAGCAATTCTACTCAATTGGTAAAAAAGTTGGCTATATTAACGAAGTATCTTTATCCCATAAAATGGGCAATCCAGAAACCCATAAATTAATGGGTAAAGAAGTCACTGCGCTTAATCATCCATTAGTGAGATATTATTATCGATATCGAAACGGATTATATTTATATAAAAGAAATAAAAATTTTTATAAAAAGAAATATAAACATGACATTATTATTGATAGAATAAAGATTCTTCTTTACGAGAAGAGTAAACACGCTAAATTTAAAATGATAAGAAAAGGTCGAAAAGACGCGAAAAGAAATATATTAGGACCTTACAAGGAGGAGAAATAAAATGGCAAAATTCTTAGTTACTGGTGGAGCAGGATTTATTGGAGGAAACTTCCTTCATATTATGGTTAATAAGTATCCTAATGACCAATATGTCTGTATTGACGCTTTAACATATGCTGGCAATATGGAAACCTTAGCTCCAATTATGAAAAAGCCAAACTTTAAGTTTGTACATGAAAATATTTGCAATCGTGAAGCAGTCTTTAAATTATTCGAAGAAGAGAAGTTTGATTACGTGATTAACTTCGCCGCCGAATCTCACGTTGATAGAAGTATTGAGAATCCGGAAATCTTTTTAAGAACAAATATCTTAGGTACTCAAGTATTAATGGATGCTTGTAGAGAATATGGAATAAAAAGATATCACCAAGTCTCTACAGATGAAGTTTATGGTGATTTACCACTAGATAGACCTGATTTATTCTTCCATGAAGACACCCCAATTCATACCTCTAGCCCATATAGTGCTTCTAAAGCTAGTGCGGACTTATTAGTTCTTGCTTATCATAGAACATTTAAGTTACCAGTCACTATTTCTAGATGCTCTAATAACTATGGACCATATCATTTCCCTGAGAAGCTCATTCCTTTAATGATTCAAAAGGCTCTTAGAAATGAACCATTACCAGTTTACGGCAAAGGTGAAAACGTTAGAGACTGGTTATATGTTGGTGACCACTGCACCGCGATTGACTTAGTGGTTAGACATGGTAGAGATGGTGAAGTTTATAATATCGGTGGACATAATGAAAGAACTAACCTTGAAGTAGTGAAGACCATCTTAAAGGCATTAGGCAAACCAGAAACACTTATCACTTATGTTAAAGATAGACCTGGCCATGACCTTAGATACGCAATGGATCCAACTAAGATTGAGACCGAATTAGGATGGAAACCAGAACACAATTTCGACACTGGAATTCAGGCTACAATTAAGTGGAACCTTGAAAACCAAGAGTGGTTAAAACACGTTGAAAGTGGCGAGTACATGAACTGGTTGGAAAGACAATATAAGTAAAATAAGAAATCGCTAGAAATAGCGGTTTTTTCTTGCAAAAGTTGCTTAATTTTCTGAAAAATGTCTATTTTTCCCCATTTAAAGAGCATAAAATTATAAAAGTACTTTATAAAGTTGCTTTTTTTCTTTACTTTACAAATTTATACAAAACTGTATAATCGGTAGTGCGCTTAAAAGGGTTATTATGAAGAAAGCAATTAGCGACGAAACAAACATAGAACGTATTGAACACAAGAGTAAAAAGAACATCGCCCTTGGAACGATCCTTGGTTATGTTGCTATTTTGATTAGCGTCTTTTATGGTTTGTTTTTAACTCCAATTATCATCAAGCATGTTGGTGAAGACAACTATGGCTTATATGGCTTATGTACTTCTATTGTCACTCTCTTTTTAATGGACTTTGGTCTTAGTCAGACGATATCAACCAAGCTTGCTAAGTTAAGAGCTGCGAACGATAAAGTAGGTGTTGAAAGGTTCACCGCCGGTATATTTAAGCTCTATTTGATTGCTGATGTATTTTTCATCTTTGTTGTTTTAGCATTATTCTTCTCTGCACCATATGTTTTTAAGAGTTCATACACTCCAGATCAAATTAACACATTAAAATACCTATTCTTAATTGTTGGTGGCTATTCAATTATTTGCTTGCCATCAAGTGTCTTTAATGGTGTTATCGCGACTTACGAAAAATTCAGCATGATTAAGACTTTTGATATTATTCAAAAGTTGATATATCTAGGCATGTCTATCTGTTCTATCTATTTAGGGTGGGGCGTTATTGGTATTGTTTGTGTTAATGTCGCTAGTGGATTATTTGCTATTGTGTTGCGCTTTATTTATATGCGTACCTACTTAAAGATAAGATTAACCCTTCGTAACAGCATTTCTAAGAATGAACGTAAAGATGTTATCTCATTCTCTTGGTGGGGATTCATCATTGCGATGTGCTCAAGATTAACAATTACTATTACTCCATTTATCTTAGGTGTTGTTTCTGATGCTTTCCAAGTTACTTTATTCACTTTAGTCTCCACTATGGAAACATATATATTTATGTTTGGTGAAGCATTCTCTGGTTCCTTTATGGCTAAGATTGCTAGGGCGGATAAAGGTGTAACTGATGAAGAAAAAAGAAAAAAATTACAACCACTTGTTGAAAAAATTGGTAAACTCCAATTTATCGTCATTGCTTTAATTATTGTGGGTTTTGTTTCTGTAGGAAATGAGTTTGTTCAAGTTTGGATGCTTGAAGCTGCAACTGCTCCAGGTGCTGTTCACCCACTACAAGATTATTTGATTATTTATTACTGTATTATTGCTATTAGCGTTCTCAATTTGATTGAACTTCCACAAATTGCTATTAATAACGCCATGTATTTGCATGGCCATATTAAACCACTCGCCATTGTTTATCTAATCCGCGCAACACTAAATGTTGGTCTTTCATTTGCAATGTCATATTTTATGGGCGCGTTAGGTGCATCTCTTGCTATTTTTATAGCAGGTGTTATTGGTGCTGTGCTTAATAACGTTGTGTATAAGAAATATTTGCATTTATCTTTATCTCATTATTTCATGTCTGTTTATGGACGTAGTGGTATTACTGCTTTAATTACTGTTGGTATCGGTCTTGGCTTACACTTCTTAATGCCTTTAAATGACAAGATGTTTGTTAAATTAATAGTTGATGGTGTGGCAGTTGTAGTGGTCTATTTCACCTGCACTTTCCTTATCACCTTCAATAGGCAAGAGCGTGCCCATTACGCGAACATTATTTTTGAAATTTTACATATCAAAAAGAGATTTTCTGAACTTCCAGAACAAAAATAGAATCTAATCTAACTTATACTTGTTGATTACTATGTAAAATCACTATAATTTATGAGGTAAAGATTATGGCAGAAAAAGCAAAAAAGAAATTTGTCTTAGATCATGATATTGTGAGAATCATTCTCATTATTTTAGGTAGCATTTTTTCCACTTTAGTTTTAGCGTTTTCTATTTTTGCCATCAATGAAATCCAAGGCGGCAATATGGATGCGGCTAGTAAATATTTACTAGTTATCTTCATTATCCAAGGCTTATCTAGACTTGTGACGTTCTTTGTAGAAAGAACTAAACTTAACTTTATTAGATTTGCTTCATTATTTTTACTTAATGTCGTTTTAGGCCTTATTATTTTATTTGGTAAAGAGAATCCTTATTTCTTCTCTTTAGTTGGTGGGCTTTATTGTACTTCCATTATTATTTCTCGTATTTTCAAGTTGGTACAAAACCACTCGACAAGAAGCATTATCCTTAACGGTATTATTATTGTTTTTGCGATCTTGCTTTCTATTGGTTTATTCATCCCATATGAGATGGAAAAGGTTGCTAACCCAGTTATTATTCTTTGCACTTTAATCGCGGTTTCTGCTTTCTTAGAAGTTATTTCCACTGCGACTAATAGATTAAAATTAAGAGTCTTATTTAAGATTATTGTGAGAACCTACGCTTTAGAGATTATCTTAGGCTTAGTTACCATTATGGTAGGTTTCTCTTTATTACTAGCGATTTATGAACCTGAGATTCCAACGTTCTCTGACGGCTTATGGCATTCATTCGCTACAGTGACCACAATCGGATTTGGTGATTTTAAAGTCGTTACCGCAGTAGGAAGAGCCTTAACTGCGATTATGGGTATTTACGGTATTGTCGTTGTCGCGGTTATTACTTCTATTATCGTTAACTTCTATAATGAGACGACCGGAAAAAAAGATAAAGACGAATTCAAGGACATCTCTGAAGAAGAAGCTCAAAGCAAAAAGAAGAAAAAATAAGATCGATTCCTGATCTTTTATTCTATAAACTTACTTCTAGATAAGTCATATATATGTTCCACTGCAAAGTGGATTTTTGTTAACGCTTTTGAATTAGTTAAAGGATAGACAAAATATGTATCATCGTTAGTGGCTAATTCTAAAAATGCCCCTCTATCTAAATAATTATATTCAATATGGATGCCATAACTATGTAGTGGTGGTCTATTAAAGGAGAACTCTTCGTTATTCTTACCTTTAACAATTATTCCTTCTTTAACGGAGTGGGTAAGATGATATTCACCTTCTAAAGGCACAAAACCGATTTTCGCTCCTAATAGTTTTTCTACTCTCACATCATCTTCAAAGTGATAAGTACCTTTTATAACTTCTTGTTTCACACATTCTTTTTCCCATTTATACCATTTAGATGGAAAATCAAATTTAGTCTCTCCGTTCGTGCATTTTAAGTGACCATCTTCTAAATAATCATAAATGATTTTACATTTATTACACTTTAAATAGTGGCCTTCTGATGACATTTCAAATTCCGCTCCACAGTGAGGACATTTATAGAGGATTCTTTCTAAGCCTACCGCACGGTTTTCATAGGTATTTAAGATGTTATGGTCTAAAGCCCATTTTTCTTCAGACATATCATATTGAGCTTCAATCTTTTCTTGAATCTCTTCAGGAGTCATTATTTCTAAATCAGATTTATAAATGATAGTTTCTACTTCTGATATTATTGGTCTTACTTTTCTTTGCTTGCGATCAGACCATTGTGGGAGATGGAGATAGTCTCCGTGACACTTAATAAAAACTACAGGTACATTAGCCTTTTTTATAAATCTTCCCAAGCTTTTATCTATTCTTTCATTTTCTCCAGTAAATGAATATCTCGCCTCTGGATAGATAATTAATGGTTTTTTCTTTTTTTGGAGTACTTCCATATATTTAAGCGCACTTCTAGGATCATTAGAGAATTTACGTTTCGCTAAAACACCTATATGTCTAAAAATAAAATAGCGTGGAATAAATTCTTCTACTGTACTAATCCAATACGCCCTATGAGGGAAAGTAGTGGCTAACGCAATATAAAAATCTAACATTGAAGCGTGAGTGGATAATACGATATAAGGTGGCTTAGGGAGTTTATTCTTTTTAATTATTTTCACTTTTTGAAGAAACTTCACAATAAAAGCAGCAGTCCAAATAACAAAGGCAAAAGATATCCAAATTCTTTTTACTGGTAAATAAGGACTAATCTCAGGATATTTCTTTGTTTTACTCATTAAGAATATCTTATATGAATATAAAAATAATAAAAATATAAAACCAAAGAATAGTATTTATTGTAAAATAGATATCATTATTTTATAATTATTTTCTAAAAATTTTATAATGTGAGGTGTTTATATGACAATAATGGCGTCTGCTGATATTCGACTAAAATATAACGATGTCGTGGAAAAATGTAGAGAAACAGGTGAGCCTATTTATCTAACTAAAAACGGCCAAGGTGAACTTGTCGTGATGGATATAGAATCATTTGAAAAAAGAGAACAAGAACTTCGCGCACAACAAATGGTTTTAGAATCCTTTGCAGCGCGTCTAGCTGGCGAAAAAGATTACTCTATTGAAGAATCAAAGGCATTAATAAATAAAATAATAGAAGGCTAAAAATGGAAAAATACCATCTTATAATTACATCTTTAGCTCAATCTGATATTGCTGAATGCGTTAGATTTGTTTTGCGTGTTTCTAAAGCTGCTGCTATTACACTTGCTAATGATATTTACCGCGCATTAAACAGTTTAGAGACGTTTCCCGAGAGAAATTCTGTTTTTGAAATGCCTAAAGCTTTCCCTTTTATCGTTAGAAAACATATTATAAATAATCGATATATCGCTTTATACACAGTTGAAAATAATTCAGTTGTTATATATCGAGTTATCGATAGTAGAAGAAAGTTCAATTATCTACTTTATAAATAATTCGCTCATCCCAAGAGTGATAGTGGCAATCGGCAAAATTCATAAAACTTTATACAATTATTGTGTTTTTTGCCGATTAGTATAAAATAAAAGCATGAAAGCCTATATAAATATTAAAGAAGCATCCATTTTATGGAATATTTCAGAAAGAAGTGTCCGCAATTATTGTTCTCATGGAAGAGTGGAAGGTGCAATATTTGAAAATGGAATGTGGAAAATACCAACCGATGCAAAAAAGCCTGTTAGGATAAACGAAAAAGAGAATAAAAATTATTTGCTTGAAAGATTAAAGGAAGAAAAGAAACATTCCATCAAAGGTGGCATCTACCATAAACTCCAAATAGATTTAACATATAATTCCAATCATATGGAGGGTAGCGAACTTACTCACGATCAAACTAGATGTATATTTGAAACTAGAACTATCGGGATAGAAACAAATGAATCAATTAAAGTTGACGATATTGTAGAAACAATAAACCACTTTTCAATGATTGATAAAGCTATTGATTTTGCTAATTATGAGTTAAGTGAACCTTTTATTAAAGATCTTCACAAGATATTAAAAACAAGTACATCAGATTCGCGACTTGCTTGGTTTGCAGTAGGAGATTATAAAAAAAGACAAAATGCTGTTGGTGATATTAATACAACACCTCCACGATTAGTGCCACAAGAAATGAAAAAGTTGGTTGATGAATACAATAAAAAAGAAAAACACACTATTGAAGAAATTATAGAATTTCATGTGAATTTTGAAAGAATACATCCGTTTCAGGAAGGCAATGGAAGAGTTGGTAGAATTATTGCCTTTAAGGAATGTTTAAAAAATAATATTGTTCCTTTCATCATTCTTGATAGTAAAAAAATGTTCTATTATCGTGGTCTTAAAAATTGGGATAAAGAACACGGATGGTTAATAGACACCTGCTTAGATGGACAGGACACTGTTAAATCTTATTTAGACTATTTTGGAATCAATTATTAGATAAATAACTCACTCATTCCTAAACAAACAGTTAAAACTGGAATAGAAATAATTACTCCATATTTAATGAAATCTATAAATGTGAATCTCACATTATTTTCATTTACTAAGTCGGTAAACATTATACCAGCTAAAGCGCCAATTGGAGTTAAGAAAGCGCCAATGTTACTACCAATAATAGAAGCATATATTGCTTTGGTGTAAGCTACTCCTTGTAAAGAGCTAGCGATATTTGTATATAAAATAGACATTGGAATATTGTTAATTAAATTACAAGCTAAGAAAGAAGAATAACCATATACCCAAGTAGAATTATTATTACCTAATAGTTCTGCTATTTTACTAGCAATACCTTGTTCATTAAGGGCGACCACAATGACAAACATTGATAAGAAAAACGGAATTAATTGATATGGTAATCTTTTACCAGTTTCTTTAACGTGAACAAAATTACTCTTTTTAAAGCAAGAGTAGATAAGCATGAACACTAAAAGTGTTCCTGCACACACTAAAGAGATAAGCCACATCTCTAAATTGATATAACTAGAAATAATTAAGAACACCAAACAAGTTCCTAATACTGATAATCCCACAATAACAGGAACCTTATCTTCAATAGGATAAACGATATCGTTAGATTGAAGAGGTTGCTTTAATTGCTTATGGAAGATTAATAGTAGTAGTGATAACTCTACAATACCCGCGACTAACGTAGGGATAGCCATAACTTTTAGATATTCAACAAATGTAATACCGCTAGAAGTAGCTAAATAGATATTTGTAGGATTACCAATCACAAACATCAAACTCCAAGTATTAGCAGCGGTGAACTCTGCTACTAAATAAGGAATAGGACTAATCTTGCTTCTTTTAGAAAAGAAACAGATAAATGGAGTAAGAGTAAGGATCACTATATCGTTAGAGGTAAATACAGTAAGTACTGATGTTAATAGATACAAGAGTAAAAATAAGGTGATTTGTTTACCTTTCGCGTTTTTACTTGCAACACTAGCGAGATATCTAAATAACCCTAATTCATCTAGGAATATGGATATTAAAGTCATAGAGAAAAATAAGACTAATATCTTTAAAGGATTAATTGCACTAGAACTTATAAGTTGTTCTCCAACTTGATTTATAGGCGCGTAACTACAAGCGAGTAAAATAATTGCGCCGAGTAACGCTATCATCCAGTAAGTATCTAACTTAATCTTTCCTAATTTTATATGTGGGAAAAATAGAATAGATAGAATTACTAGTAAGAATGTAGAGCACACAATAATAATTGTCGGTATCATAACAAACAAAGATTATTATCCTTCTGTTCATAAAAGACAATAGCGGATATATTTCTAGCAGGGTGAAAAAAGGAATAGTAAACGTTAAAAATGTTGTCTAATCCGGAATCCGACTCCGGAAAAGACAAGATTTTTCTTTTTTTTGTTGCGGTTAAATGATATGCTTTTGTTGTAGAGGTGAATGGTATGTATAAGATTAAAAGACACATTTCCCAAGTATTAGAAAAAAGATTTAAAAATAACATTGCAATTTCATTAAGCGGGGCAAGGCAGGTTGGAAAGTCAACGCTTTGTGATCATATTTTTGCAAATGTTAAAAAAGTGAATTTCGATAATAAAATATTAAGATTAACAGCGGTAGATGATGAACTTGGGTTTTTAAACAAACAAGGTACACCTCTATTTATTGATGAAGCACAAAAAGTTCCATCTATTTTTGAAGCCATAAAAAATAAAATAGAAAATGATAAATTAAAATATGGATCTTATATTCTTTCAGGCAGTCAAAAGTTAAAGCTACATCACGGAGAAGAGACTCTTGCTGGTAGAGTAAGCGTTAATGAATTATCAGGGTTGTCATTAAGAGAAATAAATGATGTTGATTTTAATAAACACTTTATTCCTACAGAAAAATATTTGTCAGAAAGAGAAAAACATATAAAAAAATATGGAGATATTTGGGAGATAATTCATCGTGGTCAATATCCAGAATTATACGAAAACAAAGAAAAAGAATGGGAAGATTTTTATTCATCATATGTTAGTACTTATTTAGAAAGAGATGTGGCTGATTTAATTAACACAAATAATCTATTAACATTTATGAAATTTATGACATGTGTTGCTGCTAGAACAGGTAATATTCTTTCTTATTCTAATATCGCAAGTGAAGTTGGTGTTGATGAGAAAACAATAAGTGCTTGGATAAGCATTTTGGTTAGAAGCAATATTATTTATTTACTTAAGCCATATTATAATTCACATTTAAGTAGAGCTATAAAATCTCCAAAAATTTATTTCAGAGACACAGGTTTAGCGTGCTATTTAACTAGGTGGTTAACAAAAGAGACCGCTCAAAATGGACATATGGCAGGGCATTTATTTGAAACCTTTGTAGTTAATGAACTAATTAAAAGCTTTTCTAATGCTGGAGAAAAATATGACTTTTCAATTTTTTATTACAAAGGGAAAGATAAGAAAAAGAAAAGAATTAAAACAGATGGAAATGTTGTTGAAGAAGAAAAAGAAGGAGAAATTGATTTCATTATTCAAGAAGGTGATAAATTATACCCGATTGAAATCAAAGATACTGAATCCCCTTCAGCTTCTATGGCAAGTGAATTTGATGTTTTAGATATGGATATAGATAAACACCGAGCTCTTGGAGTTATATTATGTACTTATCCAGAAAAATTATATTTACGCGATAATTTGGTTTGTTTGCCAATTGAGTATATTTAATTATAAAAACAAGATAGATAAGGCAATTAAATTTTGAGCGATATAATACATAAAAGTATTACTCACTAAATCAATTGGCTTTTCATGTCCTTCACCAAAATAAGTGATGTTAAGTACTAAATCAGATAAAGCAAATAAAGACATACCCACAAAGATTAATATTAGAGGGATATATTTAAAGCTTGTCATAATAGCAAAAGAGAAAGATATACCTAAATCAAAGAATAGTGTTAAAGCGTATAAGAAGACGATTAATCGATATTCTCCATAATTAAGTTTAAGAGGCTTTTCTATTAAGATACAGATCAAAGCCACTAAAATAGCGAACACTACTGGTAATAAGAAATATAAGACTATTTGATCGTTATATAATTCTAAGAATAAACCAGTGATATAAGCTACATGCCCTAAAGCAAAGGCAACAAAACCGATATAGGTATATTTACGGTCGTTATTTTTATAAACACATTTGAGTTCTAAAGCGATATCGCCAATCATTCCAAACACTAAGGCGATGATCGAGGCAATAGAAAATTTATGATATCCGCTTTGAGAAAAGCAGTAACCTGCTAAAGCGATAAATAGTAGTGAACAGATAGATTTAATAATGACTGCTTTAATAGAGTAAGCTTTACATTTTTCATAAGAAAACCAAGAGACAAATACAAAGCTCACTGATAATAAAATACTTGGAATAAGCATATGTATACCCCCTATTTTAAGAATTTAGATAATAATTTCTTTTTCTTATTAGTGTAAGGATGTTCTCTTAAAGATAAGTTCATTTTGGTTTTGCCGTATAAGACTGTACTTGGGTGAGTAAATTCGTTAAATCCCCATTTGCCGTGATAGGCTCCCATACCAGAGTGACCCACTCCGTTAAATGGCACTCCTTTTACCATAATATGGAGACAGACTTCATTAACACAGCCTCCTCCATATTGCTGAGTTCTCATTACCTTCTTGGCCCATTTCTTATTTTTAGTAAAGATATATAAAGCTAGTCCGTGCTCTCTAGAAGCAATAACATCTAATAAGTCATTAACTTTATCATCATCAAATTTCACCACTGGTAGTAGTGGTCCAAAGATTTCATGTTGGACAATCTTCTCATTAATGTCTACAGGATAGATGATAGTAGGAGAGTATTTTTGAGTAGAGATATCTCCTTCTCCTCCAAAAACAATACGGTCTTTATATTCTTCTGCTTCACTTACGATATTTTGCCATGCTCTAGAAGTTATGAGCTTTGGATATTCTTCATTTAGATATGGCTTTTCACCAATTTGTTTAACGATAGCCTTTTTAAGTTCTTCTACAAATTCATCCGCAACTTCAGAGGCTACTGCGACTTGGTTGATATTAATACAGATTTGTCCAGAGTTAAGAATCTTAAAGAAGGCGATTTTTCTCGCTGCGTCTTTTAAGTTCGCATCTTTTCTAATGATACACCAGTTACCAGTTTCTCCACCTAACTCTAAGGCGACAGGAGTTAAGTTTTTACTTGCGAGTTCCATCACGTGTTTAGCGACTTTAGGGGAACCAGTATAGAAGATCTTATCGACACGCTCTTCTAAACAGAAGTCAGCAACATCATGACCTCCATCTATGACGGTTATATAACTTTCATCAAAAGTTTTTGCGACTATTTCTTTTAATACTGCAGTAGTGGCGCTACTCTTACTAGAACATTTAACTAAGGTAGTGTTACCTGCGCATATACTAGCGGCAAGTACACCTATAGATAATAAAACTGGGAAGTTAAATGGAGAGACTATTAAAGTAACTC
The DNA here is from genome assembly GCA_017447165.1 of Bacilli bacterium. Lineage (GTDB taxonomy): Bacteria > Bacillota_I > Bacilli_A > RFN20 > CAG-826 > UBA2450. Next base: position 457,950 of record JAFSOD010000004.1, read on the forward strand.
CATAAGGCATCTTATATACACGAGTGAATATTGAAGGGAAACAGGCTAGTCCAGAGAAATGTTTTTCAGGTTTATTCCATTTTTTAGTACCTTTATAATATTCATCTATTTCCATCACAGTTGGACCAATATCACATAGATACGATTCCATCTCTGACCTACCTAAATCTTCATGTAACGCTTTAGCAATCTTATCTTGATTATCAAGTATCATCGCTTTTAATTTCTTTAGTTGTGCCTTTCTAAACATCACATCTAAAGTTTTCCCAGTATTAAAAAATTCTCTTTGTTTCTCCACGATTAAATGGATGTCTTCTCTTGTATAACTCATATATAATCCCTTACAAATATTATATATCTTTATATAAATGATTGATTATGTTTTGTTCACTACTCTTAAAAGGGACAATTGTTTCATGTCTTTCGTTTTATATGACTGAAACGGATTTTAGTTGTTGCTTATATTTATATATAAAAGTAAAATAGAAGACGATAACAAACCGAAAGCATTTATAGATTCAATAAATGTTAATGCGCAAAATATTTAGTTTGAATCTAAAAATTGCTTATTTTATGTGGTTTGTTTCATTTGTTCAAAATAGCCGTTTTTATTACGGCGGAAAGGAAAAGAAAAATGAACAAACTTTTTTCAAAGGTTGCCGCACTTAGCGTTGGACTAGCAATGGCAATCGGAGTAGGAGTTGCTGTTGGTTCAAAAGAGGCTAGAGTGGCTAAAGCTGATAGTGACACATTCAGTTTTAGTGATAATTACGTTAGCTCGGTACAAGAGGGAAACGTATATGTCTCTCATACTTGGTCTGATTCTATTGTTACTTTTGTTCAAACTAAAGGCAGTGGCACTAATGCAGTTGCCAATTATACTACTGCTCCAAGATGGTATACAAACCATGATATTACTGTAACACCTGCTTCAGGAGTTACTATTACAGCCATTTCGTTTACAACAACTAAAGGCAGTTTGAGTTGGAGCGGAGAAGAATCTCAAGCGTTTGTAATCAATCCTACAGAGCAAGTTAGACCTACATCTGCTACTATTACTTATTCTTCTGGATCAGCAGATGTTCTTGAAAGTATTACTGTTACTGGTTCAATGTCTAAAACAGCCTATTATGTTGGTGAATCTTGGAGCCCAGCCGGATTAGTGGCAACTGGTCACTATCAAACAGCAGGAAATAAAGATATCTCAGATAAAGTTACTTGGACTTATAGCCCTGCTTCTCCAGCATTAAACGTAACAAGCGTTGTTGCAACCGCTTCTATAGGCGAAGTTTCTGGTAGTAGTTCTGCTCAAACAGTTTCTGTTAGTAGAGCTAACCCAATTCAAGTGTTATATACAAAATCCGCAAGTGAATCAGTTGACGTTTATGGATACTATGTTGGTTTTTTAGATGGAACTGGACCAGTCATTATGGATGGCGCTTACGGTATTGTTATTTATAACAGCTCAGCTGATGTTAGTGGATATACTGAAAAAGAAACTATTCTTCATGTAACTGGTAGTATCACTATTTTTAAAGGTTTATATGAAATTGGTTCTGCTAGTATTTCAATTGCATCTGGAACTTTTGATGCACCAGATACCCCAGTTGTCTATGCTACTAATGGTAGTGAAACCGCTGAATATGCTTCAAGATTAACTACTGTTACTGGAACTCCAACACTTACTTCTGGAAGTTTTGAATCCGATGCTGGAACAGCAGATATTAAGATGAATTTTGCCGTTGGCACTAAAACCGTTCAAGTTTTCTATAAGAAAGCTGCTCAAACCGCTGATGCTGATGCATTTGCTGCAATTAAAGCTGCGGTAGCGGATTCTACTGAAATAACTATCAAAGGATTTACCGGATGGTATAACGGTTTCCAAGTTCAAATGAATGGTTATATTGCACCAGCAGAAAGCTATACTGCTGAAGACTTTGCTCAAGATTTACTAGATCAAACAGATGCAGTGTGTGCTGGTTGGGAAGAAGGAGATAATAATCATGATGCTTTAGAAGCTATTTGGTCTGATTTAGCAAGTAATGATAAATATCCATCATTACCAGCTGCTCAAAAAACTATCTTAGCAGACGCTAATAGAGATGAAAGCGGTACTGTTGTCGAACAAGCTATGGCAAGATACGACTTCTTAACTGGAAAATACGATTTAAGTAACTTCATTAATGGACGTACTCCAATTGTTCCAGCCGGAAGAATTGATTTCTCTAACGATATTAGTCAAAATTCTTCTATGATTATCATTGTTTCTATCGCTGCTACTAGTGCATTAGCGTTCACATTATTGCTAGTCTTCAAAAAGAAGAAACAAAAATAATTGATTAGTTAACTAATATTATACAGACAGAAGTGGGTAAAACCGCTTCTGTTTTTGTATTGGAAATAAAAGCGAAAACAATAATATTCGATCCAACATAATCAGCGGAAAGTTAGCAAAAATGATTAAAAACCGCTGATTATCTTGATTTGAAAATTGTTAAAAATTAGCTTATTGATTATATCAATACGTTAAAAAATAACGCCGAGGAATGTTTAGTAAATATATTTGTGATATAATCACATTGCTATATGAATAAGAAAACAAAATTGTTAATAGCGTCTATCTTGTCTATTGGACTTTGTGCCTCTACTGTTTTTATTTTTTCTAGTAATGTAGTGGATTTAACATTCGCTAGTAGAGCTAAACCAGATAGCTTAGATTGTTCTTATTATTTTAATAATAGTGAATATCAATCTATATATGATTTAAATGTCTCTAGACTAGATGGCGGAACTGATATAGAAAACGTCACTACTTGGGGAACAGTTACTGATACTTTCTATAATAAAGCCGGTAGTGTTGCTCAACAATTTATCCAAAGCACTGATAAAAACGGTAATGTTGGAGCGACATGCTTATATGACATAAATAGTGCACAAGTTTTTCCTATTGGATCAGTTGTTAGTGTAACTGGCACTATGACTTTATATAACGGGATGAGTGAGATGAAAGAGTGCGTAGTCACAAAAGATTATGACTCTAATCCATCTCCTGTTGAATCTATGAAGATAAATGGTTTACCTACTAGAACTGATTCTGATTTTACTAGTTACCGCTATATGGGAACTAGAGAAGTTAGCTTAACTAATGTCTCTCTTGGCGAAATAACTTCATCTAGACAATGCTATGCAACATTAGATAACAGTAAACAAGTTTTATTATTCTTCAATAGTATTAGTGAGCAAACAGCGATTAATAACAAAATAACAAGCATTAGAAATAATGGATCAAAGGCAGATGTTAAGGGGTATGTTACTTGCTATAGTAGCAGCAACACCGGCACCCCTTCCTTACAAATATTAATTAGACACGCTAGTGATATTGAAGAAGTAACTCCTGAAAAGAATATTGATTATTTATATGTCACCACTGATAAGACATTCCATTATATGGACACAATTACAATGTCTGATTTTACCGCAACCTTATATTATGAAGATGGTACTTCTCAAGTTATTAGTGATGCTTATATCACTAGTGATATAGATACTTCGGTGTTAGGTTATCAAACTGTAGGCTTTGCTTATGAAAGAAATGGAGAGATTTATACTGACTCCGTTCAGATTTTAGTTGAGAATACAGTTACCTCTATTAGAGTGGATAACCCAGTTCAATACTATGCTTATAATGAACAATTTATTTCTCCGACAGTTTATGGAACTTCTTACTATGGGGAATACGATATCACTGATGAAGTTGAGTTCTCTGGTTTTGATCCATATTGGCATAGTGATTATCATAGTCTTGTCTTTGTGGATTATACGAATTCAGCTGGTAAGAAAATATCTGCTTCCTATGAGTATTTTGTTAGCAGTGTATCAGAACTAGAAATTGTAGGAGCAAAAACTCAATTTGATTTAGGTGAACAATTCGATTATCCTCAAGTTCTCGCTACATATAGTTATGATTCATCTATCCAGGTTGATGTCACTAATAGAGTAACCTTTAGTGGGTTTGATTCATCCTCCGCTGGAGAATGTGATGTTACTGTTAGTTATGGCGACTACAACACTACTTACACTGCAGAAATCATTGATACTACCCCACCAGAATTATATGAAGACAGTGTTTATATTTCCGGCATTGGTAGTTATAACACTGGAAACTACGGCAAGAGTGGAGACTTTGAATACTATAGAGCAGTTAAACAATCTGGATATATTTGTAAACTTATTCCGTTAACTAGACAACCTGGTTGTGAAGAACCACTTCCTGGTTCGTTATATAACATCAACGCTATTAAGGATATCGATCACATCAGCTTAACTTATAGCACTAGTAGTAACACCGCTTCTGAAACACCTAGATTATGTTTTGGTGAGAATAACTACGATGATGGACATATATCCATTAGTTGTTCTTCATCTAATATTGATTTAACGATTGATTTATCAGCCTATAAAGTTAATTACTTTAGATTTGAATCTGGTAATACAACCTTATTCTTAAAGAACATTACTATTTATTATTCTGGTTTAAATACCACTCATGGATCTGAATTTATCTATAAGACAACAGGCACTAATGAATATCGTATTGCTCCTACTACTTATAGTGGCACTCTAGTGGATGGAGAATCTTACGTTGATGTTCCAGTAGAGTTTGATATTACTCACTCTATAGTGTTATCCACTAAGAGATATACCTACTATTCTTATGAATATGTTTCTGAACATCCAGAGATTGCTAGTGAAGCCGCTGTTACCGCGCCAGTAGATGTTTGTAACTATTTCCAAGCCTTTGGAGTTTCTCCTGCTAACTATGGTGGTACATTTGGCTCAATTGGTGATAAAACCATTCCAACTAAAGATGAGGTAAGTTTATTATTTGGAGATGACGCTAGATGTATATCTAAATATAACAGAACTAATGGATATGCTACTGCTGTTCCATATTACGGCTCTAGTATCACTTATTATGAGTTAGATATCGACACCAATGGATTATACACAACAAGCAATAGACAAGTTGGACGTATTGTAGCCTGGGCGACTGGTTTTAGTGGTAATGATTACGGTAATGGATCTCAATGTGTATGTACTTATACCGATGATCACTATGCAACATTTAAGGAATTCAACAACTTTGGTGGATTCTTATCACGCTTCAAAGCGGAATTAGAAGTAACTGGTTACGTTAGAGGTAATCCAATAACCATCACTTATTAATTTAGATAAAATCTAGATAATTGAATTAGGCGAGAAATTCTCGTCTTTTTCTTTTGCATAATAACTATTTACATAATAGAATATATGTAATGATTGTTTTGAACTAAACATCTAGATGTTAATAGCTAAAACATCTTTTGCTTTGTTTATTTCAATCTAATTAGCCGTATATAGACGGCGGAAAGGAAAAAACAAAATGAATAAACTTTATTCAAAGATTGCTGCGTTAAGCGTTGGACTAGCGATGGCAATCGGAGTTGGAGTCGCAGTTGGTAGCGGAAGTGCTAAAGTAGCGGAAGCTGCTTATGTTCCTGAATATACCTTAGACGGAACTATTACTGGAAGCGGAAGCCAATATGCTGGCGATAATAGCATTACCCAGTCTGGTGTTGAATGGATAGTTAATGGTAACATTTCAATGAATCCATGGCGTATTGGTGGAAAAAAAGTCACAAGTCCATCAACAGTGACAGATTATGTTAGATTAATCAAATCTAATGCAACCGTTTCTGTTAATGACATAGCAAAAGTAGAACTTACTGTTGGCGCTGCTTCGAGCATCACTGTTAATCATTTAAAATTGCTTGTTGGAACCGAAGCTGGTGCAAGTGATATTGATTCCGTAGAAGAAACATTTGCAGCAAACAGCACAATTACTTTTTCTCGTCCTGGAGGATCTGATTGGTCTGGAAGATATTTCACTTTTGAATTTGATGTTACTATCACAGCTACTTCAAATAAGTATGTCGAGTTTAAATCTGCAGTCTTTTACAAAGAATCTTCAACTCCTCGTGGCGAAATTGAAATTGATGAATTGCATTCTCCTATAATTAATGTTGAAGAATCTGACTCGCTTTCTTATACATGGACACCTGCCTCTGGAAGCTCTGCAACAATAGAATCATATTCTTGGGTGTCATCTAATTCAGAAGTTTTATCTATTTCTGGGGATACATATACTGCTGTTGCTCCAGGTGTTGTTACTGTAACTTTAAATGCCACCGATAGTAATGATGAAGAATATTCCGTTCAATCTGGAAAAATCTATGTTACAAACGAATATGAATTTGCTATTGGAGACAATGTTGTTTTATACTCTGGCGATGTTGCGAAGGAATTATCTGGTATTAATAAAGATGGTTCTAATCATTATGGAATAGGCTCAGATTATAGTCCTAATCCAGTCGGTTTATATTCCTTGTCAGTTGAAGAAGGAAGCGTTACTGGTTCATTTGCCTTTAAAAATGGTTCTGATTATTTAATTTGGTCATCAGGAAACACATTATCCACTAGTTCAAGCAAGAGTGCTAATGCATCTTGGTTTGTTATTGCATATGATGATTATATGATTATCTCAAATGCAGCTGATGCTGCAAGAGAAATTTGGTGGAATAATAGCAACCCTCGATTTGCTTGCTATACAGGAAAGACACCAACAATTTCAGGATACAATACTGTCTCCTTAATGGTTATTGCTGATGTTCCTGTTCGTGGCACAGTTGCAATTACTGCTCCTACTGATACTTTATTAAGACAAGGTGCAAGTGGTAGTGCAACATTTAGCTGGACTCCTGCTGAAGAATCTTCAGCTACCATTGTTTCATATTCTTGGACTTCTTCTAATACAGCTGTATTCTCTGTTTCAGGAGATACATATACCGCTGTTGGACCAGGTAAAGCTAAATTAACATTAAATGCTACTGACTCTAATGGACAAGAATATCAAGTATCAACCAATGATATTACCGTTGTTAGTGTTGTCAGTGGAACATATGAGAAAGTTTATAAAGTCAATGTTGGCGATACTGTTGCAATTGTTTGCGAAGCAGATGGAACACAATTATCAGGTGTTGCTAATAAGATTGGTTCCTATGTCTTCTATGAAGATGCACCAGACAGTGTTTTTGATTTTGTATTAGAAGAAGGCTCTGTTGAAGGATCATTTGCTTTGAAGAGTTCTGAAGACACATATCTTGCATGGATTAAAGAAGGCGCTGCTGATATCGGATTGGTTGAAGATGTTAGTGAAAGTTCTTCTTGGACAATTAAATTCGAAAATGGCAACGCTAAGATTACGAACTGTGCATTAGATGGTGATAGTCATAGATTTATTGCATGGAACCACAGTTCACCAAGATTCGCGGCTTATAAGGGACAAACAGCAGTTCAATTATATGCTCCAGCCATAGAATTAGATCCAACAGCAGTTGCTTTTGCAAATAAAATTATCAGCGATATTACATGTAATGCTACTGGTAAAACTAAACCATCCGCTTCTGCTTGGTCAACATTAGAAGGCCAATACGCAAGCGTGAGTGAAAAGGGCAAAGAACAATTAGTAGAAATTTTTGCTGTCCATCATGAAGAACCTTCAACCGATAAAGAAATCGTTGAAGAAGCACTTGCAAAATATGACTACATTGTTGGCAAATATTTTGTTACCGGACTTGATACATCATTCACAGACTTTATGGGAAGAAATCCATCCCCTGTGGCAAGTGGATCTATTCAAAGATTTGATATGTCCGAAGACAACAACACAATGATTATTGTCATTACTATTGCATCAGTTAGTGCTCTTGCATTCACAACCTTATTAGTCTTCAAAAAGAAGAAACAAAAATAATTGATTAATCTTTGATTAATTTAATACAGACAGAAGTGGGTAAAACTGCTTCTGTTTTGTTTTGCCTTCTTTTAGTAAAAGAGAAATATTTGGAATCGTTTCCATGAAAAGTGTTGACTAGTAGTAATAATAAATTAAAATATATATGGAAACGTTTCCATAGCATAACAAAGGAGTCCTAATTATGGCGTCAATTTTACTTAAGCATATTTACAAAGAGTATACACACAGTAAAAAAGAGTCGAAAAAAATAGTTGATCAAGAATTATCTCCTTTTGCTGTGCGTGATTTTAACTTAGAGATTAAAGACGGAGAATTTGTTGTTCTCGTTGGTCCTTCTGGATGCGGTAAATCTACAACCTTAAGAATGATTGCAGGATTAGAAGATATCACTGGTGGAGAGCTTTATATTGGTGATGTTTACTCTAATAACGTTGATGCTTCTAAAAGAGATATCGCGATGGTGTTCCAAAACTACGCTTTATATCCACATATGAATAGTTACCAAAATATGTCCTATGGATTAAAGCTTAGAAAGATTCCTAAAGTGGCGTTAGACAAAGAACATCACGTTATCTACACAGTGGATAAGGCTAGAATCAAAGAGCTCAAAAAACAAATTAAAGAAGCTAAGACTCCAGAAGAAGTGGAACCTCTTGTCGCGGAATTAGAAAAAGTCGAAAACGATAAATCAGTTCCAAAGATGAAAATGGTCCATTACTCTAAACAAGAGATTGATGAAAAAGTCAAAAGAGCTGCGGATATCCTCGATATTACGCATTTATTAGATAGAAAACCATCAGATATGTCTGGTGGACAAAGACAACGTGTCGCTTTAGGTAGAGCGTTAGTAAGAGATCCAAAAGTCTTCTTACTTGATGAACCTTTATCTAACTTAGACGCCAAATTAAGAGCCTCGATGCGTAGTGAAATTGTGAAATTGCATAAACGTGTTAAGACTACATTCGTTTATGTTACTCATGACCAAGTCGAAGCGATGACTATGGGTGATAGAATCGTCGTTATGAAAGACGGTATTATCCAACAAGTGGGTACTCCTAGTGAGATTTATGATCACCCATTTAATACCTTTGTGGCCGGATTTATTGGCACTCCACAAATGAACTTCTTTGAGGTGAAGTTTAAAGCAGGTAGTAAAGATGTCTTAATTACTTTACCTAACTCAAAAGAAGTGAAGTTACCTCTTAAAGAATTAGAAGATATTAAAGATGAATATATAGATGGAAGTGAAAAAGAATTAGTCTTAGGTGTTAGAGGCGAACATATTGTAATTGGCTCTAGCGGTGTTGAGGCTACTGTGAGTTTTGTAGAAATCTTAGGAAATACCACAAACATCTTATGTAAATTAGATGATTCTGATATTGAATTTAACGTGACTGTTCAAGAAAGATCAGAACTTAATAGTGGTGATAAAGTTAAAGTTTCCTTCAGCGGAAAGAATGTTCATCTATTTGATAAAGAATCTGGTAGAACCATTTATAAATTTGATTTAGAGGGAAATAAAGATGAGAAATAAGTTTGTTCCTATATTTTTTAGCGCTGCACTTTTACTCGGTGGTGTATTTTCTATTTTAAATAATAAAGAAGAAGTATCAGCCTTAGAAGCTTATGACGACATGACTGTCTCTAATAGTGGAGACGGGTTTGTCTTAATGGATAAAAGTTTTGACGCTACTGAAAGCTTTGTTTATACCGGTGAATTATATTATAACGAAGGCACTCAAGCTGGTGGCTTAGTCTTTGGTGGAATTGAAAATGAACATTATTATGTTCTCACTATGGATAGATTCTCTAACCATATTAAATTAATCGATTTTAGAATTGGACATTCTGTTACCGAATTATATGTCTGTGACTTTATTGGTAATAACAAAAACGTCATGGAAAGTGAATGGGCTTTTATTAATCCAAGAGTAAGAACTATTTCTAACATTAACTTAAAAGTCGTGGTGACTGTGGAAGAGTCGCACGCCTACGCGGAATTTTATGTAGAAGGTATTAGAAGATTCTTTAATGAAGATGGTAGTTACACAACTATTGATTTAAATAAAGATGGCAACTATGTTGGTGGTCAACTTGGCTTAAATGTTTTTAATGGCACAGTTACATTAAAAGATGTTCAAGCTGGTGTTAGTGATTATTCTTATTTCACTGAACCATATCGAAACCAATATCATCTTCAACCATTCGCAAAGTGGACTAATGACCCTAACGCTTTAGTTTATTACGATGGTTGGTATCATGTTTTCTATCAAACTAATCCATTTGGATTATATTGGGATGCGATGTTCTGGGGACACGCGAGAAGTAGAGATTTAATTCACTTTGAATATTTACCAATTTGTTTATTCCCATCCATTAATGATGATGGATCTACTTCTTATATGTGGTCTGGATGTGCGGTTGCTTATTATCAAGGTATGAGCATAGAAGTTGATTCTCGTAACTGGTTCCCTAAAGGAAATGGTAATGGTTTATTCGCTATCTTTACTGAAGATCGATGTGGAGGATACGCTGAAGCGCAAAACCAAATTATCATTACAAGTGATGATGGTGGTTTAACTTGGGATAAACATCTTGATGATACTATCTATCAAAGAGAAAAGACTGGTTATAACCTTGAAAAAATTGACTGGAGAGATCCAAAAATCTTCCCTGCCGCAAAAGATGAACAAGGCAAAGTTACAACTTGGGGCATGACCTTAAGTAGTTATGGTTTAGATAGAGGTTGGATCATGCAATCAAACGATTTAATCAATTGGACCTATACAAGAAAATTCTATTTACCACATCCTGAATGTATCGGTATTGGTGTTTTAGAAGATGAAAACGGAGTGGAACACGCTTATTTAACCAATAAATCTAGAACTTATTTATTTGGTTCTTTAGGTTTTTATAGCGGCAGCCTCCGCTTCGCTGATGAAAATGGAGTAGATATTTCTCAATATACCTATGAAGAAATGGAAGCTAAACTTAAACCATTAGATTTTGGTCCAGATTCTTATGCTTCTCAGTCCTTCTATATTAGTGATCCTACTAGTGAGTATTACGGCAAAGACATCGTCTTAAACTGGTTCTCTGGTGATTTAAATGCTTCTTACTGCACTGGTCCAGGAGAATACGCGAACTTAAGAGGTAGATGGAATGGTGGATTTACCACCCCTGTTGAGTATGGTCTAACTACTACTAGTGAAACTGGTTTACGTTTAACTCAAAAACCTATCACTGTTGATAATGAACATCTAGCAAAGAGTAACGTCGTTAGTGTTTCTAATTTAGATGTTACTTCACAAAGTGAAAATGTCTTAAAAGATGTTCACACTCATATCTTTGAATTAAAAGCTTCTATTAAAACAAATAATAATTCTCCAATTACTTTCAAAGTAGATGTTGGAGATGGTGAATATATGCAACTCGGTTGGAACGTTACCGATGGCTATTATGTTGATCGTACTTATCTAGATGATAAAGGTATTAACACTAATGTTGACTGGCACGTTAAATATGCTTCCCATATTTTAGGTGAAAGCGACACTAAAACATTCTACGTTTTAAGTGATAATGGTGGCCTAGAAGTGTTCTGTGAAGATTATTCTGTTCCATTTTATTTTGTTACCACCGCAGCAGTTGGCTCTACTGGAGCAATCTTTGCTAGTGATGATGCTTTAATTAATTATTTAGAATTAAATGAAATTGAATCTGCTTATCGTAAAGAAGCCGCTCCTGGAGAAGGTGCATTATATGTTTCTAGTAATGAAGTATCTTTAGATACAACTTTATCTACTTCTAAATTTGTTTCTTGCTGGTACACAGGTCAAGCTGACCTTGTTTGGGAAGAAATCTCTAATGAAGGAGTGGTCAATGCAGTTACTTCTAATCAAGGAATTAGTTTAACCGCTCTTAAAGGTGGTACCGCTTCCTTTAAAGTTTCTGCAGATGATAAAGAAGAAGTAATTTCAGTGAGTGTTTCTGATTCTCACTTTGCTAGTGATTTCACCTTTAAAAAGGAAAATATTATTTCTGGTAACTGGACTATTTTCTCTAACACCTTAATTGGAGAAAAGGCATCAGGAAACGGCTTTATTTTAGCTGAAGAGACTGGTAGTGATTTCTCTTATACTGGTAGATTTGATATTGTTAGTGGCACTGCTGGAGCGTTAGTCTTTAGAGCAGCCTCTGATATGTCTAGTTATTTAGTGGCTAATTATGATGCTGGAGAAAAAGTTGTTAAACTTTGGTCTACTCACGGAGAGCTTACTAGAAGCGGGGCTGTTGATGTTACTTTAGTTAACATCGCTTTAACCGTAAAAACTAGTGGTAGAAACGTCAAAGTCTCTATTAACGGAGAAGAAGTTATTAATTATGACTTATCAGAGAATGAACCATTAACTGGTAGATTTGGTGTTAATGTCTTCTCTAGTACAGTTTCTTTTAGATCACTTAATCTCATCGAAGATGAACAAACTAAAGAATATACTTCTGGCGAATTAGTGATTGATTTAGGTATCGCTCAATACGTCAGTGCAATTTATAACTTAACTACTGGTAACGTTAGATTAGAACCAGGTTATTATCGTCAAACTAACGATACCTTATATATTAAAGAAGAATACTTCTCACTTTTAGATAACGGCACTTATAAATTAAAAGTTGTTGGTTCCTTATCCACTATTAATGTCAGTGTTCAAGTTAATATGTCTAAATCCTTTGTCATTAACGATGTTAATACTTATTTAGGTTTAGATGTCTCTGTTTTCGTTGGTAGTCATGAAATTAACAAAGTTACAGTTAACGGAGAAGAGATTAGTAGTGCAAATTCTTATTATGTTCACGATTATGTTTTAACTATAAATGCGAATTGCTTTAAAGAAGGAGAAAACACAGTTGAGGTAAATGACCTCGTCATGTTTAAAGTGAATGTTAAAAATAGTAGTGAAGTGATTCCAACTCTATCTACAGGTGGATGTGGAGGAAACATTGCGACAACATCAATCTTGTTATCATCATTAAGTTTACTTACAGCATTATTAGTTACAATTTCCGTTAAAAGGAAAAAGAAGGAAACTTTATGAGCGCAACAATTAAAGAAGTAGCGGAAAAAGCGGGTGTGGGTATTGGCACTGTATCGCGCGTACTCAATAACTCCCCTCAAATCTCTGAAACGACAAAAAAGAAAGTTAATAAAGCGATTAAGGAATTAAATTATGTTCCTAATATCGCTGGTAAGAGACTATCTCAAAAGAAGAGTTATGTCTTAGCGATTGTTATTCCGGTTATCGATCACCCATTCTTCGCTCGACTCGTGTCTTGCTTAGAAAAGGAAGCGGACTTAAGAGGTTATTCATTATTACTAGCGACTAGCCAGCACCGTATCGAAAAAGAAAACGATATCTTAAGAAGACTAAAGCAACATGAAGCGGACGGAGCCTTGTTTGTTACTCACTACGAACATAGTGAAGAAGAATTCAAAGACTTAGCGATCGTCTCCATTGATAGACATTTAGGAAAAGATATCCCAGTAGTGACCACTGATAACTATGAAGCTAGTAAATTAGCGGTGGAATATCTAGTTGAAAAAGGATGTAAGAAAATTGCCTATCTTGGCACTAAACCAAATCAAGTTAGTGAAGTTTCACTAAGAGAAAAAGCTTATGAAGATGTGATGAAGAAATATAATCTTCCACTTAACATCGTTAACAAGAATGTCGGACACGGAGAAGAAAATAAGCTCATTGATGAATTATTTGAATCTCACAAAGGATTTGATGGAGTATTTGTCTCAGGCTGTACCTTAGCGACACTCCTATATAACCGCATGAAAGCCTTAGGGCTTAAAACACCAGAAGATGTCCAGATGGTGTCATATGATGGAGAATTCGCCCTTGACGATATCCATCACATCACTACACTAGAACAACCACTCGACTTAATGGCAAAGAAGTGTGTGGAACTATTAATTAATAAAATTGATGGCAAAGAAGTGGATGCATTATCCAAGTTCAACTGCCGATTCATAAAAGGCGAAACAACTAAATAGTTAGGAGGATCAAAACTATGAAAAAACTTATTTTAGCCCCATTAGCAGCATTAACATTAGGAGCATTAACAGGATGTGGAGGATCTGATGTTGATTATAACGATAACACTAAGTTAAAGATTAGATTCCACGTTGATATCGGCTCTGTTGAAGGTATGGCCTATAGCCAAATTATTAATGACTTCAACCGTGAGAATGAAGATGGCATTAAAGTCACCGCGACATTCGTTGCTAGAAGTGCGGGTGATACAACCTATGACTTAGAGTTACAAAGAGACATGAAAAATGGTACTTTACCAGACATCATTACTTTTGACGCTCCTAAATGTGCAGAATATGCCTCTTATGGTTATTTTTATGATTTAACTAACCAATTTAGCGCTGACGAAAAAGCGAAGTTTGTTACTTTAAATACTTATAAAGGTAGACTTTATGGCATCCCTATCCAAGAAAGTAGTGCCGGTATCTACTATAACAAGAGATACTTCCAAGAAGCTGGCATTGATGTTAGTGATATTACCGTTGATAGTCCTTGGGATTACGCTAGATTTAAATCAGTCTGTGCTTCTTTAAAAGCGAGACACCCAAGTATTGTTCCAGCAGTTATGAGATTTAAAGATAATAACTCAGAAATGGCTACTTATTTACTTTATCCATTTATCTATGCTTCTGGTGGTGGATTCGTTGATGAAACCGGAAAACAAGCTTTAGGCATCTTTAATAGCGCTGCTAGTATTCGTGGTTATCAATTCTTAAGAGACTTATATGATGCTGGCTATACCGATTATAAAGTGGAAGAACAATCCTTCTATAAAGGTGAAGCGGCAATGCTCTTATCTAGTGGTTGGACTATTCCTTTAATGAAAGACTATACAACTACCTTCCCAGATGATAGAAATTCTTGGGGATTATTACCTTATCCAAAAGATGTCACTAGAGCCAGTGCGAATGGTTCTTGGTCATACGCGATTGGTAACAACCCACGTACTGATAAGACTAACGTTATTAAATTATTAAAATACATCACCAGTGCCAAATCTTCTAAGAAGATCACTAACGCGACTGGTATGATTCCTGCTAACGTTGACGCTCAAGAAACTTATCCAGCTAACTCTGCTGAAGATGTTTTATTACAACAATTAGAGAAAACTAGTATCAAACGTCCTGACACCGTCGGATATAGACAATTTTCTGATACTTTCCGTATGGTTATTTCTTCTTTAGGCAGTGAAGATGTGGCTACTTTAGTTAACAACAAAGCGACCTACTTACAATCTGAATTAGACAAAATTAAATAATTAATATTTAAAGGAAATATATGCTACTTATTACTCTTATTGTCCTTGGCATTGTGATGACCTTCTTCTTGGTCGTTTTCGTCACGGACATGATTAAGAGTCATAAGAGTAAAAATCAAAAATATCATAAGAGCGAAGTCATTATGGCGTTTGTCTTCTTAGCGCCTGCTGTAGTGATGATGTTCTTCTTTGTCATCTTACCAATATTCATGTCCTTAGGTTATTCCTTTACTGATTATGACTTAATGAGACCAAGTGATATTGGTATTGCTGGAGACGGCTTTGATAACTTTAGACAATTATGGAAAGAGTTATCAGAACATGGCTTAATTTTAGACGCTTTAATTAACACTGCCTTATTTGTGGCGTTAGTGGTCCCAATTCAAATTGGTATGGCGCTTCTACTTGCTTTATTTGTTAATAACAAAAAAAGAGGAACCACAATCTTTAAGGTTTGTTTCTTCGCTCCAGTAGCGATCTCTTTAAGTGTTACTGCTTATATTTGGAAAGAGATTATTCCAGTCGATGATTTAAATACTAGATATATCGCTATTATTTGGATTGTCTTCTTATCAGCCTGGCAAGGATGTGGTTTCCAGATGTTAATCTTCCTTTCCGCGCTTGGAAATATTAGAAAAGACTTATATGAAGCAGCGAAAGTTGATGGAGCAAATGTCTTCCAAAGATTTAAGACAATTACGCTTCCTGGTCTTAGACCAACCATGCTTTATATCTTAATTACTGTTTTTATTGGGGCGTGTAGAGTGATGGTCCAGCCAATGCTTTTAACGACCTATCAGTCTCAGACCGTCACCATTAGCTTATTCATGTATAAACAAGGTATGGAATATAACCATGTTGGTTATTCTTGTACTGTGGCGTTATTCATGACTATCTTTATGGGCTCAATTACCTTCTTACAAAGGAAATTATTAGGAGAGAAGAAAAAATGAGAAATCGATACGCTTTAGATCCTAACTTTGTCAGAGCGAAAAGATCCAAGAAGAAAATCGCTTGGTCGATTGTTTATTATCTAGTCGGTGCGACTTTATCTTTAGCCTTTATTCTTCCTCTTTTATATATGTTTGCAGCCTCCACTAAGGATAGAGACGGCATTGCCCAGTCTTATGGCACGATTATGATGTTTATTCCTAACTTTGGAAGCTCTAGTGTATTTGGACAAAACTATGGCTTTATCTTCGCAGAGAAAGAAATCTGGAAATATGCGCTTAATACGATTATTTATGCGGCAGTGATTATTGTCTTTAATGTCATTATCAATGGCTTAGCTGGATATGTTTTAGCGAAGTTCAAATTCCCAGGTAAAGGATTCTTTAATTTCATTATCTTATTCTTAATAGTGGTGCCAGTAGAGACTAGTATTTTACCTCTATATTCAGTAGTGAATGATTTATTAGGCTTTAATGCACGGAATAATTTGAATTTTATCGGTGTAATGCTACCGAGTATGATATCGGTATTTAACATCTTCTTATATACACAGTTCTTCTCCTCTATTCCTAAGGAATATGAAGAAGCGATGCATATCGATGGGGCAAGTAGATTTAGAATGTTCTTTGATTTAATTCTTCCTACTTCTAAACCAATTATCGCCACTACCGCAGTGTTCTCCTTTATTGGAGTGTGGAACGATTATGTCTGGCCAAGAATGATGCTTCCTGCTCGAGCGATGGGAGATACATCATGGCCACTAGAAACTATTCAAGCTGCCTTAACTTCTATTCAAGAAGGAGGATCATCAATCTCTCCTGGTCAAATTATGGCTGCGTTAGTGGTAACTACTGTTCCAATCTTTATTGTTTATACAATTGCACAAAAATATATCGTCAAAGGTTTCGGCACTGCCGGACTAAAGATGTAGAAAGGATTATCCATCATGAGAAAAAGAAACTTATTAACATTATTAGTCTTTGTTTCCTCTCTTGCAGTCGGGGCGTGTTCCTCTAGTGGAGACACTCCACAAGGAAACTTACCAAGTTCACCAGCGGTCTCATTTTCTTTTGAAAGTACTACTGGTAGCTATACTAAAAATAATGCGAATAATAAAGACTACGTTATTGACTATGTGTTCTCTAAGCAAAACGAAGAAGAACTCCAATTGGCGGGATGGGATGGCTTATTTAAAAAGACCAATGATCCTATATTAAAACAAGGTGTTTCTGGAAAATCCTTATACATGGATGGATTCTCTACGAAAATCGCGGTTAGAGATTATCAGGCTCCAAGTAAGAAATTAACTGTCTCTACTTGGGTTGCTCCACGTGGATTTGAAAATTTAAATCGTTATGGCGATCAATATATTTGTAAGGGTCATCCAAGAATGACTTCTCTATTTGACTGGGGACATATGGAAAATGGTGAAGGTTTCCTATTTGGTTATGGTCGACTTGGTTTATGGGGCTTACAAATGAATTTATATAATGAAGATCGAGGCGAATACGTCTTTGTCGGATTTTATGATCCAATTAACGCCTTACCGCTTTATGAATGGAGCCATATCGCAGCGACTTTTGACGGCGAAAAAGGCTATATTTGTTTAACTTTTAACGGACAAGTGGCCTATGAGGCGCTTCTCCCTGATTTAGAAAATACAAGAATCGTGGAAAGTGGTGAACCATTATATTTTGGTTATTACTGTTCCCCAATTTATGAATTTGGTGTTCCTAGACAAATGCCTTCTGCCTTAATTGATGAAGCGGAAGTTTATCATAGCTCTATGACTCCAAAACAAATGAATTATTTATTTACTAGATATTCTGACGAAGGTGCGGTTCCTGAATTACCATTTAGCGAAGTGCAACTTGATAGCAGTGTCTATTCTGGAGATAGATTTAGACCTCAATATCATGCGATTCCTCCTGCAGTGTGGATGAATGAACCTCACGCGCCAATTTACTATAAGGGTATGTATCACGTGTTTTATCAACATAACCCAATTGGACCTTACTGGTCTCAAATTAGATGGGCTCATATTTGTTCCCCTGATATGATTCACTGGCGTTATGTTAAAGATGCGGTTGCTCCTTGTCAGCCAGCTTGCCCTGAAGGAGCCTGGACTGGTGGTTCTGTTATTGGACCTGACGGCGTCCCTTGGTTAACTATTACTGCTGGTACTACTTATGTAGCCTATGAAGAATCTTCAAGATTCTCTCATCAATCGGTTTGCTATGTCCATCCTGTTGACCCTGATGATCCATATTTAACTGATTGGTATGTAGAAGATGTGAACACTCTTGTACAACCAAGCGACTGGTCTCAAGGAAAGATTGAAGAATTTAGAGATCCATTTATTTGGTATGATGAACCTTACTATTACATGATGGTGTCTACTTCTGTCGCGGATGACTGGGATCAATCTCATGGTGGTTCCACAAATATGTATCGAAGCACCGATATGAGAAACTGGGAATATAAAGGTTTTACCTTTGAAGTCAGTTATCACGATTATCCAGAACAAGGAAAACACTGGGAATGCTGCATTATGCTTCCTATTTCCACTGAAGATAAGAGTGTCACTAAATATATCTTTATGGATTCCCCTCAATACACTCAACAAGGATTTGTGGTGGATACATATTATTGGATTGGTACATTTAATAAAGATACATGTAGATTTATTCCTGATGATCCTAAACCAAGATTATTTGACCACGGCATGGGTATTTTTACCGGACAAACTGGTTTCACCTATTTAACTGATGAAGAAAGAGCCTCTGGTATTACTAACTATGAAGATGGCCACTCTATTATTTATGCGATTGCTCAAGGTAAATCCGCTGGAACTGACCAAAATAAAGTCGCTGGTTGGGCTCATAACTTCGCTATGCCAGTAGAAATCTATTTGGCTCCAAACGGCAGAGATGTCATTAGAAGACCAGTTGAGGCCATTAGCTCTTTATATAAAGAAGTCTTATTTGATTATGAAGGAAGTGGACTTCCTGCTAACTCAGTCGCCGATATGTTACGTGATGTTCGTAGTGATATGTATCAAATCGAAGCAGAATTCACTCTTGCCCCTGAAGGTGGCTATGAAAGTGGTGTCTATGTTAGATATAACCCAACCACTAATTTCATGGGTACAGAAAGAACCGCTATTAAATTTACTGATAATAAAGTTTATATCGACCGTACAAAGTCTACTTTATTAACTTATATCGATAAAGGTGATACTTGGATTTTACCAACCGAAGAAAGAACATTTAAAGTTCGTATTTTAGTGGACCGTTCTTTACTTGAAGTCTACGTTAATGAAGTTGCGACATTTACTACTCGTATTTATCCAAGATATGGCGATAGTGATTATATTTCCTTATTTGATAATAACGGCAATATGAAAATAACAAAGTTTAAAGTAACCCAGATGAAGGGCTGCTTCTCAGATGAAGTGGAACCAGCATATTACGATAATGTTGGTAACCTTGCAGATAAATAGGAGGTAAATGGACATGAAAAAGTATATTAAGACTCTTCTTTGTACAAGTTTATTAGCTTTACCTCTAGTAAGCTGTGGGGAAACTCAAGAACAAAAGACTGGATTCCGTTCTGTCCTTAACGGAGGATTTGAAACCTCTGATTTAAGTGGCTGGTCTATTGAATACGGTGATGCCTACACAGATGACTCTGTTTCTAGTAGAAGCAAATTTAGCTTTGCTAATGATGATGAGCATAATGAAATTGATAATAATAAGACTGGTCATTGGTATTTATCTGGTCAAGGCTTTGATTTATCTTACTCACATGGAAGAACTGGAGCAATTAGAAGCAATAACTTCTATTTAGGAAGTGATGGCATCCTTTCTATGAAGCTCGCAGGTGGTGCGATTAAAAAAGGAAAAGGTGTTGACGCCGAACGTAAAAATGAGCAAAGCGTGTGTTATGTTGGGGTATATTTAGCCTCTACTGATCAAATGATCGCTAGACAAACTAACCAATACTTCTATGAACATACAGAAAATTATGTTCCTGTTGATAAATATAAGTCTGGTGTTTATCACACAGATAACTTCTTTGAATATTTCTTAGATTTAAGTGCTTACGCGAATCAAGAATGCTATATCCGTATCGTTGATAACGATAGAGATGTCTATTATGGATATTTAAGTGTTGATGATATTAGAGTGGGCTATGTCGCTCCTCAAAAAGAAGGCGAATATTACACTAAAGTTCATCACTATATCGAAGATGTTGATGAAATCGATGAATACCATATTAAGAACCCTGACTTTGAAATTGGTTCTTTAGGTGGATGGAATATTGTTAGTGGAGAAGCTTTCTCCCATGATGGAGTTAACGCTGAATCTACATGGTGGAATGAAAACATTACCTATAATAAAGACGGTAATTATCATTACGGCCACTATAAACCAAGCGCGGTCGGTGTTTTAAGATCATCCACATTCAAGCTTGGTGGAAGAGGATTTATTTCCTTTAAACTTGGTGGATGTAGTGATCAAAACTTAACATATATCCGCTTTATGGCGGTGAAAGACGGGGAGCCAATTGAAGTTGCTCGAGTTAGTAACGTGCAATATAAAAACGAACAATTCCCATTCATTCCAATGAAGATGCACTTATTAAACATGATTCAATATTATGTGGATTTAGGTGAATTTGTTGGGGAATATCTCTATATAGAGATCGTGGATAATAACACCAGTTCTGATGAATTAGGCTGTATGACTTTTGATAGCTTTGAAACCTATTATGAAGACACTCCATACTGGGAAAACAAAGAATATTACAAGATTGATATTGCTTCTACTTATGAAAGAGAACCTGTTAGTGAACATCAAGTCACTAATGGAACATTCGAAACCGGTGATTTAACTGGCTGGACTTTAGAATCAGATGATGAGTCTAAACCAATTGGTGCTATCTCTTCTAAAACTTGTTGGTGGGGAAATCAAAATCTTCCATTTAATAAACGTGGTTCCTATTTCTTCTCAGGAGAAGAATATGAAAATGGCACTGGTACATTAACTTCTAGTAGTTTTATTGTTGGTGGAGCGGGCTATATGACATTTAGAATGTCTGGTGGCAGAGACCCACTTAGCTGCTACGTTTCTATTATCGATGCTTCCACTAGTGAAGAATTATTAAGATTTACAAACTTCATGTTTAATGATTTAGACATTCCTTTAGTGGGACATGGATCTAACTTAATGAACATGATCTCTTATAAAGCTGACTTAACTTCCTTATTAGGAAGAGAAGTGAAGATTCAAGTTGTTGATAAGGCTACTAGTAACTGGGGCTTAATCTGTGTTGATAGCTTTATTACATATTATGAAGATGTCAGTACGATTGATTTAGGTGCTTTAGATAATCCAAATGCTTTAGAGTATGTTGAAGAAACTTCTATTTACCAAGTCACTAATGGAACATTTGAAACTGGTGACTTAACTGGTTGGACAGCTAGTGGACAAGATATCATTGGTATTTCTAGAGACTATACCTGGTGGAATGAATGCTTCTTATATAATAAGCAAGGTAGTTATTTCGCTAACGGATGGGTCGCTGGAGAAGCTAATAAAGGTACATTAACTTCTAGTGCATTTACCTTAGGTGGATCAGGCTATGTTACTTATCGCTTAGGTGGATGTAAGAATCCTGAAGTTACTTATATTGAATTTGTGGACGCTGATACTGATGAAGTATTAGTGAGAACCTATAACCAAGCCTTTAAATATATGACTAAGTCATATTACTACCTTGGTTATCCAAAAGATTTATCAGAAGATGGCGTTTACGCTGCTAATATGAGGGAATATAAAGTTGATTTAAGCGCTTATGTTGGTCGTAATATCAAGATTCGTTTAGTGGATAACGCTGACTCTGATTGGGGCTTACTCTTTGTTGATGACTTTGTCACCTATTATGAAAATGCAGCTGATGTCCCAATTTATTACGCTTTAGCGGAGAACATTAATGGATAATAAACCAGTATTTCATATTACTGCAGATAAAGGTTGGATAAACGACCCGAATGGGGTTGTAAAGTTCAACGGGTTTTACCATGTCTTTTATCAACATCATCCTTATTCTTGTGAATGGGGGCCAATGCACTGGGGACACGTAGTAAGTGAAGATTTACTTCACTGGAAATATCTTCCTTACGCTTTAGTGCCTGGAGATGAATTTGATAAAGATGGATGTTTTTCTGGTACAAGCTTAGTAGTAAAAGATACCTTATACCTTGTATATACTGGTTTTATTAATAACGAAGATCCTGAGAAGATTAGACAAATTCAATGTTTAGCCTCTTCTAAAGATGGAGTTATTTTTACTAAACACGGGGCGATTATTACTGAAAAGGATTTACCTAAAGAATATAAGTCTTGTGATTTTAGAGATCCTAAACTCTTTTATAAAGACGAGTGTTTCTATTTATTAGCCGCGACTAGAAGAGTTAATAATGGTGGAGCAATTGTATTATTTAAATCTTTAGATTTAAAAGAGTGGAAGTTTGTTAGTGATATCCTCACTCATAAATCTGAAGGCGAGATGATTGAATGTAGTGACTACCACGAAGATTTAGGCTTATTACTATATAGTGAGCAAAACTTCCCTAAAGAAAGTAGTCACTGTTTAAATATTCATTCTTGTGAATATGAAATAGGTGCTTTTAATAAAGACTTTAAGTTTATTCCAACTAGTCCTAAGACTTTAGTGGACTATGGCTTTGATTTCTACGCTCCTCAAGTTATGGACGATGAACATATTCTCTTCGCATGGATGAATATGTGGGATAGAAATAACCCAAGTTCTAAGTACGGTTTTGCGGGTCAACTAACTTGCCCTAGAAAAGTAGAAGTCGTAGATAACTTAATGCTTCAAACACCTGTCATTTATGGAACGAAAGTAGAAGAAATTAGTTTTGAAAAGTCGTATTCAAGCGAATTAAGTGTTGGCGTTATCGAATTAAATATTAAAGATTTAGAAAGTTTTTCGTTCGAATTCAGGAAAGGGACAAAAGAGTCCACTAAGGTCTATTTAATAGAAGATATAATCTATTTTGATCGTAGTGAGTCTGGAGAAACTATTACTGGAGTCGAAGAAGATGAATTTTCTAAAAAAGGCATAAGAATTATGCCTTATAGAAGGTTAGAAAATACAAAAATCTATATTGTTTTAGATAAATACTCAGTTGAAATATTCGTAAATGGATTATCAATGAGTAATGTTATTTTTCCAACAGAAATGAGTGAAAAATTCACTCTAAATATTGAATCTGGTTGTAATAGGATTGTCCTATACAAATAAATGCTTTGTTTTTAAGCAAAATTATAGTACATTATATGTACATCAATCGTGGAAACGTTTCCACGAAAGGAGAAAAAAGAAAAATGAAATTAAAAAACATTTTATTCATGGGAGTCGCTACCGCTGTTTTAGGTGTTGGTGTAGCCGTTGGTGCACATCAAGAAACTAAAGCTAGTGTAGTTCGTGCAGAAACAGAAACAACTGTTTATTATGCAGTTCCATCTGAAGTTGTCGGCTCTTACACAGTTAAGTTGAATGTCAAGCTACAAGGTGATTATGATAATTGGCAGTCATCAATTATGACAAAATTGCAACAATCATATGGTGGATACGACTTATATAGTTGTACATATACTGATTTATATGATGGCGTTGCTACTATGCAATTCCAACTTTATGATGGTGATAACTGGATAAGCCAACAACAACCTATTGGTTCTTGGACTAATGCTGAAAGATATAATGGAAAAGTTTATGTCCATGATGATGGCTGGCATTCCTATGCCGCAGGACATGACACATATATTCCAATGAGATCATCATTCTTCACTAACTGGACAGATGCTGCTGGTTCTATCGCTAGTGTAGATGCCAGATTCTGGGGTGATGATGGCTATTACTTTGAAGCATTAAGTCCTTTCTATCGCGGTGAAACCGGTGAAGGCTGGACTGGAACATTAACTTCTAGAACATGGAAACAAAGTACCCAATATGTTTACTTCCAATTAGGTGGTGCTAAAGATTTTGGTGATAAACATCCAAATGGCCACACGCATCTTGTTTTCCATTATGGAGAATATACTGCTGATTTCTATAACAACACATTCGTTGAAAACCCAATGACTTTACGTTATTTCAAAGTCCCTGATGATAAATTTGCAGAATTAACTGCTGAAGATGGTGACTTTGATATGTTTGTTGAAGTTGTAGACCCTGCAACTGAGGACTACGGCTTTGCTAACTTTGGTTATCTCCACGTTAATCAAACCTTAAGCTCCACAAGTGATGCAATGAGATATTTCTTAAATCATTTATCAAATGATTCTCGTGAATGGGAAATTAATAAAAGAAGAGAAATTCAAAACACATATTTTGAAAATGAATCTCAAAAAGAAGTGTTCTTTGCTACCGTTAGTGATATTAGCGATTCATTCAGTACAAATGAAAGTTTTGTAAATCACTGGTATTTCGATCATAACTTCTTTAATGGTGACTATGGACCAGAAAAACATTTCGATCAAGCAATCTCTACATACTCAACTCGTCCTGGTGATGGAGAAATGCCATTCAATAATGAAGGCGGATTCTTCAGAGGATGGTACCAAGGTTTAGGTGAAGGTGGTTTTGTTGCCTCTGACGGATTAAGATATCGTTTCATTTCTCGTCCATTTGTTTTAAGTGGTACAGGCATTATCAGCATTAAGATGGCTGGTAAAGCTTCCTTACATGTTATTGATGCAACTCAAAAGAACACTGATACCCAAGCAGCTGACTTAGCTTGGATTGATAATAAAGCATTCAATATGTCTGGAAATACATGGAATATGGCTGAAAGTGGATTTAATACCACAGCTATGGTCTATCATGTTATCAACTTAGAAGCTTATTTAGGAAGAACTATTCAATTAGCGATTTGTGACTATGATTATTCTGATTGGTCTGCTTGTTACTTTGATGAATTAACCGTGAATTATGCTGCTAGACCTGAATATCACGTTGATGTTGCAGTTCAAACCAACACAAACGGCACATATTATATCACTTATCCTGATATTTATATCAACTCCACTTGTAAGAGTGATGGTAACCAATATGGTGTTATTTATAACGCAGGTAACTCCGTTAATACTGATGGTGAACACAGAATCCTTGATCACGTTGATGAATCCGATTCCTATGCTGCACATACTGTCTGGAAACAATATATTGAAAGTGTTAGAGGTGGAGAACTTGGAAGTAACGTTTGTGACGTTCTTACATCTGACGAAGTTAAGGCTTTCTTAAACGCATATAACACTTTATCTGAAGATGCCCAACAAATCGTTTGTTACTCTGACGACTTCCAAAGAATTGGTTCTGGTGATTGGTATAACATTAACCCAACTGTCTTTGATGGCAATTCACATTATAACTTAGGACACACCATTCAATATTTAGGTGAACTCAATAACATTTCTGTCAGTGCTTATAGTAATAGCTTATCAGTGCTTCTATTTGATGGCGCTGCTGGTAGGAACATCTCCATTATTATTATCGTAGGTGCTGCTGTGACTCTTACCTTAATGTTGTTCTTCATCCTTAAGAAGAAAAAACAAAAATAATAACAACTAAACTTTAAGCCGAGCAAGTTCTCGGCTTTTTAAAAGGAGTAGATATGCTTATTTCTATTGGTGAAATCCTAGTGGACATCTTTAAAGATGGTAACTCTAAAACCACTCTTCCAGGTGGGGCTCCTTTTAATGTTGCTTGTAATGCTTTACTTTACACCAAGGAAGTAGGCTTTATTGGGACCATTGGAAATGATGAAGATGGTAGATTACTTAAAGCTACCGCGGAATCTAAACCATTTAAATTATTATTTTTAAAAGAGTTAAGTGATCGCTATACAAGTAAAGCGATAGTCTCTTTAGATAATGGAGAAAGATCATTTAAATTTGATCGTTCCTTTGGAGCGGATTATATCTTTGATATTAATTCAATTAACTTTAAGGATATTAAAGATAATGACATTATTCATATTGGTTCATTAATGCTATCAGAAAAAGAAGGTAGAGAATTCTTCTTTGAACTAGTAAAGAGAATTAAAAAAGAAACTAACGCTAAAATATCTTTCGATATTAATTATCGTGACGACATCTTTAATAGTGAAGCTGAGGCTAAAGAAATATTTATTAAAGCATTAAAAGAGGCGGATATTTTAAAGTTTTCTATTGAAGAAGTTGAATTATTAACCAAAGAAAAAGATTTAGTTAAAGGTTTAAAAACTTTATTAAATGAAAATCAAATTGCAGTGATAACATTAGGTTCTAAAGGCTCAATTTATTATCATAAAAGCCAT
Source organism: Bacilli bacterium (assembly GCA_017447165.1). GTDB lineage: Bacteria > Bacillota_I > Bacilli_A > RFN20 > CAG-826 > UBA2450. Next base: position 484,499 of record JAFSOD010000004.1, read on the forward strand.
ATAGTAGAAGTTCCTACTTATAAAGTTAAACCAGTTGATACAACTGGAGCGGGAGATGCTTTTTATTCATATTTCTTAGCGTCTTTAGTTAATCACCCTGAATTTATTAATTGTGACAAAGAAATTATTCATTATCTTACTAGAGCAAATGTCGTTGGAGGACTTGCTACTCTTAAAAAAGGAGCAATCAATGTCGCCCCTTGCGAAGAAGAAATTGATCAATTCTTAGCTTCTATTAAGTAATCAAATTAGAGCCTAAAATTTATATACAAACAAGGCTCTTTTTGTTTGCGCAAAATTTAATGCGCATATATAATATAGATATCTAATATCTAGAGGTATGTATTATGTCAAGTATAGTGAATAAAGTAATTATAACTGTTGATGAAAATAGCATTAAAGATAAGATTTATTTGATAAGTGGCCAAAGGGTAATGCTAGATTTTGATTTGGCAGAAATTTATGGATATGAAACTCGTAAATTAAATGAACAAGTTAAAACTAATATAGAAAGATTTGGTCCGGACTTTATGTTTCAACTTAAAAAAAGTGAATGGGAATCAATCTTGAGGTCCAAAAATCGGACCGCAAAAACTTTATCTTCTTAAAGAAGATATTTGCCTTATGCATTTACCGAGCAAGGCATTTATATGCTTATGACTATTTAAGAGGTGTTTAGTATGTCGAATGTAGCAAACGAAGAACTTGTGATTGTTAATGAAAACAACATTAAAGAGAAGATTTATTTAATGCGTGGCCAAAAAGTAATGCTAGATTTTGATTTGGCAGAAATTTATGGATTTACCACTAAAAGGTTTAATCAACAAATCAATCGCAATATAGAGCGTTTTCCTGATGGCTTTATGTTTCAAATTACTAAGGAGGAATCAAATTATTTGGTGAGGTCACAAATTGTGACCACGCGAATATGGACAGTCGGAAATAGCGGAAGCCGAACATCTATGCCTTATGCATTTATCGAACTAGGTATCTTATGCTTATGACTTTTTAAGAGGTGTGCATTATGTCAAATGTAGCAAACAAAGAAATTATGATAGTTGATGAAAATAGCATTAAAGATAAGATTTATTTAATACGCGGCCAAAGAGTGATGCTGGATTTTGATTTAGCAGAGATATATGGTTATGAAACACGATATTTTAATAGACAAGTAAAAAATAATATTGAAAGATTTGATGCTGGATTTATGTTTCAATTAACTGAAAATGATTGGAGTGCGTTCTTGAAGTGCAAAAATTTCACACCAAGTTGGGGAGGTACTAGAAAACCCCCTTATGCATTTACCGAACAAGGCATTTATATGCTTATGACTGTTTTAAAAGGTGATCTCGCTATTAAACAAAGTATCGCACTTATTAAGCTCTTTAAAACTATGAAAGATTACATTGAGGAAAGCGGACATTTATTAACAAACACCAACACATATATAGAATCTAGATTTGCAGAGCACGATAAAAGATTTGAAAACATTGAATCTAAATTAGAAATAGTGATGGATAATTTTATAGATCCATCTAAGTTTAAACACTTCTTGATTATGAATGGAGAAAGAATTGAATCAGATATCGCTTATAAGCAAATATATTCTTTCGCTAAACATTCTTTAGTAATCATAGATGACTATATCAATATCAAGACACTTTCTTTATTGAAATCAGTTAATAAAGACGTTGAAATAACCATCATTAGTGATAATAAATTTAAAGATAAAGTAGATGATAATATGCTTAATGATTTTGAATTAGACACTGGCATATCAATTAAACTAAAACCGAATGAAGGAAGATTTCATGATCGTTATATCTTTATAGACTTAGGATATGATAATGAAAGAATATATCATTGTGGTCATTCCTCTAAAGACAGTGGTAATAGAATAACAACAATATTAGAAATAAAGGATTTGAAACTATATAAAGAAAAATTAGGAGATTTGATTCATGAATGAATTAAAACAAAAAAGAAAAGAATTAGGTTTAACTCAAGTAGAGGCCGCTAAGATATGTGGTGTTTCTCGTCGTTCTTTTCAATATTATGAAGAAAACCCAGAATACGAAGAAATGCGCAAGAAAGTTTTAGACATTATTGCTCACGCTCAAAAGAACCATATACTCGGACAAAAATTTATTAAGTTTAACTGCGCACAAATTTTTAAAAACTATCCCGAAGTTAGGTGCGCTTATTTATATGGTAGCTATGCTAGAAAAGAGGCCACGTCAGAGAGTGATGTTGATATCCTTGTGGTGTGTCCTCCTATGGGGATGAAGTTATATCATTTAGCTGGTGAGCTTGAAGATGTGCTTGGCAAAACAGTTGATTTACAAACACATCGACAAATCGGCGATAATGCGAATTTCATCGAAAAAATTTTGACGGAAGGAATTCTGATTTATGATAGTCGAAGACGAACTAATTCGAGTGGACTTTTTACTAAAGCAGATATCACTGATAAAACATGATTTAGCAAATAAGTCTTACGAAGAATTCGAAAAATCGGATTTACTTGTTAGAGCAACAGCATTTTCCTTAGCACAAATTGGAGAACAGATGAATAAACTAGATAAAGTATTTAAAGATCGTTATCCAGAATTGCCTTGGGGTGATGCAAGACGTATGAGAAATATCATCGTTCATGTCTATTCTAAAGTTGATGCTGCACAGGTTTACTCAACCGCAACAAAAGACTTAGATGTTCTACAGAGTACTTTACTAAAATAAAACAGGATCTTCTTAACGAAAGATCCTAGGTAGTAGCCAATTATATAAACAAGTGAGTATTACTAATAACGGGATTGCGATAAAAAATGACATCTTAAAGGCATCGATGAATAAATACATCAATGCAAAAACTGATGTCATTTTTATTATCGTAAATAATAATTCTTTAAGTACACGATTAAGAGGCTTTTGAGAAGGCTCTAAAAAATGCCAAATTGATAATGTTAAGGCTGCGCTTAATAAATAAGCTGGGAAGATAATTAGATGATGGAAACTATATCCAAAATGATATAGGGCCATAAGTGCTGCTATTAATAGAGATAAAGAGATTAAAGACGGTAAACCCTGATAGGCGATAATACACTGGATATTCCATGTATCTTTAACATTTCTAAAGTGTGTCTTTTTATTATTATCTTCTGGATAGATTAGTTCAATCTTCATAGGGATAATTGGATAATCTCTTAATTGGAAGGAAGTTAATTGATTAATTTCATAATCATATCTTCTACCTTTGATTTGAGTTAATTCTTCTAAATATCTAACAGGGAATCCTCTTAATCCGCATTGGTCATCTTCTAAATATGTTTTAGTAGCTAAACTTCTTGTGGTTTGAGAGAAATAGTTACCAAATCGACTTCTAAAAGGTACCGATTTATCAAAAGGTCTGATGCCTAAAATGCATTCATTATGCTCTTCTAAGAGTTTAGACATTTTAATAATGTCTTTCGTGGAATGTTGTCCATCTCCATCCGCGGTAATCACGTATTTAGCCTCAGGGAATAAACTAGGGATATTTTTATATCCAGTTTTTAAGGCTACACCTTTACCTTGGTTATGGTCTAACTTGATATATTGGACTTTATCTTTAATTTGATTAAAGACTTCATCATATTGCTCATTAGAGCCATCATTAACCACAAGAACTGGTAATTCTTCTAAAAGCAAAGAATCAACAACTTTTATGAGCTGCTGATCAGGTTCATAAGAAGGGATTAATACTACGAAATCTTTTTTCATTATTTTTTATGTTTCTTTATTATAAGGACTGAGAAAAATAGACATGAAGTTATAGATGTAACAATGATAATAATTGCGATAAAGCTATAATTATGTTCTTCAAATGTGAAATTATTAGCGTTATGAGCATAAGAATAATCTTCTTCTAATGGAGCATGGTCATTATTAGCGTGCGCCCAAGCTAAGTAACGATTATATTCTGCTGAATATTTGGAATCACTTTGTAGCTTTGTTATTGTGTCAGTTTCACTGGCGTTTAAATTGAATAAGGCAACTTTTGCATATTTATATAAATCAGTAGATTTACATAATCCTGTACCAGGTCCATCAAAAGAGGAATCGCCAATATGTAAATAACTAACCCCCCATTCGGTAATGGAGTCAGTGCTGCCTCCTGAACCAGAGACAACATCGATTGATTTTAGATAGAATCTTTGTCCTGATGGTGAACTTATAGTAAAGGTAGATACAGTGTTATTAACAGTAATTTCGTATTCTGCTAAATCAGATGTAGGGGTAAATGTAACTGAAGAAGTAACGTTTGTACTTACTGTAACCGTTGTGCTATCGGTATTATATTTTTTGGCGCTAACAACAAGTTTAGTAACTTGAGTTGCTTGCTTAAACGTGATTGTTATGGAACCGCTTTTGCTACCTGAGGAGAATTTTAACCCCGTCTTACCAGCAAAAATGTTTGCTGCTGATGTAACGCTAGCAATATCACTTCCGCTACTCATTTTGCCATTAATAGTGCTTACATTTAGCGTACTTGACCCATCGCTAGAAGAATCAGTAAAGACTATGCTCTTAGTCGCTAGTGCTTTTTCTTTAACTAAGATTCCGGTATATGTAGCGTTAAGTCCACCATAGGTGACATTAACACTTGTTTGTCCTTTAACTAAAGGAGTTTCATCCCAAATAGCGGTACTAGTGACGTCGATTTCTTCTTGTCCATAAGTTGCGAATACAGATAAACCAGTAGATACAAAAGTATCTCCTTCTTCATAAATTGATTTGTTTGGATTTCCAGATATTCTAATGCTATCTAAAGCAGACACTGTTATTCCGTTTACTTGGATATATTTAGTGACATTTCCACTAGAATAGGAACCAGTAACAGAAGTGGTATTTTTAGTTAATGGGCTTGGAGACCAAGAAATATATTCAGTTACATTAGTCGTATATGTTGAACTATCTTTTTTAGTAAATGTTGCGGTCACAGTTAAACCAGTAGAATTAAATGTTTCACCTTCTTTATAAACGGTCTTAGTTGGTGTACCAGTATAAGTTAAATTAGTTAATGTGTCTGGCTCAACAAATGGCTCATTTTTAAATACAGAGCGAGCATATTCTGGGTGGTCTATGTATGGGTTTCTATTATTTTGAACGCTATAAACAAGGTCGTTTCTATGTGCTTCAAATTCATCAACAGGATCTGCTTCGTGCCAGGCAAGTAAAGTATCTAAATAACCCCATTTACCGCCCGAAGAGTCTGTTCCGTTTGTTAATGATAAACTTGTTCCACCAGATCCATCACCATTATAATAACGAGTCGCCATATAGAATAACGCTCTAGCAACATCACCTTTATCAGAATCTCTAGGTTCAAATACGCCACCACTAGAATAGTTATCGGTTTTACGTTTTTGAGTCCAGTCATCGACTGCTGTTGAACTGCTGTGTGTGGCGACAACAGCAAATGGATTATTACTTCTAATATTGTTACATTTCCAGTCGCTTGCTCTTAAATGATGTAAATCACTATAAGCAGGAAGACTTTTGGTGTTAAATCCATTTGATTTAGCCCAAATGTGCTCTTTATTCCAAACTTCATCGCCATCAGTATTAAAACCGCCTAATGATGTGCCCCATCTTTTTGCGGTTGAAGTGTTACCATTATAATCAGCGTATAGCAGATACATATATGGATCTTCTTCATCAGTACCAGCTGGGGAGAGTTTATAATCTCTATCGGTGATTTTCATATCATTTTCAAGATTATCATAACTACGTTTAGTGTGGCCTTTAATGATGTTATATAACGCTACCTTTAAAGTATCACCCTTCATAGAAGTGGTAATTGAACTGTAATAGTTAGCAGGAGCAGCAGCCTCGCCAACCTTAACTTCTTTTTGGTTATTAATTAAAACAAATGTCGAAAACAATAATGTCGACAATATAATTGGAGCGATTATCTTTTTCATACGCACAAAGCATTATAGCATTTTTCATTAACTCTATCTCATTATTTTTGTATAATACAAAATATATTTATGGAAAGATGGTTTTCTAAATTAGACTTTTTAACTCAAGCAATCCTATTAATTCTTCCATTTATTGGATACTTAATTGAAATAGGAGTGAGGATTTTTGCTGTAGTTAGATTACATAGTAAAAAGAATATCGCTGGATTAGTGATATTCGTTTTAGTTGGCTGGGCTATCTTATTTAATATTATTGATATCTTTGTGCTTAGCCGCACTGATGATTTAATGCTAATTGAATAATTATAAATCTGTTAAATGAGGGAGTGAGACAATCGCTCCTTTTTTAGTGACTGTTTTACTGCTACAAAGGGAAGCAAATTCCATTGCTTCTTTAATTCCTTTACCTTCAGAGAGTTTAGTCACTAACGCTCCTAAATAGGAATCTCCGGCAGCGGTAGTGTCAACTGCCTCCACCTTATGAGGTTCAACTTTAATATATTCATCTTTATTAATAAAGACACTACCTTTTTCTCCTAAAGTGACAATGACGTTTTTAGCCCCTCTAGAGAGTAATTCTTTAGCGCCTAATAAAATATCTGTTTTTCCACTTAACGCTTCTAATTCGTGCTCATTTGGCACTAAATAATCAATACATTGATAGTATTGTTTATCTAGTTCTTTAATTGGAGCAGGATTCACTACAACTAGCATATGTTTTTCATGAGCTTTTTTAATAACATGACTCACTGTGTCCATACTATTTTCAAATTGAGTTAATAAGATATCTCCTTCAGTGAATAAATCTAGATTCTTATCAATATCTTCAATAGTTAAATCAGTATTCGCTCCTTGAACGATTAAGATTCTATTTTCTGCGGTTCCTTCATCTAGAATGATAAAGGCTATACCGGTTGGCTTATCACTTCTTTTAAGTCTAGCGTGTAAGCCTTGCTCCTTAAGGAAACTTTCAATCATATCTCCGTTATGGTCTTTACCAACCGCTCCAATAAAGAAGACTTCGCCTCCTAAAAACATAGAAGCACAAGCTTGGTTAGCACCTTTACCACCAATATTATGAAAATAACTATCGGCAACAGTAGTGGTACCTGCACTTGGGAGTTGTTTAGTAAAAATGGTGTTATCAATGGAAATACTTCCAATTACTAATATCTTCTTTTTCATTAGTTACATCTCCTTAAATGCTTATATACTTCTGCCCAATATTCATCTAAATTAACGCTAACGGCAACGTCACAATTATATGGTTTAGACGCGGAGCAGCGTGTTTTTCCTAAAAATTTTGTGTCTGTTGTGTCTATTTCTACATGCATTGGTTCAAACTTAAATACTTTAGAATTCACCATTGAGATAATAGTGGCAGGGTCGTGTAGAGGTCCATATTCTAAGCCAAAGAATTTCCTTTGATTCTCATTAAACACTTTCATGAGTTTAACGAATAAGTCACTGCCGCGAGTTCCTATTTTTTCTGCTTCTTTTACTACTTCATCAGTCACTAAGATTTTTCTTGTGACATTTAAGCCTAGCATTCTCATAGGTACACCAGCTTTAAAGCAGATATCCGCAGCTTCAGGATCCACAAGAATATTAAATTCTGCTACAGGAGTGATATTCCCTTCAGTAGTGGAGCCACCCATTAAAACAATTTCTTTAATGTTTTTAGTAATTTCTGGTTTCTTTAAGATTGCTAAAGCAAGATTACTCATAGGGCCTGTAGTGACCACAATGATATCTTTATTTGCTAAGACTGCATCAATTATAAATTGATAAGCAGGTCTAGAATCATATTCTTCTTTATAATTTGGGAAATCATAACCATCTAATCCGGACTCCCCATGAATTTCAGGACAGGTTTTCACTTTTCTTTTGATTGGATCAGTCTCACCTTTAGCGACTTTGATGCTGCTACCAAAGAACCTAAGTAAGTTATCAGCGTTTTTACTAGTCTTATCAATTGTTTGATTACCAGCGCATGTTGATACACCTATTAAATCTAGTTGATCAGAATAATACGCAACTAAAAGAGCGATCGCATCATCATGACCTGGATCACAATCAATTATGATTTTTTGTTTGTTCATTTATAGTCCTTTATAGATTTTAAGTAAATTCTCTATAAGAGATAGTCTAGTTAATAAACCAACTCCACCTGGAACTGGTGTTTGTAGTTTTACAGGTAAACCAGGAAGAGCGTCTCCATGAAGTCCAGTTTCATCTCTAGAAATACCAACATCAACGATGATGGAATCTGGTTTATAGTCATATTTGTTATCTAAATAGGCTTGTCTTCCAATTGCGATAACAATAATATCCGCGTGGTTGATATACCAATTCATGTCTTCAAATTTAGTTCTAGAATGGGTGACAGTGACGTTACAGTGTTCCGCAAGAAGGAGCTTCGCCATTGGCTTACCAACGATGTTGCTTCTTCCGATAACTAAAGCGTTCTTTCCAACAAAATTTGTCCCTTCTGATTTTAAGTAGTCAATAATACCTTGAGGGGTGCATGGATTGAGTTTAGAAAGTGGGTGAAAACCATCCACATCTTTTTCTGGCGAAATCGCTAATTTGATAGTCTCTTCATTGATTTGTTTTGGAAGAGGCATTTGTACGATAAACCCTGTAATTTCTGGATTTTTATTGCAATTTTCAATTATTTTCAATAAATTTTCTTCACTTGTGTTAATTGGGAGCTTAATGAGTTCAGCCTTAATTCCAAGTTCTTCACAGTCCTTTAATTTACCTTTAACATAGGCGTTACTACCAGCGTCTTCATTGACTTGAATAACGACTAAAAATGGCTTCTTTTCGAGTTTAGAAACTTCATTTTTAATCTCTTCTTTTCTTTGTTTTATATACTCTTTAATAGTCATTATTTTTTCCTGATTTCGAGGTTATCAACATTAAATTGACGATATGGGATTCCAGCGAGATCTAACATCTTTTTACTAGCTTTAATCATTGTGGTATCAGCGTACTTATCACTTAAATAGATAATTTCTTTAATTCCTGTTTGAATAATTGCTTTTGTACATTCGTTACATGGGAATAAAGTGACATAGACTCTCGCGTTTTTAAGAGTGCCACCAACTTGTGTATTTAAAATAGCGTTAAATTCAGCGTGACAGACATATAAGTATTTGCTATCTAAGCCTTCGCCTTTGTTCCATGTTAATTGTTCTTCATCTAACTTAGATGGCATACCATTATAGCCAATAGAAATCACTTTGTTTTCTGGTGAAACAATAACAGCGCCTACTTTAGTACTTGGATCTTTACTTCTTAAAGAAGATAAGACCGCCATACCCATAAAATATTCATCCCAAGAAATGTTGTCATATTTATTCATATTTTTGACCTCGCTCGCAATATATTTTAGCAAAGTTATTTAGTATTTCATAGAAACACATAAATAAATTCAATAGAAGTGCTATACTAGTGTCATGGAATTTCAAGGTATTAACAAATTATCTTTATTAGATTATCCAGGTAAGGTTGCCGCAATCTTATACATCGATAAATGTAATTTTCGATGTGAGTACTGTCATAACTGGAATACTTTAATCGCTGCAAAAGATAACGAAGACCTTATCTTTAATGACATCCTTTCTTTTTTAAAGAAAAGAGTAGGTATCCTTGACGGTGTGGTCGTCTCTGGAGGAGAACCAACCTTAATGCCTAATTTAGAAGAGAAAATCAGAGCGATTAAAGAACTTGGTTACTCTATTAAATTAGATACGAACGGCACTCATCCTGAAGTGGTGAAAGATTTAGTCTCTAAAGGCTTAGTTGATTATGTAGCGATGGATATCAAATCATCGTTAGATGACTATCATAGATTTACTAATAATGATGAACTCATTAACAACGTTAAAAAGTCTGTTGAACTTCTTAAATCTGGAATCGTGGATTATGAATTTAGAATGACTCTTATTGAAGAATATCATTCTTTAGAAGTAATTAAAAAAGTTAGTGAGACTCTTAAAGGTGCGAAACGATTATACTTACAACAATTTAAAGTGTCTGACGGAGTCATAAATAAAGACCTCCACCCAGTAGATGAAGGTCTTGCAAATAAGTTTGTTGAGATTTTATCTCAAAGTGTAGAAACAGTCGAACTTAGAGGGTATTGATATATTTGACTGCACTCATTGCGGCAATCGCCCCGTCATTACAAGCAGTAATAACTTGCTTGTTTTCTTTTACTCTAGTGTCTCCTGCAGCGAATAAGCCAGGAACTGATGTTCTCATGGATTCATCTGTTTCTATAAACCCCTTATTTAATTCAATTAAATCTTTTAAGAATTCATTTTGAGGTACTTGTCCAATAGCGATGAAACAGTTATTGGTCTCAAATCTAACTTTCTCTTTAGAGATAGTATCTTCTAATTCGATAGCGACAAGCTCACCATTTTCTTCCTCTAATTTTTTGAGTAATAAGTTATGTCTAATATCAATATTTTCTGTAGCCATAACTCTATCAATAAGAATTTGATCACCAAATAACTTATCGAATAAAGTGAGCATATGAATCTTTGGACAATATCCAGATAATAGGAGCGCATACTGCAGAGCAGTATTAGCGTCTCCGATTAAATAGATTTCCTTGCCCTTATAGAATGGTCCGTCACACACTGCACAATATGAGACGCCTTTTCCCACTAAGTCATCTTCGTTAGGTAAACCCATTTTTCTAGGTTTTACTCCATTAGCGACAATTACCGCTAAAGCTTCGTGTTCTGCATAATTTGTTTTAATGTGGAAGACGTTATCAATTTTTTCAATTGATTCGACTTCTTCTAATTCAAATTCAGCACCTAAGTTAGTGACTTGTTCGAATAATCTATCCGCCCATTCGCTTCCAGAAATGGATTCAATGGTTGGATAGTTTTCTAGTCTTGGAGAAGTGGCAATTTGCCCTCCAAAGGCTTCTTTTTCAAGAATTAGAACAGACTTATTATTTCTTAAGGCGTATAATGCAGCGGTCATTCCAGCTGGGCCACCGCCTATAACAATAATGTCATGCATAATTATTTCTTGCTTTCGATGTAGCCTTTGATGTTAGAAGCGTTTTCAAACACTCTAACTTCTCCATTTTCAGGAACTAATAAGGTTGGGGCTTTTTTAACACCCATAGAGGTTGTTAATTCGACATTCTCTTCAGCGTCAACCCATTTATATTGGACACCTGCTTTTTCTAAAAGCATTTTCGCCATTTTACAGTTTGGACAGGTCTTTGTTCCAAAGAGTAATGTTTCTTGTAAGGTTTGTGGTTTTTCTTCTTCGACACATTCATCTTTAATGCCATGAGTGAGTTTAGAAGTTTTGATGTTATATGTTTTTCTATTTAAGAATTCCTCACTCTTACCATCATTCCAGTTTTGAATTGGTCGATAGTAACCAGTAATACGGGAATAGACTTCAGTTCTAGATCCACATTTTGGACAGACATATTGCTCGCCCACTAAGTAACCATGTTCTTTACATACAGAGTATGTAGGGGACATTGTGTAGTATGGCAAGTGATAGTTTTCAGCAATCTTTCTAACAAGATTCATACAAGATTTCCAGGTTGGGAGTTTCTCACCTAAGAAGGCGTGGAACACGGTTCCGGAAGTATATAAAGTTTGTAATTCATCTTGGATATCTAAAGCGGTGAAAATGTCATCGGTGAAGCCCACTGGTAAGTGAGAGGAGTTAGTGTAATATGGAGTTCTTCCTTCTTCACTAGCGGTAATGATATCTGGATATTTTTCTTTATCGTGTTTTGCCAAACGATAGGCTGTAGATTCCGCTGGGGTGGCTTCTAAGTTATATAAGTCGCCATATAATTCTTGATAGTCAGATAATTTTTCTCTCATGTGGTTAAGAACTTCTTTAGTGAATTCTTGAGCCTCTTTATTAGTTAAATCTTTTCTGATCCATCTAGCATTTAAACAGGCTTCATTCATACCTACTAAACCGATTGTGGAGAAGTGGTTATTGAATGTACCAAGATATCTCTTGGTATATGGATATAAACCAGCGTCTAATAATTTAGTGATGGTATTTCTTTTGACCTTTAAGGATCTAGCGGAAATATCCATGATTTTATCAAGTCTATCATAGAAGTCTGCTTTATCGACTGCTAAGTAGGCAATACGTGGCATATTGATAGTAACAACTCCGACTGAACCAGTAGATTCTCCACTTCCGAAGAAACCACCAGATTTCTTTCTTAATTCTCTTAAGTCGAGTCTTAAGCGGCAGCACATACTTCTAACATCACTTGGTTCCATATCACTGTTGATGTAGTTTGAGAAATATGGAGTACCGTATTTAGCGGTCATTTCGAATAATAATTTGTTATTTTCGGTTTCTGACCAATCAAATGTACGGGTGATGGAATATGTTGGAATTGGATATTGGAATCCTCTTCCGTTGGCGTCACCTTCAATCATCACTTCGATGAAGGCTTTATTGACCATTGCCATTTCTTCAACACAGTCTTTATATTTGAAGTCGCATTCTTTTCCACCGACAATAGCGTTGAGTTCTGCCATATCATTTGGGACAACCCAGTCTAATGTAATGTTGGTGAATGGAGCTTGTGTACCCCATCTAGATGGGGTATTAACACCATAAATGAATGATTGAATGCATTGTTTGACTTCTTTATATGTTAAGTGATCCTTTTTCACAAATGGGGCTAAATATGTATCAAAAGATGAGAATGCTTGAGCACCAGCCCATTCGTTTTGCATGATACCTAAGAAGTTGACCATTTGGTTACATAAGGTAGATAAGTGATTTGCTGGAGCAGAGGTTATTTTTCCAACGACTCCACCTAATCCTTCTTGAATTAATTGTTTGAGTGACCAACCAGCACAGTAACCGGTTAACATTGATAAGTCATGGATGTGAATATCAGCGTTTTTGTGAGCTTGACCAATTTCTTGATCATAGACTTCACTTAACCAGTAGTTAGCGGTGACCGCTCCTGAGTTAGAAAGAATTAATCCACCAACAGAATAAGTAACTGTGGAGTTTTCTTTAACTCTCCAGTCGTTAATTTTTAAATAATTATCGACTGTTTTCTTGTAGTCTAAGTCCGTTTGCTTTTGTTCACGTAAGTTCGCGCGCGCCTTTCTATATAAAATATAACTACGGGCGACATCGACGTAACCAGCTTGAATTAAAGTGACTTCGACTGCGTCTTGAACGTCTTCGATATCAATGACATCGTTATTGATTTTGGAGTTCATTTGCGCCACAACTCTTAAAGACAACATATTGATAATGTCATCGTTATAGAATTTGTGATCTGCCATGAAGGCTTTTTCGATAGCTTTGGAAATCTTTTCAAGGTTGAAGTCTTGAAGGGATCCATCTCTTTTTCGGATACTTAACATTTGCTTTCCTCTTTTCTCGCTTTTTTTGATTTAAAGCGCTTGTGAAAAGCATACCAAAATATGACATATTCGCAACTAAAAAAAGCACTTTTTTGTTAAAAATGGGACACTGTCTAAAATTAACGTTTTTGTGCTTTTTTTATTAAGATTAGTACTTGTAGTTTAAATAATATTTAATGAACTATTTTTTCATGAGGTCGATAACTACCGATATCATCTTGTTAAATTCGTATAAATCGAGGAATTCATAACGTCCATGATGATTGTAGCTTCCGGTACCTAAATTTGGGGTAATTAAGCCGTTTCTTGAGAATGTTGCTCCGTCTGTTCCTCCGCGGATCGCTCCACTAACAGGTTCGATGCCATTTTTACGCATGACTGAGCGGATGCGTTTGAGGGCAATAGGTTTTTTAGCAACGTATTTTTTCATGTTGCGATATTGCTCTTTAAAGCTAACTTCAACTTTAGCGGTTGGATATTTATCTTGTAGGGCTTTGACGGCTGCTTTTAATACATCGATTCTTTTATGAATACCTTCATCATCGAAATCTCTTAAGATGAAATGCATTGAAGCTTTTTCAGAATCTCCAACGACTTCGTTGATATGCCAATAGCCTTCTTTACCTTCACTATCAAATGGAGTTTCTTTTTCTGGAAGCAAAGCGATTAATTCTTTTGCTAAAAGCAAAGCATTTATTAATTTACCTTTTGCTTCGCCTGGGTGTATGGATACGCCTGTAATATTTACGCTTGCTGCATACGCATTAAAGTTTTCAGCTTCTATAACATCAATATCGCTTCCATCGATTGTATAAGCGTATTTAGCATCGAATTTCTTATAGTTGAAATGTATTGGTCCTTCACCGATCTCTTCATCGACTGTAAAAGCCACACAAATGGTGTTATGAGCGACTTTTGGATTGTCTTTGAAATATTGTAGTGCGGACATAATAATGGCGATTCCAGCCTTATCATCAGCACCTAAAAGGGTATTTCCATCAGTGACAACGAGGTCGTGCCCAACGTGTTTTCTTAAAACAGGGAATTGTTTAGGAGACATTTCTAGTCCGTTTGCTAATTTAATAGTACCGCCTTTATATTCTTTAATGAGGTGAGGTTTTACGTTTTCATCTGTAACTTCTAAAGCAGTGTCCATATGTGCATTTAAACCGATTCTTGTACCTTTACCAGGTAAATGGGCATAGACAATTCCAAATTCGTCCATATGGGCGTCTTCTAATCCTAGTTCTAAAAGTTCTTTTACTAAGAGTGCTCCAAGATTTTTTTGTTTTTCTGTACTTGGGGTAGTTCCAGTTTTATCACTGGCTTGAGTATCAATCTTAACGTAACGAATAAATCTTTCTAAACTTGTCATAATTTTCACCTCTAAATGCGTCTTTTTCATTATAGCAAAGATTATAAATAATCCCCAATAATAACAAAAAATAGAATTTGTTATAAATAACCTACTTATATTGTAAAATAGCGATTAAAATTTTCCTATCTATATTTAATTAATTAAATAATGTATAATATTCGAGATGGAAAATATTAAGATTAAACACAAAGAATTCGAGATTCTTGAGATAGTATCTAAAGATACTTTTAAGGCTAATTATAAGAAAAATACATATTTAGTAAAAAAATATGAGCCAGGCTCAATTGAACTGGATATGATCAAAAAAATTACTAAATCTATGGTTAATACACCTAAGGTTATTCGTATGGATAAAAAGTCTGGATATGTGGCTTATGAGCTCGTTGAAGGCACCCTTATGAGTGACTATATTTTAGAAAATGACTTCAACGAAAATATCTATAAACAAATATTTAGAAATTCTTATTCTGCAAGGGTGGCTGGACTTAATCTAGACTACTCTTTAGACAAGTGGATGTTATCAAACGACACTCTCTATTATGTCGGTGAATACTGTGAAAAATATGATCCTAAAAACGATTTCACAAAAGGCAAGATGAGAGAATGGTTCTTTACTAAGGAATTAGCGGATTTTTATAAGAAAAATGGCGTTTTATTTGACAAAAAACGCATAAAAGATGAATATTCTGCAAATAAGGAGATGGTCTTAATGACCTGCAAGTATTATTTATAAAATGACTAATTTAGTTATCTTTTCCTTATTATCAAATCGTCGCCTTGCTAGACGAATCGCTAAGAAATATAACGCCGAGTTAGGCGAGGTTTCTATTGACCGTTTTAAGGACGGTGAAGTCTTAGTAAAAACACTTACCAGCTGCAAGGATAAGGACGTTGTTATTTTTGAAAGTACCGCTATCAAAGCTCATGAGAGATTATTCGAACTTTTACTCTTAGTTGACTCTATTAAAAGAACTGGTTCAAAGAGTATCAGACTCTATATTCCTTATTTTGGCTATTCTAGACAAGAAAGAGTGTCTTGGATTAACGAGCCAATTTCATGTGAAGTAGTGGCGAAAATTTTAGACACCGCAAAAGTTGATGAAATATTAACCTTCGATATACACCATCCAGATATCGAAAAATTCTTTGAAACAAAATTCACTTTTTTACCAACAACAAGCTTATTTGCGAAGTACTATAAAGACTATTTAAAGAAGAAAAATATCAATATTAAAGACGTCGTTATCGTTTCTCCTGATCACGGGGCCAATACTAGAGCTGACGCTTTAGTAAAAGAACTTCCAGGAACTAGAAAAGTTATTTTAAGTAAAATTAGAACCGCTCCTAACTATGCTGAACATTTAGAATTCGAAGAAGACGTAAAAGATAAAGTCTGTATCATCATAGATGATATTATCGATACTGGTGGCACAATTATTTCTGCTTCTAATTTATTATTAGAACATGGTGCTAAATCCGTTTTAGTTGGAGCGAGCCATCCAGTTTTGTCTAATAAGAGCATTGATAACTTATTAGGATCCAGTATTCAAGATTTAGTTTTTACTAATACAATTGAAAAGAGATTGCCAAAAGGGATATCAGTTTTAGATATATCTAAAATCATAAAATTATAAGGTTATATCATGAAAAATTTCTATTTAGAGATTAAGCATATAGATAAGCAAACGGGTGCTAGATATGGAATATTACATACTCCTCACGGAGATGTTGAAGTTCCTATGTTTATGCCTGTAGGTACTTTAGCTACAGTTAAAACTTTATCTCCAGAAGAGCTTCATGATATGGGTGCCGGAGTAATTCTAGCTAACACCTATCACTTATCAATTAGACCTGGAGCGGATATTGTTGCTAAAGCAGGCGGCTTACATAAGTTTATGAATTGGGATGGACCAATTCTTACCGATAGTGGTGGATTCCAAGTTTTTTCTCTTGCTGAAAGAAGAAAAATCAGTGAAGAAGGTGTTCACTTTAAAAACCATTTAAACGGCGATAAATTGTTTTTTTCACCGGAAATCGCCATTGAAATTGAAGAAAAACTAGGCGCAGACATCATTATGTCTTTTGATGAATGCATTCCTTATCCTAGTAATTATGAGTATACAAAACGTTCTACTGAAAGAACTTTAAGGTGGGCTAAAAGAGGACTAGAAGCTCATAAAAGAGAAGACCAAGCTTTATTTGGAATTGTGCAAGGTGGAGATTATGAAGATCTTCGTAAGATGTGCGCTGAAGAATTAGCAAAGATGGATTTCCCTGGCTACTCAATTGGTGGAACCTCTATAGGCGAACCAAAAGAAGTATGCTTTAGAATGATTGATTATGCTGTTAAATATTTACCTCAAGATAAACCAAGATATTTAATGGGTGTCGGTTCACTTGATTATCTTCTTGGTGGTATCGCTAGAGGCATTGATATGTATGACTGTGTCCTTCCTACTAGACTTGCTAGACATGGTGCATTAATGACTCATAGTGGTCGAGTTAATATTAGAGACGCTAAATATAAAGAAGATTTTTCATCATTAGATGAAAAGTGCGACTGTTACTGCTGCAAAAATTATACAAAAGCATATTTAAGACACTTATATATTTGTGATGAAACGTTTGGAAAAAGATTATTATCCATCCACAATACAAGATTCTTAATTAGTATTATGGAAGGCGCTAGAGAAGCCATTAAAGATGATCGTTTTGGTGACTATATGACAGCAGTACTAGCGGCCTTTGGTGATGAAAGAGGATTCTAATGGATATTAATCTATTTGATTTCTATTTACCTGAAGAACTCATTGCTCAAAAGCCAAGCGACAAAAGAGATCACTCCAGACTATTGGCAATTAATAAAGAAACTAAAACATATGAAGATAGACACTTCTATGATATTTTAGAATACCTTAGACCAGGCGATGTTTTAGTTAGAAATAACACTAAAGTTGTTCCTGCTAGACTTATTGGAATTAAAGAAATTACGGGTGCTCACTGTGAGCTTCTTTTACTTAAACAAGTAGAGGATGATGTGTGGGAATGTTTAACAAAACCTGCAAAATCTTTAAGAATTGGCGCAAAAATTAACTTTGGTGAAGGCAAACTCATTGGCGAAGTAGTGGAAGAAAAAGAAGAAGGATTACGTCTTGTGAAGTTCTTCTATAAAGGTATATTCCTAGAGGTGTTAGATTCCCTTGGCAAGATGCCTTTACCTCCATATATTAAAGAACAATTATGCGCAAACGATAGATATCAAACTGTTTATGCTAAATTTGAAGGTAGTGCAGCTGCTCCAACAGCAGGGTTCCACTTTACAGAAGAGTTATTCGAAAAGATAAAAGCCAAAGGAATTACAGTTGTAGATATTACACTACATATCGGTTTAGGCACTTTTAGACCTGTAAAAGTCGAAGATACAGATAATCATGTTATGCATAGTGAACTTTATGAGATTTCCGAGGAAGCTTGCAAGATTTTAAACAAGGCCAAAGCGGAAAATAGAAGAATTATCGCCATTGGGACAACTTCGGTTAGAACTTTGGAAGCAAATATGCAAGAATTTGGAAAATTTACTCCAATTAAAAAAGAAACAAATATCTTTATTAAGCCTGGATATGAATTTAAAGCAGTGGACTGCATTATCACAAATTTCCATTTACCAAAATCTACTTTGATAATGCTTGTTTCGGCTTTTCTTGGCAGAGAATTCACCCTTGAAGTTTATAAACATGCAGTCGATTCTAAATATAGATTTTTCTCATTTGGAGACTCGATGATCATTTATGGAAAATAGAATAAATTTTCAAAAAAAGTTCCAAATTGAGGTAGAAAACATTAAAAAAAGCAGTAAAAAGGCTACTCTTTTGTTTCATGTTTGTTGCGGTCCTTGTTTCACTATACCATATGAGTTGCTTAAAGATTATTTTGACATTACTATCATCTATAACAACTCTAACATATACCCTAAGCAAGAACATGATCGTAGACTGGCTGAGCTTAAGACATACCTTTCTGAAATTGGGGCGAATATCAAAATCATTGAGACTAATTACGATAACGATACTTATAACTTAGACCTCGAACCTCGCAAAGACGATAAAGAAGGTCACGAACGTTGTCGAATTTGCTTTAATAAACGCCTAAAAGAAGGCTTTGGGTATGCTGCAAAACATCAATTTGATTATTTTGGTACAGTCATGACTATTTCTAGATATAAAAATGCTCAAGATATCAATAAAATAGGTGAAAAGCTACAAAAAGAATATCCTACAGTTAAATGGTTATATGCTGATTTTAAAAAGAATGATGGCTATGAAAAATCCTTAATCATAATTAAAGAACATGAGATGTATTTTCAGGAATATTGTGGCTGTAAATACTCTTATGAAGCTTACCAAAAGAAATTAGAAAGTAAATAAGCCCTAAAATATAGCGAAAATATCAAAAAATAGGCCACCTAAATCACTAAGGACCCTAGAAGTTGATGTTTTTTTATATCTTTTTTCGCACGCTCTTTTCTCTTATAAATATTTTTTATTATTTATTATTGACACATACATACGCATAAGAGTAGTATTTGAACGTTGACTGCTCGCGTTGACGTGCGAGGTTGCGGACACACCCACAGGCGTTGTCATGAAGGTGTATCTGGGAATTCGTACTGAGAGAGTGAGGTCAAAGCCTGAAAGTGATATAGGAGGAAATTTCATGGCAAAAACTACTAAGATTAGAGTTCGTCTTAAAGCTTATGATCATGTCAATCTTGATTTATCAGCTGAGAGAATCGTTCAAGTAGCGAAGAACTCTGGGGCGACCGTTGTAGGCCCCATCCCACTACCAACGGAAAAACAAGTGTTTACCATTTTAAGAGCTGTCCACAAGTACAAAGACTCTCGTGAACAATTCGAAATCAGAACACACAAACGTATTATCGATATTACTAATCCAAAGAAGGAAACTCTTGAAGCTCTCAAGAACTTAGACTTACCTTCAGGAGTAGATATCGAAATTAAACTTTAAGGAGGTAAGACGAAATGAAAGCAATTTTAGGTCGTAAAATGGGCATGACCTCTGTCTTCGCTGAAGATGGTACCTTATACCCAGTGACAGTCGTTGAAGTCTTACCAAACGTTGTTACACAAGTTAAAACCTTAGAGAAAGATGGCTATGTCGCTGTCCAAGTTGGTTACGAAGAAAAGAAAGAATCTCGTGCTAACAAAGCAGAAAAAGGCATTGCAAAGAAAGCCAATACCGTTCCACATTACGTGTCCGCGGAATTAAGAGGCGATGAAATGGGTTCTTACCAATTAGGTGATCTCATTAAAGCTGATATGTTCCAAGCTGGTGACATTGTTGATGTTATCGGAACTAGTAAAGGTCACGGTTATTCCGGAACCATTAAGAGATGGCACATGCACATTGGTCCTAAAGGCCATGGCTCAGGCTATCACAGAGGACAAGGTTCCTTCGCAAACAATGGTCGTTATAACCACGGTGTTATGCCAGGCAAACACATGTCTGGTCACCACGGTAACAAATCTGCCACTTTATTAAACTTATTAGTGGTCAAGGTTGATGCCGAAAAAGGCTATATCTTAATTAAAGGTGGATTACCAGGCTCCAAGAAGAGCATTGTGACAATCCGTTCCGCAATTAAGACAGTTAAAAATAAAGAAAGTGTTAAACCTTTAATCGAAAGAGTTAAAAAGGTTGAAGCTCCTAAAGCTCCAGAAGCCGAAGTTGAAGCTCCTGTCGCTGAAGAAGCAAAAGCTGAATAGGACGAAAGGAGAACATTATGTCAGAAAAGAAAACCGTCAGTGTTAAAGTTCTTAACATGGCCGGCGAAGAAGTTGGCAAATTAAGCTTAAATGGTGCTGTGTTCGCTGTCGAACCACACAAACAAGCAATGTTCAACGCCGTCCAAGTCGAGCAAGCTAACCAACGTCAAGCAACTGCAAAGACCAAGGTTAGACACGAAGTCTCTGGTGGCGGTAAGAAACCATGGAGACAAAAAGGTACTGGTAGAGCCCGTGCTGGTAGCTCTAGATCCCCAGTTTGGGTTGGTGGTGGAACAGTCTTTGGACCAGTTGGTAACCAAAACTTCTCCATTTCCCAAAACAAGAAAGAACATCAATTAGCCTTAAGAAGTGCTTTATCTCTTAAGACCCCAAAAGATCTCGTTGTTGTTAACGAAATCAAATTCGAAGGTAAAAAGACTAAAGAATTCGTCAAGATGCTTGCTGCTCTTAAATCCGAAGTTAAGACTCTCGTGGTTGTGAGCGAAATTGATGAGAATTTATTCGCCAGCGTGCGTAATGTGAGTTACGCCAAAGTGGTTACCACTGATAACATCTCTGTGTTTGATGTATTAAATGCTGAGAAATTAGTTATGAGTGAAGCCGCAGTTAAAGAAGTTGAGGAGGCACTTAAATAATGGCAGCCAAGAAGAAAGTTGAAGCTCCAAAAAGTAGCTTCCAAAAACCAACAGAAAGAGACTTCGCTGTGATCTTAAAACCAGTCATCACTGAAAAGAGTATGGCGGGAATGCAAAACAGCAACAAAGTCACTGTTAAAGTCGCAAAAGATGCTAACAAGACCGAAGTCAAACTTGCATTTGAAAGAATCTTCCAAGTGAAAGTTGTTGATGTCAGAATCGTTAACGTCCACGCTAAAGCCACAACAAGAGGTACCCGTTATCACGGATACATTCAAGGCTATAAGAAAGCGATTGTCACTATCGCAAGTGGTGAAGCAATCGACTTATTCAGAGAATAACCAAGTTCATATTCTCAAATTATAGGAGGAAAAAGTAATGTCAATTAGAACTTACAAGCCTACTTCTGCAAGTAGACGAAACATGACAAACTCGACATTCGAAGAAATTACAACAAGCACTCCTGAAAAAAGTTTATTAGTCAGCTTATCCAAATCTGGCGGAAGAAATAACCAAGGTGTTATTACCTGCCGTCACATTGGTGGAGGTCACAAACGTAAATATCGTTTAATTGACTTCAAACGTAATAAGGACAATATCCCTGCTGTTGTAAAGACTGTTGAGTACGATCCAAACCGTAACGCTAACATCTGCTTAGTCGCTTACTTAGATGGTGAAAAGAGATACATCTTAGCACCTAAAGATCTCAAAGTTGGGGATAAAATCATATCTGGCGAAACCGCTGATATTAAAACCGGTAACGCCTTAGTGTTAAAAAACATTCCTGAAGGTACATTCGTCCATAACGTCGAATTAGTTCCAGGAAAAGGCGGACAATTATGTCGTGCTGCTGGAGCGGCTGCTCAAGTCCTCGGTAGCGAAGGCAAATATGTCATGCTTAGACTCGCAAGTGGAGAAATGAGAAAAGTTCTCGCAACTTGTAGAGCCACAGTTGGTACCGTTGGTAACGAAGATTGGAACTTAATCAATCTTGGTAAAGCTGGTAAAACCAGATGGTACGGTACTAGACCAACAGTTAGAGGTTCCGTTATGAACCCTAACGACCACCCACATGGTGGTGGTGAAGGTAAATGTCCAGTTGGACGTGACGCACCAAGAACTCCTTGGGGTAAACGTGCAATGGGTGTTAAGACCAGAAATAACAAGAAAAAGTCTACTAAATTAATTATCCGTAGACGTAACGCGAAATAGGAGGTAAACGCAAATGGCAAGAAGTTTGAAAAAAGGCGCATTCTGTGATGATCACTTAATGAAAAAAGTCGAAGCTTTAAATGCTGCTGGCAAAAAAGAAGTCATTAAGACATGGTCCCGCCGTTCTACAATCTATCCATCATTCGTCGGACACACCTTCGCGGTCTATAACGGAAAAGAACACATCTCCGTTTACGTCACAGATGATATGGTAGGACATAAACTCGGTGAATTCTCTCCAACCAGAAAATACACCGGTCATACAGGCCACACTGCTGAAGATAAAGCAGCCGCGGCTGGTAAATAATAGGAGGTTCTAATAATGGCAGAAACAAAGAAAGCCCCTGCTAAGAAGGCTCCAGCTAAAAAAGCTGCAGTCAAAGAAGCAGAAGTTAAAGAAGAAGCTACCAAAGTAGAAGAAGCTCCTAAAAAAGCCAAGAAGGCTAAAAAAGAAGAAAAGAAGGTTGAAGCTCCTAAAAAGCCAATGCCAACTGAAGCTAGAGCGACCGCCACAAACGTTCGCTTAACTCCTAGAAAAGCTCGCTTAGTCATCGACCAAGTGAGAGGTAAGGATGTCAAAGTGGCCTTAGGTTTATTAAGAAACATCAACCGTGCAGCATGTGAACCAGTTACTAAAGTAATTAAGTCCGCTGCGGCAAATGCTATCAATAACTTCGGCATGGATGAGGATAAGTTATATATCAAAGAAATCTATGCTAACGATGGCTTAAAAATGAGAAGATACTTACCAAGAGCGAAAGGTTCCGCTTCTGGCTTAGTGAAAAGATGCTGCCACATTACTGTGGTGGTCAAAATGAGATAAGGAGATAGATACAATGGGTCAAAAAGTTAATCCAGTAGGTATGCGTGTCGGTGTCAACAAGGATTGGAATTCTCGTTGGTTCGCCGAAGACAAAGAATACCCTGTCTACTTAAACGAAGACATTAAAATTCGTAAATATCTCGAAGGTGCTTTAAAAGAAGCGTTATTATCTCACGTTGAAATTGAAAGAACCAAAACAGATAAAGGCACAAATGTTGTCGTTAAAGTCTTTGTCGCTCGTCCAGGTGTTGTCATCGGTCAAGACGGCAAGAACATCTTAGTCTTAAAAGAATCCCTTGCTAAACTCATTAAAAATAAGAGCGTGCGTGTGGATGTCGTTGAAGTGAAGAATCCTGACTTAGACGCAACAATCGTTGCCCAAACAATTGCGAAGCAATTAGAAGAAAGAGCAAGTTTCAGAACTGTGCAAAAGAAAGCTATCCAAAGAGTGAGAAAAGCTGGCGCGAAAGGCTGCAGAACTATGGTCTCTGGTAGACTTGGTGGTGCGGATATTGCTAGAAGCGAAGGCTATAAAGAAGGAGTTATCCCTCTACACACCCTTAGAAGTGATATCGATTACGCAGTTAGCGAAGCCGCTACTCAATATGGTCGCTTAGGTGTTAAGGTCTGGATCTGTAGAGGAGAAATCCGCCCAGAACTTAAAAAAAGCGAGAAGGGAGAGTAAGAGATGTTACAACCAAACAGAGTGAAATATCGCCGTCCACATATTATTAAATATGAAGGACACGCTAAAGGCGGTACAGAAATCAGCTTTGGTGAGTTTGGTTTACAAGCCCTTGAAGGTGCTTGGATTACCACAAGACAAATCGAAGCTGCCCGTATTGTATTATCTAGATACACCAAACGTGGAGGACAAATTTGGATTAGAATTTTCCCTCACTTAGCAAAAACTAAAAAACCTGCCGAAGTTCGTATGGGATCTGGAAAAGGTTCACCAGAAGACTGGGTAGCAGTAGTCAAACAAGGACAAGTTATGTTTGAAATTGGTGGCGTTGATCCAGAAGTCGCAAGAGAAGCTCTTAGACTTTCTGCTTATAAACTCCCAATCAAATGCAAAGTTGTCAGCAAAGGAGAGTAGTAGCCATGAAAATTAGTGAAGTCCGTGAAATGTCTACGAGTGAACTTAAAGAAAAGCTCTACTCATTAAAAGAACAACTCTTTGAGTTAAGACGTAAAAAAGCCGTTGGAACTCTTGAAAGAGGAGAAGAAGTCATTGGCGTGAGAAAAGATATCGCCCGCGTGAACATGGTGTTACGTGAAAGAGAATTAAGTGAAGCAAAATAAGGAGTAATCGAAAATGGAAGAAAGAAACTTAAGACGTTCCATTCAAGGCGTAGTTGTTAGTAACAAAAACGACAAGACCATCGGTGTCCTTGTTGAAACTCACAAAAAACACGCTAAGTATGGCAAGCGCGTTAAATATAGAAAGAAGTATTACGCGCACGATGAAAAGAATGAGGCTAAAGTTGGAGATGTCGTGACCATTATGGAAACTAGAAAACTCTCCGCCACCAAAAGATGGAGATTAGTCTCAATCGATAAGACTGCCGAAATGTCTGTTAAAGAGGCAGAAAAAGAATTAAAAGAAGAAATTCTTACTGGTGAAATTCCTGCTGAAGAAGTCGAAAAGAAACCTGCAGCAGAGAAAGTTGAAGAAGCTGAACCAGCTAAAGAAGAAGTAAAGGAGGCCGAATAATTATGATCCAGAAGGAAACTAACTTAGTTGTCGCTGATAATAGTGGCGCTCGTAAAGTTCGTGCTTTCACCCTCTACGGAGGAAGTAAAAGAAAAAATTCATACATTGGTGACATCATCCAATGTTCCGTTAAAGAAGCGATTCCTAACGGAAAAGTGAAAAAAGGTGACATCGTGAGATGCGTCATCGTCAGATGTAAAAAACCAACTCTCAGAGCCGATGGTAGCACAATCGCCTTTGATGATAACGCTGTTGTTATCATTAATGATGACAATGCCCCAGTTGGAACCCGTGTTTTCGGACCTGTGGCTCGTGAGTTAAGAGAAAAGGGTATTGAAGGATTTATGAAAATTCTCTCCCTTGCTCCAGAAGTGTTATAAGGAGGAGTAAACAATGAAATTATTAAAAGGTGATAAAGTCATTGTCATCTCTGGCAAAGACAAGGGTAAGACTGGTGTCATCCAAAAGGTTGACCCAAAATCTAACCGTGTTGTAGTCGAAGGTGTCAATCTCCGCAAGAAACACAAAAAACCAACTCAACAAACTCCAGAAGGAAGTATCGTCGAGATCTACGCTCCAATTGATGCTTCTAACGTCATGCTTGTTGATCCAAAAACCAAAAAGCCAACTAGAATTGGCCATAAGGTTGTTAAAGGAAAGAAAGTCAGAGTCGCTAAATCTAGCGGCACTGAGTTATAAGGAGGTAGCGAATAATGGCAGAAGCTAAGAAACCTGCAGCAGCAAAAAAACCTGCTAGTACTGCTAAAAAACCAGCAGCACCTAAGGCCGAAAAACCTGCAGAAGCAAAAGTAGAAGCACCTAAAGCTGCTCCTAAAGCCCCAAAGGCTAAAACCGGAAATAAGAAAGCTGCAGTCGTCAATAGATTACAAGCTAGATATGAAACTGAAGTGAAAAAGGCTCTTATGGAGCAATATAAATACTCCAGTGTCATGGAAATTCCTGGTTTAAATAAGATTGTTGTCAACATCGGTGTTGGTGACGCAACTCAAGATGCGAAGCGCTTAGAAGAAGCAGTGGCTGAACTCGCGCAAATCACTGGTCAAAAACCAGTCATTACCAAAGCGAAGAAATCCATCGCTAGCTTCAAATTAAGAGAAGGCCAAGCAATTGGTTGTAAAGTCACTCTTAGAGGAATTAGAATGTGGGACTTCTTTGACAAATTAGTGTCAATCGCTCTCCCACGTGTTCGTGACTTCCGTGGTGTTAGTAAAAACGCCTTTGATGGTCGTGGTAACTACACATTAGGAGTTAAGGAACAATTAATTTTCCCAGAAATTGACTACGATAAAGTCGCAAAAGTTAGAGGTATGGACGTCGTTGTCGTCACTACCGCGAAAACTGATAAAGAAGCGTATACCTTATTAGAATTATTAGGTATGCCATTCTCAAGATAGGAGGATCGAAACTAATGGCGAAAACAAGTGCTAAAGTCCGCTGTGCGAGACCAAAGAAATTCAAAGTTAGAGAATACACACGTTGTGAACGTTGTGGACGTCCTCATGCTGTCTATTCAAAATTCCATTTATGCCGTATTTGTATCCGTGAACTCGCTTACAAGGGAGAAATCCCAGGCTTAAAGAAATCATCTTGGTAATAAGGAGGTAAAGTTCAATTATGATGACAGATCCAATTGCGGATATGCTTACCCGCATTAGAAATGCAAACGCATTAAAATATGAAACTGTAAAAATGCCTTCTAGCAAGATGAAGGTGGAAATTGCCAAGATCTTAAAAGAAGAAGGATTCATCGTTGACTATAAAGTCAAGGGAACCACTAAAAAAGAATTATCAATTTCCTTAAAATACGCTAGCGATGGCACAAGAGTCATCTCTGGCTTAAAGAAAATCTCTAAACCAGGCTTACGTGTGAACGTTGGCTGTGGAAAACTCCCAAGAGTTTTAAAAGGTTTAGGTATTGCGATTATCTCTACTTCCCAAGGTGTTATGACTGACGCGAAAGCTCGTACCTTAGGTATCGGTGGAGAAGTCATCGCCTATGTCTGGTAAGGAGGAAAGTTATGTCACGTATTGGTAACAAACACATTACTCTTCCTGCTGGAGTCACAGTTGCCGTTGAAGGCTCTAATGTTAAAGTTAGTGGTGCCAAAGGTAGCTTAGTGGTCCCTGTTAACCACGGCATCTCCGTGGAAGTTGATGGGTCCACCGTGGTTTGCAAAAGAGCAAACGACTTAAAACAAACAAAACAAAATCACGGAACTACCCGTGCTAATATCCAAAACGCAGTGATTGGAGTTTCTGAAGGATATAAGAAATCCTTAGAAATGAGAGGTATTGGTTATAAAGCTCAATTACAAGGTTCAAATATTGTCTTATGGGGTGGCTATAGCCACACCGTAACTATCAAACCTAATGAAGGCGTGAAAGTTACATTAGTCTCTCCAACTGAAATCGACGTTGAAGGTATTGACAAGCAAGCAGTTGGACAAACCGCTGCTAGAATCCGTGAAGTGAGACCACCAGAACCATATTTAGGAAAAGGTATTCGTTATAAAGACGAACACGTTGCCACTAAAGAAGGTAAACGTGCTGGTGGTAAGAAATAGTTAGAAAGGAAGGTACATTAAATGGTTTCTAAAGAAAGCAAAAATGTCTCTAGAAAAAGAAGACATGCCCGTGTTAGAAGTAAAATCTCTGGTACATCTAGTTGCCCAAGATTATGTGTCTATCGTTCTAACAAAAACATCGAAGCTCAAATTATCGATGATGTGAAGAAAGTCACCTTAGTCGCATCTTCCTCTATGAACTTAAAACTTGAAAACGGCTCCAACATTGAAGCTGCTAGTAAAGTCGGTGCGGATTTAGCCGCTAAAGCTAAAGCTAAGAAAATTAAGAAAGTGGTCTTTGATAGAAGTGGTTATATCTATCACGGAAGAGTCAAAGCCCTTGCTGAAGCCGCTCGTGAAGCTGGCTTAGAATTCTAATAAGGAGATTAATCATGGAAGAAGAAAAAGTTGTTGCTGCTCCAGTAGAAGAAGCAAAAGCAGAAGCTCCAGCCACCGAAGCTCCTAAAGAAGAAAGAGCTCCACGCGGAGATAGACGTCCTCATGGCGACCGTAAAGGTGGCAAGCCAGGTAGAAAAGACGATAGAAGAGAACGTAAAGAAGTTAAAGATGATTTTGAAGAAAGAGTTGTTTACATCAACCGTGTCTCTAAAACCGTTAAAGGTGGACGTCGTATGAAATTCACCGCCCTTGTTGTCGTTGGTGATCATAAAGGACATTATGGATTTGCTTTAAGCAAAGCCGCTGAAGTCCCAGATGCGATCAAAAAGGCTAGTGAACAAGCTCGTAAAAAGTTATATTCCATCCACTTAGTGAAAGGAAATACTATTTCCCACGAAGTTGTTGGTAAATATGGCGCTTGCAATGTTTATTTAAAACCTGCTCCTGAAGGTACTGGTATTATCGCTGGTGGCCCAGTTAGAGCGATTCTTGAACTTGCTGGCGTTCAAAACGTGTGCTCTAAAGTCTATGGTAGCCGCGCTCCAATTAACATTATTAGAGCGACCAACCAAGGCTTAGACAACCTCAAGAGCTACAAAGAAATGCAAGCTCTTCGTAGCAAAGAATAAGGAGGCTTAGTCACATGAAATTACATGAATTACAAGCAGTAGAAGGTAGTAGAAGCGAACATTACCGCAAAGGTAGAGGCATCGGCTCCGGAAACGGCAAGACCGCTGGTAAAGGTCATAAAGGACAAAACGCCCGTAGTGGTGGTGGAGTCGCTTTAGGCTTTGAAGGTGGACAAATGCCTTTATGGAGAAGACTTCCAAAAAGAGGTTTTAAGAATGTCAACCGTGTGGAATACGCTGTTGTCAACGTCGAAGATTTAAATAGATTCGAAGCTGGCAAAGTTGTGAGCCCTGCTCTTCTTAAAGAAGCCGGTTTAATCGGCAAAGAATATTGCGGCGTTAAAGTCTTAGGAAAAGGCAAACTTGAAAAAGCATTAACTGTTCAAGCTAGCAAGTTCTCTAAGAGTGCTCTAGAAGCAATCAAAGCCGCAGGTGGAACCGCTGAGGTAATCTAAATATGAAAAAGATTGCTTCGATTCTTAAAAATAAAGAAATCATGAACCGTATTTTGTTTACGGTCCTCATTCTCTTTATCTTCCGTATCGGAGCACAGATAACAGTCCCGGGAGTTAAAGTCTCAGGATTTGATGAGTATCTCAATTCCGGGTCTGCCTTATCGCTTATGAACTTGTTAGGTGGTGGAACGTTACAAACGTTCTCCATCTTCGCCCTCGGCGTCTCTCCATACATCACCGCACAAATTATTGTGCAACTCTTATCAACTGATGTACTTCCAGCTCTTAGTGAGCTTAGACGTCAAGGTCAATACGGAAGAAGGAAAATGGAATATGCAACCCGTTACTTAACCTTACTATTAGGTGCGGTTCAAGCATATGGTATTATCAAGACTATTGAAAATTCTTCAGATAGTGGCGTGACATTCACGTTAATGGAAACATTAAATGCGAGTGGCAATGGATGGTTAGGATATTTATATATCATCATCGTCATGTTAGCAGGCTCAATGCTAGTGATGTGGCTTGGTGACCAAATCTCCGTTAAGGGTATCGGTAACGGTATCTCGATGATCATCTTTGCTGGTATTGTTTGTTCATTACCAAATCAATTTGCACACGCGTTTACCACTTATATTAGTAGCACTGGTGGTGCTCCTGATAGTCTGGTCATCGCTGGAGTATTCAAATTCATACTATATGTCGTTGCTTATCTCGTCATTATCGCATTCGTTACGTTTATTGAGTTATCGCAGCGTAAGATCCCAATTCAACACTCTGGGAAAGGCGGCGGACAAACTCAATCAATGGCAAGAGCAAGCTTCTTACCAATCAAGATTAATAGTGCAGGAGTTATTCCTGTCATCTTCGCTTCTTCATTATTAATGGCACCAAGTGTCATTGCGGCATTTGTCTCTAATGAAGGCGCGAACGCTGGTTGGCTAAAAATCTTCTCTACTAGTGAACTATACGACATGGGAAGTTGGAAAATGCCTTGGGGCTTAATCATCTATATTGTGCTCGTCATCGCATTTACATTCTTCTATGCGAACTTACAAATCAACCCAGAACAAATGGCGGAAAACTTCCAAAAGAATGGAAGCTATATTCCTGGAGTAAAACCAGGTATTGAAACCGAAAGATATATCCGTCGTGTCTTAAACAGAGTGACATTTATCGGTGCAATGGCTCTTGTACTCATTGCTTCTTTACCACCAATCCTTACTATGTCAGGAGTGTTCGGTGGTGACAGTAGCTTAGTCATGGGCGGTACCGGTATGATCATTGTTGTCGGTGTTTGCTTAGAATTAAATAACCAAATCGATGGCTTACTCGCTGGTAAATCATTCGATGAAGTTGTTGCCTCAGGAGGTCATTAATCATTATGAAAAAGAACATTATCTTAATGGGCCCACCAGGGGCTGGCAAGGGAACCCTTGCTAAACAATTAAAAGAAGCTTTAAACCTCGTACATATTTCTACTGGAGATATGTTTAGAGAGGCCATTAAAGCTCAAACTGAACTTGGCGTACTTGCCGCTAGTTATATCAATAAGGGCGATTTAGTTCCTGATGACGTCACTATCGGTTTAGTTAAAGAGAGATTATCGCAACCTGATTGCGAAGCTGGGTTCTTACTTGACGGTTTCCCAAGAACTCTTCCTCAAGCGGAAGCGTTAAATGAAATCGCTAAGTCTATCTCTCGTCCAATCGAAGCGGTTATCAATTTAGACTGTGATAACGAAGAACTCGTGAGAAGAATCTCCGGTCGTAGAGTCTGTAAGAATTGTGGCGCTCCATATCACGTCGATACCATGAAACCAAAAGTGGAAGGTGTCTGTGATTTATGTGGAGGACTACTCTTCCAAAGAAAAGATGACAACGAAGAAGCTCTCAAAGTGAGATTGGAACATTATGTTTCTGAAACCAAACCACTTCTTGATTATTACAAGAAGCTTGGATTACTAGAGTCATTTAACTCTCTAGTTGGTAAAGAAGTACTATTCGATGAAGTTTCTTCATACTTAAAGAAATAACTATGGTGTACATTAAATCCCCTCGAGAAATTGAATTAATGAAAGTCGCAGGTGCTGCGGTCGCGGATTGCTTCAAGATTATTGGAGAATCTATTAAACCAGGCATGACGACGATGGACATTGATGAAATAGTGAACGATACCTTCATTAAACACGGATGTATCAGCGCCGAAAAAGGATATTATGGTTATCCTGCGAATGCCTGTGTATCCGTTAATGAAGAGTTAGTGCACGGGATCCCTTCTAGTAGAAAAATTTTAAAAGAAGGCGATATCGTCTCCGTGGATTTAGTGGCTTCTTACAAAGGCTATATGGCAGATGCTTGCCGCACGTTCGCTGTCGGCAAGCTCTCCGATAGGGCCGCTAACATCGTTAAAGTCACTAAAGAGGCATTCTTTGAAGGCTTAAAACAAGTGAAAGTTGGTAACTATATTGGAGATATAAGTCACGCGATACAGTCTTATGTAGAGAAAAATGGTTATAACGTCACTCGTGATTATACCGGACACAGTATCGGCACTCATATGCATGAGGATCCAAGCATTCCAAATTACGGCAAAGCTGGAACGGGAATGAAAATTGAAGAAGGTATGTCACTATGCATAGAACCAATGGTTCTAGAAGGTAAAAAAGACATTAGAGTCTTACCAGACGGTTGGACTGCGGTCTCTAAAGACCATAAGTTAACTGCTCACTATGAAAACACAGTGATAGTCACAAGTCACGGAATTGAAATTATTACAATGTATGAAGGAGAAGAATAATTAATGTCTAAAGCAGATGTCATCGAAGTACAGGCGGTCGTTACTGAAACTCTTCCTAACGCGATGTTTAGAGTCAAACTTGAAAACGACATGGTAATCTTGGCTACCGTTTCTGGTAAAATCCGAATGAATTACATTCGCATTCTTCCAGGTGATAAAGTTACCGTAGAAATCTCGCCTTATGATTTAACACGGGGCCGTATAACATTCAGGTTTAAATAGTCCTAGTCAAAACTATTAAGGAGGAAAGAAATTATGAAAGTCAGACCTTCAGTCAAACCTATTTGCTCAAAGTGCAGAGTCATCAAAAGACATGGAAAAATCATGGTCATTTGTAGTGATCCAAAGCACAAGCAAAGACAAGGTTAATATAGGAGGAAATTAGAATATGGCACGTATTGTTGGTGTTGATATTCCTAACGACAAGCAAGTTGCATTCTCCCTTACCTATATTTACGGTATTGGTAGAACAACTGCTAGAAAAATTTGTGAAGCTGCTAAAGTTGATCCAACCATCAGAGTGAAAGACTTAAGTGATGCGCAAATGAATGCGATCAGAGCAGAAGTTGCAAAATTAAAAGTCGAAGGTGATTTAAGAAGAGAAGTCGCCTTAAATATCAAAAGATTAACTGAAATTGGTTGCTACCGTGGTATTAGACATAAAAAAGGTTTACCTGTCCGCGGTCAAAAAACCAAGACAAATGCGCGTACCCGTAAAGGTCCACGTAAAACAATTGCGAATAAGAAAGTCGCACCTAAATAATGAAAGGAGAGATGTATTATGGCTAAAGTTGTACGTAAAAAGAAAGTCAAACGTTCGTATACAAAAGGCGTGGCCCACATCCACTCCACATTCAATAACACCATCGTCACTATTACCGATGTTGATGGCAATGCCATTGCATGGAGTAGTGCTGGTGCATTAGGTTTTAAAGGAGCAAAGAAATCCACACCATTTGCTGCTCAACAAGCTAGTGAAGCTGCAGCAAAGAGTGCTTACGAACAAGGCATTAGACAAGTTGATGTCGATGTCAAAGGCCCAGGCCCAGGTAGAGAAGGCGCTATCCGTTCTTTAGCGGTTGCTGGATTACAAGTTTTGTCCATTGTTGACACAACCCCAATCCCACATAATGGTTGCCGTCCACCAAAACGTCCACGTGGTTAATTTAGGAGGAAACAATAATGAAAATTGCAAATCCATTTGAAAGATTTGGTATCACCCAAGCTGACTATGATGGTAATGAAAATTATGGTCGTTTCGTCATCGAACCTCTTGAAAGAGGCTTCGGATTAACCCTTGGTAACGCTTTAAGAAGAGTGTTATTATCCGCTCTTCCAGGAGCAAGCATCTATGCTGTTGAAGTCGAAGGTGCACAACATGAATTCTCAAGTTTAGAAGGCGTGGAAGAAGATGTTACTTCCATCATCTTAAATCTTAAAGATTTAGTCTTAAAGATTGATGAAGCTGATGACGCTAATAAGAGACTTGAAATTAATGTCGAAGAAGGCAAAGTCGTCACTGGCGCAGATATCGTTTGCCCAACTGGCGTTGAAGTCGTTAATAAAGATGTCGAGATCGCTCACGTAGCTAGTGGCGGCAAATTACATATGGTTCTTCACGCAAGAAACGGTAGAGGATATTTCACAGGCGAACAAAATAAAGTCTTACATCCAAATTTCCCAGTTGGTGTTATTGCTACTGATAGCAACTACTCCCCT
Organism: Bacilli bacterium; assembly: GCA_017447165.1. GTDB lineage: Bacteria > Bacillota_I > Bacilli_A > RFN20 > CAG-826 > UBA2450. The sequence goes on from JAFSOD010000004.1 coordinate 518,029, forward strand.
GTAAGAAAAGCAAACTACATCGTTGATAACACTCGTGTTGGTCACGATTCTAAGTTTGATAAACTTACATTAGAAGTTTGGACTAACGGAAGTATTCTTCCTCAAGAAGCTGTTGTTTGGGCTGCTAAATTATTAATTGAGCACCTCAACAAATTCCTCTCCTTAGCGGAAATTACTCAAGACATTAATATTGAAAAAGAAGTGGTTACTGTCGAAGAAAATAAATATGAGAATATCACTATTGAAGATCTCGATTTATCTGTCAGAAGCTATAACTGCTTAAAAAGAGCGAATATTAGCACTGTCTTAGAATTAACTGAGAAGAGTGAAGAAGAAATGATGAAAGTCAAAAACCTTGGTAAGAAATCTCTTAAAGAAATTAAAGAGAAACTTCAATCCATTGGCTTATCATTCAGAGATTTTGAATAATTAGAAAGGAAATTAGATTATGCCAGCACAAGGTCGTAAAAATGTTCATGGTAAGACCGGCGTGAGATTTAAAGCCGCGTATACCAAAAGCAAATATGAAAATATGCTTCGTAATGTTGTTACTGATTTAATTATTCATGAATCTGTCAAAGTTACTGAAGCAGTCGCTCGTGATGTTGTTAAAGAAGCTGATAGATTAGTTAGTCTAACTAAGAAATCTGACGTTATGAACGCTAAAAGAGAAGCTGCTAGATTTGTAAGAAATATCGAAGCTAGTGAAGGTGTCTCAGCTTTAGATAAATTATTCTCTGTCATCGGTCCTAAATTTAAAGACCGTAACGGTGGTTATACAAGAAGATTAAAACTTGAAAACCGTCGTGGTGATGATGCCCCAATCGTCTTAGTGACTTGGGTTGAATAATTAACCAATCTTATATAAGACCTCATCTAATTATTAGATGGGGTTTTTATATGAAAAAATATTATTTTGGTTTACAATAAGTCTATGGCGAAATCACGTCCCTCTTTTAAAGGTAGAAAAATTGAAATTATTCTAGATCATAACCCTTATCAGGTTAGTTTTTATAATAGTAAGAATAATTTAAAAGACATTATTATTTTTCCTTTATTTCATTTTGAAGGAGAAAGACAATATTATGATTTGCTCGCTCCTATAATTAACCGCGGGGAGCAAGTTATTGTTATTAACTTTTTAACTAAAAACGACCATGTTTTATATTTAGAATATTATTTCGATGTCTTTGAAAGAATCCTTCATGAATTATTTTCACAAAAGATTATTCGAAAAGATCAAAGACTTATTTTATTAGGTTTTGGAGTTGGGGCCTATTTAGCCTCTAAAGCGCATAAGAACGCTGATTTAAATATTGATAAGATAATTCTTATTTCTCCAGTTAATTCTTATAAAGCGGAATATGAATTAAGTAATGAGATTGCTAATTTTACAGTGCCAACTTATATTCATTTTGGTCAAAATGATGAAGTAGTCTCCTTAGATAATCGTTACAAGATTTATGAAAAAGGACATCTTAATCCTTTAGTGAAGTTCTCTGCATATCCTGTGTGTGGTCATTATCTTTATTATAAGGACATATTATCCCTTAGGCTTGAAGAACATTATCGTAAACATCACTATAATGCTTTAGTAGGGAATAAATCAAAATATAAGGCTTCTGCTTTACCAGAAGAAGCAATTTTAAATGACAATTTCTTTACTAGATTATTTAATGAAATAGATGGAGTGGCCAATAAAAAAAGAATTGCTTTATTGACTGATGTTTGTCCTTTATTCGTTAATGGCGTGGCGGTAGTGATGGATTTACTCCAATTAGAGTTACAAAAACTTGGTTACGAAGTTTATATCGCTGCTTTATGGCATAAAAGTGATTCATATAAAAATCTTCCTAATGAGACTTATATTCCAATTCCAGCGACTTATGCCTCCTTTTTAAAAGGATATAAAGAACTTCATATGTTAAAAACATTCCAGTTCACTAAATCCGCTAAAATGCTAGCCTTATTTGGATTTGACTATATTCATTTACATACTGAATATTCTGTGGGCGTTATTGCTCTTAAACTTGCGAAGATGACTGGAATAAATGTTTTATATACATATCACACTTTATGGAACCTATATTACGAAAAGAAGTTTGGTTTAGATTTAGGTAATATTATTTATAAAACTGCAAAAAGACTAATATTCCAACGTATCTATAATGAATGTAAAATCATTACCGTCCCATCTTTAAAGAGCTTTGAGGTTTTAAAGAATGATGTTGGAAATAAAGATATTAGAATCATTCCTTCTCCGGTAAATTCTTCTAGATTTAAGATTTCAAAAATGGATAAAGAGATAATCGATAATCTTAAAGATTCATATAACCTAAAAAATAAAAAAGTTATTGGTTATGTTGGAAGAGTGTCACTCGAAAAGAATATTGTTGAAACACTCCAATATATCGCTAGAATCAAGCACGAAGTTCCTAACATTGCTTTTATTATTGTTGGTATGGGAGACGCTGTCCCAATGCTTAAAAAGGCCACAAAAAAGCTAAATTTGGAAGAAAATGTGATTTTTGTCGGGGAAATTGAGAATTCTAAGCTTAAATATTACTACTCATTATTTGATGCATTTGTGACTGCGAGTAACTTTGAAACTCAAGGTTTAACTTATTTTGAAGCAGCGATCTGTGGCACCCCAATTTTGGCTAAAGCTGATAAAGCATTAGATGGTGTATTTAAAGACGGAGAGAACGCTTATATATATAACGATTATAATGAATGGGTGTCTAGGTTAGAGAGAGCATTATTTGGCGATGTAAAGCCAATCATAAAAAACGCGAAGAAGACTATGCTTCATTATTCAAGTGATAAATGGGCTAAACAGTTAGAAGAAATCTATAAAGAATTAAATCCAGAAAAATAGGAGAAATCAATTATGAAAAAATGTCCAGCATGTAATGCCGAATTTGGCGACGGCGCAACATATTGCGATAAATGTGGTACAAAATTAGTGAAGTATCGTACTTGCCCGCATTGTGGAGCAGTAGTGGAGGATGACGCTGTATTCTGTTCTAAATGTGGAAAAGCTATTGATGCAGTTGCAGAAATGTCTAGTAGCATTGAGCCTTCTCCAACTGTACGTAAAGTTGATGATGCAACAATCGCTCAATATAAAAGGGAAATTGCAGCATATAAATCTAAAAAACTCACAATGATGATTATGGGCATAATCTTATTGGTGGTGGGGTTGGTGCTTTGCATTGTCTTCTTCTCTTTAGGAATTAAGTCTATCGATGAGACCATAGATTCTGGAAACATAGGAACAGGTTACACCTTCATCTTCCTTGCGGTTGTATTTGAATTAATGACTGACGCCGGTATCGCGTTATTAATTGTTCAAGGTGCGGTCTTTGGCAGAAAAATCGCCAATAGAGAACAGGCAATAGAAGAGTACGAATCTCGTCACTAATATATATAAAGATATAAGGATATGCGATTGATAATGCATATTCTTTTTTTATTTGGTAAAATAAATGCAAGGATTTTTCTTTTGTAGACTTAATTAGGAGGATTTTTATGTCCGAAAAGTACTTAAAAGAATATGAAGCCGGTTATACACCTAAACTTGTGATGGAAGAAGCATCACGTTGTTTGCTTTGTCACGACGCTCCATGTTCTAAAGCCTGTCCTGCTGGAACGGATCCAGCAAAATTTATTCGTTCTGTGCGCTTTAAGAATTTTAAAGGCGCAGCAGAAACAGTTCGTATCAATAACATCTTAGGCGCAATTTGTGCCAGAGTCTGTCCAACCGAAAGATATTGTCAATTAGGTTGTTCTAGAAGTGGCATCGATAAGCCGATTGATATCGGAAGAATTCAAAGATATGTCACTTACTTCGAAGATTGCATGAAGATGGATATCTTAGAAAAGAAACCTGAAAATGGTAAGAAAGTCGCAGTTGTTGGTAGTGGTCCTGCTGGATTATCTGTCGCTGGCTTATTAGCCTTAGAAGGTTGCAAGGTAGTTGTCTTTGAAAAAGAAGCCAAAGCTGGTGGATATATGAGATATGGTATGCCTGAATACCGTTTACCATCAGTAGTGGTTGATAAAGAAATTAAACGTATCCAAAAATTAGGAGTGGAAATCGTTACCTCTACTAAAGTAGAAGACTTAAAGAAACTCCAAAAAGAATATGACGCAGTCGTATTAGCTACTGGTCACTCTAAAGGTAAGATGTTACCAATGTTTGAAGGCCATAGATTTGTCAAGACTGCAGTTGACTTCTTACATGACTGCAAGAAGAAAAAAGGCAATGTCAGAGTTCCTGAAAATGTCTTAGTTATCGGTGGTGGAGATGTCGCGATGGACGTTGTTACTACTCTTAAACTATTAGGCGTTAAACAAGTTACTGATGTTGTTTACGAGACATTCGCAGAATTTAAAGCTTCTAAGAAAGAACTTCAAGGCGCTCAAGCAGAAGGTGTTTCTATTATCGATGGTTATGTCCCAGTTTCCTTAAAAGGAAAGACTGTGAGATTCTCTCATAGATATGTTCCTGCTGAACTCAAAGTTAAAGCCGATTTAATTATTCTCGCTGTTGGTCAAGCTACAGAAGCAGGTATGTTTGGATTAGAAGTTAATAAACTTCAAGAAGTTGAAAAAGTTGAAGGTAACTTATTCACCTGTGGTGATATTTATAAAGGCGGAGAAAAAACTGTTGTTTACGCAGTTAGAAGCGCAAAAGAAGTTGCCTACAAAGTTAAGAAATTTTTAGGAGGTAAATAATTATGGTTAAGAAAGATTTAAGCATTACCTTCTTAGGTGTAAAATTCCCAAACCCATTCTGTCTATCATCTTCTCCAGTCGGAAATGATTATGACATGTGTAAAAAGGCTTATGACTGTGGTTGGGGTGGTATTGTCTTTAAGACAATTGGACCAAAATCCTATGTCATTAATGAAGTTTCTCCTAGATTTGACACATTAACTAAAGAAGCGGAACCATTTGTTGGCTTCAAAAACATGGAACAAATCGCTGAACACTCATTAGAAGAAAACCTTGCAGACTTAGCAAGATTAAAGAAAGAATATCCTGATAAAGTATTAATCGCCTCTATTATGGGTAATGATGAAGAGACTTGGGAAGACCTTGCTCGTAAAGTTACCGAAGCGGGCGCGGATATGATTGAAATGAACTTATCATGTCCTCAAATGACTTCTCACGCGATGGGTAGTGACGTTGGCAGTAACCCAGAACTCTGTAAGAGATACTGCGCTGCTGTTAAACGTGGATCTAAACTCCCAATGATGGCAAAAATGACACCAAATATCACTGATATGGTGCCAGTTGCTAAGGCCTGTTTAGAAGGTGGAGCGGACGGTATTGCCGCGATTAACACCATCAAGTCAATATGTAATATTGATTTAGATAAGAAAATTGGTATGCCAATTGTTAACGGCAAATCCTCTATTTCCGGATATTCAGGTAAAGCTGTTAAACCAGTGGCCTTAAGATTTATCCAACAAATGAGAACTGCAATCCCTGATTTAGAAGTATCTGGCATCGGTGGATGTGAAACTTGGGAAGACGCTGCTGAATTCATTTTAGTAGGATCTAAAACTATTCAAATTACCACCGCGATTATGCAATACGGTTATAGAATCGTTGAAGATTTATGTAACGGCTTAATGCACTATATGGAAGAACAACATGTTGATCACTTAGAACAATTAGTGGGCAAAGCTAATAAGAACATTATTCCTGCTGAAGAACTTGATAGAGATTATATCGTCTATCCTAGTATCGATAAGGAAAAATGTGTTGGTTGTGGCCGCTGCTATATCTCTTGTTACGATGGTGCTCACCAAGCTATGGAGTGGGATGAAGAATCTCGTAGACCAAGCTGTAACCATGATAAGTGTGTTGGCTGCTTACTATGTGGACACGTCTGTCCAGTCGGAGCAATTTCTAAAGGTGAAATCGTCTTCAAGAAGACCGCTAAACCTGGAAGAAAAGTTCAAGACGTTAGATTATAATCTAATTCATTAACTATTAGGAGAGATTCATTTCTCTCCTTTTTTGTTGATCGATTTTTGTACAAGAAAACTTGAAAAATTACAAAAATATTGTATAATCAAAATATGTTTAAAGAGAGCATTGTTAACGATTTAGAAAATAAGCGAGATGAGCTTAAAAAAGAGATTGATGAGATTAATAATAGACTAATTAATTATCGTAAAGGATCTTTGTTTGCTAAAAATAATTATTTTTATATTAAGTACTATGAAAATGGGAAGGTTGTTTCTAAATATGTTGGCAAAAATCTTTCTAAGGCAGATATTGATTGTATCAATCGCGAATTAAAGAATCACAAGACATTACAAAAAAGAAATAATGAGTATATAAAAGAATTGAAAGAAATAGAAAAACTAATAAGGAAATATGGAGGGAAAGTATGAACATTGATAGAATCAAACTCTTGATTGATAAATATATTGTTGATTATGTTTATAACGCGGCTCGTATTGAAGGAGTTAACATTAAATATTTAGACACCAAACTCCTTGTTGAAGATGGTATTGAGCCAAACATGGACTCTGATAAAATCCTTATTTTAAAAAATCTTAAGGATGCATATAAATCATTAAGGGATGAGTCCTTTTTATCTCAACCAATTGATATTTTTACGTTAAAAAAAGTTAATTCTATTATTAATGGTAGAGGATTAGTGAAAGAAGCAGGGAAAATTCGTATTGATGAAGTGTATTTTACCAACTGTAAATATATACCTCCAATTCCAGATGAATACGAAATTAATAATTCCATCATTGATATAGTTAATCAAAATAAAAATATATTAGACAAAGGAATAGAGTTATATTTATACGTCATGAGAGCGCAGCCATTTATAGATGGAAACAAAAGAACTGCTAATGTGTTCGCTAATTTGTATTTACTGCAAAATGATGCATCTATTATTTCAATTCACGCCGATAAGAAGAAAATGTTTTTATCTTTATTAAGCAAGTTCTACGAAACAAACGACATAAGTAAAATCAAAGAATTTATTTTAAATAATGGAATTTATAAAATATCGAATTGATACTTTAAAGGAAATTGTTTCGCAATCAACATAGTTGATATATATAAAAAAGTTATCTCTTACTATCTCTATATGCAATTTTATATTGCCTATAGAATTATATTTCCTTAAAATATTATCGCTGAAATATTACTAAGTAATATAAAAGGAGGGCCTCTATGGCACATTTACAAAGCGCTGCTGTGAAGCAAATCACAGAGATCGTAAATCGATATAAAGGAGAAGGAACTCCTTTAATGATGATTCTTTCTGATATTCAAAAGGAATATGGTTACATTCCTCTAGAAGTTCAAGAGTTAGTCTCATTATTAACAGGTATCCCAGTGAGTGAAATCTATGGTGTTGTGACATTCTATTCATTCTTCTCACTTACACCTAAAGGCAAATACGTTGTTGGTGTTTGCTTAGGTACAGCCTGCTACGTTAAGGGTTCCCAATTAGTGTTAGATAAATTTGAAGAATTACTAAAAATCAAACCTGGTGAAACTAGTGAAGATGGATTATTCACTTTAGATGCATTACGTTGTGTTGGTGCATGTGCGATTGCTCCCGCTGTTTCTATTAACGGTAAAGTGTATCCAATGGTGCAAGTGAGCCAAGTTGAAAAGATTATTGGTGATATTAGAGCTAAGGAAGGAGCGAAATAATCATGGTTAAGATTAGAACTAGTGAAGAATTAATTAAAGCTCATGAGCAAGACGCCGCTTGCTTAGACAAGAAATTCCACTGTGAACCTGGTAAGAAAGCTATCGTCGTTTGTGGTGGTACAGGTTGTTTATCTTCTAATAGTGCTGACTTATTAGCAAGATTACAAACCTTAATTAAAGAAAAAGGCCTCGAAGATAAAGTAACCGCTAATATCGTTGGTTGCTTTGGATTCTGTAGCCAAGGACCATTTGTAAAAGTCTTCCCAGAAGAAACTTTATATACAAAGGTCAAAGTAGAAGACGCTGATGAAATTATTGAAAAAGATATTATCGGTGGCGAAGTTGTGGAAAGATTATTATTCGTTGATCCACAAAGTCACGCCAAAGTTGCTAAACAACATGAAATCGCCTTCTATAAATTACAAAAAAGAGACATTGCTTTGAAAGGTAATGCCGAAATTAACCCAGAAGATATTAATGAAGCGATTGGTCAAGGTGCCTTTTTAGCCCTTAACAAAGCTTTACATATGGATCCTCAAGAAGTCATTGATGAAGTATTAAAATCTGGCTTACGTGGTAGAGGTGGCGCTGGATTCCCAACTGGAAGAAAGTGGCAATTTGCTCACGATGTTAAATGTGATGAAAAATATGTTGTTTGTAATGGTGATGAAGGTGACCCAGGTGCATTTATGGACCGTTCCATCATCGAAGGGAACCCAATTAACGTTATTGAAGGTATGATGATTGAAGGCTACGCTATTGGTGCACAAAACGGTTATTTCTATATCCGTGCGGAATATCCTGTCGCTGTTGATAGATTAAAGAAAGCCATTAAACAATGTGAAGAGATGGGCTTATTAGGAGACCACATCTTAGGAACAGACTTTAGCTTCCACTGTCATATTAGATTAGGTGCTGGAGCCTTTGTTTGTGGTGAAGAAACTGCTCTTCTTAACTCCATTGAAGGTAAACGCGGTATGCCTCGTCCACGTCCTCCATTCCCAGCTGTTAAAGGTTTATGGGATAAACCATCCGTTATTAATAACGTTGAGACTTTAGCTAATGTTCCATTTATTTTATTACATGGTAGTGAAGCTTATGCTTCTATCGGTACTGAGAAATCTAAAGGAACTAAAGTGTTCGCTTTAGGTGGTAAAGTCAATAACGTTGGTTTAGTGGAAGTTCCAATGGGAATTACCTTAAGACAATTAATCTTTGATATTGGTGGTGGAATCCCTAACGGTAAGAAATTTAAGGCTATTCAAACTGGTGGACCATCTGGTGGATGTTTAACCGAAAAAGATTTAGACACCCCAATTGATTACGATAACTTAATCGCTGCTGGCTCTATGATGGGTTCTGGTGGAGCGATTGTTATGGACGAAGACAACTGTATGGTCGACGTCGCTAAATTCTATATGACATTTATTTGCGATGAATCTTGCGGCAAATGTTCACCATGTAGAATCGGTACTAAACGTTGTTTAGAATTATTGACTAAGATTACTGACGGCAAAGGCACTATGCAAGATCTTGAAGAACTCAAGAGCCTCGCTAATGTCATTAAGAGCAACTCTTTATGTGGCTTGGGACAAACTGCTCCTAACCCAATCTTATCCACAATGGCAGCGTTCTATGATGAATATGTTGCCCATATCGTTGATAAGAAATGTCCTGCTCACGTCTGTAAGAGCTTAATGCAATATAAGATTTTAGAAGATAAGTGCGTTGGATGTGGAATGTGTGCTCGTAACTGTCCTGCTAACACTATTGAAAAAACTGACATTGTTCCAGTTGGTAAAGCACCAAACTTACCACTTAGAGTCCATAGAATTAACCCAGACAACTGTGTGAAGTGTGGATTATGTCAATCTAATTGTCGCTTTGGCGCAATTATTAAGGATTAAGGAGGAAACAACCATGAGTTTAGTGAATATTAAAATTGATGGAAAAGATTTCCAAGTTGAAAGTGGTCTTACCATTTTAGAAGCTGCCAGAAAATGTGGCTTTGTGATTCCAAGTTTATGTGCCTTTAATAACGGTAAATGTTCTAGAGCAAGCTGTAGAGTTTGTTTAGTAGAAGTTAAAGGGGCTAGAGGTTTAGTAGCCTCGTGTGTTTATCCAGTTGCAGAAGGTATGGAAATTTCTATTTCTTCACAAAAGGCTGTGGAAGCTAGAAGAGCCTCTGTAGAATTACTTTTAAGTAATCACCATAAGAACTGCTTACAATGTGAGAAAAATGGACACTGCGAATTATTAGAAGTGTCCAAGATGGTTGGTGCTAGAGACCATATGTATGAAGGGGAACAAACGCCTGCCACAATCGATGAACTCGCACCAGGATTAGTAAGAGATACATCTAAATGTATTTTATGTGGTAGATGTATTGAAAGATGTAAAGAAGCCCAAGGTATTTCCATCTTAGGTTTTGAAAATAGAGGCTTTAAGACAATTGTCTCCCCTGTTCAAAATAGAAGTTTCGCTACTTCTCCATGTATCCAATGTGGACAATGTGTTAATGTCTGCCCTACTGGCGCTTTAATGGAGCATAGCGAAATCGATAAAGTTGATGAAGCCTTTAGAGCTGGTAAAAAAGTGATTGTTCAAACCGCTCCTGCTGTTAGGGCCGCTATCGCTGAAGAATTTGGTGAAAAGATTGGCACTCCAGGAACTGGTAAGATGGTTGCTGCCCTTCATAGACTTGGCTTCTATAGAGTATTTGACACTAACTTTGCCGCCGACTTAACTATTATGGAAGAAGCTCACGAATTATTACAAAGAATTAAAAAAGGTGGCGTATTACCTCAAATTACTTCCTGTTCTCCAGGATGGATTAATTATATGGAATATTACTGCCCAGAATTAATTCCAAATATCTCTACATGTAAATCCCCACATATGATGATGGGTGCAATTATTAAGAGCTATTTCGCTAAGAGTCATGATATTGATCCAAAAGATATCTTTGTGGTTTCTATTATGCCTTGTACCGCGAAAAAGTATGAAAGACAAAGAAAGCAAATGCCTAATGATGTTGATGCTGTCTTAACTACACGTGAACTCGCTAGAATGATTAAACGTAGTGGTATTAACTGGCAAAGACTTCCAGAAGAAGAGTTTGATCCAGACTTATTAGGCGATTATAGTGGCGCTGGTGTCATCTTTGGTGTTACGGGCGGAGTTATGGAAGCAGCATTAAGAACTGCTTACTTCTGGTTAACAGGTAAAGAATACGGCAAAGTTGATTTCCATGAAGTACGTGGACAAGCAGCGATTAAAGAAGCTGATATTAATATTGAAGGTACAGTGGTGAAAGTTGCCATTGCCTCTGGTATGAAGAATGCTAAAGTCTTATTAGATCAAATTAAAGAAGGTAAATCACCATATGCCTTTATTGAAATCATGGGTTGCCCAGGTGGATGTATCAATGGTGGTGGTCAACCATACGTTAAACCACTCTTCTTACAAAACGAAGATGATAACATTTTAGAGACCTATAGAGAAAAAAGAGCAAGCGTTCTTTATAAAGAAGATGAAAGACAAGTTGTTAGACAATCTCATAACAATAAGGACATTCAAAAACTCTATAAAGACTTCTTAGGCGAACCTGGAAGTGAACTTGCCGAAGAATTATTACATACTTCCTATTCCTCTGATAGAGAGAAATTCCCAGAAAGTAAATAATTAATCATTTAAGGGCCTTTATTGGCCCTTTCACAATTATATGGAAATTAAATTATATAACTCACTTACAAATAAAGTAGAAGACTTTCGTCCTTTAAAAGAGGGTGAGGTTTCAATGTATGTTTGTGGCCCTACAGTCTATAACTATCCACATATTGGAAACATGCGTCCAGTAGTGGTTTTTGATACGCTTAGAAGGTTCTTTACATATATTGGTTATAATGTGACTTATGTATCTAATTTCACTGATGTTGATGATAAAATCATCAATGAAGCAATTAAACAAAATAAGAGTGAAAAAGAATTAACAGAATTCTATATTAAGGAATTTAAAAAGACTACAGAAGCGATTGGTAGTCAAATCCCTTCTATCACTCCTAAAGTGACTGAATATATTGAAGATATTATTAGCTACGTCGATAACCTTGTTAAGATTGGCGCAGCTTATGTAGTAGATGGAGACGTTTACTTTAGAGTATCTAAGATCAAAGACTATGGTGTTTTAAGCGGCATTAATGTAGATGATTTATTAGTTGGCGCGCGTATAGAAGAAAATTCTCAAAAAGAATCTCCTCTTGATTTCGCTTTATGGAAAAAGACTGATAAAGGAATTAATTGGCCTTCTCCTTGGGGAAATGGTCGACCTGGTTGGCACACTGAATGCTGCGTGATGATTGATAAAATCTTCCCAGAACATTATATTGATATCCATGGTGGTGGATATGACTTAAAATTCCCGCATCATGAAAATGAGATTGCTCAAAGTGAAGCCACTCATGGCAATAAAATTGCCAAACTCTGGATGCATAATGCATTTATCAACTTTGGTAATGAAAAGATGTCTAAAAGTTTAGGCAATGTTGTTTACGCGAAAGATTTAATTGCTGAAGTTGGTGGCCCAGTTACTAGATTAGTGATTTTATCTACTCACTATCGTCAACCTGTTAATTTCACCGAAGAGACAGTTAACGCAGCGGTTCAAGAAATCCAAAAAATGAAAATGGTCAATAAACAAATGGCCTTAAAACTTCAAGCTGTCGATAAAGATTTAGACTCTGGTAAGCCAACCTACATAAAAGTATTCTTAGAAAGTTTAGCGGATGACTTAAATACCGCCAATGCTTTAACTGAATTATATAATGTAATCAAACTTGCTAACCAAGAGATTAGAGTAAAAGAACTTGACTATAATAAACTATTAGATTTGTTTAAAACCATTAACGATATGTTCTATATCTTAGGTTTAGATATTCCATATGTAAAAATGGGTGAAAATGATAAAATTCTATACAAAAACTACATAAAAAGTAAAGAAAATAAAGATTTTGAACTTTCTGATAAACTCCGTGAGGAGCTTATTGCTAAAGGCATAATGTAAGAAAAAACTACAATGGAAAAAGAATATATTAATCTCATTTTTGGGAGGAATCCAGTTAAGGAAGCTTTAAGAGCTAATCGTGTAATGAAAGTCTTTATCATGAGCAATTTTTCTGATAAAGAGATTAACTTACTTTTACAAGAGAAAAAACCATATATTAAAGTGGTTTCAAGTTCTGAACTAGATTCAAGATGTCATGGTGTTCACCAAGGCATTATGGCGGAAATTAAGCCTTATGAATATCTTGATTTAGATGAGATTATTCGTAGATCTAGAAAAGTTGAAGTTCCTATTATTGTCATCCTTGATGGAATTAATGATACACATAACCTTGGTGCGATTTTAAGATCGTGCGACGTTTTTAATGTTACTGGTGTTTTGATTCCTAAACATAATCAAGTTCCTCTCAACGCTACAGTTGCTAAAAGTAGTGCTGGTGCAATTAATTTTGTTCCTGTGGCACAAGTCTCTAGTCTTAACCAAACTATTAAAAAATTAAAAGACAATGGATTTTGGGTTGTTTCTACTGATGGTAGTGCGAAGCTTGATTATAATCAAATCACATATGATTTTCCTGTAGCCTTAGTTATTGGCTCCGAAGGAAAAGGTGTCTCATCATTAATTATTAAAAATTCTGATTATGTTGTTAAAATTCCTCAATATGGCCATGTTAATTCCCTAAATGCATCGGTCGCAACTGGTATTTTATTAGCCAAGATTAGAAACTAAACATTAGAAACCTTAATTGGTAGTACTCCACAAGAAGGGAGTATTTTTTATGTTTGAAAAATACCAAAGCAAAACTGATAACGAGCTAGTTTTGAGTTATAAGAAAAATCATAATGATGATGTTGAGTTTGAACTTATTTCTCGTTATCAAAAACACGCTAGAAGATTAGCGAAAGAACTTTGCAAAAAGTTCAATTTTTTATATCAAGTTGAATTTGACGATTTATATTGTATCTGTTTAGGTGCATTATTTTCTGCAATTAGGAGCGTTGATGAGTATTCAATTAACTTCTACACTTATTGGAAGGTTGCTGCGACCAATGAAGTAACATCGTATGTTAGTAAATTTACTAATATCCATAAAAGTAGAATTGACGATTACTTTAATTACGAACAAGGTGTTTATCAAAGTGGATATTTTAAAGAAAAATCACAAAACACCGATGAAGACTTTATGTCTACTTTTGAATTAGAAGAAATCTTGTCAAATCCTAAAAACAAATTTTCTAAACTTGATGTCGATGTTTTTCGCCTTTATCTAGCGGGCTATACGATTAACGAAATTGTGAATTTACTTAACTCAACTTATAACAAAGTTCGATACCGAATTAACAACGTCAGACGTAAAATAGCAAATATTTTGTTCAATCAATAGAATGAAACAAAATAACTTGTTATAATAGTCGTCATGAAATGCGTATCCATTAAAAATTTAACTTATGCATATATTAAAGATAGACCTGTTATTAAAGATTTATCTTTAGATATCGAAGAAGGCGAATATGTTTCCTTGGTGGGACATAATGGATGTGGTAAATCCACTCTCGCTAAATTATTAGTGGGTCTATTATTCGCTAATCAAGGTTCAATAGAGATATGTGGACTTGAGTTAAACAGCAAGAACATTAATGAGATACGCAAAAAAGTAGCAATCGTCTTTCAAAATCCTGACAACCAATTTATCGGAGCGACCGTGGAAGATGATATAGCCTTCTCTCTAGAGAATATGTGTGTTCCTAGAGAGGAAATGCTAACTCTAGTGCCGGAATATGCTAAAAAAGTAGGAATGGAGCAGTTCCTCACTAAAGAGCCTGGCTACTTATCTGGAGGACAAAAACAAAGAGTCGCAGTGGCTGACGCTTTAATTAGAAATCCAGAAATCTTAATTCTTGACGAGGCTACTAGTATGCTTGATCCAGCGGGCAAGCAAGATATTTTAAATTTGGTTAAAAAGATGAGAAGTGAAAATCCTAATCTCACTATTATTTCTATTACCCATGACATCAATGAAGCTTATGATTCTGACCGTATTGTTTTAATGCATGAAGGGGTAAACGTGCTTAGTTGTACTCCAGTAGAATTATTCGAAAAAACTGACATTATTTCAAAATATAACCTTGATTTGCCGTTTGTTATTGAACTAAAGACCAAAATTAAAAAGTTAGGAATAGACGTTAAAGAGTCTGATTCTTTAGAGACTATTGGAGTGAAGTTATGCAAATAAAAATCAATAGTCTCTCCTATACATACTTAGCGAAAACACCAAACGAAGTTGAAGCACTTCATGATGTATCTTTAGAAATACCTGAAGGAAAGATAACTTCTATTATTGGTCATACTGGTAGTGGTAAATCTACTCTTATCCAGACTCTAAATGGGTTACTTCTTCCTACTAGTGGAGAGGTCCACGTTGGAGATTATGTAGTTACTAGTAAAAAGAAGAAAAACAAAAAGATTAAGGAGCTTAGAAAATCTTTAGCGATTGTTTTCCAATTCCCTGAATACCAACTCTTTGAAGAGACAGTAGAAAAAGACGTTGCTTTTGGTTTGAAAAACTATGGAGTTAAAGAAGCTGAGGCTATTAAGCAAGCACATAAAGCTTTAGAAGAAGTTGGTATTGATAAGTCTTTTTATAAACGTAGTCCGTTTGAACTATCTGGAGGAGAAAAGCGTAGAGTAGCGATTGCGGGTATTATCGCTTTAAATCCAGACATCTTAGTGTTAGATGAACCTACTGCAGGACTAGATCCTTTAGGAAGTAAGATAATCTTAAGATTAATCGAAAAATTTAATAAAGAAGGTAAAACTATCATTATCGTTACTCACGATATGAATATCGTCCTTAACTATAGTGACCACGTTGTGGTGATGAATGACGGGAAAGTTGCTTTTGAAGGAACACCAAGTACTTTATTTAATGGAGATATCTCTAAATACTCGATTGATGTTCCTGAGTTATTTAAGTTTGTAAAAATATTAGAAGTAAAAGGGATGAAGTTAGACTTATCTAAAATTAGAACAATAGATGATCTAATCACTCAACTTAAGGAGAAAAGATGAATAACTTAACGTTCGGCCGATATTCTCCGTTTAATACCTTCACCCATAAGTTAGACCCAAGAAACAAAATCTTCTTGATGATTGTTTTATTTGTCTGTGTCTTTTTAAAGGTCACAGTCTGGTCATCTACTTTAATAATAGCGGGCGCCCTTTTCTTATTTATGATTTGTGTGATGCTTATATCTAAAGTAAGCGTTTTATCTTTACTTAAGAGTTTAGGAGCAATGTGGATCCTATTCCTATTCTTATTAATAATATATATGTTCGTGCCTAACCCTGCGTATAAAGCGGATCATATCGCGTTCACGATAAATAACTATCCGGTTTACTATGATGCTTTTATCCAGTGGGGATATATCGTTATTAGATTAGTGATGATGCTTATGGTGACAATGATATTAACAAGCACGACTAAACCAATGGATTTGACTTATGGTTTAGAGTGGTACTTAACTCCCCTTAAATTAGTGAAATTCCCATCTCATATTGTGGCGATGACTTTAAGTATTGCTTTAAGATTTATTCCTACTTTAATAGATGAGACTAATAGAATTATTAAGGCTCAGTCCTCTAGAGGAGTGGATTTTAATCACGGTGGAATCTTTAAAAGATTCAAGGCAATATTTGCGTTAATTATTCCTTTATTTGTTTCTGCGATTACTAGAAGTGAAGAATTATCTGATGCGATGGAGGCTAGAGGATATGATCCATACGCGAAAAGAACTAGATATAGAAAGTTACAATTTCATCTTGTCGATTTATTAGCCTTAATTATTGTCTTATTAGTATTTGGGGCAATCTTATTCTTAGTTATTTATAATAATCATGTAAGCCAAGTAGATATTATCTACTGGATTAGTGGAGTACACCCAATTATATGAGAATCTTAGCGTTAACTAAATATAAAGGCACTAACTACGCGGGTTGGCAAAAACAACCTAACGCTTTAAGTGTGCAAGAAGTTATCGAAAAAGAATTATCTAAATACTTTAACCGTGAAATTACTATCTATGGAGCGGGTCGTACTGATGCAGGAGTTCACGCTTTAGGGCAACGCTTCCATTTTGATATTGATGTTGATGAACTTGATATTGATAGACTTATATATTCACTTAATAAGATGTTACCAGATGATATATCTATTGAAGATATGGAAGAAGTTGATAGTGATTTTCATGCAAGATTATCTGCAACAGGAAAAATATATAACTACCTAATTTCTTTTGAGTCTAAATCACCTTTCTTTTATGATACATGTTATTTATGTCCTAAGAAGTTTGACATGCCTTTATTTAAAGAAGCTCTACAACATTTTGTGGGTAAACATAACTTTAAAAACTTCACTTCTAAAGAAGAAGATAAAGATAATTTTGTTAGAGAAATCTACTCAATTGATGTTGTAGGAGAAGAAGAGTTCTTATCCATCACCTTTAGAGGAACAGGATTCATGAGATATATGATTAGATTTATTATCGGATATGCGATGGATGTCGCCTACGGCAAATACGATATTGAATCTATTGATGAACTACTAGACGACAGTAGTGAAAGACATATAATCGCTAGTAAGGCTCCTGGTAGAGGATTATTATTAGTAGCAGTGGAATATTAAGTCGCCTAGCAAAGCGACTTTTTATTACAAACTTTTGTTTGTGCTTTGTCGTTGGAATTTTTCGATATGCGAATTGCATACTTTAGGGGTCAAAATATGCAATTCAGCAATTAAAATTGCATAAAAATCCTCAAAAATATGCAATTTAGCAAATTACAAGTTACTATTTAATTATCATCACATAGTGATATAATACATATCGGAAAAATAGGAGAGATTATTATGGGAAGAGCACATGAAGTTAGAGCGAAAGCCATGGCCGCAACTGCTGCCGCACGTAGTGCGTTATTTATGAGAGCCAGTAAAGAAATCTATATGGCTGCTAGTAGAGGTGTTCCTGACCCAGATAGTAACTTAGCCTTAAGATCCGCAATTGAAAAATGGAAAGCCCAACACGTCACTAAAGACGTTATTGAAAGAGCGATTCAAAAAGCTAAAGGTGGTACTGCTGAATCTTATGATGAAGGAAGATATGAAGCCTTTGGTCCAGGTGGAAGTTTATTTATTATTGATACTTTAACTGATAACACGAATCGTGCTTTAGTGGAAGTTAGAACCGCAGTCACTAAAAAAGGTGGCCACTTAGGATCTGTTATCTTTAATTTCTATCAAGCCGGATTATTTGCTTTTAAAGGAAATAATAGAGACGAAGTGGAAGAAGCTCTTATCTTAGGGGATGTTGATGTTACAGAAGTCACAGAGGAAGACGGAGAAATCGAAGTAGTAACCGCTCCTGAAGCATTTGCCAAAGCTAGAGAAGTATTAGGAGAATTAGGTATTACTGAATTTGATACCGCTGAAGTGACTTTCTTACCAAATGAATATGTAGAGATCACTGATCCAGAAGATAGAAGAAAATTTGAAGAATTATGTGATATGTTAGATGAACTTCAAGATGTTCAAAACGTATACCATAATGTTAAATAATAATTTATTTATAAATTATAAGGAAAGCGCAAAATAGCGCTTTTCTTTTACTGTTGAGCAATTTCTGAAAAAAATGGAGTTGAACTCCAAATTTTACATAATTATAATATAAGCGAGGAGTTAATCTATGATTAGGAGAACAATTTATAAAGAAATATTAAAAACAATTAACAATAAGGCTGTTACGGTTATTACCGGAGCTAGACAAGTTGGGAAAACTACTTTATGTGGTTTAATTGAAAAAGAACTTGGATTTGGATATGTCTCTTTAGCGGATCCATTAGTGAGAAACGCCGCTAAAAACGATCCATCAGAGTTTTTGTCTTTGCATCCTGCTCCATATATCATTGATGAGATTCAAAAAGCTCCTGAACTATTTGATTATTTAGAAGGAGTAGTGGATGCTCAAATTAAAAAAGGAAATAAAAAAGGGTTATATGTCTTAACTGGTTCACAAGCTTATAAACTAATGAAAGGTGTCAGTGAATCTATGTCAGGTAGGGTTGGCCTAATCTCTATGGAGCCATTGTCATTAAGTGAGATTAATGATAAGGAAGAAGAACCTTTTGAAGTCAATATTGAATCAATCTCAAATAGATGCAAAAAATATATGATTGATAGCAATGATTTATATAAATATATAACTAGAGGCTTCTATCCTGAATTATATGATAATAAAGATCTATCATCTTCTATGTTTTATTCTGATTATGTAGCTACCTATTTAGAAAGAGATGTTTCTGATTTTATCAATTTAAAAGACAAACAAAAATTTATTAATCTAATGACTATTTTGGCTTCTTTAACTGGGCAAGAACTAATTTACGAGAACCTCTCTAATGCGATTGGTGTAGATATTAAAACAATTCAGTCATGGATTAGTGTTTTAATTGCAGGTAACATTATTCATTTACTTGAACCATATTATGAAAATAGTGTTACTAGACGTGTTATAAAAAGACCAAAGATATATTTCTCTGATACTGGATTAGCGTGTTATCTTGCTAGAGTGAATTCTGCTGAAACCTTAAAGAATTCCTATTTAAAAGGGCATATGGTGGAAACATATATTGTTAATGAGATTATCAAGAGTTATAAAAATAATCATAGAGATGTTGATGCATCATTTTATTACTATAGAACTTTTGAAAAAAATGAGATTGATTTGATTATTTTATTAGATGGAAAATTAACTCTTTTAGAGTGTAAGTCTGGAGAAAAATACGGAAAAGATGATATTAAAGCGTTCAATGATTTGAAGAATACTGTGTATAAATTAGGGAAGAATGCGATTATATGTACAACACACACAATCTATCCAATTGGTGATAACGCATATGCACTCCCTATTTCTTCAATTTAATATTTGATATCGTTGAATAAATGTAAGAAGAATCCCTTAGGGATTCTTTTTATATCTGCTGGATATCAATATAGAAATAATCAATATTTTTATTGATTCGAAAATATATTTAAGAATATAATTTAACTCGGCACTAGCCAAAAATAATGAAGTCCCCGGTAAGGAATAAGTTAGTTTGGTAAAGGAGGATTAACTATATGCAACGTCAAACTACTATTGCAAAAGCAAGTGAAATCCAAAGAAAATGGTATGTCGTTGATGCCACTGACAAACCATTAGGTAGATTAGTCTCCCAAGTCGCTCAAGTCTTAACTGGTAAATGTAAACCAATTTGGACACCTAACGTTGACTGTGGTGATTATGTCATCATCATCAACGCTGAAAAAGTGAGCTTATCTGGAGATAAAATCCACAATAAAAAATATTATAACGTGTCTGGATATGACGGTGGTCTTAGAACAAGAACCGCTGGAGTCATGCTCAAAGAATTTCCATGTGAAATGATTGAAAGAAGTGTCCACGGTATGGTGCCTAAAGGACGCTTAGGTAGACAAATCGAAAAGAAATTATTTGTCTATGCTGGACCAGACCACAAGCACGAAGCTCAAAAACCAGAAGTTCTTGAGCTCAAATTCTAGGAGGATATAGATCATGGCAAGTAAGAATAGTGTCCAATTCTACGGAACTGGAAGAAGAAAATCTTCAATCGCTAGAGTATATGTCGTCTCTGGAAAAGGCAAGATCACTGTTAACGGTAGAGATGTCAACGAATATATGCCATACGCTACATTAGTGATGGACCTCAAACAACCATTAGTGTTAACTGAAACTGAAGGCAAATATGATGTAGTCTGTGAAGTTAGAGGTGGTGGTTTCACAGGTCAAGCCGGTGCAATTAGATTAGGCATTACCCGCGCTTTACTTGAAGCTGGATGCGACAGAAAAGTACTTAAGACCGCTGGTTTAATTACCAGAGATTCCCGTAAAAAGGAAAGAAAGAAATACGGTCTTAAAGCTGCTAGAAGAGCACCACAATTCTCTAAGCGTTAATCTCAAACTGATATCTTTGATATCAAAACTAAGAGAAAAGATTATAGGAAGTTACTTAAAAACTTCCTTTTTCTTTTTATTGATAAATAAAATCAACTATTGTATATTATTTAAGCGCGTATTTGGGCCTTTAGCTCAGTTGGTTAGAGCGCACCCCTGATAAGGGTGAGGTCGATGGTTCAAGTCCATTAAGGCCCACCAAATATGCAAAAAGCCCCACAAAGTTATGGGGTTTAATTATTTAAAGACTATAGGGACACTTAGTTCAGCGGGAGAACGCTTCCTTCACACGGAAGAGGTCACAAGTTCGATCCTTGTAGTGTCCACCAGAAGATATGCCGTCTTAGCTCAATTGGCAGAGCAACTGATTTGTAATCAGTAGGTTGTTGGTTCGATTCCGATAGACGGCACCACCTAATATAAACCCGCAAGTACGTACGCTTGCGTTTTTATTAGGATAATATGCGGATATGGTGGAACTGGTAGACACGCAAGACTTAGAATCTTGTGGGGAGACCCGTGCAAGTTCGATTCTTGTTATCCGCACCAAATCAATGAAAATGCCTCCAAATATTGGACTATTCCAGTACAATAATTTGGAGGGCTTTTAAATTATGATAAAATAAATAAAGAAAATGAGCATATTTACAAAAGCAAGCGGCAATTCATATTGGAGAGGATATCATTACTTTAAGGACAATAGAGTAAAAGATATCAAAAAGATTAGTGAGGATATTTTTTCTGCGACCGTAGTAGGAAGCAAAGAATATGATGTTAAAATTGATTTGTCGCATCCTCTAAAATCAACTTGCACTTGTCCCTTTGTTGAAGGGAACCATAAAATATGCAAGCATATGGTTGCGTTAGGGTTTGCTGTTTCTAAAGAAGATTTAAAAGAAGCAGATGAAATAGAGAAAGCGTATTATCAAGACATAAAAGATAAGAAAACTAGATATCAAGAACTATTATCCTCTAAAGAGAAAGAAATAAAAGAATATGTTGATAGTTTATCAAACAATCAACTAAAAGAAGAATTATATCAACGTCTATTAAATCTAGAACGCGATAGAATTTATGATGAAGTTTATGGGGATGAATATGATGATGAGTACGATGATGAATTTTATTATGAAGATGAATTAGATGATGAATATGAGAATTCTTCAGCTGTCTCTAATGGAATTACAGACTGGAAAGTCGGAGATAAAATACATCATTTGAAGTTCGGCAGTGGAATTGTGACAAAAGTTGAAGACAATAATATCCTAGAAGTTAAATTTGATAGTGGTGAATTTAAAACAGTAATAGGGTCACATTACATGATATCAAGAATATAAAAATAACATTAGTTATCAAAAGATAAATGAATAGCAATAATTATCAACATATAACTCATGAATCTATTAAACCATTTATAGATAATAATTCTTTTATATTAATATTAGGATCTTTTCCTAGTATTAAAACTAGGGAAGTAGGGTTTTATTATGGACATCCTCAAAATAGATTCTATAAAGTGATATCCAATATATTTAATGAACAATTACCTACTTCTATAGAAGAGAAGAAAGAATTATTAGTTAAACATCATATCGCTTTATATGATGTAATTTATTCTTGCGATATCTCTAATAGTGAAGATTCCTCTATTAGAAATGTTACTCCAATAAATATCAAGGAATTATTAGATAAATTCCCTAATATAAATAGAATTATTGTTAATGGTAATAAGGCTAAAGAATTGTTTAATAGATATCTTATTAAAGATATAGACACTCAAAATATAGAGATAGGATACGCGCCTTCCACTAGCTCAGCGAATGCAAAAATGTCGCTAGAGCAACTAGTGGAAATATACAAACAATTCATTATATAAATATTCGCTTGTGGAATTTCTAATTTATATTCTATAAAATATAAAAGACTTGAAGAAAGCGAGCGGAAGATGATTTATGTAGATTTTAACGGAAGATGTGGTGACCAATTTTTTCAGTATGCCTTTGCAAGAAAAATTCAACTTAAACTATTAGATCAAAATCCGTTGCAGTTTAATTTCTATAATCAAGAAAGATGGAGAAAAAAAATAAACGACAATTCTTTTAGAAATGATTTGCAGTTCTTTAATGTTGTTGATAACAATTCTTTTATAAACGAGCAAACCAATTTTGAAAGACTATCAACAGTAAAACAAAGGAAACTTTTCAAAAAATATCTTTTTATAAAAAAAGTCACATTTAGAACAAAACTTAAATTTTTAGCTAAGCACTATCAAAAAAAGATTCAAAAGAATGGTATTTATTATGATGATGAATACTTCAAGTTGTATAAACATCCAAAGAAGACTGTTGATGTTTTTATTAGAGGTTATTTTGAAAACTATGAGTATTATTATAATGATGATAGATTAAGAAACGCTCTCGCTGTTGAACTAACGCCAAAAGTAAACACTCTACCTGAGAATGATGTTTTGTATCAATATATAAAAAACAACGAATGCATTTGCGTTTCTTTGCGCTCTTGGGGTGAGATAAAAAAGGATAATAGCACTTTTTCTTCGAGAATGGTGTGTGGAGAAAAATATTATAGGCTTGCTTTAGAACAGATGAAGAAAATTCACCCAGACGCTACTTTTGTTATATTTTCAGATAATATCGAATGGGCGAAGAAGGTTATTGGTGAAAAATATCCTGCCTTATATGAAAGTGGAAATAACACAATTTGTGAAAAGATAGTTTTAATGAGTAGCTGCAAGCATTTTATTATTGCAAACAGTTCGTTTTCTTGGTGGACGCAATATCTTTCTGATAATCCCAATAAAGATGTTATTTCGCCAAACCGCTGGTATACAGATAATAGTGACAAGAGAGTTATTAACAAAGATTGGATTATTATTGAACCATAATTATACAGCGCTTATATTCCAGATATTTTAAATATATTATTTTAAAATGCCCTTAATATACGTATAATAAATTGCAATCACTATGGGAAGCAAGAAAAGCACAGTAGTAAAAGGGCTTATTTGGAGTTTAGGTGAAAAACTTTTAATTCAAATTGTGGCTTTTATTGTTGGCATTATTTTAGCTAGAAAACTTGGTCCTCAAGCATATGGCGTTGTAGCGATGGTGTCAGTTATTATTTCCATCATTACCGTTGTCACAAACTTATACACCGGAACATATTTAATGCGAAAAAAAGAAATTGACTCGGTAGACTTAAATACCCATTTTTATTTTTGTTTAGTAGTCAATCTTATTTGTTATTTGGTTTTGTTTTTCATTGCTCCATTAATTGCTAATTTCTACGCAATCCCAGAGATAACTAATTTATTAAGAGTGATGGGAGTGATTTTTATCTCCTCATCTTTTTCTGGTGTTAAGTTAATTCTTGTTGTAAGAAATTATGAATATAAAAAACTTTTCTTTGCTAGCTTGTTTGGCACAGTTGTTGCCGGCATTGTTGGTGTTGTTTTAGCATATGCTGGATTTGGGCCTTGGGCACTTGTTGCTCAACACTGTCTAGATGAAGTTATTGATACAATTATATTGTGGATTGTTATCAAATGGAGGCCAAGATTAGAGTTCTCTTTTAAAAAACTCAAGGAGATGGCTAAATTTGGTTTGCCATTATGGCTATTTGGTATACTTGATTCTCTTTCAACAAGACTTCAATCATTGGTAATAGGAAAAAAATATTCATCAGAAGATCTTGCTTATTATAATAAAGGTGAATCTTTTCCGGTGATGATTGAGACTAATGCCACATCATCTTTGAATAATGTTTTATTAAGGAGAATTTCTGAAGAGCAAGATGATAAGGAACGGGTTAAAAATCTATTGAATAAAATCACCAAAATTTGTTTATATATAGCTTTTCCTGCGATGATAGGACTAGCGGCTGTTTCTACTAATGTAATTCTTGTTTTGTTAGGCAAAGATTGGTTAAGTAGCGTTGTTTTCATGCAAATCTTTTGCATCGCCTTAGCATTCAAACCATTAGAAATGACGTCTGACGTATCGATAAAAGCAGTTGGAAAAAGCAAAATGTTTTTCATTTTTGGTGTCATAAAAAAATCGCTCTTCCTTGTCTCGGTTATCGTGTGCGTACCAATAGGAGTTGAAGCTATAGCGATTGGTTTTGCGGTTGCATCATTTTTAGCTGCCATTGTCTCTATGATTGCCAACAGAATAATTTTTAAACTAAGCATTTTTAAACAAATATCCAACATGTTAATTCCGTTAGTAATTTCTGTTCCAATGTTTGCATTCGTTTATCGAATTGGCGAACAAACATCATTACCAGTTTGGGTTATACTAATCATTCAAGTTATCAGCGGAATATTTATCTATATATTTGGTTTGTTTGTTGTTGATTCTAGTACTATTTTGCAAATAAAAAAGATCATTAAATCATTTAAAAAAGGAAAAGCAAAACAATGAAACAAAAAAGTGAGTACCTTAGAATAAAATCAAAGCCTAAATATTTTGTTTTTATGACTTTATATTTTGTTTTATATCCAATTTGTAAAATTTTATATGGTAGAAAAAGAAATTGGCTTGTTTGCGAAAGGTCTGACGAAGCACAAGATAATGGGTTTATCTTTTTTAAATATTTGATTGAAAATCATCCTGAAATAAAACCAGTGTATTTAATTGATAAGAAATCTAAGGAATATGGAAAGGTATCTAAAATTGGGAAAATTGTTCAATTTGGTTCTTTTAAACACCTCTTAATAGTGATTGGATATCCTGTTAAAATTAGCACACAATTATTTGGATACGCTCATTGGGTTCAATTAAAAACATATTATCGAAGAAACAAAACTCGTGGTGTTCATGTATTCTTACAGCACGGCATTACCAAAAACGATCACGAAGGGCTATATTCCTATACATGTAAAAGTCTCGGCTTATTCATATGTGGATCTAAGCCCGAATACGAATCAATATATAAAGATTTTCATTATCTGAATAATGTGCCTCAATACACAGGGTTTGCTAGATATGATCTTCTATTTGATTATAAAGTCAAAAATCAACTGTTATTCATGCCAACATGGAGACAAGATTTGTCAGGTTGTTCTAATGAAGAATTTTTAAACACTGATTTTTACTTATGTTGGTCTAAACTTATTAACTCAAATGAGTTAATTGAATACTGTAAAAAAAGCAACACAAATGTAAAATTTTATTTACATCATTCATTTAAAAAATTCTCTCATTTGTTTAAAGGAAATGAGGTTGTTAAAATTGTTGGTTTTTCCGAAGAATCTGTGCAAAATCTTTTGAAAGAATCAAGGCTTTTAATAACCGACTTCTCAAGTGTGTTCTTTGATTTTGCATATATGAAGAAACCAATGATTTTTTATCAATTTGATGAAGAATCATTCAACTCTAGACATTATCAAAAAGGATATTTTGATTATCGAAGAGATGGCTTTGGTGATGTATGTTTATCACTAGACGAAGTTTTAAAATCCTTATCAAAAATTATCGATAATAGTTATGAAGTAGAACAAAAATATATTGATCGAATTAACACAACATTTGTCTATCATGATCAAAATAACTGCGATCGCATATATGAGGCAATTACGAGGGCTAAAAAATGAGTAAGGCTATCACAGTTATTGTTATGACATATAATCAAAAGCAATATATCTCTAAGGCGCTTGATTCTATTCTTGTTCAAAAGGGAGATGTTGATTTTGACATTATTATCCACGACGATTGTTCTAGTGATGGAACCTTAGAACTAATAAGAGAGTATCAAAAGAGAAATCCTAATAAAATCACAATCATCGAGGAAAAGGAACGTAGGTTTCTTGAGGAAGGATTTAACATGATGATTTATAATCATGTGGTACCTTTTATTGACAGCAAATATGTCGCCTATTGTGATGGTGATGACTATTGGTGTGATGATTATAAACTCCAAAAACAACTTGCATTTATGGAAGCTCATCCGGATTATTCAATGTGCTTTCATTGCTCTTATCAACTTAAGAATGATGTTGATTTATCAAGTAAGTGGTTCGTTGATGATGAAGGCGACATTGACATGTCTTTTATAATTAGCGATGTTCCAGGAATTAAAATCGCTACATCATCTTTATTTGTTCGAAGCGATGTATTTAAGGATTTCCCTAATTGGAGAAAACTTTATCCTGTAGAAGACATACCTCTTTATATGAACGCTGCCATGAATGGAAAAATTCATCGTTTAAGTGATTTGATGTGTGTATATAGACAATTTGCTGTTGGCTCTTGGTCTAGTCAAAATAAAGATAATATCCAAAGGACAATTGATCATTTAGAAAAAATGAAAGCAGCGATTAACTGTTTTAATGAACAAACAGGTGGTGTTTATCAGCAATTAGTTT
Organism: Bacilli bacterium; assembly: GCA_017447165.1. Classification (GTDB taxonomy): domain Bacteria; phylum Bacillota_I; class Bacilli_A; order RFN20; family CAG-826; genus UBA2450. Next base: position 545,198 of record JAFSOD010000004.1, read on the forward strand.
CTAAGCAAGTGCTCAGCTTTGAATTTAGAATCGCTCTTTTAAAAAAAGACTATAAAACTATCTTCCTTAAAAAATATAAGCACCTTTATAAGAGGTTATCAAAAAAAGAGAGGATTAGTTTGAAATTGCAATATAGGCTCCCTCATTTGTATAATTTAGTTCATAGAAAGAAGAATTAATCATATATGATTCCATGCAACGACTCTATTAGGCTATTTGAACAATATAAAGACGAATTTGAAGCTGCCGCTTTAGGCGTTTTAAGAAGCGGGCGTTATGTTTTAGGTAATAACGTTAAAGAATTCGAAAAAGAATTTGCAGCCTCAATTGGTTCTAGATTTTGTGTTGGAGTAGATAACGGCACTAATGCGATTAAAATTGGGATGCAAGCATTAGGAATTAAAAAAGGCGATGAAGTACTTGTTCAAGCTAATACATATATCGCAACTGTATTAGGAATCACCGCAAATGGAGCGACTCCTGTTTTTGTTGAACCAAATGAATTCCATAACATAGATGAAAACGACATTGAACACAGAATAACAAATAAAACTAAAGCCATTATTGTGACTCATTTATATGGACAAGCCACTAAAATGGATAAGATTATTTCGCTTTGCGAAAAATATCGTTTATATCTAGTAGAAGACTGCGCTCAAGCGCATTACGCAGATTTTGATAACAAGAAGGTTGGAACATTTGGAATTCTAGGATTCTTTAGTTTTTATCCAACAAAAAATATTGGCGCTTTTGGCGATGGTGGTGCCGTTGTTACTGATGACGAAAATCTATATGAAAAGATTAAGATGCTAAGAAATTACGGGTCATCCATTAGATATGATTTTGAACTAGAAAATGGACATAATTCTAGACTTGATGAAATTCAAGCGGCGCTATTAAGAGTAAAAATTAAACACGCAAAAGAGATTACTGATGAAAAAGTATCAATTGCTAATAGATATTTATCAGAGATTTCTAACCCTTTAGTGGAACTTCCACGTGTCGATAAAGGCTGTAAAAGTGTTTGGCATTTATTTGTTTTAAAAGTTGATGATAGAGATGCATTTATTAAACATATGAATGAATGTGGGGTGCAAACTGATATTCATTACCCAATTCCTCCACATCTATCCAAATGTTATAAATCTTTAAATCATCATGAAGGAGAATATCCAAAAGCGGAGTATTTAGCTAAACATGTTGTAGATCTTCCAATTTTTAACGGTATGACTACTGAAGAAGTTGATTCAGTTATAAAGGCGGTAAATTCATATGGAAAATAAGAAGCATTATTTATTTGAAATTGAACCTTTTTCTGATGAAGATGGTTTTTTAGCGGTTATCGAAGAAGAAAAGCAAATTCCTTTTAAGATTAGAAGAATATTCTATGAATATGGTGTAGATAGAAATAGTTTAAGAGGGAAGCACGCGAATAGAAAAAGTAGATTCTGTTTAATTGCTGTTTCTGGATCGTGTGATGTCATAGTTGAGGATGGTCTATCAAAAGTCACATACAAATTGGATAAACCATATAAAGTGCTTTATTTAGACAAAATGGTCTGGAAGACAATGACCAATTTTTCTAACGATTGTGTTCTTCTTGTTTTATCTGATTCTTTGTATGACAAGAACGAATATATTAGGGATTTTGAAGAGTATTTAAAAGAGAATGGCCAAAAACATTAATATTGTTTGTTTTTATGCATCAGAATATGCAGGGAATTTTATTCCCTCTCTTTTACATTTTGCAGAATCTTGTGATAAAAACATCAATATAATATTCACTTTTCCGAAGGAAGCAGAGAGCAGATATTGGATAAAGTTTCTAGAACAACGAAAATACAAAGTATTTTTCTTAAGTTCTTTTAAAGGAAAAACATTCAAAAAAGAACTTAAGAAGATTAATAAAGAAAACAACATTAATGTTTTATATTCTCATTTTATTTCTGGACTAAAAATTAAAGCGGTTTATCCATTTAATAAAAAAATGAAGTTAACCATTCATGTTCATTCTGATTTCTCTGGTAGTAAAAAGGTTTCTTTTAAAAGAAGAATTCGAAGATTTTTTGAATTATCTATTTTAAGAAGAGACGCAGATTATATTTTTGTTGGCGACAGTCTATCTTTTAAACACGGGAAACACTTTCATTCTGTCACTAACGCTTTATGTTTAGATAGAATTGTGAATAAAAAGTTAGACATTGAACTCTTTAAAAAAGAAAACGATATCACAGATAGTCATACAGTATTTTTGATGTTTGCGTGGTCACCATATATTAAAGGTGTTGATGTTGCGATTAAAGCATTTTTAAACTTAACTGAAGAAGAAAAAGAAAAGGTTAGATTTGTTATTGTCCATGGTCGTGGAGATGGCTATTTGAGATGCATTGATTATTTAGCTGAAAAACTTGGCAATAAAGATTTTTTGAATGAAAAACATATAAAATATGTTAAACCAGTAGAAGATATGTTTGCCTTATATTCTATCGCTGATGTCTTTATCTCGGCATCGAGATCAGAAGGGTTTAGCTATGCTATATTGGAGTCGCTATATTTGGGATTGAATTCTATCATCAGCAATATTAAAGGTTCAATTTGGGCTGCCTCATATCCTCTGGTTGATGTCTTTGAATCTGAAAATAGCATGGAATTATCTAAAATTATTAAAAATAAGATAAGCTTAAAAAGCGACAAACATATTAATGAAAAAATAGCTATTGATTATAACATTAGTAAGTGGTGCGAAAGCATTAAAAAGATTGTTGTTGAGTAAATATGAAAAAGAGAATCTTGTTTGTTCAAAATAGATTATCCTTTGGTGGAACCTCATCACTAATTATGTTTATTGTTAGGAATCTTTCTAACGAATATGTTTTTGACATGTTTTGTTATGAAGATGGAGCAGCAGAACTTGAAAATGAATTTATAAAATATGGTGGATGTATTTTTAAGGATAAGAAGCTTTACTGCTCAAGCAGTTTGTTTGGAAAATTAAAACAATATAGATTAAAACTCTTTGGTGGTATTAAGCGAGTTTTTAAGAAGAATATAAAAAATAGAGAATATTATGGAGTTCACTGCTTTGAAGAATTTGCTAGCGCGTACTATTTAAGAGCAGCTTCTAGGCTAGGAATAGAAAAAAGAATTGTTCACTTCTGTAATGACCAAAAGCAAAAAAGAAAATTGAATTTTGCTGCTAAATACTTAAGAAAAAAAGAAGCATGTATTATTAATAAATATGCCACAAACATCGTTGCGGATTCATCTAATTCTTCTTCTGACTTACTTGATTCAACCAAGATTAGATTAATACTTGATCCTATCGATAAAAGGTTTATCTTTTCAGAAGCAACACCTACAAATTTATCTCTTACTCAAGTTGGAATGATTTGTGATAACAAGAATCAGTTATTTACATTGTCTATTTTTGATATTTTGATAAGAAAATATGGCCTAGCCGATGCCAAATTAACAATAGTGGGGCCATGTTCAGATGCTAATTTGAGTTATAAAGAAGAAGTTGAAAGAAAAATTAGCGAACTTGGTCTAAAGGAGAATGTTTTTATTAAACCAGCAACATTAGATTTGCCATCGGTTTTTAACGAAACTAGTTATTTGATTTTCCCTTCTAAAAAAGAATCCTTTGGTATGGTTTTAATTGAGGCACAAGCATGCGGCTTACAATGTTTTTCTTCTTATGCTGCCGCTAAAGAAACTAACCTTGGCGGAGTTACGCACCTTAGTCTTAATGATGGTCCTGAAAAATGGGCAGAATCTATCTTTAATTTATATTTATCAAACAAAGGTGAAAAAGTAGTGTTTGATGTTTCTAGACATAGTCCAGAAGCAATTAGAAAAGAGTTTATAAAATTGTATGAGTAAATGGGACAAATTATTTCATTCTTATAGATGGATGACGGCTTATCGAATTAATCCACAACACGAGCTAAACTTTTCTAATTGCAAAGAACCTTTTCATATAGTTTCAACACAAAAACACCATTGGTGTGCTGACCCATTTCTATTTGAAAAAGATAATAAAATTTATTTGTTTTGTGAATACACAAACGAGAACAAAAGCAAATCTTATATTGCCTATAAAGAATTATTCCCTGTTGAAGAAAAGAAATGGTCTTTAGCGTATGAATTTTCAGGACATACATCATATCCTTGCATATTTGAGTTTAAAGATAACTTATATATGATTCCTGAGACAGTTTTTGCTAATGAAATAGTTGTGTTTAAATTTGATTTTTCTAGTAAGAAATGGAAACAACATTCGACATTATTGACTGGAAAGAATTGCCCAGATACTACATTTATAGAAATTGATGGATTACCATATATTTTTATTTATGAAATTAAAGCTCGCAACGAAAGATATTTACATTTATCTTTATTGGATGAAGAACTGAGAAACATTAAAAATGACATAATTGTTGAAAAATATAATTGTCCTGATGGTAGACCAGGTGGCAACTGTATTAAATTTGATAATAAACTTATCCGTGTTGTGCAACCTGGAATTAATCATTATGGAGAAAGACTTTCGTTTAGACAGTTCTCTTTTGTAGATGATAAGTATGAAGAAAACGAACTATTTGCTGTAGAACCATCCGATGTTGTTATTAACACGAAGAAAAAAGTCATAGGACTTCATACATATAACCGAGTTAATGACATAGAAGTTATTGATTTGCTTTATAAAAGCAAGTTTGAATTATTTAAGCCAATAAAACTATTATTTAAAAAGTTTGACTTGTTTGGATTTGGATATTACGATTTAAAAGAAAAACGCATTTTTAAAGATAAATAAACATTAATTAATCACTAAAAACATATAATAGTTTTTAATTTTGTTTTCGTTTGTAAACTATAAATGGTATTATACTTTAGAATATTCTTTTGAATATATTGCGGTATATGCTTAAAAAAATCGTTGGCTGGATTACTAAGAATTTCAAAAAACCGAAAGCGGTTCATTTTATTGCAATCGGATTAGTTTTTGCATCCCTAGTTGCTGCTTTATCAACTGGTTTTGTTTCTAATAGTGTGAATGCCGAAGTTCTTTCTAATGATATTTCTAATTTTGTTAAAACAAATACTACTGAATCGAGATATTTAGGTGTTGTTGTGGAAAAAAATGTCAAAAACACTGTTTATTCAATGCAAGATAACGATGCTGAGTTTAGAAGAATATTTGGTGTGTTCCGCCAAGAGAGAGTCACTTTTGCTGCTGGCTTTAACTTAAATAAAGAAAGCAATATCTCTGTTGGCGAATTTGAACATAAAGAAAACGAAGATAATTATTCTATTGTTTATGTTGGTCAAACTAGGTACATCGAATATGAAGATGCCTATAAACACGATCCATATCCATTATTATTCAAATTCCCTCTAGTTAGAAAATCATCTGAACAAGGTGTTTTAGATACGCAATTTTGTATATCTATAAGTGAATCAAGAGCAAAAGAGCTTCTCATTAAAAAGTTGCCTGATAAAGATCCTGATGATTTTAATGATGATGATTATATCAACAATATTATCGGAAGCACCCTTACAGTTACTGTTGATGGCTATGAGCAGACTTATAAGATTCAGGATATTTATTTAGAACGTGACTATTATTATGATTGCCTCAAGGAAACCGTTGGCGATTTTCTTGTTCTTTCTGATTATACTTATCCAAAAGTTGGTCTTGATAAGAATTTAACTCAGCAACGTATTTATTTCTTTAATGAGTTCCCTTATCAAACCGAGTTTTTCTTCAATTACGTTAATTCTACTTATCCTGATAATAGTTATCCGATTTCACTTGCTACCTATAATTTTATTGATAAAGAAATTGATTCAAATTTTGTTCTTGGATTTAGAGATTTATTAACTCAAAAATCAAATATTTGGGGTACTATTCTTATTGTTTTAGCGATTGTTCTTGCGTTTTTATCTTTGATTTATGCGATTTTATATGAGATTTATTTAAATAAAACATCCTTATTAATTTGCTTTGTTACGTTATTTATTCCATATCTTTTATTTAAAGTTCTATATTTAATTATTGGAAATGTCAGATTGTTTTCTAGTGTTGGCACAAAAACAAACGGCATTATATTGATTATTTATGCATTCATTTTGATTGCATTATTTGTATTTAGAAACAGCATTAGGAAGAGGAACTCTAAAAATGAGCCTGCAGAAGTTGACATCTAAAATTGCGACTCCAAGAGTCAAAAGTATCCTCTTTTATACGATCGCGTGCCTAGTGTTTTTATATGCTTTCTCTATTCCTTCCTTTGGTGGAAGAGAAAAATGGAATTATATCATGTATGGCATAATGATCGTTCTTACAGGAGCGGTTGCCATATATATCGCCCTATTTAAAGAACTTATTAACTTTAAAAGATGGCAGTATTATCTTATTCCGTTATTTGCTTTGTTTGCTGTAATTGGGACTTTGATTTCATCGCATCAATATCGCGCTTGGCTATCATTAGTTATTTTAGCAGCGAGTATGTTTGTTTTGATGCAGGCATTCTCAATATTAAATGATCGGAATTTAATTTTAATATTAATATCTGCCGCCATTTTCTGCTTTAGCATATATTTTATATATCACTATAGAACTGACATTATTAATTTCACTGCTTTTAAAAGAGAAGGTTTTAGACTCGGCTTTGATTTTGATAACCCTAACGCAATATCAGCGGTATGCGCCATTGGCTGTTTCTGCTGCTTATATTTAGTTTTGTTTTGGAATACCAAATGGAAATATTTGTTCTTAATTCCGTTCCTTGCTATCGGTTTGGCTGGTGTTTCAACAGGTAGTAGAACATTCATAGTAGCAATCGTTGTTATGGTTCTCTCTTTGTTGTTCTTCAGATTTAAGAAACACAAAATAATGATGTTAACAATTGTTATAGTTGTAATTATTTTGTTCTTTATAATCATTAATTTGCCATTTGCCGAAACAATTAAGAATAGATTTGAACGTTTCTTCCTTACATTTTTCTCTGATAGCTCTAGAGTCGACACTTCTGCAATTGAAAGAATGTTATGGTTTGACTATGGCTTCGGTATGGGCTTTAAGAATCTACTTTTTGGACTTGGTGTTGACGGATTCTCTGTATTCTCTGGAGTAGGAACCTACGCTCACTCTAACTTCGCTGAGGTGATATGTGATTTTGGTGTCATTGGATTATTTGTTTTCTACGCTCCATTATTTATTGTTGCTTATCAAACTATTAAAGATAAAAGAAGATGCACTCCGTTTGTTATAACTCTCTTCATTTATTACATTGTTGTTAGTTTGAGTAACGTTTTCTATTACAACAAGTTCTATTATTTGATTATGGCGTTAATGTTCTATTTTGTATTTGAAATTAAAGAAGAAAATGTTCAAATCGCAGATGTAAAAGAACATGTTAAAAAAATAGTGTTTACATGTGATGGAATGGAAAGTGGTGGTGCGGAAAAGGTCGTCGCCACACTCGCTAATGAATTAGATAGACAAGGATTTAGTGTTTCTATCGTTGGTGTTTCATCATTTGTGGAAGAATCATTCTATAAGTTAAATGATAATGTTTCATATGAAACACTACATAAAAACGGCTCCAAAAAAATAGGTTTTATTAGAAGAGTGTTCTTGCTTAACAAAACATTAAAAAGATTAAAACCTGACGTGGTTATATCATTCTTACCACATGTCATTGTTTATACGAATTTTGCAATGTTTAACATTAATAAACCACTTATAGTTTCCGAAAGAAATGATCCAAATTTAGATCCGAAAGGATCGTTACTTAGAGCTTTGAAATATTATTCATTTTCACAGGCTGATGGATGTGTTTTCCAAACTACAGATGCAAGAAATTATTTTTCGAAATCTATACAAAAGAAGTCGTTGATTATAAATAATCCACTACAAATATCTTACGAAGGAAATCTTCCAGAAAATAGAAAGAAAACAATCATTAGTGTAGGTAGATTAAACAAACAAAAGAACTATCCAATGTTAATCGACGCTTTTAAGATTTTTAAAGAAAATAATCCTAATTATGAATTAAAAATATATGGTTCAGGACCATTAGAGGAAGAAATTAGGAATTATATTGTAAGTAGCGGATTGGAGGGCTCTGTTTCATTAATGGGTAACTCCAACACATGGCATAGTGATGAACATGACGCTTCGTTATTTGCGTCTTCTAGTGATTATGAAGGTATGCCAAATGCTTTAGCGGAAGCAATTGCGCTTGGTATTCCTGTTGTATCCACTAATTGTCCAATTGGTGGTCCTAAAGAATTAATATTTAATGGTTTAAATGGATACTTATGTAGTGTTGGCAACCCTATTGATATGGCGAATAAAATGGAAGAAGCTTTATCTATTGATATATCCGCTGATAATGTCACATCCTTTAAAAACCAAAGAACAGCTGATGTCATCACCAACAAATGGCTTGAATATATTAAAACTGTTTTAGAAAGAAAAGTATCACAATGAAGATCTTACTAATTGGGAATTCAGGCCTTATTGCGAAGTTAAGTGATGGCCAAACCGCTAAATTAAGGTTATATAAGAAAAAAATGATTGATGAGGGGTGTGAGGTTGTTCATATTGACCTTGAACGTTTTTCTCGTCACCCACTTTCAATTTTAAGAAATATTAAAAAACAGATTAAACTGTGTGACCGTATAGTGTTGGTGAGTGGAGAGAGGGCGTGTCGTCTTTTAATTCCTTTTATAAATAAAAAGAACAAGAAAACAAAAAGACCTTTTATCCTTCCTCTTGTTGGGGCAGGTGTTCTTCATTTTTCAATTGATCATCTATCTGATTATGATAAAAACCGTTTTTTAGTAAACGGAGAATATGAATTAGGAAAGAAGAATGAGAAAATCGCTAAAGAACTTAAAAAGATTGATTATATTCTTCCAGAAACTGAACTAATTAGAAAAGTGTATTCAGAATTCTATGGGCTTAGTAACTGTGTTATTTTAAATAACTTTAGAGAACAATTGGATGATAGTTTGAATTCCGCTAAAAACAATAATGCCTTTAAAATGATTTATTTGTCTAGGGTTAATGAGATTAAAGGGATTCTAGATTTAGTTAGTTGCTTAAATAAAATAGATTTAGATTATCAACTTGATATCTATGGAGCAGTTTCCTTAAAACCTGAACAACAAGTTGTTTTCAATAATTGCTTATCAGAGAAAATTAGATATTGCGATGTTATTAATAGTGACGAAGCAGTAAAAACATTAAATAGTTATGATTTATTTGTTTTTCCAACAAGATATTTTGGAGAAGGAACCCCTGGAGTCATTGCGGAATCTTTAATTGCAGGTACCCCAGTATTAACATCTAATTTTCCTCAGGCTAAATATCTTTTAAAAGATGGATATGACTCTATTTTCTTTAAGATGTTTGATACTAATGACTTAAAAGAAAAACTTGTCTATTGCTTAAACAACAAAGAATTATTAAATGATATGAGAAAAAATGCTTTAGAAAGTGGAAAGAAATATTTATATAAACACGAAAGAGAAAAGTTCTTAAAATATGTATGTGGAGTGGAGGAAGAATAATTATGAATAATTATGAATCTTTATTACAAAAGAAATCAAAATTAGCGGTTATTGGATTAGGTTATGTTGGCATGCCTATCGCTGTTCAATTTGCTAAAAAGATTGACGTTATTGGCTTTGATATCAATAAGGCTAAAATCGCAGAATATAAAAAAGGACATGACGTTACTGGCGAGGCTGGTGATGAAGAACTTAAAAAAACAAAATTGTTTTTTACAAGCGAGGAATCTGATTTAAATAATGTTAGTTTTTACATTGTTGCAGTGCCGACCCCAGTCAATTTAGATAAAACTCCAGATTTATCTCCAGTAGTGGGGGCCTCTGAAGTTGTTGGAAGAAACATAAAAAAAGGTGCGATTGTGGTTTTTGAATCGACAGTTTATCCTGGTGTTACTGAAGATGTCTGTGTTCCTATTATTGAAAAGCTTTCAGGATTAAAATGTGGTTCTGACTGGTGGATTGGTTATTCTCCAGAAAGAATTAACCCTGCTGATAAAGTTCATAGATTATGGAATATTAAAAAGATTGTTTCTGGATGCACTAAAGAAGCATGCGATGAAATCGCTAAAGTATATGAATTAGTAGTGGAAGTTGGAGTACATAAAGTATCAACAATTAAAACAGCCGAGGCTATTAAAGTTGTAGAAAATTCCCAAAGAGATATAAATATAGCGTTTATGAATGAACTTGCAATGGTGTTCGACCGTATGGGAATCGACACTAAAGAAGTTGTAGAAGGAATGAACACCAAATGGAACGCTTTAGGCTTTATGCCTGGACTTGTTGGTGGACACTGTATTGGTGTTGATCCATATTATTTCACTTATGAAGCAGAAAAATTAGGCTATCATTCTCAAATCATTCTTTCAGGTAGAAAAGTTAATGATGATATGGGTAGCTTTATCGCTACTAGAACCGTTAAACAAATTATGAAAGCCGGTTTAGATACTTCTAAAGTCAAAGTTCTTATTTTAGGCGCAACATTTAAAGAGAATTGTCCAGATATTAGAAACTCTAAAGTATTTGATATATATAACGGACTTAAAGACTTTGGCATTACTCCATCGGTTTATGACGATAATGCGATTGATAAAGAAATTGAGCATGAATATGGCGTAACTCCAATTAAAAAAGAGGAGTTATATGATTTTGACTGCGTGATTGTTGCAGTTGGTCATAATAGCTTTAAAGAATTAGAATTATCTAAATTATTCAAAAAAGGTGTTGATAATTCTCATAAAGTAATTATTGATGTTAAGAGCGTTTTAAATAAAGATAAGTATTTATCTGAAGGATATTCATTCTGGAGATTATAATGGAAAACAAACCACTTATATCAATCATCACTCCAGCCTATAACTGCGCTAAATATATTGGTGAAACAATTAATAGCGTTCTTTCACAATCCTTTAAATATTGGGAAATGATTATTGTTGATGATTTTTCTAGTGATGATACAGTGAAAGTGGTTAAAGAATTTGTTAAACGAGACAAGCGCATAGTTTTGCTTAAACAAGAAACAAATTTAGGATGCGCAAGAGCAAGAAATAGAGGCTTAAAATCCGCTAAAGGAAGATATATCACGTTCTTAGATGGAGACGATCTTTTAGATTCTAATTATTTAGAATCACAATTAGCGTTTATCAAAGATAATGGTCCGCTAATTACAGCGTCTTATCGTCGTTTAGCGCCTAACTCATCTTCAGAATTCATTGTTCCTGATTCTGCAAACTATAAGCAAACTTTAAAAGGGTGTGCTTTATCATGTTTAACAACAATGTTTGATAAAGAAGTGATTGGCGAGAGATTCTTCTTAGAAAATATGAGAAAGAATGAAGATTTTGCTTTTTGGCTTTCGATATTAAAAGAAGGATATGTCGTTAAAGGAAATAAAGAAGTTTTAGCCTCTTATCGTATTTTAAAAACCTCAAAATCTCATAATAAAATTAAATTTATTAAACATATGTGGTATGTTTATAGGAAAGTAGAACACTTGAATATATTTTATAGTTTCCACTGTTTGATACATTGGGCGTTCTATGGATTAAAGAAATATAAGACAGTGAAATAATTATGAAACACATTCCATTAGCAATTAGTCATTTAACAGGAAAAGAAGAAGAGTTTGTCAAATCTGCTTTTGATAGTGGGTGGATTGCTCCTTTGGGACCTCATGTTGATGCTTTAGAAGAAACGTTAGCAAAATTTTTAGACGTTAAATGTGCGTCTGCAACTAGTAGTGGTACTGCTGCTATTCATTTAGCGTTAATTCAAGCTGGCGTTACACCTAATGATACTGTTATATCTAGTGATATGACATTTGCAGCTACATGTAACCCTGTTAAATATATAGGCGCTAAATTGGTGTTTGTAGATTCTAATGAAGAAACATTTAATATGGATGTCAAGTCACTAGAATTAGCGTTACAAAAACACCCTGAAGCTCGATTTGTTTTAGTTGCCCACTTATATGGTCAATCTTGTGATATGGATCCAATTATTGATTTATGTAAGAAATATCACTGTACTTTAGTTGAAGATGCTGCTGAAGCGTTAGGATCAACTTATAAAGGAAAGATGTGTGGATCGTTTGGTAAATACTCTGCAATATCCTTTAACGGCAATAAGATTATTACCACCAGTGGTGGAGGTATGGTTTTATCTAATGATGAAGAAGGTATCAAACATATTAGATTCTTGTCAACACAAGCTAGAGACCCTGCTCCATGGTATCAACATTCTGAATTAGGGTATAACTATAGAATGTCTAATATTTGTGCCGCCATTGGAAGAGCCCAGTTTACTGATATAGAAAATAGAATCGCCAAAAAAAGAGCAATATATCGTAGATATGTTGAGGGGTTAAAAGGCACAGATGCATATATGATGCCTTTAGCGAGTTATGGTGAATCTAACTGTTGGCTAAGCGCGTTATTAATTAAAAAAGGTGTCAAAAAGTCACCTTTAGATTTAATGAATTATTTGAAAGAACACGATATTGAATCTAGGCCAATATGGAAGCCGATGCATATGCAGCCATATTATCAACATTCTGATTTTGTTAGTATTTCTCCAGAACATCCTATGGATGAAGATATATTTGCGCGTGGCTTATGTATTCCTTCTGATATTATGATGAGTGAAGAAGAGCAAGATTATGTTATTAAAGTGATTAAGGATTTTTTAAGTAAATAATATGGCAAAGAATAAGAAAAAAAAGAAAAATATCTTTCAAAAGTTTTGGGCGTTTAGACGCAAATTCTGGTGTCAAAGAATTATCCCTAATTTAATCACTAACGGGGCTCGTATTTTCTTTTATCGATATATTGGATTTAAACATATTGGTAAACATGTATTTATTGGTATGAAATGTTATCTAGATGATTTAGAACCAAAAATGCTTTTTGTGGAAGATAATGTTTCTATTTCTTATGGGGTTTATTTTGCTTGCCACGGGAAAGGGCAAGACCATCAACCAATAACTATTAAAAAAGGTGCATATATTGGTGCCAGATCAACTATTATTTCTCCTGTTCCTGGCGGTATTGAAATAGGCGAAAACGCAATAGTGGGAGCGGGATCTTTAGTGAATAGATCTATCCCTAGTGGAGAAACATGGGCAGGCAATCCTGCTAGAAAAATTAAATAAAATGTATAGGCATTTTTTTAAAAGAGTTTTAGATATATTGTTCGCTATCTTAGCGCTTCTTTTTTTATCTTTAGTGTATCTAATATTAATTATCTTAGTAAGAATTAAACTGGGTGGACCTGTTTTATTTAAACAAATTAGACCAGGGAAAAACGGAAAATTATTTAAATTGTATAAATTTAGATCAATGACTAATAAAACTGATGAGAATGGTAATCTATTACCAGATGAACAAAGATTAACTAAGTTTGGTAAAAACCTTAGATCATCATCATTAGATGAATTACCGGAGATCATTAATGTTTTAAAAGGAGATATGTCTTTTATCGGTCCTAGACCTCAACTAGTGAAAGATTATGTCTTCTTTGATGAAGAAGTGATGAAAAGACAATCAGTTAGACCTGGATTATCTGGTTTAGCCCAAGTAAATGGAAGAAATAATATTTCTTGGGAAAAGAAATTTGAATACGATTTACAATATGTGAAAAAAGTCACTTTCTTAAAAGACTTAGGAATATTCTTTAAAACGATAGGTAAAGTTTTTAAAAGAAGCGATATCGACAAAGATGGCTTTGCCACGGATGAAGATTATGGTGACTATTTATTAAGAACAAATAAAATAAACGATGATTATTATAACCAGCGTGTATCATATTCTAAGGAATTAGTAGATAAGTTTTAACTACTTATTTTATAAGTAGAAATCATTTTTGCTAATAGAGCTTTAATATCTGCGTTTTCTTCCATATCGAACACTTTAACAATTTCAGATATTTCTTCTTCAATTGGGAAGATTTTTTCTTTCTGTTCGACATAGATTTTTTCGTTTTCAGTTTTAGCTTGTTTTTCTTTATCTAATAAAAGCTCTTCATAAAGCTTTTCGCCAGGTCTTAAACCAATTTCTTCGATTTGAATATCTTTATAAGGTACTAGACCTAGTTGACGAATCATCTTTTCCGCTAAATCAATAATTTTAACTGGCTTGCCCATATCAAGAATAAAGATTTCTCCACCTGTAGCGAATAATCCACATTGTAAGATTAAAGATACTGCCTCTGGGATAGTCATAAAATATCTAATGATATTTTTATCAGTAATAGTGATTGGTCCGCCTTCTTTGATTTGTTTTTCAAATAATGGAATAACCGATCCATTACTTCCTAAAACATTACCAAATCTCACAGCAGCGTAAGCGGTGGTTTTAGATTTATCGGCAAAATATTGAATGATGGTTTCCGCGAATCTTTTAGTTGCACCCATAACGTTGGTCGGTCTAACTGCTTTATCGGTAGACACTAAAACCATCTTTTTAACACCATATTTATCCGCGGCTTTAGCGACATTATATGTACCGATTACATTAGTTCTAATAGCCTCAGCAGGGCTATCTTCCATCAATGGCACGTGCTTATACGCGGCCGCGTGATATATATAATTAGGCTTATATTTCTTGATAATAGAATTTACGCGCTTCTCATTATATGTTGAACCTATTAAAGCAATGATTTCGGTTGGATGATTCTCTCTTCTTTTTCTTCTCACTAATTCTTGTTGTATTTCATAAGTGCTATTTTCGTAAACATCAAAAAGAATGAGTTTTGATGGTTTAGCGTTAAAAATTTGTCTTACTAATTCTGAGCCAATAGAGCCGCCTGCTCCAGTAACTAAGACCACTTGATCTTTTAGTTCAGTATTTAATTCTGAGTTATTTAATTGAACTTGTTGTCTACCTAATAGTTCATCAATACTGATATTTAATGCTTTACCATTAGTGTCCATTCCACCTTCAATGAGGAGTGGAAGCCTTTTTATTCTAACTGGGGCATTTCTAACCTTAACGATGATGCTATGTAAAGCTTCATAATCAATATCCGCGATAGCGATAATAACTTCTTCCACTTTAGTTTTATTGACTATGTCAACGATATTAGATATTGGTCCATAGACATGGACACCAGCGAACGATTTACCTATCTTGTTTTTATCATCATCAACGAAACCAACGATGTAGTTTTTGTTTTCATAGTTTCTTCTTGTTTCATCAATGACCACTTTACCAGCGGAACCTGCACCAACAATTAAGGTTCTTGTTTTTCCTTTAAAGCTTTTAAGATTTCTAATAAGAATGTAGATTCTAGTAGCAAGTCTAGAAAATGGTAGAACTAAAATTAATAAGGCAGCGCTTAAAAACCAGCTATACACAATTCGTCCAAATTCAGGTAGATATGGGATTGTTAAAATTGCAACGAATCCGAGAATTTGAATAACGAAAGTAATGATTGCCATCTTCAAGGCTTCATATAACCCAAAATTATATGTAATAATTTTATAAACTTTAAAAACTGCAAATGTCGTAACAGTAATAACGCCAATTGATAATGAATAAATTAAACTAGGAAGAAAATTATTAGAAAAGTTAGTAATACCTTCCTCGGCGATAAAGGCGAGTAATACCAACGCCGATGTTGCTAAAAAATCAAATGGGGTAAATAGTAGATGTAATCTAGATGCAATCGCTTTCTTTCTATTTTTCATGGTGAATATATTTTAACAATGTTATTGTTTATCTCAAGCATTTATTAATGATATATAACCATTATTTGACACTTAGAAGACATAGGATATAAAATTATTAACAAGTTAATAGAGATTAACTATGAACAAAAAAAGAAACATATTACTAGTATCACTTGGATTAACCTTTGCGGTTGCAGTTTCTGCAGTTGTTATTTTTGACTATGTTTCTAATAAAGAATCTACACCTAAAGGGAAAAGCCCATATCAGCTTTATTGCGAGTCTCACCCAGATTATAAGAAAAATGAAGATGAATGGCTTCAAGATTTAGTAAATGGTAAATTAGGTGATAAAGAAAAATATACTGTGACATTTAATTCTAATGGCGGTTCAGCCGTTGAGTCTCAAACTGTTTTAGAAGGCGATAAAATTAAAGAACCGACAAAACCAACTAGATTAGGATATACATTCAAAGAATGGACCTATCAAGGTAATCCATGGATTTTCTACGGCTTTGTTGTGACTAGCAATATGCAATTAACTGCGTCATGGACAATTAATAATTATTCAATTACCTATGATTTAGATGGTGGAACCATCTCAGAGAGCAATCCGACTAAATACACAGTTGAAAGTGAATATCAATTATATAGCCCAGAGAAATTTGGATATTCTTTTGCGGGTTGGTATGACGAGAACAATAAGAAAGTTGAGTCAATTGTTAAAGGATCGACTGGTGATTTAACTTTGACTGCACATTGGAATCCTAATAAATATAATCTTTCTGTTACAAGTGATGACCCATCAAAAGGATCAACGTCTATTATTTCTGGTGAAGGCTATACAGGCGAAGAAATTACTATTAAGGCTATGCCTGGTTCAAATTATTTCTTTAAAGGCTGGTTTGCGGATGATACTTTAGTCTCTAAAGAAGAGACTTATACATTTACTATGCCTGCTAGTGATTATTCTATAGCTGCAAAATTTGATGAAAGTAGAATTCTTTCTTTAAGTGTATCCGAACCAGCAAAATGTGAAGTTAGTGGTGCTGGCGAATATATTATTGGTGATGAAGTTAATATTAACTGTGAAGTTATTAGTGGCATTTTTAAAGGCTGGTATCACAACGACGAATTAGTTTCCTCATTTAAAAACTATTCATTTGAAATGCCATCTGAAAATTATGATTTAACAGCGGTCTTTGTTCCTGACGAGGAGGAAGAAGAATATTTGTGGAAGATTAATCATGGGGTTATTCCATATTTCTCCGATGATTTAACCACTGTGACATATGGAATGTATCCAAAATCAGTTGTGGACGATCCTGAAGTTATCGAAGAGTTAAACAAATTAGAAGATGTTCCTGACAACACTATTGTTGAATTAAATAGAGATTTTTACTTAAGAAAAAGAGTCACTATATATAACTTTGAAAGATATATGGATGTTCAAGGTGTTGAGATACCAAAAGAATTTGATAATGGCGAAGAGATGATTGAGAACTCATTAAAATGGTTTAAGGTTGAACCTATTGTCTGGGATATTGTTAAAACAAGTAATAGTAATTTCTCCCTTATTTCTCATAACCTTATTGAAAAAGGACAGCTTCATACATCTAGCTTGATTAGAATCATTGACGGTAAGAAAGTTTATGCAAATAACTATGAATATAGCTACGTTAGAGAGTGGCTTAACAGTGATTTCTATAATCGTATCTTTAGATTAAATGATGATTGCATTGTTACAACAGAAGTTGATAATTCTGATGTGAGTACTGGAAGTAAAGGCAACATCTATGCATGTGATAACACTGAAGACAAACTCTTTTTGCCTAGTGTCCAAGATATAAATAATCTCCCATCACATATTAATAAAATATGCAAATCAACTGATTATTTACGTGCATCTGGAGTTTATTATGATTTCCAAGATAATCTATATTGCTGTGATTATTGGACAAGATCCCCTGATGGGGACCCAGCATATAAAGACTTAACAACTAGATATTCATCTAGTGGTTGGTATGGCAGATGTAGCTCATCTTTAGTTCACTGCTATAGACCTTGCTTAACTATAGATTATAAATAATTACTATATCTGTATTTTGAAACGATGCCTGGCTCGTGTTTGAACATTAGTTAGTGGATTTTACTGTTGGTGGAGGAAACACTCGCCGAAGTAGATATATTGATTAGATGTTATTTAAATATAGTTAGAGATTTATAGACGTTTGTTAAATAAATAATCTCAATAAGTTTCTTTTTATATGATAATCCTGATGCGATAGTGTTTCTTTATATCTTGTTGATGAATATCCTTTTATTAATATTGTCTCTTTTATTAGCTATTCAAGATAAAAAAAGAATAAATCAAGAACGCGAGCGCAATTCTTTAAAAAAAATTAAAAAGAAGTCATTTATGATATATTTTGTTTTTGTTTCAAAATGGATTATTAATGCGAGAAACATTATTAAATGTTTCATTTATATAATGATAATCGTTCAGCAATAGTTTATAATAGTTACATGGACAATTACCTTTCCTTAAATAGATTTTTTACGAAAACTACTTTCGACAAAATTATAGACGGAGACTATCTCTCCTTTTATTGTGCATTAAAGAATAAATATACTAACGGAACCGAAAAATCAAATAGAGAGGTTATTGATTTGTTTTACTTAACACTTAGTAAAACACATAGAAACGAATACATTTACAAAAATTCCTTATTATATGAATTAGTGTTGTCAAAACATAAAATTGATTCTACAAAAGTGTTAACTGAATTTAATTTAGGAAAATGCGTCGCTGATTTTGTCACAATCAATGGCAAAATAGTAGCTTACGAAATTAAGACAGAGCTAGATGTATTAGATAGAATTGATCAACAAATTGAGGAATATTATAAATGTGTTCCGTATGTATGTATTTTAACATGCGAAAAGCATCTAGATAGATTGCTGAAAAAATATGGTGATTCGGCAGTTGGCATTTATCTTTTTAATTCAAAAAATAAAATTTTGACAATTAAAGAGCCCTCAGCGAATTATTGCTCAATTGAAAAAGAGTTAGTTTTTTCTTTGTTAAGAAAGAGCGAATATAAATATATTATAGAAAAAAATCATAAGAAAATTCCAATTACAACCCAAGTCAAATATTATTCAGAATGTATGAGAGTGTTTTGCGAACTAGATTTAGATACAATCATGAAAGACACAATACACGTTTTGAAAAAAAGGTTTAAAACAATTAATGAATTGTTCTATAAAGTTCCAAAATCTCTAAAAATGCTTGTTTATCAATCAAATTATACAAATAGCGATTATGAGAAAATGTTTTATTTTTTGAACTCAAAATCAACGATGTTAAATAAGGAGGCAAAAGATGTACTTTCCATATTTAAGAGGTAGGCAATATGAACTTATTGCCCTAAGAGAGCTCGCTGAAAAAGGGATTATAAACAATAAGATTTTTCCAATTATTGAGCCTGTTACTTCATCTTCAACACTTTTATCGACGGTAAGAACGCTGATTGATAAAAATATTAATGTAGGCCTAATTGCTAATCCACAAGTTGGTTCATTTGGACATAAAGAAAACAAATATTTAAAAGACTGCGTAGAACTATTGCTTAACGATGTAACACCTTTTTTTATCGTCGGTAATGATTTTTCTGAGTGGGTCGATGTTATTAAAAGACCAATAGAAGAATGTGGTTTTGTTTTCAAAAAGAGAGACTATATCGATGACTATTTAAAGTTGTCTAATAATCAAGATAATCATTTATATGCACTGATACCAGATGAAGGATCTTATAGAAGAGTGATACACAAAAATCGCATTATTCTTAGTGATCACTTTGAAGTTAAACAAAGGAATTCTGATTATTCAGACGATTCCGAAGTTTTTTCTGAAGACCACCTATACTATGAAGAAGATGGATATGTCGGTTTTTCGGATTATTCTATAATCGGCAATCGATATAACGAAGGAGGATTTCTTCCTTATTGTGTTGTTATTCACATAACATACTTCGATGATAAAAAAAGGCTAATGATAAAGCATTTTAAGTCTGATTCAATTGATGATACAAGTGATACCGCCAATAAATTTTATGAGGCTGTAACTAAGTTTGTTGAATGGAACAAAAACAAAATTGTTGACACTTATGCCTCAAGAGAATTAGAAAGATTGCACGCGTATGGTCTATACCCAGGCTTAGGCACTATAAAAAAATTAAGCTTAATGAATCACATTGAACTAATATGCAACTATTTAAATAATGAGAATTAGTAGTGCTTGCTTTTTAGATAACGAAATCAAATTAATTATTGAATCAAATAAACGCTCTGGTTTTTGTGATGTGTTAAAGCGAAACGAAACATTTATTTATGACACTAATCAAGATAACGGACTTGGAGATTTATTTTTAGATTTTTTAAGTATTTATAAAGTGGCGACGGATGAAACATCTACTGAACTAAGAGTTTTATTGAGAGATGAGCTTTGCGACAAGTGGAATATTTTTTCCAAAGACTATAAAGAAACTGCTATTGATATAGTTAAAGCAATTGTAATTGATTGCAATTCTTATGATGATGAATTGTTTGACCTTGATATCTTTTCTAAAGAGGTATATATACCTCAGTTATCTAATAAAGTTTATTACAAAGAAAATAGTATTTTAAATGGTTTTAGTTGGGATGATTTTTGCAATAGCATCAAATTTTCAAACAGATATCATACAAAGCTTTTTAACAGTGAAGTATTTAAAATTTTCTCTTATAACCTAAACACTCGTTTTTTGACTGGAACATATTTTTATAGGGCCAGAATTAATAAGACAAATAAGCGCTTTAAGAAAAATGAGATTGGGATGCCGCCGCCGGCTCATTCTAAATCAGGGAGAATTGCTGCTGATTTTATACCTTGCCTTTATTTGGCTAATGATATTGAAACTGCTATTTGCGAAGTTCGAGCAGGCGCTCATGATATTGTTGATGTTGGTCTTTTTGTTAACACTGCTGAACTATCAATTGTTGATTTTAGGCTTTTGGATAAAATCAGTCCATTTGCTGTAGAGGATCCGTTATCTCTCTATATAAACAAACCAATTTTTATCAGCATGAAAAAAGAAATGGAAAAGCCACTTAGATCATCTGAAAATATTGTTGATTATATTCCAATACAATATTTATGCGACTACATTAGATTTCTTGGTTTTGATGGAGTGGCTTACAACAGCACGATGAATGAAAATGGTTTTAATGTTTCTGCTTTTTCTGATTCAAAATTTAGCTGTAAAAACATTGAAACGTACAAGATTAAAAAAATAGATTATTTGTATAAAAAAACAGAGCATAAAAATGAAAATTGAATATAAAGAACTAATAAAAACTTCAAGCTGCAAAAGAAAATATCAATATATTGAATATTTTTTTAAGAACATAGTTGGAACAAACCAAAAACCATTCATTGGAAAAGATGAGAACGATATTAAAAATCCGTTTGATATCGCCATCGTTAGAAATTTTCAAGAAAAGAAAAGTCGATTTGGAAACAAGTATATTGACCGTAACTGGAGAACATGTATTTTTTACTACATTGACAAAAAGGATGCGTTTGAATATTTAAACGACAGCAACAAAGACAACTACAAATTTACAAGAGATGACGCAATAATTTCTTGGGATTCTACAAATGGTTTTCCAAGTAGTAAAATAAATAGTACGAATTTAGATACAATTAATTATCACGTGTTTAGATATTTTAAAACAGCCAGATCATCATGGTTTGTTAGGTCTTTTGTTTATTTTGTGTTAGTTATTTGCGACGACAATAGCGAAATTAGTTCTAAGGATTTTTATATTCATTATTGGAACAGCAATTATAAATTTAAGAAATCCGCTAAAAAACCATTATTTGGAAAAAATAATTCGCTAGCGTTTGTTGAGAATGTTTCTGAAGAATTAAGTTTGATAAAAAACGAAAATAAAGACTCTCTGGATTGCGTTAAAGCATATTATGGCGAGTTAGACTTCTTTCCAGAAAGTGAAGAAGCATATATTGATATTAAGAATGATATTGATAGTGGAATAGAATTTATCTTATGTCAGGGTGCAGCAAGAACAGGGAAAACAATTTTAGCAATGAGATTCCTTCATGAATATCCGGAATATAAACTGCTTTTGATGAATTATAATTTTTATTTATCATTAAAAGATGCTTTTGGTGTTTTAAATGTTACATTCCCTTCAAATAGAATATTTCATCATAACTTAAAGCACAAAAATGGTTGTTGGATTTCTGGATCAATTAATAAAATATATAGAATTAGTCTTTCTAATTTAATTGTTGATGAGGCGCAAAGACTTGGAGTGGTTGATGAAAGAGAATGCAGATATGGAACTCTTTCTAAGTTGGATGAAATTGATGATATCGTTAATTGCGATAATCATGTTTGTACTTTGTTTTTTGGTGATGATTCTCAGATGTTGAACCCAAGATATGACCAAGGCTTTTCGGCGATAAAAACTGTTTTAGGAGATAAAAATTATCGAGAATACTATTTCGCTTCTCCCTTAGGTGTTCCACCTGAAATAATAAAAAATGTTCGTTTTTTGTTGGGGTATGAAAATACTTCGCCTCATCCAATTAATCAGTTTTCAATTTTAATTGAAAAAGATGCAAATAAATTCGTCGATACATACCTAAATGACCAACAAACAAAGAGACATCTTGTTGTTCCTGTTATCGACAACGAATTATCAAATGGCACATTAATTGGAGAGCATTTCTTTGATAATATCAAAAACAAAGAAGAGCCTATTTATCTTTTTGACAGCGAAATACAAAAAGAATACTTTTTAACTGCCTACTCTGTAATTTCTAGAGAGATTGAATCAGTATATCTGTTTTTGCCAAAGAACATATATTTGAGTGATGACAACCAAATATCTATTGTTGGATATTCAAATAATAGGTTTTTAATTAATCACTTGTACACAATAATGACAAGAACAACAATGAATCTTTATATTTGCTGTGAAGATGAAGCGTTAGGAACTTCACTAAGCGAAAAAATCGATGCCATAAAAAGCGAAATCGAAAAAGACGAAGACGAAGATGAACAGCAACAAAACGATTATGACTATGATGTTTTCTTATCGTATTTTGGCACTGAACGAAAAGATGGAACGTATGCTAGCGCAAGACGAATTTGTGATTTATTGACTAGCATAGGGTTGAAAGTGTTCTTGTACAATTATTCCTGTACTAGAGAAGATATAGACATGGAATTTAGCGAAACTTGGCACGCAATTTCAAGAAGTAAAACATTACTTTTTGTTTTTAATGAGTTTGTTGAAAAAGATAGTTCTGGGTTAATTAAAAGAAAAACAGCCAACGGAGAGACAAGTAGGATTTATCAAGAACTAATGCTTTTTACTGAACTTATAACACTTGGCGATAGAAAAGCTAAGACAGATGCGAAATTTTATTATGTTGGAACGCAACTCAATAAATTCACAATATATCCATTTCTAAATCGATATATTCCGTTACTAACCCAGGGCAACTCTAACTGTTGCTTTATGAATGATGAAGAATTACTTCGCTGGATTAACGGAAGATTTTCTGACTGATTTTTTTGTTGTGTAAATAATCTATGCCACTAATGATGATATGGAGCATTAGCAAATCTTATTAGAAAAAAGATTTAGAGTTTCTAGATGGATATTTTTGTCTTTAGCTATCATCTTTAATGGTTTTATAATTGCGTATTCATGTTTTTCTAAAGATACCGCTAATAAATTAAACAACTGGATTACAGATCTATTTTCAAGATTTATTAATAATATTACTGAAAAAGAAATGAAAGTTATCTCTATAACTGAAATATCAGCATCGTTTTAAATTAATAAATATAAGCAACTGCGAGATAAATGACGTGCTTATTTGATAATTATGCTAATTTAATTTAATATATTTATGCTTATATGAATATTATGGTTAGTATTATAACCCCTGCATATAATTGCAAAGATACGATCAAAGAAACATATGACAGTATTCTTTCTCAAACTTTTTCTAATTGGGAATGGATAGTTGTGGAAGATCATTCTAAAGATGATTCTTTTGAATATATTAAAGAAATTGTTAAAGATGATTCTAAAGTAGTCTTGCTAAGAACAAATAAAAATAGTGGTGCTGCAACAGCTAGAAATGTCGGTATCAAAGCCGCGAAAGGGAAATATATTGCGTTTTTAGATGCTGATGATATGTGGTCGCCAGATAAATTAGAAAAACAAATCGCATTTATGGAATTAAATAATTGTTTTATTTCTTATAGTGATTACGATGTTTTATACCCAAACGGAGAGATAAAGCATTATAAACCAAAGGCTAAGTCTATTGGTTATAAGCAAATTTTATATAAAGTTGATATTGGTTGCTTGACAGGCATGTATAATGCTGAAGCTCTTGGAAAAGTCTATATGCCATTAGACTGTGAAAAAAGAGAAGATCATGGTTTTTGGCTTGATTTAACTAGAAATGGGACTGTTGCATATAAAATATCAGAAACACTAGCAACTTATAGAATTGGCAATCAAGGTGTATCTTCTAATAAAAGAAAAATGATTAAATACCAATATCGTTTATATAGAAAGCACGAACATTTTAATGTAATTAAATCCTGGTGGTATCTATTCCGTCGCATAGCAAACAAAGTATTTCATAAATATTAATAAAAAGGATGCATCAACATGAAAGTTTTAGAAGTAATTAGTAATTTATATCCAACAGGAGGAGGAGAAACATTCGCAGTTAATTTGTCACGCGAATTATCTTCGATGTGTGAACTTAAAGTTGTTGTTTTATATAGCAAATACAAACAATATTTTATTGATCGTTTAAAAGAGAAAGGCATTGAACCAATAGTGTTAAATAAACAAAAACATTTTGATTTAAAAAACGCTAAAGAATTAAGAAAGATTATTAACGATTTTAAGCCTGATGTGATTCACACTGAAAATAACGCATTAATTCCTACCTATTTAGCTTTAAGAAAAACTAAATACAAGAAAACAATTAATGTGTTCCACACTATGCATTTAGAGCCTAAAGATGAGTGTCCAAAAAAGATATTGTATATGCTTTTTAAGCATATTTTAAGAAAAAAGAACTACGTTCCAGTGGCGATCACCAAGCAATTATCTGCAATCTCATCATCTTATTATAAAGTTGAAAATGTCCCGTTCATTAATAATGGCTCAGACTTAGAACCGTTTGTTAATAAGATTGAACTAAATAAGCGTAATTACGACATTGTTGTTGTTGGCCGTTTTTCCGAGCAAAAAAATCACAAATTCTTGATACCAGCTTTTGCAGAACTTAAGAAGTTAGTTCCATCTTTAAAAGTTGCTCTTGTTGGTGGTGGAGAATTATTTGATGAAATTAAAGAATTAGCTAAGCAACATAACGTTTTAGACTTTGTTGATTTTAAAGGGCTTATGAATAGTCCTGCTGAAGTAGTCAATGATTCTAAAATCATTTTACTCGGATCTTTATTTGAGGCTAATCCGTTATCTCTACTTGAAGGGATGTCTTCTGGGTGTATTGTTGTTTCCACTAATGTTGGTGGGGTTTCTGATATTATCAAAGAAGGAGAAAATGGATTCTTGTTTGAAGTTAATGATCAAAACAAGTTTTTATCAATTACATCAAATATTTTAAATAACATTAATAGTTATCGAAATATGTCTAAACATAACACTGAATATTCAAAGAATTTCTCAATGAATAAGTGTGCAAAAGACTACATTGAACTTTTTAATAGATATTAATAAACATAACGTTTTGTTGATTTATCTTTGTGTACGCGTGTAGAATAATATATCTATGAAACGTATCAAGGATTTTTATGCTAAACATAAAACAGGTTCATTAATGGGCTTTGTGCTTTTGTTCTCTTGCTTAGGAATCTTGTTTTCTTATTTATACGGCATTTCCAATTCTGATGTTAATAGATACGCAAACTTAATGGTTCTTGATTATGAAGCCAAACAACAAAACATCAATTTTATTCATGGCTATGTAGAATTGGATTCATCCTTAGACGGAAAGGAACAATATAACAAGAATATCAATTTACAATATAAAACAATTTTTAAGCAGAGACTTTATAATTCTTATTTATTATCAAGCTCGTCAGCAGAAATCCTCCAATATGATTCCACAATCTATAGATATTCTACCAAAACCCCTATTTCTTCTTTGGGGGAATATCAACTAGCAAGAGTGAGAAACTACTGGGATTATAAATATATGGAATCAATCGGACTCCCGCTTTTTTATATAAATGAAAACGCTTCAAAAAATAATATCGGATCAAAAAAGCAAGGTATTAATTATGGCTGCTACATTTCGTCTACGCAAGCATTCAACATCGCTGTTGAACTGGGATTATTAGATAAGCAAGAGTCCGATCTTAATGTTATAAGAGAAGCATTTAATAAAATTATTGCGCCAGATAATGATTATTATTTACATTTAAAAAAATCCGGCCGCGAACCAATTTTTACAATAAACAATATTTATATAAACTCAGAAAGATTTGTTTCTTTATTAAGCAAAGAACAACTCGCCGATTTGCATAGGACATACGGAGACTACTATAAGTCTTTTGCATATTGGAACAAAAATACAATATTTACTAATTGTGATGGAAACAATGTTTTTTCTAGCGGTTCCTTATTGTGTTTTGATATCAGAGGAAGTTATAACAATATCTATTTGTTTATGAATGAAGTAATTGGTAAAAACTATGTTAATGAAGGTTCCACTGTTCATTTTCAGTCACAAAATAAATCCTTGGATTCATTATCAAAAAATATTAATGATGCATATGCAAACACCAAAAAAGGTAATTTGGTGTTTTTGCTTGCCTCAATTTTGTTTTTTGAGTTATTGATGTATTTCCAAATAACATTGATTTCTACTAAAAGTCCAACTAGGAAAAATTATTTTTTAAAAGCGTTTATGCCTTCAATTCCATTTGCTTTATTGTGGCTCATAATATCGGTGATGCTGATGAGTTCCTCAACATTTGCGTTCTCATACACCATGTTTAATTATATTGGTAATGGTGTATCGCTTGTATTTTTGACTGTTGTTATCCTTTCTGGTGTTTTATGGAAGAAATTTGGAGAAGATGATGAAAAGATTATTTAAAACATATTTTTCCAATTTTGAAACGTCACTTAAGTCAATAATCTTTTTAATTATTCCTTTTGCTACATTCTTTTCTGTTATGTCTGATAGGACACCTTATAACTATATAAACATCATGGTTTATGGCGTTCTCTCAATACTCATTATTTTTTATGTAGCAAGGTATAAAACATTTAAGTTCGATATATTTACATCACTAATAATTACATTTAACTTAATTATCTTTGTTTCTCAATTGCTAAATAAAAGAGTTTCTGAGTTCCCTAGAACGATTATTTTGCTTTCGCTATTTTCTATAGTGATATATCAATTCTTTATTAATGTTGAAAACAAAAACGCTGTATTCAAAGCAATTTTGATTGGTGGTGTTATTTTCGCGTTGTACTTTATTTACACATATAGAAAAGAAATAATTCATTTTGATTTTTCTGGTAGAATAGGCGATAAATTTTCAGATCAAAATGATTTATCAAAATATTTGTCTGTATTTGGCTTGATTTCTTTAATATCCTTTGTGTCTGCAAAAAAATGGATGAAGGTTTTATATGTTTTTTCGGCTGCTATGTTTGTTGGCATCATTTTATTGACAGGGTCAATATCCAATATTTTATGTTTTATAATATGTAGTTTGATTTTGCTTATTGTTAACACTAAAAGGCAAAATAGATGGATTACTATTTTAATTATCGTTTCTATTATTTTGCTCTTAATTATAACTGTTCAACTGCCTGGTATGGAATACTTCAAAAAAAGGATTGAAGAAATATTTAATGCGCTTTCTAAAGCAGATGGAAAAAAAGATGGTTCTGCGGCCGATAGAGCAGCACTCTTTTCTGAAGGTTTGCGTTTATTTCTAACAAGACCATTGTTTGGTTTTGGCTATGACCAGGTTCAGCATTTCACACATGGGGTTGGTTTGTTCTCACATAATAATTTTATTGAATTAGGAGCATCTTTTGGTGTTCTTGATCTTTTGGCATATGAAACACTATTATTAATGCCACTCATAAAAATGTTTAAACATAAGAGAATTAATCTAAATCTATTAATACTTGTAATATATTTATTCATTTTCCAATTTTTCTTAGTTATTTTTAGAAAGAAAATTGAATTCATATTAATGCCACTATTTTTCTCTATTTCTTGTTTCGGTTATTATTCATATTATGAAGTTGGAATTAAAGATAGAAAACTATTTGCAAGATATGTTAAGTCAACAAGAGAATTTGAAGAAAAAGTTATAGAAGAAGATAGAAAAATTAGAGTTTTAAACTTATATAGTGTTGATGAATTTTCAAGTGGTTATTCAAAAGAACTAGAATCACTACTGTGTGAGCAAGTTAATTTAAGAAGCATTGGTGTTAAGTTTGATCTAACAGATTGCGATAATGCAACTGATGACTTGTTTATCGTTAATAAAAAAATCTTTAAATATCGTAAGTTATCATTTGAAATAGATAAATACAAGCCGGATGTTGTTTATGTTGATAGTAACTTGCTGAATTTTGGGTTTGCCTCATGTATTGGGTTTTCAAAAAAGGTTGTTTGCTATATCAGGAATGATTTTGATTATGAAAAGCTTTATAAGCGTAAAAGCATTCAATATGTTGCATTTAATTTAGATGCAGAGAATCGATTTAAAACATCAAACAAAAAGAATAAATACCATATTACTTCTATTTTAGATATGGATATAAAAAACGATGTTACACCACAAAAATATTCTTCATGCTTTGTTGGTGGAAAACATTTACATAGCTACTATAAGGATGCGGTTGCTATTTTTGAAAAAGCACATGAAATTAATGCAGAATTAAGATTTTCGATATATTGCGATCCTTATGCTTTTTCCCGCTTGGACGAACACTTTAAGAAAAATAATGTCGACTACATAGATTTAATAAGCGAGCACTCTGACGTTTTGAACATTATTAAGAATTCAAATAGCGTGCTGTTGCTTGATGATAGCAAAATTGATTATGCGTCTCTGGAGTTATTGAAAGAATGCAATAAATTTATAATATGTTATTCGACTAACGAAAACGAAATACTATTTAATAATTCGGAACCAATACTAATTAAACACGATATTAAAGAAGTGTCTGATTTAATTGTTGAAATTTCATCTTCTGATAAAAAGGCTGAAAATGTAGCCAACTATAATGAACAAATAGTTAAAAAGTTTATACAATATCAGTATGTTTGTTTGTTTATGTTAAAATAAATAAGATTGGAGAAAGATATGAAAGTAGTAATTTTAGCAGGTGGATATGGCACACGTATCTCTGAAGAAAGTCAATTTAAACCAAAACCAATGATTGAAATAGGAGATATGCCTATTTTATGGCATATAATGAAGTCCTACTCTGCGCATGGTTTTAATGAATTTGTTATTTGTGCTGGATATAAACAAGACTACATTAAAAAATGGTTTAGAGATTATTCTCTTATCACTAGTGATGTTACTTTCGATTTTTCCAAAGCAGATCGTAAGGATAGAATTATTATTCATGAAAAGCATACTGAACCATGGAAAGTTACAGTTGTGGATACTGGTTTAGGAACCCAAACAGGCGGTAGAGTTAAACGTATCAAAGATTACGTCGGCAGTGAACCATTTATGCTCACATATGGTGACGCAGTCGGAGATATCAACATTAGAGATCTTTTAGAATTCCATAAGAAACACGGAAAGATTGCCACAGTTTCAGTTTATAACTTTGGGCAAAATAAAGGTGTTTTAGAAATTAAAAACGATAAAGTTGAAGCATTTAGAGAAAAATCTGATTTAGATGGCGATTTAATTAATATTGGCTTTATGGTCTTTAATCCAGAATTCTTTGATTTAATTGACGGTGACTCCACAGTTCTTGAAAGAGAACCGATGGAAAGACTTATTAAGCAAAATCAGCTAATGGCCTATACACATAAAGGGTTCTGGCAATGTATGGATACATTAAGAGAAAAAGAAAAGCTAGAAAAACTATGGAATAGTGGCAATGCTCCGTGGAAAGTTTGGAAAGAGTAATGTATGGATTTATCATTTTATAAAGGAAAGACGGTTTTAGTTACCGGACATACGGGTTTTAAAGGGTCTTGGTTATGTAAGATTCTTTTGATGCATGGTGCAAAAGTTGTTGGTTATGCATTAGAACCAGAAACAAAACCTAATCTCTTTTCTCAACTTAGTTTAGAAAAAGAAATGGTGTCTATAATTGGTGATATTAGAGATTTAGAAAAATTAAACAAAGCGTTTGATAGATATCAACCTGAAATAGTGCTTCATTTAGCGGCCCAACCGATAGTGAGAACATCTTATCAAAAGCCAGTATATACCTATGACGTTAATGTGATGGGCACTGTAAATGTTTGTGAATGTGTCAGAACTCATAGATGTGTTAAATCATTTTTGAATGTCACAACAGATAAAGTCTATGAAAATGATGATATCCCAGATCATCCGTTTAAAGAAGATGAGAAATTAGATGGATATGATCCTTATAGCAACTCAAAGAGTTGTAGCGAAATAGTCACCCATTCATATTATAAGAGTTTCTTAAAAGAATTAGGTGTCGCTGTTAGTACCGCTAGAGCGGGTAATGTTATTGGTGGAGGAGATTTTTCTAAAGACAGAATTATTCCTGATTCCGCTAGAGCATTAGCAAGTTCAACCGAATTAGTTATTAGAAATCCAAATTCCACTAGACCATATCAACATGTTTTAGAACCTCTTTTATGTTATTTAATAATTGCCAAAGAACAATATTTTAATCACGATTTGTGTGGTGCTTATAATATTGGGCCTGATAGTTGTGACTTCTCTACAACTGAGAAGTTAGTTAAGCTATTTGCTAAAAATTGTGGACCTGAATTTAAATACGTTATCAAAAGTGACAACGGCCCACACGAAGCTGCGTTTTTATCTTTAGATAATAGTAAGATGAAAAAGACATTCAACTGGTCTCCAAGAATTCATATTGAAGACGCTGTTAGATTGTCTGCTGAATGGTATAATGCTTGGGTCAATAATCAAGATTTAATTAAGTTAACAGAAAAACAAATTAAGGAGTTTTTAAGTGAATAGAGTATTAGTTACCGGTGCAGCGGGTTTTGTTGGTTCTGCAGTTGTTAAAGAATTACTAAAACATAGTCTTTTCGTATGTGGATTAGACGTGGTGGACAACCCTAGTAATCGTTTACCAAAAAATTCTGAAAATTTCGTTTATATTCAATCAGACATTTTTAATATCTCTTCGTTTAAAGACATTTGCAAAGAACATAATATTGATACTATTTACCATTTTGCTTGGGTTGGTAGCGCTGGCCCTCTTAGAGAAGATTATAACTGCCAGGTTAAGAATGCCCTTAATACAGTAGAACTTATGAAAGCGGCCAAAGAAGCTGGATGTAATAGGTTTATTGTTGCTGGCACAATTATGGAGTTTGAGGAATTGGATGCTGTTTATAAGCAAGAAAGCAAACCTCATGATGCTTATATTTATGGAGTTGGAAAGCAATTAGCGCATTCCTTATGCAAAATGGTTGCCAACGAAATACATGTCGAATTGATTTGGACTTATGTTACTAATGCCTTTGGTGTTGGTGAGTTATCACCAAGACTTGTTAATACCACTATTAGAAAGTGTATAAATAAAGAACCATTACAATTTACATCTGGTACACAAAATTACGATTTTGTGTATATTGATAATGTTGCTAATGCCTTTTATTTAGTTGGTGAAAAAGGCAAGGCTAATAAAGCATATACAATTGGAAGTGGTCATGCTGGTCCTCTTAGAGGGTTTTTAGAAAAAATTGTATATACTTGTGACAAAGATGCAAAGCCTTTGTTTGGGGATATTCCTTATACAGGAACAAATATGTCTTTAGAAACGTTTGATATTTCTGAACTAGTTAATGATTGTGGATTCAAACTTGAAATCTCTTTTGAAGAAGGCATTAGAAGAACATTTGAATGGCTTAAGGAAGTTGAGAAGAAATAATATGGTACAAAAGTTTTCATTTGAAGAATTAGAACTTAAAGGCGCTTATCTTATTAAGCCGTTTTTCGCTGATGATATTAGAGGTGGATTTGTTAAAGATTATTCAAAAGAATTGTTTTTAGCAAATGGCATTGATTACGAACTAAAAGAAGTGTTTTACACAATATCGCATAAAGGGGTTATTCGCGCTCTTCATTTTCAAGAAGTTAATCAGCAACCTAAATTAGTAAGATGTGTATCCGGGAAAGTGTTTGACGTTATTGTTGATCTTAGACCTGATTCACCGACATTTAAAAAATGGATGGGTTTCTATTTAAGCGGAGATAATATGAATGAATTATTAATTCCTGCTCATTTTGCACATGGATATTTAGTTATTGAAGATTCAATTGTTTCTTATAAATGCTCCGCTCCATTTGATGGACCGAACGATAGTGGAATTATGTTTAATGATCCAGACATCGCTGTTAAGTGGCCTTTTGAAGAAATTGGTGGAATTGATAAATTAATAATTGCGGATAAAGACAAGAATTTGCAATCTTTTAAAGAATATTTTGAAAAGGGATGTAATTGATGAAGAAGAAAAAAATATTATTTATTGCCTCCCTCCCCACAAAGAAATTTAATTTTGATGGCGAAAGAAATAAAAGTCGCGATATTTTAAATGCATTAAAACAAACAGGCAGATATCGTTTTTCTATAATTGACTTGTCAAAAAACAA
Source organism: Bacilli bacterium (assembly GCA_017447165.1). Classification (GTDB taxonomy): domain Bacteria; phylum Bacillota_I; class Bacilli_A; order RFN20; family CAG-826; genus UBA2450. The sequence goes on from JAFSOD010000004.1 coordinate 577,904, forward strand.
AATATTTCAAATGATAAAATTGATTGTTTTACATCTATTCAGAAAATTTGATTATATTTTTGTTTCTAAATGCATTGTTGGCGGTTCTTTGGCGCTACATATTATTAACAAAATAAACAAACACGAAAAAAAGTATTTTTATATTGTTGGAAATGGTGATTATGGATTAAAGGACAAACATATTTATTACGATGATATTAAAATATGTGATCACATAATTATTGAATCTGAAGAAGTAAAACAATCATTCATCAATCTTTTTGATTTAGATAAGATGCACATTTTTCCTTGCTTAAAGCCATATTATGAATTAGATGTTGTCACAAAGGATTACAAACCTAATCAGCCGCTCAAATTGATATATTTTTCTAGGATTAATCCAGATAAAGGGCTTGGCGATTTGCTTGAAGTAGTTATTAAAATAAACTCAAAATTTGAAAAGCCTATTTTATATTTAGATGTTTCTGGTGGCGTTTCGAATGAGCCCGGAATCAAAGAGTTCAACGAAAAAGTCATGAAAATTTGTGAATCTCACTCATATTTAAATTATCTTGGAATGAGCCTGCGAATTAACGGAATTGAATCATATAAGCAACTTCAAAATTATGATCTTCATGTTTTTCCTTCAAGGTTTAAACAAGAATGTGCACCTGGGTCTATATTGGATATGTTTTTAGCGGGCGTTCCTACGTTATCTGCAAAGTTTCCATCTTATAGCGGATTACTAAGTGAAAATGATTCATTTCTTTTTGAACAAAATAATTTGGATGATTTAGAAGCAAAATTGATTTACGTTTATAATAATTCATATTTATTAAATGAAAAACGCATCAATTCACATTCTGAATATTATAAATATACAGACAAAGCATTTATATCCTTTTTAAAGGGGATTAATTTATATTAATATAGGAGAAAAAAAGATTATGATTAAAGTTGCAAGAGCTTGCGTAAGCAAAGAAGAATTGGATGAAATCAAGGAAGCGCTGGACTATGGCTATTTTGGACTAGCTTATAAAGTGAATGAGTTAGAAGAACAAATTGCTAAATATTTAGGCACAGAACGTAATGTTGTATGCTGTGCTAATGGCACCTCAGCCCTTCACTTAGCTTTAGAAAGCGCTGGTGTTGGTCCTGGAGATGAAGTTATTGTTCCATCGTTCACATTTATTGCTACAGCTCAAGCAGTATTGATGTGTGGAGCAAAAGTGGTTTTGTGTGAAATTAATAAAGATGATTTCTTAATTGATATTGAGGATGTTAAGAGAAAAATAACCAAGAAAACCAAAGCGATTATACCGGTTCATTATTCAGGCAATGTTTGTGACATGGATGCCTTGCTTGAATTGAAGGAAAAATATGGCATAAGAATTATTGAAGATGCCGCTCATGCATTTGGATCTTGTTATAAAGGCAAGAAAGTTGGCACTTTTGGAGATATTACATGCTTCTCATTTGATTCTATAAAAGTTATGACTTGCGGAGAAGGTGGAGCTGTTGTGACAAACGATTCTGATGTTTGTGAGCTAGCCAAACAAAAAAGATTATTAGGAATTGATCGTAAAACCATGCATGTTAAAGATTGGAAAAAAAGATCTTGGATGTATGATGTTGGCACACCTGGATATCGTTATCATATGAGCAATATAAATGCGGCAATTGGTTTAGCACAGATTAAAAAAGTTGATAAATTTATAGAAATTAGAAAACACATTTGTGAATTATATTTGGAAGAACTTATCGGAACAAAAAACGTTTCTTTTGAAAAGGCTGATTGGAGTGTTGCATCTCCATTTATGTTTCCAATATTAGTTGAAAATGGTAAAAGAGATGGCTTACGTGATTATTTAAAAGAATTCGATGTTGAAACCGGAATTTCTTATATCCCGCTTCATAGATTTGATTTGTTCAAGGATGACATTTCTAAATATCCAAGTACTGAAGATGTCTTTTCTAAAATCGTATGTCTTCCTATTCATCCAAATTTAACTGATGAAGATATTCGTTTTGTTTGCGCTAAAATTAAGGATTATTTAAATGATTGATTATTCAATTATTATTGATTGTCCCGATGAGTATTTAGACATATTAAATGTATTTTTCATATTTTGTGAAAAGAATTGGCCTACAAGGAAGAGCAAAATTTTTATAACCAGTCAAAATGATGAAATAAAAGCGCCAAATAATGTGGAGTTTGTTAAATGTGGTAAAGGGCTTAATTCAATACAGCGTACAAAGGAAGCATTAAAATTAATTAAAACAAAATATATATTAATTATTGATTGCGATGACATAATTAGCAAAAAAGTTGATGATAAATCAATTGACGATATGTTGATATATGCCGAAAAGAACAAACTATCTTACATTCAGGTTTGGAGTTTGAAAAATCGTGAGCAAAGAAAATATAAAACAGGATTTAAAGGTCTTTATTATTGTAACAAAAAGGCGCGTTATTCAAGGTCGCTTATGGCGAATTTTTGGGATGTCGAGGAATTTCTGAATGTTTTTTCTTCTGATACCGATGATGGATGGACTGTTGAAGGAAAGTGGCTCAAAGAAGCACAAACAGAAACAATAGGACATTATGATAATTATTGTTATTATGATTTAGATCCTTTTAATATTGTCCATGCTGTAAGTAAAGGAAAATGGATTAGAAAAGCATATAGATTTTTTGTTAAGAATAAGATTGAAAAAGACCTTTTAGCTAAAAGAGATAAATTGTCTTTAAAATTAACAATCAAATACAACGTTGGTATGTTTTTTTATAGACACATTTCTTCAAAAACTTATTTGCGATTTAAAAAGATTTTCAAAAAATTTGTAAAAACAACGACTGATTATTAAGCTATGAATATTGAGGCAATTTCTTTTAATGATGACTTAAGCAAGATTTTGGAGTTTGCTAGCCAAACACCTTTTGCTTCATTTTATAAAAATTATCTTTCTAAAAAATGGTTCACTTGCAAAAGTGATGTTGCGGCATTAGTTATCTTAGAAGAAACTAATATTATTGGCAGCACTTTGTTAATCTTGCATGACGAAGGAAACTTGATGATTGGGAATATTTCATGCACATATATTTCTGAAAGATATAGAGGTCAATCCCTTTCTTCAACCTTAATTAATGAGGCAAAGAAGTATTGCGATGTTTTAACTAATTTAACCCCTGTAGATTCGATAATCAAACAAATAAATAGCAATAGAATTAAGGGTTTCAAGCCTATTAATAATTACCAAGTGTGGTTTAATTGTAAAAAACTTACAAAAAGATTCATCAAAGAATTCTCAATTGAAAATATAACTGATGGAGCCACATTATTTAAAGATAATATTCAAAACAACATTTCTTTTTATCGCGTTTCAAACACTGATAGCTCAATTATTGGGATATATTCGTTTATTCGAAAAGGCATCAAAGTTAGTGAAGTGTGTTATGTGGAAAACACCATTTTTTTCTTTAATAATTATGAATCAATCATAAAACTCATTTCTTTAAGTAATGGATGCAAGATAATGCTTGCTGATAATACGTTTTTTGGAAAATCGAATATAGCAAAAAAAGTGAAAAACAATAAAAAAAATAATTTTCAGTATTTTATGAAACTTTTGATTCTTTTATTTAAAAAGCGTATTTTTGTTGCTAATAGAAAGTATTTTTGGTTGAGAAATTCTATTGATTGGAGCGTCAATTATTTATCAACTGAATTTTGCTTTTATGAATAATAAAATGCAAAACTAAAATATTAGCTGCTATTAATAATAGTTGCTGATTTTGGAGTTAATTGTTAGGCATCAGCAAAGAACTTTTGGCAAGCAGAAGAAAACTACCTCTGAAGCTTTCTATCAAATTTCTTTTTCAATGTTCTTGTTAAACCACATATCATCTAAATCGTTTTTCAGATTAAAAAAATAAGTGGTAGAAAAAAATCTTTTACTACAGACTATTAATCAAACAGTTTTTCGATCGTTGTTTTCTAGAATTTTCATTGATTTTTTTATTATTAAATACTATGGTATATGACATACTAATGTCATTTTAAAATGGAAAACAATATTAATACTACTGGAAACAATACTTCTTCATCATTACTAAGAAAAAATATAGTCCTAAACACTATTTTTCGTGTTTTGATGATAATTGCACCTTTTATTACCGCACCTTATGTTTCTAGGGTTCTTTTAAGTGATGGCGTTGGTATTTATAGTTATACACAAAGTCTTGTTACATATTTTACGATGTTTGCGGCGTTAGGAACTATTTCGTATGGCACAAGAGAAATTGCTAGAAAAAGAGATAATAGGAGTGATTATTCTAAAACATTCTGGGAAATTGAACTAATATCTATTATTTGTTCTGCTATTGCTTTACTTGCGTGGATAATTTTATCAATCAGTTATTTAGAATATCGAACATTTTTGCTTATTTTTTCTTTTAGTATTTTAGCGACTTGTTTTGACATTAGCTGGCTTTATGCTGGTTTAGAGAAATATAAATATACTGTTGGTGTTAATTTATTATTTAAAATTATCAGTGTCGTACTTATTTTCGTTCTTGTTAAAAAACCAGATGATGTTTGGCTGTATATTTTAATTTATTCAGCATCTTTATTTTTAGGGAATGCTTCTATGTGGCTTTTCTTACCAAAAATATTGGTTAAGACCAAAATTAACAAGCATAGCTTAAAGCATCATTTTAAAGAAACACTTATATATTTTATTCCTGCGGTTGCAACATCTTTATACACAGTTTTGGATAAAACGTTAATTGGTTCGTTAATTCCCGGTACAACTACAGTTATTGTTGATGGTAAAGAAGTGGTAAAGAAGACCTCAGAAGTTGAAAGCGGCTATTATGAGCAAGCCACAAAGATTATCGATATTGTTAAAGCTGTTGCATTCGTTAGTATACATAGCGTTATGTCTTCTAGATCTAGTTACTTGTATAAAATTGATGATAAAAAACAGATTAAAGAATTAATGATTAATACTTTTGACCTTACCTTATTTTTATCAATAGGTGCGGCTTTTGGCTTAATAGGTGTCGCACCATATTTTGTTCCGGTGTTTTTCGGGGCAGGATATGATAAAACTGTTTTAATTTTGCAGATTTTAGCTTGCCTTGTTCCAATTATTTGTATCAGTGGTGCATTAGGTTCTGTTTATTACACTCCGGTTGGAAAAAGGAAGCAATCATCTTTATTTTTGATTATTGGGGCGGTTATTAATTTAGGGCTAAGTGCACCATTGATTATTTATTTCCAATCTGTTGGTGCTGCGATTGCCTCTGTTATTGCAGAAACAGTAATTGTGGTTTTGTATTTTGCTTTTTGTAAGAAAGCAATAACACTCAAGGAATTTTTGACAGTCATTTGGAAAAAGCTTATTGCTGGCGGCTTAATGTTAGGTTCAATATTTCTTTTCATTAATTTTGTAAGCATTCCTAATAAATATCTATTTTTCTTTGTAATTTTCGTTCTCGGGTTCTCAATTTACATTTTAGCTCTATTAGCGCTTAGAGATAGATCCATGCAAAAATTTATCTCACTAGTTTTTAAAAGGAGAAAAAAAGATTATGAGCAGTAAAAAAATATACAAAGTATATAAAAAAGAAGAGTCGGATAAATTAGTGGGTATTGCAGATTGCCAAAAACGCATTTTATCTATGTTTGGCAGATTTTGTCAATTTTGTGATGAACATAGTATTTCTGTATTTTTGTTATGGGGTACTTTACTCGGCGCTAAAAGAGGCGGAAAAATCATTCCATGGGATGATGATGTTGACTTAGGAGCGTCTAATGATGATTTTAATAAGTTGTTAGAACTCAAGGAACACCTCTCTAAATATAATTTAAAATTAGTTCATTTCTCAATCAACCCACATATCCATTCTAATGAAATTAGAATTTATGAAGATGGACTTTATGAATTATGTGAATCGAACACAAAAACATATATTAAACCAGTTTATATAGACATATTTCCTTTTTGCAAAGTTTCAAAAAATGACGAAACAGATATAATTGTGAATAAAATTAGAAAATATTCTAGTTTACTTATCGCGAAAGAAACCAGGTGGAAATCCACCAGTGTTTTTAAAGCTTTCCTACGCTTTATTTATAGATGCTTGCTATCTGCGGTTTCCTCTTATAGATTACATTTGCGAATCGAAAAATGCATTACCAGATTATATGATGGATCTAGCGATTATGAAATCACGTTTCCGGATACGTTCCATAATGTTAAGATAAATTATTTCGAGAAAGATTCGTTCACCGAACTTGAATCAATTATGTTTGAAAATATCAAATGTTTTGTTCCTGCTAAATCTGATTATGTTTTAACAAAAGCATATGGTAATTGGAAGGTGCCAAAAGATCGTAGCTCTGGCAAAATATTTGAAAAACATTATCTAATAAGAAAACAGTGATTATATAATTAAAAAACAGAATTATATGAAAAAAGTAGTGACATTTGGAGTATTTGATTATTTCCACCTTGGACACCTTCGTTTATTTAAAAGATGTAAAGAAAAAGGTGATTATTTGATTGTTGCTATTCACGATGATGATCACGTTAAGGTTAATAAGCCAGAGTGCGACCTTTATTACACTCAACAAGAAAGAATGGAAATGATATCTGAAATCAGATGTGTTGATAAAGTTATTTTCTATGATCAAGTTGATGAAACTATAAAAAGGATTGATTTTGACACTTTAATTGTTGGTCCAGATCAAATTAATCCTCATTTTCAAGCAGCTATAAAATATTGCAACGAACACAATAAAGAGGTTATAGTTTTGCCAAGGACTCCTAACATAAGTTCTACTGATATAAAGATTTACAAAAAATGATTAAGAAAGTTGAAAGTGTTTCACAGATTAAAAAAGAAATGTTTGCCATGCCATGGTCTATTTATCCATATGCTAATTTTTTAAGATATGGAGTAGATAAAGATTTTTATTCTCTTTATCTTGTAGATGATGTTTTGTTTACAAAATATCATGATTCAGTACAAGTTTGCTCTAAAGCAATTGGTGAACTTCAAGCCAAAGAAATCTCCTCTTTTGTTTTAGACAACAATATCAGAATGGTGTCTGGCCCTACAGAAAGTTTAGAAAAAATATTTGCTCTTCTTGGCAAGGGAAGAATTGAGAACGGGCATATTTTCGAGTTAGATTCTTTCAATAATAGTTGCGTGTCAAATATTACACTTGCTACCGAGATTAAAATTTTCAAGGAAATAGCTGTTCTAGTTTGTGATGCTAATTCTAGTAACACCGGTTATTATGGGCTTGAGCAGTATTTCGATCAAATATATTCAAGGTATTCAGAAGGTTATTGCCGTAATTGGATTTATATTGTGAATAGAAAAATTGTTGGACATATTGCTACTTACGCTGAAGCAGAAGGATATGCGGTATTAGGCGGTTTGGCTGTTGATAAAGATTATAGAGGACAAGGCATTGCAAAAGCTTTACTGAATAACGCAATTAATGATATGAAGTCTGAAAACAAAAAGTCCTACGCTTTTTGCTATAATCACAATCTTCTTGGCTTCTATTCAAAAATATCTAAATCTTCATTCAAATCTTCAAAAATTATGCTGAAATAAATATAATGCACTTTTTATAGCACTCATCATCATTGAGTGCTTGCTTCTTCTTCTATTTAAAATAAATAGCAGCAAATGGGGAAGATAGGTATGAAAAGAAAAGCACTCAAACATTTTATTTGGCTTGGCCTTTTAGCAATTAGTTTAACCGGTTGTGGAGCCGAACCGGTAGTGGGCCCACAAGGGGAGCCTGGTAAAGATGGCGTTTCTATTGTTTCGGTTACTTTAACTAGTTCAAGCGAAAATATTGACACATATACAATCACTTATTCTGATGATCACACATCAACTTTTAATGTTACCAATGGTGTTGATGGTGAATCTATCCAGGGTGAACCGGGTAAAGACGGACATACTCCAAACATTACTATCAGCGAAGATGGATATTGGATCATTGATGATGTAAAAACATCAATCCTTGCCAAAGGCATCCAAGGTGAAGCGGGTGTTTCTGTTGTATCAATCGAATTATTATCCTCGGTTGGTTTATTGGATACATATCAAATTAATTATAGCGATGGAACTCATTCAACATTTACAGTTACTAACGGTAAAGATGGTGAATCTATTCAAGATAAACCTGGTAAAGACGGACATACTCCAGAGATTATTATTGGTGAAAATGGTCATTGGTTTGTTGATGGAGTGGATACCGAAATAAAAGCACAAGGCCCACAAGGCCCAATTGGTCCACAAGGTGAACCTGGCAAAGATGGGTCTTCAATTATAACTGCAAATGGTGTTCCAGAAGATAATCTAGGTAAAAACGGTGATTCTTATATCGATTTAGATAACTGGAATTACTATATTAAGGAAAATGGTGCCTGGAATTTAAAAGGTAATATCAAAGGCCAAGATGGTAGCAATGGATCTAACGGCAAATCTGCGTATGAAATATATTGCGAAGCCCATCCTGAATATGAAGGTGATGAAACTAAATGGCTTGATGATTTAGTTAATGGCAATCTTGGAGATAAACAAATTCATACAGTGACATTTAATTCTAATGATGGAACACCTGTTGAAACTCAATTTGTGTTACACGGAGAAAAAGCGGTTAAACCAGTTTCTCCGACTAAAGAATATTATGTTTTCTCTGATTGGGTTGATGAAAATAATGATCACTGGGTATTTAATGGATTTAGTATTACCTCTGATATCACCTTAAATGCAGTCTGGAAACAAGAATATGATTATAGTAAAATCGTGATTAACGAAGTTTGCTCTAAAAGTAGAAAAAGTTTCTTAGATAAATATGGAGAAGAAAGTGACTGGATTGAACTCTATAATAGTGGATCTGGTGATATCAATTTAAAAGGGTGTGGCTTATCTAAATCAGTAGACGATCCATATGCTTTAGAATTTGATAACTGCATTTTAGAAGGAGACAGCTATTTAGTTGTTGTGGCTTCTGGTAGAAAAAATAAATTATATGAAAATGAGTACCATGCCCCATTTACTCTTTCTAATAAAAAAGAAGGAAACTTATATTTCACTTCTCCTTTTGGTGTTAGTGATTCAATTAGTTATCCAGCTTTAAAAGATGATATTTCTTTTGGTGTTCTAGGTGATGAATTAACTATGCTTCAACCTTCAGCAGGAAGAAACAATGAAGAAGTGTAAGTATGATATTGAAGATCCAATTGTTTGGAAGGCTGGCGAAATTGAAGAAGGATATCAAACAGATATCTCTTATTTCCAAGAGGCTAGAGCCACAATTAACTCCGGTATCTTATCCGAGGCAGGATATGAAAGATTCTGCAACAAATATTCTGTTTCTAGTTTTGTAGACACAATCATCTATCATTCTTATATTGATCATTATGACTATAGTATGTTCTCGTCTAATAGTTCGATGTGGAGAAGTAGAGATGTTGATGAATCTTTAGAAAAGTCGGATGGATTAATAAGATTTATGCTTTATGATACTGATTTTTCATTAGGAACCCACTTTGATTATACGCACTATCCAAAGTTAATTAGTGATTTCAAAGCAAGTTCAACACTCAAATATTTATTTGAAAATGCACAATTCCTCGAACTACTTAAAACAAGAGTGGCAGAATTAATACCACAATTTTCTAGCCAAGAATGTCGCGATATGGTGACCAATTATTTCAATAAGATTGAACCATTAATTCAACAAAATAATATTAGACATTATGGCTCAGTTGGTACTTCATACGTAAAAATGTGGAACACGTTAATCGAGTATTTAGAGAATCGTGGATCTTATTATTTAACATTCATTGAGGAATTATAAAAATAGATTAATGTTTGTAAAAATGCCTTCAGATTAGGTGTATTGTGCTTTCATGATAGAATAAAAACTATCAGAAAGCAAAAATGGGATGTGATTCCTCTTTTCTCTTGAAAACCATAGGTGGCTCATGCTTATTCTTTATATTGGCGAAGGTTTTATGTTTGTTGGACAAATACTCGCCTTAGACAAGCTAAGGTTTAAAATATGTTGGATGGTTTAAAATAACCATGAAAGGCATTGTGTTTTAGAGTGAAGTTATGTTAAAAAATACTATCTTAAAATAAAACACAGAATTATATATTAATAAATTAATATATATGCATATTGATAAAAAATGGAATATTTTGATATTTTTGCTTGATTTAACAATTATATTTGTTATACTACAAGAGATTTTATGAGAAAGAGTCAAAAGTTTTATTTAGTAATTAAGACAATAATAGGGATATTTGGGGCTTTTATAGGTATGTTAGTGTGCCTACCTTTAATTTATTGGTGGATATTTATTGTCAATTTTATTGTCACTAAAGGACATCCATTCTATGTTCAAAAAAGATTAGGAAAACATAAAAAGGTGTTTGGATTAATCAAATTTAGAAGCATGAGAGTTGATGCGCCTGAAGTTGCTCCTAGCGATATTAGTGAAGATACTCAAAAGAGTATGGAAACAGGATTTGGCAAGTTCTTAAGAAGAACATCATTAGATGAGACACCTCAACTATTTAATATATTAATATGCCAAATGGCATTCATTGGTCCTAGACCAGGTGCTGCGCATAATGAAGAAGAACTAGTTAGACTTAGGGAAGCATATACTCCTAATGCGTTTGATGTTAAACCAGGTTTAGGAGGATGGGCTCAACTAAAGAATAATAGAGCCCATGATCCTGAGGCTAAAGCTTTATTAGATCATGAATATGTTAAGAATATATCTTTATGGTTAGATATGAAGATATTTGTCTTAACAGTCTTACATTTATTCGGTAGTGGAAAGGGGAAATAGTTCCTCTTTTCTTTTTTTATGCTCTTTAACTTATGTTGCTATAAAAACGATTGGTGGCTCGTATTTGTCCTTAAGTGTTGATAAGTGTTGCTTTGTTTGCTAGACAAACACTCGTCGCATAGGGGAGATAGGCTTTATTGGACCTAGACCATTAATTGATAAAGTTGATGACCACATTACCATTGAGATGAGAAAACAAAATAGTTCTTTAAACTAGTTCCTGGCATTAGTGGATATGCGCAGATAAATGGGCGTATTGATATACCTCCTGAGGAGAAGGCCATATTAGATGGGTTCTACTATGAACATATTTCTTTATGGTTTGATACTAGAATATTCATTATCACTTTTTACAAACATTATATTTAAGAAAAAACAAACCTAAAAGTGAACAAGAAGGGAAATAGAAATCCTTCTTTTTTCACCTATGGTTTGTTTTTGATATCATAATATAATTAAATAGACTATTTTTAAAATGCGACATCCAATATGATTAAGGAGATTGTTTATGTATAGTTATCTTTTAAACAAAGAATTAAGGAATGAATTAAGAATGTATTGCGAGGAGAAGATTTTTTTATTGCAAAAAGAAGTAAGCGAATATTTTACATTTTCATTCAAATTAATTGGGAGTGGTGATAATCGCTTAATGACTATTAACGGAAACAACAAATCGATAGATTTGGATTATAACATTGTTATTCAACGCGATAAAAAACAGCTCATTGGGGAACCAGAGCAGATTAAAAAAATATTTATGAGAGCATTCAAAGATGTTTGTGGTCGTGACACCAAAGTGTCTGACTCTACACAAGTGATTACTTGTAAGGTTGGAAAAATTGATGGGTATGATTTCTCGTTTGACATCGCTATATTCGTGGAAGGGAATGATGGATTTATTTATAAACTTATTAACGACAAAAAAACAATACCATCGAGATATGTATGGAATAGAATCCCGAGTTCTAAAGATTTCAATTTCAAGTTTTCATATTTAAAAAGAAATGGGCATTGGGAAGATATCAAATCCTTATATTTAAAAAAGAAAAATTTGTATTTAACTAGAGGCTCAGATAAAACGTCTTTTTCAATTTTAATTGAAACCGTGAATGAAATTATGCAAAAGATGGAATAGCTTATGATTGATTATGACAAATTCTTTTCAATTATAGATATTGATGAGAGCGAGAAAGAATCCGCTAAAGAATACATTGCTTTAAGAGGGTTGCAGGAACACATCGATATGGCAACATATTTATCGTCATTTCTTGCAGCAAGGAAACCAACATATAAGGAAGTTGCAACAGCATTTAGATACGATAAGAGAATAAGAAGAATTCTATATAAATATATAGGCTTATTAGAAGAGATGTATCGTGCATACATTTGTAACAATTTTAATAACATCAAGCAATTAGGATTAAAGACCAGCAAGCCATTATTTCAATATATTTCATTGTCTCTATTTAGTTCTCTCGTTAATATAGTGTGGTCACTAGATGAAAACCATAAAAAAGAATTATTTGAAGGCAAGGCAGTTCTTAAAAAGAATTTAGATGCTCTTGTTACTTTACGAAACGCAATAGGACACAATAGGACAATTATCAATTACCGAGATTATAAAGAAGCAACATTAAGCACTGGAGAGGTCGGAAATTCTTTGTTAATTAATATAAAAAATATGTTGGACTTTTTGCCGTCGGAAATTAGAAACAAATGCATTAAAGAAACTAATGAAGCAAATAGAAGCGGGACAAAGAAAATAAAAAACCAAGTAGATTGGGCGCTTATTTCAATGCTTGTTATTAAGTTATAACGTATAAACAAATTGTTTAAAATGAAAATAGAATTGTTTATAAACTTTTTTGTGGTTTATAATTAAACCAATCAATATGCAAAGAAAAAAATATCAAGTATTTACGCCAGAGGCAGTAGTTGAAAAAATGCTGGATCTTTTAGGGTATAAAGGCGAATTAATTATTAATAAAAGAATTATTGATATTTCCTGTGGAGATGGTGCTTTTTTGGTTTCGGCCGCTGAAAGATTAATTGCTGAATGCAAAAACAAGAATTTGACAACAAAAGAAATCATGGAAAAGTGTTCGCAAAACATTTGCGGTATTGAAATTGAAACTGAATATTATAAAAAATGTATTAAACGCCTTAATGAAGTTATTAAAAAGCACTTTAAAAAGTTATACATTAAATGGAAAAACGTAAATAACGGCGATGGACTTTTACACTCAGAGGATAATTATGATTTTGTTGTTGGCAATCCGCCTTATATTTCATATAAAGATATGTCAAGCGAACAAAAAGAGTATCTTAGGAACAACTTTTTAAGTTGCAAGCAATACAGATTTGATTATTCGTTTGCTTTTATCGAAAAAAGCCTTAACATTTTGTCTGATCAAGGCAAAGGATGCATTATTTCCCCTATTAATATGTATAGGATTAAATCTGGAATTGGAATAAAAGAATTAATCCGTCCTTATCTTGATGTTATAGTTGATGTTACAGAAGATAACATTTTTCCAAGAGTATTAACGAACCCTGTCATTTCTGTTTTCAGCAAAACAAAAAAAACCAATGAAATTGTTTTGTTAAAGCGCGATTTAGCTCCAAGGAAATTGCCAAGGGAAACGTTCGAAAACGACATCAACTTGTTTATAAACGTCGGATCGCGTCGTTTTGGAGATTATTTTTCGGTTCACAATGGTGTGGCGACTTTGTATAACGAAGCATTTATTGTTAATAGCGATAGTGATCTTGAATCAGAAGTATTAATGAATGCTAGAAGTCCGAAGTTTAGCAGATTCAATTTGAATAAGAAAATTATTTTCCCTTATTTGCACTCCAGTGGCACAATAAACAAAATTGATGAAAAAGATTTTTTTGAAAAATATCCAAACTGTCCAAATTGATCATATTGATTCATCTGAGCCAAAAGACAACACGTTAAAAAATTTGGCACCGGCATGTTTTGATTGTAATCAAAAGAAAAAAGACATTTGTGACAAACATTCACTTGCTTCTATTATAAATCCATATAATTCTATACATAATGTATTTCAAAGGAATGATGATTATAGCATTTGCATAAAAGATGGTTACATAGATAATGAAGATGTTAGGGTGTTTTTTGAAAAACTTAAGCTTGGATCTCAAATTAAAAGAATTGATTATCTTCTATCGTGTATTCGCTCAATCAAAGATAAACAAGAAAATAGATTTATTAAATCTTGTTTGTCTGATATATATAATTCACTTCTAGACAAAAGAATAATGATGTAAGTCCAAACTGTAAATCATACTCTCATACGTTTTAGTTAAACAAATGGCTTTTATTGGTCCTAGACCAGGAACTGCTAAAATCTGAGTGAGTCAATTAGACTTAGAGAAGCATATACTCCTAATGCATTTGATGTTAAACTTGGATTAAGTGGATGGGCACAACTCAAGAATAAGAGAGCACACAACCCAGAAAATAAAGCTAAATTAGATCTTGAATATGTAAAGAATTTATCTTTATGGCTAGATATTAAAATATTTGTGTTAACAGTATTTCGTTTATTTGGTAGTGGAAAGGGGAAGTAATTCCTCTTTTTTAGTGATCTAGAATTTCTATTTAATAAGGGTCAATATGTTACGCTTAATTATTATAGATAGTCATGATATCATTCTCTTATGATACCAAACGAATTTAAATATTTTTGTCAAAACGAAATGCATCTACCTTACGCAGACGATTCTTGCGTTACATCAGTTAAGAGCAGTATTTTTAGTTGCCTTATTCATGATAGCTGTTATTTCAGCAACGACATTAAAAAATCAAATATCATAGCGAATTGTATTTTTATTTTTTTATTGGATCGACCATTCTACAACAGATCTGATTATTGGTATTTTTATTATGAAGAAAATAATACACCAGGTAACGGACGCCGCATTAATACATATCAGTTATTTCTTAAATATCCAATAAATGTTATAGGCAAAACAGATTTATGCTTAAAACTTATTGGCTTGCACCTTGGAAATATTTCGAAAGACATTTCAAACACTTTTATAGAAAGACATTACCGTATTTTTTTACCAGAAGATAAACTCACTGGTTATTACACAATGTTAGATTTCTTGGTTCAACGCGGATTAATTTTTAATTATAAGCTTACTGTTGAAGGGTGGAAAAGATTTGATGAAATAACAAACAAGAACACTTCATCAAATCAATTGTTTATAGCAAGCCAATTTGAAGGATTCGATGAAATAATTGGTGTGGTTAAAGACTCTGTTATAGAGTGTGGCTATTCACCAGTTTACATGAAAGATCACCAAACGAATAACTATATAATGCCTGAGATTTTTTCTTTAATAGATAATAGCAAAGCTGTTATCGGAGAAATATCATCAAATAATAATGGTGTATATTTTGAAATTGGTTATGCAAAAGGCAAAGGAATAGATGTTATTTTGATATGCAAAGCTCAGCGAGATGATAGCGGAAAATTAATAACTAAAACACATTTTGATGTTTCTCAAATTTCTATTATTTACTATGACGATAAAGAAGATTTAAAGAAAAAACTAACGTTTAGAATCGAAAATACAATAAGCAAGAGTTAAATAGCGTATCAACTAATGTTTGCTTTTTAGCATAAATTTCATACATCTTTAAATATAATGTTTTATAGAATTAGGTGCCATTTTGTCACAATAGTTATATAATAGTGAACATGACACTAAAAGAATTAAGAAAATTAAAGAATCTAACACAGTTAGAAGCATCTGAGATTACAGGTGTACCACTCCGCTCATATAAGCGTTTAGAAAGTGATGAGAAGTATGTTTCATCACTTAAATATAAACAAGCATATTCTATATTAAAGGGCCATAGTGGCACTTTTATTGATGATATTAAATTATCATCTAAAACTATTTCTGTTGCGGGTACTGGCTATGTCGGTTTATCTAATGCGATTATCTTATCGCAACATAATAAAGTATACGCAGTAGATGTAGTTCCTTCTAAAGTTGAACTAATTAACTCTAAGAAATCTCCTATAGTAGATAAAGAGATAGATGAGTATTTAGCTACTAAGGAATTAGATTTAGTGGCAACATTAGATGGTGATAAGGCTTATAAAGAATCTGAAATAGTGATTATTGCTACTCCTACTAACTATGATAGTGTGACTAATAAGTTTGATACCTCTAGCGTAGAATCTGTTATTGAACAAGTTAAAAGAGTGAATCCTAATGCTTGGATCATTGTTAAATCAACAGTGGGTGTTGGCTTTACTAGATATGTTAGAGAGAAATATAACTATGACAAGATATTATTCTCTCCAGAGTTCTTAAGAGAAGGCAAAGCCTTATATGATAACTTATATCCATCTCGTATCGTGGTGGGTGTACCAGAAAAAGTAGAACCTTATTTATCTAAAGCAAAAGAGTTTGCTGCTTTATTAAAACAAGGTGCACTTAAACCTAATGTTGATGTGCATATCTTAGGATATACAGAAGCAGAGGCTGTTAAGTTATTCGCTAATACTTATTTAGCGCTTAGAGTCGCATATTTTAATGAATTAGATACTTTTGCCCAAACCAAAGGTTTAGATACCTTAGATATTATTAAAGGAGTATGTGGAGATCCTAGAATTGGTGATTTCTATAATAATCCATCCTTTGGGTATGGAGGATATTGCTTACCTAAAGACACTAAAGAGTTAAGAGCGAACTTTGAAGATGTACCAGAAAATCTTATTTCTGCGATCGTGGAATCTAATAGAACTAGAAAACAATTTATTTGTGATGATGTATTAAGAAAAGCGGGATATAAGAATGATGGTAAAGACGATATTACTGTTGGTATATATAGACTTACCATGAAAAGTGGTAGTGATAACTTTAGACAATCCTCTATTCAAGGGGTGATGAAACGCTTACACGCGAAAGGTGTGAGAATAGTTATTTATGAACCAACACTTAAAGATGAAGAATTCTTTAACTGTAAGGTTATAAAAGACTTTGATAGCTTTAAGTCTATGAGTAAGGTGATTATCGCTAATAGATATGATTCATCTTTAGATGATGTTAAAGATAAAGTCTACACAAGAGACTTATTAAGGAGAGATTAACATGAGCAGCAAAAAGGCCTTCGTTATTTTATCTTTTGTTGGGTTTGTTTCTTTGTGTGGACTTGTTATAGCTGACATTTGCTTACATTTTTTAAATAACATAGATTCGTTGATTATTCGACTTTTAGAGTTGATTTTTGGTTGTTTAACATCCGCATCAATTTCTTTAACGGTATCATTTTCTAATAATATAAAACAAACAGTAAAGTCTAATTCTGGCACAATAACAAATATTACATATAACCATTCGCCAATATCCGATCTTGGTCTTATGCTTCCAACATGCACTCCGGTCCAATTAAAGAACGAATTAATTAAGGTTGGAAATGACCTTGAAATATTGAAAAAAGAGAACGTAGAAAATATTGTCAATTTAGTGTATGAAAGAATTAAAGAAAGCGACTCGATTCATCCAATTGACTTGAACTTTGTGTTAAAATACATTGACTGTGCATCTACTATTTCAGATAAAGATATTCAAAAAATATGGGCTGAATTACTTGTTTCGAAAGTGATCGATGGAGTGACAACATCAAAAAGGCTACTTGATACTATAAAAAATCTATCTTCCTATGAAGCGAAATTGTTTGAAAAGGTTGCCATACTTTGTACACCCGAAGGTGTATTATTTGAAAATTTTAAAGAAGATTTTTCTTTTGAAGAATTATCTACTTTGACCGAAGCTGGACTCATTAAACCACACGATTTATTGACTGATACATTTCATCTTGCACCCAGAACCAACAAAACTGTTCTCGTTAAAAGTGACTCTATTGTTATTTTAGGCTCAAATGATTCTGAAAAAGAAAAAGAACTATCATATTCTTGCTCGATGTTAACCACGGAAGGTATTATATTAAAGAAAATATTAAAGCTAAAAATTGATGATAGTAGTATGATAAAACTTGCTTTAGAAATGAAAAAAGTTGCTTCAAGAGAGGGTGTAAAAATATCTGCCCACAGCATAAATTTCACAACCCAAAATGGTTTGAATTATAAACTTGAAGATTTGATTGGTAATAAATAATGTATATTTTAGTCACAGGTGCAGCGGGTTTTATTGGTTCATTCCTAGCCAAGAAATTATTAGAAAGAACTGATCATGAGATTGTTGGGGTTGATAACCTTAATGACTATTATGATGTGTCTTTAAAAGAAGAAAGATTAAAGATGTTGTCTCCTTTTAAGAACTTTAAGTTCGTTAAAGGCGATATATCAGATAAAGCATTTATCGATAAATTATTTGAGGAATATCGTTTTGATATTGTTGTTAATTTAGCGGCGCAAGCAGGGGTGAGATACTCTATCGATCATCCTGATGTTTATATTAATTCCAATATTATTGGATTTTATAACATATTAGAAGCTTGTAGATATCATATGCCTAAACATTTAGTGTACGCTTCTAGTTCTTCTGTATATGGAGGAAACACTAAAGTTCCATTTAGTACAGAAGATAAGGTAGATAATCCAGTTAGTTTATATGCGGCTACTAAGAAATCTAATGAATTATTAGCCCATGCTTATTCTAAGTTATATAACATACCTACTACTGGATTAAGATTCTTTACAGTATACGGCCCAATGGGTAGACCTGATATGGCGTATTTCTCATTTACTAATAAACTTATTAAAGGAGAGACTATTGAGATCTTTAATTATGGTAACTGTAAAAGAGATTTTACTTATGTAGATGATATTGTGGAAGGCATTATCAAGGTTATGGGTAAAGCACCTTCTAAAAAAGATGGAGAAGATGGATTACCTATTCCTCCATATAAAATCTATAACATTGGTAATAATAACCCTGAGAACTTATTAGACTTTGTTGAGATATTGTCTGAAGAGTTAGTAAGAGCAGGAGTATTACCTAAAGATTATGATTTTGAATCTCATAAGAAATTGGTGGCGATGCAAAAAGGTGATGTCCCTATTACTTACGCAGATACATCTGATTTAGAAAGAGATTTTGGATATAAACCTTCTACATCTTTAAGAGACGGATTAAGAAGATTCGCTGAGTGGTATTATTCCTATTATATTAAATAGCAATTACTTAAGTTAATTATTTGCCCATATTATTTATATGGGCTTTTTTATAAATATCAAAAGACTAGTTCTTAATTTAATATTGGTATCTATTTTAAAATAACTAATCTATTGACATAAAAGTGATCTATAATTAAAATATATTTGTTCAAAAAACTTGAACTAACGGAGGTGTTACTATGGTTATCTTGGATTTAAAATTAAACAATGTTTTAGGTTTTAAAGACATTCATTTCAATTTTACATATCCGAAGAAATTAAGAAAGAATTCTTTGGGAGAAGAGTGCTTAAAAGGAGTCCCTAATTTCAGATATAAAAAAGTTAATGTCGTTATGGGTAGCAATTCTAATGGAAAATCATCTTTGGGCAAAACTATCTGGGGGCTCTGTTTATTTTTTCGTAAAAAAGAAAGTAACAATCTTATTAAGTTGATGTCTGATGGTTCTGATTCAATGAATATATCAATTGATTATGTTTGTGCATCAGAAACTCAAAAATATATTTTAAACAGAGTGGCTATCAGAGTGAAAAAAGATGAAAATTTAACTACTGGATACAGTATTAAAATGGATTATGATTGTGTTACCCTTAGAGGTGACGACACTTACGAAACAGCCTGTAAAAATTTAGTTAGAAAAATTTATAATTTGGATTATTTAGACTGCTTAAATGCAATTTCCCATTCCGACGGATGGTTTATTGCAATGCCAATTACTGAGACAGGTTTTGATAAATTTGAATTGGAACTTGAAAAGCCAAACAGAGAACTGTTTTCAAATATATTATTTAAAGTTTTGAATACACTTGACCCCAATATTCAGTCTTCTACAGTTAGTAACGAAATTGATGATGCATATATTATCAAATTTGATGATGGAAAA
Organism: Bacilli bacterium; assembly: GCA_017447165.1. Classification (GTDB taxonomy): domain Bacteria; phylum Bacillota_I; class Bacilli_A; order RFN20; family CAG-826; genus UBA2450. Next base: position 597,858 of record JAFSOD010000004.1, read on the forward strand.
AATACCATTGTCAAATCTGGTGATCGAATAACTGATATTAGATATTTGTCCAGCGGAACAAAATATGGTTTTATAATTGCAACTGTCATTTATTCAATTGGAAAGCAACATAATGGTTTGTTTTATATTGATGAGCTTTTTTCTTATGTTGATTCTGATATAGAAATCGCAATATTAAATTTAATGATTTCGCTACTTGGGGATTGCGAGCAACTATTTTTTTCAACACACAACTCTGAAGTTTTATTACTCCCATATCCTTTACATTCGTTTATGTTTTTAGGGAAAGAAAAAGTCGATGATCAAATTAAGATTAAGACCATTTGTGCGTCAGATGTTGAAAAGAGAAATAATGTCGTTGTAAAGAATTTATACGATAATGACTATTTCGATATTTCGCCAGATTCTTCCAGAATTTTTGAGATTGAGGAGTTATTTGATAATGGGGAACAATAATTTAATTCAGTATTTTGTAGAAGGTGAATGTGAGGAAAAATTTATTAATGTTTTCAAAACCGGCAGCGATGCTTTTTTAAAGGCTGGTAAAGTTGAAGTTTTGAATCCTGTCAATAAGATTATAACCGAGGCTAGAGCGAGAACTATTAAGCAAAATACAACTGTTGTTCTTGTATATGACATAGACAAAGGAAATATAGATGTTTTGCTTAGCAACATCAAAACACTTAAAAACCACTCTTTAACAAAAATTATTCACATTCAGTCAGTAATGAATTTTGAAGATGAAATAGTAAGATCAACTAGTATTAACTCTATTGATGAAATGTTTTCCACGAAAGGAGTGGAAAATTTTAAGGAAAAATTTATTGGTCATAAGAATATTAAGTCTAAATTGGAAAAAGTAAAATTTGATAATTCTATTTTTTGGTCTAAAGTCTATAGAAATGGCCAATTTAAGGATTTCGCAATTAAGGGTTCGATAAAAAACATAAGAAAAGAATAATCAAAGCGCGGAAAGGAGCAAAACAAAATGGAAAGACATAAAGTGTTTATAAGTTATTATCATAAAGACCAGTCATATAAGGATTTGATTTGTGATGTTTGGAATTCTAATCAAGAGTTATTTGACGATTATTCTGTAGGGTTTGGAGACATTGATGACACAAACAAATCTGATGAAACAATTCGCAAAATTATTAGAGATGAATATATTGCTGATGCCACTGTCCTTCTTTTGCTATGCGGCCCTGAAACAAAAACCAGGAAATATATCGATTGGGAATTACATGCCGCCATGTACAATACAGAAAATAATCCAAAAATGGGCATTGTGGTTATTAATTTACCCAATTCTAGGAATGGTGTTAGAGCGCCAACGGATCGAGAAAAAGAAATAGTTGCTCCAAACAGTAACTGGACTTCGTTTGACACAAGAAAAGAATTCGAAGAAAGATATCCTTCAGCGCCATCTAGAATTATTGATTCTTTATACAAATGTCATTCAGATATTACTTTTGTGGATTGGAGCACCATAAATAATAATCATTTGTTACTAAAAGAATTAATTGACTATGCTTTTAAAAGAAAAGATGAGATTGAATATGATACATCAGCTACATTGAGGAGAAAAAATAGTTAATCTATATATAATGACGTATTATCTATACAAACGTAATTTAAATATTTAGTAAAAAATTTAAAAAAAGAAAGCAAATATATAAGTTTATTGTTCCTACGCTTTTGAGGTTTGCTGTACAAAATTTATAAAACAAATACTTATAGTGCCAGTAGCACTTTTATTGTTAATAAAAAACCAATATAAATGATTACAAATTAACAAAACATAATTAGCATTTTATCTAATTATGATATAATTTGTCGCAAGGGGTTAAAATTATGCAAGCATTAATGTTAGCAGCTGGCTTAGGAAAAAGACTAGCCAAATATACAAAAGATAACACCAAATGTATGGTGGAAGTCGCTGGTCAAAAGTTAATTGATCGCGCGATTACCGCTATTAAAAAAGCAGGTATTAAAAGATTCGTCATTGTTACTGGATATAAAGGTGACAATTTAAAGAAATATATTTTAGATAATTATGAAGGCCAATTAGACTTTGTTTTTATTGATAACAAAGACTATGCGACCACCAATAATATCTTCTCTTTCTATTTAGCCAAAGAAGAATTAAAGAAAGATGACGTTATCTTACTAGAAAGCGATATCATCTTTGATGAAGACTTAATTAAAGATGTCTTAGAAAGCGAAGACAAAGATATTGTTACAGTCGCTAAATATGAATCTTGGATGGATGGAACATGCGTTACTTTAGATGAAAATAACTGCATTAAAAAGTTCATCGAAAAAGCTAGATTCCTATATGAATTCATCGATAAATATTATAAGACAGTGAACATCTATAAATTCTCTAAAGAATTTGTGAATAACATCTATATCCCATTCTTAGAGACTTATATGAAGATGTATGGTCTAAATTGTTATTATGAGACTCCACTTAAATATATTTGTAAATTACCAGAGATCTCCTTTAAAGCGTTCACTATGGATGATCGACCATGGTATGAAATCGATGATGCGCAAGATTTAGATATCGCGACTGTCTTATTCTCCAATGGAGAAGATAAACTCAAATTAATTGAAAAGAAGTTTGGTGGCTATTGGAGATTCCCAGGACACTTAGATTTCTGTTATTTAGTGAATCCATATTTCCCACCTAAAGAAATGGTGGCGAAACTCCAATATGAACTTCCAACCCTATTAACTCAATATCCTTCGGGATTATCCGTCCAAAATATGAACGCCGGTAGATTATATAATGTTGATGAGAATCATATCTTTGTGGGGAACGGCGCAGCTGAACTAATTAACGCGCTAGGACATGTCTCTAAAGGTAAGAAAGTCGCTGTCAATTTACCAGCATTTAACGAATATGTGAGATGTTTCAAAGAATCAGAGATTATTGAGATCGATAACTCTAAATTTGATTATCAGTTAAATTTATCAGCGATTAAATCGGCGATTGATAAAGCGGATATCACTGTCATCATTTCTCCAGATAACCCTTCTGGATACATGCTCAAAAAAGAAGAAATCGTAGAACTTGCGGAATACTCTAAAGCCAAAGGCCATAAATTAGTGGTGGATGAATCCTTCGTGGACTTCGCTAGAGACAAAATTAGATTTACTTTATTAGATGACGATTTTATCAATAAATATCCAAATGTCATCGTTGTGAAATCCATCTCTAAATCTTATGGAGTGCCTGGCTTAAGACTTGGTTTACTCGCTACAAGTGACACTAAGCTATTAAAAGAGCTCAAACAAGAAATGCAGGTTTGGAATATTAATTCCTTTGCGGAATATTATCTTCAAATCTATCAACTCTTTTCTAAGAGCTACGCTGAAGCGTGTGATAAGATCGTGGAAGCTAGAGAAGAATTTGTTAGCAAACTCAAAGAGTTTAAAGGATTTAAAGTCTATCCTAGTGAGGCCAACTTTGTAATGGTTGATACTGGAAAAGTTAGTTCTCATGAACTCGCTATTGAGTTACTTAATAAATACAAACTCATCATTAAAGACTTATCTAGCAAGCATACTTTTGAAGGCAAAAACTTCATTAGACTCGCAGTGAGAAATAAAGAAGATAACGATTACTTAATTGACTGTTTAAAAGAAACGCTTAAGTAAATTAGAGGGAAGAAATTCCCTTTTCTTTTAATGCTATATATCATTTCTCAATTACTTTGATATAATTAGAGAAATGAACTTTTCCGTTAACAAAGATATCAAACGACAAATTATATTTAACATCATTTATATAGTGATAGTTTTAGGTTTGACCGCTTTAGCGTTTTATTTCACTTTAAGAGGTAAGACCAGCGAAGTTTTAAAAGACTTAGGTAGTGCGAATTGGGGTTATATCATTGCGATATTAGGGGTAGTACTAGGTTGTATTTTAGCGAGATCTATCGCCGTGTTTTCTTTAACTCGTATCTTTGATAAAGACTATCGCTTCCACAGAGCGATTGCAATTGACCAAATTGGCTCCTTATATCGTATGGTTACTCCAGCAGGCTTAGGAAGCCATGTGATGGAGACCTTTGTTTATAATAAACAAGGTATTCGTATGTCTAACGCTTTAAGCATTTTAGCGATGTATACGATTGTCTATCAGGTAGTGCTAATCTTATATGGCTTACTTAGCATTATTATCAAACATCAAATGATATCTGATATTGGCTATATATCTTTTGGTAGAGGCGCGGTCTCTATTTGGTTATTAATCGGTATTGGTTTTGGTTTTAATATTCTCACTATTGGATTTGTGTTCTTATTAAGTTATTGGGAACCATTTTATAAATTTATAAAAGGTCCAATCTATTCTTTAGCCCACAAATTACATTTAATCCGTGATTTAGAGGCTTCTAGGACACGTTTGGACGCTTCTAAAGTAAATTTCCGAAACAACTTAAAAAATCTCTTAAAACACGTAAAAACGTTATTAGTAGTGGCACTTATGTTCTTTATCTACATCACGATTAGCTATAGCGTTCCTTATATTTGTGGTTTAGCGGTAGGAAACACCTCAGCGACTGCGAATTACTGGGATAGTGTTTTATTATCTAATGTCCATCAAATGGCGACATGTGTAATTCCTATTCCTGGAAGTGCTGGTGTATCAGAACTAGTGTTCTATAACTTATTTTATAAGTCTAATTTCTATAGTAGTGAAGATATCACTAGAGCGTCTTTACTATTATGGAGAACACTTATGTTCGTGATACCTCTATTTATTGCCTTTATTTATACGATTATTTATCGTCCTAGAAAGAAAGTAGTGAGTTATGAAAATAATCAAAATCAAGATACTGAAGTCCAAGGTTAATATATCTTTAGATAATGGGTCTAAGTTATCTATAGATAAAGATACTTTCACTAATTTCTATTTATATGAGGGGAAAGAATTATCTAAAGAAGAATATAAAAAGATTACTGAACTTAATAATTCCTCTAAGCTACTAGCATATGCCTTAAAGCTTAGAAGCAAGTCTCTTTATAGCGAATATAAGATGAGAGAAAAACTCTATCAAAAAGAGGCTAGCAAGAAAGAAGTGGATAAAGTTATTAAAATTTTAAAGAGTTATGACCTAATTGATGATAAAGCCTACTCTCTTGAACTAGTGGAATACTATAACTCCCTAAATTATGGAGAAAATAAGATCAGAACTAAGTTAAGTGATAAAGGGATATTTAAAGAACAAATTGATAAAATTAAATTCCCTCTTTCCATAGAAAAGAAAAAAGCGAATAACTTATTTTCTAAATTAGAAAAGAAATATTCTAAATATAATGCCTCTCAAAAGAAGCAACATATCTATAATGCCTACTTACAGGAAGGGTTCTCTATAGAGATCGCTAGTGAGATGGCCTCTAAAATAAAAGAACCTAATCAAAAAGAGGAATTAACAAAGTTAAAAGTAGATTATCAAAAAGTTAAAATTAGATTAGAAAGAAAATATAAAGGGAAAGAACTTAAACAAAAGATATTAAGTAGTTTATTAACTAAAGGTTATAAGATGAACGATATCTTAAAAGTGATATAGGAGGATATATGGTATTACTCAAAGATTTATTAGAAGGAGATAGAACCTCAATTCAAGCGTTGGTAGGTTCGGTATCTAATGGCACGAATAAAAGTGGCATCCCATATTTAAATGTGGAACTAAGAGACAATAGTGGCTCCCTTACCTGTAAGAAGTGGGAAGTTGATGGTAGCGATAAAGATATCTTTGTCGTTGGAAATATCGTTGAAGTGATGTTAGAAGTCATTAAATATAATGACTCTCTTCAAGGAAAGATCCTAGGAGCGAAGTTATTGCCATTAGAAGGAATAGACACCACTAGATTTATTAAAGCCCCTCCAATTCCTAAAGAAGAGTTGATCGCTAGATTCAATAAATTAGTGGACTCAATTAAAGATAAAGACTGTAAAGCTTTATTAGATTATTTCATTAAGAAGTTTGGTGAGACTATATATGTCGCTCCCGCAGCCTCTAGTGTCCATCACGAATTCTCTAGTGGTTTATTAATGCACTCAGTCTCCTTAGGAGAACATGCGGATTATTTTGCAAAATATTATCCAGATATTAATAGAGACTTATTAGTAACAGGCGCTTTGCTCCATGACTTTGGTAAGATGATTGAACTAGAAGGACCAGCGGTATATCACTATTCATTGGAAGGCAAGTTACTTGGTCATATCTCTATTATGTGTGCAGAACTAAGAATGGCCGCTAAAGAGTTAGGCATTAGTGGAGAGACTCCGTTACTATTAGAACATATGGTGTTATCGCATCACGGCCAATTAGAGTTTGGCTCGCCGGTTCTTCCATTAACTAAAGAAGCCTTACTTCTATCTATGATAGATAACCTAGATAGCAAGATGCTTGTACTAGATAAAGCGTTTAGCGATGTTGGTGAAGGAGAATTCACCCAAAAAGTGTTTGCGCTTGACGGTAGAAGCTTCTATAAACCAAAGAAATAATTAAAAAAACAAGGGTTCAACCCTTGTTTTTTATTTACTTAAGGGTGATTGGCCCGTAAGCCTTGCCTTTATCTAAGTTTGCCATTGAATCATCCATCTCTTTGAGTGTTTTCTTGGAAACAGTTATAGATTTTTTTGACGACTTAGATTTCTTGCTTACTTTGTTCATGTTATAACTCCTTTTTAATCTCTTTAGCAATGGCTGGAAGATTAAGGCCTTCAGAGTTATTCTTCATCTCTAAGATGAATCCTTCTTCAGCTTCGTAGCGAGGAATAACGTGGACATGGAAGTGCATCACAGTTTGACCAGCGGCAGGATAGCAGTTAGTTAAGATATTGACTCCTCTAGCCCCTAAGAGTTTAACTTCAACTTGTCCAATTCTTTGAGCGACATCCATCACTTTATGCATTTCACTTTGTGGAATGGTTAAGAAATTGTCATAGTGTTTCTTTGAAACCACCAAAGTGTGTCCTTTAGTGACTTGAGAAATGTCTAAGAAGGCGAGTACATCATCGTCTTCATAGACTTTATGACATGGGATTTCCCCATCAATGATTTTACAAAAGATATCTTTTTCCATAGTGATATACCTCTAATTACTATTTTAGTAACTTATTAAAATAAATAAAGGTATTTATAAATAAAATAAAACCAGGCACACATGCATGTACCTGGAGTTTTATTTTTGTTAATTATTCTTCGTCGTCGAATAAGTCTGGATAGTTACTCTTGAAGTATTCATAGACACTTTGATCGTGGTATTTGATATCCATCTTCTTTAACCAATATTCTTTACTTAAAGAGGAATAGCTACCAGTTTCAGCGACTTTAGTGGTGACTTCAGAAATAACAGCATTTAAGAATTCTTGTCCACGAGTCTTAGCATAACTGCTATCGGAATCAGAATTTCTTAATTTGACATCCTTAACGGCTTCAACGACTTGGCAGATGTAATATGCGCTTCCATCGTCATAGACGATATCGTTGACATAATCACTACCAGCGTAACTTCCTTCAAACTTGAGGAAATAGGAGCCGTTAACGGAACAAAGATATTTATTTTCGCCTTTGGCTTTTTCTTCTCTGACTTCCCATTCATCATTAACTCTAACAAATCTATCAGTTGCAGCTAATCCGCTTTCGTTATCAAACTTAAGGACTTCAGCAGTTGCGTTTTTCGCTTCTAATTTGTTATTAGCAACAGATAGTTGGAATAATCTAGATTTGATAGTACCGTCACTATCTAAACTTGGTCCACTCTTTTGGACGTACCAACCTTTAGTGATGGCTTCGACTTGACTTAAAGAAATTCTTTCTTGGTCAAATCCTTCTTCAGGAGAGACAGTGCCACTTGATGTGAATTTGTTTCTTAAGGAAACATCAATTTCATCGAAGCTTTCAGCACTTAAGAATTCATCATAGTCTTCGACTAAGTCACCATAGGTGGTGTTTTCATAGTAGGCTTTGCCACGGAGTTCAGCATACTTGAAGGCGTCAGAACGGGAATTGTGAATTCTATAGATAATTTGTTCAGCATTCCAGTATTCCGCACTTGTTTCATCAGTAACTGGAGTCACAGTAGCAGGATCGTATACTTTTAATCCTTTAGAGATTTCTTCGTATTTTTCAAAGATATCAAGATATGGATTATCGTATTCATCGACATAAGCGAGGTAATCGCCAGTTGGCTTATTAGCGTAGATTTCTTTCACTAATTGTTTGACTAATAAGTCAGCATTAATGTGGAAGGAGCTATATTTTTCAATCTTAATAACGTTGATAAGTCTTGCTCTAGATTGTTTAACAGCGTTACTTTCTTCGTCTAATAAGTATTGTTCGACTAATAAATCACTAAAGATTTGTGGAACGATTTCTTTTTCAATGTAGTGATATTGAACTCCATCGACATCTGCGGATTCATCTTCATCGATTCTATAGTTAGTTTGATAGAATTCTCTATGGAGAATTTCGCTATCGAAGACTTGATCATCTTCAACAGTGTAATCGATGATTAATGGTTTAACATCTTTAACAGCTTGCTCAGTGTGTTTGATAACACTTTGACCAGCATCGTATAAAGATTTTACATAATCAGCTTCTTTAAAGAAGTGTTTTGAGGTATATCCGCCAGTACTAATCTTGCCGAACATGTTTTCAGCAATTCTCTTTTCAATGTCATTGAATCTAGAGAGAACTCTGGTTCTTTCAGATTGAGCTGGAGTGAAGTTTTTGTCATCTTCAACAACATACCACTTCTCTGGATCTTGGTCATCGTCATTGATATGTTGACCTTTTTCATTATAAGTCCAGTAAACTTTATGGGCTCTAATAAATGGATCACAGATGGTGTGCTCTTGTAAATTTGGATTAGCATCAAGAGCTGCTGCTTTTAATGTAATAGAGGTATCTCCATCAGCGAGTGTAATTTTGTTATACGCGCCGAACACGCTTTGTGCGTATCTATATAAGACTTTATATAAAGTCTTACTTGGGAGATCTCCATCATGGAATTGATCTTCAATAATTTTAAGAATATTGTTGTGGATCTTTTCGGTTTCATTATCGATGGTGATAATTGGGTCATTGTAGTTACTTGGATGAGATTTGATTTCATCGCTGTCACCACAGCTTGTTAAGCCTAAGACACCTAATAAGGATAAAACTGCTAATTTAGAGAATTTCTTATTTAACATAGCATCTTCCTCCTTCTTTCCAATCATCCTCATTACCTCTGGTAAATGAGAAGGCACAAGTTGTTGGAACAAATGATTTCTTGTACATACCATCTTCGCTTCTTAATTCGTTTTGATTAATTAATTGCATAAGGTATTCTGTCCAAGCCTTGTTGATGGATTCTTCTTGTGAGAGTTTTGCACTTTCTCTTAATTGAGAAATGGTTCTCTCAATATTACTCTTAATGACTGATTTTCCTTCGACTTCATCAGAGAAGTGAATTCTATCTGCTAACTTGCCACCTTCTAGTGGGTAGTTAAGAAGAGTTTCATATAAACGATAGTCATAAGCGGCATCAAAGTTGCTGGATTTGACATCGTTCTTGATAGTATTTACACGATCTGTATAGTAGGAGCTATCATTAACATTTTTAATGTTAACATATGTTTCGTGATCATGGTCATAATCTTTATCGGTTGGGATTTTAGCGGTGTAATAGTAGTCTTCTAATGAAGTGTGTGTCTTTAAGACAGAGTTTGCTTGATCAATTTGACCATTATTGTCATAGACAACCTTTTCATATGCTAAACCGTTGGTATTTTCAAAGACTGATTTTCTCATCACCATAAAGTGAATACCAGCAGAGCTTCTAACACCAATAACAACGTTACCATTAGTGTCACATAAGACTTTCTTATTGAAAGCAGTATTGCTAACAGTAGCTAATTTTCCGCTTTGGAAATTATTGTTTTGTAACTTTAAGATGTCTTCATCATCAAAATCATATGGAGTTGTTGTAATTGCATCGTTTGTCACATGGACTGTCTCTCCGCTTACTGGATCAACTTCATCATGACCAAAGTCAACTGATGCTTCGTTTAATAACTCATTTGTAATAACAAATGGAGAACGGAAGTTTAAGAATGCGTTGAATAAAACGTTTCTTGGTAAGGAAGCTTGACTGCCTTCTGGTGTGAAGACTCCGATCTTGTCTTCTTTAGCTGCTAAACCAATTTGTCTAAAGACATCAAATGGAATAGCTGGTAATAAAGTTTGTTCTTCTTTTAAATGAACGTTAACTTCATCTAACATTGTTTCCTTAACTAAGTCGACAACCTTTTCTTTGGTTTCATTGATATGTTCAACACCAGTTAATGGATCAGCTTCGGACATGGTTTGAGTCACAACTTCAGCTTCAGAATCAATACCAAAAGCCTTATAGATGTTATTGTTAACATCAGCGGTTTCTTTATTGTTTTCACTTAATAAAGCATCAAAGGCATAAGTACCTAATTTGAATTCATTATAGAATGAAGTTCTGGTGCTCATTAATTCAACGTCACCGAATTCAGCGCTACTGGTATCATCGGATAATTTAGCAGTTTCTTCGAAACTGTATTGTCCGTCGACTAAGTGTCTAACGATATCCCATAATTTTTCCGCTTCGGATTCAGAAATAGTTGCACGGTTATAATCAGTGGCATCCGCACTTAATTTAACTAAGATGTGGATAACGTGATATGGATAAACTGGTTCAACATTTTCAGTGGCTGGTTCAATTTGTTCCCAATCGGAAGTAATACCAGTTTGTGAATCTTCGGTTGCAGAAACACCAATGTACTCTTGTCTTAATCCGACAACAGATTGATCATCGTTAGTTTCATAGTGTTTCTTGAAATACCAATCAGTCATTGCGTCTTTTTCTAATTCGTAGACGTATTTTAATCTGAGTTCTTCTTCAGTTTCGACGTTATTGTTTTCTAAAATTTTAGACCATTCGTCTTCTGGGTCAGTGCCATTATTGCTAGCGTTATCGTTAGCGGTTTGTCTAGCTGCTTTAACTTTATCAGCGGCTTCTGACTTAATTCTGCTAAACTTCTTGAGATCAGGTTCTTTTGGATTCTCATCTCCGGCGAGTTTTGGATATTCGTATCTGATTAAAGATTCAAGGATAGCGTTATAGTATTTGGTTGTGCCATCTTTGCCTTCTCCGAATTCACGATAGAGTTCATCCACATTGATTTCGATACGGTCAGTAGAATTATTGTAGCCGATGAAATCAACAACAGATTTGTCACTTGGTGTAACGTAAACTGTGTCACCACAGCTAGTTAACGCAAGAGCGCCGATGAAACTAGTAACTAAACCGATAGATAGCTTACTTTTTTTCATCTAATTGTTTCTCCTTTTCAAATACATAGCGAGTATATTTTATATATGTTCGTTTTTGCGCGCAATAATAATTTTAATTATTTTCGTATGAGTGTATGTGCATAATAACCCATTTTTACATTTTTCTTACTATATCGTTTGCATATTATTTTAGAGAAAATTACAATATTTCAGCATTGAGGTACGAGTATGGCAACTTTAAAAATTAATGACCTACATGTCCAAGTTGAAGGAAAAGAAATCCTTAAAGGTGTCTCTTTTAGTATGTCTGAAGGAGAAACTGTCGCTTTATTAGGGCCTAATGGACATGGTAAGTCTACTTTATTTAATGCGATTATGGGTCATCCTAGATATAAGATTACTCAAGGAAGTATTTATCTGGATGATGTTGATTTAACGCATATGACTACAGACCAACGCGCTAGAGCGGGCTTATTTTTGGGGTTACAAAATCCTGCTGAAGTTCCTGGAGTTATTAATAGTGATTTCTTAAGAGCTGCAGTAAACGCCACAAGCGAAGAAAGAATCTCAACTTATAAATTTTATAAGTTACTTGATAGCGCAACTAAAGAATTAAAGATGCCATTTGATTTAGCTACCAGAAGTTTAAATGAAGGATTTTCTGGCGGAGAAAAGAAAAGGAACGAAATACTTCAACTTATGTTATTAAATCCAAAGATTGCGATGCTTGATGAAATCGATTCTGGATTAGACGTTGATGCGATTCAAACTGTCGCTGATGTGATCAATAAATTAGAAGGTGAAGGCAAGGGGTTTTTAGTTATTTCTCACTATGCTAGACTATTCGATTTAATTAAACCTACAAGAGCGATTGTTATGGTGAATGGAAAAATCGTTTTAGATGGTGATCCAAGCCTTATCAAACGCATTGACCAAACTGGGTATGAATTCATCAAAGCAGAACTTGGAATTAATATCGAAAAAGAAGAGAACAAAATGAATGAAGTCTCTATTGGAAGTTGTGCAGTTAGAGAATCAATCAAGAAATAAATATGAACAAGGTTATTGTAGATAGAAATTCAAATTTAGACTTGTCCACTTTAGACAGTGAATTGTCTTTTGAATTTGGCTCTGGAGAGTCATTTTTATATCTACATGATTTAAAGAGTGATAACAATCTAAATTTTGAGTTATTTGAGAACTCGATTTTGTACTTATCTATTTTTGCAGATAACGCTTTAGAAAACGCTAAAATTACTGCAAATCTGGGAAAAAATTCGAAAATTGTTGTATATTTTGCTGATTTTAGTGTTGAGAAGAATAAACTTGATGCGACTATAAATCTTAATGACGAAGGAGCAACTTGTGAATGGCATTTAGCCTCCCTTTCTTCTAATAAGGATAATAAGGATATAGTGGTCAATATTTATCACAATCATCCATCAACTTTTGGCCGTATTGATAACTATGGAGTGTGTAAAGATGAGGGCAAATTACAGTTCTCCGGAATCTCTTATATTTTAAAAGGATGTCACCAATCTAAATCTCATCAAAATGCGAAGATTGTGGTCTTTGATAACGACTGTGTCGCTAAAGCTAAACCAGTACTTAAAATCGATGAAAATGACATCGAAGCAAGTCACGCTGCAAGTGTAGGAAAAGTGAGTGATGAACATATCTTCTATTTAACCTCTAGAGGTTTAAATTTAGAAGAGGCAAAAATGCTTATTACCCTTGGTTATTTAAAGCCAATTTTGAAGGGATTTAATGAGTCTATTCAAGGAGAAATTGACGCTTTAATCGAAAGGAGACTATCTAATGTATAAGTTAGAAGAAATTATAAAACAGTTTCCAATGTTAGATGGAAGTAAAACTATGCAAGGCCATCCTTTAGTGTTCCTTGATAATGCTTCTACTACCTTAAAACCTTATTGTGTCATTAAAGCAATTGAAGAATATTATAGTGACTATACAGCTAATCATCATCGTGGTGACTATGATCTTTGCTATAAAGTGGATATGAAAGTCCAAGAAGTTAGAGAAAAGGTTGCGAAGTTTATTAATTCTGAAGTTAACGAGGTTGTATTTACTTCTGGAGATACTGAATCTCTTAATTTAATCGCCTATGGTTATGCTTTAGATAATCTTAAAAAAGATGATGTTATTTTATTAAGTTTAGAAGAACATGCCTCTAATACTTTGCCTTGGTATCGAATTTGTGAATTAACAGGTGCGAAAGTAGAATTTGTTGATTTAGAAGATAAAAAAATTACTGTTAACAGAGTTAAAGAAGCTTTTAATAAATGCAAAAATATTAAGATTGTTTCCTTTGCTCACGTTGGAAATGTTTTAGGTTATGAGATTGATGCGAAGAACATTGCTAATGTGGTGCACGAACACGGAGCGATATTTGTGCTTGATGCGGCTCAGTCAGTGCCACATATTAAAACAGATTTCAAAGATTTAGATGTTGATTTTATCACTTTCTCCGCACATAAAATGTGCGGCCCTACTGGTATCGGCGCTTTAATTGGTAAATATAGTTTACTTCAAAAGATGTCTTTATTTAAAACCGGCGGCGGGATGAATGTTAAGTTTAATAAAAATATGGAAGTCATTCCTTTAGATGCACCATATAAATTTGAAGCTGGTACTTTAAATATTGCGGGTATTATTGGTTTTGGTGCGGCAATTGATTTTATTAATTCCATTGGTCTAGATGCGATTAAAGAACATGAATTAGAACTAGCGAGATACGCTTTATCTAGATTAGAAAGTTGTAAAGACGTTGTTATTTATAACAAAGACTCTAATTCTGGCATTATTGCTTTTAATAGAGCGGGTGTCTTTGCGCAAGATGAAGCTACTTTATTAAATTCTAAAGGTATCGCAGTTAGAAGTGGACAACACTGCGCGAAGATGATTGATGAAGTACTTGATACAATTGCTACTGTAAGAGCAAGTTTCTATTTATATACTTCTAAAGAAGAAGTTGATATATTTTGTGACAATTTAATTAAGGGAGGAGATATTTTAGATGCCTATTTCTCTAAGTAACGATATGATGAGATCCATAATTATGGATCATTCCTCTAATCCGATGAATAAACATCTCCCAAAGGGTGAAGGATACGATAAGGTTCATATGCATTCCGATAACTGCATTGATGATTTAGATATCTACTTTAAAGTAGAAGGAGATAAAATCACTGATGCTTGTTTTGAAGGTGTAGCTTGTACTATCTCCTTAAGTAGCACTGATATTATGTGCGACTTAATTAAAGGAAAAAATAAGCAAGAAGCAGAATATATGATTAGCCAATATCAAAAAATGATGCACGAAGAAGAATTTGATGCGGATGTATTAGAAGATGCGATTGTTTTTATTAATACTTCTAAACAGGCTGCTAGAATTCGTTGTGCGACTATTGGCTGGAACGCTGCTAGTAAATTATTAGAGGAAAAGAAATAATGCCAAAAGATATCAAATTCCAAGACGATTATAAATTTGGTTTTAAGGACGAAGATGTCTCTATTTTAAAGACGGAAAAAGGTCTTAATGAAGAAATAGTTAGACAAATTTCTCACTATAAAAATGAGCCAGAATGGATGCTGGAATTTAGACTAAAAGCTCTTAAGAGCTTCAAGACAATGCCGCTTCCAAATTATGGTCCAGATTTAAAAGGCTTAGACTTTGATTCTTTTACTTACTTTATTAGACCAAGTGAGAAAGAAGTGAAAAATTGGGATGAAGTTCCAGATACGATTAAAAACACTTTTGATAAATTAGGTATTCCTGAAGCGGAACAAAAATATTTAGCAGGTGTCTCCACTCAATATGAATCCGAAGTGGTATATCACAATATGCTAAAAGAAATCGAAGATAAGGGAGTTATATTCTTATCTACTGATATGGCTTTAAAACTATATCCAGATTTATTTAAGAAATATTTCTCTACAGTTATTCCAGTTGCCGATAATAAATTTTCTGCTCTTAACGGAGCAGTATGGTCTGGAGGATCATTTATCTATGTTCCTAAAGGAGTACATCTAGATAAACCATTACAATCCTATTTTAGAATTAATAATGAAAAGTCCGGACAATTTGAAAGAACCCTCATTATTGTTGATGAAGGAGCGGACGTCCACTATGTGGAAGGTTGTACAGCTCCAACATATTCTAAAGAATCTCTCCACGCTGCTGTTGTGGAAATCATTGTTTTAAAAGGTGGTAAATGTCGATATTCAACAGTACAAAACTGGTCCACTAATATTGTTAATTTAGTTACCAAAAGAGCAGTCTGCTATGAAGATGCTTCTATGGAGTGGATTGATGGCAATATCGGTAGTCAAGTGAATATGAAATATCCTGCTTGCATCTTAAAAGGAAGAGGCGCAAAAGGAACTTGTATTTCTATTGCTGTTGCGGGAGCGGGCCAATATCAAGATGCTGGAGCAAGAATGATTCATGAAGCTGAAGATACAACTTCTACAATCATTTCTAAATCTATTGTTAAAAATGGTGGAGTAGCGAATTACCGTGGAACGGTAAGACATAAAGCAAACGCTAAAAATTGCCGTAGTCACGTAGAATGTGACACGCTGATTTTAGATCACATCTCTAAGAGTGATACCATTCCTACAAACGAAGTACATAACAATACTTCTTATATTGAACATGAAGCGACTGTTAGTAAGATTAACGAAGATCAATTGTTCTATTTAATGAGTAGAGGAATATCTGAAAAAGATGCCACTCAAATGATTATTATGGGATTTATTGAACCATTTTCTAGAGAACTTCCTATGGAATATGCAGTGGAACTTAACCAATTAATTAAGATGGATATGGAGGGTAGCGTCGGCTAATATGGACTATCAAGTCATTGTTGTTGGTGGTGGACATGCGGGCTTAGAAGCTGCTTTTAGTAGTGCTCATATGGGCATGAAGACACTTTTAGTGTCTATCAATATCAAGATGATGGGTAATATGCCTTGTAATCCTTCAATCGGTGGATCTGCTAAAGGGATTGTGGTTAGAGAAATCGATGCGCTAGGTGGTATGATGGGTATTGCGGCAGACCATCATTATTTACAAATGAAGATGCTTAATACTGGCAAAGGTCCAGGAGTGCAGTGTCTAAGAGCCCAACAAGACAAATTAGAATATCCTAAATATTTACAAGGCTTAGCTTTGGCTACACCTAACTTAACAGTAGTGGAAGGTATTGTTAATGAATTAATTCATGATGATACACATGTTTTTGGAGTTAAGCTCACTGATGGAAGAAGTTATACTTCTAAGGCAGTGATTTTAAGTACAGGAACATATATGGAGTCCTATATTTTTAGGGGCCATAAAAAGATTCAACAAGGTCCTGATGGAGAAAAGCCATCTTTAGGTTTATCACCATATTTAAGAAGTATGGGTATAGAAACCTATAGATTAAAAACAGGCACTCCTCCTAGAATCAAAAAAGATTCAATTGATTTTTCTAAAGCAAAAATTGAACCAGGCACTAAAGGACATTTAGCCTTTTCTTATACCACAAAGGAATACATTCCTTTAGATGAACAAGAAGTGTGCTATTTAATATACACAAATCAAAATACTCATAACATCATTAAAGAACATTTAGATGAGACTGCTTTATATAGCGGGAACATCGTTGGAGTAGGCCCTAGATATTGTCCGTCTATTGAATCTAAGATTATGACTTTTAAGGATAAAGAAAGACATCAATTATTCCTAGAACCAGAATCTAGATACACTGACTCTATTTATTTACAAGGTTTCTCCACCTCTATGAGTGAAGAGGTTCAAGAATTAATGGTGAGATCCTTACCAGGATTTGAGAACGCCGTATTTTTGAAATACGCTTATGCGATTGAATATGATGCGATAAAGACAACGGAGTACGGACCAACTCTAGAATTAAAAAAGTGGCCAGGACTATATATTGCTGGTCAAATTTGTGGAACTTCAGGTTATGAAGAAGCAGCAGGTCTTGGTTTACTTGCAGGTATAAACGCTTCTTTAAAGATTCAAGGGAAAGAACCACTTATTTTAAGAAGAGATCAATCTTATATTGGTGTGATGATTGATGATTTAGTTACTAAAGGAACAGAAGAACCTTATAGGTTACTCTCTTCTAGAGCAGAGTTCCGTCTCTTATTAAGACACGATAACGCAGACTTAAGATTAACGGATATTGGTCATAAAATTGGTTTAATTAGTGAAGATAGATATAACTATTTCTTAAAGAAAAAACAAAACATCAAAGAGGTATGTGAAATCTTGGAGTCTAATTATTTAGGAAAAAGAAAAGATATAGAAGATTACATTATTTCTTTAGGATTCAATGAACTTAAAGGTGGAATATTAGCTAGTGAATTATTAAAACGTCCAGGAGTGGAATACACCAAACTCTCTAAGTTTATTCCTGAATTAGATAAATATGATTTAGATGAACAGACTATTGAAGAGATAGAAATCATTGAAAAATATGAAGGCTATATTATTAAACAAAAACGAGACGCTGAAAATCATCAGAAACTAGAGGAATTAAAAATTCCTCAAGATATCGATTATTTAAATATGTCCGGAATTAGACTTGAAGCTAGAGAAAAGTTAAATAAAGTGAGGCCATTAACTGTTGGTCAGGCTAGTAGAATTAGTGGAGTTAATCCAAGCGATGTCTCTATGTTAATATTAAATATAAAGAAGATCTTAAATCATGAATAAAAGTGAACTTATTTTAGAGTTAGAAAAATTAAATTTAGATGCTTCTAAAGTTGATAAATTAGAAGACTATATGTTAGCGACTTTAAAGGCTAATGAATCTTTTAATTTAACTGCGATAAAAGAAGTAGAAAAGTTTAGAGAATTAATGATTTTAGATAGCGCTTTCGCTCTTAAATATTTTGATTTTAGTGGTAAGAAAGTTATTGATATTGGTACTGGCGCTGGCTACCCAGGAATGGTGTTAGCGACTTTATCTAACGGAGAATTTACATTACTTGATTCCACTAAGAAAAAGATTGATTTTATAAGCATTTACGCGACGGAGCACGCTTATTTTAACGTAAAACCTGTAGTAGACCGCGCGGAATTATACGCTAGAAAACATAGAGAAGAATATGATTTTGCAGTTGCTAGAGCGGTATCGGAATTACCTATTTTACTTGAATTGGTGTTACCTCTACTTAAGGTTGGAGGATATTTTATTGCTCTAAAAGGTTCAAAGGGACAAGATGAGTTAAAAGCGTCTAAAAAAATGTTAGATAAATTAGGTGGAGAATTATATCAAGTCGATGAATATGAACTTCCTGAGTCTTGCGAGAAGCGCGTGAATATTATTGTAAAAAAGATAAAGGAAACACCTAGAAAGTATCCAAGAGAATATTCGGAGATAATAAAGTAAATCTAATTGATATCTAATTAGTAATTAATTACAATATAATCACTTCAGGGCAGCGAATTAACGCGACCGGCGGTATACCCCGCAAGCTATATGCATGAACTAGTGAAATTCTAGTGGCGACAGTAAAGTCTGGATGAGAGAAGTATATAGAATGTGTTTTCTATATGTAGCCCCTGAAGTAGAGGGCTATTTTTTATGGATTCAAATGAGTTAAAAGCCTTTATGGGCTGGTTTAAATGGGTATTATTCGCTCTAATGATTGTAGCGGTAATCCTTTTGGTGTTCTTTTCTATTAGAAGTTTTAAAAAGAGAAGAGTTAATCCTAGCAAGTTTATCGCTGTGACTGGTATATTTGCAGCGTTATCTGTTCTTTTATATGTTGTTATACCTGATTTTGGATTAGGTTTTACTCCATTTTGGTTAAAGGTTCATTTTGATGAAATCCCAATGTTTTTAGCGGGTTATATGTATGGACCATTATCTGCGATTATGATTAATCTAGTGAAGACTCTTATTAAGTTACCGATGTCTACCACCGCATGTGTTGGAGAAATTGGAGACTTTATCTTCTCTTTAATATTCGTGATTCCTGCAGTGATTCTCTATGAGAAAAGAAGAAAATTCTCCTCAGTATTTATTGGAGTTGGGATTTCTACTGCCGCGCATATTATTTTTGCGATGATCTTTAATGTCTATGTTATGGTTCCATTCTTCTCTTATTTCTATAACTATCCTTTAGAAGGATTAGAGAAAGCATGTTCCGCGATTATTCCTGCAGTAAGCGGAGAAAACTGGATTTGGATGTATGCTCTTATTATGGTCGCGCCTATGAACTTGATTAAGGACGCGATAGTCTTTCTTGTTGTCCTTCTTTTGTATAAAAGGTTACATATCCTCATTAATAGAATTGGCTCTAGGAACGATAATTCGATACCAAAAGAGCAAAATTAGCAGTAGTGCATTGGGCATTAATATGCTTTGATTTCTCTTTTTTGTAAAACATTGCTTAATTTTGTTTACAAAAAATCAAAACTATGTTTCAATAAGCTTACCGGTTGATATACCTGTCTTAATTGATGTGAGTTCGATACCGGTTTTTTTATGAAGTTTTATCAACTAGTTCTAATAATATATTTATGATTTCCTTGTTCTCATTTTTAATAATATTAAACATTTTTTTGCCAATATAATTTAAAGACGCGCCTAGTTGAAAGCATTCTTCATTATCAATAATTAAATATCTATCATGGTTATCATCCAGATGCTTGACATCAATCTTTCCATATTGTAATTCAAATTTTTCTATTTCATCTGTATCTAATTTTGATAATTGCCTATACAAATTGTAAGATAGGCTGTTTCTTTTTTATTTTTTAAGAAAACAAACGCTCTAGAATCACAATATGGATCGATTAAAATAATTGAGCTGTTTGCTTTTCTAATAATCTCAGATATAAATTCATACGCATCATAAAATTGTCCAGCAAAAAAGAGAGCCTGTTTCGGCAAATCAACTTTGCTTATGAGTTTTAGAATCTCATCAAATTTATTATTTGTTTCATTTTCGAATTCAATTTGTCTATTTTGAAGTTTTGCAAGTGTAAACAAAGTGTCGCCATTTTCTAAAATTAATTTCCGCATTTGAATAAACTTTCTAGCGATTTCGACACTCATTTTATTTGCATTGTCGCTTTTTAACACTCCAGCAAGAGCGATAATGCCTTCTTCTGTATAAACATATGGATTATATCTTCTTTTAGAAGATAAAAATTTTGCTGTGCCAATTTGGCTTCGCAAATAATTAATATCTTTGTTTTGCAACTGGAAACAAAAATCGTCAGGAAATCTTTCTTTGTTTCTTCTCATTTGCCTATTCATTATTGAAACTGTAGTTCCAAAAAACAAAGCAATATCACTATCTATCATTACTTGTTGCCCACTTATGTTATAAATACAATCTTCTATATTTTTGTTTTCGATTGAATTCAACATTAATAATTATTTTTTATTCATTTTTGTCTCCTTTTATGTCTTTTGCTAATAAAGCCCTACATTATATAAGGAGTGGTTTTTTCGAAAATTTGTGAAAAAAAGTTTCTGAGTTCGGCTCAAAAACTTCATTATGCTATGCATAAAAAAACCAGATTATTTTTTGTAATCTGGCTTTTCTATATCATTACTCTTCTACAGAGATTGCACCAACTGGGCAGACACTAACGGCTTCTTCTTCGCCTTCTCCAGAAACAGCTTCTGCTAATCCGCTATCGCCAATTGCAAAATTTTCTGGATATGTACCTGCGCAACATCCGCAACCGATGCAAAGACTTTGATCGATTCTGA
Organism: Bacilli bacterium; assembly: GCA_017447165.1. Taxonomy (GTDB): domain Bacteria; phylum Bacillota_I; class Bacilli_A; order RFN20; family CAG-826; genus UBA2450. The sequence continues at coordinate 618,952 of JAFSOD010000004.1, forward strand.
CTTTCTTTTTCGCCATTGATATTTACCTCCTGGGTTTTGTTAGGTTTATTATACTATCGCCTATTTTATTTTGCTAATTATTATTAAAGAGATTATTATTATCGCATGAATATTGCGCTTATTGTCTTTGCGGGAAGTGGTTCGAGGATCCATTCTGACATCCCAAAACAATTTATTAAAATTAAAGATCTTGAAATGGTGGTATACTCCATTAAAAAGTTCAATGAAAATCCTCATATTGATGAGATTAACCTTGTCACTTCTAAGGAATTTATTCCTTATGTTGAATGTTTTAAGGAGAAATATTCTTTAGATAAGATTAACAAAATCATCCAAGGTGGAGAGACTAGACAAGAGTCTGTCAGACGTGGTTTAGAGGCTCTCGAATTACATGAAAAAGATAAGATTTTAATTCATGACGGAGATCGCCCATTAATTAGTCACGCGATTATTAATCAAGCGATTGATTGTCTTGATGAATATGATGTGGCGTGCCCAGTTATCTTAGTGGAAGACCAAATTCCAGAAATCTCTAACTTAGGTAGAAGATATGTTTTAGAAGGGAAAGAAGTCCACATTCAAACTCCTCAATCTTTTAGATTTGGACTGATTAAAGATAAGCACATAGTTAGCAAAAAAGTCCCTGTCAATGATGACATCTCTTTAGTTGATGCTTCCATTGTAAAATTCTATCCCGGAGATAGACTTAACTTTAAAGTTACGACTGACGAAGATTTAAAGTATCTACAAAAACTATTAGAAGAAAAAGATGAGTAAATTCAGTGATAATTTCCGTAAATATCGTAAAGCTTATATTTACACTTTTATTATCTCCTTCCTAATTGGTGTAGGAATCTTTTGCTTATATTTTTTCTTAAACGGATATTTTATTATTGAAGCGCTTAACGGAGTGAGTATTGCTGCAGTTGCTTTAGTAGCCTCTGCGGGATTAGTGTTTGTTCACTCTCAAGGGGCTTTTGACACTATCGCGTACGGCTTTAAACAAATGTTTACAAGCTTTGTGGCGAGAAAACCAAATAAGTATAACGATATGTATTCTTATAAACAGGCGAAGATTGAAAAAAGAGAACATTCTCCTCGAATTTATTTTGCAATTTTATTTGCTTCTTCTATCTTTGTTTTAGCTGTAATTGTACTTGAAATTGTTTATCACGTTGGCATATAACTCGTTATTAGAGTCAAGAAAGAAATGGCGAAATCCGCTGTTTTTTTTGTTTGCATTATTTACGCACATTATATATACTATTACGCAAACAACATTTACACGTGCTTATATACACGAGAAAAGGAGGTAAGATTATGATTAAAAAATTAGCGATGCTTGCTACTGTCACAGCGGGACTATTCATGGGCGCTAACGTTGCTGGAAACATTCCTCAACAACAAAAAGCTCCATTAGACGCTAGACTCATTGTTGAACTTGATAGACCATTAAGCTCATTAAGTGAAGAAGGCATTAAAAACGTACAAGATAGTTTGATCAGTCGCATTCGTAGTGAAGTGACAAGCAATGTTAAAGTATTGTCTAATTACACTGTCTTAAATAACGCTGTCGGTATTGCAGTTAATAGTCAATATGTTGATCAAATTACCAATTTAAGTGGTGTGAAAAGTGTAACCAAAGATAAATTACACGTTATTCAATCTACTGGAGGATATACCGCAAAAATATCCCTCTCTGATGCTGAACATGATTATGGTGGACCTGATAACATCTCCGCTGAAACCATGGAAAAGCCAGATAACACTAACGACGGTGAAGGAACAGTTATTGCTATTATTGATAACGAATTCTATTTCCGCGCTAAACACAGTGAGAAAAACGAAGCAGGAGAAGAGGTCGTGGTTCCTTCTTGGCACCATGAAACATTCACTTCTTTTGAAGAATTAGGAGAAACTGTCGTTCAAAGATATGTTCCTCAAGCAAAGTATGTGCAAGGTAAAACCGTTTATATCGCTCCAAAAGAATTTGAAAATACTAAACACGCTCACGCTTACAAGAAGAAACAAAAATTAGAGAACACCCCAATTGGTGAAGAAGGTTCTTTATACTTCAATAGTAAAGTTCCATTCTACTTCGACTACGGAGGAGAAACACCAGTCTATGGTGATTCCTATAGCGAAGACTTTGATGTTACTAGTGCATCTGATTACCACGGTAGTCACGTTGCCTCAACCGCAGCTGGTCACGCTGAATTCTACAAAGGCATTGCCCCAAAAGCGCAATTAGTCTGTATGAAGGCATCTACTGAATTTAGAAGTACTTCCTTTACAGATGCGATGGGCTTAACTTCATTCTCTGGCTTCTTTGAAATGCCAATCTTAAACGCATTAGAAGACGCGATTGACTTAGGAGTTGATGGCATCAATATGTCTTTAGGTAGCAATCTTGATGACTTTGATAGTGATTCCATCACCTTAAAGACATTAACAAGATTGTCCAATTCTGGAATCTTAAGCGCTATCTCTGCTGGTAACGCTGGTAAAACTTCTTATTCATCTTTAGGTGGCTACGCTAACTGGACAAGTGAAATGACAGAAACTGGAATTATTTCTAGTTATGTTAATAACCATTCCACAACTTCAGTTGCTTCTGCTCAACCAACCAAAATCTTCTATACCCAAGCTTTAAAAGTTGCCACTGGTAACGAAATTGGCTTCGTGGCATTTGAAGACCAAGTTGTTAATAGAGAAGGATTACCAAAAGAATTCAAAGATGAACATCCATTAAAAGACTTATTCCCAGAAACAACTACTCAATATGAATGGCAATATGTCCCAGGATTTGGTACCGCTGCTGATTATACTGGACTTGATGTCCGTGGAAAGATTGCAGTTGTTAATCGTGGTAGTACATCGTTCTCTGATAAATATACAGTGGCGAAGAATATGTCTGCTGTTGCTCTTGTCGTTATTAATAACGACCCAACAGCTAACGACTTCAACTTCCGTTTCTCATTTGGTGACACCAAACCTGATATCCCAGTCGTTTCTGTCTTATTTAAAGACAAGGGATACTTCGATGGCACCAAAGGAAATAAATCAGGAACCATTACTTTAGCCAAAGACGAAATCTTCGTTAATGACAAAGAAAAGACTTCCTCAACATTTACATCTGATGGTATTGCATATGACCTCGAACTCAAACCAGACATTTCTAGTCCAGGTGACTTCATTAGAGGCGCCGTACCACCACAAAATAAAGAAGACAAAGCTGATAGACCATTAAGATCCTATGCATTCTTAAGTGGTACATCTATGGCTGCTCCTAACTATGCTGGAGCGCAATCCGTGCTTTTATCTAAAGAAGCTAAAGGCACATATGGTAATGAACCAGGCGCGATGAGCAAAGATGAATTAGCAGCTTATAAAGCAACCATTGATATGCGTTATTTATCTACCGCAAACCCAATGCTTGATGCTGAAGATTGTCCAGAGAATCCAGGACACAAAACCTTAACTTCTCCAAGAATTCAAGGTGCTGGACTTGTGGATATGGGTGGTGCTTATAGAACCGATGTATATCTTGAAGGTGCTGATGCTGCTACCGGAGAAAAAACCGGTAAAGCCAAGCTTTCCTTAAAGAACTACGAGGCTATTAATAATGGTCGACTCGATCTTAAGTTCTATTCCCATAACGAAAGTGAAGAAAATAGAACCTATAACGCTTATCTCACAGTGATGAGACCAGCGATTAAAAATGACAATGGTGTTGTTACTAAAGACTACACCTTCCGTGCAGAAATCGATGATATCACCGCATGGGCAACTAGAACCTATTGGGTGGAAACTGTTGATCCAGTCACCGGCCAAAGAGGATTTGTCCAAAGAACTGCACCTGGTGAAGTTAAAGATAAAGACTACTACAAAGTTAGTAGAGAAATCGAATACTACGCTACTGAATCAGATATCTATAACGCCTTCAAAGATCAAGAAGATGGTACATGGACTTGTAGTGAATGTGGTGAACTCCACATCGCAGTTAGTGAAGACCACTGTCCAAACTGTGGTGCTGATCATGAACACCACACCGAAGACTTCTTGACTAGAATCCCAGTTGGTAAATATATGTATGATAGTACGTCCGAAGAAAAATGGGTGACATTACCAGGATATGACTATCAATCCACTCAAGATGTTTACATCGAAGAGAAATTACCACTTGGTGAAATGACTTTCGCTCCAGGAGAAGAATTCCATCAAATCGATTCTTATTCCTTAAGCTCAACAGTCAAAGAAGATATCCTCAGCTTCTATGAATACGGTTGTTACATCGAAGGTTATGTGACATTCGAAAGCACACAATCTAAAGAAGACCTTAACTTAGTCTATGTTGGATTCTTCGCTGGTGGAGAAAGAACATATCAAGACGCTCCAGTTGTGGAACCATTCAACTTCGAAAAGAGTAGTAGCAAAGTTTACCCAAGCGATTTAGTTAACGATGTTGCTAAAACCTTAGTTGGTAAAGATTTATGCGACTTCGGAAGTACTTGGATTGTTGGCTATGTTGAATCTGGAAAATCATTCAGCACTGAAAGTTTTGAGTACAATGATAACTCCTTATCTAACTTAGCTAGGACATCCTCTAGCTGGCACTTCCTTGGTGAAGATCCATTTACTGGAAAACTTGCTGAAAATGCTAAAGACCACCTCTATGTTGGAAATCCATATACTTCTAACACCATGATCATTCAACAGTTCATCTTAAGATCTGTCGCTGATAACTATTTCACAATCGTGAATCGTGAAACCGGCGAAATGGTCTATAAGTCCTGTATGATTGATGCGATGTCGTCATATGGTTATATGGGCAAATGGCCTCTATATAAATCACACGTTAACGGTGATAGATTAGGTAGCTATATTGCTGATAAGGCTCTTGCTGTAGTCCCATTATATGATTCTGAGACTGGTGAGCCATTCCCAGATGGTGAATATGATATAACCTTTAATTATTTACTCGCGGGCACGAATGAATGGACCGGTGATAAATATCAATACACTCTAGTTATCGATAGCACTGCTCCAAAAATTACCGGAGTAACTCATAATTCCGCTGAACACATGGTGAGACTTGATATTGAAGAAGAAAATATCTCTTATGCCTCATTTGGTGGAATTAGTGGAGGATTAACTGAAATCTATGAAGATGAAAAAGGTAAATACATTGAAATTGATGAAGATTACCTCTTAACTCTTCTTGAAGATAACATTAACGAGACCACTGATTATACCGGAAGATTATTCCTCTCCTTGATGGATAATGCCTTCGGAAGAACCGGTGTCATCGTCAGATTCAAATATTCCTTCAAGACCCATACATATGACTTTGATAACTACATCATGGGTCAACACGCGAACTTACAAATTAGTCACGACTTAATTGACTTAGGTACATATGTCCAAGTTATTGAAGTTGACGATACCGAATATCATCCAGTGACAGATGAAGATATCGCGAAATTCACAACCTTCATGAGAAATGGTCAGGTTGTCGAACACGTCGAATATATTCCTGTAACCACAAGTGGTTGTGGCGGTAATGTCGCAGCTACAAGTATCGTCTTATCAACATTATCATTATCCGCAATTGTCTTATTAACAATTGCTAGAAAAAAGAAAAAAATAGGAGGTAAATAATATGAAGAAAATTCATTATTTATTCTTAACAGCATCTGCTTTATCCGTGATGTTTGGTGTCGCTAGCTGTGGAGAAGCGCCAAGCAGCCCTCAAGCAGATTTCGACTTCTCCGTTGCCTTTGAGTCCGGAAGAAACACAATTTACTTAAACGAATATGAAGAAACCCATATTCCAGAGCACATTGTTATTAACCCTATTAACCAAGTACCAGGAGTTAACTACAATTACACTTACACTGTTATTGGTAGTGGTAAAAACTATGCTACTGTTGACCAACAAGGTTACGTTACTCCATTAAAACTCACTGATAACACTGTTAAACAAGTGAGAATTGAAGTTTTAGAAAACGTTACTGAAACTCCACGTAACTTAATCTTCAAGATCATTAATAAGTCCCCTGCCGCTAACGAAGGCGCTAACTACTCTTCAGATAAAGATGCCAGAAACGAAATTCTTGGTGAACTTGAAAGCTTTGCGATGAATAACTTCTTAACTGGTATCACCTTATTCGAAAATGGTGGCTGGGTTAGATATTCTGATCGTGTTAAATTAGGCACTGAAGACTATATTGCTGGATATGGCTTTGGTTTATTAGCAGAAGGTTCCTTAGATCCTAACAAACCTCTTACAGGTGTTACTGATGCTTGGTCAACTTATTTAAGAAGTGCAACCAGTTCAGAAACCTATTCCATTAACGCTTGGGATACCGAAGGTAGCCAAATTAGTGACTTAAATGGTTATATTACTTCTGGCTATTGGAGCACCAGAATGGGCGCCGATGGCAAGAGTTATGAATGGTTCCCATGTTTAGCAGCTGACAAGGTTGTTAGATATAACCTTGAAGAAGGTGGTTCATCTTTAGTTAATAACGATAGACCAGTTCCAGTTGATAACAATGGTAATTTAATTACTAAAGACACTAAAAACGAAAAAGGCTTATACCGTAGATGGAGAGTTTACGTCAAAACTAACGAAGTTCAATATCGTACAATGGCTGCTGGTAGCCCATATGAAAAAAGAGCGATTGAACTTGAAGACTATGTCACTCCATTTAAACTCTTATTAACTCAATCCTGTGGTACTTTCCGTGGTGGTGAATTAGCTTCTGATACCTCCTATGGTATTAAAGGCGGATTTACTTACTATAGAAATACTGAAACCGCAACTTCTGCTAAAGCTGATGAAGCATTTAACTACGCAACTGGTTATGATGAAGAAACTGGCACCAGAAGTGGTGGAGAATTAGGTATTACTACCGGCTTTGATGATGAACTTGGTAATGGTGCTTACATCGAATTTGAATTAATCAACCCAATTGATGACTTCACTGCGATGTATACCTTAAGTAGTAACTTATATTCACCTCTTCCAAATTCCTATGTTTCTAGTTTATATGGAACTGCCGATAAATGGATTGATGGTGCTAAAGCGTACGGTAAATACGGTAACAAACCATCTGGTATTTCTGATACCGAATGGTTCCAACAAAATACATTATGTGTTGGTCCTTTCTTCTTAGAAAGATGGGATACAACTTCCCAAATCATCTTCAAATTAAATGAAGACTGGTTCGAACACAATTTAGCCACTAACTCTAGATACCACATTGATGGTGTTCATATTTCCATCGAATCTGCTGCTCAAAAGAATCCAGACACTGTTTGGAACTTATTCAACAGTAGAAAACTCGATAGTGCTGGTATTCCAAAATCTTACTTAGAAGGTCACGCAATCCCAGAAACCGGATTTAATGATTACCAAACTAGAGGTGACTCTACATTTAAATTAAATGTTAACTCCTGTGACCAAGAAATGAGTGACTACTTATTTGGTCCAGAAGGTAAAATTGAAAAACACAATCCAGGTAGAACTGTGAAACCTTGGATGGCGAACAATAACTTCTTGAGAGGATTATTCTGGTCCATCAAGAGAAAAGACTTCGCTAGAGATCGTGGTGTGAACCCATCTTATGAATACTTTGCTGATGCATACTTAACTGAAATTTATAATCAAGCTGAAGAAGAATATAAGTCTGTTTCTTATAACACCACAAGTGCCCATAATAAAGCTTTAACAAACTTCTTAGGATTTGATCCTACTAGCTCAGCTTATAAAGACACAGATAGGGCAAAATACGGCTATGATAAGACCTTAGCTGTTAACTTCTTCAAAACTGCTGTTTCCGAATTATTAAAGAAAGGTAAAGACGGCGGTATTGAATCCTTAGGTAGTAAAGAAAATCCATATCCAATTACTATCGATATTTGGTGGATGTATCAATCCGATATCGAAGAATATGGTAAAGATATCAAAAACTACTTCGAAGAAACCTTTAACGACAACAGTGTCGCTAACGGACAAATTAGATTAACAGTTAATAACGAATACGTTACTAACTGGGAAGATGTTTATAAGAAACACCTTATGACAGGTGAATTCGACCTTGGCTTTGGTGCTATTAGTGGTAACACTTTAAACCCACTCAACTTCCTAGAAGTTTTAAGAAGCGATAACTCTTCCAAATTCACCCTTAACTGGGGTACTGATACCGGAAAAATCTCTGATAAATATCCTATTACCTATGACGGAAAAGAATGGACATTCGATTCCTTATGGGCTGCTGCTGACCACGGTGTGGTTGCTAAAGATGGCGAAGAAGTCAAACCAGTTAAATCTGGCTATATGAAATCCGCTAAAAAATTAGATAACCCAACTGAAGTCATCCCAGGCGGTGATTTAACCGAAGGATGTATCTTAGATATCGACTTTAGCTTTGTTGAAGTTGAAAGTAGTGTTGATTTCGACATTACCAAGGTTCAAGTTTATCTCCCAGGTACTGATAACTTAGTTATCACTGTTGATGATGTTGAACACTTAACAATCGTCAAAGAAGGTGGCAAAGTTGTTGGCATCCAAATCAAGATTGAAAAAGAAGTGGCAGAAGATATCAACAAGAGACTCTTTGATGCGAACGATTTACAAGATGCTTATGATCATGAAACCGACGAGGAAAAGAAAAAGGATATCCTCAAGCCATTTAAGAGTAGTAAATACGACATTTACTGGTCTGTTGAAGTCTATTATGACTTAATGATTGAAGGCGCTATGCCTGTAGAAAATGTCTACTATATTGCTCCAAGTGAAAGTGATGTCGAAAGAAGCTTTGCACGCTTATAATTAGGAGGGCATATATATGAAAAAATTAGCTCTTTCAATACTTAGTATTGCTGGTGTAGTTGCCCTTGCTGGTTGTGGCGAAAGTGTTACTTATGTTCCAAAAGTCATTGTTGAGAAATTAGTTCCAACAAAGATTTACGTTGATGAGCCTGGTTTCGTCCTATTTAGTGGCGAAACCGCGCAAATTCACGTCAACATTAGACCACTCGTTGCTGCTAATGCAGATTTAGTCTATGAAAGCACTAATGAACAAGTGGCTAAAGTTGATGAAAAAGGTTTAATTACTGCTGTTGGCGGTGGTAGTGCAGTTATTACAGTCTATGCTAAAGAGAATCCTGCAGTTTGTGAAACTGTCTCTGTCGGCGTGGAAAATAACGTGCTTACTGGCGAAAGCGAAGCTGAACTTGCTAATCAAAGAAAATTAGTGACTGATGCTTTAGGTAAACAAGCCACAGTTCAAAGTCGAACATATGGCAAATCCGATGATTTAACTGCTGTTAATGTCTATAACGGATTTGTAACATTAACAACCAAAAACGGCGAACACTTCTATAGCGAACATGCTAGACAAGACTACACAATTTCTCGTGAATTAGGATATTTCCAAATGGATATCGAGGATGTTGAAGTTCGTTCACCAATGGGAAATCCATCATTTGATTCCTTTGCTTATTATTTCTTCTGCAATGAAGACTTTGACGCTCACGTTTATAAAAGAAGTGATAGCGGTAATAGACGCTGCAAAGTCAATGCTCAAGACTTAATTGGTAAAGTTGATAGAACTGAAGTTGTTCTTATGATGTTAGATCAATTCTTCGTTGCTAGAAGAAAGATTTTCAGTAATCAATTTGCTAATGCTTTAGAAACAGACGAATTTACTTCACCTGGAAATATCGTTAAAGGCGGATTTACCGGTGGCGGTAACACCAGTGTAAGCTTCGTTTCTCAATCTGCTCCACAAAAGCAAATTGTTCCTAAAGATGAAGAAGAAGATATGGGTATTCCTTATGGCACACAGCTTACTTATACCCAAACTCTTGGCTTCCACTGGATTAACGGAAGAATTGACTCTTCATTCTCCATTCTTAAAATGGAATATACTTTAGGCGAAGATGAATACGTTCAAACTCAAACTGCGTATACTAAAGTCTATCTTGAAGATGAAGTGACAGTTACCTATCCAAACAAGGATAACTATCAATTAGTTGACGGATTATTCGATCTCTAATCGATTTTAATTCAACTATATTAAGGGCGCTTCTCGTAAGCGTCCTTTTAATTTATTTTTTCAAAAACTTGTAGGGAACGGCTTATTTTTACGTTTTTGGAAATAAAAAAATATCTAAGGTTGTCTATATTATCAGTTTGATATATAATAAACGAACAATTTATTAAATTAAATTGTAGAACCTAAGAAAAATGTTAAAGTATTCCATTAAAAGAGTAATCCTAGCCTTGATAACCGCGTTTATCATTATTTCGATTACTTTCTTTTTGGTCAAATCACTTGGTATTAAAGATACTTCATTAGGACAAAAGCAAAGTGTGAGACACGCCTTCTTTTTGGAGCAATTAAGACTTCAATATGTCGTGTGTTTTGATCATCCTGTTTCTGGATATGGTGAATTACTTGCTGAATTCCATGATTATGGGGCTGATGAATACTTCTATCAAAAACCAATCTTAGAGCAATATGGCGTCTGGCTTAGTAACGTCTTTACCAAATGGGAATGGGGTAATTCCTTATACATCGTTCCGGATCGGTCGGCAATATCGGTTATTGCGGATAGATTACCAACTTCAATGTATTTAAATATTATCTCTGTTGTGGTATCTGTTCCTCTTGGTATTGGCTTAGGTATCTTAGCTGGATTAAAGAAAAACACATGGGTTGACCATTTAATTTCTACTTTAGTAATGGTCTTTATCTCTGTGCCTTCATTCGTTGTTATTTCACTTTTGATATATTGGCTGGCATTCCAAAGCGGATGGTTACCAACGAAGTGGCCGGCACCTACTGAACCACTTAAAGAAAAAGTTCTTGGATTTATTATCCCGGTTATTTCCTTATCCTTTGGTAGTGTTTGTGGTTACACACGTTTTGTTAGAGCAGAGCTTTGTGAAGTCATGTCTAGTGAATACTTATTACTTGCTAGAACTAAAGGTTTAACCAAGAACCAGGCTATTACTAGACACGCCTTAAAGAATGCGTTCGTTCCAATTTTACCAAGTATCTTAGCAGAATTTATTGGTATTTTTGGTGGCTCTATGATTCTTGAACAATTATATGGCATTAACGGTATTGGTAGCTTATACATTACCGCGATTGAGCAAAAAGACTATAACGTCCTTATGTTAGATATGACAATCTTTACTACAGTCGGCTTATTAGCGGGTATTGTTTTAGACTTGTCATACGGGTTTATTGACCCTCGTATTAGAATGGGAGAAAAACGATAATGAAAAAGATCGATGATGATTTTAATTTAGTTGATCTTCCTATCGAGGCTCAAGATCCTGAGATTAAGAAGGAGGACTTTGTTCTTCAATCAAGCGATGAATCTTCTCACGAACAAAGATTCATGACAAAGCCAACCACCTTCTTTAAAGACTCGATGAAGAGATTTGCCAAAAATAAGAGTAGTGTGGTCGCTGCTGGTATTTTAGGTATCCTTGTTTTCTTATCGATTTTAATTCCAATTATTTCTCCATATGATGTCAGCACCACTCAAGATTCTGCTTTAGCAAACTTAGAGCCAAAATTATTTAATGACGCTGGCGGATTCTGGGATGGAACTAAGAAATTAGACCATATTGCTGTCGATGTTTCTGATCCAAGTAGTGAAACTTATCTTTTACCTGATCATGATACTTACCCACTTAATGGTATTAAAGGTGGAAGAGAAGGTATTTCTGTTGGTCCATTTGAATACACTAATGTTGCTGATAAATACGGTATTGGTGGATATTCTTTAATCGGATTCTATGGTTCTGAATTTGTTAATAGTGTTTCGTTAAAATCTTCAAACCCATTTGAATATACATTAGATCTTGAAGATAAGAAATTTGAATTAGATTTAGATGAAATTGATTTAACTCTCGAACAATTTGAAGTTGTGGATTTATCTAAAATCCAAGAGGAACATGAAGATACTTCTTTAACTCTTCCTCAAGGATATATCTTAGGAGAAACCACCTTAGATTTTAATTATTATGATAAAGATGAAAAGAAATATGTTGCTGTTCCTTTAGTAGAGCCAGCGGTTTCTCAACACGTTACTCCTGTTAATCCAGTTGATATTAAGCAAAAAATTATTGATGAAACTGGTGTCCATAAGTTCAAACAGTTCTATTTCTCAATTACTGTCACTCCTGTAGAAGGTAGTCCAGTTGACGCTAACGTATGTGGACTTGTGAAAAACATGGTCATCCATGATTCACGTCAGGACTTTGTCCCTACTGAAGAAGAACCAGTTAATCCTCATTTAGCGGAAGCTGAATACTTCTCAATGGATTTAGGTGACAATTTACACGGTATTTCCTTTGATAACGCAATGTCCTTTATTGCTCGTAAGTTAACCACAGGATATGGTGTCCATACTCAACAAAATAGAGGCTTCTGGAGTATTGGTTCTGCAAAAGATTACTCTAAGGGTGTCTATTTAGGACAAGTTCGTTTTGCTTCATTTGTTTTTGATAGTTACGCTGCGACATTAGGGGAAATTGAAGATACCTTATCTTTAAGTGACCTTATTAATTATAAAAATAACAAATGGATTACCCTTTATTATGACTGGGATTTTAATGAATACGATGAACCATATGTTACAGAATTTGAAGTTCATATTCTTAATAAAGAAAAATGTCCATTAGTTCGCGACCTCACTGTTGATGATGTTGTTAGTATCTTAGTTGACCAAACTGGTAGAGAAAATATCAGTGTTTACACTAAGTTTATTAAATATAAATATTTAGGCTTTGATGAAATGCCAAAATTCTTGTTTGGTACCGATAAAGGCGGTAGAGACATGCTTAAATATGTCTTTGAAGGTTTAAGAAACTCTCTTGCAATCGGTGTTATTACATTCGCTATCTGCTTTGTGTTTGGTTTAATTTGGGGTGCGATTTCCGGTTACTTTGGTGGTAATGTTGACCTCGCTATGGAAAGATTAACCGATATTTTAAGTGGTATGCCGTGGGTAGTTGTGATGACGATTATCGTTTTACACTTAGGTCGTAGCTTTATTAGCTTTGGTATTGCTTTATGTCTTACTGGTTGGATTGGTACTGCTAGTACTACTAGAACCCAGTTCTATAGATTTAGAGGTCGTGAATACGTTTTAGCCTCTCGTACATTAGGTGCAAGTGATGCAAGATTAATTGCTAAACATATCTTACCTAATGCCTTAGGTACAATTATTACCGGTGCAGTTTTAATGATTCCTAGTGTTATCTTCTCTGAAGCCACATTAGCCTATTTAGGTTTAGGTTTCCAAGATCACTCATCTCTAGGTGTTATTTTAAGTGCAAACCAAGACCAGTTATTTAATCACCCATATCAGCTTATATTCCCGTCTGTAATTATTTCCTTGTTAATGATTTCGTTTAACTTGTTTGGAAATGGCTTACGTGATGCAATCAACCCAAGTCTAAAAGGAGAAGGAGAATAATGGAAGAAAAAGAAGTAGTGCTTTCCGTTAAAGATCTGAAGATTAACTTCTCTACTGACCATGGTTATGTACAAGCTGTTAGAGGAGTGTCTTTCGACCTTTATAAAGGTGAAACCTTATGTATCGTTGGTGAATCTGGTTCTGGTAAATCAGTCACTAATAAAGCGATCATGGGTATTTTAAGCGCGAATGGTCGTATTATGGGTGGTTCTATCATGTATGAAGGAGAAGACTTAACTAAAGTAAGTGAAGACGAATTCCATCGTATTAGAGGCCATAAGATTGGAATGATTTTCCAAGACCCATTATCATCTTTAAACCCAATTGTCCGTATTGGTAAACAAATTACCGAAGCGATGTTAATCAATAACTCTAAGCTTAAGAAGATGTTTAATGACAAAGTCGCTAACGAATTAGTAGCCTATAAAAATGCGAAAACTGAATATAAAACTTTAGTTGCGTCTAGAAAAGAAAAGATTAAATTCGCTAAAGGCGAAGCTAAAAAAGAAAAGAATAAAGTTAAAAACGAACCAAGCTTATTAAAGAGTGGTAAGCTCTATACTTTAAAAATTGAATATAACGGTAAGAAATCCGAGGCTAATGAAGAATATAAAACCAAGATTAAATCCCTTTCTAAAGAAGAATTAGAAGCTCAAGAAGCAACTTTAAAAGCAGAAAGAGATGACAAGCTTGTTAAGGCTAAAGCCTGGTATGATACCGAATCTATTAAAATCAAAGAAGAAGCACGAGCCTTAAAAGCTGAAGTTCCTACTAAGATTAAAGAGATTAAAGAAAACACTCAAAAGGAGATTGATTCAATTAAAGAATCAACAAGCCATAATAAATCCTCTTTAAAAGAAAAATATAAGCCAATAATTAAAGAAAACAAAGCTGCTTATAAAACTAGATGTAAGACTGCAAAAAAAGAAGTCAAACAATATAAAAAGGAAATTAAAGAAAAATATAGTTATAGAGTAAACTATGCGAAATCTTATTTAAGTGATAAAAATGAGATCAAGGAAGCTTGTAAGAAAGCTAAACAAGACTATATTTCTTCAATTAAAATCACTAAAGCTCAAGCTAAGGCTAGAGCCTTAAAGATTATGAAGGAAGTTGGTATTTCTAACCCAGAAAAGAGATTTAAACAATATCCATTTGAATTCTCTGGTGGTATGAGACAACGTATCGTTATCGCTATTGCCTTAACCGCTAACCCAGACATCTTGATTTGTGATGAACCAACAACCGCTCTTGACGTCACTATCCAAGCGCAAATCTTAGAGTTAATCAATAGATTAAAAGAAGAGAGAAATATCTCTGTTATCTTTATTACTCATGACCTTGGTGTTGTTGCTAATATGGCGGATCGTGTCGCGGTTATGTACGCTGGTAAGATCGTGGAATATGGCACTGAAGATGACATCTTCTATGATCCAAAACACCCATATACCTGGGCCTTACTTTCTTCTATCCCAGATATTGATAGTAAAGAAAAACTTGAGGCTATTCCAGGAACTCCGCCAAATATGATTTATCCACCTAAGGGTGATGCCTTTGCATTACGTAGTAAATACGCGATGGCAATTGACTTTAAGAAAGAGCCACCACTCTTTAAAGTTAGTGATACTCACTACGCTGCTACTTGGTTACTTGATCCACGCGCTCCAAAAGTGGAAATGCCAAAGATTGTGAAAACTCGTATTGAAAACTCTTTAAAAAATGCGAAGAAAGGAGCCAGTAACTAATTATGAATTTCTTTAATAGCTCCATCTATCGCATTAAAGCGAAATATAAACCAAGAAAGCCAACAGTAAGACCAGAATTAAAAGAGCAAGAAATTGAACTTTCTGTTCGTCATTTAAAACAATTCTTTAAATTTGGACATGGTCGTAGTGCTTTTAAAACTAAAGCGGTTCATGATGTCTCCTTTGATATCAAAAAAGGTGAATGCTTTGGTGTTGTTGGTGAATCTGGTTGTGGTAAAACCACAACAGGTCGTTCTTTAATTAGACTTTATAACATTACTTCTGGTTCTGTTTATTTTGAGGGTAGAAGAATTTCTGCCGGATCTAGATGGAACGAAAAAGAAATCAAATGGACCAAGATTAGAGGCCGTAGAAAAATTAAAGAATTAAAGAAAGAATTAGACTCTGAATTAGAAAAGGTTTTAGACACTACTGGCTTGATTCCGGAAATTGAAAAGATTAATGATGAACTTTCTAAATTAGAAGCTGAAATTAAAGAAATTAAGGCTATCTATAAGGAAAGAATGGAACAAGCTGAAAACATCGAAGATGAAGAGGCTAAAGCTCTAAAGGTTGAAGAGATTACCAAAGAACATTCTTCAGAAATTGAAATTAGAAGAGTGAAAATGGAAGCCTTATCTCAAAAATTAGATGAATATAAAGCTACTGTTAAGGCTGCGAAAAAGAAAGCAGTGGATGAATCAACTCAAAAACAAGCTGATGAATTAAAAGCTCAATATAAAGAGAAAATTCAAGCGGTTAAAGACCATATTGATGAAGTTGAAAAAGAACAAATTGAGCAGATTGCTCAAATTAAATACGATAACAAGCACGTCGATAAGAAATTAATGTCTAAGATGCAGATGATCTTCCAAGATCCTGTGGATTCATTAGACCCAAGAATGACTGTCGAAGATATCATTCAAGAAGGTTTACATATTCAAGGACAATATAACAAGTTCAAGAACTCTCAAAAAGTTAAAGATGTTCTTGTGAAAGTTGGTTTGCTTCCAGAATACGCTTCTAGATATCCACATGAATTCTCTGGCGGACAAAGACAACGTATTGGTATTGCTCGTGCTTTAATTATGCAACCTCGCTTCTTAATTTGTGATGAGCCTATTTCCGCTCTTGACGTTTCTATTAGAGCCCAAATCATTAACTTGTTAAATGATTTAAAAGAAGAGATGGGTTTAACTATTATGTTCATCGCTCACGACTTATCGGTTGTTAAATATTTCTGTGATCGAATCGCGGTTATGTATTATGGAGAAATCGTGGAACTCGCTAGTAGTGATGAATTATTCGCTCATCCACTTCATCCGTATACTCATGCGTTATTATCCGCTATTCCAAAACCAGATCCATTAAGTGAGAAAAAGAGAACTAGATATTTATATATTCCTGCTAATGAGCATGATTATTCTAAGGAAGCTCCTAAACTCACCGAGATCACTCCAGGTCACTGGGTCTTAGCGAACTCTATTGAGTTAGAGAAATATAAAGAAAAATTAAAATAAATTGATGAAGCCAAGAAAAACACTTGGCTTTTTTATTACAAAAAACAGCGTTCTAGAGCGCCAAATTGATATTTTCTTTTTTGCTAACATATTTTGCTAACATAAAGTAAAATAATTGTGTAATATATAATCTTTGATAACTAATCAAAGAGAATCGTAGGCATTCGTGAAGAAAAAAACTATTGGTCTTCTTTTTACTTCCCTTATATTAGGAATTGGGACAGTTGTTTTACATACGACCGAAAATAAACATCCAGACATAACTTTTGCGACATATACCAATGGTGATGCAGCGACTTATTATAATTCGATTGACGAGTCTCAAAGTGGTAACACTCTTTTAACTGCTTTAAGAACTTTAAATTTATCAAAAAGACAATCCACGGTTGGATATTCCTCAATGGGAACTACTCCCAGTGGACAATTTAAATATACAGATTACGACACTAGTACAATGCAATATGATAGCAATGGTCAACCATATGGTACTAAGATTTCTAGCTTCTACACCTATACATCTGCCACAAGTTGGAATAGAGAACATGTTTGGCCTAATAGCCATGGTGGTGGTTCTGGTGGAGATGCTGGCAGTCCATATCCAGATGCTGATATTCATATGCCTAGACCAACTATTTCATCGGAAAATAGTAGCCGTGGTAACTCCTTCTTTGTTGAAGGAATGAATCATTCTTCTAACGGATGGGATCCATATACAGCCGGATATAGTGCGGAATCTAGAGGTGAAGCTGCTAGAATTACTTTCTATTGCTGCTTAGTTAACTCTAAATTAATTCTTGCTCCTAATAACACTACTCCTAGTGGTACTGATTCCGTAACTGGCCAATCATATGGTAGTGGCCACACAATGGGTAATTTAGAAACTCTTATTAAATGGAATATTAATTATCCAGTTACTCAAAGAGAAAAGAATCGTAATGAAGGTGCTGAATATCTTCAAGGAAATAGAAACGCATTCGTTGACCATCCTGAATATGCATGTAAAATTTGGGGTAATGTTAATTCTACTATAAAAAACATGTGCGCTAATGCGTCATGGGATACTGGCCCTTCAGTTTCTATTTCTAGATCTGCTGCTAGTTTAACTGTTGATGACACGACTTTGATTAGTGCTACAGCCTCTGATAGTAGCACAATTACATGGTCAAGTAGCGACACTACAGTAGTTACTGTCAGCAGCTCTTCTTCTAGTAGTGGATCAAATATAACTTTAACTGGTGTTGGTCCGGGTACAGCGACAGTTACTGCAAGAGCTACAATTAATAGCACTACATATTCCGCAACATGTGCAGTTACCGTTTCTTCTAGTGGCGGTGGAGGTGGAGATACACCTGTCAGTGGTGATGGAGTGACTATTAACGTTTCTGACATTCCTTCTACATATTCTTCCACCAGTTTTACCGCCAGCAACTATTCATTCGGATGCTCAAACATCGGTAATTCTTATTCGAGTGGAAATATGCAATGGAAAAGTGGACAAGGATATTTGTACAACACCACCCCGATTGCTAATATTTCAAGTATTACAATTGCTGCCCCATCCACTGGGTCTTTTAGTGGAACGATTTATGTTGGTTCTTCGTCTCACCCAACTTCTGGTACATCTTATTCAATAACCGGAGGACAAACGGTGAATATCACTGGTTCGCCTTCTTATTTTACAATCAGAGCCGGAACTGTTTCGGGTGGCGCTAAATGTGGTGCAATTACGATTGGAGTATCTTCTAGTCAGCAAGAGAAGACGTTGTCTTCTATTGCAGTAGCTACTGCACCTACAAAAACAACTTACACAGCAGGAGAGACATTTGATCCTACTGGTTTAGTTATAACAAGAACATATTCTGATTCAACATCAGATACATATACATACGCTAATCACACATCAGACTTTACATTTAGTCCATCTACGTCAACTGCGTTAACAACAAGTAATGTAAGTGTGACCATCACCTATGGTGGCAAGTCATGTAGTCAAGCTATTACTGTAAACGCTGCTAAGACCTTATCATCTATTTCGGTGAGTACAGCGCCTACTAAAATAACATATACAGCAGGAGAATATTTTGATCCAACTGGACTTATAATTAGAAGAAATTATTCAGATTCAACATATGATACATACACATATAGTGGACATACCTCTGAATTTACATTCAGTCCATCTACATCTACCGCTTTAACTACTAGTAACGCAAGTGTCACTATCACCTATGATGGTAAATCAACTACTCAAGCCATAACTGTTAATGCCGCTGCTAAGACTTTATCTTCAATTTCTGTTAGTGGTGGCAAAACATCATTCACTATTGATGAAGATTTTAGCTTTGGTGGAACAGTAACCGCGAACTTCTCTGATTCAACTACTAGCAATGTTACAGCGAGCGCAACATTCTCTGGTTATAATATGTCTGTAGCAGGTAATTACACCGTTACTGTTAGTTATACCTATGGTGGCACCACTAAGACCACGACTTATAGTATAGCTGTAACTTCTAGTGGTGGAGGTGGAGGAGAAACCGAAGAAGGTTCTCAAAGAATTACTGCTAGTACTTCATCTACTTACTATCAATCTGGAGATATTTGTCCAACGGGATCTGCATCCTCAGCAACAGCTACTTGCGATGCATTTGATGTAAGTTGGCTCAAAAATAGCGGTACAAACAGCATCGTGTATACATATGCTGAAATGCGTGTATACACAAGCCACTCATTTACTATTACTCCAAAAGAAGATTATACAATTACTAGTGTGGTGATTACCGCAAACAGCAGCTCTTATGCAAACGCAGTTGGTGGGTCAAGCTTAACTAATTGCACTAAAAATGTTAATAATGTAACCGTGACACTAACCCCTACTAGTGGCACTAGTGCAGTTGGTTTTACCAATAGCGCGCAATCTAGAATTAACTACATTGTAGTTAACTATGAACATGAAAGCTCAGGAAGTAGTACTCCTACTTTATCAGGCATTTCAGTTAGTACCGCTCCTAGTAAAACTATGTATACAGTGGGTGAATATTTTGATCCGACTGGATTAGTGATAACAAGAACATATTCTGATAGTACATCAGATACATATACATATAGTGGACATACATCTGAATTTGACTTTAATCCATCATTAGAAACAGCGTTGTATTCTGGTCTTAACACAGTCTTTATTTATTATGGTGGTGAGATGACTACTCAATCGATTGTTGTAAACGACGCTCCAACAGGTGAACTAACCGCCTCTTTAATTGAAGAAAAGACATTCTATGTTGGAGAACACATTCATAATGATTATATTGAAGTTTATAAGGGGTCTGCTAAGCAATATGACTTCTTACTTGAAGGAAGCACTGATTATAGTTATACCTTTACCTATGCTGACGCTCCTAGTGGTGGAGGAATAGGCTATAAAACTTTTACTATTTCTGTTGATGATGAAAGTTGTTCACTAACTGTTCAAGTGCAAAGAAAAGCTTATGAAGCGGCATCTGGTTCAGATACAAAATCTATTACCTATACTGATTTACCAACTTCATATCAAACTTCTACTAGTGAAAGAGAAGCTGCTAGTGGCGTGAAATTTATCGCCTACAACTTAGCAAATTATTCTTCTAAGATGCAATTTAGAGCCTCTGGAGGATATTTCCAAACCACTCAAGCCATGACTTTAAAGTCATTAACAATTAACAACCGTGAATCTAATGCTTTAACAGTTTATGGAAGCACTAACGGTTCTTCCTTTAGTTCAGCTATATCTGGCACTAATGATGTTTATGATTTAACTGGATATAGTTATGTTAAAGTCATGAAAAATGGTAGTGGGGCTTCATATTGCGCTAGCCTAACTATTGAAGTTGCAGGTTTAGAAACCGCAGAAAATGTCGCTAATGACATTATGTATGAAGATACAGTAAACCAATGCGTGGAGAAATTAGATGTTGTACTTTTAGAATTAAATAATCTTTCTGAATCTGAACTTAATACATTTACCACTTCTAGTGATTATGTTATTTCTACTGCTAGAGAAAGATTAGAAGCTTGGGCAAGAAATCAAGGAAAGAGCATTGATTATTCATCTGTCGGAGCGGTAGCACTTAAATCTATAAATAATCAATTATTTACATCTATAAACGAATCTATTGATAATATTTTGATTGTTATCATTTGTTTCATTAGCGTTACCTCTTTATTTGCTTTATATGCGATTATAAAAAAGAAGAAAGGCGATAGATAATTTTGAATAAAATTCATAAATTATTAATTCTTTCATCAACTTTATTTTTTGTTGTTTCTTGTGGAGAAACACCTTCTAAAATTGAAGAACCTACTTTAGAAAATATTTCTCTTTCCGGCACTTATCAAACAGAGTTCTTTGTTGATGATGCTTTTACTTATGACGGTTTAATTGTAACCGCTTATTATAGTGATAATTCTACTAAGACTATTGAAGAAAATAACTACGCTGTTTCTTCTCCTGATATGTCCTATAAAGGGGCGAAAGAAGTGACAGTTACTTATTTAAATAAAACTGCGACTTATAGTGTGACAGTTAATGAAAAAAGTGGACCTCAAATTGAACTCATAGATATTACTTTATCTGGAACTTACGAGACAGAATTTGAAGTAGGAGACACTTTTAATTATGACGGATTAATTGTTACTGCTATATATAATACAGGAGATCCAGTAGTGGTTACTCCTACTAGCGTTTCTACTCCTAATATGAATTTAGAAGGAGAACAAATAATAACGTTACTTATTTAACTAAAAGCAAAACTTATACAATTACGGTTTCCGCTAAAGAAATTATTCCTCCTGAAGAAGAGGAAGAAGAAACTTATAAAGGTTATTTACGTTTATCAGAAACTAGACTCGAAATTAAAAGAAATTCTACTACTCAATATCAAGTTCTTCCTATTCCTCAAGGATTTGAACCAGAAGGAGTTTTTCCATATGAATATAGTATTAGTGATTCTAATTTAATCACTATTTCTAAATATGGGACTGTTAAATCCGCGAATAACAAAAATGGAACTTGTATAATTACTTGCCGATGCACTGATCTAAATTATTGTGAAATGAGTGCGGTTTGTTATGTGACAGTCATGGAAGAATTACCAACTAAACAAAAAGGCTGGGTTAGAGTAGATGATTATGATTCATTAAATGACGGAGATATTTTGGTGATGGCCTCTCCAGAACATGGAGTAACCGCGTCTTTAGACACTCTTCACTCTAAACTTAATCCAGTGGAATCTACCTTTAGCAGTGATAAAAAAACAATTACTTCTTTAGGTGAAGGATCAATTGAATTTGTTCTTGGTTTAGAAGATAAAGGCATGACTTTAGAAGCTCAAACTGGAGAATATTTAGTTTGTACCCATCAAGGAAAAGTTAAATTAGATGCGTCTAGTAAGGCTAATAAATATTGGGATATTCATTCGAACATTGACACTGAAGTGGGTACTGGTAGTATCGATGATGGAGCGGTTATTGAAAATAATGTTGAAAGTTTAGGATATATAATGTTTAATATAACCTTAGGTTATTTTTCTACATATGTAGATAATAGTATCTCTAAGTATATGGCTTTACCATTCTTATATCGGTTACAGGAGTTGAATTAAATAACTATTACACTATGAGAAAAAACACAAAATTAATCGGTGGTGGATTAGGAATATTAGGTGCATTGGCCGCGATTGTTTTAGGTGTCACCACAATTAGATCTAGCTTAGCTCAAGCCTTATATAGCGCAAGAACAAATGTTGAAAACGCGATTACATTAGATTCTAGTAACAAAGTAACTTCTAACGGTGATAAAGTTCAAAGAACCGCTAAAGGAAATAATGTTACTTTTACATATACTAATGTTCAAACTGGTACTTCTGGTCATGCTACGTTAAATGATGGTGGCTATATTGTCAATAAAGACCAAATTACTTCTTTATCTGCGATTACCACTGACTTCTCTGGTGCTGGTTCATTAAAAGCTCGTATTGCTTATGTTAATGAAACAGATAAATGGAATGACTATTTCACCCTTGTTTCTGGCTCTAGAGTAGAATTAGGTTCTAATCCATATTATTTAGAACTAAAGGCCGACGGTGGTAGTGTTTTACTTAACTCCGCTAAATATGAATTTACTTGTACTTCTAACCCTGCTGCTGAATCTCACGATGATAGTGGCCACCATGATATTACATTTAATACAAACTCTGAAGATGGATCAAGCGACATAGCAAATAATGTTTTTGATCAAGTTATAGAAGGGTCTGAATATATCTCCTCCTTCTCAGGCGGATCCAAGATTTATCCTGGCGTATCTGGATTGAAGTTTGGTTCTAGTAAAGCAGCAGGAAGTTTAACTATTAATTTCAGTTCTACGACAGTCGAAGGTATTATCACTTCTGTGGACATTTCAACTGCTCAATATGGTTCTGATACTGGTCATTTTAATGTTTATGTCAATGATTCCGAAAATGCTGAAACCATCTCTCCTAGTAATGGACGAAGTATAGAAATTAACGGTACTTTATCCTCTTTGACTTTTAAAACTTCAACTAAACGTGCTTATTTATGTGGATTAACTCTTACCTATGGTGGAACCGTTGAACCTGGCGAACCAGATAATCCAACCGCATATGAAGTCGGATTTAGTGCATCTGATGCAAACAAGGATAGTTATACAACTAACTCCATCTTTGCTAATGATAATGCATTAAATGTCTATAGTGTTAAATCTGATTCCACTCAAAGTATTCTCAGCACAAGCGCATATACATACACGATTAAAGATGCTTATGATCAAACTATCGATCTAACAGCAAAATTCCCTGCTGAAGGTTTATATACATTAACCGTTTCCTATGGAAATTATATTCCACAAGAAATCACCTTAAATGTTGGCGAATATGTCTATATTACTGATGTCTCTGCTTCTATGACTAAGGTGTCATTTACAACCGCAGATATTTTAAGTAATGAACTTGAAGGTAAATTAACTGCAAATCTCGAATATTCTAATAATACACAAAGTGCCGCTATCGCTTATAGTGAGTTTGCTGAGAACGGAATTGGCATTAAGTTGCTCAATCCAAAAGGTATTTCTTATACCATCACAAACCCATTTGGTACTGCTGGTAACTGGACTCTTAAGGTTTATAACCTTATTGATGAAAATATGTACTATAATATCTCGCTAACTGTCAGTGCTATTCCAGTGACCAATATTGCTATGAGCGAAGCTAGCATTTCTATGCAAGTTGAAGGAACACATCAATTAAATGCTACTGTTACTCCAAGTAATGCAACTAACTCTGACTATGTTTGGGCTAGTGCCGATGAAGGTGTTGCTACTGTCAGTGAAACTGGATTAGTGACTGCTGTCGCTGTTGGAGGAACTACAATTACCGCTACAGCTTTAGATGGTAGTGGTGTCTATGGTTCATGTACCGTTACCGTTACTGCCAAACCATCAACAACCAATTATGATATTGATGCTACTACGACAACTCAAGTGACTACAAATAGTACATCTACTGTTGTGTTTACTAATTCACCAGTCACAGTTACTATTGCTAAGAGCTCATCAAGCACAAATGCTAACAACTATGTTGCAAGTGGCACAACCGCTCATACTCGAGCATATTCTGGACAAAGATTTACAATTTCTGGTGGTGGACAAGAAATCAGCAAGATTGTGATTCACGGTACATCTGATAAAGGTGTTAGTGGATTTACTTCTCCAACATGGACCAACGCTTCTAAATCATATGATGGTAACGAAGTTACTTTAACTCCAACTGATGGAACAAGCGATGTCTATTGTAGCGTCAGTGGAACTGTTAGCTTCTCTGGTGTCACAGTAACCTGTGGCGGAGGTTCTTCTGCTACTCCAATTTATCCAACCGCAATTAGTTTGAGTGCGGAATCTAGCTCAATTAGTATCGGTGCAACAACTCAATTAACTGTTGGTTATACTCCAAATGACGCAAACGTTAAAAACGTTACCTATACATCTAGTAACGAATCAGTTGCTACAGTTAGTAACACTGGCTTAGTGACTGGTATTGCTAATGGAAGTGCAACTATTACCGCAACTGCTGAAGCTGCTAGTGGCACAGTTAGTGCAACGACAACTATTACAGTCACTCCAATTTCTGTTACAAGTGTTACATTAAGTTCTAATAGTGAAACTATTAGGGTTGCTAAGACCGTAACCTTAACTCCTACTATTAGTCCATCTAATGCCACAAATAAGAATGTGACTTGGTCATCTTCTAATACAGGCATTGCCACAGTTAGTGGTGGTACAGTCACTGGCGTTGCTGCTGGTACTGCAACAATTACTGTTACCACAGTTGATGGTGCTAAGACCGCAACTTGTACAGTGGTTGTTCAAGAAGCTGCTGCCGCAGGAGAGGAAACATTTACAATTTCTTATACTGATTTACCAACAACATATCAAACTGGTAGTACTGTATATACCGCTGACAGTGGAATTAAATTCCAAGCCTATAACTGTGCTAACTATTCTAAAAAGATGCAATTTAAAGCTTCATCCGGCTATTTACAAAATACCGAAGAATTAGAATTACAATCCGTCACAATTAATGATAGAGAATCTAACACTTTAACAGTTTACGGTAGTAATACTGCTGGTAGCTTCTCTACTACGATTACCGGCACTAACGATGTTTATGATTTAACTGGCTACAGTTACTTCAAGATCGCTAGAACTGCATCTGGAGCTGCATATTGTAGTTCAATTACTGTTGTCACTGGTACTCCAACTCCAACAGATCCTACTAGTATCTTGTTATCTCTAACAAGTGCGGAAATCGCTCCTGGCGGAACCAAACAATTATCTGTTTCTTATGTTCCAAGTAATGCAAACCAAAACAAAGATGTTACCTGGACAAGTAGCAATACAAATGTTGCCACTGTTAGTAGCGATGGTTTAGTCAGTGTTAAATCAACTGCAACTGCAGGACAAACCGCTACAATTACTGCTAAATTAACAAACCTCACTTCTATTAAGGCAACATGTTCAATCACTGTCGTTGAACAAACTAAAGACGATCATACAGTACTTATTTATATGTGTGGCGCTGACCTTGAGTCCGAAAATCAATTAGCGACTGGCGATATTCAAGAAATACTTAAAGTTTCTGGTCAACCTGACGATGTTAATATCGTTATTGAGACTGGTGGTGCAAACTCTTGGGCATCTACATACGGTATCAGTAGCACCAAACTTGAAAGATATCACGTTGAAAATAAATCGTTAGTAAGAGATAATCAATTAACTTATGCCTCAATGGGCTTAAGTAGCACATTACAATCATTCATCGAATATGGCTTAAATAACTATCCTGCTGAAAGAACTGGATTAGTGTTCTGGAACCATGGTGGTGGTATGAGAGGTGTCTGTTACGATGAGAAGAAGAACGATGATGTTCTAAAGAATAGTGAAATTAGAACTGCGATTAGTGGCGCGTTAAGCAACTGCGGTATGTCTGGTCAAAAACTCGAATGGGTTGGCTATGACGCTTGTTTAATGGCTGTTCAAGATATTGCTGAAACTAATAGTCAATACTTCAACTACATGATTGCTTCTGAAGAATCTGAGGCTGGGTATGGCTGGGACTACGATACATGGGTTGATGACTTATATAGCAAGAAGACAACCACAAACATCTTAAAAGCGATTGTCGATGGCTTCATTGCTGATAATGGTGGTGCAAATTCCTCTAGCGGTGATCAAACCTTATCATATTTGAACTTAAGCTACGCAGCAGCATATAAGACCGCCTGGGAAAATATGGCCGCTCAACTCAATTCTGTGGTTACAACAAGCAACAAATCTAGCTTCAACTCTGCAATCACAAGTAATGTTAAACATTACGCTGATAGCGATTATGACTACTTCTGTACATTTGATGCTTGGGACTTTGTTGATAAACTTGCCAACAACAGTGCATTCTCTAGCTTCAGAATTGATTCCTCATACACAACTGCAGTGAAGAACGCTCATGCTAACTTAGTGGCGTATAACCTAGCACAAAAAGGTGCAGGCGTTTCTAAGGGCTTATGTATGTATTGGCCAAACAGCTCACAATATAGTGACGTTAGTACATATTACACAACAAGTGAGACTAACTTCACAACTTGGAGAAGCTTCTGCGTGAACAAAGGAACGCACGCTTAATATCAAAACATAACAGGGTGACCAATTGGTCATCCTTTTTATTAAAATAAAACAAGCACTCAATTGAATATTAGTTTATAATATCTATACGCATAGGTATTTATGAGACATAGATTTGCTTCATTTTTATTTATCTCTATCTTAAGTGGAGCGATTTTTCCTGTTCTTAAAAATAACAATAACGCAAACGTGATAGAAGGTGAATTCGCCGCTCCTGGATTAGTGGCGTACGCTGCTAGTTATTCCAGTGACCCTACTAGTGAGCCAGAATACAGCACTCAAAATAATAAAACTTTCCAATATCTAAATTTAGGAAATACACTTGATTATTACCGCGGTGATTCTGTTAAAGTGGGAATCATAGATTCTGGTATTAACTATGACCATGAAGATTTTATGGTTAATGGATCCACTAAAGTCAAAGGTGATTCTAAATATTATTCTTATTCTAGTGGTTGGGTTTATTACAAAGCTAGTCAACACGGGTATTCATATATTGACGATTCACACGGACATGGGACTAATGTGGCCGCTACTGTGGCTGCCGCAATTAATAGTGTTGGTGGGCTTGGTTTAGCCCCTAATGTTGAACTATATGTTTATAAAGTCACCAATTCTAATAATGGCTATGAATTTGGCGCTATTCAACTCGCTTTAAGTGACGCGAAAAGCTTAGGATTAGATGTCATCAATATGTCTTTCCAAAGTTATGAAAACGCTGTTAGTTATAATGGCTCATCAATGGGTGCGTCATCTGGATGTTCTACAATCTTATCTGACTATTTAAATGCTGCTTATAACGCTGGTATTACTTTAGTAGGAGCGGCAGGTAACTATAATACAGATGAGCCATCATATCCGGGAAGCAACAATCATGTTATTAATGTTGGTTCTTTAAACCAAACTGGTACAGATAAAGCAGGCTTTTCTAATTATGGATCGACGATTGATTTAGTCGCTCCTGGCTATGTCCATGTTGCGGGAAGAAGTTCAGATTCTTCATATGTTGATACTTCTGGTACCTCTTTTAGTGCCCCTTTAGTAACTGCGGCTATTGCGCTATATAAACAACAAAATCCAAGTGCTACTCCAGCACAAATTGAATCAGCGCTATATGCAAGTTGTGATTCAATTGACGACACTTATTCTGAATATAACAATTGGGCCGGACATGGGGCGCTTAACGTCGCTAAATTTTTAGGGATCCAAGAAGACGCACCAACAGAAGTTGTAATTAATAATCCTGAAATAGTAAACGAAGAATTAGAACTAGAAGTTGGTGATTATTTAGATTTAGATTGGACAGTTAATGGAGTTGGTACATTTGACGATTCTGTTAATTTTTATACATTGAGCGGTGAGTCTAATGTTGTTAGTGTTAACTCTTCAGGTAGAATCACTGCGATTGGAGAAGGTAGTGATTATGTAGTTATTGAAAGTTACGCGGATAGTAGTGTTTACGCTTCTGTTTACGTCACAGTAACTTCTAGTGGTGGTAGCACGCCAACAGTTTCATCAGTCACAGTTGCTCCATCTACCCTAACGTTAACTGTTTCTAATACAGGCAATTTGAGTGCCACAGTTAATGGCGATAATAATCCAAGTCAAATAGTAACTTGGTCTAGCAGCAACACAAGTGTTGCTACAGTCAGTGCTTTAGGTGTTGTTACCGCAGTTGCTACTGGCACAGCCACAATTACCGCAACTTCTCAATTAGATTCTTCTAAGTCTGGATCTTGTACAGTAACAGTGGAAGCAGCTCCAACTTCTCAAACATTAACAATTACAAGAAGCAGTTTCTCTTCTTCAGGAGGATATGCTTGGTATGATTGGTCTCAGTCAACTTCAGAAAATGTATCTGTTAGTGGAAAGGCTGAATTATATACAACTACAACAACATCAATGCAATTTAATAAGAGCAACGGAAATAAGGTTGCCGCTATTTTCAATACAACTGCAATTCCTGGTTCGATCACAAAGATTGAGGCCACAACTGCATCCGGAACGAACAGATCATGGAATGCTTATGTTACTTCTACTGCATGCTCTAGCAGTGGATCAACATTAACATTTGGTAGTAACAAAACTACAGTTGGTACAAATGTTACTGTTAGTACTAGCTCTACTTCATTAGGTACATCTACTGCTGGATATAGTTATTTCTGCTTACAAGAAAACGTTACTGGGGCGTCACTTTTGTCTCAAATTAAAATCACTTACACTCCAAAAAGTTTAAGCAATATTGCAGTTAAAACTGCTCCGACAAAAACATCATATGAAGCAGGTGATAATTTTGATCCAACAGGGTTAGTGATAACCGCCACTTATAGCGATAATTCAACCAGAGATATTGCTTATGCTGATGCATCAAGCGGCTTTGAATTTAGTCCAAATACTTCAACAGAGTTATCTACTAGTAACACTAGTGTTACTATCTATTACGGCAATAAATCTTGTAGTCAGGCTATAACAGTCTCTCTTGCAAAAACTCTGACCTCAATCACTATTGGTAGTTATACAACTTCTTTTGTTGAGGGAGATACATTTAGTTATGGAGGAACAGTGACTGCTCACTTTAGCGATAGTAGTTCAACTGATGTCACTAGTTCTGCTCACTTCACTGGTTATAATATGACTTCGATAGGAAACCAAACCGTCACTGTAAGTTATACCTATAAAGGAACAATTAAAACTCGAACTTATAATATTTCTGTTACCGCTGGAACATTATCTTCTATAGCGGTTTCAGGTATGACAACTTCTTTTATAAAGAATCATTCATTCAGTTTTGATGGAACATGTACCGCAACATTTGCTAATGGCTATCAAAAAGTTGTTACCCCTACAAATGTTACTTCTCCAGATATGTCTACTGCTGGAAACAAGACCATCACTGTTAGTTATATATATAACAACAAAACAGTAACTACTAGCTATGAAATCACCGTCAGTTCTAATAGACAAGTCATAGAAACTACAACTACTACTGGCTATAGTGTGATTGGGACAATCACCTATCCAAGCAACACGCAGACTATTAGTAGTAATACTTTATCAATTGGTACTTCTGGATATACCACAATTGAAAGCAATTCAATTAGATTAGGCTCGGGTTCCAATACTGGAACAGTAACAGTTACCTCAACTAGTTCAAATATTACTAAAGTGGTTGTGAGTGCGAAAACTTATGGAACAGATACAGGTGTAACGTTAACTGTCGGTGGAACTAATAACACAATCACATCGTCTTATGCTGACTACGTTAAAGAATATACAACCGCAACAAACTCTGTAGCAATCGCAACAACAGCCAGCAAAAAACGTGCATATATTGAATCATTAACCGTTTATGAAACTAAAACCACAACAATTGAAACAGATATTTCTTCTTCTGAAGATTGCATTGGATTAGAGTCCTTTATTGATACATATATGCATATGGATTATGTTGATAACCTAGGATATTGTAACGATAGTGAACATCATTACTATTCAACCGCTAAATCTGCGTTCAATGGTTTAAACAATCATCAAAGAACCTTATTCACTTCTAATAGCGCTTATTTAGTGGAGTGGACTAGATTATCTACTTGGGCTAGCAAAAATGGAGACACATTAAATTCTTCTTCTTTTTTAGCGGTAGGAAAATTAACTTACAACAAAATTGCTCAAGGAGGTATTTCTACAGTTATTTTAATTGTTATTGGAACGTCAACTTTATCAATTGCGGTGGCCTATTTCTTGTTTAGGAAGAAAAAACAAAAATAGAAAAAATATTGATTCAATGAACAAAAATATAATTATTAATATTTTTGAAAAAATGTTTACACAAAAATAGAAATTAATGTAATATATAATCTTCAATTTATTGAAGAGAACTGGTGGTGCCATATGAAACTATTTAAAAACTTATTTATCGTCCTCTTTGCAACCACGTTAGGTAGCTGTTCTATGACAAATCCAGCTACTCCTAGTCAACCTGTTGATGTGAATGGTGTTGAACTAAACCTCACCGAACACACAATACAAAATGGTAGTTCTTTTCAACTTGAAGCCTATGTAAAACCTGATAACGCTCTTAACAAAAACGTTACCTGGAGCGTTCAAAGAAAATATTCTGGTATTCTTTCTGTTAGTGAGACTGGACTAGTTACCGCTTTAGCTGAAGGTACTGGTGTAGTTGTTGTTACTACTGAAGAAAACTATTTCACTGCTTCTTGTACAGTCAATGTTGTTAAAAAAATCACTCCTGCTACTGGTGTTTCTTTAAGCAAATCTATTGCATCTATTCAACAAGGAAAAACTTTAACTTTAGTTGCTACTGTTGCTCCAACTACTGCAACCACTAAATCAGTTACATGGTCTAGTAGTAATCCTAATGTTGCTAGTGTCGCTGGTGGCGTCGTTAGCGGAGTTAGCCAAGGAAGTGCTGTTATTACAGCGACTACAGTAGATGGTGGATTTACTGCCACTTGTGAAGTTACTATTACTGAACCAACTCGCGTTTCTAGTGTTGCTCTTGATCACACCTCTTTAACTTTGAAAGCAGAAAGAACCGCTAGCTTAGTAGCGACTGTTTCTCCAAGTGATGCTTATGATAAGTCAATTACTTGGTCTAGTAGTAATCCTAACGTTGCAACAGTTAGTAGCGCTGGAGTTATTACTGCTAAAGGAGTAGGTTCAGCCACAATTACTGTTACTACTAATGATGGTAATCATAAAGCAAACTGTACTGTAACTGTTGAAGAAAAAGGCGCATCTGATGATTGGACTATCTTAATTTATATGTGTGGTTCTAATCTTGAAAGTAGTATGACTAATGATGACGGATATGGTTTTGCTGTGAGCGATCTTAAAGAAATTTTAAGTGTTACTGGTCAACCTGATGATGTTAACATCATCATTGAGACTGGTGGATGTACAAAATGGACAAGTAACTCAAAAGCTAAATATAGCGCAAGTTACGATATTAGTACTTCCTTCAACCAAATCCATAGAGTGGAAAAACAAAAAATCGTTTTAGAAAAGCAATTAACTTCTAAACCAAATATGGGTGATCCAAACACCTTACAAGATTTCATTGAATATGGTTTAATTAATTACCCAGCTGAAAAGACCGCTTTAATTCTTTGGAATCATGGTGGTGGACTTCAAGGTGTATGCTTTGGTGAAACTAGTAAAAATAATTTAAGTAATGATGGCTTAGAGGCTACTGAAGTTGTTAAGGCTGTTAGTGGCGCTTTAGATAACTGCGGTATGAGCGGCCAAAAACTTGAATGGATTGGCTACGATGCTTGCTTAATGCAAGTTCAAGATATCGCCGAAATGAATAGTCCATATTTCAAATATATGGTCGGTTCAGAAGAATCTGAAGCTGGCGCTGGCTGGGACTATGATACTTGGATTGATGATTTATATGCTGGTAAAGATACCGAAACTGTCTTAAAGGCGATTGTTGATGGTTTTATTAAAGATAATGGTGGAACTTCCTCTAGAAATAATGACCAAACATTATCCTATTTAAAACTTGAATACGCTACCGAATATATGAATGCTTGGGAAAATATGGCTACTGCTCTTAAGAGCAAAATCACATCTTCAAACAAAAGATACTTCAATGATTTAGTGGATGATGCCAAACATTACGCCGATACCGATTATGATTATTATGGCTTATTTGATGCAATGGATTTTGTGAATCTTTTATCAAATGATTCTACATTTAATCCTGGTTCTTCTTATACTTCTGCTGTTACTACTGCCTATTCTAAATTATTAGGCTATGCTAGCCGTGGAAAAGGTGCTGGTAATTCTAATGGCTTATGTATGTTCTGGTGTATTAGTGGCTCTTATAGAAGAGTTAATCCATATACCGCTGGAGTGGATACCCACTTCTCTAACTGGGCCTATTTATCTAACACCTATTACGGTTAATATTAACTAATAAAATTTAAGAAAATTAATGCCATTAAGTTGGCATTATTTTTTTATATATGTATAATAACTATATTATGAGACACAAATCTTTAGGTTTTATTGGCTTGATGACTGTTGGGCTTTGCGTGACAAGTTGTAATTACATCAACATTTTATCTCACAAGTTAAAGTCGATAGTTATTTCTGATTCAACATCCGCATATGTTGTTGGTGATTCCTTTTTTAATGATGAATCTCATTTCTCGATTGTTGGAACTTACACAAATGGAGAAAAAGAAAATTTTAATAAAAATGATGTGACTTTTAATTTATCTCTTAGTGGACAAAGCAAAGACATTAATTCTCCGTTTGCGAGTGAAGGAAACTACAAGTTAACTGTTAGCAAAGATAGTGTTGTTAGTAACGAATTAACTATCTCAGTTTATAGTTCATCTCAATATGTTTCCAATATCCAAGTTAAAGGACAAAACTCTATTGAGGTTGATAAAGAAGTTCCATTAACTTTAACTGTTACTTCAGCTAGTTCGTTTGGAAAATATACGGTCCCAATTCTTTATGAGAGCTCTGATTCTTCAATAGTATCTATTTCTAGAAATAGTGAAACTTCCTACACCATTAAAGGAAAATCTGTTGGTGGTGCCGATATCACTTTTAAAGCCTTAAGTGATGCGAGTCATTATGTTGAAACTGTCTTTAGGGTATCTGTTGTTTTATCTAATAAAGTTAAAATCGAACAAACTTATGCAGACTTTATAAAACACAATTATTACAATACTTCAAGTTGCCCTACTATTGGCGAAGTTAATTTATTAGTTATTCCTGTTTGGTTTAGTGATAGTCAAACATATGTTCCAACTAGTCACAAAGACAATATTAGATCTGACATTAGTGCGACCTTCTTTGGCACTAAATCAGAAACTGGCTGGCATAGTGTTAAATCATTTTATGAAGAAGAAAGCAAAGGCTTATTAACTTTAGATGGTTTAGTGAGTGAGTGGTACACCCCTAATGTGACTTCCACTCAAGCAAGCAATTATACCAATCAAAATCAGGCTACTTTTGTTAAAAATGCTGTTAACTGGTATTTTAACAATCATTCTGACTCCAGAACCAGATATGATTTTGATGGCGATGGATTCCTAGATGGTGTGATGCTTATCTATGCTGCTCCGGATTATCAAGTCTTTAATGCATTTACTAGTAATATGTGGGCTTATTGTTATTATGTACAAGACCTTAGTTTAAAAAATCCTAGTAATCCCGGCGTTAATGGTTTCTTCTGGGCCAGTTATGATTTTATGTACGGGGCTAATAAAGTTTATAGTAGAACTGGCAGCAGTTATCATAATGGTGACACAAGTCATTGCAATCTTGACGGACATACATATATCCACGAAATGGGACATATGTTTGGTTTAGAAGACTATTATGATTATTCTAAAGCAACTTCTCCTACTGCTGGATTTTCTATGCAAGATAATAACGTCGGTGGGCATGATCCTTTCTCTACTATGGCGTATGGTTGGTCTAATCCATATATCCCAACTGAAAGCTGTGAAATCACAATCAACGATTTCCAATCTAGTCACGATATCATTCTGTTAACTCCAAATTGGAACAACTATAATTCTCCATTTGATGAATATTTATTGTTAGAGTTATATACCCCAACTGGATTAAATAAGTTTGATTCTGATTACCGTTATAATATGAATTATCCTAAAGGACCTTCTTCTGTTGGTATTAGATTATGGCACGTTGACGCTAGATTATTTAATAAGAAGAATTATAAACTTACCACCGATGTGTTTGCTTCAAATGGTAATATTTACACCGCGTTTAACAACACCTATCGTAACTCCACTGAAGATCCTGATTATGGTCGTAATTCGTTCTCTTATGACTTTACCCATTCTGAGGATTATCAAAGATTCAATTTATTGCATTTGATTAGACAAAACAAAAACATTGATTATAATTCAACTGCTGATTTAACTGACTCTGATTTGTTCTTCAAGAACAATACATTTGATATGAACAGTTACAAAACTCAATTCTACAAGAAAAATGGACTTTTAGATAGCGGTGAAGCGTTAGGATGGAGTTTCTCTGTTATGAATATCTCTTCTGTTTCCGATGGTATATATTCCGCTACAATTAATTTAGTTAAAGCATAATTATTTTATTAATAAAATAAAAGGAAATCTTATTCAGCGATTTCCTTTTCATTTTGTTCTGCTTTACGTTTATATCTTACTAATAAATAAGAAAGAATTGTAAAGCCTATTAATAGCACAATTCCAATTGGGATTTCAATATATATTGGCGTATAGCCAGCTTTTCCCTCCATCCACTTGTGATAATAATCACAAATTGTGTAGTTATAAAACAATGCAGGAACGCTTCCAATAACAAAACCGAAAATTGAATAGAATGTAACATCGTGGTATTTACTAAGTAAATAGTGCATTAATTTAGAAATAAAGAAGAATCCTAAAATAATACCGATAGCTAAGCAACCAATTATTCCAATAAAATGTCCAAAGCCTGCCCAGCTACTTAAAAAACCGGTTACAAAACTCATAAGAGGTTTATAAAAACCAAGTAGTAATAAAAGCATTGCGCCTGAAACACCTGGAACCACTAAAGCAACAGAGGCTACAAAACCCACAGGGATTAAAACAAAATAGAACCAAATAGGTGTTTGATCAAAATATTGTTGTAAATCCGCCTTAGCGAAGACACTACCAACGCCTAATCCAACAGCAACTAGAGCACAAACAATAAGAGCAATATAATGTTTTTTATTAGGTTTAACTTCTTTTACCTCATCTCTAA
Source organism: Bacilli bacterium (assembly GCA_017447165.1). Classification (GTDB taxonomy): domain Bacteria; phylum Bacillota_I; class Bacilli_A; order RFN20; family CAG-826; genus UBA2450. Next base: position 654,723 of record JAFSOD010000004.1, read on the forward strand.
TTCCAGGAATTGAGCCGATAATAAAACCTGCAAATATGCAAATGACACCAAACACAAAACCATTTAATGCTTTTTCCATTAAGAAAAATGTTGGAACAAAGCCGATAACAACGCCTAATAAAACTGGTAGAACAATAACAATTGCTTGTTTAAAATGCTTAATGATATTGCTTACAGCCCAAATAATCTTGTTATAGACACCAAATATCACAGCGATTGTGCCGCCGCTGACTCCAGGAACTGCGCTACCAAATCCGATGGCAACTCCTGATAAAAGAGTTTTTAACCAATTTTTCATTTTCATACGTAAGTAGTATATAACAATTTTCAAATTAACATATATGTTTATTTGCTAATTTGATATTATATTAAGCGATTATGAAATTAATTGTTGGACTAGGCAATCCTGGAAAGAAATACGAGCACACTCGTCATAATATGGGTTTTGATACTATCGACCTTTTTTCTGAATTAGCAAAAATTGATATTGATAAGGAAGCCTTTAAAGGATTAGTGGGTAGAGGAAAAGTCTTTGATGAAGATATTTATTTACTTAAGCCTCAAACTTATATGAATTTAAGTGGTGAATCTGTTAGAGAGATTGTTTCTTATTTTAAAATCCCAACTCAAGACATTATTGTTATTTATGATGATTTAGATTTAGAGCCAGGAAAGATTAGACTTCGCTTATCTGGATCTAGTGGTGGTCATAAAGGAATTCAAAACATTATTGAAAATCTTGGTACTGAAGAAATTAAACGCATCCGTATTGGAATTGGCAAACCAACATTTGATACGATTGATTATGTCTTAGGAAAGCCATTAAAAGAAGAAAGACCATTAATCGATGACGCAATTAATAATGCAGTCGCGGCGCTTAAAGAAATTCTTAAACATAGCTTCGATAGTGCGATGAATAAATTCAATCATTAAGGAGGAAGTTAGACGAACCTATTTGATAAGCTAAAAACCAATAAAGCGATACCCCCCTACTTAGAAAAAAGTGGGCATTTTGTCGTGGACGATTTAGTAGGAATCTCTTTATTAACTGCGGCCTCTATTAAAGAAGAAAAAGGCAAATATCTTCTTATAACTTCTAACTTATATAAGGCTCAAAAGCTCTATACATTCTTAACTAGTTTGCTACCTAAAAATAAAATTTCTTTATATGTTTCTGATGAGTTAATTAGAGCTGAAACTTTAGCCATGTCTAAAGAAATGAGTGCGAATCGCATCTATACTTTAGATAGCATTTTAAATGGCAAAACTGAAGTGATTATCGCAAATATTTCAGCAATTAGTAGGTTTTTGCCCGAAAAATCGCTATTTTTAGATAGTTCCTTTTCTTTTAAGATTGGTCAGACCATCGACTTAAAATCATTAAAACTACAACTCGTTCGAGCGGGCTATACCCAAGTTAATAAAATTGATCAGTCCCTTCAATTTGCGTCTCGAGGAGATATCTTAGACATTTATTCAGTTAACTATGATGACCCAATTAGAATCGAACTATTTGATAATGAAATTGAATCAATTAGGTTATTTGATTTAGCCACTCAATCATCTAAAGAAAAAGTTGAAAAAGTTAACATCTTACCCGCTAACGATTTCATTCTTTCTGATGAAGATTTAAAAGTGATTACAAATCGTATTTATGAGCAATTAGAAAAAGATAAGGAAGTTCTTAATCCTACTGATTTTTCTAATTTAAGAGATATGGTGGATAATGATGTATCAGAACTAATTGAATTCCAATATACTCCAAGACTATATCGTTATTATTCTCTATTAGATGATAGACTTTGTTCTTTACTTGATTACACGAAAGAATACACGACTGTCTTAGTGGATGAAGCTTCTATAAAAGCAAGTTCAGAGATGCTTGAAGAAGAATTTTTCTCTTTCTTACAAGAACTATTTGAAAATGGAAAATCCATTTCCCATCTAAAGATGTGCTATTCATTTGATGAGTTAAGATTTAATAGAGGAAATCTTATTCATACATCTTTATTACAGTCTAATGAAAAAGATATAGTCTTTAACTGTAAGAATATTCCTTTTGAAGTATCCAAAGATAGTGATGTCATTAACATTATCCATAACTATGTTAATCAAAACTATTTAGTAAATATTTCATTAAGTTCAAAACAACACTTAAATTCGATTATTGATTTACTTAATGTTTCCCATATTCCTTTTGAAATGGTTAAAGAATATGGATTAGCAAATAAACACCAAGTTGGTTTATCGATTTCTAATATTCCTTCCGGCTTTGTTTTAGAAGGTGAGAAAGTAGTTTTCCTCACTTCTAAAGAATTATTTAATGAGAAGATTAGAATTACTAGATTTGATAATAGATTTAAAGAAGGAACGATTCTTAAGAGCTATGAAGATTTAACTCCAGGGGATTATGTAGTTCACGAATATCAAGGCATCGGTCAATTCTTAGAGTTACAGACCCTAGAGGTAGAAGGTAAACATCAAGATTATTTAAAAATTGCGTATCACGGAGGAGAGATTTTATATGTCCCTCTATCCCAATTCCAATTGATTAGAAAATATTTAGGTAAAGAAGGCGCTAGACCAAGATTATCTAGATTACACACCAAAGACTGGGAAAGAACTAAGGCTAAAATTAAAGAGAGAATCCATGATTTAGCGGAACGTTTATTTAATTTATATGTGGAAAGAAGTCATATTGAAGGATTTGCCTTTAATAAAGACGATGAATTCCAAAAAGCTTTTGAAGATAGTTGCGAATTTGAATTAACTAAAGATCAAGTGAGATCCTTAGATGAAATTAAAACCGATATGGAATCTATTCACCCGATGGACAGATTACTATGTGGTGATGTTGGCTTTGGTAAAACCGAAGTTGCTTTTAGAGCGATATTTAAATGTATTAACTCGGGTAAACAAGCAGTATTACTTTGCCCAACTACTTTATTAGCAAGACAACACTACGAAGTTGCGTTAGAAAGATTTTCAAAGTTTGATATTAAAATAGCAATATTCTCTAGATTAATTCCTGAAAAGAAACAAAAGGAATATATCAAAGATATAGCAGCGGGGAAAATCCATTTAATTATCGGTACTCATAGGCTTTTATCTAATGATATCGTTTATAACGATTTAGGTTTATTGGTGGTGGATGAAGAACAACGTTTTGGAGTAGAACAAAAAGAAAGATTAAAGGAATTAAAATCTAATATTGATGTTTTAACTTTAAGTGCAACTCCTATTCCTAGAACATTACAGATTTCCTTATTAGGTGTGAGAAGTATGTCACAAATTACTACTCCACCAGGAGAGAGAATGCCAATACAAACTTATGTTACTCCATTTAACACTCAAGTAATTAAAGAATTAATCCAAAGAGAGTTAGGAAGAGATGGACAAGTATTCTATTTACATAATGATATTGAAACAATCTATGAGATAGCTTCTAGATTAAAAAGAGCAATTCCGACCGCAAATATTGCAGTTGCGCATGGAAAGATGACTAGAAATGATATCGAAGATACAATGATTAAGTTCTATTCTGGTGATATCCAAGTTTTAGTTTGTACCTCTATTATTGAAAACGGTATTGATGTTCCAAATGCGAACATGATTATTGTCGATGACTCTGAAAGATATGGTTTAGCCCAGTTATATCAAATTAAAGGTCGAGTCGGTAGAGGTAATAGGATCGCTTATGCTTATTTAATGTATAACGGCAATAAAGTATTAAAAGAAGATACTCAAAAGCGCCTAAGAGCATTACAAGATTTTACTGCTTTGGGAAGTGGTTATAAAATCGCTCAAAGAGATTTAATGATAAGAGGAGCTGGAGATATTTTAGGACCTGAACAAGCTGGTTTTATTGATTCTATTGGTTTAGATATGTATATCAAACTCTTAAACGAAGCAGTTAAAGAGAAAATAGATGGTATTGATCATAAAGAAGAGCAATATAACAAGACTCTTTCCTTGGCTTTTGATGCATATATTCCAGCGGAATATGCCTCCGATAGCGATAAGATTGAACTTTATCACGACATTTTAGCGGCATCTTCAATTGACTCCTTAACTGAAATTAAAAATAAAGTAAGAGATATTTATGGACGCTTACCAGATGAGGTTGAACAACTCTTCTATAAGAGAGCAATCGATTTAATGGTCAAACAATGTGAAATTAATGATATAAAAGAAAATAAGATGAATGTCGAATTATATTTAGGAGATAACTTTATTAATATTAAGGGCATCGGTAACATCTTATTTGAAGCTCTTATTCCTTATTTATCTATTATTAAGATTAGTTATCTCAATCACAAATTCAAAATTGTGATGAATAAAAGAGGAAATTGGTTAATAGATTTAGAAAATATATTAAAATCATTAGTAAATATTATTAATACAAATGAGATAATAGTAAAAACATGAGATTAGATTTATTTTTAAAAGATTCCCGCATAATTAAAAGAAGAACCATCGCTAAAGAGTTCTGTGAAAGAGGTTTAGTTAAAGTAAACGATAAAATCGCTAAACCATCTTTTGAAATTAAAGGTGGAGAAACTATAACTATTAAATTCGGTAATAATGAATTTTCAATTATTTCTAAAGTTGATAAAGTAGGTAAAAAAGAAAGAGCTAGTTATGACGTTAAAGAACCTAGATAAAAGTAAGAAATATTTATTAGCATGTTCCTTCGGACCCGACTCCATGACGCTTTTCCATTTGCTTGCTAAAAATAAGTACCATTTTGCCTGTGCAATCGTTAACTATCACCTTAGGGAAGAAAGCGATTCTGAAGTAATGGGTTTACTTAAATACGCGAAAGAATTTAATGTAAAAGTATACGTCTATGATGTAAAAGAAAAAATCGATAAAAATGTGGAAACTACATGTAGAGAAATTAGATATAAATTCTTTAAAGACTTATGTGTACAATTTGGTTATGATGCAACTCTCATTGCTCATCATCAAGATGACCTCATTGAAACGTATTTAATGCAAAAAGAACGACAAAATAACCCAATTTTTTATGGTATTTCTGCTGAAACAATGATTTATGGAGTTAACGTTATTAGACCTTTATTAGGTTACAAGAAATCTGAATTACAAAATATTTGTGATGAAAATAACGTCCCATATTCTATCGATAAAACTAACTTTGATATTTCAATTATGAGAAACAAAATAAGACACAATGTTGTTTCTAAAATGTTAGAGAGAGATCGCGAACGAATTTTAAGCGAAATTAACGAGGCCAATTCCAAATTAAATGAGATGTTTAATTCCATTGATATACATAGATTATGCGAAGTTGAATATGTGCTTCAATTAGACTTTACTTCTCAATGTTATGCTTTAAATTATTTGGTAAAAAATATTAATCCTTCATTTAGTTTATCTAAAAAGAATGTAGGACAATTAATTAAAATTTTAAAATCACCAAAACCAAATGGTCAGTTCGTTGTTTTTAAAGGATTATATTTATTTAAGGAATATGATTTCTTTGAATTCGGAGTTAATAAAGCTGAACCAAGAGAATTTAAATATTCCTTATTATGCCCTGGGATTTTAGACACTCCATTTTTCCATTTAAACTTTAAGATGGACACTTCTGATCGAAATATTGATTTTGATGATTATCCTTTAACTATACGAAACATCAAAAAAAGCGACTTTGTTATTATCAATGGTTATAAAGCTAAGGCGCAGAGACTTTTAATTGATTGGAAGGTACCGTTTAGAAAAAGAATGGTTTGGCCAGTTATCCTAAACAAAAATGGTGAAGTTATATATATTCCTCGATACCGTAAAGATTTCAAAATGTCTGATAAACTAAGTTTTTATGTTAAATAGAAACTTCGGTTTTGCTTTTCAAACTATCTAAAAACTAATATAATCTATATATCTTTTTAAGATATCGTATCAATATTGATATGGAGGTACATTTTTATGCCAGAAAATAACAACAATCCGAACAATATGCCAAGACGAAGAGTTCCATTTGGTTTTATTTTTTCTATATTATTAGTCGCAGGTTTAATTGCGATTTTTGCTTATCGTATGTTTGGTAATAGAGATAACTCCACGCCTCTTACTTCTAAAGCATATGTTCAAGCTCTTGTTAATAAGCAAGTAAAGACTACGGTTATTACTCACCATTTTGAAGGTAGTTATGTAACTTTGAGTGGTCAACTTACAAATAATACTAAATATACTTGCACAGTTGATGAAGCTACTTACGAAAGTGAAGAATTAAGTTATACCGTAAAGGTTGTAGAAGATTCTATTACAGTAACTGAAATGCCAGATGATCCTGCACACCCAGGTCATGTTTATGTTAAGGATGAAGTTTTAGAATTACCTGCTAAAAGTCTTACCTTTTGGGTAAATAAATATACTACTGAGGCTATTGCGATTAACGATGTTTATCAAACTAGTTGGTGGGATAGTTGGGGACCAACTATCATCATGCTTGCTGGTTCTGCTATTATCGTTATCTTCTTATTCTCTAGATTATCTGGTTCTATTGGCGGCGCTAATAGACAAGCTATGGATTTCAATAAATCACGTGCTAGAAGAATTCAAGATTCTAAAGTCAGATTTAAAGATGTTGCTGGCTGCGATGAAGAAAAAGCAGAGATGGAAGAAATTGTGGAATATCTTAAAGATCCACAAAAATTCACCAAGTTTGGCGCTAAATTGCCTAAAGGTATTTTATTAGTTGGTTCACCAGGTACAGGTAAAACCTTACTTGCAAAGGCTGTTGCAGGAGAAGCTGGAGTCCCATTCTTCTCAATTTCTGGTTCCGACTTTGTTGAAATGTTTGTTGGTGTTGGTGCTGGTAGAGTTAGAGATATGTTTAGAACCGCTAAATCGAATGCTCCATGTTTAGTCTTCATCGATGAAATCGATGCTGTTGGTAGACAAAGAGGCGCTGGCTTAGGTGGCGGTAACGATGAAAGGGAACAAACCCTCAATCAACTTTTGGTTGAAATGGATGGATTCTCTGACAATTCCGGTATTATCGTTATGGCCGCAACTAATAGAGATGATGTTCTTGATCCGGCTCTTTTAAGAGCAGGACGTTTTGATAGAAAGATTACTGTTTCCTTACCAGATAGAGAAGGTAGAGAAGCGATCTTCAAAGTTCACTCTAGAAACAAGAAACTTGCTAAGGATGTTGATTTCACCGCTATTGCAAAAAGAACAGTGGGATTCTCCGGTGCTGATATTGAAAATATCATGAACGAAGCTGCTATCTTAGCAGTTAGAAGAAGAAAAACTGAAATTACTACTGCAGAAATTGATGAAGCTATTGATAGAAGAATTGCTGGTCCAGCAAAATCTTCACGTTCCCTTAATGCACATGAACGCGAGGTTGTTGCTCACCATGAAGCAGGCCATGCTATCATCGGTTTGAAACTTGAACACTCTGATAAAGTTCAAAAGATTACAATTATTCCACGTGGTAACACCGGCGGGCACGTTCGTATGACACCTGAAGAAGATAGATTCCTTCTTACTCGTAAAGAACTTATTGCTCGTATTGTGGGTTATCTTGGTGGACGTTCATCTGAAGAGGTTTTCTTTGATGATATTTCTTCTGGAGCCCAAAATGATATCGAAATGGCAACTAGAATTGCCCGTATGATGGTTACTGAATTAGGCATGTCATCATTAGGACCAATTCAATATGAAAGAGATACTGGAAGTGTCTTCTTAGGACGTGATTATACATCTAGTCAAAAGAATTTCTCCTTAGCTACAGCAGAGAAAATTGATGCAGAAGTTCAAAAGATTATTAACGAGGCCCACGAAGAAGCAAAGAGCATTATCGTTAAATACAAAGATGATGTTGAATTAATTGCAAAAACTCTTCTTGAATATGAACAAATCACCGCAGAAGAGATCGATTATTTGCTCGAACATCGTCACCTTAAAAAAGTTGAAAAGGAGAAGGTTGAAGAAACCGTTAAACCTGAACCTGAACCGGTTGAAGGAGAAAATAAGGGGGAATAATCCCCTCTTTTTCTTATATGTTTAAACTTGGAAATTTAGAAATAAAATCGAATATTATTCTAGCTCCAATGGCTGGTATAACTTCTTCTGCCTACCGCGAATTTTATGCTTCATTTGGTGTTGGTTACGTGGTGACAGAAATGGTTTCTGACATGGGTTTAATCTACGGTAATAAAGAAACAAAATCCTATGTTACTTTTGAAAGATTAGACATCCCTACAGGAGTTCAATTATTTGGTAATTCCGCAGAAAATTTGGCAAAAGCGGCATTAATTTGTGAAAAAATGAATCCAAATATTGATTTTTATGATGTCAATATGGGCTGCCCAGTTCCTAAAGTTACCAAGACTGGAGCAGGGTCTAGTTTGATGAATAATCCTAAGTTATGTGGAGACATTGTTAGAGCGATTAAAGAAGCGACCCACAAACCTGTAACTGTCAAAATTAGACTTGGTTCAGGTAATAATAAAGCTCAATTTAAAGAAGTAATTAAAGAAGTAATTGCTGCTGGAGTTGATCTAATTGCCATTCATCCAAGAAGCGCAAAAGAAATGTATGGTGGTCAACCACACTGGGAATTAGTTAAAGATTTAAAAAAGAATGTAAATGTCCCATTGATTGTTAGCGGAAATATCTACACGGTTGAAGATGCTGTTAGAGCTATGGAAATTACAGGTGCAGATGGTGTTATGGTGGCTCGAGGAGGAGTGGGAAATCCTCTTTTGGTTAGCAATATTAATAATTACTTTAATAATAAAGAACTATTCACAAATAATTTAGATCAACAAATTGGTTTTTGTTTAGAATTAGCTAGATTATTTATTGAAGAAAAAGGCGAAAATGTCGCCATGAGAACATATCGAGGTATTGCAACTAAATTCTTCGATGGATTCCCAAAATCAAAACAGTTAAAGTGTAGGTTATCTACTGAACTAAATACATATTCTGATTTCCTTAGGATTATTGAAGAATATAAAAAAGAAATTGAGATATAAATTAATTTTGACTACAAAGTGGTCAAAGATTCCTATATACTATTTTCGATGTGGAGGCATTATCTATGGATAATCAAAATCTTAATGATCAAGAGTTAGTAAGAAGAGAAAAACTTAAAAAGTATGAGTCTTTTAAGGTTGACCCTTTCGGAAAGGCTTTCAAAGTTACTCATTTAGCATGTGAAGTTCATTCTCTATTTGATAAGAAGAGTCCTAATTCTTTAGAAAAGAATAAACCGTACGTTACTGTTGCCGGTCGAATTAAAAATTTAAGAAGAATGGGCAAAGCCTCTTTTATGAATATCCAAGATAAATCTGGCAACATCCAAGTTTATATGGGCATCGACGTCGTTGGTAAGAAAGCCTATGAATTATTTAAGCTTGCTGATATCGGCGACATTGTTGGAGTTCGTGGACGTGTAATGAAAACCCGTAGTGGTGAATTAACCATTAGAGCAGAAAAATATACTCACCTAACTAAATGTTTACATCCACTCCCAGAAAAATTCCATGGATTAGTAGATGTTGAAGAAAGAAGTAGACGTAGATATTTAGATCTCATCGTTAACGATGAATCTAGAAAAGTTGCCTTTGCTAGACCTAAATTAATTAGAAGCATTCAATCTTATTTAGATGCACAAGGATTTGTAGAAGTGGAAACTGCAGTTTTATCTCCAATTCTTGGTGGCGCGAATGCACGCCCGTTTGTTGCACATATGAATGCGTTAGATAGAGATTTCTATTTAAGAATTGCTACCGAACTTAATCTTAAAAGATTATTAGTTGGTGGTATGGAAAGAGTCTACGAAATTGGACGTTTATTTAGAAACGAAGGAATGGATGCTACCCATAATCCAGAATTTACAACTATTGAAGCTTATCAAGCTTATTCTGATTTACAAGGAATGAGAAAACTTGCCGAAGGCATGATTAGAAAAGCTGCAAAAGATGTTACTGGTAGTGATATAGTAACTTATCAAGATAAAGTCTTGGATTTCCATAAACCATTTAGATGGGTTTCCATGGCTGATCTAATTTTAGAAAAGACTGGTATCGACTTTAGAAAGATTTATGACTTTGAAGAAGCTAAGAGATTAGCCGATGAAAAGGGCATTAAACTAGAAAAGCATAAGAACACTGTTGGACACGTTATGAATGAATTCTTTGAAGAATTCTGCGAAGCAGAACTAATTCAACCAACCTTCGTATATTCTTATCCGATTGAAGTTTCTCCATTAACTAAAAAAGGCAAAGATCCACGTTATACCGAAAGATTTGAACTCTTTGTTAACGGTAAAGAATTAGCGAATGCTTATACTGAACTTAATGATCCTATTGATCAAAAAGAAAGATTCTTAGCTCAACTTAAAGCCAAAGAGTTAGGTGATGAAGAAGCCAACGAAATGGATAATGACTTTATTGAGGCTCTTGAATATGGTATGCCACCAGCAGGTGGAATTGGGATGGGTATCGATCGGCTTGTGATGTTACTTACAAATCAAGAGAACATTAGAGAAGTCATCTTATTCCCAATGATGAAAGATCGATAATTTATTTATAAATTATGGCAGGGACACGAATTGAGAAATATCGTAAATATCGTCAAGCTATTGCCGCTAGAAGTGACAATATCCCTGTTTTAAAGACCCCTTCGACTCACGATAATTTCGCTGACGAAGCGGGTTTTTTTAAGAAAATTGAAATTAAAAATAGAGTGATTAACTTATCTATTGCTTTAGCAATTGTTAGTATAACTGCTCTACTTGTAATATTTGGAATAATTATCTTTTAGGAGGACATAACAATGAAAATTACTGTTGCTATTGACGGACCAGCCGCTGCTGGAAAATCTACTGTTGCGAAGGAAGTTGCTAAGCGCTTAGGATACACCTATATTGATACCGGAGCGATGTATCGAGCATTCACTTGGTATTGCATGGAAAAAGGTGTTGATTGTCAAAACGAGGCGGCCTGCTGCGCGTTAATTCCTGAAGTGACTATAAAATTAAGACCTAATGGACAGGTCCTTTGTAATGAATTCGATGTCACAAAAGAAATCAGAGAACCACGTGTTTCTGGCAACGTTAGTTACATTGCTTCCTATAAAGACATTAGATTATTTTTAGTTGATCAGCAAAGAGCCATGGCTGCTAAACATTCCGTTATTATGGATGGCAGAGACATTGGTACTTATGTTCTCCCTGATGCTGATGTAAAAATATTCCAAATTGCTTCTGTGGAAACTAGAGCGGTTCGTCGTTATGACGAAAATATCGCTAAAGGTATTTCGTGTACCTTAGAAGAAATTGAAAACGATGTTAGAAAAAGAGACTACATTGATTCTCATAGAGAATTTGCACCTTTAAAGTGTGCACCTGATGCTTTAACTTTAGATACATCTTTTATGTCTGTTGAAGAAGTGGTTTGCAAAGTTATTGAAATTATTAATGCAAAATTAGAAGAAAAAGGTATTAATGGCTAGAGCGGTTGTTGCTATTGTTGGAAGTCCTAACGTTGGTAAATCAACGATTTTTAATCGTATTATTGGTGATAGAAGAGCCATTGTAGACGATGAAGCTGGAATTACCAGAGATAGATTATATGGCACTGCTAATTGGTTAGGTAAGAGTTTTACTCTTATTGATACTGGTGGAATCGAAGTCGCAAATAGGCCATTTCAAGAACAAATTAGAGTACAGGCAAATATCGCAATAGATGAGGCCGACATTATTTTATTTGTGGTTGACGGCAAGGTCGGAGTTACCACCGATGACCATATGGTGGCAAAGCTTCTACGTAAAGTTAAAAAGCCGATTTTATTATTAGTAAATAAGATTGATGAAGGCTTACAAGCTGCTAACGCTGCAGAGTTTTATTCTCTTGGTTTAGGGGAACCAATTCCAGTATCTGGAAGTCATGGTGTAGGTATAGGCGATGTTTTAAATCGCATCATTGATAAGATCCCAGAAGACAAAAATGAAACTGATGAAGAAACAGTAACGTTTTGTTTAATTGGTCGACCAAATGTTGGCAAATCTTCACTAACAAATGCGATTTTATCTCAAGAAAGAGTTATCGTCAGTGATATATCTGGAACTACTAGAGATTCAATAGATACACCTTTTACTAAGGATGGTGTTAACTACGTTGTTATTGATACTGCTGGCTTAAAGAAAAAAGGAAAAATCTATGAAGCCATCGATAAATATTCTGCAATAAGAGCACTTAAGGCTATTGAAAGAAGTGAGATTGTTTTACTTGTTATAGACGGCAAAGCTGGTATCACTGAACAAGATAAACACGTCATTCAATATGCGACTGATTTACATAAAGCTATTATCATTGTGGTTAATAAGTGGGACCTTGTAGATAAAGATACTAACACTATGTCATCTTATGAAAAAATAATTAGAAATGAGTATAAATTCTTAGATTATGCACCGGTCGTATTTTTGTCTGCATTAACAAAAAGAAGGGTAAATACATTGTTTGAATCTTTGATGCTTGTTCACCAGGCATACCATACTAGAATTCAAACCTCTATTTTGAATAATGTCATTCAAGAAGCGCAAGTCATGAACCAAGCTCCAGACTTCAATGGTGGGCGTTTAAAGATATACTATTCTACACAAATTCTCACTGCGCCACCTACAATTAGCCTTGTTGTTAATGACCCAGAGTTTATGCATTTCTCATATCAACGATATTTAGAAAACAGATTAAGAGAAACATTTAATTTTGAAGGAACGCCTATAAAGATTAGTTTAAAAAAACATAGAAAGTAGTTAAAATTCATTATATAATTTATTTACGTTAACAAGGAGATAAGGGGATGAAAAAGCTCAATAAGAATGAGATCATCGAGCTTGTCGCTGAGAAAGCACACTTATCAAAAGTCGATGCCAAGACATCAGTTGATATGACGTTCGACCTCATCATGGAAGCTTTGCTGAAAGGGGATTCAGTCAATATTAAGAACTTCTGTGTGTTCGAGACTAAAACAAAAGCGGGCAGAAAAGGTACACATCCTAAGAAACATACAGCAATCGAAATCAAACCTAAGAAGACTGTAACTGTGCATTTGGCCAAAGAATTCAAAGCAAAGCTCAACAAATAATCATCATAAAAAATTGACCTTCGGGTCTTTTTTTTGATAACAAATAAATATATTATTTATACATGAATTCTAAAATCAGTTTATTTATCGAACTTGTCGACTTATTTGAAAGGTATGGTTTTCAATTATATTTAGTAGGCGGTTCTACTAGGGACTACCTTTTAAATATTCCTTTATCTGATATGGATTTAGTAAGCGACGCTACTCCTGATGAAGTAAAAGAATTTTTAGAAAACGCTGATTATACTTTTGCTCGTTTTGGCTCTGTTAAATTCATTTATAAAGGTGTGAAGTTTGACCTAACAACTTTTAGAAAAGAGGCGGGCTACGTCGATTCTAGACACCCAAATGTCGTGTTTTTCACTAAAGATATTAAGGAAGATTATCCACGTCGAGATATCACAATTAACGCTTTATATTTAGATAAAGATTTAAATGTTATCGACTTTGTTAATGGTGTTACTGATTTAAATAATAAGGTGATTAAAATGGTAGGTGATCCAGAAATCAGAATTAAAGAGGATCCACTAAGAATAGTACGTATCTATAGATTTAAGTTAGATTTAGATTTTTCTATTGATACTGAATTAGAAATAGTAATTGCTAACAATAAAGAACTATTACATCAGCTTAGAAAAGAAAAGATACTTGAAGAGATACGTAAGTGTCATCATCAAAGTGAACTAAAGTCTATCTTAGAAAAATTCGATATAAATAATTTATAATTATTATCGAAGTGTGCTATATTACATATACATGATTACTGAAGCTATAGATTTTAGATACTTATTAATCGAGAATTATCGAAAACTCAAACTCAATGAAAATGAGTTAGCGACTATTTTCGTTATTGATCATCTTATCAGCCAAGGTAATCCATTTGTAACCGCTGATCTCTTGTCTTTAAAAATGACTTTAGATGTTAAAGAAATCGATAAGATTTTAGCTAAACTCATTACCAAAGGAATGTTCGAATATAAAACAATGGGTAAAAACACTGTAGCCACCCTTGAACCACTCAAACAAAAACTCTATAGAGAATTCCAATTATTCTTATCTAAAGAGGAAGAGGAAAAAAGTTCTACTAGAATCAAAGAAGAACTAGAGAATGTCTACACTAATTATGAAAAACTCTTAGGACGTTCTTTATCTCCTGTCGAAGTCGCAAAAATTCATGAGTGGATTTCTTTTGGATATAGCGATAAAACTATCATCGACGCATTAAAAGAAGCACTCTCAAAAAACAAAAAAACCCTACGCAGCGTGGATAAAATCCTTCTCAGTTGGTCTCAAAGAGATGATTTACAATCTGAAGGTCACACCCCATTAAGTGAAGAATGGGATAAAAATTTAGAAGAGACTATTCGTATTGCTAAAATACCTTGGATCAATAAAGATTAATGCTAAATAAAGAACAATTTAATGAAATATCGCAATATCTAGACTCACTTTTTCCAAACGCAAAATGTGAGCTTTTTTATTCTCAAGATTATGAATTGGTGATCGCTGTGATGCTTTCTGCTCAAACCACTGATAAATCAGTGAACGCGGTGACTTCGCATCTGTTTAAGAAATACCCAACTCTTAAATCTTTTGTGGATGCCGATATTGAAGATATCGAAAATGAAATCCAATCTCTTGGTTTATTTAAGAACAAAGCAAGAAACATCAAAGGTATCGCTGAAGTTTTATATCATGAATTTAATTCTGTTTTACCTAGTGATAAAGACGAACTCCAAAAACTGCCTGGTATAGGAAATAAATCTGCTGGAGTTATTAGATGTGAAGTTTTTAAGATTCCAGATTTACCAGTAGATACTCATATTATTCGTATTTCTAATCGTTTGGGGATTGCTAGAAAGACTGATGAACCAATCGATATAGAAAGAAAACTTAAAAAAATAATCCCAGAAGAATCTTGGATTAAATCTCATCATCAACTCATTCATTTTGGTAGATACTTCTGCACTGCTAGAAATCCAAAATGCAGTGAATGTAAAATTAAAAAATACTGTAAAAATTAGAAATATAATTTATCGATCGCGTCAATATATTTTAAGCGAGGATTATAGCTTCTCTCAACTTCGATTCCTGATTCTTCAAAACATGATAATGGGATCGATTTTCTTTCTCCACGTTCATAAAAATGAATCACATAACTAGCGTCTAAAATAAACACTTTATCTAATAATTCAAATTGAATAATAAAGAAAGCGATGCCTCCGTGAGCAATTACTCTTTTTAAATGTTCAATTTGATGTTTGGTGATGTTATTAAGTGGAAAAGATGTTTTATTTTTTGTGTTTTTTGCTTCAAAGTCTATATATTTTCCTTTATATACCCCGTTATAGTCAGTAGTGGATTGCTCTTCAAAATAAGCATGAGTGATTTTTGCGCCTTTAGAGTAATCAACTTTCACCACATTAATTGGAGTTGGTCTTTTAGTAATTAAACAAATATCTTTATCTTTATAATATTCATTAGAGACATTGATATCACTTTCAAAACTCATTCCACGGTTAGCACTGGAAATGGATAATTCAGTAGAGGATTTCTTTTTCTTTTTAGAATCCTCTTTTTTGTATACTTGTCCGTTAGGATATCTAATCATTAGTCGATATACTCTTTAATGAATTGTTTAAATTCTTCTGGAGAAACACTTTCACCATTAAGTAATTTTTTAATAGCTTTATTTACTGGTTCTGGACCAATATTGCTTCTATTTAAAACTTTGCAGTATTGTTCTAAAACAATATCTTTTTCCTTAAGGAAAACACTATAGAGTTTAGCGAGATTAACAGCGTCATACATTGGATCATGGGCTTTGCCATCAAACTCTATTCCAAATAATTCTAAGTAGTGGGTAAGAGATAATGGATTACCAATATCATCTTTGACAAATTCGGAGATTAAAGATTGGAAATCAAAATAGTTCTTTTTGATAATGTCACATAATTCTTTAGGAGCGTCTAAGTTATATGAACAAGACTGATTTAAAATTCTAATATCGTGATTACCAAATGTTACAAATAGAGTTTTCTTAAACGCCATTCCACAATACTTTTTAATTTCATTAATAGCCTTGGAGAATTCTACTCCATACATCTCTAAATCTTTTTCAGTAATCCCAGTAAGTTCTTTAACGAATCTGCCGATAGAGTTCTTACTTTTCACATAGTTTCTAATTGGGCTTTTTGCTTTTGTAATTTGGCCTTCTTTATTTACATATGTGAAATAGGCTCCATAGGCAATCATTTCATGAGAAAATTGTGTTCCCTCGAAATCTAAGAAACAGATATGTTTTCTCCCTTTTAAAATGCGATTAACTTTTTTCATCGTTTTCTATATTAACGATAGAAAATGTTCTTTTCAAGAAAAAGGGAAATGAAGTTTGTTTAAAAAAAGATTATATTTATAAATTTTTCATAGAAAAATGTCTAGATATAAGAGATAATAGTAGAGTATATGAACAAAGACCTTAGTTTTAATTCTAATTCTCTTCTAAATAAGAAATTTAAATCTGCGGAACGTGGATATGATCCTGATGAAGTTGACGCAGTATTAGATGAAATTATTGAAGATTATAAAAAAATTGAAGCTACATCTTCGGTAGATGTTAAAACCCTTCTAAATGAACTAGCGGAGCTTAAAAAAGAGAATGTTAGATTAAGCGAAGAGTTAGCAAAGCAAAAAGATAAAATTAAATATCTTCCAAAAGACAAGGCCGTTCATATCGATAATTATGAGTTACTCCATCGTATCGGGAAGTTGGAGATGTACATTAAAGACCACATTGGTTCTATTCCCGAAGAATTAAAATAAAAAACCTTCGACCTAGATGATTGCTGACTACTAGTTAGTTAGAGGAAAGTCCATGCTCGCACAATCTGTGATGGTTGTAGTGATTACGCTAACGGAAAAAATAACGTTAGGCATGTAGGAGTGCATGACGGCGGAAATTAACCTAAAGGGCAACCCATGGTAAAATTCCTGAAAGTGCCACAGTGACGGAGCTTATTTGAAAGAATAAGGTGGAACGCGGTAAACCCCATAAGCGAGAAACCCAAATTTGGTAGGGGAGACTTGATAGAGAAACGAATCGATTCAAGTAAGATTATTCTTAGATAAATTATCATCCTAGACAAAACATGGCTTACAGGGTCGAAGACTCACTATTAAAAGGAGAGAGATTATGAATCTTCCAACAAAAATTACATTCTCAAGAATTATTGCAACAGTAGTGCTTATTATCGCATTATTTGTTTTATCGTTAATTCCTGATTTACACACTCCAATTTTAGGAAATACCCGTCTAAACTTAATCTTTTTATTCGTTTTTGTGTTTTTTGTTGTTGCTAGTTACACTGATCACTTAGACGGCAAACTTGCTAGAAAAAACAACCAAGTTACTGACTTAGGTAAGTTCTTAGATCCAGTTGCGGATAAGCTCTTAGTTAGTTCAATGTTAATCTTCTTATGCGCTCCTAGTGTGTTCGCTAGTTATAACTTAGAACAAACTGCTTTTATCCCTGTATGGTGTGTCATCATTATGGTTGCTAGAGACACTGTTGTTGATGCATTAAGATTCATCGCTGCTCAAAAGGGTGTAGTTATTGCTGCTAACATTTTTGGCAAGTTAAAAACTGTCCTACAAATGGTAGCAATCTCTTGCGTGTTATTGAATGATTTTCCATTCCACTATATGTATCCAAATAACACCAATCCTTATTTAACAGTAACGATGTTTATTGTCTATGCTGCTACTTTAACTTCCTTCATTAGTGGAGTTATCTATGTGTGGCAAAACCGTAAAGCATTTTTAGAAAGCAAATAATAATGGATAGCATTGGAATTAATAAATTATTTAGAGATAAAGGCAGAACTCTAGGCTCTGTTGAATCTTTTACGGGTGGTTTATTCGCTAAAGAAATTACTTCTGTTAGTGGAGCGTCACATTTCTTTAAGGGTGCTTTAGTGACTTATGCCACTGAAGAGAAAAATAGATTACTTGGAATTTCTTATAAAGATATTGATGAATTTGGCGTTGTCTCTAAAGAAGTGGCAGCCCAAATGGCGAGTAATGGTAAGAAACTTCTTAATGTTGATTATTGTGTATCTTTTACTGGTAACGCCGGACCTAGTGCAATGGAAGGGAAACCAGTAGGAGAAATTCATATTGGCGTTGCCTTTTTAGATACCGCTCAAGTTCATTCTTTTAATTTAGAAGGCTCTAGAGAAGAGATTCAAAACAAAGCAATTTATATTGCTTTCGATCTTTTAGAATCATTAATTTTGCAAAATAATTAAATTTTTTTCACAAATTTTCGAAAAAAACCGCTCTTTATATATATGAGGAGGCCATGAAAAATGGACAAAGAAAAACTTAACGAAAAAGAACTCGACGAAGTTCTAAAACAAATTCAAAAACAATTTGGTAAAGGCGCCGTAATGAAACTCGGCGAAAGACCAAATGTGGAAGTATCCGTTATTCCAAGTGGATCATTACTTTTAGATGAGGCCCTTGGTGTTGGTGGATATCCAAAAGGTAGAATCATTGAAATATATGGTCCTGAAAGTAGCGGTAAGACTACTCTAGCTTTGCACGCTATTGCGGAGTGTCAAAAACAAGGTGGTAGAGCTGCCTTTATTGACGCCGAGCATGCTATTGACCCTGAATACTCAAAGAATTTAGGTGTTAATATTGATGAGCTAATCTTATCTCAACCAGATAGTGGTGAGCAGGCTCTAGAAATTGCGGAGATGCTTGCTAGTAGTGGAGCAATCGACTTATTAATTGTTGATAGTGTTGCTGCTTTAGTCCCACAAGCTGAACTAGATGGAGAAATGGGTGATAACTCAGTTGGTATGCAAGCTAGACTTATGTCTAAAGCGATGCGTAAGCTCGCAGGTACATTAAATAAAAATAACTGTACAATTATCTTTATTAACCAATTAAGAGAAAAAGTTGGTGTGATGTACGGTAATCCAGAAACAACTTCAGGAGGAAGAGCCTTAAAATTCTATGCATCTATTAGATTAGATATTAGAAGAACAGAAGCTATTAAAACTGGTAGTGATGTAACTGGTAACACCTGCCGTATTAAAGTGGTGAAGAATAAAGTTGCTCCACCATTTAAACAATGTGAAATTGATATTATCTATGGAAAAGGTATTTCTAAAGATAGTGAAATCTTAGACCGCGCTGTTGAATTAGGCCTAATTAAAAAGAGCGGAGCCTGGTTCGAATATAATGGTAGCAAGATTGCTCAAGGTAGAGAAACTGCTAAAGAATACATCCATAGTAATGAAGATGTTAAAGAAGAATTATTAAAGGCTATTAAAGAAACTAAGTAGTTAATGAAAAAACTAAGACGTTTATTTACTTCTGGATTTCTGTTTACGGCGATATTTCTACTATTAGAAATTTTAATTGTCGTCTTCTTCGAGCTAGGTCTCGATACATATATCTTTGCCGAGATTATTTCTAGAAGACCAGAAGCATTAAATGTTCTTGTTATCATTAACCGAATCTTTAGTTGGACTAGAATTGCAGCATTTGCAATAGCAATAATTATCTTCTTTAGAGTTATTAACAAATTTGAAGATCCAGAGTTTAAAATCCCTTGGTTAGTGTTCTTATTCGTTTTCCCTGTTGCCTCTGTGGTGTTCTTCTTGATTTTTAAGAACCACGGGCTACCAAGAAAAGAAACTAAATACATCAGGGGTTTTTTAAATGAATTAGAGCCATATTATGAAAAATACCGTTTAGAGTTTACTAAGTTAGAAGATGAACTTGGTAGGGCTAAAGGGGCGTTTGAATATATTTTAAATACCGCAAGAGTGGGTGCTTTTAAAAATAATAGAGTTACTTATTATCGAGTGGGAGATGATTTCTTCCCTGATTTAATTGAAGGATTAAAGAAAGCTAAAAAGTTTATCTTTATCGAATTCTTTATTATTACTGATGGCAAACTCTGGAGTGAAGTTAAGGATATCCTTATTCAAAAAGCCCAAGAAGGTGTAAAAATTAAAATTGTTTATGATGATTTAGGAAGCAATGGCACCATTTCCAGTAGAACTCCAAAAAGATTAGCGAAGTACGGCATTAAATGCTGTAAGTTCCATCCACTTAGACCAATCTTATCTGGTGTTTACAATAACCGTGACCATAGAAAGATAGTGGTCATTGACCATCAAATGGCGTTCACTGGAGGGAACAACCTCGCTGATGAATACGCTAATATCATCACCAGATTTGGACCCTGGAAAGATACAATGGTGAAGATTGAAGGAACAGCAATCTCTAATTTAATTACTACCTTTATTGAAAACTTTGATATCGCTAGTAAAGAAATAACACCTTTGTCACCTTATTTAGATTTCGATTATCCAGTATTTAATGATGAAGGTTTTGTCGCTCCATTTGGGGATGGTCCTGGATTCTACACTAATGATCACTTAATTGGTGAACAAAATTATATCAACATCATTAATTACGCGACTAAGAAAGTATATATTTCTACTCCATACTTAATTCCTACTTACCGCTTAATGGAAGCAATGAGAAATGCGGCGTTACGAGGAGTAGATGTGCATTTAATTGTTCCAGGAATTCCAGATAAAAAACTTGTTTATAAAGTTGCAAAATCACACTTTAAAGTATTGTTAAAAGCTGGTGTCCATATTTATACATATACTCCTGGATTTAACCATATGAAGACCGCTTTGGCGGACGATGAATTAGGTTTTGTGGGTACGATTAACTTCGACTTTAGAAGTTTAGTCCATCACTTTGAATGTGGGGCTTTGTTATATAAGAACCCATGCATCAAAGAAATTAGTAATGATTTTAAAGATATGATTAATAAATCAGAGTTAGTCCCAGTTGATTTCAAACTCGGAATTGTTTCTAGATCTATATGTGGATTAATTAAAATAATTACTCCGCTATTATAATTTTTATAAATTATTCTTTCCTATAAATAGATAATTCATTTATAATGTTTTCGTACCTGCGGAAGGTACTTACCTATAGATTCTCCAACGAGAAAAGATTTATCAGGGCTCGCCCTGTTACATAATAAAGATCATACTTATAGCATTATTTTAAGTTGATTTAGGTAAATAGTCTTTTGACTATATATTTATATTAGAAAGGATTTATCCCATGCACATTTTAAGTGGATTCACGGAAATTGGTTTACCAATTATCTGTGCTGTTGCTGGTTTACTTGTTGGTGCGGCGATTGTTTTCTTTGTTCCATTTTTTAAGAATAAAAGAGATCAAAACAAAGCCGGCAAAATTGTTCGTGAAGCAGAAATTAAAGCAGAACATATTGTCAAAAACGCCCAATTAGACGGTAAACAAGTTGTTAATGAAATGAAGATTGAAGCGGACAAAGAAATCAAAGAAAGAAAGTTGGAATTATCCGCTCAAGAAAAACAATTATTCCAACGTGAACAAAACATCGATAGAAGAGACGCTGCTCTTATTCAAAAGGAGAATACTCTTGATGAAAAGAACGAAACTCTTAACCGTCGACTAAAAGATGTTGATAAGAAAGAAGCTTCCTTACAAGAGAAGATTGATTCTATTATCGTTGAACTTGAAAAGGTCGCTCAAATGTCAACTCAAGAAGCTAAAGACGAACTTTTCAAGAGAGTGGAATCTAAAGTTTCTAGAGAAATTGCTTCTTATATCAAAAACAAAGAAGAAGAAGCTAAAGATCAAGTGGTTGCTAAAGCCCAAGAAATGCTTGTACAAGCAATGTCTAAATATGCTCAAGAAACCACCATTGAAAAGACTGTCTCTGTTGTTGCCCTTCCTAACGACGAAATGAAAGGAAGAATTATTGGTAGAGAAGGTCGTAACATTCGTACTTTAGAAACACTTTTAGGTGTTGATTTAATTATTGATGATACTCCTGAAGTTATTACTGTTTCTTGCTTTAACCCTGTTAGAAGAGAAATTGCTAGAATGTCTTTAGAGATGCTCATTAAAGACGGCAGAATTCAGCCAGGCAGAATTGAAGAAATTGTTGAGAAATGTAAACAAGAAGTCGAAGAAAATATCCATAAGACTGGTCAAGATGTGGCCTTTAAACTTGGCTTACCAAGAATTAATAAAGAACTCTTAGATTATGTTGGTCGATTAAAATATCGTACCTCCTATGGACAAAACGCTTTAGAACACTCTATTGAAGTTGCTTATTTAGCAGGTTCTATGGCTGCTGAACTTGGTTTAGACCAAAACTTAGCTAAACGCGCTGGCTTACTTCACGATATTGGTAAGGCTATCGACTATGAAACTGATGGTAGCCACGTTGAAGTTGGTGCTAGACTTGCTAAAAAATACGGGGAAGGCGATGTTGTTATTAATGCGATTGAGTCTCACCATGGAGATGTTCCAGCTAAATATGTGATCTCTCACTTAGTTCAAGCTGCTGATACTTTAAGTGCTGCTAGACCAGGCGCTAGAAGTGAAATGCTTGAAAACTATATTCAAAGAATTGAAAAACTCGAAGAGATTTGTAAATCCTATGATAGTGTCTATCAATCATATGCGATGCAATCTGGTAGAGAATTAAGAGTTATGGTCATTCCTGATAAGATTGATGATATCGGTGCTTTTAAACTCGCAAGAGAAATTAAAGAACGTATCGAAAATGAAATGACTTATCCAGGACAAATTAAAGTTTCCGTCATTCGTGAATATCGTGCGATTGAAACTGCGAAGTAATTACTTCTAGAAAAGAGTTAATTTGAAAATTTTATTTATTGGTGACATCGTCGGCAAAATTGGCCGACGTGTCATTAAAAGTCACTTACAAACCTTTGTGGATAAATATCATATTGATTTCGTTATCGCTAACGGAGAAAATGTGACACATGGTAAAGGATTGTTAGGACATCATTATTTAGAATTAATTGATAGTGGTATTGATGCGATTACCTTAGGTAATCACTACGATAGTAAAAACGACTTACGCAAGTATATTGATACCACTGACAGACTAATTAGACCGCTTAATCTACTTCACCCGTATCCAGGAGAAGGAAGCATCGTCTACGAATTAAACGGCGTCACTATTAGAGTTACTAATGTTCTTGGCTCAGTCTTCATGAACGAAGAAGTGAATAACCCTTATTATTCCTTAATTGAATTAATTAATAATAAGGAAAAAGCAGACATCCATATTGTAGACTTCCATGCGGAGGCTACTGGAGAAAAGCTTTGCCTAGCATTTGCTTTAGACGGCAAGGTCTCAGCAGTACTAGGCACTCACACCCACGTACAAACTAAGGATTATAAAATATTAGAAGGTGGAACAGCCTATATCTCTGATGTCGGAATGACTGGTTATGCAGATGGCGCGCTAGGTTTTGATCAAAACACTGTGGTTAATAAAATCATATATGGAGAACAATCTCGATTCGATCTTCCTAACGAAGGCAGAGGCTTATTCTCCGCAGTAGTGCTTGATATTGATGACTTAACTGGTAAATGTAAAGAAATATTCCCAATCTATTATTTAGAAGAGAAATAAGATGAAAACAAAGATTATTAATTACCCAAATTTAAATGATGCTAAGTCTAGAGTAAAATCTGAGACTGAGTTTTTAGTATATTCTCCTATTCGTCTTGAAGAGATGAAAGAATTAGGAAAAGGGAAGAAATATTATATTCACACTTTTGGATGTCAGGCTAATATCCGTGATGAGGAGACTATGAGAGGAATGTTAGAGTCTTCTAACTTTACTCAAACTAGTGAGCCTAGCGAGGCTGACGTCATCATTATTAATACCTGCGCAGTTAGAGAGAACGCTGAAGATAAAGTTTATGGTGATATTGGTAATTTAAAGAAGTACCGTAAGATTAATAAAAAACTTGTTTTAGGGATTTGTGGATGCATGGTTGAACAACCAGAAATCTTAGATATTTTAATTAGCAAATTCCCTGAAGCTAATCTTTATTTTGGCACTCATGAAATTGACCAATTATTAGACTTAATTTACGAAACGTATCATAACGATATTAGGTTAATTGCGATTAAGTCTAAACAAGGTGAAGTTGTCGAAAATAAAAACGTATCTAGAAATAATGAATTTAAAGCGTATGTGAACATTATTTACGGCTGTAATAAGTTCTGTACGTACTGTATTGTTCCGTATACTAGGGGCAAAGAAAGAAGTAGACACTTTGCCGATATCATGGATGAAGTTAGAGAGCTTAAAAAAGCTGGTTATCAAGAGATTACTTTCTTAGGCCAAAACGTTAATGCGTATGGCAAGGATCTTGATGAAGGTCATGACTTCGCTGATGTACTTGAAGAAGCAGCCAAAATGGGTATCCCTAGAATCAGGTTCACAACTTCTCATCCTTGGGATTTCTCCAGCAAAATGATAGAAATTATTGCGAAATACGATAACATCATGAAGTGTATTCACCTTCCTGTTCAGTCTGGAAGCACAGAAGTTTTACGCCTCATGGGAAGACGATATACAAGAGAACATTATCTTGCTTTAGTTAATGAGATGAGAAATAAGATTCCTGGCTTATCTTTATCTACTGATATTATTGTGGGCTTCCCTAATGAAACTGAAGAACAATTTAATGAGACCCTTACCCTTGTTGATGAGGTGAAATACGAGTCTGCATTTACTTTCATTTATTCCCCAAGAAGAGGAACACCTGCTGCAAAAATAGAAGACAATGTAAGCTATGCTGATAAAAGCAAAAGATTCAAAGAGCTTGTTAAGCATTTGGAGGTTAACATTGAAAAAGATTCTAAATCCTATATTGGTGGGGTTTATAAAGTTTTAATTGATGGAGTTAGTAAGACAGATAAAAATATGCTTTCTGGTTATACTGAATCTAATAAACTTGTCCACTTTAAAGGCGATGAATCTTTAGTTGGAAAAATCGTTAACGTTAAGATATTAGAAAGTCATACTTATTCATTAATTGGAGAAATAGTGGATGAATGAAACGCTTGAACTCGCCAAAGAGTTAAAAGAAGAAATTCATAAAGATACATTAATTGTAGAATATCTAAGGGTGAAAAAGCTTTATGAATCGAATAATGAGATTAATGAGTTAAAGAAAGATATTGCTTTAGCAAAAGCTCATCATAAGGATGAATTACACAAAGATCTATTAGCCAAATATAATGCTCACCCTTTAGTGGTTAACTACAACTATCTTAAAGAAGAAGTGAGTAACTATTTAATCGAGATCAGTAAAATCGTAAATAAGAAGTGATTGATTTCACTTCTTTTTTATTTATAATAATCTCAATGATTTACGTAATAATGGGTCCAACTTGTTCTGGAAAAACTGAACTCGCTAATTATCTTTTGGATAAGTTACATTGCGAAGCGATTAATTTTGATGCATTTCAAATTTATAAAGATATGAATATTGGTACCGCAAAGATTGATAAGAGCGACCCACACTATTACAAATATCATCTCTTAGATATCAAAAGACCTGACGAAACATTCTCAGTAATGGAGTTTCAAGAGTTATGTCGAAAAGAATTATCTAATTTATTGGATAAATATGATGATGTCGTTCTTGTTGGTGGTACTGGCTTATATGTTAGAGCAGCCCTATATGATTATAGCTTTGAAAAAGAAGAAGTTCCTGTTGATGAGGATTTAGAAAAGTTAACTAATGAAGAACTTCATAAACTTTTAAAAGAATTAGATCTTGAGGAAAGTAAAAAGATCCACGTTAATAATCGTAAACGTTTATTAAGAGCCATTTCACTAATCCGCCACTCTAACAAAAAGAAAACTGAAATCTTAAAAGAGCAGGAACATAAGCCAATATATAAAGACATTAGATTCATCTACTTATCTCCTGATCGAGAAGAATTATATGACCGCATTGATAAAAGAGTATTATCAATGATGGAAAACGGTCTTATAGATGAAGTAAAATACTTGCTAGATAACTATAATTTATCTCTTACAGCTAGACAAGGAATTGGTTATAAAGAAGTTATTGATTATCTAGAAAATAAGACAAAATATGCGTGCTGCGTCGAGTTAATTCAAAAAAGAACGAGAAATTACGCGAAACGACAAGTGACATTTTTCAAGAATCAATTCGATCCAGAAACTTATAAAAATATTGGAGACGCTAAAAAAGGATTGGGGGTCTAATTATGAGAAATATTTATGATGTTGCAAGTGAAGCCGGAATTAAAAAAGACTATGTAATTCCATATGGCTTAGATAAGGCAAAAATTGATTTAAGAATTAATGAAGAATTAATAGACAAATCTAATGGAAAATTAGTTTTAGTTACAGCGATTACTCCTACTAAAGCTGGAGAAGGTAAAACAACTACCTCTATTGCCTTAACTGATGGCTTACATAAGATTGGTGTAAACTCTTTACTTTGTTTAAGAGAACCTTCTTTAGGACCAGTATTTGGTTTAAAAGGTGGTGCTACAGGTGGAGGACTTGCTAGTGTAATTCCTTCTGAAGATATCAATCTTCACTTTACAGGAGATATGCATGCTTTAACCAGTTCTATAAATTTAATCTCTGCGGTTATTGATAACCATATCTTCCAAGGGAACGAATTAAGAATCGATCCTTCTAGAATCTTATGGAAGAGAGCTCTCGATATGAATGATCGTGCTTTAAGAAGTGTGACTGTTAATCAAGACGAAAAAAAGAGCGCTCCTCGACATGATGAATTTGTCATTACTGTTGCTAGTGAGATGATGGCTATTCTCTGTTTATCACGCGATGAGCAAGACTTTATCAACCGTATTAAACAAATAGTGGTAGCCTATGATTTAGATGGAAAACCTGTCAAATTAGAGGCTTTAAGAATCTCTAATGCTATTTATAAGTTAATGAAAAACGCTTTCAATCCTAATTTAGTTCAAACCTTAGAAGGTAACCCATGTATTATTCATGGTGGGCCATTTGCGAATATCGCTCATGGATGTAACTCTATAATTGCTACTAAGTTAGCCTTAAAACTCGCCCCTATTGTGGTTACTGAGGCCGGCTTTGGTGCTGATTTAGGCGCCGAGAAATTCTTAGATATTAAATGTAGAGTTGCCAACATTAAACCGGACGCTGTGGTAATGGTGGCCACTATTAGAGCGCTTAAACTCCATGGAGGAGTTAAATTTGAAGAATTAGACAACGAAAATATTGAAGCGTTAAGAATTGGATTTGCCAATTTAAAACGTCATATGGAAAACATTGCTAAATATGATGTTCCTACTGTTATTTGCGTAAACCATTTCTCGAGTGATACCGAAAGAGAAACAGAAGAATTAATTAAGTTCTGTTCTGATAATCATTACGAAGTTGCATTCTGTGATGCCTTCTCTAGAGGTGGAATGGGTGCTGTTGATTTAGCTAACAAGGTCTTAGAAACCTTAGCGACTAAAGAAAGCTATTATCATCCTTTATATGAATTAAATAATTCATTACAAGATAAGATCAATTCAGTCTGCAAAGAAATTTATAGATGTAGAGATGTTATCTATTCTGAAGAAGCGCTTAAACAAATCGCAGAATTTGAAGCTCAAGGATATAGAAATCTTCCTGTTTGTATCGCTAAGACTCCATTATCATTTACTGATAACGCAAAAATCTTAAATGCTCCTGATGATTTCGATATTACAATTCGAGAAATTCGCTTATCCGCTGGTGCTGGATTTGTGGTAGCGTTGACTGGTTCGATAATGACTATGCCTGGCTTACCTAAAGTTCCTGCAGCAGTAAAAATGGAAGATGAATAATAATATTTAAATATGCGACCTGCTATGCCGGTCATTTATTTTGTTTAAAAACTTTTTTAAAAATTTTTCACAAGTTTTCGATTTTTTGCCGTCTTTATATATATAGGAGGGCAATTTTTGAAAACTTTAATTATTAAAGGTCTATCTAAATATTTTCCAATTAATAAGAATCAATCATTTACTGCGCTCAATAACATAAATCTTTCTTTTGATGATATCGGGTTTGTAGCCATTATTGGTAAAAGTGGGAGTGGTAAAACCACACTTTTAAACATGATCTCTAGATTTGATAAGCCATCAAAAGGTGAGATTTATTTAAATAAGAAAAAATATACATATAAGAGCAAAACTGATTATGTATTTTATCGTGATGACGTAGGATTAGTGGCTCAGCAATATAACCTGGTTCCTGATAGGACTGTGATATATAACGTCTCGTTACCATTGTTAATAAGTGGATGCAGCAAAACCAAGGCAATTACTAAGGCCACTAAATTATTAGAATATGTTGGTATTCCGATTGAACTATATAGCGAAAATGTTAATAAACTTTCAGGCGGAGAAGCCCAAAGAGTAGCAATTGCTAGAGCATTAATTCGCAATCCAAAAATTATTTTGTGTGATGAGCCTACTGGCGCTTTAGATTCTATAAACTTAAAGCGAGTTATGTCTTTATTATCTTCCATCAGCAAAATTAGATTAGTAATCATGGTTTCTCACAACCTACAGTTAGTTAAACAATTTTGTAATAGAATTATAGAAATTTCTGATGGAAAGATTATTAATGATTACTCTAATCTGAAAATAGAAAGAGAGATAGTTAACTCTAATGAAAAATACAAAGGACACTCAAATTGGATAAGTAGATTCAGTCTTAAAAACTACAAAAGAAGAATCAAAAGAAATATGTTTGTTGTTGCTTCTTTGTCTATATCCATGATAATCACAAATTTAGTAGTGGGGTTTATAAACGGTAAAGATGAGGCGATTAAAAACGCGACATATGAACAACTAGATTTTGGATACGGATCCATTAGTAAAGACGAGATTGTATCTGATACCGGATTCATCAAATTAACAAAATCAATTAGACCCAATATTAATGATTTAATAAGTGATGCTAAAATTACTAAATTATTTAATATTTGCCCAAACTTTTCGGCAATCTTGCCACAAAATATTAAAATTTCAGCAGGCGACAAAGAATTTAATGAACTTTCTTATACTCCAGTTTATAGCTTTGAAGATGGTTATATTGATAACACATTATTATCTATTGGAAGATTTCCAAATAAAGATAGTCTTAATGAAGTTATTATAAACAAAAAGTCCTATGATATGATGACTGATTTGTTAAATTATAATCCGCTCAACGAGTATCTCCATCTATATCATAAATTTGAATCGGTATATATAAATGAATACGAAGAAGAAATAGTTGATTATTTTGAGTTTGATTGTATTTGTCAAATCGTTGGAGTAGTAAATGAGTTAGATTACTTAAATTCTCCAAAAGTGTACTATTCTTATCTTGGCCTTGAGAGTTTTTTACAAGACTATGTTTTGCTAAATTTATCAACCTACTATGATAGTAAGATTACTTGGTTTGACAGGGTGATAGATGCTGAAGATTATTCGATTATTTCTTCTTATTCATATCACTTATTTTTAAAAGATTATCGATATCGTAATCAGTTATTTGATGATTCTATTTTTGGTGATTATTCCTTTAATTCAACTTCTTTGATTATTGCTAATTCCCTAATTGGCTTTATGAATGCTGCTGAGTATGCTTTATTTTTGTTTTTGGCTATCGGTGTCGTTGGTACTTTATTGATTCTTATGATAATTTCCTTCACTAATTACTCTGAAGATCGAAAGATAAGCGCGGTTTTGTCTTCACTAGGTGCTAAAAATAGCGATATTGAAAATATTTATATTAATGAAAACCTTTATTCTGGATTTATTTCATTATTTATTTCGTTACTTATTTCATATCCTCTATCTTTATTAATTAATCATGTCATTTTCAAATACATAAATGTTAATAATGTTATTTCGATACCATATTTATCTTTTTACAACAACCCGCTTTTCTACCCATTATTAATAGTTACATCAATTTGTTTTTTAATTAGTTTAGCGACATTAATTCCGATTAAGTTTTCAAAAAAGCGTTCTTTAAGTTTGGAGCTAAAAGCCAATGATTGAGTTAAATAATGTTAGTAAAAAATATAATAATCGCTATGTCTTAAAAGATATTTCTTTAACTTTCCCACGATATGGACTGGTGATTATTAATGGTCCTTCAGGTTGTGGGAAAACAACTTTATTGAATATCTTAAGTACTTTATTAAATTTTTCAGGCGACATTTCTTTTGATGGAAAGTCGTATCAAAATTTAAACGATGACGAAAAGGAACTTATTCGAAGTAGAAAACTAGGCTTTTTGTTCCAAGATTACAAATTATTTGAAAACGAATCAGTTAAATCAAATATCGAATTAGCGATTGATATAGCGTGCGGAGATAAAAAAACCAAAAAAGAAAAGCGCATTAAAGATTTGTTGCGTTTAGTTGGTTTATCCAGAAAAGAGAAACAAATAGTTAATAACTTATCTGGTGGGGAAAAACAAAGAGTAGCTTTAGCTAGGGCAATAGCAAACTCACCACTTATATTGTTAGCAGACGAACCTACTGGAAATTTAGACGAATATAATACGAAAGTAGTGATGGACCTATTAAATAAAATCAGTTCTTCGGCTTTAGTCATAATGGTGTCCCACGATTTAAAGTTAAGTGAAGAATACGCCGACCAAATTATTAGGATGAATGATGGCAAGTATATTCTCCTTTAAAAGATGTCAAAAATAGTGTCGATGAGATATGTGGATATATCGAGTTAATTTTATTAATTGTTTCAATCTCTAGCATTCTTATTGCTAGCTTAATTTTATTTATTTGTAATTACCTTCATTTTCTAGAAGTGAAAAAGGACATTGGGTTAGTAAGAATCCTTGGTAGTAAAAAAAGTCAGAGTAAGAAGTTTGTTTATTTTCATTCATTTATAATGACCAGCTTCTCGTTGTTAATTTCTGTTTTTGAACTATTAATAATCTCTTTTGTCTTATCAAAATCACTAGCGAATTCACTACACATTAACTCCATGTTTGTCTTTAACCCGATGTCGATTATTTATATGTTTTTAGTTGATGCTTTAATCGCACTAGTGAGTTCTATTTTGATTTCTAAAAAGATATCAAAAATTCCTCCATTAGAGTGTTTATCTTAAGCATTATCTATAAAATATTATTTTATCTTTGTCTTATTTTGAAATTTGAATATAATATTCAATTGGAAGAAGACTAATATTATGGGATTAAAAGCAGGAATTGTAGGATTACCAAACGTTGGGAAATCAACTTTATTTAACGCGATTACTAATTCTCATGTTGAGGCCGCTAATTATCCTTTCGCTACTATTAATCCAAACACAAGAATCGTTGAAGTCCCAGATGAAAGATTTGAATTCTTAGTGAATGTATTTAAACCAGAAAGAACCATTCCTGCAACTATTGAGTTTTATGATATTGCAGGTTTAGTTAGAGGTGCCTCTAAAGGAGAAGGTTTAGGAAACCAATTCCTTTCGCACATTAGAGAATGCGACGCAATCGTGGAAGTTGTAAGATGCTTCACCAATAGTGACATCATTCACGTTGAAGGGGATGTTGATCCAATTAGAGATATTGAAGTTATTAATCTAGAACTTGTGATGGCGGATTTAGAAACTGTTACTAGAAGAATTGAAAAGATTGAAAATAAGGCTCGTATCTTAAAAGATAAAGAGTCAGTGATGGAAATGTCTTGTTTAACTCCTCTTAAAGAAGCGCTCACTAACGGAGTAGCAGCTAGAAACGTTCCACTTACTCAAGAACAAGAAGACGTTGTCTATAGCTATCACTTATTAACTAAAAAACCAATTATCTATGTCGCTAATGTGGGCGAAGAAGATTTATTAGACATTAATAACAGTGAAAACTTTAACAGAGTTAAGGAATATGCCTCTAAAGAACATAATGAAGTGATTCCAGTGAGCTGTGAGATTGAATCTCAACTTTCAGAATTATCTAAAGAAGAAAAAGTGGAATTCTTAAAAGATTTAGGAATTGAAACTAGTGGTCTAGCTCAACTTATTAAGGCCACTTATAAGTTATTAAATTTATCTACATTCTTTACAGTAGGAGCAGATGAATGCCGTGCTTGGACTTTCCCTAATGGTTATAGCGCTCCTAAGTGTGCAGGTATTATCCACACCGATTTTGAAAGAGGATTTATCTGTGCGGAAGTTTATACTTATGAGGCAATTCATGAGTTAGGAAGTGAACTCGCTGTTAAAGAAGCAGGCAAGATGCGTACCGAAGGTAAAGGATATTTCCCAAAAGATGGAGATATCATGTTCTTCAAATTTAATGTTTCAGGTAAAAAATAATGGAATATAGAATTGGCTTTTCTAAAGATATCCACAAATTAGTGGAAAATAGAAAATTAATTATTGCTGGCGTAGTGATTCCTTTTGATAAAGGAGAACTCGCTCATAGTGACGGTGATGTTTTATATCACGCTTTAGCGGAATCTATCTTAGGGGCTTTAGCTCTTGGAGATTTAGGAAAACACTTTCCAGATACCTCTAAAGACACTTTAGATATGGATAGTAGTCTTATTGTTAAATCGGTGGTTAAGATGATGAAAGAAAAAGGCTATCAAGTGAATAACGTTGATATCTTTGTTTCTTTAGAAAAACCAAAACTCAAAGATTATATCGAAGAAATGAAAAAAAACGTTGCTTCTTTATTAGAAGTTAACCTAGATCAAGTGTCTATTAAAGCAGGCACTAATGAAGGATGTGGAGAAGTTGGTCGAGGAGAAGCAATTGAGGCCACTTCGATGATTATGTTAAAAAGTTATTGCTAATTTAAATTAGTAATAAGTATAATTTTGTGTTAAAAATATGGAAATTAAAGAAAGTTTAAAACTAAATATCCAGCAAGCATTAAAGTCACTTAATGTTGATTTAGCGTTAGACCAAATCATCATTGAAAATTCTAAAGATCCTGCTCATGGAGACTTTGCTAGTAATGTGGCGATGAAGTCTTCTAGGTTCTTTGGTAAAGCTCCAAGAGAAGTTGCTGAACTCATTGTTTCTAGATTAGATTTATCTAATATTGAAAAGATCGAAATTGCCGGACCTGGCTTTATTAATTTCTTTATGAAAAACGACTCTATAAGTTCTTTAATTAACAATATTATTGTTAGTGGAGATAACTATGGCCGCGGAGAAAGGAAGAATCAAAAGATTAATGTTGAATTTGTTTCCGCTAATCCTACAGGTGATTTACATGTAGGCCACGCTCGAGGTGCAGCTATTGGAGATGCGATTTCTCGTATCTTAACTTTTGATGGTTATGATGTGACTAGAGAGTACTACATTAATGACGCGGGCAATCAAATCGATCATCTTGGTGAATCTTTAATCGAAAGATACAAAGAGATTTTAGGTTTGCCTTTTGCTCTTCCTGAAGATGGATATCATGGAGAAGATGTTAAGCTAGTCGCTAAACGCATCTATGATGAATTTGGTCCTGGCTTATTAGCTAGACCAGACCACTTTGAATTTTTCAAAGAAAAGGGAATGGAATTTGAATTAGATAAGATTAAAGAAGACCTTAAAAATTATAATATTATCTTTGATATTTTCTCTTCAGAGAAAAAGATAAGAGCAGGTGGAGCGGTTGAAAAGGAAATCGAATACTTAAAAGATCACGTCTATGAATCTGAGGGGGCGTTAGTGTTAAGAACTACAGACTACCTTGATGACAAAGATAGAGTTATTAGAAAAAGCAATGGTGAATATACTTATTTCATGCCTGATATTGTTTATCACGTGAATAAGATGAGCCGTGGCTTTGATCAATTAATTGATGTTTTAGGTGCCGACCATCATGGCTATATTAACCGTATGAAATCTGCTTTGATGATGCATGGATATTCTCCTGATTCTTTACAAGTTGAATTAATTCAAATGGTAAGAATGATGAAGGATGGAGAAGAGTTTAAACTCTCTAAACGTACGGGTAACGGATATACATTACGTGAATTATGTGAAGACGCAGGCGTAGATGCAGCACGATATTTCTTCGTGATGAGAAATGCTTCTGGCCACTTAGACTTTGACTTAGACCTAGCGGTCAAACAAAGTAGTGATAACCCTGTGTATTACGCTCAATATGCTCATGCGCGTTTATGCTCAATTTTAGCGAGTGCGTCTGATGTGAAAGTTAACGAATCACCAGTGTTAACTATGCCAAGCGAATTAGATTTAGCAAAAGCATTATCTAATTTCCCTGAAGTAGTGAAGACCGCTTCTAAAGAAAGAGCCCCTTATAAAATTACTAACTACATTCATGAAGTCGCTGAAAAGATTCATGCCTTCTATACTGAATGTCGAGTTATAGATCGAGATAACTTAGAAGTTACCTCAAATAGATTAGGCTTATGCCTAGCCTCTAAAATTATTATGAAAAACGCATTAACTTTAGTGGGTGTAAGTGCCCCTACAAGAATGTAAGAAAGGAGACATATATGTCTAAATCTTTAATTGAGCATGCTTATGAATTTGTTTCAAAGCACAAAGAATCTGTTAATTTCAAAGAAATCTGGGAGTATGTCAAAAAAGAAGCCGGATTAACTGAAGAACAAGCTAATGCTAAAGTTGGTCAATTCTTCACCAACATGATGCTTGATGGTCGCTTCATTACTCTTGGAGAAAATGAGTGGGATTTAAGAGAAAGACACGTCTTTGATAAGGTTCACATCGATATGAGAGATGTCTACAGTGATGTCCAAACTTCTGATGATGATGTCGAAGAAAAAGACGAAGAAGAGGAAGAATACAATAAAGCCTTTGAAGAAGATGGTGCTTCTGATTCTGACGAAGACATCGAAGAAAAGGATGATTTGTCCGAAAATTAATTTATTAATTTATGTTTAATCGAATTTGGGAATTAATCAAGAAACATGACTCCATTGTGATTTATGGACACATTAATCCTGATGGAGATTGCTATGGCTCACAAGTCGGTTTAAAGGAAGTTATTCTTTCCAACTTTCCTAATAAAAAAGTCTATATAACCGGAACTGGTGTACGTGCATTTTTTGATATTGTCTGTGAAATGGATAAAGTTGATGATGAAACTATTAAAAATAGCTTAGCGATTATTGTTGACGGTAATGACTTAGCTAGAATGGAAGATTCGAGAATTTTTACCGCTAAAGAATTTGCTAAAATAGATCACCACATTGATACTGGTTCGTTTACAGAAGGACCTTCAATTGTTGATGTTGAGGCTAATAGTTGTTGCGATATTATCACAGGCTTAGTTATGGAACATAATCTTAAAATTTCTAAGCTTGGAGCCAACGCATTATATCTTGGTATCTTGACCGATAGTGCGAGATTCCAATTTGTCACTAACTATCCACAAACTTTTGAAAGAGCAAAGTTCTTATGTGAACACGGAGCCGAGCCCAATAAAATCAATAAAGTGTTATCAAAAACCGACGAGATTACTTTAGCAGCTAAAGGCTATGTTATGTCTCATTATAAGAAATCAAAAGCAGGTGTAATTTCTATCGTTTTTGACCAAAAAACTCTACAGAGCCTATCTATTTCTGCAAATCATGCTAGTAATTTAATCAACCTTTTAGGCAATATAGAAGGCTATCCAATCTGGTGTTCTTTTGCCGAATATAGTGATGGTAGGGTACGCTGCGAATTTAGAAGTAATGGCCCAGCTGTTCAACCAGTTGCCGTGAGTATTGGTGGAGGCGGACATGCCCAAGCTAGTGGAGCGCAACTTCCAAAATTAGACCTCAAACAAATTGATGAAATTATCCATAAATTAGATCAAACAATTATTGATTGGAGAAAATAATTATGTGGGAAAAAGAATTACAAGCAGCAATTGAAGCTGGCTTATTAGCCAAAAAGAGAATTATGGAGATTTATGTTCGACATTTTGATGTTGAAATTAAAGACGACAATTCTCCAGTTACTATTGCTGATAAATCCGCTGATGAAATTATTAGAAATTATCTTCATGAGAAATTCCCAACTCACGCTTTCTTAACTGAAGAAAGTACCGATAATCTTGATCGACTTAAAAATGATTTTGTGTGGATCGTTGATCCGGTCGATGGCACCAAAGACTTTGTAGCTAAAGACGGACAATTTACCACCAATATCGCATTAGCGTATAAACACGAACTTGTCGTAGGTGTCGTTATTGCTCCAGCATTAGATGAAATGTATTTTGCTAGTAAAGGAAATGGTAGTTTCTATCAAAAAGATAACGAGAAGCCAGTTAGAATTCACGTTAATGATAAGTTAGAAGACTTAACTATGTTAATTAGTGTCTTCCACTTCAATGATGCTGAAAAAGAATATATCGAAAAGCATCAAGATAAAATCAAACATGTCGAAAGAAAAGGTAGTTCCTTAAAACCTTGTGCGATTGCTCATGGCTTAGCGGAGATTACTTTAAGAAGATCACCTAACA
Source organism: Bacilli bacterium (assembly GCA_017447165.1). GTDB lineage: Bacteria > Bacillota_I > Bacilli_A > RFN20 > CAG-826 > UBA2450. Next base: position 691,245 of record JAFSOD010000004.1, read on the forward strand.
CTAAAGAATGGGATACAGCAGCGTGCCAAATTATCGTTGAAGAAGCAGGAGGCTTATTCGTGGAACCTGATGGCACTCCAATAAAATATAACCGTGAAGATGTTTATAATCGCAAAGGTTATACGGTAGTGAATTGTAAAGAAAATCTATTCTAATTTATATATAAATTAAAAGGACTCGAGAATAAATCGGGTCCATTTTTATTATTTGGCTGGGGTACTTGGGATCGAACCAAGGAATGTCGGAGTCAGAGGCCGATGCCTTACCGCTTGGCTATACCCCAATTATTCTGCGAGTCTAACCTCGACCACTCCAGGAACTTCTTCTTGTAAAATGACTTCCACAAGATCTTTGATGTCGCTATAAGCGTAGGAGCAGCCCTGGCACGCTCCAATCATTTTGACATAGACAATTCCATCATTAAAGGAAACAAATTCACAGTCTCCTCCATCTTTTCTTAAGAAGTGTCTAATTTTATCTAAAGTAGAGATAATTAATTTTTCTGTATCATCCATAACCTTGTCATCTTTAATTTCGAGTTTATATCCGTCATAAGCATCTTTGGCATTATTTAAGAAATGAGCAGCGACATCTAAGAAATTAAAGCCGTGCTTTTCTCCTTCACCTCTATAGTGCTTAGTGATTGCTACATTATACCACTGTAAAGAAATATATATTCTCCATAAATAATATCTTTTTATTTGATCAGTGCTTGGATTATTTAAAAAATAATTATTTAATAATTCTCTACCTTCACTAACTAAGCCATTACCAAAACAGGCTATATCATAGATTGGGTCATTATTACCCACAAATTCAAAGTCGATGAAATAATATTCATCTTCTGGAGTTTGAATAATATTACTTCTTTGTGCGTCATTATGGCAAAGCGCTTTTCTTTGAAGTTCAAGATACTCTTTATGGCTGAATAAGAAATCTCTTAATTCCTTATATAAAGGAGATACTTCGTTTTGGAAAGATAATGCTTCTTTTTCATAAGTCTCTGTGAATCTTACAAATGGAGCGTAGTCTTGTTTAGAAAGAACTGGAGAGGAGTGGAGTTCTCTAAATAAAGTAGCGACTTTTTCATAGTTAAATGAACTAACTCTATCTAAAGAATTGCCTTCGATATATTCATTAATCTTAATTCCTTTTTCAGTATCAAAATAGACATTTTGACTAGTGATACCAATCGCAGAAATGATTTTTTGATGTTCTTTTTCTAAGGGACGATCAACCATCTCATTGGCTTGTTCGGTGGAAATATATAAAACATATTTCTTATTATCTTTATCTTTAATGATATAGGAAATATTCATCATTCCTCCCACAAGAGGAGAAACAATTTGGGCACCTTTACCTAGAACTTTTTCTATCAATGATTGGATTTCATTATTTTCCATAGCAACTTATTATAGCACCTATTTATTAAATTGATATACAATTATTAATTGTATGAAAGCACGTAAAGTTTTATTCTATGTTTTCTTAGCTCTATCTATCGCTACAAATGTATTAATCATTGTTGAGTCTTCTATTGGTGGAGGCGGTAGCGCTGCTCAGTCATTCTCTTTTAGTGATTGGTTTATAAATTTACTTGAAAGCATCGGAATAACTATTACTGATAGAGAAGCATTTCACGCAGTATTTAGAAAGCTAGTTGGCCACTATTTACTCTTTGGTTTGTCTGGTGCTTTTACTATGTTGTCTCTTATTATGAATGACTTTTTAACAAATAAATTTGCATGGAAAATTAATTTATTTTGTTTAGCTTTAGGAGTAACAGTTGCGGTCGTTAGTGAACTAATCCAAGCATTTGTTCCAGGAAGAGCTGGTACTTTCACTGATGTCTTTATTGATTTGGCGGGATATATATCGTTCGCTGGAATTACATATTTAATATATTTCCTTGTCGTAAGGCATAAAAGTAAGAAGATAGTTAAATAGTATGTTTTTGCTTTGGGGTAAACACATTAATAAATATTATTTGAAATACTTAATATTTTTTCTTGTTGGCTTAGCAAGCTTAATCACTGTTGACTGGTTCCAATTAGAACTGCCTGAAGTATTAGGATCTATTGTTCAATATTTAAAAGATCACGGTACGATTGATTTAACCTCACCTTTCTTCCACGACACGATGATACATGTTATTTATTTGGCTTTTATTCTTTTAGGTGGAAGAGTCTTATGGAGATTATCTTTATTATTTGCTTCCAAAAAGATTGAAGCACATATGCGTCATGAGATTTATTTAAAAGCCGAAGCCCTTGATGTTACTTATTATCACTCTCATAAAATTGGCAATATCATGTCCTGGGCCACTAATGATTTAGACACTCTTGAAGAGTTTTTAGGCTGGGGCACATTGATGATGGTGGATGGCATATTCTTGACTTCTTTTGCTATTGTTAAGATGTTCGTTTTGACTCCATCTTTAGGTTTAATTTCTTTACTTCCAATTGCTCTTATTGCTTTAGTGGGTGCTTTATGTTCGGGAGCGATGAGTAATAGATGGAGATTACGTCAAGAAGCTAATGATGCTTTATATGATTTTTCTCAAGAATCTTTTACCGGTATTAGAGTTATTAAAGCTTTTGTTAAAGAGAAACAACAAATCCACGAATTTCGCAAAATTGCCAAGAAAAGCAAGGATTTTGACGTCAAATTTGTTTTCGTTTCTACACTTTTTGATGTTTTGATCGAAATTGTTATTGCGGTCATTGTCTCTATTATTTTAGGCTTTGGAGGCTGGTTTGTTTATGCCGCTATTACTGGTAATCCAGTTGTGATATTTGATCGGCCAATTATTATTCAACCAGGTGAACTTGTTACTTTCATTGGATACTTCTTCTCACTTATCTGGCCGATGATCGCTTTAGGACAAGTTGTAACAGGATTTTCTAAAGCAAGAGCATCATATCATCGTATTGCTAATTTTTTAGATGTTCCTATTGATATAGTTGATAGTGAATCTGCTATTGATGTAGATATTAAGGGTAACATATCTTTTAATCATTTTTCATTTACTTATCCTAATACCTCTAAAGAAGTTTTACATGATATTACTCTAGAGATTAAAAGAGGCCAGCAAATAGGAATTGTTGGCACTATTGGTAGTGGAAAAACAACATTAGTTAATTCTTTATTACATCTATATAATATTAACCCTCATCAAGTGTTTATTGATGGAGCGGATATCAGTGAAATTAAGGTCGCTTGTTTAAGAGGAGGAGTAGCAATTGCACCTCAAGATAACTTCTTATTTGCAGGTTCTATTTTAGATAATGTGGCTTTAACCGATGAAGAATACGATTTAGATAAAGTTAATAAAGCTTGTGATGACGCGGATATATCTAAGGACATTAAAGATTTTAAAGATGGAGTGAACACACTAATTGCTGAAGGTGGAGTTACTGTTTCTGGTGGACAAAAACAAAGAATTTCTCTTGCTAGAGCAATATTCAAAGATTCTCCAATTCTTATTCTTGATGATGTAGTGTCTGCTGTAGATATTAAAACCGAAGAAAATATTTTGCATAACATAAAAGAAAATAGAGCGGATAAGACTACTTTAATTGTGGCAAGTCGCGTATCTACTGTTATGCACATGGATAAAATAATTGTTTTAAATAAAGGAAGACTTGAAGCTTTTGATACTCCTCAGAATCTTTTGAAGTGTTCAGAAACATTTAAAACAATGTCCTTGTTACAGCAATTTAGCGTGAAGAAAGGAGATAAATAATGTCTAACGATTTATTAAAAGACAAGAAAATCCCCTTAAGAACGCTATTTAAGCGAACTTGGAAATATATTGCTAAAGAAAAGTGGTCTTTTATTCTTTCGCTTGCCTTAATTCTTATAACAGTTGTTTCAGGCGTGATTCTTCCAAGAATTACTGGTTACTATACTGACGAGATTACTAGCATTAATCCAAGTCTAAATAAAATCATTTGGATAGCGGTTTTGATGCTAGGCATGTCTATTATCACCCAAGGATTTGTATTACTTGAAACCATGATTCTCACTAAAGCTGGGCAAAGAATTGTCTATTCTTTAAGAATGGAAGTCTTTACTCTTATTGAAAGCATGTCACAAAATCAATTTAACGACATGGCGGTGGGTTCTTTAGTCACTAGAGTCTGTAATTATACATCGCAGTTAAGTGAATTCTTTACAAATATCTTAGTGAAAATTGTTAAAGATTTATCTACTGTTGTGGTCACTTATATTTGGATGATGGTCTTATCTTATAGATTAGGACTAGTTTTATTAGGTGTAGTGGCTTTAATCTTTGTTATTTCTTATATCTTCTCCGTTAATGTTCACAGAGTTTTCTCTAGAGAAAGAAAACAGATTTCAGATTTAAATACTTACTTAAACGAATCTTTATCTGGCATGAAAATAGTACAGCTATTTAAGCAAGAAAAGAAATTCGAAAAGACCTTTAATAAAAAGAATAATGAATATTTCAAAACTAAATATAAAGTGACGATTGCCTTTGCTATTTATCGTCCACTTATTTCTCTTATTTATGTTTTAACGCTTGCTTTAATTATTTATTATGGAGTGAGATATAACTTAACTGCCGGTGTTATTGTTTCCTTCTATTTATTCTTAGATTATTTCTTTGAACCAGTGCAGTCTCTAGCGGATTCACTTAATCACATTACTCGCGCGGTTTCAGCGATTGAAAGACTATATAACTTGCTAGATATTGAACCAGAAGTCGTGGATAGTAAAAATGCGATTGAGGTAGATCATTTTAACGGAAAAATAGAATTTAGAAATGTCTCTTTTGCCTATGAAGAAGATAATTACATTCTTAAAGATGTCTCCTTTGTTATTAATCCAAAAGAAACAATCGCTTTTGTTGGAGAAACAGGAAGTGGGAAAACTACAATATTAAATTTGATTGTGAGAAACTTCGAACCTCAAAAAGGAGATATCTTTATCGATGATATAAATATTAAAGATATTAAGTTATCTTCTTTAAGAAAACTAATCGGACAAATGTTACAAGACGTCTTCTTGTTTACCGGTTCAATTAGAAATAACATTACTTTATTTGATGATTCTTATTCTGATAGTGAAATTAATAACGCTGTAAAATATGTTAACGCGGATACGTTTATTAATTCTTTACCAAATAAGTTGGATGAACAGATACTAGAAAAAGGAGAATCTTTATCTACAGGTCAAAGACAACTCTTATCTTTTGCTAGAACCATATTAGCTAAACCACAAATTATGATTTTAGATGAAGCGACCGCCAATATCGATAGTGAAACGGAAGCAGTTATTCAATCTTCTTTAAATAATATAAAGAATATAGGAACCATGTTAGTGGTCGCTCATAGACTCTCCACAATTAAAAACGCTGATCAAATATTTGTCTTGAGTCATGGAGAAATAATAGAAAAAGGAAATCATGAAGAATTAATGAAATCTCAGGGTTACTACTATAATTTATATAAGTTACAATATTCAGAATCATGAAATCATTTAAAGCATTAGAAGCCGAATTTAAAGAAAAACAATCTTTAGAAAAAGAAAAGATTAAAGCTATTCCTTCTAAAGGGAAAAGGATTTTGAAGTGGATAATCTATCTATGCGTTTTTCCTTTTAAGTGGCTTTGGGTTAATATTAGAGATTATCGCACTGCGATTATCTTTGCTCTTGTCTTTATTGTTCTTTCTTCAGAAGTATGGGTCCCTTATTTAATTGGAGTTATATGCTGGGCAAATGAGCCAGTAAGAATATCAATGTTCTCTGTTGGTAGTGCGTGTTGGCTATTCTGGTTAGGACCAGGCACCCCGTTTTTAGTAATTTGTATAGGACTCACTATTGGAGTTAAAGCTCTATTTAATAAGATAAAGTATCGTAATAAAAAAGCACAATAAAACCCTGAATGAATCAGGGTTTTTTACAATTTTGGTGCCCGGGACCGGAATCGAACCGGTACGGTTTATACAACCGCAAGATTTTAAGTCTTGTGCGTCTACCTGTTCCGCCACCTGGGCGCTTAGAATTGGTGACTCGCCGGAGATTCGAACTCCGGACCCCTTGATTAAAAGTCAAGTGCTCTACCGGCTGAGCTAGCGAGTCAACATTGGCTGGGGTGGGTGGGATCGAACCACCGAGATGACAGAGTCAAAGTCTGTTGCCTTACCTCTTGGCTACACCCCAACTTGTGGTGGAGGGGGGCAGATTCGAACCGCCGAACCCGAAGGAGCTGATTTACAGTCAGCCGCGTTTAGCCTCTTCGCTACCCCTCCGTGTATGGTATAGCTTCGCGTTAATGGTGGATGCTGAGGGGCTCGAACCCCCGACCTCCGCCGTGTAAAGGCGATGCTCTCCCAGCTGAGCTAAGCATCCGCTTTTGCAGATACGCAAGCAATAATATACCATTATGCCCTAGTTAAATCAATAAAAAAATCGCCTTTTTGAGAAGCGACTTTTTAAGTGTAAAAACTAATATAGTTTAGTACCCTTTTTTACCTAGTAAGTGGAACATATTTTTCTTATAAATTTCCACACCTGGTTGGTTAAATGGATTGATGTCCAATAAATAGGCACTCATGGCACAAGTTCTCATAAAGAAATAGAAGAGATAGCCAAGAGTGTAGGCATCTAGTCTATCAATTGTGATGATATTACAAGGAACGCCACCATCTTCTTGGTGAGCTTTTAAAGTTCCTTGAAAGGCGTTTTGATTAACGTAAGATAGTTTCTTACCTGCTAAATAGTTAAGTCCATCAAGGTCATCTTTATCACTTGGGATTTCTACATCTAATTCTGGAGTAACTATGTTAACGATGGTTTCAAATAATAGCGGAGAGCCATCTTGAATGAATTGACCTAAGGAGTGTAAATCGGTTGAGAAAGTGGCACTTGTTGGTAATAAACCTTTCTTTTCTTTTCCTTCGCTTTCTCCAAAGAGTTGTTTGAGCCACTCAGATAATTGAGACATTTGTGGCTCATAAGTCACAAACATTTCAACTGGTCTATTGTGATGATACATATAATCTCTAGAGACCGCATAGCGGTAAGCAATATTATTTTTAAGATCATCGTTATCAAAATCTTTTAAAGCTTGGCCTGCTCCTTCTAGCATTGCTTTCACATCAACACCGGCGACTGCGAGTGGGAATAAGCCGACAGGAGTTAGAACACTATATCTACCACCAATATCATCTGGTAAGACATAGGTCGCATAGCCTTCATTATTACATAATGTTTTTAAAGCGCCTCTAGCTTTATCGGTAACAGCATAGATCGCTTTTCTTGCTTTTTCTTTACCGACTTTCTTCTCTAATAAATCTTTTAGTAATCTAAAAGCAATAGAGGTTTCAGTAGTGGTGCCACTTTTAGAAATAACGTTAATAGCGAAGTTTTTATCTTTAAGATATTCTAAGACTTGGTGAGTGTAGTTAGGAGAGAAGGTTTGACCCATAAAAATAATTTCTGGTTTATCTTGTCCTTTAACTCCTTTTAAAGCATCTAAAGCACATTTAGCACCTAAATAGCTACCACCAATACCAGCAACTACTAGAACATCAAAATGTTCTCTAACATATTTAGCATCTACTAATAATCTAGCGAGTTCTTCTTTATCATAATCTTTTGGCCATGTAGTCCAACCTAAGAAATCGTTTCCTGGTCCAGAACGGTCATCAATCATCTTATTGATACGGGTGACACTTTCTTGATACTTAGAGATTTCTTGTTCACTAATAACATTACTAACATCAACTTTAATCATCGTTTTCTTCTTCCTTTGCTTTTGCTAATGTTTCATTAATCCATTCTGGAAGCTTTGCTTCTAAATCATGAAAGTCCGCTTCATCAAATTGCGTGAAGTGGTGAACGGATTCATCATGAGTGTTATATCTTTCTTCTTCAGGAATGACTTTATAGGAGACTCTTAAAAATCCGTTTTGAGGATCAATAGAAAGGACTTTCACTTTTAAATCATCCCCAACTGTGCCGAATTTTTCGATATCTCGAATATATTTATCAGATAGTTCAGAGATATGTAATAGACCGTTTTGTCCGGTTTCAAAAGTTAAAAATAAGGCATAAGGTCTTACTTGGTTAACTTTACCAATGACAACATCTCCAACTTTGATTTCCATACATAATAATGTATCACTCTATATTCCAAAAATGTATAAAAAAATAGACCAATTTCAATCGGTCTATTAGTTTTTATTTTGTGCTTATTTATTCGCAAGCGCTCTCTCTTTAGCTTCGAGTTCAGCACGAGTAGCGATTTCGTCGATGATTAGTTTAAAGACTTTTTCCATGTCGGAGTCTTTTGAATAATCCGCTTTTACAACAAACTTACATCTTTGGTCATTTCTAATTTGAGCAACCTTTTCTTTGTTGTCTTCGGTGTAGACACCGATAGAGTAACCTTTATTCTTGTTGACTAAGGTCATACAAGCAACATCAGTCATTCCATCTCCAATATAAGCGATATTGGTGTATGGGATCCTTAAGCCGTCTCTATTTTTCTCATTAACAGCGTTATCATCTCTAACATCAGTAACCCCTTTAGCGATTCTAAAGAAGAACTGGGTTTTTTGTGTGTAGTTAATCGCGAGCTTAGGCCACACAGGTACTCCGTTTTCATAATAGAATTCACATCCATAGACTTTAGTGAAGCAGTCATAGATGGAACAGCCTTCTAAAATTTCTTTCGTGCCACTTGAGACGAGGTAGTGTTCAACCTTAACCCCTTTTTGATTTCCATAGTCGTTAATTCTTTGGAACCAAGTAGTGACGCCTGGATGGTATTTAATAGACTTGCCACATTCTCTAAGAACTTCTCTGGTAAGTTTAATTCCTTTTTCTTTTGCTTTTGCAATCATCATAAACATGTATGAAAGAATTCTTTCACAACCTGATTTTTCACTAAATTCACCGGTTGCGCCCCAGAATTCTTCTGGAGTCATACCCACCATTGGGATGAATGCATAGTTCTGCATATCCGTTGTGGATAAGGTTTTATCAAAGTCATACATGATTCCTAATATTGGTTTGGCCATATTTTTACCTCGACGATTATATTATCACAAAAAGATAATATAGGTCAAATCTTCATTTTTACGTTAATATTACCCTACTAACGCTAAATTTGGACTTATAATTTGACTTGGCTATTAATTAATTATTCTTTTTGATGAGTATATTGCTTGAGAGAAAATAAATTTTCTTTTACAATTATATCGCCTTTGAAAGGATAAAAATTATGGAAAAGAAACCAATCATTTTATGCATCATGGATGGATATGGCATTAGACATAATCCAGTAGGCAATGCGGTTTATGACGCAAAAAAGCCTAATCTCGATGCTTATTTTAAGAAATACTCTTATACAGAGATCAACGCTTCTGGAGAATATGTTGGCCTGCCAGATGGACAAATGGGTAACTCCGAAGTTGGTCATATGAATATGGGAGCAGGAAGAATTGTCTATCAATCTCTTACTCTTATTAATAAAGCCATTAAAGACGGTGATTTCTTTGAAAACGAGAAATATTTAGCAGCGATTGAACATGCGAAAAAGTTCCATTCTAAATTACACATCTTTGGTCTAGTTAGTGATGGTGGAGTTCATTCTCACATTAATCACATTTTAGCGATGATTGAACTCGCTAGTAAGAGTGGTTTAGATGATGTCTATATGCATTGCTTTATGGACGGAAGAGACGTTGATCCACAGGCTGGCGCTAAATACGTTGATATGATTCAAAAGAAAATGGATGAATTACATTTCGGTCATATCGCTGATATTGGTGGTAGATATTGGGGTATGGATAGAGACAAGAACATGGACCGTGTTGATGTTCATTATCGTTTAATGGTAGATCATGACGGACCAAGTTTTGAGGACTATCACGATTTCTTCAAATACGAATATGAAGAAGAATTACCAAAAGTTGGTAAGGCTCCTAGTGATGAATTTCTAATTCCTCACTATAATGCGAAAGTTGATGGAAGAATCGGCGATAATGATGCGATTATCTTTATGAACTATCGTCCAGATAGAGCCATTCAAATCTCTACATTATTCACCAATCCTGATTTCTATGAATGCCCACCTAAAAAAGATGATGGCTCTTTAGCTTGGAAACCATATAAGCCAGAACATCCTTTAAAGAACATCTTCTATGTTTGCACAATGAAATATGCTGATAGTGTTAAAGGTGTCATTGCTTTTGAACCACAAAAGCTTAATAACATCTTAGGTGAATATTTAGCTAATAACGGTTTTACTCAATTAAGAATTGCAGAAACTGAAAAATACGCACATGTGACATTCTTCTTTGATGGCACAATGAATTTTGACGGAGTAGAACGTCCTGAACTTAAAGGATGTAGAAGAGTATTAATCAACTCTCCTAAAGTTCCTACTTATGATATGCAACCAGAAATGAGCGCACCTTTAGTATTAGAAGCTCTACTTAAAGAATTAAATAAACATGATTTAGATGTTGTTATTCTAAACTTCGCTAACTGTGATATGGTTGGTCATACTGCCGTTCACGATGCTTGTGTTAAAGCTGTTGAAACTATTGATTACTGTGTTGGTGAAATTATTAAGTGGTGTGATGAAAATGGTGGAACATTATTAGTCACAGCAGACCACGGTAACGCTGAAGAAATTTTAGATGAAAACGGTAAACCAATGACCGCCCATACCACTAACTTAGTCCCATTCTGTATCAATAGAGTTGGTCTTAAATTAAGACAAAAAGAAGGTAAGTTAGCGGATATTGCTCCTACCATCTTAGAGTTATTAGGAGTGGAAAAACCAAAAGAAATGACTGGTGTTTCATTAATTGAAAAATAAGGAGATAATCTATGAAAGATAAAAATTTAAAATTTGAAGAATACCCTTTAAGGGTACCTACTGAAAAAAGAACTATCAACAAGATGGAATCTTTAATTAAAGATTTAGAAGAATGTGGTAGCGCTCTTACCGCAAAACTTGCGGTTAAACACTGGAATAAATATATGTCTGAACTTGGAACAGACGTCGGTGTTATTGGAGTGAGATATTCTTTAGATACTAGAAACAAAATCTATAAGAACGCTCAAGACAAAGTAGATGAGTTAAGTCCAGTATTTTCTAAATACTCCAACGAATTTGAAAAGATTCTTTTAAAAGCTAAATATCGTAAAGATTTAGAAAAGATTTATGGCAAATATCTTTTCAAGATTTATGAGAACAATCAAAAAGCTTTTGATCCAAAAATCATTCCAGATTTAATTGAAGAAAATAAACTTACTTCTAAGTATGATGAAATCTTAGGAACCGCCCAAATTGAATTCAGAGGACAAGTTTATAACTTGTCTCAACTTGGTAAATTTATGTCCGATAAAGATAGAGAAACTAGAAAAGAAGCTAGTATCGCGATGGATAAATGGATGGGCGAACACGAAAAAGAAATCGCTGAAGTCTATGATAAATTAGTTCACTTAAGAGATGGCATGGCCAAAAAGCTTGGCTTTAAGAACTTCATCGAACTCGGTTATATCCGTTTAGGAAGAACTGACTACAATGCCAAAATGGTTAAAGGTTATAGAGACCAAATTAGAGCGGAAGTAGTCCCAATTGCCCAATCCTTATACAAGAAGCAAATGAAAGGCTTAGGAATTAAAGACCCACAAACATTTGACTACAATTTGAAATTCTTAAGCGGTAATCCAGTTCCGGTTGGAGATTCTAAAGTCTTAGTGGGACATGCAAAAACTATGTATGAAAAGATGTCCAAAGAATCCGCTGATTTTATTAATCTTATGATTAATAATCATTTAATGGATTTAGACGCTAGAGCGGGCAAAGCTCCTGGAGGATATTGCACATATTTCCCAGAATACAAGACCCCATTTATCTTCTCTAACTTTAACGGCACTGAAGGTGATGTTAATGTCTTGTGTCACGAAGGTGGTCACGCTTTCCAAGCCTACTTAAGTAGTGGCATTAAAATTCCAGAATATCAAAACCCAACTTTAGAGAGCTGTGAAATTCACTCTATGAGTATGGAATTCTTCACCTGGCCATATATGAATTTATTCTTTGGTAAGGATGCAGAGAAATATAAATATTCTCACTTAACCGATGCGATTGAATTCTTGCCTTATGGCATTACCATTGATGAATTCCAACACTGGGTCTATGAACACCCAAACGCTACACACGAAGAAAGATGTGCTAAATATAAAGAAATTGAATCTATCAACTTACCACATAATCGTTATGATTATTGTCCAGTAATGGGTAAAGGTACTAGATGGATGAGACAATCCCATGTCTTTGGAACCCCGTTCTATTACATTGATTACACTTTAGCCCAAGTAGTGGCCTTCCAATTCTTAGCGGAAGATCTTAAAAACCATGAAAAAGCTTGGAAGAAATACGTTAAACTTTGTAAGTTAGGTGGAACTCTTCCATTTACAGGATTACTTGAAAAAGTACATCTTAGAAACCCATTTGAAGAAGGAAATGTTAAAAAGAACATTCACCCACTTCTTAAAGTTCTTAAAGAATTTGATACATCAAAATTCTAACATAAGAAAAGCGCAGGATTTGAATCGCCTGCGCTTTTACTTTAGCTAATTGAGGCTAGATAATATTGCTTCAACAAGTTCTTTAGTTTCTATTTTTATAATCCCAAATGTCTTATTTCCAGCATAATTTAAAGATGAACCAATTGAGTAACACTCTTTATCATCAAGTATGATAAAACGATCATGGAAATCATTATTATTGATTACTGTGATTTTTCCATATTGGACGATAAATTTATTAATTTCTTTAATTGATAAAGTCGAAAAGCGAGATTTATAAATTATTCTGTCAACTATAGGAGATACTTTTTTCAAAAAAATTAAGCTTTGATAATCAAAATATGGATCGATAATTATTATTTTATTATTCGCTTTAGAAACAATTGAAGATATTAATTCATAAGCATCGAACACTTCTCCTTTGAAAACGATTTTCTCTTTTATATAAGAATTATCTTTTACGATGTTTTCAATTTTATTTTTTAAACTATAAATTTCATTTTCAAGTCTGAGGAAATTATCTGCAGTAACCAGCGCTCGACTTTCATTGATCGAATATCCTTTGATCATATATTCTTTCAATACATTGGATACCCATTTTCTAAATTCTATTGCCCGTTTTCCTTTGATACGATATCCAATTGCCAAAATCATATCTAGGTTATATTGTTGTACTAAATATTGCTTTCCATCTAGGGCAGTATGTAAGAAATCCTTACTAACTGAATCAGGCATTAATTCCCCTTCACTAAAGATATTATTGATATGCATTGTAATGTTTGGCCTACTAGATTCAAATAGAGAAGCAATTTGATTTTGTGTTAACCAAACAGTGTCCTCTTTTGGATCCACACTTACATCTAAATTGATAGAACCATTATTATAAATAATGATATTATTGTTATCTTTGATGTTTAGCGATTCTAAAACAAAAGATTCGAACTTTTTTGTAATGTCTTTATTAATTCTTAATCCTATTGTTTTGATAACATCTAAACTATATACAGTTAATGGTTTTTTCTTCGGTAAATTAATAACCATAGATGCAATAGGTGCATTTTTTGCATTTATTGCACTTTTGGTAGTGGCGTCAACATTGTAGGTTGACTTGATGGCCCTTCTAATTGTTGTTGCCGCAACATTGAAGAGAGCGGCTATCTCATTGGCAGATAGCCAGATAGTATTGTCTTCGACAGACACTCTTACATCAAGAGAAAGATCTCCATCTGTAAATTTGATTGTTTCAAAATTAGTCATATAGACCTCCTGTTTCTGGGGAAAATGAAAATAGAGACGATTTACTCTCAATCCTCCATCCTCATTTATTCCCTTCGAACCCAAAGGTCTCTATATCTTTTCCTCGATTATATTATAGCATTTAATGCTATAAATGTATATCAGTATTTAATAAAAGTGCAAAAAAATACAGTACACAATTGTGTACTGTAATATACAATGGTGCGCGGGATGAGAATCGAACTCACACATCTTGCGATATACGCCCCTCAAACGTACGCGTCTACCAGTTCCGCCACCTGCGCATTACCAAGTTGCTTGATTATTGTAAGAAAAATAAAGATAAAAGACAAGTGCTTTTTAGCATTATATTTGTTAAAATATGTATCGCTATAAAGAAGGTAAACAAAAATGAAAGAAATATTAGTGGAAACCAGTGCTCGTCATATTCACGTCACTGAAGAACAATTTAAAATTTTATTTGGTGCAGATGCTAAATTAGAAGTAAGAGCGCCTTTATCTCAACCAGGTCAATTTGTTTCTTTTTCTAGATTAGATATCGTTGGTCCTAAAAAGACTATTCCAAATGTCTCGATTCTTGGACCATTTAGAAAAGCTGGACAAGTGGAAGTGTCTGCGACTGACGCTAGAACCTTAGGTGTTCCTGCAGTCGTTAGAGAATCTGGTGATTTAGCGGGATCCCCTGCCATTAAACTAGTGGGTCCTGCTGGAGAAGTGGAATTAGCGGAAGGTTGTATCGTTGCGAAAAGACATATTCATATGACTCCAAAAGACGCTGAAGAATTTGGTGTTAGTAATGGTGAAGTCGTCAAAGTTGAAGTTAATAACCCAGGTAGAAGTTTAATCTTTGGTGATGTTGTGGTTAGAGTTAGAGATGACTTTGCTTTAGCAATGCATATCGACACAGATGAAAGTAACGCGGCTGGTTGCGCTGGTACCGTATACGGGAGAATTGTTAAATAATGGAGACCATCCATTACTATCCTAGGGGAACTTGTTCGGTCGAGATGTTCATCGATCATGAAGATGGCATCATTAGACAAGTGAAAATCATTCGTGGATGTCCAGGAAACACTAAAGGCTTAGCAGCTTTATTAGTGGGTATGCCACTAGAAGAAGCTTATAAGCGTCTTAATGGTATTCAATGTCGTAATGGAACATCTTGTCCAGATCAACTCGCAAGAGCGATAAAAGAATACTTGAATAAATAATAGAACTGGCCTACGCCAGTTTTAATTTGCAAAATAATTGTACAATATATTGAACAATAATACTTTTTAATTTATAATGAACTCGGAGGTAAATATTAATGTTAGCAGTTAATTATTCAACCTTGAGAAATTCATTGAAATCTTATTGTGATCACGCCACTGACAGTGAGGAAGTAGTGGTTGTAACAAGAAAAGATGAAAAGAATGTTGTTTTGATGTCTTTGAATCAATATAACGAGATGCTTAAACAGATAAACAACTCTCAGTATCTTAAACTTCTTCAAAAAGCAATTGAGCAAATTAAGAATGGAGATGTTGTTATCAAACACCTAAATGATCTTGATTAAACAAAAACGTCTTGAATAAATAATATTATTTAATTATCATATTAATGCTTATCCAGAATCGTGATACCAAGGATGAAAAAACACGATAGCAACTCTCGGAAGAGTAAGTGCTCTCCTTAGCAAAGTCCCAGAACTTTGATCGATAAGTAGAGAAGAAAATAACTTCTCCCAATTTCTGGGGGAAGTTTTATTTTTTAAGAGGTATATCATCATGAGTAAAGAAAAAATCTTATTTACATCAGAATCAGTTTCTGAAGGCCATCCTGATAAAGTGTGTGACCAGATTAGTGATGCGGTTTTAGATGCGTGTTTAAAAGTGGACCCAAACGCCCACGTCGCCTGTGAGACTTTTGCGACCACAGATTTTATTCTTGTGGGTGGAGAAATTACTTGTAAAGAAAAAGTAGATATCCCTCAAATAGTTAAAGATGTATTAAAGAAGATTGGCTATGATAAACCAGAATATGGATGTGACTATCATACGATTGAAATTGTCGATAAAACCAAACAACAATCTCCTGATATTAATCAGGGAGTAAATCAAAAGAAGCCAGAAGATTTAGGAGCGGGAGACCAAGGCTTAATGTTTGGCTACGCCACTAATGAGACTAGTGGCTATATGCCGCTTGCAATTTCTATTGCCCATAAACTTGTTAGGGAAGCCTCAGAAAAACGCCACAAAGGGCTATTTAAAGGGGCTAGACCTGATATGAAAAGCCAAGTTACTATCGATTACACTGATCCTAAACATATTCGTATCGATAATATGCTGATGTCTGTCCAACACGACGAAGATGTGAATTTAGAAGAATTTAAAGAATATATTCATAAAGACATCATGCAGAAAGTTGCCAAATCCTTTGGATTAAATATTGATTTCAAATACTTAATTAATCCAACTGGTAGATTTGTTTTAGGCGGGCCTGCTGGGGATACTGGTTTAACTGGTAGAAAGATTATTGTTGATACTTATGGTGGATCCGCAAATCACGGTGGAGGAGCCTTCTCAGGAAAAGATCCTTCTAAAGTCGATAGAAGTGGAGCCTATATGGCCAGATATATCGCTAAAAACTTAGTAGCCGCAGGTGTTGCGGATAGACTTGAAGTTCAACTCTCTTATGCGATTGGAGTTAACTATCCTTTAAGTGTCGGAGTGAAGACATTTAAAACTAGTAAATACTCTGATGAGAAGATCTTAGAAGTCATCCATACTTTATTTGATTGTAGACCAGGCATGATTATTAAAAACTTCTCACTTAAAAAGCCATCCTTTAAATATCAGGATATCTCTAATTATGGACATTTTGGTCGCCCAGATGTCGATTTACCTTGGGAAAAACTTGATAAAGTAGAAGAGATTAAAAAGCTTTTAAAGAAATAAAATTATAAAAAAAGATAGCATTAACTCTATAAATAGAGACTTTTTGAGTTTATAATAAAAGTGTCTTAAAAATCCTATTTCAGTGATTTGGAAAGGAGCAAATATATCATGAAATATGTAATTAGCGGCAAAAACATTCAAGTTACCGAAGGTATTTCGAATGCTTTGCAAAACAAACTTGCCAAGATGGACAAGTACTTCCTTATTAACGACGAAGTCGAATGTCGTTGTGTCGTTTCTGCTCATAAGGAATCTCAAAAGGTCGAGGTCACAATCTTCTTACCATCTATGCCTTTAAGAGCGGAAGTGGAAAATCCTGATTTATACGCGGCGATTGATTTAGTAGTGGATAAGCTCGAAGGACAAATGAGAAAAATCAAAACAAGAATGGATAGAAGTAATGGACGTATCTCTTTAGGCAAAGCCATTAACTTTGAAGAAATTGAAGAAGAAAAGAAAGAAGATGGAGAGGACGTTGTTGTTAGAACTAAATCCTATTATCTCCAACCAATGTCCATTGAAGAGGCAATTACCAGAATGGAAGCCTTAGGACATGACTTCTTTGTTTATCTTGATGAAGAGGATGATCGTATCTCTACCGTCTATATTAGAAAAGATGGAGGATATGGAGTCATTCAAGCGGAGAATCCAATTAAATAATTATTATCTGTGATAATAAAAAAGGTCTTAGCGAACCGCTAAGACCTTTTAGTTTGTCTGATTAATATTAATAAACCATTTGATAGACACAGTATTGTGTAACGTAATCCTCACCATCAAGGTAAGATCCGATTTCCACAAATGTTAAGCTATCTGAATCCATATAAGAAGCAAAGTAGCCATCGTCTCCGTCAAGCCATTGACCTGCTGCAGGAGCTTCATATTCATTTAAATATGTTGGTAAGAAATCAATACCTGCCACACATGCTTCTTCTAATGAAGTTACGTCTTCAAAGACGACAGAAATATAAGCTTCACCGTCTTCCCAATAAATATCACTAGCTGTGTAGCCTAACATATCGCAAATATCTAAAGCGACATCTTCGACAGTTCTTTCGTCTCCACCAGGACCAATTGGGTCGCCACCAGAAAATGTTCCGGTAACTTTAACTGCAGAAATACGAATTTGTTTTCCTGAACCACTTCCTAAAGTGAAGGTTACAGAACTTGCATCGCCTGTCCAAACACCAGTTTTAGCAGCATAATCAGCACTAAATGTACCGGAATCTGGATTAAATGCAAAGTTATCATCAATTCTAGTGAATGTGAATTCAATCTTGGTCATATTATCTGCTGAGAATGTGATGCTGTTATTTGGATATAATCTGATACTAGCGCCAGATGCATAGTATTTTGGATCATTAGAACCACCGTTTTTACTAGCGTTGATAGTTAATCCTGGAGCAAGAGTGGTTTCTGAAATAACTTCAGCGTCAGACCAACCATAGTCTTCCATAACGAATTCATATGTTCCAGTAACTGGATCGTCTCCGCCTCCGCCTTGTCCTGCAACGTAAACAGCAATTTCATTGCCACATGGGTATAAGTCAGTTGCTTCATACCATTCAGCGTGTAATGTTAAATCGCCAACTTCGGTTGATTTGGTATAGTTGACGGATCCTTCTTCGGTAACTGGAGTCCAACCAGTTCTAAGTAGTCTATCGCCATAACCATCTAAAACGTTTGTTTCAGAATCGTCGCCAATAAAGTATGCGCCTTCATCTTCATTCCAACCATGGTATAAAGTTGCGGTATCAAATTGGACAAATGGTAAAACCAAGCCTAAATATTCTGTCATTTCTTCTTTGACATCTTGTACCCAGCCGACATCTCCTGAAGGAACAGGATCGTCTCCGCCACAACCTGTAACCGCAAGAGCAAATAAAGCAGGAAGTATTAAAATTTTCTTCATAAGGCATCCCCTCCTAAAAATATTTACTTAAATAGAATAATATTTATTTTGCTATCTAGCAATAATAAGTCATCAATTTCAAATAATTGATAAAACTTTTATGTAGTTTTATATAACTTGTGTATAATATTAGCAGTCTCGATATATTAGAAGTTAATTGTCCGTAGGTGAAGTTATACTTCCCTAATGTATTGAAGGAGGCTAGTATCATGAAAAACATTAATCAATACAATTTTGATATTATTCACGTTGCCACACATTTAAGAGACACTCTTGAATATGTTTTACCGCGTGAACACGAAGAAAAGGTTTATAACCAAAGAAAAGAAGTCTTAACCAAAGGTTTATCTAAAGAAACTCCACTTGGAAAATTCTTAGAAGCCAACAAAGACAAATTCACTGAATTATTAAAGAACTACGACGAATTATTAGAAGAAGTGTATGGAGAAAATTCCACCATCTTAGTGAAAACTGCTGAAGGTAAAATCAGAGTCGATCACTCTCAACACTTAAGAATCTACGAACTCGTTACCGCGATGATGGAACCAATTAGAGATATCATCTATTTCCATGTCAATTTAGCGAGAAAACAAAACGAGAATGAACCAGTCATTGAAGAACTTATGCCTTATGACGATAGACAATATCGTTTATTTGCATACCTCTTAATGATGCAAGATTTCCAAAAATCATTCTTTGAATTCCAAAAAGTGATGGGAGAAGCAGGTGGAAAACCAACTCCTCAATCTAACTTTATCGTCCAAAACGAATTATCTAAATATGCGAAGATGTTAAGAAATATCAGAGAGCATACAAGATTCACTGATAATGAAACATTAGATGTTTTAGATAAGTGTTTACAAGTCGTGGAGATGTCTGAAGGAAGAAGAGATAGAAGAGACAACAAGAACTTCCCAGATTTGTTTAAAGAAGCCTTAGAAGGTGTGAATGCGAAATTCACATTAAACGGACCAAAATGGCAAGAGAAGTTCAACAAGGCTCTTCAAGAAATGCTTGCAGATATCCGTAATAACGCTACCGCTAAAGCATAATTCTTTATTTGGAGAATAAAAATATATGAAGAAGAAACTAAAACAACTATCTATTTTTGAAATAATTGCCTACTGTATCTTATTACTCTTAGGCTTATGGGGATTAATCTATACTTTATTAGGCTTTATTTGTGAATTCTTAAGCATCAATTCTGGACTAAGATACGCAAATAATTACATTAAAAATGTATTTGGAACTGGCTTCCTCACCTGTGGCTTAATTGTGTTAGGTGTTTCCGTAGTCGCTGCTGTTGTTGTCTTATTAATCAACGCTAAGAAAAGTGATCGTGACTTTGAAAAAGCACAAAGAAGATCGGCAAGACTTAAGAAAAAACCAGAAGTTGTTGATGCTGAATCTTCTCCAGTTGAATAATAAAATTATTAAACTCATAAAGCTCTCAAATTATTGAGGGCTTTTTTATTGCTCTAAAAGGCGATTTAAGAGGTATTTATAAAAAAAGCGTAATGGAACTTGTATTATCTTAAAACGTCTTGTAGAGCCTAATAATAGTGGGCATTTCCATTGATATAAAAATATAAGCTTTAATATAGGATGATATGACACAAATATATCATAAATATAAGTAGTGGATATTTTTTTAAAAGCATAATAAAAGACCCGCCAAACGACGAGTCTAGTATTTGTTTTTTGAATAGTTATTCAACAACTTCTGGGTTGCTTGGCCTTTCAATTGTCTCAATTGTGAGGACATTGTAGACTGAAGATTCATATTCCATTTGATAAACGGTGAAGATAAGTTCGACGCCTTCAAAGGTATAAACTAATTCTTCATATGGAGTACCACTTACGAATGTACCAGCGGTCCATTCGCCATCGCTTTCAAAACCAACTAATTTTGCGAGGACAACGATTTGTTCTGGATAGCCTTTAACATATTGCATTGGAACTACTGATTCAGCCCAAGCGTTGAAGAATAAGTAGAAATCTGGGCAATCTTCTGTTGAATAATCAGTGACTTCATCCCAAACATCAACCCATTCACCGCTTTCTTCGTCTTCATAACTAAAGTAATCAGTAATGGCTTTCATAGCGGTTTCAGCAGTCCATTCAGGAATGATTAATTCGCCAGAACATTCAATGTATGCACAGTAGCCATCTTGTTCATCATATAAGACGTAGAAGAAGACTTGGAATCCACCTTCAACCCAACCATCAACAACATATGTGTCGATATAAGTCTCAATGTCTTCACCTTCTGCTCCTTCTGGATCGACAAAGGATAAGTCTTCAGCATAGTAGTAGTAAGATGGGATTGCAGCAGCAATAATAGAACGAGCTTCTGCTAAGGATTCAGCTTGAATACCAACTGGCATAACAGCACAGGTAGTTGAATCTGGATCACTTGAATGCATAACTTCAGAGGCAGGTAAGCCTAAGTTAAATGCGATCATGTTAGCGGTTGTTAAGTTGCTAATTCCGTATTGAACAATAGAGGAAGTGAATGTGATTTCGAAGCATGTACCTTCTTCATCACTCCAGTCAACGATAATAACAGAGGCACCGGTGTCGAACATTTGTAAAACGTATTCATCAGCATCGGTGTAGCCAGCGAGTTGCCATCCAGCTTCAACTAATTCACCAACATAAGCTTTAACTTCATCAGCGGTAACGCCATAGGCATAAACGTCTGCTAAGTAGCAACCGTAATCGAAGGTCCAGTCTTCACTATATTCATAGACGACGCCTTCTTGAGCGGTTTCGAATGCTGGAATTTCGCCAACATCTTCATAGCATTCCTCAAAGAATGCATCAATGTCAGCTTTAGGGAATGTTTCAGTATAGGCGGATTTTAATGAGAAATCGAAGTAAATGTAGTTTCCGGCAGCTTCTTCTTCGTCACCTTCACTCCATCCCCAGGCTAATACGAATACTTGGGCTTTGCCTAAATCTTTGTATAAGTATTGAAGACCAGAGGAAGTTTCTCTTGCTTCAAATCCAGCTTTGTAGAGTCTCATTTCGTAAGAAACGAGTTTGTTTTCTTCGTTGTCATCATAAACGAGAGCGGAACCATTTAAGGTGCTTTCCATTTCAACAGAGACACCTAAAGATTCTTTGTTTAAGAAAGCAAATGGTAAGGTTTCACCAAACATGGCTGCCCATTCGGCTGCAAAATCTGGATCCCAATCACCAGTTGGTTCTTCATTATAGAGGTAATTGAAGTTAATTTCATTACCTGGAGCAACTCCACTGCTTTCGTCGTAATATGTTAAGCTAAGAGCAACAGAAGCTTTTGAGGTTTCTTTGTAGTAAAGATCTTCATCAGCAGAATACTCAAAGTGAGCTTGTGAAACTAATTTCTCAGCATATTCTTCGACTAAATTTTTGTCATTGTCATCATAAGCATAGAAAGCGCCGCCAAATTCATCACTTTCATATGAAAGATGCAATGATTCTTCGTCTAAATCCAAATAAGGAAGAACTTCACCAATTTCTTGATTCATGAATTCCTTAACTGCACTAGACCAATCTTTTCCTGGAGCTGGGTTTTCGCCACATGATACAGCTAGCATTGCCGCAACTACAGGAACAATTAATGTCTTCATTTTCATAAAGTTTTCGTCTCCTTTCATTAATTTTTTAAAGATTTGTCTATAAATATATTTATGTATGGAAGTGATTGCAAGCATTTTTTATATAAAGATTGTTACGCACGTGAGATTTTTGTCTTTTTTACACAGCAAGATTTTTACTGCTATAATATATCCGTTATGGTTGTTGTTATTACTGGTGGTAGCAGTGGAATTGGCTTAGAAACTGCTAGGTTATTCTCTCAAAATAAACAATTTATTGTTTATGTTTTAAATAGACACGAAGTTAAACTTGATAACGTTAACTGGATTAAATGTGATGTTTCTAACTCAAAAGATATCGCTAATGCAGTTAGTGAAATTACTAGAGAAGAAAATAATCAAATAAATTTACTAATTAATAATGCTGGAATGGGAATCTCTGGAGCGATTGAGTACCATTCAGAAGAAGAAATTAACAAAATTATAAGTGTTAATTTAGTGGGTTTAGTGAATGTTACTAGAGCCTTTTTACCATATATGAATAAGGGTAGTAAGATTATTAATATCTCTAGTGTTGCTGGGCCTATTTCTATTCCATTTCAAACATTGTATTCAGTCACAAAGGCTGGTGTTTTAGCCTTCTCTAATGGACTTAGGAATGAACTTAGACCATTAGGAATTAAAGTGACTTCAGTATTACCTGGAGATACAAAAACTGGTTTTACTAGTAGTAGAGAAAAAAGTGTTGATAATGGGCGTTATGGAAAACGTATAGAGAAGTCAGTTTCCAAAATGGAAAAAGATGAATCTAACGGAGTTCCTGCTAGTAAAGTAGCGAAAAAGATTTTTAAAGTGAGCAAAAAGAAAAACCCAAATACTTATTACGTAGTGGGTTCATCTTATAAATTATTAGTCTTTCTTTCCCGTATCTTACCAAAAAGATTAGTGAACTGGATTATATTTAAGATTTACGGTTAGTCTGCAAAGTCGTAATCTAAGACGACAAAGTAGTGATAATTTGGATGAAGTTCGCTAAGTTCCTTAACAAGCGAATTTTTTGTTTCTTCATTAGTTTTATCATCAAACTCGATAATTAAGTCGAATGATACAGTGTTAGTTTCTATATCAACATAGAAGCCGTGTACTTGCTTAATTGAAGGATAATTTTTAACTAGGCGATATAAGTCTTCTCTAATCTTTTTAACTTCCGGTACAGAAGAGTTAGTGGCGTAGATTCCTACCGTTAAAATTACTCCAAATTTTTCATAGGCCGCGATTGAAATTTTTCTCGTTAATGGATGAATGTCTTTTGCGGTTAAGTCGTCTCTAACTTCTATATGAATGGAGCCGATTGATCTATTAGGTCCATAGTCATTTAAGATTAAATCATATGAGCCAATAACTTCTGGGAAGGAATTCACTAATTGTTTAATTCCTAAAGCAATTTCTCTTTCAGCACGTTTACCAACGATACTGCTAATAGCGTTAAGAAGGAATTCAATACCACTTTTAATGATGAATAAGCCAATAAGAATACCTAAGTAGCCTTCAATATGGACTCCTGCATACATCGCAACTATTGCGCCTACTAAAGTAGAGGTAGAAAGTAGTGCATCAAATAATGCGTCTACTCCCGAAGCTTTTAGAGCGTCACTATTGGTCTTTTTACTCATCGCTCTAAAGAATAAACCGAGAGCGAGTTTAAATAGAATTGCCACACTAATAACAATTAAGCTGACATAAGTATAACTAGCTTGACTACCAGTAATTAAAGAACTAATAGATTCATATATAGCCGTACCACCAGCAATTAGAACAATGATTGCCACAATTAGACTAGTGACGTATTCGATACGTCCATGTCCATATGGGTGGTCTTTATCTGGTTTTTTAGTAGAAAGTTTAGTGCCGATAACAGTAACAATACTACTTAAAGCATCAGTTAAGTTATTGACCGCGTCTAAGATAATAGAAATAGATCCGGCAATAATACCAATAGTGGCTTTAGCGGCGACAAGCAAAACATTACCTAAAATGCCAATAATACTTGTACGGATAATGAGTTTTTCTCTATTCATCTTTAAAACCCTCTAATACTTTATAAAGTAAGCGATATAATTCCTGAGCTTCTTCTTTAGTTAATTTTACCTCTCTAGAGATTTGAGGTGGAATAGCGTATGCTTCTTTTTTTAATTCTAGCCCCTTTTTAGTTAAAGAGATAATTAATTCTCGATTATCACTAGGAAGAGATTTTTTTGAAATATATCCTTTGGATAATAATTTATTTAATAGTGGAGTTAAAGTCCCACTATCTAGATAAAGTCTTTCTCCGATTTCTTTAACGGAGACATGGTCTTTTTCCCAAAGGACCATCAAAACAATATACTGTGTATATGTGATTCCAAGTTTATCTAAAAATGGTTTATATTTTCTTGTGATTTCTTTACCAGATGCGTATAGAGGAAAACATAATTGATTAGATAACTTTAAAGTGTCATCAGGATTAAAGCTAGACATTATTTCGCTAAGGCTTCCTTAATCTTTTCTTCAAATTTAAATGGTTTTTCGGTTGGTTCAAATCTTCCTAAGACTTCACCTTCTCTAGAAACTAAAAATTTGGTGAAGTTCCATTTCACTTTCTTATATTTACCTTTTTCATTTTGAGAACATAAATAAGTAAATAATGGTTCAGCGTTATCGCCTTTAACATCAACTTTCTTAAATCTTGGGAATTTGGTGTTGAACTTTAAAGAGCAGATTTGATTGATTTCTTCATCGCTATGAGGGGCTTGATGGAAGAATTGATTACATGGAAAATCTAAGATTTCAAAGCCTTGTTCGTGATACTTCTCATATAAAGCCTCTAATTCTTCATATTGTGGGGTAAATCCACACTTGGTTGCAGTGTTAACAATTAATAACACTTTACCCTTATATTGACTTAAGGAGACATCTTCTCCTTTTTGACTTTTAACTACAAATTCGTGAACTGACATATTATCATCCTCCTATTCACTAAATAAATTGTATACAATCTAATTTTTAAAGTAAAGAATTATTTATTTCTTATATAATAGTGGAGATGAATGTTAAAAAGTATTTAACTAAAATTGAAGACTTATCTCATAAGAAGATTGCTCTTACTGGTGCCACATCCGGAATTGGTCTAGCTCTTTTAAAACACTTAGTAAGCAAAAACGCTTATGTTGTTTTACTTGTAAGAAACTTAACTAAGGCTAAAGAAATAGTGGGTTCTTTGAACTATTCAAAGATTGATATCATTGAGTATGACCAATCCTCTTATAAATCTATAGAAAAAGCGATTGATGAGTTATTAGTTAAACATAGCGATATCGACACGATTGTTCTTAACGCGGGTGTGTTATCTAAAAAAGGAATAACTGAAGAAGGATACTCTTTAACTATTGGAGTGAATTATTTTGGAGTGAGACACTTTATTGAATATATTTCTCCTAAACTAACTAAAGAAACAAAAATCGTGATTCAAGGATCTTTAACTGCGGGGGCAAGATTATCAAAGAAAACT
Source organism: Bacilli bacterium (assembly GCA_017447165.1). Lineage (GTDB taxonomy): Bacteria > Bacillota_I > Bacilli_A > RFN20 > CAG-826 > UBA2450. The sequence goes on from JAFSOD010000004.1 coordinate 717,066, forward strand.
GATATCACCCGTACTGATTATGGAATCTTTAAACAGTACAATACTTCTAAGATTTATTTGGAAGCTTATTTTAATAAGCTAGTAAAAGATAACTCTTATCCATTAATTAGTTATGTCTTAACAGAACCTGGCATATCTTCTACTAGAATATCGAGAAACTTACCAAAAGTGGTGTACGCTTTAGGTAAAGTCTTTTTGCCTATCGTTTTTAGTACTCCAAGAAAAGCTAGCTTAACTTTATTAACAGGTATTAGTGATAAGTCTAAAAACGGGGACTTTATTGTCCCTAGAGGAATCTACAATATGTCGGGATTCCCTAAATATAAAAAATTCCCTCCAAAACGGGAGAGGGAATATTTATTTGAATAGTATATTTAACTTTTCTAATTCTTCTTTATGTTTCTTTGGCTCTTTTAGAAAGATGATAGATGCTTCAGGGAAGAGTTTTTTTATTTTCTTTTCTGTTTTTTTACCAGTTCCACTTCCAGAATAGAAGATAAACGTTAATTTCTTATCTGATAAGTTTGTTTCTTTTAAAATAGCGTTAGTGGTGGGAGTTAGTCTTGCATTCCAGATTGGACCACCGATAACGATTTCTTCATAATTAGAGACATCGTTACTATAATCTACTAGTTTTCCTTTAGAGTGGATGCTCGCTCTAAAACCACCTTGCATCATTGAGAGAAAGAATGATTTAGGCATCTTTTTCTTTTCGATAACTTTACGAACATCATAATTATGAGATTTAAATACTTCAGAAACGACTTCTCCGTTTCCGGTATAAGAACAATATAAGAATAACTTTTTCATATCTCTATGATAATGATTTTATTTATTTAATAAAACTATTTATTTTTAGATTTAATCTCGTATAATAGTATTCTCATGGAAAAAAGAAGATTTTTTAACACCAGAATGATCGCTACAGTAGGCGTACTAACGGCAATTGAAATAGTGCTTCAAGTAATTGGCAACTATGTCGCTCCTGGGGGATTTACTTCTTTAAACTTTAGCTTAATTATTATTTCTCTAGGGGCTATTTTATATGGTCCTGTTGTTGGTGGATTTTTAGGGTTTGTTTCTGGGACGATGACTATTCTAGCTCCATCAACATTATCTTATTTTTACTCTATTAGTCCTTTAGGGACTATTCTCACCTGTTTACTTAAGACTACTTTAGCAGGGGTGTTAGCGGGATTAATTATGATGATATTTAAAAAATATGATAAGAAGACCGCTGGTAGTATTGTTGCTTCTATTTTAGTTCCTATTATTAATACTGGTGTATTCGCTATCTTCTGCTTAGTGTTCTTTATGGATAGACTTACTGAGATCAATCCAAATAATATCGCTAGTGCATTATTTTTAGGAATGATTGGGTTTAACTTCATCTTTGAGATATTAACGACTTCCATAGTGACTCCAAGTTTAACTAAGATTATGGAGCATGTCTCCACCAACAAAGAAGACTAAAAAGAGCCATTGGCTCTTATTTTTTTATTAAGGTGAATTTACCGTTCAAGTGCAACACTTCTAGACAAAAATAAAGGCTCATATCAATCCTGGTGTAAGATATAGTTGCGACACTTATCTACAGGAGGTTTTTTATGAGCTACTCACATTTTACCATAGAAGAGCGAATAAG
>JAFSOD010000005.1 GCA_017447165.1 Bacilli bacterium
AATGAATAAGATTTCAGAACTGACCGTGAAAAGAGTAGGCATTGAAAACGAATTATTGATTGTTGGCAGCGCAGAAGAAAGAACGAAAGATATACTAAAGAAGCTTAAAGCCGTCCCTAACGTAATAAAAACATTCGATGATACAAATTATAGATCGCTATTCGCAAGAGGCTTAATCAAGTCAAAAAGTGAGGTTCTTCTCATTTTAGGAAATAACGATGTATCAAAATTAGGTACTACCGTAGGTGGCTACTTAAAAGTAACGGTTCCAGTAAGAATCAAGTTATCTGAATATAGAATCAACTTCTACGTTTACGTAAATAGATAGAAGAAACAAAAAAATCCCGATCCATGATGCGAATCGGGTTTTTCTTTGTCTATTTTATCCGTGGTCGGAGTGTTTAACTCCCATACCTATGTGTATTAGGCTCAAACTTTGAACTTGAAAAATCAGCTGGTGAGCAAAAGTGTGCGACCTATATACATTTCTATGAAAAACATTTATTTTCCACTATTTTTCGCAAAAAAAGAGACGATTTTATGTATCGTCTCACAATAAGTTAGATGGCGCCCCAAGTAGGACTCGAACCCACAACCATCAGATTCGAAGTCTGATACTCTATCCAGTTGCGCTATTGGGGCGGCTTATATAGAGTATATCAATTAAAATAATCTTAATAAATATTAAGAAACTATATTTATAAAATACAATTAATTAGTTTGCTTTTTTTCTTTTATGAAGAAAGAAAACACCGATAGCTGTTAAAGGAATAGTCGAGAAGATGACAATAAATACAATTTGGTTAGAGTCGAAGTTTGAAAATTCATCAACAAGCGAATCAAGAACAGGTAAAGTGATTTTTCCATTATCTACTCTACCAATATAATCATTATAAGTACTAGTGCCATATAAAGAGATAACATAGTCGTATCTTTGAATTGCTTGAGCAAAATAGTTTTCAAATACCACTTCTGGATCAGGTTCGTGTTCAACATTTAACAAAAATGTTTTAGCGCTATGAGGTAAATCATTAAAGTCGCTTGCATAGGTTGACCAATTAGTTTTTGTGGTCTCACAACCTCCAGTTAGGAAAGCTTGGGCCCAGGCATCTGCAAAAGCGACTTCTGGTTTACTTATAAATACATCATGATGAACTTCTTCAGTTTCATATGCCTTAAAATAGAACGAATAGGTACCAGTAATTTCAACTTTGATCTTACTTGTTGTTTCATCATAACTAAAGTTATCATCAAATATTGGAAGACAATCCCAATTGTGATAGGAAGTTGAATTATAGTTGATAACAAATTCATCGTTTACTTGTAAATCAATATAATCATTATAATGCTCGGATTTTCCTTCGCTGTTACGTTTATAATTATCTAAGATAACTTCAATTTCTTCACTGCCTCTAGTAATTTTCACTGTAGCAAGTGAATCTGACCATCCATTTTCCCAGTTAGTAACACCAATAACGCCATATTGATAGAAGGCTAAATTTTGAGTTTGACTCCATTTGTCATCCCAATTTGGTGTTGTACATGAAGAATTAAATCTAACTCCAATAATATTTATTGGTGTGAAATCTAATTCATAGGAAGCGATATAAATATGGTCTTGTAATGGTACACTAACAGCAAAATCAGAAAATGCTATATGGTCATTATCATTACTATCAAAAAAATAGAAACCAAATTTAGCGTTGTCGCCTTCCCAATCGGTAAATTCAGTTAAATCAAGATAGATTTCACCGTATGGGAGATTATTCCTAATATTGCTTTCTCTACCAGCATAATAGTCAGCGTTTTCCCACCATCCATCAGTTCCTTCACCAGGATTATCACCGTGTTTTGCCCAACTATTATTCCAGTGACGAATACCGATAACAATATACCAGTCTGTTGATGAAGAAAGATAATCTTGAAGAGTATGACCTGCTACTCCTGCGGATTCAGCTGAGCTCCAACTTTCCTTTTGGTCAGCAGAATTTGCATTCCATGTAACAAAAATATTACCTTCTTTAGTTTCGTTAGAAGCAAAGAAATAATGAGCGCACGCTGCGGTTGAATATGGATGTAAACTATCTGATCCTTCAGTTTTATGGTCTACAGGATTAAATGCTGGTTTACTTGTAAATAAACAAAGTAACCAACCTCTTGTATCTAAAATGTTATCGTTGACGCTGAAAGAGCCATTAACTGAGCCATCATTGTTAAAAGTAAGTTTTCTATTTGATGGAGTATAATCAGCAGCGTTAACAACTGAACATTCAGCACTTCTAGAAGTATTTAAAGCTACAATTCCAGCCGACAAGGCTATTACTGGAAGAGTTAATAATATAAGTTTTTTAAGTTTCATGGCCGTTGTTCCTTTTTTACAATATGTGTAAAATGATAGACTTTTATGAAATCGATGTCAATTTATTTAAAATAAATTTTTATAGATGCAATCAAATATATGCAATCTATTTGCTAAAAACTTTTACGTTTGATTTTTCTATATAAGATTAATAAAGAATTAATAACCATTAATACTGTTAAACCCGTATCTGCTAATACGGCTAACCACATCGGAATCACTTCTGCCATTCCTAATAAGCTAGTGATAATTGCGGCAAGCTCTACTCCAACTTTAACGCTTAAAGCAAAGATAATGTTAAAGATAGAGGTGTGTCTAGCAATTTTAGCGATCTTTAATGAATCATAAACCTTCATTGGTTCATCATTCATAATAACGACATCCGCGCTTTCAATCGCCGCATCGCTACCAATCGCGCCCATAGCAAAGCCAATATCTGCTCTTTTAATTGAAGCCGCGTCGTTAATTCCATCTCCAATAAAGCCAGTCGCATATTTATTAGATAACTCTTTTTCTAAACATTCAATCTTTTGATCTGGGAGCAAAGAGGAATAATATTTTTTAATGCCTAAATCTTCACACATTAATCTGGTGTTATGTTCTTTATCTCCAGTTAATAAAACCACTTCAACACCTTTATCTTGAAGAGAGGAAACAAGCTCTTTGCTGCTCTCTCTAACTTCATCTGAGATCACGAGATATCCAATGTATTTGCCATCATACACGCAGTAGACTACAACGCCATTTTCGTCGACTTCAGTGAAATTAACTTCATACTCTTTTAATAGTTTAGCGTTACCAATTAAGACCATGTCTCCGTTATAAGTTGCACAGACGCCTAAACCCGCTAATTCTTCAAAATTTTCGCTCAAAACGCTACTTTTTCTTAATTTTGCTATGGTTTTTCCAATTGGATGGTTGCTTAAAGATTCAACGCTAGACATCACATCTAATAGGAATTCTTCTTTAACTCCAATAGGAACAACTTTACTAATTTCAAAGACGCCTTTAGTTAAGGTACCGGTCTTATCAGTCACTAACTTTTTCATCCTATTAAGTTCATCAATATAGTTAGTGCCTTTAAAGACAATACCGTTTTTACTCGCTAAGCCAAGAGCGGCAAAATAAGCAAGTGGGACTGAGATAACAATCGCACAAGGACAAGCGACTACCATCATCTTTAGACCTAGGATAACCCAGTTCTTCCAATCACTAGTAACCGCTCCACCAATAACCGCGACAAGTAAAGAAGCAATAAAGACAATTGGGGTATACCATCTAGCGAATTTAGAAACAAATTCATCAGCCTTAGATTTTTTAGCCCCACTATTAGAGATTAAATCAATAATCTTACTAACCGCAGAGTTTTGATAAGTTCTAATAACTTTCAAAGTTAAAGTTCCTTCTTTTAATAAGTATCCAGAATATAATTCCATTCCTTCTTTAGAAGAAACAGGGACAAATTCACCAGTAAGACTAGAAGTATCAACTTGTCCTTCTCCAGAAAGTACAACTGCATCTACTGGAATATATTCTCCCGCAGTGACAATAATGGTGTCTCCAACATCAAGCATATCTGGAGATACTTCTTTTTGTTCATTGTCTTTTATTAAAGTCGCGTGTTCAATTCTAAGATTTACCGCTCTAGCGACAGCCTCTTTAGATTTATTGGTGGCAATTCCTTCGATAATCTTACCGACTTGATATAAAGTAACGACCATTAAAGCTTCCATAAAGAAATGAGATTCATGAGCGATAATCGCCACTATAAATGCACCTACGGTACATAACGTAATTAATAATGATTCATCAATAGGATTTTCTTTATGAATAATATGAAGTACTACTTTCCAAGTTACATCATAAGTTAATAAGACTATGCCAAAAGCATATAAGCCTAGTTGAATATAGAATTGGTCATGAGTTAACGCTAAAGAGCACACTAAGATAATAGTGACACCAATAATGACTCTAGCTAATGTATACCAGAAGTCTTTATTAAGAATCTTATATTTCTTCTTTGTTTTATTTGCGTCAGTAATCTCAATTGGATCAGATTCCACTTCGGCAATCGTTTTTAAAATATCATCAATAGATAATTCACCTTCTTTATATTCGATAAATAATCTATCCTTAGCAAAATCAATCACTGCTCTATTAATGGCAGGATGTTTATTTAAATGTTTTTCGCTTTTAAGAGCGCAATGTGCACAATCAAAGCCAGTGATGTGATAAGTCTTCTTAGTCATGAGCTTCATCCTCCAAAACGTGTTCTAGAGTGATTTCCATAATTTGACGGACGTGTTCATCTTTTAAAGAATAATAAATCTTAGTTCCTTCTTTTCTAGATTTCACGAACTCTCCATCTTTTAATATTTTTAATTGATGAGACACTAAAGATTGAGATGCATTAATCTCTAAAGCGATATCGTTAACGCACTTCTCTTCTTTTAATAAGCAAAACATGATCTTTAATCTAGTCGCGTCACTAGCGATCTTTAAGGTGTCTTGCATTTTATTTATGACATGTTCTTTAATTTCCATAATCATTTACCTCGACTATATTATATGAACAATCATTCATATTTGCAACAATAAAAATGAACAATCATTCATATTTGTTTAATTGTTCAACTTTTTACTTAATAAATTTAAAGGAGATTAATTTATCTTCTAGATAATTTAATTCGAGTTCAAAATATGGTTCGTTATTAATTAGTTTCTTAAGGAAGATTTTATCTCCTTCCCATAATTCTAAGGAGAATAAATCGCTCTTTTTAATCCATTTTAAGGTGCCTTCATCACAATCAATTAAGTCACCTTTAAACTCATTAACAATGTATAAATGCATCAACTCAGATATATCATCATAATTAAAACGAATTAAACTTTTATATTCGTAAGAAATAACATCTAATCCTGTTTCTTCTTTTATTTCTCTATATAAGGCATCTAGAGGAGATTCTTTTTCTTCTAGATGTCCTCCTACTCCTATCCACTTATTCGCGTTTATATCATGCTTCTTTTTATTTCTTAGTAGCATCAAACAAGAGTCTTCTTTGACTAAATATGCTAAAACGGTTTCTTTAGTTTTTTTCATGACTATGATTTTATCATAACAAGTGTATTTTTTATTCATAATTAACTAAAATTCAACATGTGCATTTTTTGCACAAGCTCGATTTATTTGAATTATTCTTACTTATTAAATAAAAAGCTCACTTAAGTGAGCAAATATTCATTTGGAAATGCCGAACGCGTGGAATGGTCATATTTTTACTATCCGTACGCGTGGAATGGTTTTTCCTAGAAATCATTATATCAAATAATAAATCTTTTTAATTATTTAGTGGCCAAATGGTCCATGATGACCACCACTTGAGGCGACATCTCGCTTTGATTTTTCAGCTGCCTCTTTAGTGGGAAATAATCTATTCTTTCTAATGCGAAAGCCACCAGTTGATCCTTTAGTTCTGACGATAACAAATTCTCTACCATCTTTTACTATTTCAACTTCTGTTGCTTTCCAATTAGATTCTAGAATCCAAGGCATATATTTATATTATATAAGGAAAACAAAACACCCACTACCCTAGGCTAGTGAGTGATGACCGAGTGATTTGCTGTTCGTAGGAGTTTTCTGAATTTCTTTCAAAAGAGTGTTCTCATCTTCTAATTTCATAACGCTACTTTTTTGTTCACGCTTTTGCTCCATTCTCTCGGTCTATTACATAAAAACTCTAATAAAAAAGTTAATCAACTTCTTTTTAGAAAGTCTGATTCTAATAGTAGGAATTCTTTATAACCAAAACGAAAGACTTCACATATTTTTAGTATTAAATGAACACTGATGTATTTTCCTCTAGTGCCATCTTTAAATCTAGCAAAATATCTAACGCTTATATCTAATAATTCTGCTGCCTTAAAATTGCTTAACCCTAATTCTTCTTGTCTTTTGATTAGATAATCGCGCCTTTTAACTATTGTGTCTCTTGTTATCTTCATGAATTCATATAAACTCTAGAATAATATATTTCTTTGAGTATCGGCTTTTATTAAATAGGTGGAAAGGAACATCGGTTGCTTTCGATTCGTTTTTTCTTCTAGATAATAATTCATCTATGATTCGCCTTTGATTATTTCAATAAGATTCAAGTATTCAATTTCCCACTTACATAGTTCATCAAGAGAAATCTCTAAGGCCTTAGCTAAGGCATATAGCTTTTTGGCGTTCATAAGACTTCCTCTTTTGCCGTTTTCTATGTTGCAATAAACAAAAACTTCCACTCCCATTCTGGTAGCGATTTGCTTTTGCGTTTTGCGTAGTTTCACTCTTAAATCCTTAAGATAATATCTCTGTGGCATTTTCATAGACTTATTGGCGATGTTCCTTTCCGTAAGTAATAAAAACTCTCTAATTAAAGAGAGTCAAATTATTTCTAAGAAATAAGATTAAGAGTTTTAAAATTTAGGCTTCTGGAAATTTATAAGGATTCTCTTTCATTTCTTTATACATTGCTTTAGCGATTGGATTTTGTCTCCACGCCGCTCTTCTTAAGCACTTCATAGACCAGTCATAGTATTCATCACCCAGAAAAGCGAATATATCAGATGCTTTCCATAAGGCTTCACCGTTACTATGATAAAAGAATTTAGACCACCATTCTTCAGCTGTTTTCTCATCTTGTAAGTTCAAAAGGTAGTATAAACCATAAATGAACTCACCAAGCGGAGAACCACTATTTGCTTCTGCTTTAATAAAGTCACTTTCTTATATAGTGAGTTGTTCATTTGTTTTAAGAAGTTTAGCTTCGATTCGCCAACATTCTTGAAGATCTTTGAATGACCTTTCTAAGTCTTTGCTTTTGATGTTTTTCATAAAACACCTCCTCATTATATATAAGGAATAACTTAGTTATTCCGTAGTGTCGTTTTTCAAAATTTTTACAAACTTTTTTTATTAATATTTTTTAACTCTTTGAGTTAGTCTACATTAAAAAAATGCCATATTTTATAGTTCGAGGCAAGATAACAAAAAAATCCCTGTTACTCACCACATTCGGTTTTCACAGGGATTAATTTAATTTTTGAGTTTATTGATTGATGCTTCAATTTCGGTTTTTAACCAATCTTGTAAATCACCATAATTTTCTGAAATATAGTTCTTGGCATCCTCACCCAGCTGTTTAAGTGCTGTATCCTTTGCGAGGTTAAAAGCATAAATCTGTGCTTTCTGGTCAAAGCCTCCACTTTTCTTTAAGGCCTCGACATAAGATTGAAAGACACATCTAACGCTATCAAGGACAATTTGAGTAGCCTTTTCCATCAGGGCTTTACCTTTATCATTTTTGATTTTGGTATTAAGCCACTGGGTCAGCTTAAGTCCTAGAAAAGAAATAAGCGGCAGAATGATACACGTTACCACTGTCGCTAATACATTAAGTAAGATCTGATTCATTTTTTCGTACCTCCTATGGTCTTATGAATCGCTTTGTTATAAATATGGTCATGAACTTCGGTTTCTAACTTTGTTAGTCTATTACCAAATTCCACTTGACCAGTCTCTAGTTTTTCAATAGATTTCTCGACTCTATCGATACTAGATTTGATGTAACCAACATCGCTTATAAGAACGCCTTCATTCTTTCCAGCTTCTTTATGATCACCACGATCATTTCTTCTAAAAGCTAGAACTGCAAAGACAATCGATGAGATGGTTCCCATTACTGAAATAAGGGATAAGATGATGTCTTTAATTTCCATTCTCTTCTTCCTCCTTATAAAGAGATAAAAGGTAAGAAAAAATCTCCTTTAACCTAGGGAGATGTTTTTCCATGTTGAGATTAGTTTTTAAGTCCATCGCGAGTTCTTTATTCTCTTTAAAGAAGTAGTACTCAAACTTACCTGTTTCCTTATAGTGTTTAATAAGGGATTCAACTCGATACAAATGATAGAGACTTTTTTCTTCTTTATAGTTCTGAAGCCTTATTCCAAAATAGGCAAGCTAGATTTGCTGAAGATGAATTAACTTCAATCAGTAATAATGTTAAATGGTCAAAGGAAAAAATCATGGCCAAAGGTCGATTTTATTTCGATGCAGGCAGGATGTTCGGTTTTAAATTTGATGATGATAGAAAAGCTATCATAAACGAGAAAGAAGCTTATTGGGTAAGGAAGATATTCTCCATGTACCTAGAAGGTTATAACTCAGCCTTAATTGCAGACTTCTTAGAACAAAATAATGTTAAAACCTCAACTGGAAACGATAGATGGTCATCATGTTCTATTAGAAAGTTGATTAGAAACGAGAAATACTGTGGGGATGTTATTCTTCAGAAAAGATATTCAGAAAGTCCAATAACCAAAAGGATGATAACCAATAACGGTCAAAAGGATAAATATTATCTTGAAGGCGCTTTGCCTGCAATTGTCAGTAAAGAAATATGGAACGCGTGTCAAAGTAAAATGGATGAAAACGTCAAGAGATTTAAAATCACGCACGAAAGCCATAAAGCAAATGAAAACTCATATACAAGATTTGGATATTGCCCATATTGTCAAAACACTTATTATCGAAAACTGAATCACGGTAAGGAACTCCTCTACTGTTATAGCAACAAAAATAGGATGATTTGTAAGGATAGCGAATCAGTTTATATTGCTCATCTAGATAAGATAATTCCACTACTGGTAAAGAAACTAAAGGCAAATGAATATGAATTAAGAAAGGAACTCATATCTGCATATGAAGAAAGCGACATCACTGCTATCGACACAAAAATTTCTAATTTAAATGAGGAATTGCAGCTTTTAAGAGACAAAAAGTCCGAATATGATAATTTAACCGGTGAGGCATTTGATGCCCTTAGAATTCAGTTTAAAAAAGAAATTGATAGAATCACTAATGAACTACTTATTTTAGAAAATGAGAAAGCCACCACTATTAATCCTTCATGCATCGCAGATAACATAATAAATGAACTTAGGGCATTCCCAGATGATGAATCAATAGGTAACTATGATTTTAGAAAGTTATTTAAAAGATTAATTGTTATAAATCGCGATAGACTTGTCTTTGTAATTGGTTCTGATGATTTAAGCAAACTCCCACTTAATCCAAACGCAATAAGCATGGGATTTGTAGAGAGTTATGATTATGTAATTAGATCAAGTTCCTTTAGATGCTTATTTGGAATATACATTAATAAATAATTGATAACTTTTTTATAATTGGCCTTCGGGCCTTTTTATTTTGTCTAAAATAGATAGCACCCCGAATACGAGATTGGTTATCTGAGGTTGGGGGAGCAATCAAAAAACAAACATTACGGAACAAGTCGAATGGTTTTTTTGACTCAATAATTGAAAATCAATGATGACAAAACTATAAAAAAGCGCATAAAAACAAAAGGAATGGCCCTTTTTGGTAACCATTCCACATGTTCGCTAATTATGGAGCACCTGACGGGAATCGGACCCGCGTGTTCAGCTTGGGAAGCTAACATTCTACCATTGAATCACAGGTGCTTTTTTATTAAAAACCCCTCATATTACTGAGGGAATTTTATCAATTTTGGTGGGTACTGACGGAAAAAGAAGAACTATTTCGCCACTTTTCGCCACATTTCGAACCTGGCATCATTATTATATTAATTAATAATGTCAGAAGCAACAATGTCGTTTGTTTTCGCGTCAAAAATATTTTTTAAATGTTTTTAGTCGCCACAAACACGTGCAATAGAGCCATCTTTTTTTCCGATTTTTGAAGCGGTCAAAAGCTGTTGGAATGGCTGAAAACACGCCGTGTGTATTTCTTTTTAGTGATTTTTTTCTTTTATTAAAGAAAAATAGCACACAAATTAACTGTTATTTATAAAAATTGCTTAGCAAATTTTATAATGACTATTTTCGCTACGTCGAAAATCGCGCCTTTTTTATATTAGATTTTAAAGCGCGCGCAAAAGCCTAAATAATTAAAAATTAGAATCTACTGTTCTCTTTTTTCCTCCTTGATTTTATGTCAGAATTTCTCTTGATATATTGCTTTATAGTCGTCCCTAATTCTCCAAACATATATCCGTGAGTACGTTCAAGCTCTTTAAATGATGCTGTAGATCCTTCGAATGAATCAACCTGGTTGTTTCCTTCTTCGGCTTGAAGTTTAAGCTTGTCAAAATATCCGCTATAGACAGCGGTATCAAATTTTTTGCCAGAATAAACGATTTTATCCATGACATAAAATGTCGATTCTCCTCGTTGTTCTTGGCCGCCATTGATACCAACTCCAGATAGATTCAAATCGTATCTCTTATAGCCAAAAGTATTCGCTATTTTTCGATTTAAATTATAGAAAAACGAATACATGTGGAATACATAATATGAGAATAGAGTTTGATCGTTTCTATGAGCGATGTATTTGTTATATAAATTAGAGTAATGACTAAGCCCCCACTCTAAAACAATGCCCTCAAAAAACCAAAGAGGAAGTGCGTTTTTTCTATTTCTCGTCTGTTTTGGAAGAAAAATATTTACCTCTGCCATTGCCGCTTCTACTTGCCTCAACGCAGATATTTTTTGATCATCCCAAATGATGAATCCATATTGTTGATGCCTTACAGTTGTTAAATGTCGAATAAGACCAAGACAATTAGCGAGTCCGTCATTCGATGGATTCGTTTCTCCAAAATCACGATTCTTATTAGTGTCTCTGTTCCCTCTTTCTTTGGCGATTTCTGAAATGGTAATAACTCCAAAATCAAACAAGGTAATTAAACGATCTAATTCCTTCTTTTCCGCATCAGTTAAATCTTTTGGATCTTTATTATACATCTTTTCAACCTGGCTATTTAAACGAAGCAAATTGTAATCAAAAATATTCGCGTGATAACTCTGATTTGTTTGTTTATATTCATCCATCTTTATGTCGCGATGAAAAAAATTATATTTTAAGCCAGGAAAAGCGTGAGTCAGTTCTACTCCTTCATCATATCTGATTGAATATGTTGAATAAGCCAAGATCGATATATAAATGAAATAGAGCTGCGCGTAATCGTTTAACTCATCTTTTATATAAGCAACAGAAAGGCCATCGTAATGACAGTTCTTGTTATAACGTAAATCGTAACCATAGATGATTTCTGACTTCTTAAATTTGTCCTTAAAATAAAACTCAATTTGAATTTTATTAACACATTTAGATTCTTCCTTTAGAGATTCGATTTCTTCTTCGAGATAACGAAAAGGAAATTCTGGAAATTCCGCTCTAATTTCCAACATCTGAGATCTCGCCTTTTCTCTAAGCATAACTTCGATTTGAGTAGCGAAAGCAACCGCGGATGTAGTTTTTCCTGTTCCTGGAGGTCCATAAATACCAGTAACAACTCCAAAATTGTCTTGAATGAACGTTTCATTCCTATAAAACATATCTTCAAGTTTTGAATATCCTTTATCTATTTTCTTTTTAATGATTAACACAAACAGCAACACTATCCATGCTGGCCAAAAAATCGGCCTTAAAAGTGGAGAAATGCAGATGAAAAATTTACATATTAAATACCATATTGAAAGAAAGTCCATCGAGAAAACAAAATATAAATACCAGGCTATTACTATTAGAAATAGCGAAACAATGTTTACATTATATAAAAGAATAATTAAGTATGGCCAGAAGAGCCATTTTGTATATCGTAAATTAAACCACAGCTCTAAAATAAAGAACTTGATGCGATCATATATCTGCAATTTAAATTTTAAAAACAGCTTCAGAGGCGCGCTTTGCTGGCTTGATTCGCTTTTAACAACATCCCTAAACAATCTTACGTAATATAAGACAATAAACATTACAATTGGAAGCCCAATTAGCATAAAAATACTTAACAGATTACTCATTGTCATTCCAAAGTTATACCATGAAGGCGTTATAAAGTTTTTATTAACCATTAACTCAAATGTTGCTAAAAATTTATATCCAAACACTTCTATATCAACTGGAAGTAAACTTTTTATTATTGAGTCATCAAACACTAAGTAGCTTACATTGTCTTTTGAAACCGTCTCTTCAGATACAGCAAACAGATTCTTCCCATAATAAATCGCTGAGTCAATAAATTCTTTTCCGCTTTTCAAAAAAAGCCTATGTGATGTCAAGTTAAAAACGGTTGCAACAATTACGCCAGTCAAAACAGCCAATAAGATTATTTGATAAACGTTTATTCTCTTGCTATTCTTCATAAATAAATTCCTGTGTTTGTTTAAATAGATAGATATTTTTTGTCTGCCACAACATTTCTTTCGCCGACAAAGCTATAAAAACATTTCTGGATTCTTGTCCATCCAAAAAAAGAACATTATCTTTAATTGTAAGTGTGCATGTCGAGATATTATTCTCTTCTGAAAGACTTGCTTCTTCTTTAGAAACGATTGTAAGAGAATAAAGGTTATCTTCACTTTTATAAATTGACTGTATATCTGATTGAACGTTGTAATTGTATTTGTTTAAGGCTTTAACTGCGGAGCAGCCATAAACAATCAAAACCGTTGACACAAATAAAACAAAAATAAGCAAAAAACGTTTAAGAAAAACAATAAGTCGATTTCTATTTTCCATTAATATTTCCTACGCTTTTTCTTTTTTGATGTCATCAATATAATTGACCAAGCAATCATAATACTCTTCAAACGAAACATTCATATATCCAATTTCATGTGTGACTGGATTATATAAAAGTTGCGTATCAAAAGCAGCCAACATATCACGGATGGATTCACTAATTAAATCATTCCAATCATTAAGAGTGTAAAACCATTTATAAAGACGAAATCCAATCGCACTGCTTAAATCTCTATGAACGTTAAAAAGTAAAGGATTGTTACTATAATCTGTAGAAAAGTCAAAATCAATAAAACGAAGGTATGTAATATCATCCCAATAATCGCTTATTTGATCTAAACCACCATTACAAGACAAATCTGAAGTATCGTACATTCCTGCTATTGCATCACTGTCGTAATGATATCCAAAATGGCTTTTTAAAGTTGAATCCGTATAGTCAAATAAAGCTGATCTATCAATTTTATCTTCTGTTGTTATCGATCCAGTAGATGACCAGGTTCCTTGCAAAAATCCAAAGAAATTTGAGTCATTAGTTCCAGAAGTGTATGGATTCCAATCGCCAACAAATCCTTCTGTAAATTTTTGATTATAATGAATTGTCACATCCGCATAGACAGATGGATTATATGTAGCAGATATTCTTAAAGTTGCTAAAGAATTAAACGCTTGATAACAATAGACATTAATATATCCAGCATTTACATTATCAAGTACTGCTCTTAAATAGTTTGAGCCATCTTGCCTGTTATCTTCAAAAGTAATATTTAAATTAACGCCTTGTATCTTAGCATTGGCAGGCTGAACAGAATAAGAAAATCTAATACAATCGGCATTCTCGTTTCCATCAAAATAATGGCTTACAGATCTGACGGCAATAGTTTTCACTGCATCATCCTTGTTTTCATATGTATCAATTATTGTGCTTTGCTCACTACAAGCAACCAACGGCAATGACGCAAGTAAAGCGCAACATAATAAACTTTTTTTAATCATATATCCTCCATGGAGTAAAGCTCCAGAAGCCCATAACTCCTGGAGCGATACTGTTTAATTTTTATTAAGCTTGAGCAAACCAACAATATTTGTTCCTTTTTATTGACATAAATGTGTTTGTTTGATTAAATATAGTTAATTGGGTAGGCTGACGAAGATTCGCCTGCTAACACGGGAGGAAGATTCCCGTTTTTTATATGATGTTCTTGTATTTTTTAGGAAACTTGAACTTGTTGTTTTGAACAAATAGTTTTGACTTCTTGATCCAAATCCCTTTTCTATTTATTCCAGATAGTTTTTTAGAGTTAATTTGATTATTGGGTATTGGTATTATTTTTCCTGATTTAACATCTTCTAAAGCTGACTCGTGAAAATGATGCGTTCCATCTTTTCGGATATTTTCTAAAGATGTAATTGTTTTTACTTTGACAAATCCTTTATTTGATGACTTTGTAACCACAAATACATCATGCTCGCCATTCATCAAATTTCCCTCTCTGTCTTTAATCTTCAAATCCTTGTTTGATGCAGAATAGCATCCGTATTTAATGATTCTTTTTGGCTTTTGCTTGCTCATGCTTTTCCACCTTTCTAGGTTTCGCTCTAATAATTCCGTTTTTCTTATCTTTATGACGCTTCACCAGGAAGATAATTAGGACAATTGCGAAGATAATGAATCCGATGCCTAAAACCATTATGGCGATGGCGATTAAAGCTAATCCGCCAAATAAGCTTCCAAGAGCTTCTCCAAATGTTTGTAACACCACTGCTGTCATCTTAATCTCTTTCTCCTAGCCAGTTTTCGTTGTTTGGCTCTAAATCAATCAAATCGAAGTCATCAGTTTATATCAACATATTGAAATGTCAAAAGTAACAAAGATTACTCCTCACGGAATCAGACACAGTAATGCGACATGGCTGCTAAATAATCCTAATCTAACAATGATGGAAATTGGAATGATCTCTGAGCGACTTGGCCACGAATCAAAAAAAGTCACACTGGATATTTACTATCACTTAACAAAAAATAAAGACAATAAAAACATTTTGTCTGCACTACTATAAGAAAATGGCGGTCTCATAAAAACCGCTTTTTTTAATGTCATAAATGACCTTTAGTCGCCAAAAAGTCGCCAAAAAGTCGCCATGAAATAAAAAAGTCTCGATTTAATCAAGACATTTTATCAAATGGTGGGTACTGACGGGATCGAACCGCCGACCTTCTGTACGTCAAACAGATGCTCTCCCAGCTGAGCTAAATACCCAACCCACTACTTCTATATAAGCAGCGATACATATTATATATAGTTATTATAAATAAAAGCAAATATTTTTTATCTTATTGTAGTAAAAAAGCCCAGAAACTAATGTTTCCAGGCCTTTACTCTATTAAGTTGTAACTTAATTGAATTGTGAATTATAGATTTCAGAGTATAATCCACCAAGTTTCATTAAGGAATCATGGTTACCGGTCTCAACGATATTACCATCTTTCATAACGAAGATTAAATCTGCGTTTTTAATGGTTGATAATCTATGAGCGATAACAAAACTGGTTCTACCTTTAGTAAGAGAATCCATCGCCTTTTGAATTAAGATTTCGGTTCTGGTATCAACATTACTAGTTGCTTCATCAAGAATAAGCATTGGAGCGTTTTCAGTCATCGCTCTAGCAATGGTCACTAATTGTTTTTGTCCAGCAGACAACGCACTTTCCTTTTGAATGACGGAGTCAATACCTTGTGGGAGAGTACTCACAAAGTGAGATAAGTTAGTTTCTTCTAAGATTTCATTAAGTCTATTTTCGTCAACATTTTTGAGGTTATAGACGATGTTTTCTCTTAAAGTACCATTAATGACCCATGTTTCTTGTAAGATCATACCGAAGATATCGCGAAGTTCGGCTCTAGTCATGTCTTTAATAGAAACTCCATCCACTAAGATATCTCCACTAGTGAGTTCATAGAATCTCATTAACAAGTTCACTAATGTGGTTTTACCAGCACCAGTAGGTCCGATAATAGCGACTTTCATACCTGGCTTAATCTTGCCAGAGAAATGCTTAATAGTGAGTTTATTTGGATCGTAGCCAAAGCAGACATCTTTGAATTCGACTTCTCCTCTAATTTTAGAGTGATCGAGCAAGAATTCTTTTTGTTCTTCGACAGGTAATTCTTCTTTTTCTAAGAAATCAAAGACACGGTTACAAGCTGCAGTACCAAGTTGAATGGTTGAGCTGGCTTGACCAATTTGAGCAAGTGGTTCTTGGAATAAAGAAACATAAACGATAAAGCCAGTAATAATGCCCATATCAAATTTCACTGGATCTTTAGCGATTAATAAGCCGGCGGTAATTAAAACAGCGGCATAAGTTAAATAAGACACAAATGACATGGCTGGCTCAATTAATCCACCCCAAGCCTGGGATTTATATAAAATGGAACCAAGTAAATCATTTTTCTTCTTGAATTCAGAAATCTTAAGTTTTTCAGCATTAAAGGCTTTAATAACGAGTTGACCAGCGTAATTTTCTTCAACGGTCGCGTTAACTTCACCAAGAACTTTTTGGTTCTCATTAAATAATGGTAACGCTTTCTTAAATGTTAATAAGATGATGATTAACATAATTGGTAATGAACAAAGGACAACAATCGCCATTTGCCAGCTAGCAATGAACATTGCAATAATAACACCAATTAACATTACGACTGAGTTAACAAGTAAGGAAATTGAGTTTTGTAATGAGGTTGATAAAGTATCAACATCGTTAGTAATAACAGATAAGATATCACCAAATTGAGTGGTATCGAAGTAATTCAAAGGCATCTTATTGATTTTCGCAGAGATATCTCTTCTTAAATCTTTAGAGAACTTTTGAATAATAGTGTTAAGAATAAATCCAGAGGCAAAGCCTGTAAGGAAGGAAACACCAATATAAACCACTAATTTAATAGCTAACTTTAACACCAAAGCTAAATCTAAAACGACAAGACCATCAACTACTGGCTTATCTTTTGGGTTAATCGCGTTAGTTAATTCTCTAATTGTTCCTGGAGTAAGAATCGTAAGAACAACAGACGCGATAAGTAAGATAATAGAAATTACAAAAGGAATGTAGTATCTACGGAATGCCTTTACTAGGCTACCTAATTTATTAGAGCTTGCTTTTTTAGCTACTTTACTCATAAACCTAATTCCTCCTTACTTAATTGAGATAAGGCAATTTCTTGATAGACTGGGCAATTTCTCACTAAGTCTTTATGTTTGCCAATACCCACCATTTTGCCGTGGTCTAATACGACGATTTGATCTGCGTCCATAATAGTGCCAACACGTTGAGCGATAATCACTCGAGTGGCTTGTGGAAGTTTTTCTGCAATTCTTCCTCTAACAACTTTATCGGTACGATAGTCTAAAGCTGAGAAAGAATCATCAAAGATTAAAATTTCTGGTTTTGGAGCAATCGCTCTAGCGATACAAAGTCTTTGTTTTTGTCCACCAGAGAAGTTAGATCCACCTTGAGCAACTTCAGAATCATAACCATTACGTTTATTCATAACGAAGCCATCTGCGTCAGCAATTTCTGCTGCCCACTTAATATCGGCTAAAGTCATGTTTGGATCTTTTAAAGCGATATTTTCTTTAATATTACCTTTGAATAAGAATCCTCTTTGAGGAGCATAACCGATACGATCTCTTAAATCGGATTGTAAGACGTCTTTAACGTTTACACCATCAACTAAAACTTCTCCACTAGTGCAGTCAGCCATACGTGGAATTAAGTTAATAATTGTGGTTTTACCGCTACCAGTAGCACCGATAAAAGCAATGGATTCACCTTGTTTGACTTTAAAGGAAATATTGGAAACTGCTTCCTTATCACTACCAGGATAAGCGAAACCAACGTTTTTAAATTCGATGGTACCTTTTTCTTTGAATTCGACTGGATGATCAGTGTCTAGAACAGAAACTGAGTGACCAATTACTTCACGAATACGTTTCGCACTGACAGAGGCCCTTGGCCAAATAACAATTAAGGTAATCACTAAAATGAATGACATAACGATTTGGCTAGCAAGCATGACAAATGAGTTATTAGAAGTAAATGCATCAGTGGCAGCTTCAACGCTTAATCCGTTAATGATATAAGCACTAACCCATAAAATAGATAAAGATAAGCCCATCATAACCATCATCACAAATGGAGTGAAGAAGGCTAATACACGACCAATAAAGATTTGAGTCTTTGTATATGGTACATTAACTTTGTCGAATTTTTCTTCTTGATAAGATTCTGCATTGAATGCTCTAACTACTCTAACACCAGTAAGATTTTCTCTACTTGAAACGTTAAGAGCATCGGTTAATTTTTGAACGATTCTAAATTTAGGTGTCACCATAAATAATAAGATGGCAACAGCGGCAACTAATAAGACAACCCAAACAACAGTAACAACTGTTAATTTAGCGTTGGCTTGTGTTGCAAGTAAGATAACAGACCAGACCATGGTGACAGGAGCCACAAATGCGGTCTTTAAGAATGTTAACCAAGCAAGGTGAACATTTTGAATGTCGTTTGTGGTTCTAGTAATTAAAGATTCAGTTGAGAAAGACGCAAAGTCAGCAATTGCGAATTCGTTGACTCTTTCATATAACTTTTGTCTTAATCGAGTGACTGTACCACTAGCAGTCGCGCTGGCAATGACTTTGATGATGATATCAACAACCACCATCGCTACAGCACAAACAATCATTCCTAATCCGTTTAACCATACCGCAGCAGTACCTTGTGTACTAGCAGCACCAACAGCAGCGGTTAACAAACCAATATAGGAGACGATTGTCATCATGAAATAGACTTGAGCTAAGGTGAGTAAGAAAATAAACACTACTGCGACCCATTGTCTAGCCTTCATGTTTTTGAATAATAGCTTGAACATAAGCTCTCCTTTCTTAAGTATGCAAACTATTTACAAAGGCAATTGACACTCTTAGAAAATATAAGCGAAATTAACGTCAAAATTAGTAGCAGTAATCAATGTATCTTTGTAAAATAACTGTTAACATTTTACGGGTTTTAAATTCATTTGTTAATAACAAATATTTTTTGTTTAAAAATAAAAAATAAAGTATGGTTTTTCTATTAACCTTCATATTATAAATGATATGAAGACAAATAAATAAAAAACCCTCAAAATACAGAGGGTATATATGCATTTTGGTGCCGTCTATAGGAATTGAACCTACAACCTACTGATTACGATTCAGTTGCTCTGCCGGATTGAGCTAAGACGGCTAGTGCCCTCTTAGATAATCTTTTGAGGGTGCTTGTTAATATACGTGCAGAATCTAATGTTATAGCCGTTATCATCAATAACGTCAGATTGTTCTTTTAATTCAAAATATGGATCTTTATCTAAATCAGGGAAAAAGAGTTCTGCTCCACCAATCGCGTCCACTTTAGTTAATAAGACCTTATCAACATAAGGAAGAGTTTGTCGATAAATAGAGGCTCCTCCGATGATATAGACATCTTCGGTTTCCGCGTGTTTAGCGATCGCTCTAAGGAATTCATCAAAGTCATGGACATTCTCCACTCCTTCGTAATTATGAGATTCGTCTTGGCTAATAACGATGTGATATCTATTTTTTAAAGGCTTAGAATTAGGGAACGATAATAAAGTATTTTCTCCCATAGCGACAATATGACCTAAGGTTGTATCTTTAAAGAATTTCATATCTTTAGGTAAATTAAAGAGTAGACCGTTATGTCTACCAATACCCCAGGCTTTATCAACACATAAAATTGTAATAATCATAATTAAATCGCCACCGGAATCTTCTTATCTAAGGGTTCATATTCATAGTCGATTAACTTAAAGGAATCGACAGTGAAATCATAAAAGTTTTTAACATTTGGGTCAACCCAAAGTTTAGGAGCTTTGTGTTGAGGTTTCGCTATTACTTCTTTCACTAGAGGTATATGTCTATCATAGATATGGGCATCAGCGATAACGTGGACTAATTCACCAGGTTTTAAGCCAGAAACTTGAGCAAACATTAATAATAATAATGAGTACTGTAATACGTTCCAGTTATTCGCAGTTAACATATCGTTACTTCTTTGATTTAAAATGCCGTTAAGAGTGTCTCCACTAACATTAAATGTCATGGAGTAGGCACATGGATATAAATTCATCTCATGTAAATCTTGGAAGTTATAAATATTAGTTAAGATTCTTCTAGATTGAGGATTATGTTTTAAATCATATAAGACGCGATCAACTTGGTCGAATTCCCCTTCTTTGTATTTGTGTTTAATACCTAATTGATAGCCATAGGCTTTACCGATTGAGCCAGTTTCATCAGCCCAGGAATCCCAAATATGGGATTTTAAATCATGGATATTGTTGGATTTCTTTTGCCAAATCCATAAAAGTTCATCTAAGCATGATTTAAAGGCTGTTCTTCTAATCGTGAGAATTGGTAATTCTTCTTGGAGATTATATCTATTAACGATGCAGAACTTCTTAATCGTATGCGCAGGAGTGCCGTCTTCCCAGTGTGGTCTAACATCTAACTTCTCATCTGAAAAACCATTCTCGAGAATGTCTTTCATATTTTGCACGAAGATTTGATCTGCTTTTGACATAAATAGTCCCCTCCTATATTACCTGTAGTATTATATCGTTTTATTAACGATAATTTCTACAATAATTATAGATTTTCTTAACAACATCCATTGAAACTTTTTTAGAGTTACCATTAGCGAGATAATCATTAACATTTCCGGGATTTAAAGATAAGTCGGTGTACACTCGATACTTGCTAATATTCTTATCATTCATCATCTTTAAAATGTTATTTCTAATTAATGTTTTTGTTTGCAAATCATATTCGTTTACATTAAGTCTACGCAAATAACTTTGATGGATTTTTTGAAATGAATAATCCGCAAATTTATCGTCTAAATAGTTATCTTTAGTTAAACTATCTAATTCTTGGTTGCGATCAAAATATTTGTAATAAATATCCATTTTGTTTTCTAATAGGCAATATAAAAGCAGAGGGTCCACTATTCTAATGTTCTTCTTAGACAATTTAGCTAATTTGTGAATAAAAAACTAGATTGTCCAGAGACATCAACAAGATAAAGCTTGAGAAACTTATTAAAGCTTAACCCCCTCATTTTTTACACTCCTTTACATATTCTTCATATCTAGATAAAAATTCTTTATATCTTCTTTCATTGAAAGAATTATCAACTTCTCCAGAAGATATGATTTGTTCTAAACCACCTAGATTTTAAAGAACCATTAACCTGCAGTTTGATTTGGAGGTAAATCACATTCAGACACAACTCCATCGTAAGAGACGTTCAGATATACTTCGTCTAACTTATACTCATTAACATTAACGTTATTAAGATAATATGGAGCGGTCGTAACACTGTCACCTCTACCATTATCTGTAGTAGAGAATATTACATAGTAATAGATGTTTTCTTCTCCAAATACATCGAGTTCGTCATAGGCTTGTTTAACGTTTAATTCATAGTTTGCGAATTGGAGATAATAATCTGTATAACCACTACCGACTTCTTCATCGTTTTGATTATAAATCGTATAAGAAACGTTGAACCATTCAGTATTTAAATGGAATCCAAATGGAATATTAAGTGGCTCAGGAATTGTATTATCCCAATTAGAGAAATCAGAAAAGTAGAAAACATTGTCGCCATTAATGTAAATCAATTCTTTTAATTGATAATTTTCAAACTTTATGTAGCATTCTTGATAGCCCTCATTGATGACATTTCCACCCATGAAGTGTTCAGGATCATCAATATAATTAAGAATATCTCTATTAAAACCATCGATATTAACATCCACCATGCCTCCGGCTGTATAGTGATGATGGAAATTTACGGTATATCGATAATCGTCAGAGTCTCTCCACCAGAAGGATTCAGATTCATTTTCTTCAATTCTTCTAATATCACCTTCAATAAAATACATATATCTATGTCCAAAAATAGATCTGATGTAGTAACTGTCAAACACATTACCTTCATCGTCAATTCTATCAATACGACGTTCATTTTCTCCGTTTTGGTAATAAATTTCATCACACTGAAGTCCATGAGTACGATTATCATATAATCTTTGGCGATAAGTTAAATTACCTCTTAATGATGTAAGCCAACCATCATATGAGACATTACGAACAACGTCATTTTCGTAATCAAAGTTCTCATCGAATTGATGCAGCGGACCACGAGCAATCTTGGTTTCATAATCAATTTCAGCAACACCAAACATATTGAATTCTTCACTCATATACATTTTTTCGGTATGTAAAGTGAATAAATAACTTTGAGCTTGAGCACTATATTTAGATGCAACTTTAAATGATACATTAGATGAAGTTGTATAACTCACAGTCGCGGCATAAACATGTTTGAAGCTACCAACTTTTTCCATTTTGAAATCTTGGCTACTGCCTTCTTCACCAATGGAAGCAAAAATGCCAACGTTGCCATCAAAATCAAATCCACACAGTGCGTTCAAATAAACCGTTAATGTGTGCGTAGCGTGCGTAATAGTAATCTCAAATGATGTAGTTAAATTATATCCTTCAACATAAATTCTGTATGTATAACCAACATTAAATCTATATCCAAAAGTGAAATCATCATTTATATAGACTTTCGTGCTGTAATCTGACATATAGTAGAGTTTATAATCATTAACAGTGATTGATGATTCATCATTACAGTTAACATTAACTGTCAATTTGTCATAATCAATCTTAGATCCTTGTTCTGCTTCACCGCCTTGATAAGATGCGCTTAAAGAAGTTGGTCTAACAGGTACATAATTAGTGGAATAAGTTGCCCAATGGCTAGTAGTTAATGTATCAATCACTAACAAGTTGCCAGTGGTTGCAACAGTAGCATCAAGTTGATTAATCAAAGTGCCGTATTTATTAGTAGCGGTGATTCTGAAATCACCTTTGATACCAAAAGTATCATTAAACTTATATAAACCATCTTGAACTTTGTTCAATGAAACTTTTCTGGTTTGATCATTAAACTGATAGGCAACAACAAGCGTATATGCACCTGCACCATCAAACACCTGTTTGGTCTCAAAATAGAATTCGTTTAATGTTTGTGGTTGCACGCCACTGGAATTAACTTTAACGGTGAAATTTGCGGATAAACCTTCGTATTTCGCAGTCACGCCGATGTCACCAGCAGTGTTAAAAACATAAGAGGAAATGGTAATTTTTTGAGAATCTATATAATAGTCACATTTATTTTTTACTTCGCTTGTCGTGTTATCGCTATATTTCGCGGTTACACTGAGGTAGTTTATATTGAGAGTGTTTCCAGCATCAACTTCACCACTATATCTAGCGGATAAGCTATCTAATTCTCTATCAGGGCCTGGTTCTGGAGGATCATCATCTTTACCTCCACCACCTCCACAGGCAGATAAAAGCAATGCAAATATTGAGGTTCCTAAAAGTAAAAACTTTTTCATATTAAGTCCTCCCTCTTACTTACACTATATTGCATAACTGTGTTATTTCAAAGAAATTACGATTTAAATAACAAAAAAACCACTCTTGAGAGTGGAATTTTCAGTCAAATGTCTTTGTGTTTGCGATATGATGCATCGTTCAGTCGCAAAAATTAACTCTGTTTGCAATCCGATACATGTTTGAATCTAAAAATTAGAAAGATTTGATTTTTAAAATGCCTAGATAAGTTCTTTTAAGCATTCTTCTTCCACCAAAAAATACATTTTCGCTAGTGCTTAACAAGCCCTCTTTAACTTTATATTCAAGCAAATTCAAGGTGGCGAACAAATCTGCAATTTGCATAAACGGATGCTCACTTTGTAGTGCTAAAACCATTTCAAAACTCAAAAAATACGCATTAAAAATAGCTATCAGCATTGTTTTTAATTGAATTTGACCATTGTCATAGAAAAACTTGATTTTATCAAATGATCTAAAATATTCGATGTGATTAAAAATTAATCTAGTTAACTCTTTTGAAAGAATATCTAAAGTGTTGTTGCTTTCTTTTTTGACTCTAATGTTAATAGTTTTTATAGGTGCTTTATGCGCCAAATCATAAGCAATATCGAATAGTTCTAGTCTTTCCCCTCTATTGATATCTCTATATGATTCTTCTCCTCTAATGATTGGCCCTGTATGAAAGGGCTTATCACCACCATTTTTCGAATGAAACCTACGATGAAATTCCCTTAAATACGGTGTTGCATCATCTTCGCTAGAAAGCAGTATCAAAGACATGCAATAAATAGGTGATTTTTTATCATATCCACCCAAATCTCCACTTTCGTCACAATAAATTGTTAATATTTTTCTTTTTTCATAATTCTACAAAAAATGCGGAAGTACTTCCGCGTTCAATGTGAACCTAGAGGTTTCCCTCAGCTCAACTATATATTACAAGACAAATTTCAAGTTGACAATAAGAATGTACGACAAAATAACATGGTCAGAGTGTTTAAATCCCATACCTATATGTATATAGTTCTATCCTTAACTCCTTTAACGTGTGGCAAAGGTTTGTTTTGTTCCAAACAATCAATACACAATAGCTTAAATTTTTTATCGTATTTAGCCATAAAAAAGCCCCTTCCTTGGATGTGATTTTGTCCAGAAAAAGGGGTACTATTTATGTTGGTGCCCGAGGTCGGACTCGAACCGACATGGCTGTTAACCGATGGATTTTGAGTCCATTGCGTCTACCAATTTCACCACTCGGGCAGTAGCAATATTATATTACTAATATCTAATTTAGATAAAGAATTTATTTTGCTTGCGATTTCCACTTTGGAGTGAGGTTATATCCATACGCCTTTTGCTTTTTGAAAACAATAATCATCGTAAGGATAGTGGCTAAAAGTTCTGCGACCACTATTGAAAGCCAAATGCCGTCTACTCCCATAAGTAAAGGGAGGAGTAACACTGCTGCTACTTGGAACACTAAAGTTCGACATATAGAAATTAACGCGGATAATAACCCATTATTAAGCGCGGTAAATAGGCCAGAACCAAACATCGAGAAGCCCGCAATAAAATAACAGACCGAATAAATAATCATTGCTCTAACCGATAATTCAAGCAATTCAGGATAGCTTCTCGCAAATATCATTGATAATGGTCTAGATAAAGCTAGAGACAAAACAGTCATTAAAAAGCCTGCTACCGCTACAAAATTAAAACTTAGTTTTATTACATTAGAGAGTTCACTTTTATTTTTAGCTCCATAATTATAGGCAATAACAGGGGATATACCCATCGTATAACCAGAGAATATCGAGAAGAAAATAAAGCAGACATAACCAATGACGCCGTACGCTGCTACTCCGGTTTCTCCGATATATTTTAAAAGTTGCATATTGAATAATATGGCGATCAAACTACTAGAAACATTACCAACAAATTCACTACTACCATTAGTGACGCTTTTAAAGATATCTTTAATATCAAATTCTGGTTTGCCTAATCTAATAAGATTATTCTTACGTAGTCTAAAATATAAAAGAGGTCCCGCAGTAGAAATAAACATTCCTGTTAAAGATGCTGCTGCAGCTCCAGCTGCCCCGTACTGCATTACTCCGACAAGGATATAATCTAAAAGCATATTCACTAAGCCAGAAGATAAGGAGAAGATAAATCCAAGGTGACTTGTTTCATTAACAGAGAAGAAACAGTGGAAATACCCTTGCATCATAAATAGAATCACTCCACCCATCATAATACGCCCATAAAGTTCCGCATTATCAATCATCTCTTCAGAAGTAGCAACCGAATTAATCCCTGCAAATCCCTGGGCAATTGGCCTAATGGTAAAGAAAAACACTAAACCTAACACTA
The DNA here is from genome assembly GCA_017447165.1 of Bacilli bacterium. Taxonomy (GTDB): domain Bacteria; phylum Bacillota_I; class Bacilli_A; order RFN20; family CAG-826; genus UBA2450. Next base: position 25,887 of record JAFSOD010000005.1, read on the forward strand.
AACCCATAATTAGAGTTGTATATGTTAAAAGCGAAAATGTTTTATTAGCCTTTTCAACCTTTTTCTCGCCTAGATATTTAGAGACTAACGCTGCTCCTCCAGCACCAAACATAAAGCCAACACAGGCCACAATCATGATAATTGGGAAGATTAGATTAACTCCCGCAAAGGCGCTACTAGAAGCATAGTTAGATAAGAAAAAGCCATCTACAATCCAGTAGATAGAAGTAATAAACATCATCAAAATAGGAGAGATGGTGAATCTCAGTATTTTCTTATAGGTAAAGTGATCTGATAAATGTATTTTTTCCATCTTTTATAAGAAAACGGGTATTACCCGTAAGAAATCATTTGGTGTGGCTAAGAGGACTTGAACCTCCACGAATTACTCCACTAGCGTCTGAAACTAGCGCGTCTACCAATTCCGCCATAGCCACATATGAAATTATGATTCAGGGATTTGGCGTTTCTTATTTTCTTCCTCCTGAACTTTCATATAGTTAATTTTGTGATATTTAGTGTACGGAAGCGAATCAACAAATTCAATCTCTTTAGGAACAGCCCATGAGATTAATCTTTTTTGACATTCCGCGACGATTCTTTCTTTGTTTTTATTCTTTGCCACTATCACCGCTTTAACCGCATTAATTAATTTCTCATCTGGGATTTGAATAACACATACTGCAGTAATGCCGCTCATACGAGAAATAACTCCCTCGATTTCACTAGGGAAAACAGCGACTCCAGATACTTTAATCACTCGCTTCATACGAGTTTTAAAATATAAGAACCCGTCTTCATCAATATAACCGAGGTCACCAGTTTTTAAATAACCATCTTCGGTATATACTGCTTTAGAAGCTTTTTCATCTTTAAAGTAGCCAATCATATTGTTATCGCTCTTAATAGAGATTTCCCCAATTTGTCCTGGGCTAAGAGGAGAATCGTTATCATCTAAGATACGGAACTTCACTCCTGTAATTGGATAACCAATGGAGCCATATTTATGGTGTCTATGAGTATTAACGGAGCATACCGATAAAGCTTCGGTTAAACCATACCCTTCAAATAAACGACATTTAGATTTTCTTTTAATCATTGTCGCGTCAAAAGCTTCTTTAATGGCGCTATTTAAACTATCGCCACCAGAGAAACAACTACGTAAAACTTTTAAATGTTTATTCTTAGTAAATGATTTATCATTTAACAAAGCTTTAAAAACAGTTGGAACTCCACAAATACAAATAACATTTCGACACTTATCCATCATCTTCGCAATTTCTTTAGTAGAGAACTTAGGAATAAGTACTACTCCAAAGGAGTTTACAAGTGGAGCGTGCATGGTCATGCATAAGCCGAATCCATGGAAAGATGGCAAAACAGAAACCAAAGAATTTCCAATTAATTCATCAGGCTCCATACACATAATCTCTGGAATTCTACTCGCTGTGAAGTTAAAGCTTCTAGAGCTTAAACAAATAGTTTTCGATTCTCCGGTTGTGGAGGCGCTGTGGAGAAGTACACTAGTTTCTTCTTTAGATAGAGGTACTTCCACTCCATCGATTTTGATACGTTTTAAATCGTCATAGAAGAAGAATTTCTTCTCTTTACGAAGCATCTTCGTAGCCCAAGAGTTTTTAATTTTATAGGCACGCTTTTGATAGTGAGGTAAAAAGCTTTCAGCTTGGCAGACAACTATATGTCCATTGAACTTACGATAATCGATGAGCTCTTTATATACTTTTTGATCGAATAGGAACGCTAATTTACAGTCAGCGTCATCATAATATTTCTGCATCACTTCACATGGTGAATTTGGGTGCACCATATTACAAATTGCCCCAATCTTATTAATCGCATAGAAAAGAATAATCGTTTGCGGAATATTAGGAAGAGACACCAAAACCGTTTCACCCTTTTTAATTAAGAATTGGTTTTGAAGGATCGCTGCCATCTCGTCAATTTTTTCAAGAAGTTTAGTAAAAGATAATTTACCATTAAAATAGTAAATCGCGGTTTCTTTAGGAGCTTTCTCCGCTCCATATTTATATGCTTGATAAAGTGTTAAATCTTCTAACATATTAGATAAACACTCCTATCAACATAAATAAGCCGGTAAATAAAATTTCATGACCAATATAAATAATTAAAGTATGTCGACCAAGAAAACATATTGGTTTTTCCCAATTACCTTTTTTAGAAATAACACTAACTTTATCTTTATAGATAAATCTAGCAAAGATCACTCCTAAGAATAAGAAAATAACATAAGGGAATAATGGGAGATAATCTCCAACTACTCCGGCTTTAATTGGATTAAATGGACAATATAATATCGCGGTAAACGGATTATACACTCCATCATTAAAGTGATTATAAGTGACAGTAATCATCACATAAAATAAGAGTAATATTCCAATCACGTAAAATAAGTTTTTAGTGCTTAGTCTCTGACATAAAGCGTATAGCAATATTGATAAAGCAATAACTCCTAAAATATTAATATCGATAATAATCACTCTAGTAGAGAACATTGGGGTTAACTGCAACATATGAGTGCCTAACATTACTAAGATAGAAAATGCTAAAAGTAAGAAACCACGTTTTTTGTTGTTTCTTGATAAATGACAAGATACCCCGCACGTAAACATAAATAGCATTAACACTATTTGACGTACCACTAATCTTAAATTGCTAGTCCAATACCAAGTAAGGAATCCACTACTATAATGGAAACAGTAATAGTTAATGAACCACATCAAATGGTCAAAGACGACAAGGATAATTAAAAAACCACGTAGTAAATCAATCTCATGGATACGAGATGCAAATCTAGAGTTGTAAAGTTCTTTTAATTTTCCCATAATTATTTTTTTTGGTCGGGAAGGCGGGATTTGAACCCGTAACCTCAAGTACCCGAAACTTGCGCGCTACCAAGTTGCGCTACTTCCCGAATTAAAGATCTCCAAAGTCAAATAAGGAAAGTTGGTCACTTTCGTTTAAATTATCAAGGACACCTAAATCAGATAAATCCTTCACGTTTGTAGAAGTTAGCTTTGTTCTTCTAAGCAAGTCTTCTTTAGAGGTAAATGGTTTTTTTGCTCGCTCTTCAATGACGGTGATGGCGTTATTCTCTCCTAAGCCGTCGATGGTGACAAACGGAGGGATAAGCGCTTTGTTTTCGTGATCCACAACAAACTTTGTGGCGTCACTTCTATAGAGGTCAATATTCTCAAATTTATAGCCTCTTTCGGTCATTTCAACTGCGATTTGTAGGGTTTTATACTGTTCTTCTTCTTTTGGAGTGAGCTTTTCACCCGTAGTTTTTTCTTTCACTCTAAGTTGTTCTAAACGATTAATAATCGCTTCTTCGCCTTTAATCATTGGGATAATGTCATATTGCTTAGATCTAACTGAGAAGAAAGTAGCGTAGAACTCTAAAGGATAATGGACTTTGAAGTAGCCCACTCTAATAGCCATAGTGACATAAGCCACCGCGTGTCCTTTAGGGAACATGTACTTAATTTTCTTACAAGAAGCAATATACCAAGAAGGGACACCATGTGCTAACATCGCTTCTTCATATTCTGGTTTTAAGCCTCGACCTTTACGGACGTCTTCCATAATAGCGAAAGACACTCTAGGAGGTAATCCTTTAGAGATGAGATAGCCCATAATATCATCACGACATCCAATGACTTCTTGAAGGGTTGTTGTTTTATTATCGATTAAAGTTTCAGCGTTTCCGTTCCACACATTAGTACCATGAGATAATCCAGAAATAATAACTAAATCAGAAAATGTTGTTGGTCTAGTTTTTTCTAAGATACCTCTAACGAAGTCAGTACCGAATTCAGGAATCGCCATCGCTCCTGTAGATTGATTTAAATAATTATTATTTAATTTAAGTGGGTCGGTCTTGGAGAATAAGGCTAAAACCTCAGGATCATTCATTGGGATATCTTTGATATCAATATGCGTTAAATCACACATCATCTTTAAAGCGACAGGGTCAACGTGACCAAGCATATCAAGTTTTAAAATGGTGTCGTGAATGGAATGGAAGTCGAAGTGAGTGGTTTTCCATGCACTATCAACTTCGTCTGCCGGCCATTGAATAGGAGTAAAGTCATAAACTGTATGGTCGCTAGGAACAACAACGATACCACCTGGATGTTGACCGGTAGTACGTTTAACACCAACACAACCACTAGCTAAATAATCTAACTTCACTTTTGGATATTTCATCGCCGCTTCTTTAGCATCTTCTTCACTCATGCCATTAGCGATGAATTTTCTTTCAATATAACCACGAGCAAAACCAAAAGCAGTCTTATCGGCAACAGTTTCGATAGTTCCTGCTCTAAAGACATTGTCTTTGCCTAATAACACTTTCGTGTATTCATGCGCAGTCGCTTGATAATCTCCAGGGAAGTTTAAGTCAATATCAGGAACTTTATCCGCTTCAAATCCTAGGAAGGTTTCAAATGGAATGTTTTGTCCGTCTCTAATCATCTCTTCTCCACACACTGGACATTTCTTAGGAGGTAAATCAAATCCACTTCTGACATCTGGATTATTTTCTTTTCCCCATTCTAAGTGATGACAGTGCGGGCAAATATAGTGAGGTGGCAAAGGATTAACTTCAGTAATTCCACTCATAGTAGCGACAAAAGAACTACCAACAGATCCACGGCTACCAACGATATATCCATCTTCATTAGACTTCTTCACTAGTTCATGAGCAATGTAATAAATAACAGAGTAACCATTAGAAATAATACCGTTAAGTTCAGTGTCTAAACGATTTTGAATGAATTCTGGAAGTGGGTCACCATATAATGCGTGGGCATTAGAGAAACAGAGATCTTTAAGTTTATTTTCAACGTTTTCAATTTGTGGTGTATATAAGTGGTCATTAGGAACCGGTAAAATTGCATCAATCATATCCGCGATCTTGTTGGTGTTAGTAACCACTATTTCTTCTGCGAGCTCTTTATCTAAGAAAGAGAAACACTCTAACATCTCTTCAGTAGAACGATAATGTTGGTCAGGGTTTTCAAATGGAGCCACATCTCTTCTTGAATATGGATTAAGTGGGTGATTAACTTTACCAACTTGAGGAGCAGAGATATAAACATCTCTAAAGACCTTTTGTTCTGGGGTGACATAGTGAACGTCTCCAGTTGCTACTACAGTCTTATCAACTTCTTTAGCGGCCTCAATTATATCATTGATATAAGTTAAAACATCTTCGCTAGTTAACTCTCCCATATTTACTAAGAAGGAATAATTCTCTGGAGGTTGCACTTCTATATAGTCATAGAAGGAACAAATCTCTTTGAGTTTATCTTTGTTATAATATCTTGCAGTTTCAAAAACATCTCCGTTAAAACAAGCAGAACCTATGAGTAAATTCTTACGGTATTCATTAATAATTCTTCTTGGAATGCGTGGAAGATTAGCAAAATAGTCGATATTAGAAATAGAGACTAATCTATATAAATCTTTTAATCCTTCAACATTCTTCGCTAAAGCGATAACGTGTTTTGGTCTAAGGTGAACAATACCTTCTTTAACTAATTCTAAATTCTGTAATTCTTCATGTTTTAAATGAATGTTGTCTTTAGTGAGTTGAACTAAAAGAGCTTGCCACACTTCACTTAAAACAAAGGCGTCGTAATCTGCTCTATGGGCACTTTCTTCATCATATTTAACTTCTAATCTACGACATAAGGAACCTAAGTTATGGGCTCTAGCGTCAGGATAAGCGTATCTAGAAAGCATTAAAGTATCAACTACACCATTAGTGATTTCTTTTTGTCCTAAACCGATAAGTGCTTCGTTTAAGAAGGAAATATCGAATGATGCGTTATGAGTAACTAAGATCGAATCACCAATAAACTCTAAAATCTTTGGCATCGCTTCTTTAATAGTTGGAGCGCCTTTAACCATTTCGTTAGTGATATTTGTGAGTTTAGTAATCTTCGGAGTAATTTCTCTTTCAGGGTTAATCAAAATATCAATACGATTAGTGACAGTGCCGTGTTCAATTTTTACCGCACCAAATTCAATAATCTTCTCATATCTAGCGGATAAGCCTGTGGTTTCAAAGTCGAATACTACATAGCTTGCCTTATTTAATTCAACAGGTTTTGGATTAAAGACATATTTAATCTGGTCATCTACCATATAAAATTCACAGCCATAAAGCATTTTAATATCATATTTTTTGCCTGCAGCTTGCGCATCTGGGAATCCTTGTACACAGCCATGGTCTGTAATTGCCATTGCGGTATGACCAAGTTTTTTAGCGTAGGCACAATAATCATTCATCGCCCCAATTCCATCTTGAGTAGACATATTACTATGTAAATGAAGCTCAACTCTTTTAATTGGAGCTGCATCTGGAATGATTTCTTTAGGTGGAAGCAAATCAATATAGTGAGTTTTAATCACTAATTGGTGAGAATAGTCATCTACATAAGCTACCCCTCTAACACGGACGTTAGCGTTTAACATTTGACTCACAAACTCATCATCAACTTGAGAGTTTTGATACATATTACAGGCAATTGCTCCACCAAATTCATCAACCACTTCGAAATTAAGACGTTTTCTTTCGCCTCTTTCAATCACTTCTTTAGCGAACACTTTGCCGTTAAAGTCGACATGGTCACTTTCAGGAGTGATGTCTTCGATTTTTTCAATATATACGTATTTACCGCGTCTATTTAATCGTGCCCTTTCTCTTTCTTTAAGCATGATTTCGCGGTTTTTCTTCATCTCTTTTAAGAGTTGATCTTCCACTAAAGCGTTCTTTTCGCTTTGCTCTTTTTCTACTAAAGCAGAAACATCATTTCTATCTAAAATATCTGGTTCTTCTTTTGCTTGTTCGATATCTTCTTCTGCTTGTTCACTAGCGGTCTCCACTGTTTCTTTTCTAGTCTCTTCATCAGCGATCACTCCTACTTCTTTAGGAGGTAAAACATTTTCTTCAATATCGATAAAGTCATAACTAATAAAGCTTAAGAAGTCTTTGAAATCATTAACAATGGATTCGTTTCTTTTTTGGAAAGATTCATCTAGATAATTGATTTGAATTGTGGAATCACTTATAGGGATAAGTTCGATATCACTATCGCTACGATATAAATATCTAAACCAATCATCGAAGAGATTAATTGCGTCTTTTGTGGTTGGTCTACTCTTATAAGAAAAATGTAAGGTATATGGATAGGTAATTGTGTTTAAGCCATCTTGAAACTGTCTAAGAAGTTCATAAGTCCAAGGAACTTGCTTAGAGATAATCATATCGATTTGTTGATAGTTAAAACGGTTGCGACCAACCATTTCAAAATCAAGGTCAAAATCATCGATATTCTCGATATGGATTGAGTTTAAGAAGCTTTTCATCTTTGCTTGCATACTAAACCACCATGATAATGTCCTTGATCACAATCAATATCATTAAGCCGAAAAGTAGCATAATACCAATCGCAGACATTGTATTTTTAACTTTTGGAGGTATTTCTTTATGGGCCACTCCTTCGACAATCGTCACTAAGAACTGCCATCCATCAAGTCCTGGGAATGGGAGTAAGTTCACAATACCTAAGTTGACCGAAATCATCGCCCACATGAAGAGGAATTGGCCAAACCCGTTTTGCTCTAAGGTTTGAGTAGTCACCACTCCAATGGCGATAATGCCGCCCACATTCTTCCAACCTTCTTTAGTGAATAGTTGACCTAATCCTCTAAAGATTAATGTTGTTGAGTTACCAAAGTCTTTAAATGTATTTCCTACGGCTTGACCATAGCTATTTCTGTGTTCATCCAACTGCATCGCTAAGCCAAGATCTTTTTCATTATCTCCACTATTACCTTTTAGGTAACCATTAACGATATTAACACTAACTGGGTGTTCACCAAGTCGAGAAGTATCTCCATCCTCCGTAGCTAAAACAGTCATCTTAAAGTCTAAACTAGATGGATTGAGGTTATTCTCTTTAATGAGGTTATTGCTCACTAAAGGATATGAAGTGTCATATTCGGTAGATTTAATTAATGTTACTTCTTGTCCGCTAATTGTGTCTTTAGACACCTTACCTAAAATATTGATATAGGCTCCATCAGGGATATAGTAGAACTTTTGTTCAAATAAAGTTTTATCAACCTGTACAGAACCAATAATGTATTTACCTTCAATTGGTTGACCATAGGCATCAGTATCAGTAGATTTCTCAACGATTTTATAATAGACCTTATAGTCGCTAGTCATAGCGTACCAGTGGAAATATCCACCGATTATATAATCCACTGTTTCTTCGACATATTCTTTATTGAAGTATTGTTCGTAAGTCAGGGTTGTACCACTAGTGGTAATCTCGCCTAATTCAATTCTTTCAAAAGCTACTGCTTTATCCGCAATGTCAGAGTTTTTAATTGTCATTTGGTCATAGTTATAACCAAAATACGCTGGTTTATCAGTGCTATCTAAATAATGGACAATAGCCTCATCATCATAAAACACATAGAAAGCATCAGAAGTTGCTAGTCTAGGTCCATAAACTGTATCTTGACTTCTTAATCCTGCTTCAAAAGCAATAGAATTTTGTCTAACAGTAATATGAGCGGTTCTCGCACTATAGGCAGGGAAACCAATTTCATAAATAAAGAACACCACTAAAGCAAGAACAAAGTTCATCAAAATTCCAGCGGTCATGATAATGGCGCGTTTCCAGTGTTTAATGTTATTTATGGAGCGGCTTGGATCGATTTGTAAGTCGCCTAGTTCTTCAGGAACAGCGTCTGCTTCTCCATACATCGAGACAAACCCACCAAAAGGAACGGCTCTAATAGAGAATCTAGTTTCACCTTTTTTTCGTTTAAAAGAAAGTAATCTAGGGCCAAAGCCTAAAGCATATTCAAAGCAGTAAACTTTAAAGATTTTAGCGGTAATTAAGTGTCCAGCTTCGTGGACCATAATTAAAGTAGATAAACACACTAAGAAGAGGAGGATATATAGAAATGTCATTATAATTTTCCTCCTAACTCATTAATGAGTTTATGAGCGTAGTCTTTAGTTTCTTGGTCAACTTTTAAGATGTCATCTAAAGATGGTTTAGCGATATATCTCATATTCTTTAAAGAAAGAGAGATAATTTTTTCAATATCTAAGAACTTAATCTTGTGACCTAAGAAAGCGTAGACCGCTTCTTCATTACTACGATTTAAAATTGTACCCATAGTCCCTTTTTTATCTAAAACCACTTTAGCAAAACTAATCACAGGGAATCTATCTATATCAAAAGAATGGAAATGTAAATCTTTTAAATCATCTAACGAACGAAAGAAAGATGTCTTAAAAGGAATGCTTCCTTGATATAAAGCAAACTTAATTGGATTTCTCATATCTGGTTTAGAGATTTCTCCGCGATACCCACCACTTTTTAAAGCGACATAACTATGTAAATAAGATTCATCATGAAGCGTCACTCCCACTTTGAAATATGGGTAGTTAAATAAATAACCAGCTTCAATAATCTCAAAACATTTATTGACCATTGTAGCACTATCGATGGTGATTTTATTTCCCATCTTCCAGGTAGGATGTTTTAAAGCGTCTTCTGGAGTAACGTCTTTTAACTGTTCTCTAGATAAGTTTCTAAAAGAACCACCAGAAGCAGTAAGAATTAATTTATTAACATCGCTGGAGTCTACTTTTAAACATTTCCATAAGGCGGAATGTTCACTATCGATTGGGTATAATTCGCCTTTATATTCTTTTAATAAAGAATTAATGAGGTCTCCTCCCACCACTAAAGATTCTTTATTAGCTAAAGCTAATTTCTTATGGCATTTAATCGCTTCTATAGAAGGAAGTAGTCCGACAAATCCCACTAAAGCGTTAACTACCATTTCAGCAGCAGAGTTTCTTATTAATTTTAATAAACCAGAATCTCCGCTATAGAAAGTGATACCTGGGTACTTTTTAGAATACTCTTTAGCCTTAGATTTATTAGAGATACAAATATGTTTAACTTCAGGGTGTTTTCTTAATATATAAGAAATGCATCTAGTCCTTTTACCAACAGAAAAGGCCACTAAAGAAAAATCTTTAGGGTTCTTATTAATTACATCAATGGTTTGATTACCAATTGATCCAGATGCCCCTAATAAACATACTTTCATAAAACTAAATCAAGAATCCTGCCCAATCGAATTTGCCGTCGGAAATCTTTGTTAACATAAAGACAAAGATGGAAGCGACAATAACACTAAAGATAATAGAATCTAATCTATCAAGCACTCCGCCGTGACCAGGAATGAGTTTGCCGTAATCTTTAATTCCCCAATATCTCTTAATTGAGGAGAAGACAAAGTCACCAAGAGTGGCGAATAAAGGAACAAGCAACGATAAGATTAAAATTAAGTACCAGTTGTTACCTAAATTATATGTTTCGCCAAATAAAGGACAACCACACACAGTAGCCACTAATCCCATCGCTGAAGATAAGATAAAGGAAATAACAACTCCACCAACAAATCCTTCCCAAGTTTTCTTTGGAGAGATTCTTTCATTCATCTTGTTTTTACCAAAGAAGATACCAACGAAATACGCTCCAGTATCAGTCATGAAGGTAGAAATAATCACAAAGACAAGAAGCATAGAAGGTTTAACAGTATTATTAAATGTAAACTTCCAAGCATCAACGGTAGCGTCAGAGAATTGAGTAATTGGGAAATATCTTAAATAGAATAAACATTGGAAACCAAATCCCACTAAAAACGCCATAGCGATCATAAAGCAAGCGTCGTGAACGGTGAAATCTTTATATATAACAGTGAGAAAGAAGGCAAAGAATGTACCGACAATCGTCACTAAAATCGGCATAACGATTTGTTGATAATAATGGTCAATCTTACTGACAAAAACACCTTCTGCCAGCATCGTTTTAAATAACGGCCAATAAGCAATTGAGGCCACAAAAAAGAAATAGACGATAACAGTAATAAATGTTCTTTTATTTGTGCAACCTAAAATTTCGTAACATGCAATAATCATCGCGAAGGTGATGACTGAAAAATAAATCCAGTCTCCTAAGAAAATGGCAGGGACGACAATTGCTAAGCCAACAATCGCAGAAATAATTCTAGTAACCATGGATTTTTTAGCGCCACTAGATAATTCGTTCTTTTGGAGGAATTTCTTGGATTTATCTCTTTTGGAGAAGAATCCTTTTCTTTCAGGAGTTTCAGCGTCATCAGAAGTAATAGGCATAGTTTCTACGTCTTTAGTAACTGGTTCCACTACTTCAACATTATCATTTTTCTTTTTCATTGATTGATCCAAACCTCCTATTCCTATCGTTATATATATCAATACATTTTCTAAATTCTTCTTTTGTAAAATCTGGCCATGGTGTCTCAGGGAATATAAATTCCGCATAGGCTAATTGCCAAGGCAGATAATTGCTGGTTCTTAATTCTCCAGATGTTCTAATTAATAAGTCCACTGGAGGAAGACCTGCTGTATATAAATAGCTTTCAAATAAGTCTTCAGTTAAGTCTTCCGGTTTCCTTTTACCTTCTTCTACTTCTTTAGCGAATAAGGTTGCCGCTCTAACAATTTCCGCTTTGCCGCCATAATTTAGGCAAATGTTGAAATAGAAGTTAGTGAAGTCCTTAGTTTTTTCAACTGCGTCAATAATAACTTTTTGAGTTTTTTTCGGTAATCTAGAAATATCTCCAGAGACTCTAACACAAGACTTATCACGAATAATGCGGTTAATTTCTTTCTTGAAGAAAATCTCTAGATACTTAAATAAGTGATTAATTTCACTTTTTGGTCTATTCCAATTTTCAGTGGAAAAAGCATATAAAGACATCGCTAAAATCCCTTGAGCAAGGCATTCTTCGTAAATCTCAATAATACGATCACATCCGGCTTTATGGCCTAAATGACGAGGTAATCCTCGTCTTTTGGCCCATCGGCCATTACCATCCATAATGAAGGCCACATGAAGTAACTTATTTTCACTTTGTTCCATACTATTGAAGATAGTATACAATAAAAGTGCGCCGAAACGCACTTATTAATGTAATTTTTTTCTTTTAGAAATTGGCTACATTAGATGGCCATGATTTCTTTTTCTTTTTCAGCAAGGATATTATCGATGCTTTTAGTGGCCTCATCAGTGACCTTTTGGACATCATCTTGGGCTCTTTTTAATAGGTCTTCAGAATAAGAATCATCAATCTTTAAAATATCCATATAGTCTCTTCTAATGTTTCTCACTGCGACCTTAGCTTCTTCAGCGTATTTATGAGCTTGTTTAACAATCTCTTTTCTTCTTTCTTCGGTAAGAACAGGGATAATTAAACGAACACAAACACCTTCGTTAATTGGGTTTAATCCTAAGTCGCTGGCGTTAATCGCTGCACAAACATTTTTCACATCGTTTTTATCGTACGGTTTGATTAATAATTGTCTTGGCTCAGGAACGGAAATAGAAGAGATTTGATTAAGTGGAGTAGGGGAGCCGTAATAGTCCACTTCAATGCCATTAAGCATTGCTGGAGAGGCTCTACCAGTTCTTAAAGTTGATAAAGTAGCGCGATAAGAATCGATACTTTTATTCATTTTTTCTTGAGCTTCTAATGCGTATGCATCCATAAATTTATTCTCCTTTTTTGCAGACTGTGCCCACATTAATTCCGCGAGCAGCCTTGTGGAAATTATCTAAATCTTGCATAGAAAACACTAAGATTTGGATATTTGTATTCTCTATTAATTCTATCGCAGATTGGTCCATAATTTGAACATTTAATTCTCTCATTTTTTTATAAGTGATTTCTGGATAGAATTTAGCGTCACTATAAATAGTTGGGTCTTTATCATAGACTCCTTTAACACCGTTTTTTGCCATTAAAATGGCATCGCAGTTTGTTTCAATCGCTCTTAAAGTAGCAGCGGTATCGGTGGTAAAGAATGGTTTGCCTGTTCCACCTGCTAAGAAACAAACTTTACCGTGAGATAAGTCTTTTTTTACTTTCTCCACGTCATAAGGAATTGTTACTCCTTCAATAGCTGGGATCGCACTATAAACAACGGAATCCACTCCCATTTTCTTAAGTGCGCTACTCATAGCCACTGCGTTAATCACAGTGCCCAACATTCCCATAAAATCAGCAGGAACGCGTTCAATTCCAATTTTATCAGCAACTTTACCTCTCCAGATATTGCCTGCTCCAATAACAATTGCGACTTCCATTCCTTCATCGTGGAGAACTTTAACTCTCTCACAGATGGCGTTAAGTGATTCGACATCAATGATGTTATCAGAGGACTTAATTCCAAGGGCTTCGCCACTTAATTTTAGTAAGACTCTTTTATACATTTTGGGCCTCCTTTTTTTTAAAAAAAGAAACACGAAACCGTGCTTCTTATTTTTTATTATTTAGTTTGGGACATGACTTCAGCAGCGAAATCGTCTTTTCTCTTTTCGATACCTTCACCAACTTGGTAACGAACAAAGGATAAAACTTTCGCTCCTTTTTCAGAAACTAATTGACCAACTGTCTTGCTATCATCCTTTAAGAATGGTTGCATTTCTAAGGTCATTTCTGCGAAGTACTTGTTAATTTTACCTTCTAAGATTTTCTCTAAGACAGGTTCTGGTTTATTCGCGAGTTTTTCATCGTTTTTAGCAGCTTCTTTTTGAACAGACATTTCATGTTCTTTAACATCAGCTGGAACATCCGCCATAGTTAAATATTGTGGATTGTTAGCAGCGATGTGCATAGCTAAGTCATGAGCGAGTTCTTCATCTCCGCCTTTAACACTAACAGCAACGGCAATCTTTCCACCCATATGAATATAAGTGCCAATAACTGCGCCTTCTTCTTTTGGCATGACGACGAATCTTCTTAAATCGAATTTTTCGCCCATCTTAACGGTAGCGTCAGTGAATAAATCTTGAGTTAATTCTTTCGCTTTTTCCACTGATTCTGGTTCGTTCTTTAAGATGACGTCAGCAACGTTTTCCACTAATTCACGGAAGGCATCGCCTTTGGCGACGAAGTCAGTTTCACAGTTAACTTCTAAAACGACGACTTTGCCGCAGTGTCCGCAAACCTTAACGATTGCTAAACCTTCAGCAGCAATTCTATCAGCTTTTTTAGCAGCTTTTGCTAAGCCTTTTTCTCTTAACCAGTCTGTTGCTTTTTCAATGTCACAGTCATTAGCGAGTAAAGCGCCTTTGCAGTCCATTAATCCAGCACCAGTACGGTCTCTTAATACTTTGATTAAATCAATTAAACTTTCACCCATGATTATTTGTCCTCAGGTTTTGCTTCTTTTTTAGCAGCTGGTTTCTTAGCAGGAGCTTTTTTGGCTGGTGCTTTCTTTTCTTCAGCTGGTAATTCTACTTTCTTTTCAGCAGCGATTTCTTCTTGTTCTTTAGCAACCGCAGCAGCCTTATCATGAGAGGCTTGTCTTAAAGCTTGTTCTTTTTCATAAGCTTCTTGTCTAGCTGCTCTTTCGGCTCTGATTCTTGCTAATTTTTCAGCGTTTTCTTTATCAGTTTGTTTGATAACTTCTTTCATGGTGATGTCTTCACCTTCATCTTTGAGGTAAGCCACCACTGGGATACCGCCTTTAGATTCAACGATAGCATCAGCAATAACCGCTAAGATTAAGCTAACGCTTCTAATCGCATCATCGTTTGCAGGAATAACATAGTCCACTAAATCTGGATCACTATTGGTATCAATAATACCAAACACTGGGACACCAAGTTTTCTAGCTTCTGCAACAGCGTTGTGTTCAATATTTGGATCGATGACAAATAAAGCATTTGGCACCTTTCTCATTTCTTTAATACCTTCTAAGTTTTTAGAAAGTTTTTCTTTTTCTTTTCTTAATTGGGCAGCTTCCACTTTTGGTAATAAGTCGAGTTCGCCTTCTTCATCTCTTCTTTCTAATTCTTTGAGGTATCTAATACGACTTTGAATTGTCTTGAAGTTTGTTAAGGTTCCACCTAACCATCTGTTGGTGATGTAGAAACTTCCGGAACGGAGAGCTTCTGCTTCCACTGCTTCTTTACATTGCTTTTTAGTTCCAACAAAGAGAACTTTTCCACCGTTATCGACAATTTCTTTCATGGCTTTGTAGGCAGTGATGATTAAATCGACTGTCTTTTGTAAATCGATAATGTAGACACCGTTTCTAGCTCCATAGATGTATTTCTTCATCTTTGGATTCCATCTACGGGTTTGATGACCAAAATGCGCACCAGCTTCTAAAAGCTTTTTCATGGTGATAATTGGTGCATCAGGATCATGCACGACTGCTTCCATTGGGTTAGCAGCCACTTCAGTAGATTCTTCTACTAATTCTTTCTTTTCTTCGCTCATTTGAGCCTCCTTATGTTTAGCCTCCACCGCTTCGAACAACTACCCTCACATATTATGTGAGACAACGGGGTTGAATTCACGGTGTGTGTAGTCTCTATATCTTATAGAGCGTGATAATCATAGCAAAACAAAAAGAGTAGTTCAACAGGAAAAATATATATTTTTATAATTTATTTTTTATGGGCTCGAGGATGATAAGAGGAATACGCCTCTTGCATTGCTTCTTCGGTAACGTGGGTATATATCTGAGTCGCGTTAATAGATTCATGACCCAGTAATTCTTGGATAACGCGGAGATCCGCTCCATTTTCCAATAAATGAGTGGCGAAACTATGTCTTAAAATATGTGGATGTAAATTCACAAATGTTCCGGTCTTTTGTTCAATGGAATCCAAAATATATTCAAGACCTCTAACTGTTAATGGTTGACCTTTGTTATTAAAGATTAGTCTTTGCCCGTCTTCTAATTTTAAGATTGGACTTCTACCTAATAATTTTGGTCGACACACTTTCATATAAGCTTCTAAGTCTTTACGACACTCTTCACTAAATGGGACGATTCTTTCTTTTCGACCCTTGCCATACACCTTTACTAGCCTTTGCTTTAAATAGACATTTTGAATAGCAATACCGCATAATTCACTCGCTCTAAGACCGCAGAAATAAAGTAATGATAATATCGCTTGATCTCTTAAGGCTAGCTCATCAGTTCTCTTGCGATTTTCTTTTAAAATTTCTTCAACTTGTTCTTTATAAAGAACACGCGGAAATTTCTTATCAATTTTTGGTGAGTCAATAAATAAGAATGGGTCATCTTTAATCATCCCTTGTTTGTGTAAAAATTTATAGAATTGCTTTAAGGCAGTGAGCCTTCTTTTACAACTTCTTTTAGAGACTCCGTTAGTCATCTCTTCAGTAAAGAAATTGCGAATGACAATTTGATCAACATCATCCATATTGACATCTTCTTTTAATAAGAAAGCAAAAAACTTTTCAATGTCTCTTCGGTAAGATTCCACTGTTAAATCAGAACAGTTTCTAACATATTTCAAATAATCTAAAAACTCTTTTTCAGGCTTATTCATAGCATTGTTATTTTAACAAAAAAGGCGCCTTTATTTGCGTCTTTTTTTCAAAAGTTTTTCCATATGGTTACAAGTTGGATAATTTGTACATCCTAAGAAGTAGCCATATTTACCTTTCTTTTTAATGAGTTGTCCGGTTTCACAATCAGGACACTTCTTTACAAATTCAGTTGGGGTTTCCGCTGGTTTTTCTTCTTTAACGATATATTTACAGCGAGGATATCCACTGCAGGCAACAAATACTTTGCCTTTCGCGTCTTTTCTTTCCACAAGTGGCTTGCCGCATTCTGGACAAGTGTCGCCAGTATAAATAACTTCTTTCTTTTCTTTTTGGACATATTTACATTCTGGGTAATTTGAGCAGCCTACAAATTGTCCGTTTTTTCCTTCTTTATAAATTAAAGGAGAACCACATTTTGGACATAATTCACCAGTAGGAATAGGGTCATCAACATACATTACTTTTTGTACTTTGTTGAACTGATCCATAAATTGTGTATAGAAGTTAGATAATATATCTAAAGAAGAGGAATCTCCTTCAGAAATGGTGTCTAGTTTAGTCTCCATATCCGCAGTATATTTCGCATTAACAATGTTAGGGAAATATTTCTCTAAAACATGTGCGGTCTTTTTACCTTGGTCAGTGACAATTAAAATACCTTTTTCTTCATCAACGTACTTTCTCTTTTTAAGAGTAGAGATTGTCGAAGCATAAGTAGATGGTCTACCAATGCCCACTTCTTCCATGAGTTTAACGATTTTAGCTTCGCTATATCTACTTGGTGGAGTGGTAAACTTTTGTTCTATTTCCTTTTTAACTAAAGTTAATTCATCTTTAACATTAATAGATGGTAGGTTCTTATAGTGTTTAATTTCGTCTTCATCTTTATAAATGATCTCATAGCCAGGGAATAAGGTTCTAGTAAACTCTAATTTGAACTTCACTCCATTAGAAGATAATTGAACCACTAAGGTTTCTTCTTTCTTCCCTTTCATTAAGCTCGCTAAAGTACGGTTATAAATCAATTTATAAAGGTTATACTGTTCAGGAGTTAAGAAGCTTCTAACTGATTCTGGAGTTCTATGGTTACTAGTTGGTCTAATCGCTTCATGAGCGTCTTGAGTTAATTCACCCGCCTTAAAAGCTTTTGGCTTACCTAAATATTCTTTGCCGTATGTTTCGATAATATATTTACTAGCGCGTTCAATAAAAATAGGGGCAAGTCTAGTGGAGTCAGTACGCATATAGGTAATTAAACCAACGTGTTCTCCGTTAACGGAAATACCTTCATATAAGGACTGAGCCACTCTTTGAGTTTTATCAGTTTTAAACTTTAATCTAGAGAAAGCTTCTTGTTGTAAAGTGGAGGTCGTAAACGGCACTTTTGATTCTACAGTTTTCACGACTGTTTCTACAGAAGTAACTTCTAATTTATCTTTTAATAAAGATAAGATATGTTCGGCTTCTTCTTTGGTGTCGATATTTTTCTTACCAGTTTCGTCACTCACAAAAGTGAGTTCAAACTCTTTATTATTTAATAAAACTGAAACATTAATTTTCCAATATTCTTCAGGAACAAATTTCTCAATTTCTAATTCTTGGTCGTAAACTAATTTTAAAGTTGCGGATTGCACTCTTCCTGCACTTTTGGAGTGGATCTTTTTGTTTAATAAAGAAGATAATTTAAACCCAATAATACGGTCTAACATTCTTCTAGTTTCTTGAGAGGCCACTAAATCTAAATCTATGGTTCTTGGAGTTTTTAAAGCTTCGTTAATTGAGTCTCTGGTGATTTCGTGGAATTCTAACCTTTTATTCGTCTTCACGTTTAAACCAAGCACTTGGGCTAAATGCCAAGCGATGGCTTCTCCTTCGCGGTCAGGGTCGGTAGCTAATATGACTTCTTCAGATTCATCAGCAACCTTCTTCAAATCATACACTACTTTTCTTTTATCATTATTAATAACGTACGCGGGCGCGAAGTTGTGTTCAATGTCGATTCCTAGGCCTCCTTTACCCTTCGTAGCAAGGTCTCGTATGTGTCCATACGAGGCTTTGACCACATAGTCTTCACCTAGGTATCTTTTGATTGTTTCACATTTTGTTGGGGATTCGACAATTACGAGTTTCATAAGATAGCGACACAATTATGTTTATTAAATAGAGCAAAGTCAACGGCAAAAATCCTTATATATATTCTTAAATAAACAATGTTATTTAACATCACATAATAAAGATTTTTTCTCATCGTTAAGATACATCAAGACATCATTAGGTTCAGTTAATATTGGGCAGCCTTCTTTAATTAACTCATTGGGCAAAGAATCCAAAATATTTCCTGATGGTATCGACATTAATGTTCTATTCATATTTAAAGTATAGTTCGCAGTTATAAGGGTTCCGCTGATTTTTCTAGCCTCTCCTATTATAGTGCATTTAGCAAAAGCGGTGATTAGGCGATTCCTTTGATGAAAATTAGTTTTATCAGGAGGAACAGTACCGTAATATTCAGAAATCACTAAGTTGTTCTTCTTAATAATCTCATATAGTTCAGAATTTTCCGTTGGATAGCAAAAATCAATTCCATTAGCTAATACCGCAATGGTCTTACCGCCATTTTCTAAACTAGCTCGATGGGCAATGCTATCAATACCTCTAGCTAATCCAGAAACAATGTTATAGTGTCTACATATTCCTTGTACGATATAGTAAACATTGCTCGCACCTTCTGGTGATGGTTTTCTTCCACCCACTACTGCGACATTATCATCTAAACTATATATTAGAGATATATCTCCATAATAAAATAGGACCAACGGAGGAAAATAAACTTCTTTTAGATAACTAGGATAATCTGGATCAAGGATAGTCATAACATTACTTTTTACACTTTTTAGATGACTTTCAGCTAGTTCATCACTAATTATGTCTTTTCTTAAAAGTGCATTGATGATAGCGCGCTCATCTCCTTGATAATGAACAGCCATTGCGATTAACAAATCTCTCGAATTCATAAAAACACCTCTCATATATATAAAGAGTGGCGTTTTTCGAAAATTTGTGAAAAAAAGTTAAAATAGTTTTATTTTTTCAATTGTAAAAGCTTTCACTGGAGCATAGCTAAATCGATATAAACCCTTGATTGGGCCATACTTTTTTAGTAGTTCCATATGTAATTTAGTGCCGTATCCCTTGTGTTTTGCGATTTGATAGTCCGGATACTTTTTATCTAATTCATAACAAATATGGTCACGGGTCACTTTCGCCATAATAGACGCAGCGGCAATGCACATCGCTTTAGCATCTCCATGGATAATCGCTTCAAACGGTAATTCTGTTTGCATCTTTACCGCATCCGTTAAAATCATATCTATTTGATGGTTAAGTTTTTCTAACGCCATAACCATTGCTTTTCTGGAAGCATTTAAGATGTTTATTTGATCAATTTCTTCAGGAGAGACTTCCGCTACTGCCCAAGCAATCGCGTTTTCTTTTATGATTTGATAAGCTTCCTCCCTTTGCTTTTCGGTGAGTTGCTTAGAATCATTGATTAAATCACACTTAAAATTCTTAGGTAGAATGACAGCCCCAGCAACTACTGGGCCTAATAAACAACCTCTACCAGCCTCATCGCAACCAGCGATATATTTTATATTTTTACTATAATATTGCTTTTCGTAATCTAAACTCATTGTGCGTGTTCAAGAGTAATACGGCCAAGCTTACCATCTTTAAATTCTTTTAAAAGTAAAGAATAAGCGCGTTCATAGTCATTTAATAAGGCTCTTCTAACAGAGATTAGTTTAATAACTTCCTCAAAGTTGGAAAGGTCAGTTATCCCAAATCTTTCTTTTAAAGCCTCTGGATAGAACTTATTCAAGTATTTGATAAGGTAGATAGATAAATCCTCATTTGGAAGGATTTCTTCTCTTATAGAGCCTAAAAGCGCCAAATTAATTGCCTTAGTCTTATCATCATAGTTCATTGGTAAGATGCCTGGAGTGTCTAATAAGATGAAATCGTTATTCACTTTAATGAATTGTTCTCCTCTAGTGTATCCAGGCTTATTTTGCACTCCTGCCGCACTTCTTTTGGCTAAACGATTAATTAAAGAAGATTTACCGACATTAGGAACACCAATAATCATGGTTTTAAGTGGTTGAGGTTTCATCCCTTTAGCAGCTTCTTTAGCATGTTTTTCTGCTCCTAACTTTTTCACTTCATTAGCAATAATTTGCGTGGATTTTTGCTCATTTAGATTCAAAATTAATAGCGAATCGACGCTTTTTTTGAAATACTCCTCCCATTTTTTGGTTTCAACTGGGTCAGCTAAATCACTTTTAGACAAAACAAAAATACGTTTCTTATTTTGGACTCTCTTTTCAAATTCAGGATTTATAGAACTAAGCGGGGCTCTCGCATCAAGAATTTCAATTACAATGTCAACCAATTTGATTTTAGCCTCAATTTCATTTAAGGCCTTTTTCATATGTCCTGGAAACCAATGTATTTGACTCATATTAGAATTCATACCTCGGTGCAAATTCATGCATATCAGTATTCTCATCAGTACCGGAATTAAACGTTACATAGGCATTTAAAGAAATAACTCGACCTTGTAATTCATTAGCGGTTAATTTATTTGGGCTTGTCATATAATCATAAGAATCAGTACTTCCTTGCCAATTATCGCCCATCACAAAATACTCATTATACGCTAAAGCTTTATGGAAAACTCTAGTCTTACCAGCACTTGAATCAGGAGTGGTATGAGAAGTTCTAAACGTTTTATTAGGCAAAACAAATTCATTAACTGTATATTTAAGGGTCTTATTAACAAACTTAGTTTGTCCGCCTTCGTAATAATACGCCTCAAATGTTTGCTCATATTCTTTTTGAGTGGAAGTTAAAACATATTTAGGACTCCCCATTTTTTGAGCGGTAAATGTGTAAACATGAGTTTCTGAATTATAAGTCATTTGAATGGTTTCACCAGGAAAACCCCAAACTCTTTTAATCTTATAGTCGTTTGTACCACCCCAACCTTGAGGATAATAAGTAACAACAACATCAAATCTATGAAGGCTATATACTGATCCTTTGCTAATGTCTGCTAGTCCATAGTGATTTCTAAGATGATATGTTGTACCACCTTCAGAAATAGTGCCTCCTCCAGTTAAGGTTGGCCACATCGAGTGTTGGTTAACCACAATTGGTTGATAATACTTTTTTTTGAAGATAAAGCAACCTGTAATAACAATCGATACTGCTAGTAAAAAATAAAGAATAGGGAAAAACCATGCTTGAAATTTTTCATTATTGTAAAATTTCTTTGTCATGTTTTAAATTATACTTTGTATATGCGTATTAAACAAGAAAAAAAGGAACCGAGTATCGATTCCTTTTAATTGCTACAATCTTGGAATTATAGAATTTCCTTAATACGAGCAGCTTTACCTGAACGTTTACGAATGTAAGTGATTTTATTTCTTCTCACTTTACCTCTTCTCATAACTTCGATTCCCGCGATACTTGGAGAATGTAATGGGAAGGTTCTTTCCACACCGATGCCACTGGACATCTTACGAACGGTAAACGTAGCATTAACACCGCCACCTCTTCTTTGGATAACAACACCTTGGAATACTTGGATTCTGGATTTGTTACCTTCAATAATACGAACAGAAACTTTGACTTCGTCACCAGATTTGAATTCTGGAAGATCTGATCTGAGTTGGGATGCGGTAATTTCTTCAACTAATCTGTTGTTCATTTTGTACGCCTCCTATAGATATATGTTCTCTTGGTGTTCATTCTCATTTGACAGCGGAGCACCCGTATCATGTTTAAAACATGCTTGATAATAATATCATAGTGAACACTCATTGCAAGCATTAATTTTATTAATTTGAAGAAAAACATATCCCTGTAAAGTAAAAATACTTGACACACATAAAAATAATACTTACTATAGTAGAGCAAAATTTGGAGGAAACAAAAAATGGCAGTTAAAATCAGATTAACAAGAATTGGTAGACATAAAGATCCATTCTTTAGAATCGTCGCCGCTGATAGCAGATACGCAAGAGATGGTAGATACATCGAACAAATCGGTTACTTCGATCCAGAAAAAGGCGTCGAAAATGCAGTTATCGACGAAGAATTAGCATTAAAATGGTTAGCTTTAGGTGCTACACCATCCGAAACAGTTAAAGCAATGTTCAATAGAAAAGGACTTAACGCTAAAGCTGTTGAAGCCAAAAAAGGAAAATAATTCTTATGGATTACGAAAATATAGTCCATACCTTAATCGACGATATTGTAGAAGATCCAAAATCAATTTTTATTAGGGTATCTGAAGGAACCACTCCTAAAGATGTGCTCATTATCATTGCAGCGGAAAAAGAAGATACCGCTCGATTAATTGGTCATAAAGGAATTATCGCGAATGCCTTAAGAGAAGTTGTGGGTGTCGCTGGAAAAAGTGAAAACAAACGCATCCACATTAAGTTTGAGTCATTCGATGATGAAAAGGCGGATTAAAATCCTCCTTTTTCTTATTAGAGAATATGGAATACGTTAGTTTGGGAGTAATTAAAGATTCATTTGGCTTAGATGGCACGATGAAAATCTATAGCACCACCTCAAATCAAGCTCAAAGATATAAGGCTGGTTCTAAAATATTTTTATATAACCCACAAACTAGCGAAAGAAAAGAACTAAACGTTATCAAATATCGACAAAACGGACCATTTGATTTTGTTAAAGTTGAAGAATTAAATTCACCTGAAGAAATCAAAGAATTAAAGGGTCAAGAAATACACGCAATCAAAGATGATATCTCTTTAGAAAAAGGCATGTATTTCTACTCTGATTTAAAAGGATGCGATGTGGTCGATAAAGACAATAATATTCTAGGTACAGTAAAAGAAGTAGAAGAGTATCCTGCCCAGCTTACCCTCAGAGTTGGTCGTAAAGGAAAAAGTGACTTCTTTGTGCCTTTTGTTAAACAATTTATTAAGTCCATTGATATTGAAAACAAGCGGATTTTGATTGAAATTATTGAGGGATTGCTATGAAAATTACAATTTTAACTTTATTCCCAGAAATGTTTGATGGGTTTCTCACTAACTCTATTATTAAACGCGCTATCGCTAAAGAAATAGTAAAAGTTGAAGTAATAAATATTAGAGATTATACAAAAGATAAAAATCATAGGGTTGATTCTGCTCCAATTGGCGGAGGAGCTGGTTTGATCATGAAATGTCAGCCAATTGTTGACTGTATCAATAATCATAAAGAAAATAACTCAAAAGTTATTATGCTTTCTCCGCGTGGAACGACTTATAATCAACAAAAAGCAAAAGAATTATCTAAAGAACAACATATTATCCTACTATGTGGTCATTATGAAGGTATTGATGAACGCGTAAATAAGTATGTTGATGAATCTATTTCAATTGGAGATTATATCTTAACTGGTGGAGAAATAGGATCAATGGCTATCGCTGATTCTATCATTAGATTACTTGATGGAGCGATTGCTAAAGAAAGCACTGAATCTGAATCTTTTGATGAGAACTTATTAGAGTATCCTCAGTATACTGAACCATATGACTATAACGGAGATAAAGTTCCAGATATTTTATATTCTGGTAATCATCAAGCAATTAATAAGTGGAGAAGAAAGAAATCACTTAATCTCACTAAAGATCATAGACCTGACTTATTTGAAAAAGTTGAATTATCTAAAGCTGATAAAAAGCTATTATATGAAGACAAAGAAAAAGCAGCAAAGTGGGAACTTGCTGCTATTGAGAAAGGTAAAAAGTTTATAAAATAAACTTATCTCATTCCACCAAATCCTGGTGGCATTCCTGGTGGCATCCTGCCACTTTTTTTATATTGTTCCATTTGTTTCATCATGTCTTTCATCTGTTCATATTTCTTTAAAACACGATTAACATCACTTACTTGTTTACCACAACCATTTGCAACTCTAATTTTTCTAGAGTATTGGAAGATAGATGGATTTTGTCTTTCTTCATAAGTCATAGAATTAATAATAATTTCAAAATTACGCATCTCTTTTTCGGCGATAGCTTGTTGCTCTGGTGAAATCTTTGGAATGCCAGGAATTAATTTTAATAATCCTCCAAGAGAGCCTAGTTTTTGTACTTGTTTCATTTGAGCAAGCATATCATCTAAGCCAAACTTTCCACTCATCATCTTATTAGCGGCTTTTTTAGCTTCTTTTTCATCTACTTCTTCTTGTACTTTTTCTACAAGAGTCATGACATCACCCATACCTAAGATACGGTCTGCCATTCTATCAGCATGGAATATATCTAAATCAGAGACTTTTTCACCAACACCAGAGAACTTAATTGGCACTCCAGTCATATGGCGAATACTTAAAGCAGAACCGCCACGAGCATCACCATCTAATTTAGAGATGATAACACCAGTTAATGACAACAAATCATTAAATGCCTTAGCAACGTTAACTGCATCTTGTCCACTCATTGCATCTACAAGAAGTAATATTTCATCTGGTTCCACCTCTTTTTTGATTTGATTTAGTTCTTCCATTAAGGCTTCATCAATAGCAATACGACCAGCAGTATCGATAATTAAAACGTCATAATGGTCATTAAAAGCCAATTCTTTAGCTTCTTTAGCAATTTGTACAGGAGAAACATTAGTTCCCTTCTTAAATAAAGGAACATCAATAGACTTAGCAATTTGCTCTAATTGATCAATAGCGGCAGGTCTATAGATATCTCCAGCAGCTAATAGAACTTTTTTATGAAGTTTATTCTTCATTAAATAGGCAAGTTTACCAGCGGTGGTCGTTTTACCACTACCTTGTAGACCAACAAGTAAAATCACAGTTGGTTTATTGGCTTGATATTTAATTTCGTTTTCTCCACCACCAAGCAGAGTTTCTAATTCGTCATGAACAATCTTAGTAATCATTTGGCTAGGATTTAATTTGGTATAAACCTCTTGTCCGATAGCCTTTTCTTTAACATTATTAATAAATTCTTTAACAACTTTGTAGTTTACATCAGCTTCTAAAAGAGCAACGCGAATTTCTTTTAACATTTCATCCATGTTGGATTCGGTTAATCGAGCTTGTCCACGTAACTTTTTAAATATTCTAGAAAGCTTTTCAGTTAGATTTTCAAATGCCATAATCTAACTCCTTTTCAATATCTTCAATTTCTTTAATTTCACTAGTATTGAGACACTTTTCTTTGAGTTTTGACGATAATTTAAGTAGTTTCTCACTCTTTTCCAAAAGATGTAATTTTGCCTCACATTCATCTAGTTTCTGACAAGATTTCTTAATAGCATCTTCAACCGCTGCTCTAGAGATTTTTCTAGATTCAGCTATCTCACTTAAAGATAAGTCTACAAGGAAATAATCCCCTACTATTTCTATTTGCTTGTGGGTTAAGAAGTCTTTATAGATGTTAAAAAGTTTAACATAGCGAATTGTTTGTTCAATCTTCTCCATTTTTATCTCCTACACATAACCCATAGATATAACTTTCAAGGTCGAATTCCTTTAAATCAGTCATCTTTTCACCTAAACCAATAAAGCGAACAGGAACACCTAATTCTTCTCTAATCGCTAAAATAATTCCACCTTTAGAAGTTCCATCCATTTTAGTAATAACCACACCAGTTAAGTCGGTAACTTCCGCAAAAGCTTTTGCTTGAACCACACCATTTTGCCCAGTTGTGGCGTCAATAATTAAGAATGTTTCATGAGGAGCTCCTGGAATACATTTATTAATGACGCGCTTTAATTTGGATAATTCATCCATTAAATATTGTTTGTTATGTAATCTACCAGAAACATCAACGATAACTAAATCAGTTCCTTCTTTCTTAGCTTTGCTAAGACCGTCATACGCAACTGAACTTGGGTCTGAATTATATGGACCAGTAACTACTTCAATATTTAGTCTATCTCCCCAGATTTGTAGTTGTTCACTTGCACCAGCTCTAAATGTATCAGCGGCCACTAATAAAACTGACTTTCCTTGGTTTAAATATCGATGTGCTAATTTAGCAATCGTGGTTGTTTTACCAACACCATTAACGCCAACTACTAATAAAACAGTTGGTCCTTCGTTAACAAATCTAATATCAGTAAGAGCTTCACCTTTAGCCATATAGCCACTAAAAAGGTGATCAATTAATAATTCATTTAATTCATCCGCATCATTAATTTTCTTATTACGGCTTTCTTGGAGTAACTCATCAATTACTTTTAAAGTTAAATTAACACCAACATCACTTTCAATTAAGATTTCTTCTAATTCTTCAAAATACTCTTGATTTACTTTCTTATACTTCTTGCTTAATTCATTAAGTCTATTAGAAAAATTCTGGCGTGATTTACTCATTCCTTCGGAATAAGAATCAATATCAGCGTCTTTCTTTCTAGAAAACTTATCTTTCAAAAAAGATAATAATCCCATTATAGACTCCTCTTACTTAATGCATCTTTAGCAGCAGCTTCTTCTGCAGCTTTTTTTGATTTGCCTTGTCCTTTACCAAGAATTAAGCCGTTAAACACTACTTGAGAAACAAAGGTTCTATCGTGTGGTGGACCAAACTCATCAATGAGTTCGTATCTCACAGCCTCACGATATTCAGACTGCATTTCTTCTTGTAATCTAGTTTTAGCGTCAATGATGTCATCAAGTTCAGTTTGTTCAACATCTTCATAAAGGATTTTTTCGACGACTTTGTAAGCGACTTCGATACCTTGATCTAAATAAATCGCTCCTACAAAAGCTTCAAAAACATCTTCTAAGATTTTGTCGCTTTTTGCTAGTTGGTCTTTAGAGATAGAGTGACCAATACGAATAAATTCGAATATGTTGTATTTTCTAGAATAATTAGCTAATGATTTAGAACACACTAAATATGATCTAAGTTTAGACATATACCCTTGATCCAACTCTGGACGTAATTTAAAAATTAAATCAGCAGAAACAAAACCAATCACCGAATCACCAACAAACTCTAACCTTTCATAGTCTTGGTGTTTAGTGTTCAAATCTGAATTACAAGAAGGGTGAGTTAAAGCAAGTTCGTAATATGAAATATCACGTGGATTAACTTCAAACGAACTTAATAATTCTAATAATTCCATTATTCTTTAATTCCCTCCTTAATCTTTTCAATAATTTTTTCTTGGACTAGTTTATAAGCGACATTAATGGCACATTCAAAAGCGTAGCTATCGGAACTACCATGAGCTTTAACCACTACCCCATTAATTCCAAGTAACATTGCTCCACCTGTGGACTTATAGTCCATGGTTTCCGTCATTTCTTTAATGCCTTTTCTAACAAAAAGATATCCTAG
This sequence comes from Bacilli bacterium, assembly GCA_017447165.1. Classification (GTDB taxonomy): domain Bacteria; phylum Bacillota_I; class Bacilli_A; order RFN20; family CAG-826; genus UBA2450. The sequence continues at coordinate 53,784 of JAFSOD010000005.1, forward strand.
TTTAGAGAAGAAACTACGTTTAAAGGCTGCTTTAATCATATTAGACATCATCTTCGCCATACCTTCACTACTCTTCAAGAAGGTGTTTCCGGTAAATCCATCACAAACCACAACGTCACATTCTCCACTTAAAGCGTTTCTAGCTTCAATATTGCCTTTAAAATATGGTTTATCTTTAAGAAGCTTATAAGCGAGTTTACCGCTAGGAGAACCTTTACCTTCTTCGGTACCATTACTTAATAAGCAAACTGAAGGATTTTCCACTCCTAAAATATATTTAGAATATAAAGAACCAATAACTGCGAATTGGGCTAATTCTTCTGGAGAGTTTTCATTGCTTGCTCCAATATCAAGAATCACAACTTTCTTGCCCTTTATTTTAGTTGGAAAAGGAGCAATAAATGCTGCTCTATGAACGCCTTCAAGAGTTTTAAGAATCAAAGTTGATAAAGATAAGAATCCACCAGTAGATCCAGCAGATACCATAGCATCAACTTTTCCTTCTTTAGCGTATTGACACATTTTATAAATAGAAGACTCTTTCATTCTCATGGCTTCAAGAGGTCCTGCTTCCATGGGAACGACATCAGGAGCGTGGACGATTTCACAAACACCTTTAAGTTCTTCTAATTCTTTCTCATTGCCAAAGGCAATAAACTCAACTTCTTTGTTCTTTTCTTTAAAACTTTTAATTGCTGGAACGATAACGGAACTTCCGTTATCTCCACCAGTGCAGTCAATACCAATTCTAACCATAATAATTCCTTATTCTTCTTATAAATTAATAATTTATATTCACAATAATATGTATTATACCTTAATTATCGGTTTATATTCTATACTCTTTGAACAATGTGTTAATAAGTAGCGATATTCTTCACTATTTTTATTAGCAATAATCTTTCTAGCATCATCTCTAGCAACTACAAAGATTTTAATATCATCAATCATATTCAAATATCTAAAATCAGGGATACCAGATTGCTTAATTCCTACTAACTCACCAGGTCCTCTTAAGGCTAAATCTTTCTCTGCAATTTCAAAGCCGTCGTTACTAGTTGTAAGTATTTCTAACTTCTCTTTATCTTCAATATCATCAATTGCTAATAAACAGATAGATTTAGAACCGTCTCTGCCAATTCTACCTCTTAATTGATGTAAAGATGCTAACCCAAAATTATTCGCATCATAAATGACCATGACAGTCGCACTTTTAACATCAATTCCGACCTCAATTACTTGGGTAGAAACTAAGATATCTACATTTCCATTAGAGAATTTATCCAACACCTCTTCTTTCTCATTTTGCTTCATTTTTCCGTGCAAAAGGCCAACTTTTTCCTTATATCGAAGCAAATATCTGGCATAAAGCTTCTCCACTGAATACTTGTCATCTTCACTAAATTCGATTAAAGGAGCGACGATATAAACCTTTTGATTTTTTGCTAATGCTTTATCGACAACATCAAAGATTTTAGAGTCTTCTGAATTCACTATTTTAGTAATTACGTCCCTTTTAACATTTGGGAACATATATAAAGTTGAAATCTCTAAATCTCCATAGATTGATAAGGCCAAAGATCTAGGAATTGGAGTAGCAGACATCATAAGTAAATCAGCGTGTTCTCCTTTATCCATGAGCGCTTTTCTTTGGTTAACACCAAATCGATGTTGTTCATCAATAATCACAAGACCTAAAGAATTATATTTAACAGCTTTAGCGAATAAAGCATGGGTCCCAATAACAATATCTACAAGCCCATCTTCTATATCTTCATAGATTCTTCTTTTTTCGCTTAACGAAGTTGAACCCACCAATAAAGCTACTTTAAGTTTGGTTTCTTTAAATAGTTTTTTTGCGTTTTCATAGTGCTGTCTAGCAAGAGCATCAGTTGGTGCCATTAAAGCGCCTTGATCACCTCTTTTATAATTAGCGAATAACGCTATAAAAGACACTAGTGTCTTTCCAGTACCAACATCACCTTGTAGTAATCGATACATTAAAGACGATTGATTCATATCTTCAATAATCTCTTTAGAGGCCACTACTTGGTCTTCTGTTAATTTATATGGAAGAGAAGATATAAATTCTTCACAACTAGTTAAATCAATTGGTTCTTTTTTGATCTTCTGAAGAGATTTATTCTCTTCTTTAATTAATTGATTCTTTAAAGAAAACTCTAAAGCTTCTTCATATTTTAAATAGCGGTATGCTTGATGGATATCTTCATAGTTATGAGGTTGATGAGCTTTTCTAAGCGCGTACTCTTTATTACATAAACGGTACTTCTCTCTTAAAGAATAAGGAACTAGACTCGGTACATGTCCTTTTACCGCCTCTAAAGAGCGATTTACTAAAGTAATATAGTCTTTATTGGCTAAATCCTTAGGGAGTAAATAAACAGGTTTAAGAACCTTATTATCTTCAATCTTTCCTTTAACAAAATTAATTAGATTAAGCGAATTACGAGCTTTATCATAACTACCAGTAATTGTGTAGTATTCATTAATAGTGACTGACTTAGTTAAATATGGTCTATTATAGGCGGTTATTTTAAAGTAAGTGTTTGTGCCTGTTAATACATCAAAAGTTACAATTGTGGTTTTTCTCGCTAATACTTTTTTAGGGCTAGTTACTACTTTCGCATAAATTGTCACTTTCTCTTTATCCACTAAATGTCTTTCATGAGTTAAAGAAAAATCATCATATCGTTTTGGTAAGTGGTATAAAACGTCATAATAAGAAAAAATACCCATCTTCCCAAGAAGATAGTTCATTCTTTTAGAAGAAGTTAATCTAATGCCCATATAAATAAAATAGCAATCAAACGATTGCTATTCAACACTTATTAAGAATGAGTAGACGTTTTGTTTACCGTCTTTGACATCTATATTAAGATCTGGATATTTTTCTTCGATAGTTTTCTTAGCAGGAACGAAGTCTTCTCGCTTCACATCTTCTCCTAAGAAGATTGTAAGAATCGCACTTTCTTCATCGACCATTTTCTCCACCAATTCCACTAAAGCTTCGAATTTATTTTTCACACCAACAACAATTTCTTTTTCATAAATTCCAATAAAGTCATCTTTTTGAATTCTGATGCCGTTTAGTTCGCAGTCTCTAATAGAAAAAGTAACTTCTCCAGACTTCACATTCTTTAAGGAATATCTCATATTACGCATATTCTCTTCTGGATCGGTTTCTTGATCTAAAGACATTAAAGCAACGATTCCTTGAGGAATAGTTTTACTAGGAATGACAAAGACATTCTTTCCTTCTTCGCTAGCAATATCCGCAGCCTGAGAAGCAGCCATAACGATATTAGAGTTGTTTGGTAAGATAAAGATATTTTCTGCATTAATCTTTCTAATCGCAGATAAGAAATCTTCACTAGATGGGTTCATGGTTTGACCACCACTCACAATATAAGTAGCGCCTAATTCTTTAAAATAAGCAGATATACCTTCTCCAGAACTAACAGTAATAACAGCGTTAGTAATCTTTTCTTTTGGAAGTTCTTGTTCTTCTTCCTTTTTAACAGGTTTAGGTTCTTCTACTAAATCAACATGAAGCTTCACGTTTGCCCCATCCGCTAAAGCGTGATGTTGCTCAGTCATATTTTCAATCTTGAGTTTTAAGAACTCACCATATTGTTGAGCGTAGTTAAGAATCTCTCCAGGAGTTAAAGTATGAACATGGACTTTAACAATATCATCATCTTTAACGACCACTAAGGAATTACCATGAGCATTAAGCCAATTAGTAAATCTAGATTGATTAAAGATCTTTTTAACAGAATCTGGTCCTAAAGACATAATGAATTCAGTACAATAACCAAATTCCTCTTCTTCCATAGCACTAGCGGCAGCAGAAGCAATCGCTCCAGCAGAAACATTATTATCATTTCTTGATACTTCTTGACCAATACTTGCAAGATACATACCTTCGATGATTCTCACTAATCCAGTTCCACCACTATCAACAACACCAACTTCTTTTAAAATTGGTAAGAGTTCAGGAGTTCTATTCAAGGAAGCATTAGCCTCTTTTAATAAGATCTCTAATGTCTTTTCAATCGACATTCCTTCTTTGACTTTTCTATTTAAAGCAGCACTAGATTCTCTAATAACTGTTAAAATAGTACCTTCAACAGGTCTCATAACTGCTTTATAAGCAGTTTCGCTACCAGTTTTAAAGGCTTGTGCTAATAATAAAGAGTCAATTTCTTCAACACCTTCTAAAACACTAGAAAAGCCTCTAAAGATTTGGGAAGTGATAACGCCAGAATTTCCTCTAGCGCCCATAAGTAAGCCACGAGAGAAAGTCTTAGCGATAAGATAAGCATTATTTTCTTTAATGCCGTTAATCTCATTAGCCCCACTAGTCATAGTGAGATTCATGTTAATGCCAGTATCACCATCTGGAACAGGGAACACGTTTAAAGCATCCACTTCTGGATAATGATTGAATAAATTGTTGCTGGCGCTTATCAAGAATTTCTTTAATGTAAGACCATCTATTGTTCTCATAAATTAAATGCTAATTTTTAGGTTTATATAAACCTACGAGTATTCTACTAATGTAATAGAGTTATGTCAAGTTATCACTACTTATGTAGATTAGCCTGTTCAGTGAAATAATGAATAACATTCATAATTTCAGAACTATTATCGCCATAAGAAATAATCACGTGATTACCGTAACTTTTATTAATTAATGGATAAAGTTCTTCATCTTCGATTTTTACTAAAATTTGGGTTCTACAATAATTTGGTAATTTTAAATTTTCTTTGATCTCTCCAGAGATTAATAAAAAGTTCTTTAAGTCTCTAGAAAGTTTGAAGATGGTGATTTCGCCTTTTGACAATTCACCTCTAACTCCAATACCAAGTCCACTTTCAAAATGAGTCATAAATTCAAGTTTATTGGCCATAGATAAAGGTAAAGTACAGTGAGCAAATAAGACTTCATTATCAGAGTTCTCTTTATCGCCAAAAGTAATTCTACTTGGGTTAGCTTGGAAAGAAACTTTATCAGTGCATGCTTTAATAATTAGCATTGAAAGCATACTAGGAACATCACCTTCGCAAGTAGCGATAATTCCTTCATCGTTAAGCATCGCTAAAGCTAGACAAGCTGTGTTCTTGTATTCTTCAATTAAATCAAAACATCTAAGGGTAAATCCTTTAAGTTTATAACGTTCAATAATGCGCTTAAGACCGCTATAAATTGCTAATGCTCCCGTCAAAACCTCATTATTTTGCGCTAATTTCTCATATTTTGCCTGATTTGGAATAGATTCAAGTAAACCCTTATCAATCTCCATTTTGAGCTCTTTAGAGGTGATATCGATTAAATTAACGTTATAGATTTTTTTAGCCTCTTCATAGTCTACAAGTGAGGCAATAAGCCAATCACTAGGCTTACCAATAACTCCTAAATTCGCTCCAGAAATAAATCTTTTGGCGATCTCAATTTTGGAGATTTCCACGATTGCAGAAGCAATTTCTTTTTCTTTACCAAAGAGTAAAATGCAGTCTTCTTTATTATTAGATAAGAAGGATTTAATTTCTAAACACGCTGGTAAAGAATTATTTAAACAGTCACTAATTAAAATAATTGGGCGAGGTAAGTCTTTTTCCATTTTAATGAAATGCTGTTCGCTACCACCCGTTTCAATAAAGATGACATTAAATAAAGCAGAATCATCACCTTCCACTAATTCGTAGTCTTTATCAAAAAGTTCATTATTGAGTTCATCAATAAAAGCGTCGCCTTCTTTTTTAAAAGAGGCATTAGGATCTAAAGAATTTGATAATCGAATAACATTAATTTTCATAAATATACCTCACGAATAATTATAAATTATCTCACTATTATATGGAAATAAAAAAGCCCGGCAGCTCGCTATTTTTGCACTTACGTACTATCTTCACCACTACAGTGCTTAACTTCTGTGTTCGGTATGGGAACAGGTGTGTCCACTGCGCTATCGCCACCAGACTTTTTTTTAGAGAACTTTGTTCTCTGAAAACTAGATATTATCACATTGATCTCACTAATTAAAGCATTAACATAAATTTTACTTATGGACTTGTTAAAATCTTAGAAATTAAGTCCTCGTTCTATTAGTATTAGTCAGCTGAATGCCTCACGACACTTACACTTCTAACCTATCAACCTCCTAACTTTGGAGGGAACTTACTTCTTGCGAATGGGAAGTCTCATCTTATGGTTGGCTTCACGCTTAGATGCTTTCAGCGTTTATCCGTTCCATGGGTAGCTACCCGGCCATGCCACTGGCGTGACAACCGATATACCATTGCCATGTTCAACCCGGTCCTCTCGTACTAAGGTCAAATCCATTCAAACTTCCTGCGCCCACGACAGATAGGGACCAAACTGTCTCACGACGTTTTGAACCC
>JAFSOD010000006.1 GCA_017447165.1 Bacilli bacterium
GACGAAGATTTAGAAAATGACGACTTACCGTTCTGAATTTTATGAATGGATTAAGAAAGTCAGAAAAACCAACTGGACTATTAAGTCCTTAGAACAGCGAAGAGAGCATTACGCTCATATATGGTATTCAATTGGTGGACCAACTTATGATAGAACTGGTGGCCACACAAATGATCCATTTTATGTGAGAGGAATGAACGCTCTTGATAAAATGCTGGAAATCGATAGAAAGCTTGATGAATTAGAGACAGTGATAGTGGAATATAACAAGTTCTATGACTCACTGCCTAAGAAGTTTCAATTGATTTTAACAAATGTTATGTTTCATGAACCTAGCATGGTTTCAATAGCGTACTCTCTTCATTGTTCTCGAAATATGGCTTATAAGTTAAAAGAACAACTAATCGATAAATGGGCTAATCGACACAAATAGCACACAGGCCTCCTAAAATCGGAGGTCTTTTCTAAATTAACAATAGTTAAGACGACTGTAATATGTTATGATTTAAAAAACCTGAAAAAAATGGAGAAACTTTATGAAGACTTGTAAAGAATGGATTAGAAAGCAACTAAAAGCCGAATTAACCGGTAAAGAATTTGAAGTAAAAACTAAAGGAAGAAACAAAGCAGACTGGTTGTTCGAAGACGAAGAAAACAATGCGATTATTATCGAAGATAAAGAAGCGACAGATACATCGTATGAGAAAGCCATAATTCAAGTTAATAACTACGGCGAGCAAGTATACGAAAAATATAAAAATATCATTACAATCGCTGTTAAGGAACTCACTAATGGTGACCATAAAGTAGCGGTTTTCGTTAATGGTAAAAGACTTGATAATCACCCATTGAATAGTTTAAATACACTAGAGTGGTATTGGGCTTTGCTTTCTAAGGATTTTGACAGGGATTTATTATCTAAAAATATTGCGTATTTAAACAATGAAATGCATGCAATGGGTATCGCTGATAACATTAGAGCTTCTATTGCTGCAACTTTATTAGTTTGTATTAATAAACATCTCGAGTTAGAAGAGTCTGACGATATCGATAACATCGAAAATAAAGTCTATAAGCATCTTTACATGTATACAAAAGATGAGAATGGCGAAGATTTAAACAAATGGAAAAAAATCAGAACCCTTTATGATCGATTTAAATTAGACCTTCAAAAGGAAAAATCCTATCTTACAGCAGAAGCTTTGTATAAAGTTTGGAAGATTATCAAATTTGACATTCACGAATACATAAAGAATGTTAAAACTCAGGGTTATGACATTATGTCATTATTCTTTACAACTTTTAGTAAAGCTGCGTTATCAAATGATAAAGGTCAATATTTCACCCCTGACCATATTTCCTCGTTGATGATTGATCTTGTTGATTTAAATGTTAATTCTAAAGTTTTGGACCCAACCTGTGGTAGTGGTACTTTCTTGGCCAAATGTATGGACAGAATGATTCAGATGGCTGGGAATAACGAATCCAAAATTACCGAAATCAAACAACAACAGATTTATGGCATTGAAAAAGATGAAACAGTCTATGGCCTAGCAACAGCAAACATGTTATTGCATAAAGATGGTAAGTCTAATGTTGAAAATGGTAACTGTTTTGATTTGTTGCCAGCGATGAAATCAAAAGGCATCAATAGAGTTGTTATGAACCCTCCATATAAAGAGAAAACAACCGATATCGAAGAACTTAAGTTCTTATATGAAACTTTAGAAGCAATGTCTCCTGATGGTTTAGCGGCAATCATCATACCTACAAGTTGCGCTACAGGTGCCAAATATCCTGAATATAGATATAGCTTAATGCAAAAGCACACTTTACTTGCAGTTATGACATGTCCACCTGAACTTTTCTATCCTGGTGCATCTACCAACACATGCATCATGCTTTGGAAAGCACATGTTCCTCATTCTGGAAAAACATATTTAGCAGACTGGAAAGAGGATGGTTTTAGAAAGAAACGTTTAGGAAAGAAAAACACTGTTAGAATTTGTGACGATGATGAATGGAACGAAAAAAAGAACGGCTGGTTGGAAGACTTCAGATTGAACGAACCTAAAGTCGGTTTAAAGGTTGAATTAACCGATAAGGTTTCATGGCTTTATGAAAGTCATTTTAAAATTGATTTCAAAAAATCTTTGCAAGTATCAGATTTTGAAAAATCTGTTAATGATTATTTAGCTTTCTTAATTAGTAATGAAGGAGAAGTTGAATAATGGAATTTGAAAATTGGAAAATGTTTGTTTTAGATAAAACTTTCGACGTTTCCAAATACGGCGATGTTGAGAATGTAAGAGCATTAAAACCTGGAAATGTTCGATATATTTCTACAACACGTTTTAATAATGGATTATCAAAGATGGTTTCCAACACTGATTACGTTGTTGAAAAAGGAAATTGCATCACCATTGGAATAGATGGAAGCTTTGCGACTTTTTATCAACCTCACGATTTTATTAGAACAACTAACATTGCTGTTTTAAGAAACGTGAATTTAAATAAATTTAATTCTTTATTTATTTGTACAGTGATTAAGGCTGCAATTTCAAAATATTATTATGGTGTCAAACTCAAAAGCACCGGAGTTTTAGAGAGTACCGAGATTTTGCTCCCTTCTAAGGACGATCATCCTGACTGGGATTACATGACCGACTACATTAAAGCTATTTATGACAAGCAAAAAGAAACTTTGAAGTCAAAAATTGATAGAACTATTTATAATATTGATTTTTCTACTTGGAAAGAAGAAAAACTAACAACGTTATTCGAGTATCAAAGAGGCCAAAGATATACAAAGGAAGCTCAAAAACCAGGTCCTTATCCATACATTTCTAGTACTGAGGAAAACAATGGTGTTGATGCTCATGTTGTGTTAGGTCCTAGAAGCAAAGTTTATAAAGACTGTTTAACAATGGCTAATAGTGGTAGTAGAGGTGTTACTTTCTATCATGAAGGGGAGTTTATTGCTAGTGACCATGTCACCGTTTTATGGATAAAAAGCGGAAGAAAAATGAGTAAAGAACTCGGTCTTTTCTTAAAACCAATTATTGAAAAAAATGCAAGCAGATATCTCTATAATAAGGAGATAAATGATGACACTATTGGAGAAATCGATTTGTTTTTACCTTATAAAGATGGCGAGCCTGATTGGGATTATATGGAAAGTTTTATCAAGAAAATCCCGAATAGTGATTTGATTTAAAAAAGAGGTGATTCCATGATTTATTCAGTTGAAGTTAAAGATAGCAAAATAAAATTAGTTGATGAATCTAAAGAAAAAACTTTTAAGCAATGGGGATTAAAGGAAGGAGATCTTGAAGATTTTCTTTGCGAACATCCTGAAGTTCTTTTTGAAGATGAAACCTGTATTCTTGTTGGTCGTCATGCAACAGATAAAAACAAAAAGATTAATGACTTAATGGCTCTTGATAGTGAAGGAAACTTAATTCTTATTGAATTAAAACGTGATGCCTCAGACATGGTTTCAAGAGCAGAAGCATTAGAATTTCAAGCTATTAGATACTGCGCTTCTTTGGCTAATTTAAAAACGACCGAAGATCTCGCGAAAGCATCTTATGCCGCTTATTTAAAAAAATATGGAACAGATTATGATGGTCCATTAACCCCACAGGAAAGAGCGGTTAAACAATTAAATGAATTTTTGAGGAAAAACGGCAGCGATGATCATTTTAATCAAAAACAAAGAATTGTTCTTGTGGCATCCAGTTTTGATGAATCTACGCTTAGCGCATGTGCCTGGTTAATCAAAAATGGTGTTGATCTCAAACTTGTTTCTGTAACTCCTATTGAAACAAATGGGATTAAACAGCTTGATGTAAATGTTGTTATGCCTACCAAAGATGAATCTGAATACTTTATTGATTTAGTTAAGTCTGAAGAAGATGAACATAGTTCTAAAGGAAAGATTACTAGAACATCAAAACCTAAAATGGATAAATTGATTGAGTGGGGCATTGTAAGTATCGGAACTAACCTTTTTATAAAAGGTCATCCTGAAGAAACCGCGAAAATTATTGATGATAAGAATGTTGAATTCAACGGTGAAAAGATTTCATTCCATAAATGGGGATGCAAAGTCACCGGTTGGACATCAATCTGCATATATGAATGGGCCATTATAGTGGGCCAATCCGAAACTCTCGATGAATTAAGAGAAAAGAAACTCTCAGAAATAAGCGAATAATGACTGATACTAAAATTACAGTTTACGATTATCCTAAGAATTCTTATTTAGAACTTATCATTGAGAACGATTCTTTGAGATTAATCTCTGAAGTCTATATTAATGATGAAGATACTTCTGAAGTTCATTATTCTTTTAACAAAGAAGAAACGAATAAACTGTTTGAGATATTCTCATTGGAAGGCTTCGTTGATTTTATAAAAGAGCATAGATTAAAAGGAACATTAGATTTCCTTAAACAAAATAATATTAGGTATTCCGCAGCTGGTTATTGATAGCATTATTACTTTAACTAATTGTGGTTATATCAAGTGTTAAGTATTCAGAACATACCGAAACACTAAAACAACTTATCAGAACTAATCAGAACTCACCATTCAAAAGTGGTGGGTTTTTCATATTTCTTTTTATTCTTAAATAAATCCAATATGGTAGAATAAAGAAGTTGCATGAGTGAACTTAAAAGAATCTTAGGAAGAATTGGATTTTATTATTTGCTATTCATCATCAATAGTGTTCTTTTGGTTAACGTTATCCCTGATACTTTCCCAACAAGAAACTTAACAACCATTTTCTTATTATTTCTTACTTTTTGTTTAATTATCTATTACTCACACCGAGTCACATCTAAAAGAGGACTATCATTACTTATAAAATCAATATCCTGGATGGCGTTGTTATTGATTCTATTTAGAGGCATCAAATACAGTGCGTTCGCTAATGTTGATGTTCTTGCTAGGTATTCATGGTATTTCTATTACATCCCAATATTGTTGATACCGCTTTTCTTCTTTTATATTGCCTTACTGGTATCTCGTAAAGAAGGAGAAAAGATTCCAAAACCATATTTTTGGATGCTTGGACTAACGCTTCTTTTCATTGCTTTAATCTTAACGAACGACCTTCATCAACAAATATTTAAATTCCAAGATGGATTTATTAATTGGAATAGCGACTATTCCCATGGCTGGTTATTCTACGTTATTACTGTCTGGCAATATTCGTTATTTATCGCCACAATAATTATCCTTGTTATCAAATGCCGTGTGAGTGACTCTAAGAAGAATGTTTGGATTATTTTAATTCCTGCCTTAATTGGTGCATTGATGTATATTTTACTTTTAATTGATAAAGTTCCAAAGATTAATGACACATCAATATTTGAGTTCCCAGAAACACATGTTTTTACTGTAGCGATTATCATCGAATGCTGTATGCAGCTTGGATTAATTCCCACCAATAGTGATTATGGGAAGATATTCAAAAATTTATCAATATCCGCACAAATTACGGATGAAAAAGGCAATCCAGTTTATATCTCTTCAAGTGCAACACCTTTAAATAAAGAACAATTCCTTTTGCCTAATGGAGAAAGGATTGATGAACATACCATTCAATATAAGATGAAACTTCCTGGAGGATATGGCTTTTATCAAGATGATGTTACCGAACTAGATAGAATCAACGAAGAATTAGTGGAAGCCACTGAAGGATTAGAACAAGAGACTGAGCTTATTAGACTTCGCAATGAACTAGAAGAGCAACAATCAAAGATTAAACAAAGAAATATCCTTTACGATAAAATTGCTAAATGCACGCAAAATCAATCTCAAAAAATATCTGAATTAGCCTTTATCGGTAAGTCTACTAAAGATTCTAAAAAGAAAGATGAATGTCGTAAGAAGATAGTGCTACTTGGCTCCTATATCAAAAGATACGCCAACTTAATGCTTCTTTCACAAGAGAATAACAAAATCGAATTAGGAGAACTCAAATTATCCATTTCCGAATTTTTGCATTATTTAAATTATTATGGCATCCCTGGAGAATTTGTTGGTGATCCTAAAGAAAGCATTTCTTCAGATGCTGTTTTAGCGCTATTTGAGGCTTTCGAACTCGCGATTGAAAATAATATCGATTCCCTTAAAGGAGTCTTTGTTAATCTATATATCGATAAGGACATTAGGCTAAAGCTAGTTCTTGAGAACATGAATAACCAGCTTCCTAAAGGAACTATCAGTAATTTGTTAAAAGTTGGCATTTCTACAGATATCCAAGTCGAGGATGAAGTAACTTATATTTACTTTAATGTTCAGAAAGGAGAGAAAGAGTAATGGTATCTTTTGGTATGCTTAATGATATAACTCGCGCTTTCTTTGCTTTGTGGGCATTGTTACTTTGTTTATTCAATATCGCTAATAGTGTTCTTTCATTTACAAAAAGAAAATATGTGTTTGGCGCGATTAGTGTTATCTCCTTTGGGCTAGCCTATGTTTTATGGCAGGTAATCTTTGATTATTCTCTTTTAGACAAAAATGGAGACTGCTCTCCGATGACACAGGCGATGGTGGACATTGGTTGGGTATATTGGTTACTTATCATTCTTTTCCTAACAGGCGAAACAACTGTTCTATTTATTTATAACATCCATTACGAAAGAAACAATCTAACCGCGAATTCAATTAAGACATATCTAGATAAAGTCGATTGTGGTGTCTGCTGTTATAAAAATAACGGGAGAGTCTTATTCTCTAACATCCGCATGAATGAATTGTGTTTTCAAATTACCGGATCTCCTTTATTAAACGGTAATCATTTTAATGAGTCATTATCCGATGATTTGATGTCAATCGGAGAAGAGAAATGGAGATTCTCTACTAGAGAAATCATTATTAATAATGAAAATATGCATGAGATTGTCGCTACTAATGTGACAAACGAATATAACAAGACTCAAGATTTAGAAAAAGACAAATTGGAACTATCTAGAATCAAAAAAGAACTTCAAGATTACAATCTAAGCATTGATGACGTGGTCAAACGTCAAGAGATCTTACAGGCCAAAATCAATATTCATGATGAGATGAATAGATTAATGCTTTCTAGTGTCGCTACTGAAAATCCTAATGAATTAGATAACATCTTCTCTTTATGGCAAGAAAATGCTTTGCTTTTATTTAAGGAAGCCGAAGCAAATGAAAGTGAAGAATTTATGAAGCGAATAGTCGAACTTGCAAAATCGTTGAAGATGAATTTGATATGGGAGAAAGAAGATTTATCTCTTCTTAACGATGAACAAAAAGGCATCTTCTTTCAAACCGCTCAAGAAGCTATCGCTAATGCATCTAAGCACGCGAATGCTGATGAAATGGTTATTACTATTAAAAATTCGAATGAATCTATTGAATGCAGATTTATCAATAATGGCGTTATCCCTCAAAAAGAAATTGTCTTCACTGGTGGATTATCTAACTTAGAGAAATTAGTGAAGAAATATAATGCTTCTATAAAAGCAGAAGTGGATAATGATCGATTCGTTTTAATCCTGTCATTTTCTAACAAAAAATAATACTTTCGGCTGATGTGCGATATGTTTTTGTTAGATACAATATAGATACTAGGAGCAAAAATAGTGGCGTATAAAGTCTTGATTGTCGAAGACCAGAATATCCCTTCAGAACTTTTTAGGATTTATATCGAATCAAGTTCTGATTTTGAGCATGTTCTTTCAATATCAAATTCATCTTTAGCATTATCAGTTTGTGAAAAGAATGATGTTGACCTCATCCTTATGGATGTCATGACTGATCTAGGTCATAGTGGGCTTGACGCCGCTGAAGTAATCAAAAAGAAATTTCCTGATATAAAAATCATCATTGTTACTTCTATGCCAGAATATTCTTGGCTTTCTAGAGCAAGAAAAATTGGAGTGGATTCTTTCTGGTATAAAGACGGACAGAAGAACAACCTTCTTGAAATCATGAATAGAACAATGAAAGGTGAACATATCTATCCTGATGAAACACCTCTTATTCGCATCGGTGACGCTACTAATCACGACTTTACTGATAGAGAACTTGATGTATTAAAAGAACTCACGACTGGTGATACAAACGCGGAGATAGCAGAAAGGCTTTGTATATCGGTAGCAACCGTGAAAAGCCACATCCAACACTTGATGGAAAAAACAGGATTTAAAACACGAACTGAACTTGTTAGTGAGGCGCGCGGATTAGGAATCGTTATCAAAGACAAAAACAACTAAAAAATGAATTACTGGGCAAAATTGCTCAGTTTTTATTTAAAAAGCACATAAAAATCATACTTTCGGCTGATGTGAGAAATTATCGTTCTCGATAAAATAAAAATGTCGGTATAGGGCATATGGACATAAAACATAATTTCTATATTGGTATAAGGCAAAAGTAATTTTTGCTCTTTTATAAGTTTTGTTGGAGGTTCATCTAATGAAAAAAATAACAAAATTGATTTTCACTTCTTTATGTTTAAGTTCGTTTTTGTTGGGTTCATGTGGTAATAGTGAAGCTCCTACCCATAATTATTCAAATGAATGGTCTCATAATGAAACTTCTCACTGGCACGCATGTACGGATGAAGGATATGAAGATTTAAAGAAAGATGAAGCAAATCATACTTTTGTTGATGTAGTTATTCCACCTACATACGAAGCTGGTGGCTATACAACTCATACCTGCAGTGTTTGTAATTATTCTTATACTGATAGCGAGACTGAGAAGCTTGTTCATCATTATTCTAGCGAATGGTCTCATAATGAAACTTCTCACTGGCACGCATGTACGGATGA
The DNA here is from genome assembly GCA_017447165.1 of Bacilli bacterium. Classification (GTDB taxonomy): domain Bacteria; phylum Bacillota_I; class Bacilli_A; order RFN20; family CAG-826; genus UBA2450. Next base: position 8,826 of record JAFSOD010000006.1, read on the forward strand.
AGGATATGAAGATTTAAAGAAAGATGAGTCCACTCACGTATACGATGATGAACATGATGCTATTTGCAATACTTGTGGATATGTTCGCGATATAGGTGATCACGTGGCGGAATCCAGTTGGTCACACGATAGCACTCATCACTGGCATGAATGCACTCATGATGGTTGTGAATTAAAATTCGATTATAACGAACATACCGCTGATCTTCATGGCTTTTGTGATACTTGTGGAGAATACCTCGGCCAACTTAAAGACATGCCATATAATGCGATGAGCTACACTTATGAGAATCGAGCTGATTTTGGAACTCTTGATGCAGGGACATATTATTACAGAATAAAATTTTCTCTATATTCAGGAAGCCTTGAAGTTGCTTCAACAAATATGCCTAGCGAATCATATGTTTTCTATTGGAAAAATAATACTACTGGAGAATGGATGCAAAGCGGTGATACATGTAAATTTGGAGCTATAAATACATATGACTCTTTTAGTTATTTGGTGATCACTCTAACTTCTCAGGTGACTGGTGTTTATATTACTTACTATACTCATATGAGCATATAGCAATTATTACAAATAGGCATAAATTGTCTTATGCCTTTTTATTATTACGCCTATATATTAATTTGTGTAGGCGTTTTAATAACTCCGTTACATCAACACATTATGAGAGATTGGAGATTAATAGTGATATTGGTCTCCTTTTTTCATGTTTTTATGCATTTTTGATACTTTTGAAAGAAAAAAGCAGCTCGAACTAACGAACTGCCTCTTCTGATAGTCTTCCATAAAAAGGGTGGTAGTAGACTCGGAGAACGTTTTGAATCCATTCCAGGTTGCTAGTTGGCTTAAATTAATTAATTGTGGTTATACAAAGCGTAAGTCAAACCGTAAATTATCTTTCCATAAACACTGCATATAAGATAAGTTATCTAAAGTGTTAAGTATCGCTGAAATAATCAGAACATACCAAACACTAACAAATAGTAATCAGAACCTACCATTTAAAAAGTGGTGGGTTTTATTATAAAATAAATGCGAATTATGTGGTGGATTGCATTAGTAGTTGTTGCTGCAATAATCCTCATAATCGTAATTGCTGTAGTTGCTTCTTCAGCTAGAAACGATCGCGGTGATTATGGAGATGGTGGAGGCACTCAAGTCGGAGGCGGTGAGCGTATTCCTTTCTTTACTCCTGCAAACGATAGAGCAGGGATGTGGGGAGAGAAATTAGTAAACTATCATTTAAGACCTCTTTTAAGAGAAGATGAGTATTTACTAGCAAATCTTCTTTTGCCTCTTAGAAATGGCCATAAAACAGAAATAGACTGTGTTTTAATATCACGCAAAGGAATCTTTTGCATCGAAACAAAGAACTGGGTTGGTCATATCAGTGGAAATGATGAAGATGAATATTGGCATCAAGAGTATGACGATCCATACATGAGCGATAGAGATCACAAGAATCCAGTTAAGCAAAACGAAGGGCACTGCGCTATTCTTGAAAGAAGACTCCATAACAACTACCAAGTTGATAACATAGTTATATTTGCTGAATTAGAAGATGGATGGGGAATTGAATCAGACTATGCCTTTACCGTAAGAAGCTTTAAAGATTATTATCGCGAACTAGGTGATACCGAACTAAACCCATCTCAAATCAAAGCTATTTATGAAATGCTTCTTCCTTTTGTTGCTACACCAGATGAGTTAGCAAAACATAAAGAAGAGGTCAGAAATAGATTTAATTAACAATAGTGTATCAATACAGCACAATTACAAAACTCCCGAATTATGGAGTTGAAAATACAAAATTGCCTTGATAGGTTTTAATTAGAAAAGTTGTTGAATAAACTTATAACTTTATTTTGGAAAAACTCTCGAATTTATAAGTCGATTTAACAATTTCTCTCATATAGAATTAGGGTATGAATAAAATTCCGTACAAAGTAAGATTGTGGATTGGTGTTGGATTGATCTTGTGGTCAATTGCCGCTTTTCTTGCGACAATTATCTATGGTTCTTATGGCGCACCCACTTGGATTCTCATTGCTGGACTAATATTCGCTGTAATCGCATTTGCGATTGGAATTGTATTCATTCCTAAGACAAATGAAGATGGTAGTCCTATTGTTGTTAAATCCAAACCTAAGAAAAAGAAACAACATAGACGTAAGTCAAAGAAACAAAAAGAACCGTTCATATCCGATAAAGAATGGAAAGAGTTCGAAGATGAAGAAGATGATATGATATTTATTGACGAAGTAGTGGAGGATGATTAAATGGATAAATATGTAGACCTAGTTGATTATTTAAAAAGAGAAACCAGAGATGATTTTTATCTTGATTTGGAAGAAATCGAAGAAATAATCGGACAACCATTACCTAAATCCGCTTATAACTATCCTGCCTACTGGTTTCCAAGTGATACTCACTATTCTGCTAATCTCATTGCTGAATGTGGCTTTAAAATTAGCACTGATTTAAAAAATAAACGTTTAAGACTAATCCGTGGTGGAACAGTGGTTGTTAAACCACAAGTTTCTTCTGATAAACCAAAAAGAGTAAGAACATATCAAAGAAAAGAAAATGTTCCTGAACCATCAAACGAGCTGGTAGATCACTATCTAAGGAAATGGGATAACTTAGAAGATTATTCGTCACAAGAAGAAGCTGTGAATAGAGTTTTTAGAGATTATAATTCCAACAAAGAACTCGAAAATATCCTAATCAAATGCAGCATTCTTAATGACTTTTACAGCACTAATATCTTCAAGATATATCCAGTTGCGAAACATATCCAAAGTTTAAACATTGATACTAGACTTAAAGACGGAGATCCTACATTGGTTGATGAAATAGCGAAGATTACAATTGGAGGCAAAACAAAGAACTTCTATTCATTTGCATCTAAGTTCTGCTCTCATCATAATCAACTGGATTTCCCAATCTATGATTCGTATGTTCATAAGGTCTTAAAATATTATCGCAATGTAGATAGATTCTATGACTTCGAGGAGAATGATCTAAAAGTATATCCAAAATTCAAAAACATACTCATTGAATTCAGAAGCTTTTATAAATTAGATAAATATAATCTCAAAGAACTCGATAAATATTTATGGCAATTCGGGAAGGAATACTTCCCTAATAATTACTAATTATGGTTAACGATACAATTGTAATTTATGATTATCCACGCAGCTCATATTTAGAGCTTATTGTTAAAGATGATACTTTTAACTTTATTTCTGAAATATACATGTATGAGGATGAAACATCAGAAGTTCATTATTTATTAAACAAAGAAGAAACTGCTAAAGTCCTGAAAATCATGTCTTATGGTGACTTCATTGAATTCTGCAGAAGAGTACATTTAAAAGGTGTTTTAGATTTCTTCAAAAACAACAATATTGATTACATAATTGATGCCGTATTTTAAAGATGAGTTTTTATGTATTTAGTAAGAAATCTACGATTTACTTACTATTAACATAAGCAAAAAAGTACAAAAAATAGTGTTGAAAAAACCTTAGAAATTAGTACAATTAAATCAACCATAAAGAGTGTGGGGAGAGACTAGCTCGATGATCCACCAGCAACCTGTCATTTTGTCTTTGATAAGGTGCTAATGCTAGGATGATGGGATATTGTTACTAACATGCCCATCAGTTGATGGGCTTTTTAAATCTCATATGGTTAGAAAGAAGGATTTATGTTAGAAACAATTAAAGACAGAAACCAGAGAGTCATTGGTACTATTGAAACTGACTCACAAGGAAACAAAACCGCTAAAGATGAAGGTGGTAGAGTGCTAGGCACATATGATGCTAGTCAAAAAGTCACTAGAGATTGGACTGGTTGGGTAGTAGCGGAAGGCGATGCAGTTGTTGGATTAATTTATGAAGCTGCATCAGGGAGATAATTATGGCTAGCACATTATTTAACGGAAAACACTATGCGCTGGTAACAAGCGAATATAACGCAACAAAGAAAATCTACGAGCTTTGCAAGAAGTTTGACCTTAAGTTTTCTTATCCTGAATTATTAAATGACGGAGAAAAACATTATAAATGGTTGTTCTCTGATGATGGTGTAGGTCTTGTCGGCAACACTGTTATGCTGTACGAATTTACAAGAAAG
>JAFSOD010000007.1 GCA_017447165.1 Bacilli bacterium
CGTTCATCCTGAGCCAGGATCAAACTCTCAATGTTTGTATTCTAGTTCAAAATTATTATCTGGTTTTTGTAAATTAAAAAATTGACGTTTGTTGTTTGTACATCTGTTTAGTTTTCAAAGATCAGTAGCGTGCTATATTACTATGTAATAAGCGTCCTTCTCAGAACTGCATGCTTGAATATACTACCACTATTGATAAATAGCAGTCAACAACTTTTTTAAAAATTTTTTCAATATTTTTTTGACCCCGTTATTTATCAAATAAAAGGCGGTATTGTTCACGATTATACATGCATATACGCACATATGCAATAGTTAGTAAAAGAAAAATGATGTTAACTTAATAACACCATTTCTTATTTAGTTTTTTAGTTAATTATTTACTTTTTCCGTAGATAAGAATTAAGAAGTAAATAATTCTAATTAGAATGTAGATAAAATCTACATAAAGAGTGAAAGCGCAATAAAGTTCTAAGTTTGTACTCATCTCACCACGTTCAGTAATCTTTTTAATGTTCCAAATATCAAAGATAGTAATGAACATCATTGCCGCAAAGATGGCAAATGAGATAACCCAATATAATGTACTAGAGTGCATTAACAAATTAACTAAGATTAAGATTCCAGAACCCATTAACAAGCCAAATCCAAGCATTAATAAAGGAGACATATTTCCCTTTGGAAATAACGGCAATCAAAGTTAATAATAAGAAGATACCTGACGTAATGCCAAATGCCATTCCTAAGATCTTCCAGTCAATAAAGATTGGGAAAGAAGATAATAAGACACCCATGAGCACGCAATATATAATCGCGGGCACGATTATCGAGTGGCGCCCTCTTAGGAAAACTAGATTGATAACAAAGGTCATAATAATTAAAGCGACTGCGCTACCAATCATTAATCCAAGATAGACATTTCTAAATGTTTCTAAGTCAGGACATTTATAAGCTAGTAATGCCCCTACACCAAAGGCGACACCTGTAGTAAGAGCCAAGCCAAGAAACATATAGAAGAAGATTTTAGCAAAGCTAAGATTTCCGCTTCTAGATTTTTGGCCAACTACTTCTGGATTTGGAGATTCATAAATTTGATTATTCATAAAATCCTCCTTATAAAATGTTTGTTAATAATTCTTCAAAAGATTCAATCTTTAAAGAGGCTCCTCCAACAAGAGCACCATCAACATCTGGACAAGATAAATATTCTTTAACATTGACTGGTTTTACTGATCCACCATATAAGACACGGATTTCTTCAGCAACACTACCAAACATTTCTCTTAAGATACTTCTAATATAAGAGCAGATATCTTGAGCGATTTCACTAGAGGCATTCTTACCAGTACCAATGGACCACACTGGTTCATAGGCCACAACTAATCTAGCGACTTGTTCAGAGGTAAAGTCTTTTAAACCTTCTCTAACTTGTTTACCAACTACTTCTTTAGTTTTACCCGCGTCAAATTCCGCTAAAGTTTCACCAACGCAATAGACAGGCACCATGTTATTTTCAAATAAGACTTTCATCTTATCGTGGCATTTTTCGTTAGTTTCATTATCATAGGCTCTTCTTTCAGAGTGGCCAATAATCACCCAATCAATGCCAAATTCTTTTAACATTGGTACGCTCACTTCTCCAGTATATGCACCATGGTCCATAAAATGGACGTTTTGAGCAGCAACAATCATATCTTTAGAAGCAAACTCTTTAACAGTAGCTAAAGATAAATAAGTTGGAGCGACACCAATTTCAATATTGTTCTTTTTTGCTAAAGCGGCAAATGGAATACTTGCTAAAGCAAACTCTTTTGCTTCAGAAGCGAGTTTATTCATTTTCCAGTTGCCAAGTAATAATTTCTTTCTCATTATTTGATAACATCAATTCCTGGAAGATGACCGTCATTTTCAATCATTTCCAAAGATGCTCCTCCACCAGTAGAGACGTGCGAGAATTTATCTTTATAACCAAGTTTCTTAGCTGCAGAAGCACTATCACCACCGCCAATAACGGTGAAAGCATCTTTTAATTCTGCACAAGCTTTACAGACTGCGACTGTTCCAGCAGTGAATTCGTCTTTTTCAAAGACACCCATTGGTCCATTCCAGAATACGGTCTTAGCTTTAGCGATTTCTTTAGCGTAAATCTCACGGGTCTTAGGTCCGATATCCATACCTTGGAATCCTTCTGGGATATCGCCTTCGATAGTTCTAATATCGGTTGGGTTTTCAAAGTCATTCGCAACAACCGCATCAACTGGAAGTAAGATCTTACCAGTATCATACATACGTTTGGCGTATTCGACTTGGTCAGCTTCAAATGGGGAATTACCAACTTTCTTACCTAAAGCAACAGCGAAAGTATAAGCCATCGCGCCACCAATAATGACTTTGTCACATTTCTTTAATAAAGAATCGATAACTTTAATCTTATCGGAAACTTTAAATCCACCTAAAATGGCGACATATGGATGTCCAGAAGGTGGAACATTGACGACCTTCTCTAAAGAGACGACTTCTTTTTCCACTAAATAACCGATAGCGACTTGTTTGCCTTCGGCTTTTAAGATTTCAGGAATGCCGTATGTAGATGCGTGCGCTCTATGGGCGCTACCGAAAGCATCCATAACGAATGCATCACCTAAGCTTGCCCATTCTTTAGATAATTCTGGATCGTTCTTTTCTTCGCCCTTTTCATAACGGGTATTTTGCATTAATAAGACTTCTCCATCTTTTAAGCTAGCAACTGCTGCTTTTAATTCTTCTCCTCTAGTAGCTGGGCAGAATTTGACTGGTTGAGCTAATAATTCGCTTAAGCGAACGGCGACAGGAGCCATATTGTTCTTTTTCTTTTGTTCTTCAACAACTTCTGGAGCTTCTTTGTGTTTCACTTTTCCTAAGTGAGACATAAGCACTACTCTAGCGCCTTTACCTAATAATTCTTTGATGGTTGGTAAAGCAGCAACAATTCTGTTGTCATCGGAAATGACTCCACCTTTTTGAGGGACGTTGAAATCGACTCTAACGATTACTCTTTTCCCTTTTAGATTTTTCATGTCTTTAACTAATAACATGTTAATTTCTCCTTTATAAATATAAAGCGCCCAAACGAGTGGGCGCTTATTTTGTTAGTTAACTTATAATTGCCCTAATACTTATTTTAATTCGGCAAAGTATTTAATGGTTCTCACCATTTGGGAAGTATAAGAGTTTTCATTGTCGTACCAAGAGACGACTTGGACTTGGAATAAGCCATCAGCAATCTTGGTGACCATGGTTTGTGTAGCATCGAATAAGGAACCAAATCTCATACCGATAACATCGGAAGAGACTAATTGTTCTTCAGTATAACCGAAGGAAGCACTTGCTTGAGCTTTCATAGCAGCGTTGATTGCTTCTTTGGTGACTTCTTCACCTTTAACAACTGCCACTAAGATAGTTGTGGAACCAGTTGGGACTGGGACACGTTGTGCACTACCAATGAGTTTGCCGTTAAGTTCAGGAATGACTAAGCCAATAGCTTTAGCAGCACCTGTACTATTTGGAACGATATTAGCAGCACCAGCACGGGCTCTTCTTAAATCGCCTTTTCTGTGTGGTCCGTCTAAGATCATTTGATCACCGGTATAAGCATGAACTGTAGTCATAATACCAGATTGAATTGGGAATGCATCATTAAGAGCTTTGGCCATTGGGGCTAAGCAGTTAGTGGTACAGCTAGCAGCAGAGATAATGTTATCTTCTGGTTTTAAGGTCTTTTCATTAACTGAGAAGACGATAGTTGGTAAATCGTTTCCTGCTGGAGCGGAAATAACAACTTTACGAGCACCAGCGTCGATATGAGCTTGTGCTTTAGCCTTAGAGGTATAGAAACCTGTACATTCTAAGACGACATCAACACCTAATTTACCCCAAGGTAATTTTTCGGCTTTTGGTTCTGCATAGATGGTAATTTCTTTGCCGTCTACTGTAATGGAACCTGGAACTAAGACGGCTTTGGTTTCTTCATCAACGACTGGTTCTTTAGAGGAAACAGTGTGTCTATTTTCACCAAATACTCCGCAGTATCCACCTTGAGCGGTGTCATACTTTAATAAATTAGCCAACATCTTTGGGGAAGTTAAATCGTTAATCGCGACGATTTCATATCCTTCAGCACCAAACATTTGTCTAAATGCTAAACGGCCAATACGACCGAATCCGTTAATTGCAACTTTTACTGACATTATATAAATGCCTCCTTTTTCACTGCGTTATATAGTTTATACTATATTATTTTTTCTTCGCAATAAAAAAGTATCAAATATTAATTTTTGATACCTTTTGACTAAGTTAGTTATGTTCGCGAACATCCACTAAAACGTTGTTTTTTAACTCTTCAATTAAGTGGGTAATTTTAGCTATCGTTCCACCTCTATCAATGGATATTTTTTCTAGATGCATTCTTATTTTTGAAGAGATCTCAAAATCAAAGTCACTTAAGGTGTCTAAGTAATTTTCAACTTCGTTTATATCGAATTTGTCCCGATTAAGAATAGGCAAAAATTCCTTAGAAACATTTTCTAATAATTGATAGTCAGAGTAAGTACAATGTCGACCTTGATACATAACTATTTTTATAAAAAGTCTGGGGTCACCAGACTCTTATATTAATATAATCCTTCCTTATATTCGCCCTTATCCACTAAGGCTTTTAAGGCTTTCACAACCCCTGGTTTATCTTCTTTATAAGTAACTCCAAACCAGACACTTGAGGTCTCTAATAATTTTAAGGAAGCCTTACCTTCATGGACCAATTCATCCACGACTGTTGGGATTAAAAATTCAGATTTAGGAACGTTGATGTTCTCTTTAAGCCACACTGGGAATCTAGATTTTAAGTGCTCCATTAAATCTAAATTGAAGCAGAATAAATTCATCGAAACTAATTGAGTTGGAGGGACTGTAAATTCCGCTGATCCATCAAGTGGTTTACAAACGATTTCTCCATTAATCTTTTCAATTGTGGACTCCACTAACTTTGTTAAATAGCCATCTTTAGAGAAAGCGACACCTCTTTTAACGGAGCCATTTTCAGTCATCGTGTTACTCACATTAAAGGCAACGTTTGCGTATTTACCTTGGCTACCTTTAGGTAAGCTTGCTAAATATTTATAAGCAACTTCATAAGTCTCTTTGCCGTAGAAATCATCACCATTAATAATAATGAAATCTTCTTTAATAAAGTCTCTAGCGGCGTAAATCGCATGAGCGGTGCCCCATGGCTTTTCTCTACCTTCAGGGACGCTAAATCCTTCTGGGAGGTCATCTAATTCTTGGAAAGCATAATCAACTTTGATTAATTTCTCCACTCTTTTACCGATTGAGTTTTTAAAGTCTTCATAGAAGGCTTTCTTAATGATAAATACCACAGAGGAAAAACCTGCTCTTTTGGCGTCATAAATAGAATAATCAAGTAAGAAGTTGCCTGCTTCATCCATCTTTTCCATTTGTTTAAGTCCACCAAAACGGCTTCCCATACCTGCTGCTAAAATTACTAGTTGCATTCTAAATATTCTCCTTATTCCTTAATATTATATATTACTATTCAAAAGATTGTATCCCTTTAAATAAAGTTGCTAAATCAATGTCTAATGCCTTACATATTTTTTCTAATAATAATATAGAAGGATTACGTCTTCCTCGTTCTAGGTCAGAGATATAATTCTTATTCACTTCTGCTTCTAAAGAAAGGTCTAGTTGCGATAAACCTTTTTGCTTTCTTAAGTAACGAATACGCATTCCAAGTTGAGTCAAGATATTCATAATCTAATTCCTTTTAAATGTAGATATAAAGTATGTAAGTCTCTAAACATATGATTAACATTACTTTTAGTAATGATGATACCAAGTTCTTCCGATAGTTTATTTGCTAAATCTAACATTGATAAAGATTCATTATCTAATCTAAAGTAGCAAAGTAATTCTTTTTTAGGGTTATGTAGATTATGAATCCCTAATTTATCATCAATATATTTAATCTCTTTAATCTGACGTTTTGCGACTTCGGTAGTTTTAGACATATTAGCGATATCTAGATTAATTAATCTATTAGTGTTATTGGTGTAGTCGCGATAGGCTCTCGCGTTTTCAAATTCCATACAGCTATTAGCCGCGCCAATCATAATTAAGAAGTTAGAAATCTGGTCACCTTTTTTAAAATAGATGACGTATTTATCTCTACGCTTCACAATTTTTGTAGACATTTCTATTTTCTTATATTTTAAGAATAGTTTAGATAACCACTTCGCGTAGTTCTCACTAACGGTGGTGATTTCTAAATGATAATTACTAGTTTCTGGAGAATTAATAGATCCAGAAGCGAGGAACGCTCCTGCTAAATAACCAGAAATCGTTTCATCATTATAAACAATATCTTTAGATATCTTCCCTTCCATAAAAGAAACATGAAGCCTATCTAGCAAGTTATCCGCGTCATAAATAAAGATTTGATAATATGTTTTCTTTTTACGATTTTTAGTTTTATCGAACTTAAGTTCGATTTGATATTCATCTCCTAATTCTTTGATGGAGGTATAGATGAATTTGGCAATCTTTGCGTTTTCGGTTTTTAAAATAACTTCTGTCTTTTTGTCTTTAAATCCTAAAGAAGCATTAATACGAATATAAGCACTTAAAAGAGCCTCTTTTCTTTCACTCGAAAGAGCGACTTCACTCACTAATTCTTCTTTGACTGTTTGAGAGAAAGTTATTTTATTTTCCATTATTCTTTATTTAATTGAGGGGAATCTCGATGCATCACTTGGGTACGATATTTTTTAGAGAAATAATCCGCTAAATAATTCGCGACAAATGTGCTTCGATGTTGTCCACCACTACAAGCAACACCAACGGTATAGGAGCTTCTTCCGTCTTTTTGTACTTCTGCTAAAGAAGTAGATAAATAAGACTTAAAGTTTTCTAATACTTCCTTAGTGACGTCAAAAGACATCATATAATCAATGACAGGCTGATCAGTGCCGTTAAGTTCTTTTAAAGACTCAATCCAATATGGATTAGGAATCATTCTCGTATCTAAAAAGGTATCAATACCTTGAGGAATACCATTTTTAATTCCAAAGGAAATAAAGGTGACAGATAAAATCTTTTCATCTTCAATACCCGCTAAAAATTTATAAACCATACCTCTTAGCTGTTTCACGCTTAAAGAAGAGGTATCAATATATAAATCGGCTTCATTAACAATATCTAATGTGTCTTTGATATCAAGCTTAATCGCATCACTTAAAGATAATTTAAACCTAGCACTACGAGGATGAACGTGTCTACTTAACGCATAGCGTTTATTGAGTTCTTGTTCTGAACAATTTAAAACAATATAACGATAATTCGCATCTTTTCTCTGCTTTAATATTTTAAAGATATCTTTGCCGCTTCCAGCGTTAAGCATTAAAACAAAGTCATTTAATTCACTCTCTTCATTAATTAGGTCGTCCACCACTGCGTTAATCGAATTTGTGGTTGGATTTTTAATTACTAAATAACCAAGTTCTTCAAAAACAAACTCGACACTAGATAAACCCGATCCACTAGGGCCTGCAATTACCACAATGTTTTTCATTTACTTAAGTACTCCTTAATGGATTTTGCGGCCATCATCCCGTCATGTTCCGCTAAATAGATTTGTCTAATATCACGTGGAAGAACATCTCCTCCTGCGAAACAGCCTGCCACTGAAGTGGACATAGATTTATCTACTGGGATATTCCCATATTCATTTTTAATGTCTAACTTAATAAAGGTAGTATTTGGGTTTTGTCCCACTAGTGGGAACACCCCTTGAACAGTTAAAACTTTTTCTTCTAAAGTTTCTTTATTTTGAATACGAACTGCCTCAAGTTTTTCTTTACCAATAAATTCAAGAGGCACATAAGGAGTCATAATGGTGACATTATCAAATGATTTAAGTTCATCAACAATCTTCACTGAACCACGGAATTCGTTTCTTCTATGAATTAAATATAAATGTTTCACAATGTGAGCGAGATGAATTGCTTCTTTTAAAGCAGCATTACCTCCACCAATTACTAAAACATCTTGTCCTTTAAAGAAGTGTCCATCACATAAAGCACAATAGCTTAAGCCATGTCCAAATAACTTATCTTCATTTGGTAAACCAATTTTTCTTTCTACTGTCCCACTAGCGATATAAACTGCTTTAGATTTATAAGTCGCATTTTTACCAATAGAAACAAATATATTTCCTTCTTTATCTAAAGAAGTAATTTCATCTCCAATGAAGTTAAGCTCATTATCTAAGATTCTTTGATAGAAAATCACCGCTAAATCTGGACCAGGAATTTCTTTTTGTCCTGGGTAATTATCCACTCTTGGAGCGATATTAATCTTTCCTCCTGGCATACCCATTTCAATTAAAGCGACATTAAAGCCTTCTTTTTTTAAAGTAGTAGCACAACCAATTCCACTTGGACCGGCTCCAATAATGACGACATCAAATTCCTTTTCCATACATTAGTTTCTCCTTTAAATCGATATATGAATTAACTTTAAAAGTTGGTTTAACATTTGGATCTATAACTCTAGGACCCCAAGAGACTAGACAAGAATCAACTTTCGCATTATCCGCACTTAAAATATCAGAGGCATTATCGCCAATATATAAAGTGGATTCTTGATTAGACTTAAATAAATCAATAGCCTTTAATATCCCTTCCGCGTTTGGTTTTGGATTAATAACATCTTCATAACCAATAATGACATCAAAAATATTATCTAAGCCAACACATTCTAAAGCGTACACCGCTAGTCTATGAACTTTATTAGTGACAATCCCTAATTGATAGCCGGCTTTCTTTAACTCTAAAAGCACTTCTTTAGAGTTGTCATATTTTAAAGTATGGGTTGGGTATAGTCCCTCCGAGACTTTGTTAAATTCTTTAAAAATAAAGTCTAATTCTAGATTTGGGAATTCTCTTGCTAAAGTCTTTTTAATTGGAGGACCAGAGAAATACCAAATTTCTTCATCTGGAGTATATACTCCATTACGATATTTATCATAAAGAATATGAAAAGACTCTTTTAAAAGAGGATCAGTGTCAATCACAGTTCCATCCATATCAAAAAGTAGAGTCTTATACTGTTTCATGTTTTTTAGTTAAACCTTGGACTAAATAAATAATTCCACAACCAAATATTGATAATACTCCTAATCCTAAAATTAAAAGCAATAAGCCAGTATTAAATTCATCAAACCCCGTAGTGTTAGTTCTAGTTCCACCCATATAAACCGCGCCTAAAGCGATAAAAACAATTGCTACAGCGAGTAAAACAAAACTAGAAATAGAGGAACCTAAAACACTTTGATTCTTAAAGGATTCTTTTTTCCTATTTATTAAGTATCTCACTAGGTGATTAACAAATATTGCAAAGCAACCAACAACAACGAACACCATTGCCCAAATCCAGCTATAGAAGTTGTTACTACTTCCCATGTTATAACTTGGAACTCTAAGAGGCTCCATAATGACACGGGTTAAGCCATACCATACAATATACGAGAAGGCTAAGTCACCAAGTTGTAGATATTTTCTAAGTCCTTTCCCAAGAGCAAATCTAATAAAGAAATAACCCGCTAAATTGGATAAGAATTCTATATAGAATAACGGCACAAATATGTTACCTTCAGCTGCGCGACCTAATGAATCTGAGAAAGCGGCATTGTTATAAACCATCTTTGGTAAGAACCATCTCCAACCGGCACCAGATACTTCATAGCCGTGTACTTCAGCATTAAAGAAGTTACCCCATCTACCAATGGCTTGAGCAATTAAGATAGTAGGAACGATAATATCCACCGCTAACCAAATACTGTATTTTTTGTTTCTCCAGATAAACCAAAGAACACCAATAATAATACCGGCTAATGCACCAGTAATAATGGTTAAGCCACCTTCCCAAATCGCTAAAGGAGCCCACCACTGGCCGTTTGCCACTCTTTCAGCAAAGCTTGAAGAGCCTTCAACGGTTCTACTCCAGTTACCAATAACATAACCAACTCTAGCGCCAATAATTCCAGCAGGGAAAGCAATTAAGAATGTGGATTCTAAGATTCCATGTTTGCCATATTCCACGTAGAATCGGTGGTCACAAACAAAATATACAAGAATGGCACCACCTAAAATACATATTGCGTACCAAGCAATAGATGGTTTAACTCCTCCTGGAACTGTAAATCCTTGTTTAAAGGAGATACCATTAACTAAAGGATAGGTGACATAATCCGCTAATCCGTTAGTGACAATTAATAGTCCTAAGCCAGAAACTAATAAGCCACCAATTAAAGACCAGAATAAACCCTTATTAAACTTCTCAGGGATTTCTTTGCCGTAATAATGAACGATAAAGATACAAATCGCGGCCACAAAAGAGAAACCAAATAAAAGCGAACCAAGAATTACTCCGGCCCATTCAGAAGCTTTTAAGGAATAACCTTGATAAATAGAGAGCATAATAAACGTTAACATAGTTAACATAGCGGCTCCGCCACTTAGACAAAGAATCTTTTTCATCTCTAAAGGATAATTTGTCGCTCTAGGAGTAGGAGATTTCACTACTTTAACGGATCTATAAATGCTATAAACGGCAACCCCTAAAGCTCCCACAATAGCAATAATCATAAACACTAAAGCCACCATATTAATTACCTAACACTTTCTTTAAATATTCACCAGTATAACTGGATTTATTTTCGCTTACTTCTTCAGGAGTTCCAGTGGCGACAACCTTACCGCCTTTATCTCCTCCATCAGGTCCAATATCAATAATATGATCCACTACTTTAATAACATCAAGATTGTGTTCAATAACAATCACTGTATCTCCATGGTCCACAATTCTTTGAAGGACAGCTATAAGTTGTTTGACATCATGAGAATGTAAACCAGTAGTAGGCTCATCTAATAGATATAAAGTTTTACCAGTTGGTTTTCTTTGTAATTCATAAGCAAGTTTGACTCGCTGAGCTTCTCCACCACTTAAAGTGGTTGCCGCTTGACCGAGTTTAATATAACCAAGTCCGACATCATATAGAATTTGAATTTTATTTTTAATTTTTGGATGATTGCTAAAGAAGCTAAGCGCGTCTTCCACAGTCATCTCTAAAACATCATAAATTGATTTACCTTTATAGGTAACTTGTAATGTTTCTTCATTATATCGTTTACCATTACATGCATCACATTTCACATAAACATCTGGAAGGAAGTTCATCGGAACGCGAGTGACGCCCGCTCCTTCACACTTTTCACATCTTCCTCCAGTAACGTTAAAGGAGAATCTTCCTTTATCAAAACCTCTAGCTTTAGCTTCCACCGTATTCGCGAATAAATCTCTAATCTCATCAAATAATTTGATGTAGGTCGCTGGATTACTTCTTGGAGTTCTGCCAATTGGTTCTTGAGAAACATTAACGACTTTATCAACATTATCAAATCCAGAGAAAGACTTCACTTCTCCTGGGAAGACTTCTTTACCAGTGAAATATTTTTGTAACTGTAAATATAAGGTTTGGTTAATTAAAGATGATTTACCTGAACCTGACACTCCAGTCACTGCGATAAAAGTTCCTAAAGGAAATTTCACATTTATATTCTTTAAGTTATTAATCTTACAGCCTTTTAATTCGATGAATTTACCGTTTCCTTTTCTTCTAGTAGACGGAACTTCAATCTTTTTTCTACCAGTTAAATAGTCCGCGGTTAGACTCTCTTTACATTTAAGTAAACCAGGAACGTCACCAGAATAGATAATTTCTCCTCCGTGAATACCAGCTCTAGGACCAATATCAACAATATAATCTGCTTGTCTAATGGTCTCTTCATCGTGTTCCACTACCACAAGAGTGTTACCAATATCTCTCATTTCTTTAAGGGTCTTAATTAATCTTTCATCATCTTTTTGATGTAAACCAATACTTGGTTCATCTAAAACATATAAGATACCAGTTAACTTAGAACCAACTTGAGTGGCAAGTCTAATTCTTTGAGATTCGCCTCCACTTAAAGTCATTGCCATGCGGGATAAAGTTAAATAGTCTAAACCAACATCACATAAGAAAGTAACTCGAGAATCAATTTCTCTAATGACCATATTAGCGATCGCTAAATCATTATCCTTAAGTTTTCCCTTAAGGGAATTAATCCAAGTCTTAAGTTCACCAAGCTGCATACAGGTCACTTGGTAAATGTTTTTATTATCAATTAATACAGATAATGCCTCTTTATTGAGTCTAGCTCCATTACAAGTAGTGCAGACACTATCACGCATAAATTTCTCGTAATAGTCTCTCATAAAATCACTACTAGTTTCCCCGTAAAGTCGCTCAACTTTAGACTTAACGCCTTCTATATAACCAAGTCGATTCATGACATTACCGCTAGAAGACTTGAGTTGATATTTATGAATTTCAGGAGATCCAATAAATAATATTTGCTTTTGTTTTTCACTTAAATCTTTAAATGGGATATCAGTAGGAACACTATATAAATCACAAAGCATTTTAAATTCTTGCCACTCTAGATTTTGTGTACCTACAGTGTTTTTATAATAATCAATCGCGCCTTGGGAAATAGAAAGCTCAGGATTAGGAACTAATAATGCTGGATCAGCTTCACGCTTAATTCCTAAACCTCGACAATCAGGACAAAATCCCATTGGAGCGTTAAAAGAGAATAATCTAGGCTCTAATTTAGGAACAGAGAAGCCGCATATTGGACAAGTATGTCTATCGCTTAATACCTTTTCTTCAATATCGCTATAAATGATAAGTAGCCCATGGCTCCAATCTAAAGCCGTTTCAATAGACTCAAAGATACGGCTACGATTTTCTGCTTTAACGATAATTCGGTCTACTACTAAATCAATATCGTGTTTCTTGTTTTTGTCTAATGGTTTAAGTTCTTCAACTGTGGTAAAGACTCCATCTACTCTTAATCTCACAAAACCATTTGCCTTGATTTTATCAAGCAATTCTTTGTGTGTTCCTTTTTCTTTATGAACCACAGGAGATAAGAGTTGAATCTTAGTGCCTTCTGGATAACTTAAAACAATATCAGTCATATTAGTGACACTAAAGGAGACTATTGGTTCGTGGTGAATTGGACAGTATGGAATACCAACTCTTCCAAAAAGTAGTCTTAAATAATCATATATTTCAGTCACTGTTCCCACTGTACTTCTTGGATTATGTGAGACAGATTTTTGATCAATAGCAATACTAGGAGATAAACCATCAATCACATCAACATCAGGTTTTTCATAGTTACCTAAAAACTGTCTAGCATAGCTAGAAAGAGATTCCATGTATCTTCTTTGACCTTCGGCGTAAAGCGTATCAAAGGCTAAAGTAGATTTACCAGAACCTGATAAACCAGTAAAGACAATTAATGCATCTTTTGGTATAGTGACATTAACGTTTTTAAGATTATTTTCTCTAGCACCTTTAATTGTAATATTCTTTTCCATAGTGCATTTATTTTAGCAAGAGAAAATAAATGTTTCTACTATTATGCGTGTATAACAAGTAAAAAAATAACGACTTAATAGCCGTTATTGTTCAATAACTGGATAATTATATTTTTTAAATGCTTCTACAAGCCCTTTCAGATTATATAGATTACCACTTAGCTGGGTTTGGAATAATCTATCAAGATTATCTTTATACATTACAGTGACCATGACGACAGTTTTTTTAGTGTTTATGTCGTTATAAGTAGCAATCACTTGGGTAATTGTTTCTTTTTTAATTTTGGTAGTCTTTTTTCCAAAAGTGTATTTATAAAAACCTTCCTCATTAACCACAAATGGTGAAAGGAAATAAATAAGAAAATTAAGCGAAAAGAATAAGACAATCATCCCTATAGGAATAAACATTAGATAGGAGATGTCACTTGAATCAATTAAGCAAAACGCTAAAATTGGTCCCGCTAACATTAAAGTTAAGATAATAAGATTAAAAATAAAAAAGAATTTATTAACTCGAATTTTCATTGCTATTTATTACTTTCTAAATTAAGAGCCTCAATCGCTGGAGCGATATCAGAATTATTTATATAAATAATATGATCAAAGAACGCTTTATCTTTTTCATCAGGCATTTCAAACTTATCAAAGAACATATTCATCGCTTCTGGAGGGATTGGATAATCTCTTTGTAAGTTTTGATTGGAGACCACAAGTCGATCAATATTCCAAACCACTAAATAGGTTTCATCAAACAAGGACTTTAGCTCCTTATTGCGGTCAACGCGAAGTTCACTATTGATGTGGGTCGCATCAAGAATAACGATCCCGTCTTTATCTAAAGAATAAGTTTTAGCGAGATTAAGGAAAAGTTTCCAAACTAGATCTTCGTTGTTTAAGTTAGACTGCGCTCCACCAATTTCTTTTCGAAGTTGGTCGCTACTAACCACATAAACATGAGATGTTTTAATCTTTTTGATTGTAGAAGAGAAATAACTCTTTCCACTTCCTGGTACACCCGCTAATACAACTAATTTATTCATGCGAAATATTGTAGCATTATTTTTATATAAAAATAAGAAAAAAACTCCAATTTCTTGGAGTTTGGTTTCTTTAGTTAATGAGAATTAAGCAAGTAATTCTTTCTTTAATTCTCTGACCACTTCTGGTCTATTAGCGAGTTCTTCTTCGCTTAATGCAGAAACTTTTTCTCTAGCTTTTGCGATAGCTTCTGGAGAAACTTCACCAGCCTTTAAGACTGCCTTTTCAGCTTTCTTATAGTCTTTCTTTAAGATCTTAAGAAGTTCTTCGTTTTGTTTACGAATCTCAATCTTTTGTCTAACGACGTTAAGATAGCTTTCTGGAACGTAAGAGGAGATAATTTTTGCTCCTTCTCTCCATTGACGATAATAATATTTATGTCCGGAAATAACTTTCACAGAAATGTAGCCTCTTGGTAAAGAAGCGATGACTTTTTCGATTTCTGAAACTTCGATTAAGGATTCAATTAATACTTCAACTTGTCTTTCACTCTTTTTCATATCGTTTCCAACCTTTCCTATATTAAACTACTTTTAAAAATTTAGTTCAACTTTTATTTTAATAAAATTTAGAAAATATTGCCGATATGGAATCAAAGTCCAAACTTCTTAATTCTGTTCCATCTATCTTGAGCGTATTTTTCCGCTTTAGTTAAGAGCTCTTCAGCGTGCTCTGGATTGACTTTTGGAAGTTGAGAGAATCTGGTTTCAGTCATGATGAAGTCTCTAAATAGAGAATAGTCTGGTTCTTTCATATCGATAGTTAATCCTGGTTTACCTTCAGCGACTAAACGTGGATCATATCTGAAGAGTTGGAAGTAACCGCATTCAACAGCTTTCTTCTCTTGCTTCATGGAGTTAGCAAGTCCGCCCTTAATACCGTGGTTAGCACATGGTGCATAACAGATAACTAAGGATGGTCCATTATAACTTTCAGCTTCTTTTAAGGCTTTAATAGCAGCGACTGGGTTACTACCTAAAGCGATTTGGGCAACGTAAACATTACCATAACTCATAGCGATTAACGCTAAGTTCTTTTTAGGAGTGAGTTTACCGCTAGCGGTAAATTTAGCAATACTACCAGTTTGAGAGGATTTAGAAGATTGTCCACCAGTATTGGAATAGACTTCAGTATCTAAAACTAAGATATTAACATCTTCTTCGTTAGCGATAACGTGATCAAGTCCACCGTAGCCGATATCGTAAGACCAACCATCACCACCGATAATCCAAACAGATTTATCTTGTAAATCTCTTTCATAGGCAAGAACAGCTTTAACTTCTTCATCTTTAGAAGCTTTAACTAAAGCAACTAATTCAGGAACGATCTTTCTAGAGGCTGCTCTATCTTTGATAGTGGCAAAGTATTCTTCGATTTTGGCTTTGAGTTCTGGCTCGACTGCTTCTTTTCTAGCTTCTAAGATTTCAACAGCGGCCTTAAGCTTTGTGTCAGTAGCCACTCTCATACCATAACCGAATTCCGCGTTATCTTCGAATAATGAGTTAGCCCAGGCAATACCTTGACCATCTTTATCGGTGCAGAACGGAGTGAGTGGAGTAGAACCACTATAAATAGAGGAACATCCAGTAGCGTTAGCCACTAACATATCTTTACCAAATAATTGGGAAACTAATCTATAGTAAGGAGTTTCTCCACAGCCCGCACAGGCGCCAGAAATTTCCATATATGGCATCATGAAGCCAACGCCTTTTGGAGTTGCTTGTAAAGCGACAGGAAGTTTATCAGCTTTATAAGAAACGTGTTTGAATAAATATTCAGCAGCTTCTTCTTGACCAAATTGAGATTTGGCTTCCACCATCTCTAGAGCCACTTTACCAGTCTTATTAGCGTTACATTCCGCAACACAGAGTCCACAACCGACACAGTTACGTGGAGAAACTTGGATTCGATATTGATGTCCTGGAACACCCATTGCAGGTTTGACATCATCTTTAACTAAAGCAGGTGCCTTAGCAAGTTCTTCTTCATTTAACAAGAATGGTCTAATTGTCGCATGTGGACAGACGAACGCACATTGGTTACATTGAATACAATTTTCTTTGTGCCAAAGTGGAACTCTATCTGCGATACTTCTTTGTTCTTTATAGGTAATATTTGGATTCATTGTACCATCTAATAATTCAAATTCAGTGAATTTAGAAACTGGTAAATCGTCTCCACCTAAGTTACCCATAACAGCAACATAAGAATCAAAATATTCATCTCCAGTTAATGGTCTATCGAATTTTGGCTCTAATTCAGCCCATTTTGGATCAACTTTCACTTCTCTTAAACCTTCGGTACCAGCGTCAATTGCCTTCCAGTTAAGTTCGACAACTTCTTGGCCTTTTTTAGCGTAAGATTTTTCTGCGAATTTCTTCATCCATTTGTTGGCTTCTGCATATGGCATAATGTCTTGATTAAGATAGAAGAAAGAGGCTTGTAAGATGGTATTGGTGTGTCTACCCATACCGATTTCACTAGCGATCTTATTAGCATCGATGACATAGAATTTTGCGTGTTTCTTAGCGAGTTGATATTTCGCTCTATTTGGCATTAATCTCACAAGATCTTCATCTGACATATCAGTGTTAAGTAAGAAGGTACCACCTTCTTTTAAGTTCTTAATCATATCAAACTTGAATAAGTAAGTATCTAAGCTACAGGAAATGAAGTTGGCGTTTTGAACATAATACGCGCTTCTAATTGGAGTTTTACCAAATCTTAAGTGAGATCTAGTAACTCCACCTGCCTTTCTAGAGTCATAGGCGAAATATGCTTGAGCATATTGTCCAGTCGCATCTCCAATAATTTTAATGGAGGATTTATTAGCGGAGACGGTACCGTCAGATCCTAAACCATAGAATAAGCAAGATGTATAATCAGCTTTCACGTGGAAGTTATCATCCACAGGGATTGATTTATGAGTTAAGTCATCGTTAATACTAACGGTGAAGTCATGATGTCTCTTGTCAGAGGCTAAGAAATCAAAGACAGCTTTGATGTCCTTTGGTTGAGTATCCTTAGAAGATAAACCATATCTTCCTCCGATTACTTCGATATCTAAACCAGCTTGTTTAATAACAGATACGACATCTAAGTATAATGGCTCACCAGTAGCGCCCATTTCTTTAGTTCTATCTAGAACTGCAATTCTTTTAGTGGTTTTTGGTAAAACCGCTAATAAATGTTTAGCAGAGAATGGTCTATATAAGTGAACTTTAACAACACCAATCTTTTCGCCTTTGAGTTCATCGATAACTTCTTTAGCAGTGTCAGTAACACTACCCATAGCAACAATGACTCTTTCAGCGTCTTTTGCTCCGTAATAAGTAAATGGAGCATATTCTCTACCAGTTAATCTAGAAGCTTCTTTGAAATATTTTTCAGCATATTCCACCACTTTTTCATAGTGAGCGTTTTGAGCTTCTCTACCTTGGAAGTAGATATCATCATTTTCTGCTCCGCCACGAGTCACTGGGTGAGTGTGTGGGTTTAAAGCACGAGCTCTGAATTTCTCGACTTTATCCATTGGAAGAAGTTTCTTCCATTCATTCTCATCAACGAATTCAACGTTTTGAATTTCGTGAGAAGTTCTAAATCCATCAAAGAAATGACAGACAGGGGTTTCTGCATCAATCGCCACTAAGTGAGCAACAGGAGTTAAGTCAGCGATTTCTTGAACTGAGTGAGAGCAAATCATACAAACACCAGTTTGTCTAATCGCATAGATATCTTGGTGATCACCAAAGATTGATAATGATCTTGTTGCTAAGCTTCTTGCAGAAACATGTAAAACAACAGGTAATAATTCACCAGCCCACTTATAGATATTAGGAATCATTAATAATAATCCTTGGCTGGCGGTGTATGTTGAGGCTAAAGCACCTGCTTGAAGAGCGCCGTGGACTGCACCAGAGGCACCAGCTTCAGATTGCATTTCGCTAACCTTGACTACACTTCCGAAATAGTTTTTTCTTCCTTTGCTAGCTTCCACATCAATCACTTCTGCCATTGGGCTAGAAGGAGTAATTGGATAAATACCAGCAACTTCAATAAAGTTGTAAGATTCTAACGCTGCCGCTGTATTTCCATCAACGGAAAGCATTGTCTTTTTAACTTCCATTATGTTTATCCTCCAAAAAATAACCATAATTAATATACACGCGGGTATGCTTGGTTTCAAGGTAATAATTACCTTAAAACGAAATTACATATTTTATAGTGTAAAAATTCATTAAAAAAGTCCTAAACCGTAAGACGTAGGGCATATCTCTTATATAGTAGCAATAATAAATTATTTCTTGCCCTTTTTACGAGCTTGTTGCTCTTCGACAATTAACTTTTTAAGTATTCTTAAATCAGTGTCGCTTAAGACCACATTACGGTCAAGAAGACCACCCACTAAAGTCATCTTTTTATAAATAAAATCAGAAACTGAATCATATTGTTCTAAAGTTTGTTTTTTAATCGCTGGTTTTTTGATTAAAGTCGATGATTTTTCTTCTTCTTTTTCCACGACGAATTTCTTTAAAGCAGGAACAAGTTCCATTAAGTTATATTCAGGATCCATCATTAAAGTTGGTTCAAAATAGGAGAGTTGTTCGTTAATGATTTCTGGATAAATACCCACCACTTTACTTAAGCGTTCTGCGGTGACATATTTCTTGTTCATCTTTAAAATTGCATTCAAATACTTTTTGACTTCCACTAATTTTGGTTCTTTCATAACTTATTTACCTACTTGAGATTATTTTACCACTAACTGATCTATAGACAAAAGAAAATGCTCATACCTATGGTACAAGCATCTACTTTCTTTAATTTTGATAATTATTGAGCTTGAGCTTCGCGTTCTTTTCTTTCAACAGTTGCCCAGCTAACGATACCAAGGACACCACCGACTAAGCATAATGGGTTCCATGCTGCGCCAGCAAAAACAGTTGCGACAATAAGAAGTGGTAATGGTCTATTTTCTTTACCTTTGCAAATGAATGCCAAGACAGAGCAAGGAATAGCTAAGGCAAATTCAACGGTAAAGAGAACACCAACAACGTAAACTGATTTAATAGCTTCATCTAAAGTGACTTTGCTTTCGGCCATAATGTCGTTGATCATCTTAATAACCCACTCTGGAGCAGCTGGATCTTTTGCCACATAAGCTGCATAAAGAGCAACAGCGCCAATAACAATATAAGCAACAGCGGCGATAATACCAAGAATACCACCAATTAAGAATAAAATTTTAGATGCTTTCTTCATAATTTATTAATTCCTTTCGCTAAAATAATAATATTTTGTTTCGATGTTAGCAACAAAAAAGAGCGTTCCCGCTCCTTTATGTTGATTAATAAATCAATTATGCAGCTTTCTCGGCGTTTTTCTTTCCGAAGAATCCGTGCCATGCACTCCAAGCAGCGAAGGATCCTAAGAATGGACCAACGATAGCTGGGATTAAGTTAAGAGCTTTGAGTCCGACATCTTCGCCATTGAACATAGCAAATACTTCAGCTGATAAGGCTCTTGCTGGGTTAACAGATGTTCCAGTTAGAGGAATTCCACAGAGGTGAACGCCGAATAAGACTAAACCAATGCCTAAACCTGCAAAACTTGACCATTCTTTCTTGCTTGTTAAGCCTAAAACAGCAAAGACAAATAAGAATGTTAAGCCCATTTCTGCCATTGTTGATAAGAAAACATTTAAGAATGTAGCATTACCTTCTGCAGTCCAAAATGTTTCACTAGCAAAGTGAGTTTGGAATTGACCTTGGCCAAGTAAAGAAGTTTGTCCAGCAACACCATCTTTCCATGCCCACATAACCATAGCAAGTAATAAGGAACCAACAAAAGCACCTAAAACTTGAGCACAGCAGTAGATGCAGAATTCTTTCCAAGATAATTCCTTGTTAAGAGCTTTAGCAAAGCTAACAGCTGGGTTAGCATGACCACCAGAGATAGGACCAACGGCGTACGCTAAAATGATGATGGAAATACCAAAAGCACCTGCAACAGCAACAACACCACCCATGTGGAGTTCGCCATTAAATGTGAAAGCCATAGCGGTACCACAACCAAGTAAAACTAAGATCATTGTAGCAACAGCTTCAGCAGCAAATCTTTTTACCATATAAAATTTCCTTTCTGATAAATACTTTCAATACTATATATACTTTATAAAATAAAATCAAAGATTAAATTTCTTAAGTGAGCGGAGAACTTCCGCACCAATAACCATACAAATAGCAACTAACATCGCTCCCATAGCGACATCGCTCATATAGTGAGCTCCCACTAACATACGAGAGAACATTACTAGTAATGAGAAGGCTAATCCACAGACAAATATTGGGAGTCTATACTTTCTATATTTCTCATCAATAAGTGGAAGGAAGATTGCAATTAAAGGCAATCCCATTGATGCTCCAGCGTGTCCGCTTGGGAATGATTTAAATTCTTCAGAAGCTAAACCAAATGTCGCCATATAACCTTTATAATCAGAACATCTTTCATACCATGCATAATAAGGAATCATTGATCCAGTTCCTTCAATCGCTCTATATCTTGGTCTATGGAAGATAACTTTAAATAAAGTTACTCCACCAGTAAGAGCAAGAGCAAAGGCGGCAATTAATACTAAAAGGAGAACCCAAAGATATTTATTTTCAACATTTCTCATTAATCTATAGCCGAGATAAGTGAATCCGACCATTACTGGGAAAGAAATAAAGTAACCCCAGAATGATTTAGCAACCCAATAAAATCCATTAGGCCCAAAGAATTCTCTACCCGCAAAATATGTAGATGAACCTAAACAGCCAAGAATGGCAATAACAAATAAGACTCTTGCCCAAGTTGGATATTCTTCCTTTCTAAGGAACAATGATAAGAATCCACCACCCAGAACGGCGAACATTCCATATCCAGGGGTAGTTCCAACTACGGAAACAATTAAACCAAAGGTGTTTCTATCGGAAAATAAACTAGTATTAATTTGAAGGTCTAAGAATGTTCCAACAATAAAGAGCGCTAAAAAAGCACCCAAAGTGATGTAGAGGTATAGACGAATTTGTTTCATTTATTATCCTTCTTTCTTGCAAAGTCTTGTTGATAGATATCTATCAATACCATCAGGGAATAAAACGACAATGACTTTATTATTATACTCTTCTTTGCTAGCAAGTCTAATAGCAGCGCATAAAGCAGCGCCACTAGAAATACCCACTCCATCTTTTTCTAATTCGTTAACGAGTCGACCGCTTTCAAAAGCCTCATCGTTACTCACGGTGATGACTTCATCAATGACACTTCTATCTAATGTATTTGGAATAAATCCCGCTCCGATTCCTTGGATTTGATGTGGTCCTGCTTCTCCTTTAGAAATCATTGGAGAGGAAAGTGGTTCCACCGCTACGACACAAATATTTTTATTTTGTTCTTTTAAGTATCTGCCTACTCCAGAGACTGTACCTCCGGTACCAACTCCAGCAACAAAAGCGACAACTTCTCCGTTGGTTTGAGAATAGATTTCTGGACCAGTGGTTCTATAGTGAGCCTCAGGATTAGCAGGATTATCGAATTGACCAAGAATTATCGAATCTTTAATCTCTTCATTTAATTCTTTGGCTTTAGCGATTGCCCCTTTCATTCCTTTAGAAGCTTCAGTTAAAACTAGCTCCGCTCCATAGGATTTTAAAATATTACGTCTTTCTATAGACATACTTTCTGGCATCGTTAAAACCACTCTATAGCCTTTTTCTTTTCCAACATAGGCTAGTCCAATTCCAGTATTACCACTAGTAGATTCAATAATTGTAGAACCTGGTTTTAATAGTCCTCTTTCTTCAGCGTCTTCAATCATTGCCAATGCAATACGGTCTTTAACACTTCCCGCTGGATTATATTTCTCATATTTAGCGAATAGTTTCGCTTTTAAATGAAAATGACGTTCAATTTCTTTTAATTCTTTTAAAGGTGTATTACCAATTTTCATACACTTAATCCTCTTGAATATTAATTATTATATATAAAGGATTTAAATTGTTATAATGATATGCATGAAAAAATGTGACGTCGATATTTATGAAAATAGTCTAACCACTACTTTTAGAGCGGCAATCTGGTCTAAATTTATAAAGGCTTTTCACGACTATCAATTATTAAAAGATGGAGATGTCGTCTGCGTTTGTATCTCAGGCGGTAAGGACTCTATGGTTCTTGCTAAGTTATTTATGTGCTTAAAGAAGTTCATGAATTATAAGTTTGAAGTGAAGTTCTTAGTAATGAATCCTGGTTATAACAAAGAGAACTTAGAATTAATCAAAAAGAACCTAAAAACCCTACATATCCCCGCTGAAATCCATGAGACAGACATTTTTGAAATCGCTAATTTACAAACTAAAAGCCCTTGCTTCTTATGCGCCAAAATGAGAAGAGGGGCCTTATATAATATCGCTAGAAGTATGGGGTGCAATAAAATTGCTTTAGGTCACCACTATGACGATGTGATTGAAACTACATTAATGAACTTGTTATCTTCTGGATCTTTCCAAACCATGCTTCCTAAACTCCACTCCACTAATTACAAGGGAATGGAATTAATTAGACCAATGTATTTTGTTAGAGAAAAAGACATTATCAGGTTTGCTAAACGCCACGATCTTCATTTCCTACAATGCGCATGTAAATTAACCGAAGCTAATAAAGACGAAATAGTTGGTCGACGTAGATTTATCAAAGAATTAATCAAGACCTTAAAGAAAGATATACCTCAAATAGAAGAGAATTTATTTAACGCTCCAGATAATGTCACTTTAGATATGATTCTTGGATATAAAAAAGGAGGAGTATACCACTCCTACCTTGATGATTACGATAAGAAAGAAGATTAAATTATGGATGTCAGCATTATCTTGATCAATTATAACACTAAGCAGTTAACGATCGATTGTATCGATAGCATCACAAAATTAAGTGAAGGTTTTGAATATGAAATCATTGTTATTGACAATCAAAGTAAAGACGATTCAGTAGAGTCGTTTAAAAAATTAAATAATTCCCACTTAATTCTAATTGAAAACAACGATAACGAGGGAACGTCAAGGGCTTTCAATAAAGCCGCTAAAAAAGCAAAAGGTAAATATGTATTTTGGCTTAATACAGACACCATATTAATCAATAACGCCATTTATGAATTATATTCATTTATGGAATCACATCCAGAGTGTGGAGTTTGTGGCGGTAATCTCTACAAACTAGATAAATCACCAAACTTCTCTTTTAGAGTTCCAATGTTTGAGCCAAAATTAGAAATCAAAGAACTAGGATTACGCTACCAATTAAAGCTCAAAGACGAACACTATATTGAAGATAATTTCTTTAATAAGTCTGATAAACCAATTGAGGCCGCTCGCATTTCTGGAGCGGACGTCATGATTAGAAGTGAACTATTCAAAAAAGTTGGCTATTTTGATGACAACTTATTTATGTATGGAGAGGAACTTGAATTTGAATATCGAGTTCTAACTCAAACAAGCTATAAGTCCTATAATGTTCCAAGCAGTAAAATCATTCATTTAGAAGGTGGCAGTTTTAAAAAAGAAGCAAAATCATTTAATGAATTCCACTTCTTCCATCAAATTTTAGGCTTCACAAAAATGTTTTATAAACATTTCGGTAAGAAATGGGCTTTAAAATATCTTAAATCATATAAAAGCATGCTTTCAAAAAGAACTCTTATTTGTAAAGTATTAAGAAAAAAATCCGCAGCTAAGGACAACGCTCTTAGAAGGGATTTACTCAAATCTTATATCGATCACTTCAACAAGTTTATTACTTGTTTTAAAGAGATGGATTATTATCTCAAATAGCCTTTAAAGAAACTACTGTTTCAACATGGAAGCTGCGACTAAACATATCAACTGGTTGCACTTCTTCAATCGTAAATGAGTCTTTTAATATCTCAAGGTCTCTAGCTAATGTAGCAGGATCACAGGAAATATATACGATTCTCGAAGGCTTTATTTTTTTAATCGCTGATAAGAATTCCGGAGTAGATCCTTTTCTTGGTGGGTCCATAATAACAACGTCAAATTTAGGTAGTTCTTTATTAATATATTCGGTACAGTCTGCTTCAATGATTTCAATATTATTTATGCTGTTTAGCTGAGCATTATTGATACCATTTATGACCGCACTTTTTTCCACTTCAACTGAGGTTACTTTTTTAACACGTGGAGCCGCTAATAAGCCAATAGTACATACCCCAGCATAAGCATCTAATAATGTGTCATTTTTGGTTAATTTAGCGAAATTTAAGGCGGTTTTGTAGAGAATTTCCACTTGAATTGGGTTAACTTGGAAGAAGCTTCTACACGAAATATTGAACTTTAGTCCAAGTATCTCATCAGTAATAAATCCTTTACCAAATAGGACTTTATCTGACTCCCCTAATATGACATTTGTGTCCCTTTTATTTGTGTTCTGAATAACGGTAGAAATTTCAGGTCTTAATCTTACTAAATCTTTAACAAAATTATTACGTCCTGGAAAGGTATCTACATTAGACACTAAGACCACCATTACTTCGTTTGTGGATCTACTGGTTCTAATTAAAACATGTCTAATAATACCGGTTCGGTAGTCCTCGCTATATGGGTCAATATGGTATTGCTCCATTAATCTGGCAATAGATTCTAAAATAGGACCAGCCTTTTCATCTTCAATATTGCATTGTTTTAAAGGAATGATTTTATGAGTCTTTGATTTATAAAACCCATAAACGACTTTTTTGTGGTCTTTAGCAAACGG
Organism: Bacilli bacterium; assembly: GCA_017447165.1. Classification (GTDB taxonomy): domain Bacteria; phylum Bacillota_I; class Bacilli_A; order RFN20; family CAG-826; genus UBA2450. Next base: position 25,387 of record JAFSOD010000007.1, read on the forward strand.
TACCTGAATCTTATTTCGATAATGTTCTGGATTATTCATTCCTAAAATATCATTCACTTTAATTTCTTCTAGGTGACCAATTCTTTTTAAAGCTTCTTCAACTTTATGTTTCTTGTATCTTAATTCATATTCATATGTAGCGTTTTGGAAGCAGCACCCTCCACAAGCAGTGGCGATTGGGCATTTAGGATTGATTCTATCTTTTGACATCGTAATAAGTCTTTTAATCACCCCATACGAGATGCCTTTTCCGATATAGGTAATCTCTATCTCTGCTTCTTCTCCTAAAAGCAAAGAATCGACAAACACAACTCCAAAGACTGTTTTAATGACACCTTTGCCTTCGCTAGAGATATCAACACATTTTCCGCGAATGATATTTTTCTTAACCATAACTAACATTATACATTTAAATGTGGTAAATTATATTATGTAATTTAGGAAGTTAAATATGAAGTTCAAATCATCATTAATATTGTTCGCTTCACTATTAGCATTAACAGGATGTGGAGACACTCCTCAAGAAGAAAACAAATTAATATCAATATCAATAGCGTCAAACCCAACTAAATGTGAATATGAAGTTGGCGAGCATCTTGACCCAACTGGATTAATTATCGCTGCAACCGGCACAAAAGAAACAGCGCTAGTTGCCTATCAGGGTAATGAAGATAAGTTTACATTTACTCCTTCTTTAGAAGACGAGCTTAAATTAAGCGACACTTGTGTTACTGTTACTTTTTTTGAGAAAATAACTTCTTTTACAATATCAGTAAGCGAACAGCAAGATGAGTATGAAACCCATACATTAGATTTCTCATCGATTGATTTAGGTGACGTTAGTCAAATATTTGGAACTGAAGATCGTTTTAAAGACAAGATTCTTGATGCAGCAAATAGCGGTTTAGAAGAAGGATATTTAGAAGATGTATCCACCACCGAGAATAACTCAGTAAAAATAGAGAAATCAGATTTCCCAAGTAAATATGAAAATGTTCAAGGACTAATTATTGGAACATCTAGTTATGATGGGGAAATAACATTCGCTTTTAGTAAAAAACTTCACTCCATAAAAATTAAAATGCAGCAATATTATAATCTTTTTACCGGTTATTATGAGGGAAAACCATATGACTCCGCACATTATGATGGTCAAAGATATATTGAAGACGAAGCTGATGGTTATTACGAAGGCTATTTTTTAATAGAAGTTAACAATAAAGAATACGAAGGTCCAGGCGAAACTTATGAATATGATGAAGACTGGAATTTAATCGTCACAATTCCTGAAATAGTCGAAGAAGAATTTGTTATTGACTCTACATCTTTGGTAATCTCAGGATTTGAGTCTCAAAGAGCAAGAATTTACGAAATGACATTCGAGTTAGAAAAATAGAATATGAAAGCATTTATTAAATCATTACAGTTAAGATGGACTGACCTTGCTTATGTTGTGGGTCTTATTCCTTTTGCGGTTTTATTGATTTTTGGTCAATTATTCATGCAATACCAAAACCCTAGCGAAGTTGCTTTACCTATGTGGGCAGCAATTCTTTGTTTTGTGGTTATGTTAGGATGCTGGGGATATTACTTATATGAAGAAGTGTGGAAGAAACGCGGAGAATTTAATAAATTAAATTCCATTATCATCTGCGCTTTATCCGCACTAGTTCTAATAAATATTATTGCTATCTTTGTTCAACCATCAATTCACGTTGAAAATGTAATAGTAAGAATGGATTATGAGCTAAATGATGTTTCCTATACAACTGGACAAGTTCTTCCTATCGCACTAAACATCTCTTATTTCCATAAAGTATTCTTTACTTTTGAATTAATCGCTGCGTCGCTATGTATCTATATCGGATTATTCGTCCTTCCAAAAAGATTTACTTCAGTATCATTTATTAAATACTTAGGTTATATCTTCTTTATCTTTGCTGGTGTATTAATTATCTATGGATATATCGCGGAGTTTAATAAATATGTTGGTTTCTTTAAATATCTTTTAAATATTTCTAGACCAGAAGGAACAGATATCTATAGCTTTACAGTTCAAAGCTTCATCTTACATAGAAATGCGTATGGCATGATGATGATGGTCGCGGTAACATTCGCTTTAATTTGTCACGAATTCACAAAGAAATGGTACTTCTATTTATTAGCAGGATTCTTCTATGTAAACATGATTTTCAGCTTGTGTAAAACTGGTTTATTAATCTCTGCTATTTCTATCTTCATCTACGTCTTCTATCGGCTTGTTGCAACCTATAAAGATCACAAAAAACGCAACAAAATCGCCCTCATTTCCATTTTTTCCGTGGTAATTGTTGTTGCTTTATTATTTGGAACAGCCTACATCACTAAAGGAAAAATATTTGGAAAATTATACACAATCATCGACTCTGTTATCGGTGGAGGAAAGACCTTAGATACTAGAAGTTATATTTGGGATAACTCCTATCAATTAATGCAAAATGGTTGGTGGGTAATAGGACGTGGCTTTGGTACATTTAACACCATGCTCATGCCAATGAACGGAGCTACTCATAATGACTGGGTGTTCCCATCTCACTCCTCTTATATTGGACTATTAGCAGAAGGCGGTATTCTCTTCTTAATTGCCTACATTGCCTTATTGGTCTATTCTGGATATGTCATCATTAAATCATTTAAAAAACAACCAGGATTAACTCTTACAGTTGCTTTAGGCTATATCTCATTTGTCTTATATTCCTTTATCGAGACAATCCACTACTTAGCCTATGTCTGTTTATTCCCTGTTATGGTTATCTACTTCACACAACAAAAAGAGAAACAAGTAGACTAATTATTACCCATAGGGTAAATTGTAATGTTAAGTGCAACACTCGAAGATAGCTTCAGACATCAATTTTGATGGAGATATCCAGTTGTTACATTTTCTAGGTCTATTGTTAATCAAGTTTACTTTTTTATCAATATAAACCTGGGTATATCTGCTTAAATTATAACCTTTAGGAAAGAACTCTCTAA
>JAFSOD010000008.1 GCA_017447165.1 Bacilli bacterium
ATTTGTAGGGTGGTGCCTCCTGCCAGAATCGAACTAGCAATAGATCCTTACCATGGATCCGTTATACCACTTAACTAAGGAGGCAAGCGGTTTACGCTTAATGATTATAAACAAATATGCTTATTTAATACAAGTATATTTATATAATTTTTTCTCCGACGATATAAGAATAAACAATAGAAGCGTTCATTCTTAATTGTTCTATAGTAATTTCACCTTGCTTTAGAGCTCGCTTGATATCTTTAATATCTTTTTTACTTCCAGGCATACAGATGTTAATCCCATTAGCTAAATTATGTGACGCTCTAGCTGAAGGATGAATGCTTTTTTTATTATTGATTTGACCAGTTGTAATCCAATCAGTCATCACTAAGCCTTTATATCCCCATTCTTCTCTTAATGTCTCAATTAATAAGTTTTTATTTTCTGAAGCATGAACCCCATTAATTAGATTGTAGCTAGACATCACTGCGCTTTGACTGGACTCTTTAATTGCAATCTCAAATCCTTTTAAATAGATTTCGTGTAAGGAACGTTCAGATAAAACAGAGTTTGAATTAAATCTATTAGTTTCTTGGTTATTACAAGCAAAGTGTTTAATACAAGCTAATTTATCTAAGCTTTGTACACCTTTAACAACATTAGAAGCAATAACCCCGGTTAAATAAGGGTCTTCAGAATAATACTCAAAATTACGTCCGCACAAAATATTTCTATGGATATTCATAGCGGGGGCAAGCCAGATATCAATATCGTATAATTTCATCTCTTCTGCTACTAACCTACCAATTTGATAACAAACATCTTCGCTAAATGATTGAGCAACAGCAGTGGCAATTGGAATTGCAGAACAATATTGATAGATAATATTTCCTTTTTTCTTGTGATTCTTTTTAACATTGAAAAGGAGTTTTTTTGCTATTGAAGGAAGAAAATCCATAATCCCCTTCATAATTGAATCTTCTACTAAATTAAAGTGGCCCTTATTATTAAGCTTATATTCACTAATTAATCTTAACCCAGCAGGGCCGTCCGCCATAACTAAAGAGTTAGTGATTTCAGGAATTCTTAAAGTAGTTTCTCCTGCTGCTCCTGGAACTAACGAACCTGCTTGGCCAATTATTCCCGCAAGTCCAGTTTTATAGTCTCCAAGATTCAATAAAATCAACTGATCAAGCGATAAAGATTTGATAAATTCTGGAATTTTTACATTAAATTTGCCTGAAATATCGGATTTTTGTGATTTAAAATTGGATTTATTGATGGTGACTGTTTTGATTTTAATATCATCTAAATCTTCAATAGGAGATATTAATAAATCATCAAAATCGGGTTTAGATAAAACAGGTCTAAATTCATCAAGAATAATATCTTCTTTAACTTCAATTTTTAATATATCAGTGAGATCAATACTTTGGTTACCACCTCTAATAATATATGTTCCTTTTTGAATAAGTTTCCTTTTTAGTTCTATATCAAATACACTTAAGGAATTTAGATTAATTGATAAAGATAGCTCTTCACTTTTGTGCGCTTTGATTTCGCTAGTTTTACTAAAATATATAAGAGTGTCTTTAGGTGTATTTATTCTTCCTTTACAAGAACTATATATTTCTATAACTTCTTTTCCAGGATAATCAGATTCATTAGTGACATTAACCTTCAGTTTTAATATATCTTCATCTATTTCACTATTAATAAATTGTAAGCTAAATTTACTATATGAGAGTCCAAATCCTAATGGAAAAGATGGTCTAATTCCTTTTGAATTAAAATAACGATATCCAACATAAATTCCTTCCAAATATCGAGTGTTGTTGATATCACCAAATTCATTCATATATGGATAATCTGCTAAAGAGGTCCAAGTGTCTGATAGTTTCCCGCTTGGATTAATTTCTCCTAAAATAACTTTCACTAAAATAGAAGAAGTCACTACTCCAAGTTGAGATAATAAATAGATATTATGGACTTCTAAGATAGGAGATAAATCCACGACTCCACAAGTATTTAAAACTAAAATAAATTTTTCAAATTTTTGATTTAAATAAAGGATATCTTTAATCTCTGTGTCTGTTAGATATACATCGCCTTTTTCTAATTGTCTATCACTGGATTCCCCGCTTATTCTGCTAAGTACATAAACACAAATATCACCGTCATATTCACCAACTGGTATATCGTATTCAACTTCTTTATCAATTTGACCAACCGCATAGGCAGGAACACTCATTTTTTTAGCTTTTGCTTCTTGTTTAACTCTTTGAATAAATGAGATATGTTTAGCTTTTTTGACTTTGTCATATTCATCTAGCCATTTTTTAGATGTAATTTCAAAGCCTCTAGCCTCTAATTCATCTTCAATATTCATAAAGAAATGGGAGTTAACGTCTCCACTTCCGGTTCCACCTTTTAGGGTATGACGAGCGCCATTACCAAATAAGGCTACTTTACATGGTTTAGAAATAGGAAAAGCATTATTATCGCGTTTTAAAAATAAAGTACATTCACCCGCTAAGGATTCTAAAGTCCTATAGTGAGCTATTTCATGAGGAAGTAAAGATATATCTTTAGGAAACATATTCCCCCATTAAATCGTAAACAAAGGCGTTATTAATTTTCACTTTCACTTTGTCTCCAATATGTAGTTCTTTTTCACTAGTAAAATATATTTTACCGTCAATGTCATCGGGAGCGTTCCAATAGCTTCTTAATAGATAATTTTCATTATCTTTTCCAATTACTAAGCCTTCCATAATTTCACCAACATGTTTTTTGTTTTGCTGATAAGAAACCTTTTGTTGAGCTTTCATCACTTTATCTTTACGTTTTTCTTTTTCACATTCTTCAATTTGATTTGGTAGATCTGCCGCATCAGTTCCTTCTTCTTGAGAATAAGTAAAAGCCCCTAAATGGTCGAATTTAATCTCTTTCATGAATTCAATAAGATTATCTACATCCTCACTAGTTTCTCCTGGAAAACCCACCATCACAGTGGTTCTTAAAATCGCATTAGGGACTTTAGATCTAATCTTGTTAAATAAATTAATGAGAAACTCTTTATCTCCACGACGGTACATAGCTTTTAAGATGCTAGATTCACTATGTTGAATTGGAATATCAAAATATGGAGTAAGTCGAGGTTCACTTCCAATTAATTCGATTAATTCATCACTAATTTCGTCAGGATATAAATAAAGCAAACGGATATAATCAAATTCTTTGATTTTAAGTAATTCTTTTAACAAAGAAACAATATTAACATTTGGATCGTCTATATCGATTCCATATTTAGTGGTGTCTTGCTGTAACACAACAACTTCTTTAATGCCATTAGAGGCCAAATCTTTTGCTTCTTTGATAATGGCGTTCATATCTCTAGAAACAAAGTGACCCCTAATTAAAGGAATCGCACAATAGCTACACCTATTGTCGCAGCCTTCTCCGATTTTTAAATAAGCACTATATGGACCAGTAGAAACAATACGATATTCATCGTCTACCCCCAAAGTAGGGTCAATTGAGTTATCTAAACTATATAATAGTTTATTAAACTTATCATAGTCTCTAATGGGAATATACAAATCCACTTCAGGAATTTCTTTTTTAAGTTCCTCGTAGTAGCGTTCCGCTAAGCAACCAGTGACTACCACTTTTTTATGATAAGAAACCATCTCTAAGATATTTTCGATGGATTCTTTTTTGCTTGGTTCAATAAAGCCACACGTATTAACTACAATAATATCTGCATCTTTAGGATCATTGGTGATTTCATAACCATTACGGTCAAAGAGTCCTAAAATATTCTCGCTATCAACGAGGTTTTTAGAACAGCCTAATGACACTAAACCAACTTTTTTCATTATTATTCAGTACGTAAAGCGACAACTGGATCTTGTTTAGAAGCGCTAAATGATGGAATAAGTCCACTTATAACGCTTAAGAAGATACTTAAGGCAATCATTAATAATGCCCATAAGAATGGAAGCGATGCAATGTGGCTTACTCCAAACGGAGCAACAATTGCATTAATAATGATTTGTAAGATATAGGTAACTATAATTCCTAAGGCGCCACTGGCAAAGCCAGTGATGAGGTTTTCGGCGATGAATAGACGTGAAACATCTTTCTTTCTACCACCCATTGAACGAATAACGCCAATTTCCTTAACACGTTCCATAACTGAGATATAAGTAATAACCGCAATCATGAAGCAAGAAACTACTAACGATAAGGATGTAAAGGCAATTAAAGAAATGCTAATCGCAGTGACTAAAGTTGAAATCACTTCGATAATCATACCGATTGTATCGGTATAAGTAATGTCTTCACGTTCAGATTTAGGAACTGGAATACCTTCAATAATCAAAGTCTTATCTCTATTCCAATCATCTAAGTAGTTAGTGACACTATCTTTAGTGTTGAAATCTTTTGGATAGATAGAAATACTCTTAGGGAGTTTTTCAGCGCTATAAGAGAATTTGTCTTTGTCAAGTGGATCGTTTGGATCGGGGGTTTCAATAATCTTAAGACCACCAACCGCGCGGATATGATCTTTTTCAGTATCTAAATTATCGCTTCCACCCATAAATGATAGGAAGATATTAGATAATCCAGATTGTAAACCGCCATTTAAAGCTGAGGCAAAACCTTCTTTTTCTTTTGGATCATCTTGTTTGGTATAATCGTCATAGACAAAATGGGTGTATGCATTAAACAATGTGCCAACAGTTAAACCAACATCCTTAAATCTCTTGTTTTCGATATGGTCTTTATAGGCTGTAAGAATAGCGCTGGTAGAAGCGTCGGCTAAGTATTTCTCCGCCATCGCGTGAGAATAATAAACACCTCTTTGTAAAGTACCAAAGTTTGTTCCTTCTTTTGGTCTTAAAATACCAACGACTTTGACTTTCTTATCACCAACACGGGCTCCTAAGGCATTTAATTCAGCTTCGGTCTTACCTTGAATAAGTGTGTTATTCTTAGAATAAGCTTCGCAATAGAAGTCGGGGGTTTCTGGTGTAGTTTCACTGATGGTGCCATCATTGAAGTTAAGTGTCAATGGGAAATCATATAACGCATTGGTTGTTAAAGAACCAGTGACATTATCGTATTTCACAGTTCTTTCTTTAGATGGATCATCTTGTGGATTTTTATCAGTAACAATTTCTAAATTGAAATAAGTATTTTGATAAGTAAATTTCCATTTGCCATCTAAAACAGACTTGCCAGGATCAGTGACTTTATAAGATGAGTCTCTATAGAACATTAATGCTTGGTTAAGAACTAATTTTAAATTGTCTTTATTGTCCAAAACAATAAGTGTTGCTGTTAGCATATCACTTGCAGGGACATAACTAAGTCCACCTAAAATCACTGTGTAGTCAACATCATATCCCATGGCTTGGAATTGGAATCTACCAGTTAAAGAACCACTAATTTCTTTATGGGAAACAAAACTTGGGTCTTCTTGATAAATCAAGTCATGTGGGTAATAAGTAAATTCGTGATTAAGAATATCAGTGAAATCGAAAGCGGTCTTATATTTATATTTTTCAGCGATTTCTTTAACTCTTTGTTCATATTCTGCTTTGGTAATTTTTCCTTCGTTATATTCTTTTTGGACTTCGTTAGTCTTGATAGCTTTTTTAGCAATCTTCAAGAATTCTTCTTGAGGATAATAACCAAGTTGAGCGTAGATTAAATCAGTTAATGTGGTATTGCTATCCACAACTAACATCATTTCATTATCCTCAGTCGCGTATTTACTTCCAGCGATTAAATCATATTGTGACATGATGTAATCTTTCTCATCTGGAAGTTCTTTCATAAAGCCAGCGAATAAGTCCACGAATTGAGCGTAATCACTAAAGCCTTCAACAGTCATCAAAGTTTTAATATATCTTTGAGTTAAACCGTTGATGGAGATTTGCTCAGGTGTGTCACCTTCGTTTACTGCAAAATCAGTAAAGATGTTATTGGTAGGGTCAATGCCGTAGTTATAAGTAATCGCCGAATAATATGATTTAGGCATTTGTTCGACATATTTCACAAGTGTCTCGGTAATGTTGTTGGTTTTAACATTAGTCAAATCAGTGTATTTAGTTAGTAAATAACTAATCATACTATCCATACCCGCTTGAGTATTGATATCAAATTTTGCTAAATCTTTTTTATCTTGAGTAGTTAATCCAGTAATTAAAGAGTTAAGGTCAACAGATTCTTCGGCAATTTGAATTGGATATGCAGAAAGCATATCGTCTTGCATCTTATCAATAAAATTATTAACACCTTTAGACACCGCTAAAACGGTGGAAACACCGATAATACCAATAGAACCCGCAATAGTAACTAAGACAGTTCTTCTTAATTTGCTCCGTAAGTTAGATAAAGATAATCCGAAAGCGGTAAAGAATCCCATAGAAGAATGTTTCTTTTTGCCTTTATTTATTTCAGGGACCTCTTCTTTTGCTTCCTCATATACTTCGCCTTTTCCGTCATATGGGTCACTATCATCTAGAATTAATCCGTCTTTCATCTTCACAATACGAGTCGCATACTTTTCTGCTAATTCTGGGTTATGGGTAACCATAATAACGAGGTGGTCTTTAGAAATTTCTTTCATGATATCCATAACTTGGACAGAGGTTTCACTATCTAACGCGCCGGTTGGCTCATCAGCTAAAACGATTTCTGGATTATTAACAAGGGCGCGCGCGATAGAAACACGTTGCATTTGTCCGCCAGAAAGTTGATTTGGTTTCTTTTTATATAAGCCCTCTAAACCTACTAGATCCAAAGCCTCTTTGGCTCTTCTAGATCTTTCTTCTTTTCCAATACCGGAGATTGTTAAAGCTAATTCAACATTTTTAATAATTGATTGGTGAGGAATTAAATTATAGGACTGGAAAACAAAGCCGATAGAGTGGTTACGATATGTGTCCCAATCAGCTTCAGTAAAGTTTTTGGTACTTTTACCTTTGATGATTAAATCACCTTCATCGTAGTGATCTAAACCACCAGTAATGTTTAAAAGCGTGGTTTTGCCACATCCAGATTGACCAAGGATAGCAACGAATTCGTGGCTACGGAAATTAAGCGAAATTCCTTTTAAAGCATGAACCGGTTCTTGATCTTTTAGTTTATAGTCTTTTTTAATATTAATTAACTCTAACATAAAAAAGCCCTCCAATCGTATTAGAGAAATTATAACATTAATTTATCTAAAAAATTAAGGACTTATTTGTTTTTAATCGAATCAACAATAGAGGATAAATTTGCTTTTAAATATGGTGATTCTTCAATAATTCTTTTATTTATACTAATGTATAAATAGGTATAGATAACCGCCAAAGCAAGAGAAGCAAAAGCAGGAATTAAAAAACCTAATGCGTTTGGAATTAATTGGAATTCCGGGCCCTCAACTACATAAAAAATGACAAATAGAGATAAAAGTAAGAATGAGGTAGCCACAAATAAAATCACCGGGAAGAAAGATGGTCCTTTACGATAAAGTTTCTTTTCTAAATGCATAATCGCAGGGTAATGTTTATCAGTCTCATCAATCTCATAAGTGACAATCGCGTGGTAGCCTTTTTCTTCCATGCTGATTTCTTTGTAACCAAGAGTCTTATAAACTTCTTTTCTTTCGCGATATTCTGGTAATGTTAATTTCTTTTTTACGGTAATCATATTGCTAATTATTCTATTGCTTATCTTGATCATTTTCAACATGGATATATTCTATATATTCATATTGATTGATAGAGTCTGCACATTTTTTCATCGCTTCTAAAGTAGCCTGATATAAATATTCTTTATTCTCACTACTAGATTTATTTGGATCAGGAAAAATTGGTTCTAAAATATGGATAGTTTGTCTTGGCTTTTTAAAGAGTTTTACTTTTCTCCAAGTGGTCACTACAGGTAAAACAGGAGCTTCTAACTTTGCAGGATAATTAAATGATCCTCCATGGAAGTTTCTAATTTTGGTGTAGTAAGGCCAAATATGTGCTTCTGGATAAATAAGAATATATTGTTTTTTCTCTAAATAAAATTTCATTGCATCCACTAAAGAGACCATGTTTTTTAAATCTCCAGGAAGAGGCAAAGGCAAATATCCTAACGCTCTAGTTAGGTTTCTTACTATCGGCATGCTTAATGTATCAGGATAGCCAATAATGTTCACTCTTCTTCTAAAGAAGAAAACAAAAGATTGAAACTTTAATACGTCGCTAATCGCAACGTGGTTAGAAAAAATAAACGCACCTTTTCCTTCGAGCTTCTTAAGGTTTTTCTTTCCTTTAACTTTCATTCCTTTACATAAGCAGTAAAATCCTAAAACAGGTTTAGCGATGCTGTGGTAAAAGATTCCAGAGATGAAATTATTAAAAGGATTAATCCTTTTATATTTATAGCCTTCTGGAACTGAAGGACGCTTTAAACCAACTTCATTGAAGTCGTCTTTATTCTCATCCTTCCAATAGATGACTCTGGTTTTTTTCCAATCTTTCTTACTTGCCACTTTCAATATCCTTATTGTTCACGTTGCCGGTATGATCAATTCTCACCCAATTAGTTCTCTTGCTTGGATGGAATAACATGTCTAAGAACGCCCAAGCAAAGTCATAGAAATAGAACATATAGCTCAAGATACAACGTATCTGATTTCTCGTTGATAATTTTAAATATTTACGATTACGGATGATTGATAAAATCGCGGTTAAGACAAAGCACATATATAAGACCGAGATTTGGAATCCTGCAACTGCAAAAATAATCGCACTTTGATAGGCTGCTCCATAAAATATGGAGAGAACACCAAAAGCTATACCTAAAGCAAAAATAATAAAGCTTACGATATTAAAGACTACAAATGGAATAATGCCTACTTTAAATTCGTAGGTCATCATTCTTTGAAGTCTCTTGGAATGATAGTCTTTTTGAGTACCTTCTTTTCTTAAGAATTTTCTTGGCTGCATATATCCTGCTAACCAACGAATATGTTGATTATGGACGGTTTTCATATCACTGGCCTGTTCATCATAGAAACACACTGCTGGATAATAACACATATAAATATCGTGATAATAGCAATAGCTAGTTAGCTGAATGTCTTCAGTCATTCCGGTAAAAATCCACCCTCCAGCATCTCTAATAATGGAGTCATCTACAAAATAGCCGGTTCCCATTAAGGTAGCCTTATGGAAAATAATGCTTCTTCCATAGGAAGTAATTTGATTCATATATGAGAACATACACGCGCAGTTCGCAGTTACCCAGTTAGTGTCTGCGTTAGTAAAACTACGATAGCCAATACCAACTTCCACTCCTGTTTGTCTTAAATCATTCATTATTTCAATGTAGTTTGGTTCTAAGATGTTATCCGCATCGAAAATCATATAAGAATCATAGAGATAATTTTCTCTCCATAAATAATTAATACATTCTTGTAAGGCAAAACCTTTGGTACGTCTATTATCATCTAATTGATCTCTTTTAAACCATTTAAACCCATATTTTTCAACTAATTGAATTGTTGGATCATCAAAAGACTCTACGATAAAGTAGGCTTCAAAACATTCTCTAGGATAAGTCTGGACTGATAACGACTTTAAGATATTTTCAATAACGTTAGATTCATTTCTCGCGGCGATTAATAGAGCAAACCTGGTCTTTCTATCGCTATGAGGAACAAGTTGTAAAGGACGAGCAGAAACACTCCAATAAATAAGATAATAAATGGATAAGAGCAACAAAAGAACGATGGAAACTCCACTTGTAGCTACTAAGATAATGGATACTAAATCGTAATCAATATTCATAATAGTCCCTTAAAACGAATATTATTGTAGCACATTATATCTCTCGCGCGTAAAGAAAAGAAATCGAATAAGAACAATCATTATAGAATAAACCGACTCTCAAAATATGAGAATTGCACATAAAAACTAATGAATATTTAATAATATTAAAAAGATATCATTTGACCAATTCTCCTATTAAGATAAAATATTGTTATGAAATCTTTAAACGAAATCGTTGGTGAAAACCTGACATTCTTAAGAAAAAAAGCCGGATACACCCAATTGGAATTTGGCGATAAATTCTCATATAGTGATAAAACAGTATCTAAGTGGGAAAATGGATCGGTATTACCATCTGTTGATGTTTTAAAACAAATCGCAGACTTCTATGGAGTGTCCACTGATTACATCTTAAGCGAACATAATAAAGAGCAAGAATTTAAATCAATTATTAAACAAACACCTAATTTCCATAAGAAAACACTTATTGTCTGTTTGATTATCACAGTTATATTCACTATTGGTATGACAATTCATTTAGCCAGTATCATGAATTTAAAAACCGCCGATATTCATTTAAATAGATATTGGACAGTTTACTTATGGTGTGTACCTGCTTCTGCTTTAGTTATTTCTTTTGCAGCTAGAAAAGTGTTTAAATATCCTAAATCAGTCGTTATCTTCCGTTCCGTGTTTATATGGACACTTTTAGCAGCAGCGTATATCTCATTCTTCTTTGATGGCAACTACTGGTACTTATTCTTCATTGGTGTACCATTCCAAATCTTAGTGTTACTGATATACAATTTAAACAAATCAAGATAGACCATATGGGTCTTTCTTTTTTAAAACAAGCAATAAAAAAGTCCTATTTTTGCAAATAAGACATTTCTACTATTGATGGTGGCCTAGGACGGGATTGAACCGCCGACACGAGGATTTTCAGTCCTCTGCTCTACCAACTGAGCTACCAGGCCGAGTCCTCAATATAATTGTTTTGGCGGACCAGACGGGAATCGAACCCGCGATCTTCTCCGTGACAGGGAGACATGTTAACCGCTACACCACTGGTCCAACGCTTAAATATTATGTTAGAAGATAGAAATTAAATCAAGTTATTTCTTAAAAAAATAAATATATAAATATATTATGAGCTCATCAAATCATCTATCACAGTCTTAGCGATTAATATTCCCATACTCGCTGGAACAAATATCGCGCTAGCTGGAGAATGTCTTCCATGGCTATTTTCTTCTACCACAACACTAACTGGAGATTCAGAAGAATAAACAACTTTCACTCCTTTAATACCTCTACTTCTAAGCTCTTTTCTAATAACTTTTGCTAGAGGATCATATTCGGTTTTAGAGATATCTGAAACCATTAATTTTGTTGGGTCTAATTTATTTCCGGCTCCTAAAGCAGAGATAACTGGAATGCTTAATTCTTTTGCCCTACAAATGATTGATATTTTAGCGGAGACAGTATCTACACAATCAACGACATAATCGTATTTTGAAAAATCAAATTCTTTCTCGTTTTCTGGAAGATAAAATTTTTGAATTGGAGTAATTCGAGCGGCAAAATTGATGGAATTTGCCCTCTCCTTCATGATTTCGACTTTGCTTTTTCCGATAGAATCACTAGTAGCGATAATCTGTCTATTGATATTAGTTACATCAACAACATCATTATCGACGATTGTGATATCTTCTAACCCACTTCTAACAAGTGATTCAACGACAAAACCACCAACTCCACCAACACCAAAAACAATCACTTTCTTGGTTTTGATCTTATCTAAATTATCTTTTCCAATTAGAGCCTCTAATCGGGAAAATCTTTTATCCATATTAAACAGTTAAGTCGCCTTCTTTAATCCAGCCTAATTTTCTAAATAATAAGTCAATAAAGAAGACTAACACTCCTGGAAGAATAATCATTAATCCAAAGATTCCAACCCAAACTTGCCAATTAGCGACTCCCATAGAATCAATGGTGCCAATTTGACCAACTAAACCAGCAGTACCCATACCAGCACTGCTTCCTACATATGTAAAAACTGCTGTTTCAGTTGAGATATCTCCACCAATACAAGCCAATTTAAGCCAGCAAGTAGAAATAGGTCCTAAAATTGCACTAGCAATAATTGTTGGTAACCAGATAACTGGTTTTTTAAGAATATTCTTAAATTGAAGCATTGATGTTCCAATACCGATGGAAATAACAGTGCCAACGTTATTGTCTTTTCTAGATTGCACAGCAAATCCGATCATTTGACAAGAACAGCCAACAACAGCGGCACCACTGGCAAGGATTAAACCTTGATAATCTGCAATATTTCCGCCTTTAGGAATGCTGAAAATCATTGCTGCAATAGCAGCACTACTTATAGGTGCAGTTAGGGCCATGCCCATCAAAACAGCCACAACCATTCCGGCAACAAACGGCACAGCCTTTGTTCCAGAATCAACTAACCATTGAATTGCGTAAGTCACGCTAATAGCAGGATATCTAATACCTAAGGATATTAATGTTCCAGCAGCAACTCCAAATAATGGAATAATAATGATATCAACAGGTGTTTTCTTTCTAATGATGTATTTCATTGCTATAGCAACACCGATGCATACTAAATAGATTGTTAATGGATCACCAACCTGGAATTTAAAAGCAAGGTGATCAATATTACCTCCAGAGGTGATAAATGTAGTGCCTAAGGAGGTACAAGCCGCTATTTCTCCAACCGCTGCTAAAACAATAGTTTTAAGTGGGTCAAATTTAAGAGCTAAAGCAATACCAACACCAATACCGGCACCAGTCATGTTCTGTAAGATATTGGCCATGCCAATCCAGTTACTAGTGCCATCATTATGCCCATTAAATAAACTGAGCATGAAAGCGCAGAACTTACTAGTTTCTGCCCCATAACCAAACAGCTTTCCAATCGTGGCAAAAATTGTGCCCACAATTAAAGTGGCGAATAAGCCATACGCCATCCCATTAAGGGTTTTCATTAGAAAGTTAAGTACAGGTTTTTCTTTCTTTTCTTCCATACAAGTTAACAATTATAGAAATAATTTTATTATTTACAAGTATCTTTGTTGTCTCTTGGATAATAATCAACTCTTTTGGAGTGATCATAAATACTAGGATAGATGTTATCTTCAGGTCTAATTCCTGCTAGTTCACAAATTCTTTCGTGCACTCTTCTAGTTAAATCTAATTCTCTTTCGTTTTTATCGACAATATTGTTATCTGGATAAATTGGTTCACCCACATTAATAGTGATTCTAGCAGGCTGATGGAATATCTTTTTTCTAATCCAAGTTGGTTTTCTATAAGAATAGGCAATTGGCATAATTGGTTTATTAAATTGAATCGCAAAGAAACTACTGCCACGTTTAAATGGTCTAATAGGAGCATAATATTCCCACATACTACCTTCCGCATAGATTTGTAACCAACCATGGTCTTGATTGATTAACTTATCAATCGCATTATAGTACACCATTGTGGCCTTTAAGTTATTTTCAGGAATTGGGATTCCTCCTACTAGTCTTACTGAACTACCATCAGGTCCGTTAACATTAGGGGCCCAGACTAATACATTAGTTTTTATAGGTTTCACTGTTCTCATTAAGAAGATATAATCCCAGGAATGGATATGGTTAGTAACACTTATCACTCCTTGAGATAACTCTAATTTATAAGTTTTAAGATTCTTTTTGCCGTTGACTTTTAAACCAAATCTAATCTTCGCCATTGGAAAGACAATGGTTCTTAATAGAACTCTAATCCAGAACTGTTTCCTTCTAAACTTTTTAGAGGTATCAACATATGGATAGTTCTCATCAAAGACGTAATGTGTCTTTTCAACAACATCTAAATAATGTCCATCGGTATATTCTGGATAAGGGTATTTAGTGGTTTTTGGGTCAAAATACATACAACAATTTTTATACATAATAATCTCAATGGGTATAAAATAATTATAGATATGGACATCGAAACTTCTCGTCTACAACATTTAATTGATACCTCTAATCGCATTGTCTTTTTTGGTGGAGCAGGTGTTTCCACTGAAAGTGGGATTAAGGATTTTAGAAGTAAAGACGGTTTATACCATCTTCAATCAAAATATGGTCGACCATATGAAGAGATGCTTTCCCATACCTATTTTATGAATCACACTGAAACCTTTTATGAGTTCTATAAAGAATTTATAATTAATAAATCCGCTAAACCTAATGCCGCTCATAAGTTTTTAGCGGAATTAGAGAAGAAAAAGAATCTCACTGTTATTACTCAAAACATTGATGGATTACATCAAATGGCGGGTTCCCGCAACGTCTTAGAACTACACGGCTCTATTCATAGAAATATTTGTATGGATTGCAATGAACGATTTGATTTATCAATTGTAGAGAACTCCGTTGGAGTTCCTAGATGTCCAAGATGTGGCGGAATCGTAAAACCTGATGTTGTTTTATATGAAGAGCCATTAGATCAAATGGTACTAGAGGCTAGCGTTAATGCTTTAGAGCACGCTGACTTATTAATCGTCGCAGGCACTTCTTTAAGCGTATATCCCGCTAGTGGGCTCATTAGATACTACGGTGGAACAAATATCGTAGTTATTAATAAAGACCGCTTAGACATCCATTTTGGTAATGTCTTAGAGATAAATAAACCGGTTGGAGAGGTTTTCTCTGAGTTACATATATAAAAGTTTTGAATTAATCCTAAGTATTAGATAGAATAACTATTAGTTAACAAGGAGAATATTACATATGGCATGTTTTGTTGTTAGTACTGTTACTGGTGTTGGTGTGACTGTTGCTCGTCACGTCGTTAAACATCACGAAAAGAAAAAAGAATTAGCAGGCGAAGCACCAAAAATTGAAAAATTTGGTTCTGATACTAAATGGAGCAAAAAACTCGCTTACTTAGAATTAATGTTATTTGCAGGAAGCTTTATTCTTGCAATCGAACATATCATCCACGGAGAAATTGTTCCTTATCCACCATTCTTCTCGGCTATTGGAGAAGGCGGGACTATAGAGATGCTAAAAGAAATGGGCACGGTAGGTGTGGCTATGCTTGGCATCTTATTAGTCACTTGGGTAGTTGGAGTCCTTGTTGTTGATTATATCAAGTTCAAAAAAAGAAAATCTGCCCCAGAAGCAAAGAAAGAAGGAGCTAAATAATGTACTTCTTAGTTTCTCTAGGTTTAGCAGCAGTTGCTGCTGTTCTCTGGTTCTTCTTTAGAGATAGAAAAGCTTTACACTTGGATGTCTTAACAATTGTCTATGGTGCTAGTGCATTAATGTGGTTTATCGACTGTATCGCTAGTGCGATTAAAGGCGAAAACTTCTTATCATTCGATGATCCTAAAGACGGATGGATTGCCTTAGCGACATTTGGAGCAGGATTATTCCTCTGGTTAATCGTCAGCTTCATTCTTAATAACTCTAGGAAAGAAGTTAAGAATTAACAAAAAAACAAGAAATACCGCTTTGTTGCGGTTTTCTTTTGATTATAATGATTTATTTTCTTATAATGAAAATATCTTGTATATGCAGACTTGAAACGCGCCACAAGACCGAAGCATGAAATACTGCGGGAGTAGGTGTAAACTTGGCTCAAAACGGGAAAAGGGCACCCATATATAAGATTATTAGTACGTGTGTTAGGTACTAGTAATGTGGAAAGTATCGTCCATAGGTAAAAGTTATCCAAAGAGATATCCAGCGAGGATGAATCAATGCGACTGACATGACAACGGCTGAGATGAATCGCGCCCTTCGCTCCACACAGATTATAAATCTGAGCATGTGACCATCCAACTGAACCAGTGATGTAACACCAGTAATTGAGACCAATAGGGATATTGCCTGTCGATTACATTTATGGTGTTTTTGCATTGGAGAAAGTTGATGGTTTTTATTTATCTCCTTTTAGAAGCACCATCACTAACTATAAGGAGGAGATATAAAATGAAAAACGTTGGTGAAAAAGTTTTGTCCATACTTGATAAGGACTATCAAAATTGGTTAGTCGATTTAAAAAGGAGATATAAACAATCTCAAATCAAAGCTGCTATTAAAGTTAATAGTGAACTTATTCAGTTTTACTGGTCATTAGGAAGAGACATCGTAAAAATGAAAAGTGAATCCAAATGGGGAAGCAAATTCTATGAAACGCTTTCAAGAGATTTAAAAGAAGCCTTTCCTGATGCGACAGGATTCTCAATTAGAAATCTAAAATACATGAAGCAATTCTATGAATTGTTTTCTAAAAATGAAATTGTGCAACAAGTTGTTGCCCAAATATCAATGGTTCCCTGGGGACATATTGTTTTAATTATTTCAAAAGTAAAAAACAATTCAAAAAAGGCGCTGTTTTATATTCAAAAAATAATTGAAAACAATTGGTCTAGATCTGTGTTATCTTGCTTTTTGGAAACAAATCTATATGAGAGAAACCAAGGAAAGATAACTAATTTTAAAGAAACATTACCCGAAATCAATAGCGATCTGGCTAATGAATTAATCAAAGACCCATATAATTTCAATTTTTTATCTATGGATGATAGATATACAGAAAAGGAACTAAAAGATGCATTGGTTGATAACATTCAAAGATTTCTATTAGATCTAGGAACTGGGTTCGCATTCATTGGAAAAGAATATCGCCTACAAGTTGGACAAACAGAGCAATTCTTAGATATGTTATTTTATAACACTCAAGCGCATGCGTATGTTGTTTTGGAAGTAAAAACCACTACTTTTAAACCAGAATATATCGGACAGTTAGGAACATATGTTGTTGCAGTCGATAACTTATTAAAAACAGATAGAGATGAAAAGACTATTGGTATCTTAGTGTGCAAAGCAAAGATAATGTTTTGGCAAGATTTTCTCTTAATTCATCATCTCAGCCTTTAGGAGTGTCATCTTTTGAATTATCAAAACTCATTCTAGAGACTTTTAAAGGAAGCTTACCAACTATAGAGGAATTAGAAAACGAACTGAAAAATAAAAATTAATTAACAAAAGAACGGCGCTTACAATGTGCCGTTTTTATTTTGCTTGTGCTACAATAATCTCACTATGTATGAGTTACTATTAAAACAAATTAAAGCAGTTATCGATAAAGATATTCCTCTAGTGAGCAATCTAGCAAATATCTCTGCTCTTTTATATACGATGGAAGCTATTAACTGGGCAGGATTTTATCTCGTAGATAAAAATAGATTAGTCCTTGGTCCTTTCCAAGGAGAAGTAGCCTGCACGATTATTCCTTTAGGTAATGGAGTCTGCGGCACCGCAGCGGAGAGAAAAGAAACAATCATCGTCGATAATGTCCATGAATTTAAAGGACATATCGCTTGTTCTTCTAAATCTAAAAGCGAGATTGTTGTTCCAATTATCAAGAATAACGAGTTAATAGGGGTTATTGATATTGACTCACCAATTTATTCTAGATTCTCAAACTCAGAAAAAGAGTTTTTAGAAAAAGTCGTAACACTCATCGCCAGTTTATAATGAATATTACTTATAAAGTTTTTACTGATATCCCAGAAGAGGCTAAGTTCATTAGAACTACTGTTTTTGTTGATGAGCAACATTTCGTAGATGAGTTTGAATCTAATGAGGACAAGGCTATTCATATTGTGATGTATATAGATAATAAACCTGCTGCTACTTCTAGAATCATTTATCAAGATAAACATAAGTGTTACGTTATTGGTAGATTTGCCGTTTTAAAGGAATATCGTGGTAAGGGTTTAGGAAGCGAGTTAATGAAATACACCGAGCAAGAAATAGTTAACCGTTATGGTCATATTCAGGTCGGTGTTAGTTCACAAATGAAAGCCAAAGAATTCTATGAAAAAAGTGGCTATATAGCCACTTCTGAAATATATTTAGATCAGCACTGTCCACATGTGTGGATGATTAAACAACTTTAGTGGTTAAGTCTTTATAGACCAACTCTACAATCTCTTTGATCTCGTCAGGATCTTCGCTATCGATTAAATACATCGCTTTAGCGCCAGGATAAGGAATTTGTTCTTTTAAGTGATAGACACCTATTGAAGGTGTTTTCTTTACGAGGAACCTATTATCATAGACTCCTCCGAAGATAACGTTATCCTTATAAAGGATATATTCTCCCATCATCTTTTTATAAGAAACTCCACTAGTTTCTCTAAGAAGTTCTAGAACAAACTCTAAATAATCCTTGCTAGATGCCATTATTAGAATAAGGTTCTAAAGGTTTCTAATAACACTTTAGCGAGTTTTGCACCAAAGGATAACTTGAAGTTATCATCAATCTCTTGAGAAACTTCAAAGATGTGATCAAAGTCTTTACGGATGTCACTAATACATGGATTCTTATAAAGAACCGCTCCACATTCAAAGTGGTGAGTTAAGCTTCTGAAGTCCATATTAATGGTACCAACAAACGCCATATCATCATCACTAACAAGCATCTTGGCGTGGATAAAGCCTGGGGTATATTCATAAACTTTAACTCCTGCTTTTCTTAACTCTTTATAAGAACTACGAGTTAAACAGAAGACAATCTTTTTATCTGGAATATGTGGAGTAATGACTCTCACGTCTACTCCTCTCATCGCTGCATTTTTAAGAGCTTGAGTAAAGTGATGATCAATAATTAAGTAAGGGGTTGAAATATAGAAATATTTCTTAGCTTGTCCCACAATATTGATAAAGTTTTCTTCACCAATTTGTTCATAGTAAAGTGGTCTAGGACCATCTCCAAAAGGACAAATGGTGCCAGGAGTATTAAATTTGTCTGGGTTTTTATTAAAATAAAAATCAAATTCAGGAATTTCTCTTTTCGCAATGATAAAGTCTGAGAAAAATAACGCAGTTAAGGAATTAACAGCAGTTCCTCTCATTCTTAAACCAGTATCTTTCCAGTGACCTAGTCTATCGTTTTCATTGATATATTCATCACCTAAATTGATACCGCCGGTAAATCCGATTAAGCCATCCACTACCATAATCTTACGGTGAGAACGGTTATTATAAACAGCGGAGACAATTGGTGTAAATGGATTAAATTTATGAGCGTCAATGCCTTCTTTTCTTAGCTTCTTATAGTATCCACTTTTAAGCATTGTCATTGTTCCTAGATCGTCATAAACGAGATGGACTCTAACACCTTCTTTGGCTTTTCTAGCTAAAATTTCGTGAATGGAATCCCACATATGACCTGGATCAACAATAAAATATTCCATTAAAATAAATTTCTTCGCGGACTCCAATGCTTCAAGCATATCTTTCCACATTAATTCCCCAACTGGATAATATTTCACTTCGTTATTTTGTTGAGGGCCTAAACCAGAATTCTCTTTTAAGTATCGGTCAATACCTTGTCTATCACCCATATATTCATAAGCTTTTTCAATATCCTTATCAATATTATTAACATAAGGGAGTAGTTCATCATACGCTTTAGCGTATATTTTTCTCATTTTTCTAGAAGTATTAACTCTAGAGAACATTAAATAGAATAAAACTCCAAATAATGGCAAGAATAAAATCAGAAATAACCAAGGAATTTTATATTCCGGATTTTCTTTACGATTAACGCACACAAAGAAAACAATGACGCCAATGACTACACTTACGATTTGGAACCAAATAAGGTATTCAAGTAAATAAATAGTCACTAATACTATTGCAGCAACTTGGGCTAAAAGTAAAAGGACACTGATTAGCCATTTAGAAAATATAAGTCTCAAGATTTTCATATGATTACTCCTTAACTTTCAAATTCTTGTTTATTTTATCACCACTAGCGCGCATAAGAAAAGACCGCTTTTATTCAAGCGGCCTTTGAGGTTATTTTTTGGAATATAGTTTTTTATATTCTTTTAATAGCTGTTCTTTATTTTTATGAACCATCCCACATTCACAAGTATGGATATGATGTTTCTTCTTATAAATGTATCTTAAAAAGAGTCCTAAAAAGAAGATAAATATCGCTACTCCAACAATAATTTCAAGCCAAGGGGATGTGTTCATAATATTAGGCTCCCACTACTGGATGAGCTTTGTTATATCTTCTGACGAAGTAAATCGCAACCGCTGCTAAAACTGCGAGTCCTGCAAAGCTTGGAACAGCCCACATATAGCTAGTTGCATCAAACATACTTAAGAATAAGTAGATCGCACTGGAACCGACATAGCTAGTAACAATCCAGAAAAGTAATGTCCACTTAAATTTACCTTTAGGTAATTCTGCTTTAGCGGTCGCACAAGCAGCAAAGCAAGGAATTGTTAACATATTAAAGGCGATAAAGGCGATACAACCTTGCCAGGTAATTCCAGTACCGGCAATCATCGCCGATGTTGAAGCAACGTCTCCATCTTCGATGGATTCGATAATCGCCGCCATATCTGGAGAAACAACAATAATTGCTGCTAAAGTGGCAAATGTGGCAATAACATCTTCTTTAGCGATAAGTCCAGCAATTGCAGCAACAGCAAAGACAAAGCCAAATTGATTGAGTTGTGAACCAAATCCAAGTGGGGTGAAAAGTGGTTGAATAAATTGACCTAATCCCGCGATCATGGAATTAGAAATATCACCATCTAAATAGTGCCAGTTCCAACCAAAGTTAGATAAGAACCAGACGACGATTGTAGAAGCTAAAATGATAGTAAATGCTTTCTTGACGAAGTGCTTTGCTTTATCCCATAAGTGAATCATTAAACTTCTAAATTGAGGCCAGTGATATTCTGGTAACTCCATAATAAATGGAGCAGTCTCACCTCTAAGGGTGGTATGTCTCATAATTAAGACAGTGATAATAGCTGCAGCAATACCAACAGCGTACATACTATAAGTAATAACATCAACATTACCAGCGTGGAAGACTTGTAAAATACCTCCAGCGATAGCGACTAAAATAGGAAGTTTAGCTCCACAAGAGAAGAAAGGAATAACTCTGATTGTGGAGGTTCTTTCTTTATCATCGGCTAAAGTACGAGTATTAATCATCGCAGGTACACTACAACCAAAGCCCATGATCATTGGAATAAAGGCTCTACCTGATAAACCAAATTTGCGGAATATTCTATCTAGAATAAAGGCGACACGAGCCATATATCCTGTATCTTCCATGATAGAGAAGAACAAGAATAAGAATAAGATTTGAGGTAAGAACCCTAATACTGCAAATAGGCCGTTAAGGGCACCATCGCAAACAAAACCGGTAAACCAATGTCCTTCTCCTAAGGCATTAATCATGCCGCTACGGATAACGCCCATACCAATTCCTGGTACATCATCACCAATTAAAGCGGAGAATGACATATCAAAGAAATTAAACAATATAACACCAGGAGAGTTAATTCCGCTGTCAGTCCAAATTAAGCCTTCATAAATTGTTCCTTCAAAAGAAGGAGCGATGCCATTATTTTCAAAAACCTTACCTAAATAGAATAAGTTTTCTGAGAATGTAAAGTGGAATACTAAGAATAAAATCACAGCAAAAATGATTAAGCCAAACACTTTATGTGTTAAAACTTTATCAATTCGATCTGATTTAGATTCTTTGTGTTTTTTATGTTTTTTGTCTTCGACAATTTCCACTTCTTTTCTTTTCACTGCGTTATGGAAATTAGAAGAAATAAATTGATATCTACTATCAGCGATCACCGCTTCAAAGTCATTACCAAATGTTTCATCGTTAAATGTCTTTTTAAAAGCTTCCACCATCGGGATTAAATCAGGATGCATTTCGGTTTCTAATTCATCCTTTTCCACTAATTTAATCGCATGGAAAAGTGGATTATCAACTTTTTGACCTTCAAAGGCAATACGAACATCACCAATGAGGTGTAATAAATCTTTATTAGAGATAATTGTTTTTCCTTCTCTAGGAGTGTTAGAAGCTTCTAAGGCTCTAGACATTAATTCTTCTAAATTGTTCTCTTTTAAAGCGGAAATAGAAACTACTGGGACACCTAATTTCTTTTCAATAGATTCAACATCAATTGAATCACCATTTTTAATTAAGACATCCATCATATTTAAGGCGACAATTACTGGAACGTTAATTTCTAATAATTGAGTAGTTAAATATAAGTTTCTTTCTAAGTTTGTGGCATCCACGATGTTAATCACACAATCAGGACGCTCATCTAAGATGTAATTTCTAGAAATTACTTCTTCTGGAGTATATGGAGATAAAGAATAAATTCCTGGTAAATCAATAATGGAAATTGGTTCTTTAAGTTTTTTATAAACTCCATCTTTCTTTTCAACTGTTACTCCAGGCCAGTTACCAACATGGGCTGTTGAGCCAGTTAAAGAATTAAATAATGTGGTTTTACCACAGTTAGGATTACCTGCTAATGCAAAACGTTTCATTATTGGTCCTCCTTAACTTCTAATATGACGAAATGTGCTTCGTTTTTTCGAAGCGTTAATTCGTATCCTCTAATCGTCACTTCTAAAGGATCACCGAGTGGGGCTTTTTTACGGAGATACACTGTCGCTCCGGGAGTGACACCCATATCAAATAGTCTTCGGCGAATTCTACCTTCACCTTCCACCATTTTAATTAGGCCAGTCTCGCCTACGTTAAACTCATCTAGTTTTTTAAGCATAAATTCCTTCCTTTCTACGCTACTAGAATTTTACTGGCTATAGAATGATCTAAAGCAAGTCTACCTTCTTTAACAGCGACCACTACGCCACCATTAACAGAAGAGATAATTGTTAAAGAGGAGTTCACCAAAATACCTAAGCTTTCTAAATGCTTTTTAGTTTTATCATCAGCAAGAACTTTAACAACTTTTAATTCTTGATTAATTGGTGCTAATGCAATTGGCATATAATCTCCTCCTTAAAATAGTTAGTTTCCACTAACCGAATATATTATATACCTATTTATTCACGTGTAAAGAAAAAAGTTAGTAATAACTAACTCTTAACTCTTTATTATAAATAATAAAATATTTAAATTATTTATGTTCGTCCCAGTATTTTTTAATTAATTCCCAGGTCTTATCAGAGATATCATGTTCCATACGACATGCATCTTCTGAAGCAGTCTCTTCATCCACACCTAAATACATGAGCATTCTCGTTAAAGCAATGTGCTTTTCTAGAGTTTTTTGTGCAATTTCTTTTCCGGAATTAGTTAAAGATATTTCACCCTTATCATTAATCTCGATATAACCTAATTCTTTTAGTTTATTCATCGCAACCGAAACTGAAGGTTTAGAAAAGGACATTTCTCGAGCGATATCAATCGCATGAACTGATTCTTTCTTTTGAGAAATTTGTAAGATTTTTTCTAAATAATCTTCTTGTGATTCTAAGCGTTTCATAACTTAATTATTTTAAAATAAATTAAAATTGAATGCAATCTAAGGCCAGCATAATAATAAAGCCTAAAATAAATGACCACACTCCAAAATGATCATGACCTTCACTAGTCATTTCTGGAATCATTTCTTCAGCGACCACATAAATCATACATCCAGCAGCGAAGGCTAATGCCCAAGGCATAATTCCTTGAATCTGCATTGCAAGAAATAAACCAATAACTGCAGCGATTGGTTCCACTATTCCAGATAACATCCCAAAGATAAATGCTTTAGTAGAGGAACCGGTTTCACTTTTAATAGGTAAAGAAACCACTGCTCCTTCTGGAATATTTTGTATACCAATACCAATAGAGAGTAATAATGCTCCCATAAGTAAAGCAGCGTTATTTGGTTGAGATAAAGCGACACCAAAAGCAATACCCACTGATAAACCTTCTGGAACATTATGAATAGTGACTGCAATAAACATCTTAGATGTTTTGCTTAGTTTTCTAGTTGGTAAACCTTCTTCAGAATTCTCAGAAGCGTGAAAGTGAGGAACAATTTTATCAATAAGCCATAAGAAGCCTGCGCCTAAAGCAATAGAGATCATCACTATCACCCAAGTAGGCATATAGCTTACATTTGTCTCTAAAGCTGGTTTAATTAATGAGAAAAATGAAGCGGAAAACATCACTCCAGCGGCAAAACCAATAAATATCTTATTTAATCTAGGAGAAATATCTTTTTTTCTAATAAAGAAAACAAATACCGCTCCTAAGGTTGTACATATAAAGATTAAAGGTATTCCAATTAAGGGGTAAACATATTGCTCCATGTTATCTCCATCTGAAGAATTTTTTCACCGCTATTGATTTACTATAAGAAGTAATTCGATATCCAGTTGGATCTAAAATCTTCTTAAAATCATCTTCGCTTAATTCTAATTCTGTAATAACAACAACATTATTTTTAATGTGAGAGGCATTAACTTTTTTAAGTTTGATTGCTTTTCTTAATTTATCTTCGACGTGCATCTCGCACATTCCACATCCCATGCCGTCAATTCCTAGTACATATTTATTCATAATTTTAAGTCTCCTTGATAACTGAGTTAGTCATCGCTAACTATAATATCATAAACAACATTATTATCATATAAATACGATAAGTTTTATTTTTCTATTTGTAATAATAGGATTTTGGGATACTAATTTCGGTTTTAAATGATAGCTTGATTTCAAATTTAGACATTGTGCTATAGAGAATATAAGTTAAACTAGAAAGATAACCATTTTGGAATTTAATTTGTGAGCTAAATACACCACTTACATTATATAAATAATATCCACCAAGACCTGCATTATATTCGTATTCTTTAAAGTCAAACATATGAACATAGATTTCGTGTTGAATTCTATATGTATATTTACTTTCTAAATCTAGGCTAGTTTCTTGCCTTAAATATTCTCCCTTAGAATAAATGTATTCATAAAAGGTATTGCCTGTACTATTTTTTCTTTCGTAATATAATGTTCCGGCTGAAGTTTCAACATGATAGGCGTTTTTAGTGAATTCTTCTAATGTATATGTTCCACCAGAATAGGCTTCATATGTGTAATTATAATTTTTCTTAAATTCAGATTGCGAAGCATATCTAAATGTGTTCCATGTACTTTCAGTAACCATTTCTCCATCATCATCTGAGTCAAACGGAGGATTAGTGTCTTTTAAGGTATGAGCAGGAACTGTCACTTTTTCAGCTTCTTTTTTAGTTGTTTTAAAAGTTGCAGTATATGTGGCATCAGATTTTGCTGCCACTACTGTTGGAGTCCAACCAGTCCAGGAATATGTATATGTAGCGTCATCTGGTCTAGTAGGAGTAGTACCGGTATATTTAGGGATAGTATTCTCTTTAACGTTTGTATCAACTTTTAAAACGCTTCCATTATAGTTTTTCCAAGTAATTGTATAGCCACTACTGGTGCTTCCTCCACCACTAGGAGAAGTTTCTCCACAACTAGTAACTAATGCGATACTAGCTAAAATTAGAAATATTCCAGTTCTTTTCATAATTACTACAATATTTTATCATTCTTCAATTGTCTTTACAACGATTCTTGAATATGACAAGCCAAAACACAATGATCTTCACCCAACAATGAAACCAATTGAATTAATGGCATTTCTCATTAAAGAAG
>JAFSOD010000001.1 GCA_017447165.1 Bacilli bacterium
TTCCGTTTTCTTTCTTGAAGGCCTCAAAAGAAATAGTGGAGTCTATCTTTCCTCCAAATGAGTTAGATACTAAATCATCTAAAGAACAACAGAAGAAGTTAGCAATCTTAATAAGTGTATTCATCGAATGTTTTTATTACGTTAGGGACGGCTTTAAGCTTCTTTAGTATATCTTTCGTTCTTTCTTCTGCGCTGCCAACAATCAATAATTCGTTTTCAATGCCTACTCTTTTCACGGTCAGTTCTGAAATCTTATTCATTATTTGCTGCGCCATGGCAGTGGAGTAATCATCGAATTTACCATTGTATTCTTCCAGTCTTTCTTTGAAAGAATCTATCTCTTTATTGATTTTATCAATTTCCTTTCGATTGTCTTTCTCATCATCCCTTCCAAATCCTGAAAGAAGTAGTTCTTTTAGTAAAGGGACATTATCTTTCATCTTTTTGACTAAGAGCATCATCCCTTCTTTAACTTCATCAACTGGAAGGTTTTCACTAGGACATGATTTGAATTGTCTGTTTTTAGCGCATACTAAGAATTTCTTTTGCTTTTTGCCATTGACTCCATAGTAATGGTTTGTTTTTACTGTGAAATTGCTATGGCAATGCGCACATACGAAGAATCCAGTGAATTCGCTCGTATTAATATGGTTTTCCGTATCATCAACCTTAAATTGTATTTTTCTTGCGTCTAGTTCAGCTTGAGCTGCATTCCATATTTCTCTATCAACTATGGCTTGATGCCCATTTCTTACAAGCATCATATCTTCTTGGCCTCGGTTCTTGGTTGATTTCCTAGAGCATAGCTTTACTGTGACGGTCTTTTGGATTAGGCAATCGCCTACGTATTTTTCATTCCTTAATATAGAACAAATAGTGTTATGTCCCCAATGACCACCAGCAGGACCCTTAATTCCTTTATTTTCCAAGTGCCTAATAATTAAGGAAGTGCCATAGCCTTTTACACATAAATCATAGATTTCCCTGACAACTTTAGCCTCGCTTTCGATGACGATAATCTTTTTATCAACGGTTCTATATCCATAAAGGTTAGGTGGTAGTGAATATTTTCCTTCCTTCATGTTCTTGGTATATCGCCATTTGACATTCTCACTAACAGTCAAGGCTTCTTCTTCGGCGAATTTAGCGCAGATTGTTATCATCTGGTCTGCCTTTACATCTAGAGATGATACCTCTTGCTCTTCAAAGTAAATCTCGATTCCTTTATTTCTAAATTCCCTAACTATTTCCAATAGATCGATTAGGTTTCTTGCGAATCTTGAAATCGATTTGACTAAGATAATATCGATTAATCCAAGTCTAGCGTTTTCTATCATTTTCATGAACTCGGTACGATGAGCTAAAGAAGTGCCGCTTTTTCCATCATCAGGATAAATCCCTGAAAGTTTATATCGATATGAACCAACCGAATAGTGGTGCTCACCGTTAAGCAAGAGGATAGACATCACTAATAGGAGAACACAATGATATTAAACAGAAAACAAGCAATCGAAGAAGCCCCTCCCCATAGGGAAATATATGAGGAATTCATCGGTGCCACTGACTTTAGAAGCGAAAGAACAATGACCACTTATAAAGGCTGTTTAGGTAGATACATTAGGTTTTTGGAGGCTATGAATATCGATAAGCCAAAGGAATCTAGTGTTACCAAATTCAAGAAAAGCCTAAGAGACAAAGGTTGCCATGGTGCGACCATACAGCTTTATGTTGTTGTTCTGAAGAAGTTCTATAAGTGGACTGAAAGAATGGGTTATTACCCAAACATTTCTTTAGATCTCCAAAACGAGAAAATTGATCCTACTTTCAAAAGGCAGGCTTTGACATTAGAAGAAGCTAATAAGTTACTTGATTGCGCTGCCGCTGAATCCACTAAAGGAATCCAACAATTAAGGGATTACACATTAATCTACGTGATTCTTAATTTAGGCCTTAGAACAGTGGAGGCCAGTAGGGCGGACTTTGAGGACATCAGGCAAGAAGGAGAGTTCTTTTATCTATACGTCCAAGGAAAAGGGCGTGTAGAAAAGGATGAATCCATAAGGCTTCCTGAATCAGTTCTTCAAGTCATCAATGACTATAAGTCAGCTAGGAAAGTGGAGAAAGGACCGATGTTCATTAATCACGGTCATAACAAACCTAAAGAAAGAATTGAACCTAAGTTTATCAGTAGGATTGTTAAAAATTACTTAAAAGAGATCCACATCAATAGAAGGGAAATCACCGCACATAGCCTTCGTCATACATGTGCAACTTTAGCGTTGGCTAGAGGGGCCACTATGGAAGAGGTGCGACAGCTTTTAAGGCATAAATCTATTGAGACAACTCAGATTTATCTACATATGACAAACAAGACCAATAACCGTAGCCAATCGCTGGTTAATGAGGTTTTGCATACCAAAAAAATAAACGAATAAAAGGAAATAAGAATTATGGAAAAAGAAGAAAATAATGAGGTTTTAGCGGAGAATTTACCTGAAAAACCTATAGAAATCACAACATTTACTTCTGAATCATTCGGAAGTTTAAGGACTACCTACGATGAATTTGGTAGGCCAGTAATCTGCTTAAAGGATGCATGCAATATTTTAGGGATCAAAAACCCTAGCGATGCCAAAAAGAGATTAAAACCTGATGGCGTTGTCCGCATCTCAAAAGTGGAGAATAGCAAATTCAATAATTACCTTTACATCACAGAAGGAAACCTATATCGACTCATCTTCCAATCTAGAAAAGAAGAAGCCATCCAATTTACCGATTGGGTAACCGAGATAGTCATTCCTTCCATTAGGAAATACGGCCGCTATGACGTTAAGACCATCACTGGTTCTAAAGAAGCGGCGATTAATTTCCTAGAGTCATATCACGAACT
This sequence comes from Bacilli bacterium, assembly GCA_017447165.1. GTDB lineage: Bacteria > Bacillota_I > Bacilli_A > RFN20 > CAG-826 > UBA2450. The sequence goes on from JAFSOD010000001.1 coordinate 2,891, forward strand.
CAAAGTCAGAAATAACATCCTAGAAGTTGTTAATGAAGTAACAGCTGAAGCGAGGAAGTATGTCAAAGAAGCCACCGATAGTGGTGTTCTTCGTCACTTATTCGATGTTCCAGCGATATTAAAAATCAAAGGGATTAATAAGCAGACATTGTTTTCATTCCTTCGCTCCCATGATGTTTTGAATGAAGAAAACCTTCCAACCCAAGAATATATCGACAAGGGTTGGTTTAGAGTCGATACCCATACCTACATCAATAAGAAGGCAGTGAAGGTCACCCACATCACTCCGATGGTGTATCAAACTGGCATCAAAGGGATAAGAGAACTTTTGACAAAATGGGCTGGGAAGAAGTGCTAGTCTTCCCTCCCTGTTTGAGTGGAAATAATGTACGTTATGTGAACTCAAAGGTAAAGGAGGTGGTTTTATATGGCTAATCCAAAGCAGAAGTTGGATTGGTTTCCTGTGGATACGAGAATACTTGAGGATCCTAAAGTCCGTAAGCTAGTCCATAAGAAGAAAGTGGTGGGCTATGGCGTTTTTATCCATGTCCTTTCGCGCATCTATCTGAATGGTTACTTTATCAAAGATAACCTAGACTCTTTTAGCGAGGATATCGCTTATGATTTAGGCTATAACGATTCTGAAGAGCATATCCAAGAAATAAAGGACATTATCCAGCTGATGATGGATTTAGGACTCCTAGATTCTTTTAGCTACGAATATGAATCCGTCTTCACCTCTAAAGCGATCCAGGTGCAGTTTGTTAAATCCACGATTAGAAGAAAACCTCAAGAAAGGCCTCACTGGCTATTATCCCCAGAAGAAGAAGCCGATATTAAGGCCTATTTAAAAGCGCAGAAGGAAGAGAACTGTGACTGATTTTGTAAACATTATGTTAGCAATATGTCAGCAGAATAAGAGATTTTGTCGACATTATGTTACATTCGGAAACATTCCTCTCTTTTGAGAAAGTGAAAGTGAAATAGAAAGTGAAAAAGAGAATAGATAAACATGATAAATACGATAAAGGGAATTGTCCCTTCCATTTGAACTACTTTACTTCTTGCTTAATCGAGGATCATCTAATAACCGTTTACGATAAGGACATCTTCCTATTCAACCAGATGTTTGATGACGTCGTAGTGGATAACGATTTAGAGCTGGTAAAACGCTGCTTTAGATACACTAGGGATTACTGCAATAAGAACAAGAACAACATCCATAACATGTTTAAGTTCTTCAAATATTCTTTCTATGAGAATCTACGAAAAATGGATGGATACGATGAAAGAATGGAGAAATGGTTTAGGGAAGTGGATGAGTATTTGCATGGAAATTCCTAAAAGGAATAGAAAGAGAGATATAAAAGTGATATACTTTAGTTTGAAATTGAAAACGGAGGCGCAAGATGACCTACGCTGAAGCAAAAGTGATTTATTAGCGAACGTTCTTGCTTTTACTGAGGACGATCCTTATGCATTTGAACAAATCGCTAATGACTTAATGCTTAAGATGGGTTATGGTTTTGATAATTTTGAATCTGGCCACGTTACAAAGAAATCTGGTGATGGCGGGGTTGATTCAATCATTTTCTCCGATAAACTCGGATTAGAAAAAATTTATGTCCAAGCAAAAAGATACGATCCTAAAAACAGCGTAGGAAGTCCAGAAGTCCAACAATTCAAAGGAAGTATCGGAAATTCCAAAGGCGTGTTTATCACTACATCTTACTTTAGTAAGCCAGCTATAGCGTTTGTGAATGATAAGAGTAATAGCAATATTGTTTTGATTGATGGTGATAAATTAACCGAACTTATGTATGAATTCGGAATTGGACTCCAATCAAAGGTTACTACAATCGACATCAAAGAACTCGACACCGATTATTTTAATAAATAAATATTGGCTACAAATGGAAAATAACAAAATAGTCATATACGACATTCCTTTATTCTCATATTTGGAGTTAACAATCAAAGATGATTGCTTTGAATTTTATTCTGAAATAAGAATGAACGATGATGGTGATACTTCTGAAGTGAATTACTTTTTAACCAAAGAAGAAACGGCTAAATTGTTAAGCGTGATATCTCTAGATGATTTTATTGAAATGGTTAGAAAAGAAAGACTTAAAGGAATGTTTGAGTTTTTTAAGAAAAACGGTATTAAATCAAAGGCGTATTAAAAAAGCTGACCTCGTGAATCGCGATATCAGTTAGCAACCGTGAAAAATTTTCACTCTTGGTTAAACGCTTTAGATTAAGAAAAAAACTGAGTCGAAATAATTCTTGTTTAATGAACTCAAAATAGACTTAATACAAGTATTAAGAAATAGACCTCCGTTTATTCAGAGGTTTTTAAATACAAAAATGGCTCTTGCGAAAAGCAAAAGCCTAGAGGAATTTAAAAAATATGGATTGAACTATTTTTCTGGAGCAGTATATGGGACGTAACTTACGGCAGTCGTACCTAAATCAATATATGTTTTCTTGTTTTCTTAAGGGTGTTACCCGCCCTAGTAAAAATGATAAACCTAGAGCGGGATTTTCGTTAAGCAGGGAAAATTTAGAAAACCTGCCGTTTATGAATTATTTGTATTAGATGTTGTAGTGGTAGTGTTTGAAGACGTCCATAACTAATGTATTTAAAAATAGGGGAAATAACGAATCAAGATATTGGACAAATGCAGATGTATGTCAATTACTATGATCGTTTTGTGAAATCTGATGAAAAGAATAAAATTATTGGCATTTTACTATGTAAAGAAAAAGATGATGCGTTTGTAAGATTAACATTACCAGAAGATAATAATCAGATATTTGCCGCTAAATATGAGACCATCCTTCCAACCAAAGAAGAGTTGATACAATTATTAATGGACAAATAAAAAGACAGCGACTCGAAACCTCATTCGCCCCTAGCTGTCATTCTATTATTACTTTATTACAACTCGAGTTGACTAGCAATAATGTTCAGCAGTCGCAATAGCGAGCTCAATCATTCTGCCAAGACCAAACGCTCTTTCTTCAGCGGTTAGCTTTTTATCATGATTGATAAAGCTATCGGTGACTGTTAATAAGCATAATGCTTTTTTGCCAAATCTTGCCGCATTCGCGTATAAGGCATAAGATTCCATCTCCACACCCATCACGCCTAAAGCCGCCCATCTTTTCCAGACTTCTTGATCATAGTCATAGAAGACATCCGCAGAGAAGATATTACCGCCATGATAAGGAATCTTTGATTTCTTAGCTTCTTCATAAGCAGTTAACATTAAGTCAAAGTCAGCAACCGCGGAATAAACACCGTTTAATTTGAATTGGCTCATCCAATTACTATCAGTGCATGCGCCTGAGCAGATAAGGACATCTTTTAATTCAATATTAGGTTGATAGGTACCACAGGTACCAACTCTAATAATAATTTCCACTCCGTAGCTCATATATAATTCAGAGGAATAAATACCAATTGATGGCATTCCCATTCCTGAGGCCATAACGGAAATCTTTTTATTGTTCTTTGTTAGTCCGGTATACCCTAAGATACCTCTAACATTAGTGACTTCTTTATAATCGTGTAAATAGGTTTCGGCGATCCATTTCGCTCTAATTGGATCTCCAGGCATTAAAACAACCTTAGCAAAATCGCCTTTTTCAGCATTGATATGAGGTGTTCCCATTTTGTATCTCCTTATTAAGCACATCTATTTTACTACAATAACTAGTTATCACCAAATTATTTCGATATTGAAGTTTAAAGTGATAATCAGTAAACTGATTTTATGAAAAAAGTTAGAAATGTCTATGTTTTAGAAACTTGCGATTTAAAAATCCTGGAAACAGTGTCTTTATTAAATAAAGATAGTTATTATCCTTTACCTGAAGGTGTTTATAAGATTCTTTCAGGGGTGGATGATGAAGAAACTGAGAAGTTTTCTGAACTTCCTACATATAAGACATTAATTTCTTATAACTCTAAAAAAGTGTCTCGATTAATCGTGATGCTTATTAGATATCACTATTTAGAAAGAGTCTATGATAAAGCTAGTGATAAACTCTATTTAAAAGTTGCTCCTAAAGGGGAGACTGAACTAGTAAAATATCACAAAAAACACAAGTATAAATTCACAAAAAAAGAGGTTAATTTGGAACCTACAATTGTGAAACTTGATTTAAGTAAAATTAAGTAATAAATTGATAGTCACTTTAAATAATTATAAAATTATTAAGTTGACTATAGGAGGATAGAATATGTTATTTGCTTGGGATACGATGCACATCGCACAATTTATAATTTCACTTTTGGTGATTATCGGATTATATGGATTCCTATTTTTGATGTATAGCAAGATTGTTAAACGCCTTGCTGGATACTTATTCGTTTCTATCTCCTTTGCCGCAACTTTAGTTTGTTTCCTATTCAACCTCACCTATGTTTTTGTTGCTGTTGTTGGCTTAACCGCTGTGGGCGTTACCATCTCCTTATTCACCAACTTAGGTGATTTAAGACAATTTCTTGCCAATCCATTTAAAGGTAGCAGAGTGAAGTCTGGTAAGATGGAAGTCGAAAAGATTTATAACCGTGAGTTATTATATAAAACCATTGAAAAAGCAGTTATTAACTTATCCAAAACTAGAACTGGTGCAATCATGACTTTTGAAAAGAATACTTCTTTACAAGACGTCATTAAAAATGGTGTTGCAGTGAGAGCACCTGTCTCTGCTGAATTATTAGTCACAATCTTCTATCCTGGAACTAGACTCCATGATGGTGCGGTTGTTATCCACGGCAATGAAATTGTCGCTGCTAGTGTTTTCTATACTCCAACTACTAAACCATTCGCTGGTAAATATGGCAGCCGTCATAGAGCCGCTTTAGGTATCTCTGAAATCTCTGATAGCGTTACTGTTGTTGTTTCTGAAGAAACCGGAAGAATTTCTTTTGCAGTCAACGGACAACTTGATCCAGTCGACCAAGAAAGCTTCTTAAGAGTGTTTGAAAACTATATGGACGGAGTAACCGAATAATAGGTTAACAAATGGATTCCAAACAAGTTTACGATTTTATCTTAAAAGTTCAATCTATCAGCAAGATTGGACTTATTTATTCTAAAGACCCTTACGCTTTAACTAATTACCAAGAGTTAAATGATTTAAGTACCAAATTCTTAGAAGACTTTTTAGAAGTGAAATTTGATCGTCCTAACTATTTCCAAAGAGATATCTATCCAACTCCAAATATCTCAGTTAGAACCATTATCTTTAATGAGGACAAGTCTAAAGTCTTAATGGTTAGAGAAGCTGCTTTACAAGCTTATTCCCTTCCTGGAGGCTGGGCAGATTTATATGATTCTCCTTCTCAAACTGCGAAAAATGAATGTAAACAAGAAGCAGGCGCAGAAATAGAAATCGTAAGACTTGTTGGCTTAACTAGTAGAACTCCATTTAAAGCCCCAACCTCTATTCCTGAATATGTCGCAATATTCGAGGCTAAATTAACAAAGTTAAATAAAGAGCATGAATACGAAACTGATGATGTAGGATTCTTCAATATTGATAATCTTCCTGAGATATCTAGAAAAACATCAAAAGGTGAGCTACTTAGATTTATAAACGCTGCGAAAAACGGAGAAACAATATTTGATTAAAATGACCTTTAAATAATGGTCATTTTTTGTTAATATACAGGCATGATTTTATTAAATGTTGCCCAAACTTTATATATATCTCTAGGATCTATAGGTGTATTAGTGGTCCTATTTTTATTATGTTTTCTATATTATAGAAATGTATATGTTAGAAAACACGCTAGAGAATTAACTTATTTAAAGCTTAGTAGAATCTGTGAACATAATGACTATTTATTATTAAATGATTACCATATTGATTTTGATGATTCTAATAAGGGATTAATTGATCACTTAGTGATTTCTAATAAATACATCATTATTATTTCGGTCTTCTCTATCTCTGGAGTTTTATCAGGTAAATTCCAAAGCGAAGAATTAGTGAATGTAAATAAAAAAGGGACTAGTATTGTTGCTAATCCAATTAACTACAACATTAACTTAACAAAGAGATTATCTTTATTTAATGATTTAAATCATTCCTTCTTAAAAGGATTAGTGGTCATTAATAATGACTCTGATATTAAAATCGAAGGACATAATGAACAATTCCAAATTATTAAAAGAAAAGATTTAGGAAAGACTATTAAAGAGTTTGATCAAGAGAATATTAAGAATCTCAACGAAGAAAGTATTATTCGCTTTATTAATAAATTAAATGAGGAGAATAAATAAAAAAACAACCCTTGCGAGTTGAGTTAAGCGTTTGGAGCAGGCGACGGGAATCGGACCCGCATAACTACCTTGGCAAGGTAGTGTTCTACCACTGAACTACGCCTGCAATTCAAAATTGCTAAATTATTATAACAAAACTAGTTGATTATGCAATATAATTTGTAAGAATTATTTAAAAAGGAGAAAGCTAAGATGGTGTCAAATAAAGAATTAGCAGAATTAATATTTCCTGAAGTAAAAGAAACTATCGCTGATTTAGAAGCGAGATATCCACTTCGTAATTTAGAAGCTGGAGCAGAAGTTACTAGATTCGCTCCAAGCCCAACCGGATTTTTACATACTGGCAGCTTATTCACCTCTATGGTGTGTCATAAAGTCGCTAATGACTCTAAAGGAATCTTTTATGTACGACTTGAAGACACTGACACTAAAAGAGAAATCGAAGGTAGTGGACTCCAACTTTTAGAACAATTAAAGCTGTTCAACATTGTGCCAAATGAAGGTTATTTAGGTGACCATCAAGTTGGTCAATACGGACCATACATCCAATCCGAAAGAGCGGACATCTATAAAGTAGTAATTAAACATTTATTAGAAGAAGGCAAAGCCTATCCTTGTTTCTGCTCTCAAGAAGAACTTGATGATATTAGAGCCAAACAAGAAAAAGCCAAAATTATTCCAGGATATTATGGACCATTTGCGAAATATCGTTATTTAAATAACGATGAAAGAAAGCAAAGGATATTAAAAGGTGATCCATACGTCATCCGCTTTAAATCGTCCGGCAATCATATCCATAAGATTAAAGTCACTGATTTAGTACATGGCAATTTTGAAATCGCGGAAAACGATATGGATATTGTCATCTTTAAAAGTGATGGACTTCCTACTTATCACTTCGCTCATGTAGTTGATGACCACTTTATGAGAACCACAACTGTTATTAGAGGAGAAGAATGGATTGCCTCACTTCCAATTCACTTAGAATTATTTAAGGCTTTAAACTGGCAAGCTCCTAAATATGCGCATTTACCAGTAATTATGAAAATTGGAGAAAATGGCAATAAACGTAAATTATCAAAAAGATTAGATAATGAGGCAGCAGTGTCTTATTTCTTAAAAGACGGCTATCCTAGTGAAGCGCTTATTATGTATTTAATGACCATTGCTAATTCTAATTTTGAAGAATGGATCTTTGAACATAAATTTGAACATATGGAAGAATTTAAATTCTCCTTTGATAAGATGTCACTAGAAGGCGCCTTATTTGATATGGGTAAACTTAACTTTTTCTCTAGAGAAATCTTATCTAAGAAAACTAAAGAAGAAATGTTAGAGATGACTTTAAAATATTCTATAGAATATGATGAAAAACTTTATAACTTAGTCTCTAGTGATCCTGAATATTTTAAAAAGATTATCAATATTGAAAGAGAAAAAGAGAATCCTAGAAAAGACTATGAGAAGTTAGGCGGACTATATGACCTTATCTCCTTCTTCTATAAAGATTTATATGAAGAATATGTGAAAGAGAACGGATTAGTCTATAACGAGAAGTTCTCCTTAGAACAAGTTAAAGAAGTGTTATCCGCTTTAAAAGCATTAGATATCACCCAAGATGAACAAGCCTGGTTCTCTCAAATGAAATCTATTGGTGAATCCTTAGGATTTTCAAGTGATAGAAAAGCCTATAAGGCTAATCCAGAAGCCTATAAAGGAATGATTGGTGATGTTGCAGAAATCTTAAGAATCACCTTAACAACGAAAAAGAATTCCCCTAACTTATATTATGTGATGCAAGTCCTTGGATTAGAGGAATGCCATAGAAGAATTAATCAAGTTCTTTCTAAATGAATATAAACGGTGGTATAATTACCACCAACTGGCCCAATGGAGAAGCGGCTTAACTCATTGCCCTCTCAAGGCAACATTCACGGGTTCGAATCCCGTTTGGGTCACCATTTTATTTAAGAAGAACAAGCATTGATACACAATATCAGTGCTTTTTTGTGTTTTAGGCCCATTTTTTGCCCTTTTTAGGCTAAAATATCATCTAAATGATATATAGAGAATGTATCAAAGCCCTCAATTGCTATACCCTTGATGTAATTTTTTAGATTGCCGACAGGACTTGAACTCTAAAAATAACCCAAAAATGGCGTTTTTTCATTAAAAATAGGCAGTTTATCAAAAGCCGAAAAGATCTCGCATGCAAACGGGCGCGCCTAGTTTGAATAACTTTAATTTTGACGAAAATAAATTCAATAACATCACTGGTAAATTTTATGTTACCAATCCTTCTTGGATAACAAAGAACAGAAACACATTTAAAGCGTTGAGCATCAATGTAGATCAATCTTTGTGTTTAATTGCTGAGGCAGCGACTTTTACCAAGCTAAATCTATTTCCAAACAAAAAAAAGTCCTTTTATTTTTTGCTAACATACTTATTATTTGATAATGTTGATTTTTAAAAGTTTACACCTGAAACTATTGATTTTTATTTAAATATATTGGCATCTTTAACAGCTTTTTACTTTGATTCCTACGATTCAAAAGAAAAGCGTATACATGTAGAACGTGTTATTAGATTGTTGGAAAGGCTAATTCTTTAAAAGAATATACTGCTAGCGATGCAGTAATTTATTAAAATAAGGTATAACAATGAGTGATATTAAGTGGTGTATTGAATATTTAAAAAAGATAAATGATATCAAAGATGATTTAGACGATTCATTTACTACTTTTAGAGCGCTTCTTAATATCACTATGCCTACTAATTTAAGTGATGAGTTTTATATCAAACAAGATAAAGCTTTAAAACAAATAATATCCAATAAACAAATAGTGGACGCCGCTTCATTTAAAAATGGCATAACAATTTATAAGGGAGATATCACATTAATAAAAGCAGATGCGATAGTGAATGCTTGTAATTCTCAAATGTTAGGATGCTTTGTCCCTGGCCATTACTGTATCGATAACGCTATCCACACATTTGCGGGTCTAGAAGTAAGAAGAGACATGTTAGAAATAATGAATAAGCAAGGCCATGAAGAACCTAATGGACAAGTAAAAGTTTCTAGTGGCTATAATTTACCTGCAAAATATATATTCCACACAGTGGGGCCAATCTATTCAGGAATGCATAGGGATGAAACTGATTTAGCTAATTGCTATTATTCTTGTTTAAGAATAGGTCAATTGTTTTAGATGATGATATTAATTTGCTGGTGAAATAATATGCGCTGCGTAAATTTGGAAATGCTGCACTATATCAAAATACTGTAACCTTGCCAACTTAAAAAATGAAGGTTAATACAGAAATGTGTTAGCCTTTTTTGTTTGAGCAGTCCTATATCAATTGTTCCACAAAGTGTGGAAATATTTGAAAGCGTTACTTTTTTGGCTGCCGTTATTATATAATCTGTTATTTTTAAATCTCCCACAACTTGTGGGAAAATCTTTTTATACAAAGTATAAAACTTTTCAGCATACCATAGATTTTGATGATTAAATCCTTAGGCGTTAGGAATAGCCTTTTCAAGTTCACTGTTCAATAAATCGTAGAAATTATCTCCGAAGGAATTTGAAGAACAGGTTGTTCCCCAATTTCATTTATTCATAAATTATTATATTAAATAACATTTGATTATAACTTACTCCATAGAATTTGGTGTACAGTCCTTGCACTAATTCCTTTTTACTTTAAAAATATTTTTTTCTTTAAGTTTCATTTAAGGTTCTTTATCTAAGATATTGTCACAAGGAGAGGAAAAAATGGACAAAGAAGCGATTATCAGTGTCATGAAAAGATATGAACTTAAGTATCTACTTAATAAAGCGCAACTTGACTACTTTTTAAAAGAAATTGCCCGCTTTATGAAAGTTGATAAATACGGATTAACTTCTATCGCCTCGATTTATTTTGACACTCCTGATTATCGGCTTATCAATAAATCAATTGAAAAGCCTAAATATAAAGAAAAATTAAGATTAAGAGGCTATGGGTTAGTCGCTCCTGGAAAATCAACATTCCTAGAAGTTAAAAGGAAATGTGACGGGATTGTTTATAAAAGAAGAATTGTTCTAAGCGAAAAAGAAGCGTTTGAATTAATCGCTACTAAAGAAGCGAAAAATAAATCGCAGATAAGTAGAGAACTAGAAGCATTCATGGAGAACTATCAAAAGTTAGAACCTAAATACATGATTATCTATGATCGTCTCGCTTACTTTCAAGATAATAGCGATTTAAGAATCACTGTGGATATGAATCCTCGATATCGAGTAACTGACTTAAATCTACATACTTCAATGGAAGGGACTTCTCTAATAGAAGAAGGAGGAGCGATATTAGAAGTAAAAGTGCAAAATTCTATCCCTCTTTGGCTGAGTGATATCCTCTCTAGAGGTAAGATCTATCAAACAAGCTTTTCTAAAGTTGGTACTGCTCACAAATTAGAAATGAAAAAGAAAATTGCAAAAAATATCAATATCTTAGAACTACAAAATAAAGGAGAAATAAAATATGGATTCGTTGTTTAATTTATTAACTAGTCTAGATAAAGCAGTTATTTGCTTAATTGTTATTGGCTTAAGCTTCGCTATTGGATTAGTGTATACGCTTATTATCTCTATTAGATTAAAAGCTACAAGAAGCTTCTTTATCACTTCAATCATGATGCCAATGATTGTTACTAGCGTCATCTCGATGGTCTCGCTTTTCTTAGACGGGACCGCTACTGGAGCGGTAAGAATTGCAACTATCGCTGTTGCTTTAGGCTTAATTAGATTTAGAAGCGCTAATGGTAGAGCAGAAGAAATGCTAATTCTATTTGGAGGAGTAGCCTTTGGTCTAATCGCTGGACTAGGATATGTCTTAATCGCTGCTATTATTGCTATAGCAATTTCAGGATTATATGTCTTATTATCCTCATTGAAAGTCTTCAAATTCAAAACCGTGGGAGATGAAAAATTATTAAAAATCACTATCCCAGAAGATCTTAATTATTCTGAAGCCTTTGATTCAATCTTAAAAACATATTTAAAAAGCTATGAACTAGTAGAAATTAAAACCACAGGAATGGGAAGCTTATTTAGACTCTCATATAAAGTTGAACTATTAGTTAAAGATAGCGAAAAACAATTAATTGATGAAATTAGAGTAAAAAACTCTAATCTAGAAATCTCTTTACTCCCTTATGTCGAGAGTAATAAATCTCTATAGGAGGAAATAATTATGAAAAGGAATCATTTATTAGTATTATCAGTCTTATCAATTTTGGCTCTTGTTGGTTGTTCCACTAATCAATCCGGAGGATCAACATCTGTCGATGGCAGTGGATATAACACCGAAGTAGAAGTAGAAGATCCTGAAGTCATTGATGTAGATGAAAATACAGGTGAATTCTCGATTTCCACTAGTGATGGCACTTATTCTAAAAGCGGAAGTATCTATACTTTATCAACAGCTGGTACATATTCTTTAAGCGGTAAATTAGAAGGTCAAATTTTAGTCTCTGCTGCTGAAACTGATGAAGTTGTTATTGAATTAAATGGAGTCTCAATTAGCTATGATCAAGATTCTCCTATTAAAGCAGTTAGTGCGGATAAAGTCGAAATATCTGCGAAAGGTGATACAGAAAACACAATTAGTGATAATAGAAGTGCAAAAACAGTCGATACTGATACTTTAGGAGAAGGCGCAATCTATGCTGATTGTGACTTAAAACTTAAAGGTAGTGGAACTTTAGTGGTTACTGGTAACTATAATAACGGCGTTCATACCACCAAAGATTTAACTATTAAAAATTTAACTACAAAGATTACTGGTTATAATAACGCGATTAAAGGTAATAATAGTGTCACAATCACTTCTGGCACCGTTCAAGCTTACGCTAAAACTGGTAACGGCATTAAAAGTGAAGATAATGATATTTCTAGTAGTGGCAATCAAAAAGGAACAATCGCGATTAATGGTGGAGTAGTTTATGTAGATTCACTCCATGATGCGATCGATTCAGCTTATGACGTAGTTGTTGATCAACTAGATGAAACTGTTTCAACTTCTGTCACCATCAAAACTGGTAAAAATAGTACTTATTATTCTTCTAGTTTCAAAGCTGATAGTGAAAAGGGTTTAAAAGCCTTAAATAGCATTACTATTAATAACGGGTTAGTGACTATCGCTGCTAGTGATGATGCGGTTCACGCTAATTATGGAGAAGCTCTCGCTAATGGATCTAAAGGATTAGGTAACATTACAGTTAATGGAGGAACTGTTCAAGTTGCTAGTGGAGATGACGGATTACATGCGGATAATACATTAAGTATTACTGGTGGAAAGATTGTTGTGACTAACGCCACTGAAGGTTTTGAAGGAAACTATATCAACATTAGTGGTGGATATAGCTATATATACGGCACTGATGATGGAGTGAACTGCTCGAAAAAATCATTCTCAAGTTGTGCGTTCACTATGACAGATGGCTATTTAGATGTCGCAGTTAAAAGTGGCGATACAGATGGCATTGATAGTAACGGTAATTTCACTTTAAGTGGTGGGGTTATTGTCACTAGAGGTGGCCCAGGCACTACTGGTAGCGGGATGTCTACTGGTTTAGATGTCGATGGAACATGCTCAATGACTGGAGGAACTCTAATTGCTTTTAACGGATTAGAAAGAACTCCATCAACTTCTAGTGGTGTTCTATATGCTGGCACTCAGAGTTCATCTTCTCAAGGTGGTCCTGGCGGTTGGGGCGGTGGACCTGGAGGTTGGGCATATTCTGGTTCAACTAGCGTCTCTTTACAAGCAGGTAACTACACTTTAAGTGGCACTAATGTGAATATTAGTTTCATTAATGATTATGCTTATGGTAGCTTCCTTATTTATTCTTCTAGTTTAACTAGTGGATCTACCTATACATTAAGTAGAAATAATTCGTCAGTGTTATCTTGGAGCCAATCTTCAAGTTCAGTTACAATATCGTAATAAATTAGAAAATATATTAAAATATTGACTATATGAAACTTTTATTAGTCGAAGATAATCCTCAATTAAATAAAGCTTTAACCACATTATTGAAGCGGAACTCCTATTTAGTGGATTCCGCTTCTGATGGGGAAGAAGCATTGATGTATATTAAAGATTATCAATATGATGTCATTATTTTAGATATCATGCTTCCGAAAATTGACGGCTTAGAAGTGTTAAAAAGAACTAGAAGAGATAATATTCAAACTCCAATAATTCTATTAACCGCTAGAAGCACAATAGAAGACAAGATTACTGGTCTAGATTTAGGAGCAGATGATTATTTACCAAAACCATTTTCTACTGATGAATTATTAGCAAGAATTCGCGCATTAGGTAGAAGAAAAGCTACTCCTATTGAACAAAATAAAGAAATAGCCTATGGTGATTTAATAATTGATGAGTCTAACTATTTAGTTAAATGTAACGATAAATCAGTTTCATTATCAAATAAAGAAATGGCGATTCTCTTATTATTAGCTAATAACAAAGGGAATATCGTTTCTTTAGATAAAATCACAAGTTCTGCTTGGGAGATTGATGCATATTCCACAAGTGAAAATGTTTGGGTTTTTATCTCATATTTAAGAAAGAAATTAGAATCAATTGGTTCAGTAACAAAAATTAAATCAATTAGATATCAAGGATATTATTTGGAGAAGTCAAAATGATTAAAAAATTGAAAAGAAAGTTCATTTTAATATCAATGCTTTCAGTATTACTTGTTTTAGTTGTGACTTTCTCTGCGATAAATATTTCTAACTATGTCTCTGTTGAAAATGACGCAAAAGCGGCAGTTAGTGAAGTTATTAGACAAGGAACAGATGACACTCCTCCAGGAGAAGGACCAGGAGGAGATCCTAGTGGCGTAGTTGAAATTAGAGATGTTCATTACTTTGTTGTTTCTTTTAATGAAGATGGCTCAATAAATGCTTATAACACTCGTCATATGTTTATGTTTAGCGAAGACGTATGTAAAGATTTAGCCACTAAAGTTTATAATAATGAACTTACCGGCGGGAAATATGATACGCTGCGCTTTAATAAAGTTATTAAAGAGGACGGCTTAACTTATGTTGGTTTTGTCGATATCAAAGAAAAACTTGAAAGTGCAAATAAATTCCTATTAATTTCTTCTTTAATTGCTTTAGGTGCTTTAGCGGCGTTTTCAGGACTAGTAATTTTAGGCTCTAATATTGCCTTTAAATCTACAGAAGAAGCATATAAAAATCAAAAAAGATTTATCACTAATGCCTCTCATGAATTAAAGACTCCTTTAACTATTATTTCCGCTGATTTAGATTTAATTGAGATGGACCATGGCAAAAACGAGTGGAGTGAGTCAATTAGAGATCAATTAACTCGATTAAATGAAATGACTAATCAATTAGTGACATTATCTAAACTTGAAGAAGAAGACAAAAAGCGATTCCCATTTGAAGATTTCTCGATTAATGAAGTTTGTAATAATGCGATTGATTCTTTTGCCCCAAGTTTTAAAAAGGAAGGTATTAAGTTTTCTAGTAATATCACCGGCAATATTACAGTGTTTGGTAATAAACGTTTAATTGAAGAATTAATTTATATCTTCTTAGATAATTCTCTTAAATATACGGGCGGAGATATGAAAAGTAGCTATTTTGTTGTTTCTAAAAACTCAAAAGATAAAATTGAATTCCGTTTCTCTAATACGATCGATAAAAATGAAGAAGTGGATGAAAAGCAAATTATGGATCGATTCTATCGTTCTCCTTCTACTAAAAAACAAGGTTCAGGAGTGGGTTTATCTATCGCTAAAGAAATTATCCGTCTTCACAAAGGAACAATTAAGATTGATAAGAATATAACGTCTTTGACCTTTATCATCACATTCTAATAGATAGGCTGATGCATCTCATTAGCCTTTTTTATTTCTTTATTCTTGATTTAGGACTAGAATAGTTGAGTCTATGAAATATCTTGTTATTATCTCAACTTTATTTGTAATTGGTTCTCTAGTTGGTTGGGTTATTGAATTATTCTTTAGAAGATTTGTTTCTCAACACAAATGGATGAATCCCGGTTTTTTATTGGGGCCATATTTACCGATATACGGCTTTGGAGTCATTGTTTTATATGCGGTTAGTAATATTCCTTTTGGAATTTCTAATCAAGCGGTTGATATTGTCGTTCGTATTTTAATTATTGGAGTAGGAATGACGGTAGTGGAATTTTTAGCAGGATTAATATTTATTAAAGGATTAAAAGTTAAGCTTTGGGATTATAGCAATCGTAAAGGAAATATTATGGGCATTATTTGCCCTTCATTCTCTTTAATTTGGTTAGCGGTTGGTTCTTTATATTATTTCCTCATTAATCCCTTTTTAGTTAGCGGTATCTCTTGGATTAGTGAAAATCTTATTTATACATATTTTGTCGGTGCTGTTATTGGAGCAATGGTAGTGGACTTTGCTTATTCAATCCACTTAGCCACTAAAGCAAAATATTATAAAGAACTCGCTGGTTTAAGATTTGAAGATTTCAAAAAAGAGTTAAGAAATAAAATTAAACAACTTCGTAAAGACAAGGAAAGCGTTTAATTTAATTCTAAAATTAAATAATATCCTGTATTATTAATATAGGTTTTATAATGGCTAAATATGATTATTTAATTGTTGGTAGTGGCCTATATGGCTCTATATGCGCTTATGAATTACATAAACGCGGTTATAAAGTTTTAGTGATTGATAAAAGAAATCATATTGGTGGAAATATTTACACTAAAGAAGTAGAAGGTATTAATGTTCATGTTTATGGAGCGCATATTTTCCATACTTCAAATAAAGAAGTGTGGGATTATATTAATCAATTCGCTGAATTTAATAATTTTATCAATTCCCCATTAGCGAGATATAAAGATGAGATTTATAATCTCCCATTTAATATGAATACTTTCTGTGAACTCTGGAAAGATGTGAAAACTCCAGATGAGGCTAAAGCAAGAATTGAAGATGAAAAGAAAGCTTATCATATTGAAGAACCTAAAAACTTAGAAGAACAGGCCATCAACTTAGTGGGTCCAACAATCTACAAGAAGTTAATTAAAGGCTATACTGCAAAGCAGTGGGGAAGAGACTGTAAAGATTTACCAGCCTTTATTATTAAACGTTTACCAGTAAGATTTACTTTTGATAACAACTATTTTAATGACCGTTATCAAGGGATTCCTATTGGAGGCTATACAAGAATTATCGAAAAGATGCTAGAAGGCGTTGAAGTTAGACTTAACGAAGATTATCTAGCGAGTAGAGAAAAATATTCTCAAATCGCCTCTAAAGTGATTTATACCGGCACCATTGATTCTTATTTCGATTACTGTTTTGGTCAATTAGAATATCGTGCAGTGAGATTAGATACTGAAGTCTTAGATATATCTAATTATCAAGGAGTCGCGGTTGTTAACTATACTGAACAAGAAATTCCATATACGAGAATTATTGAACATAAGCATTTTGAATTTAATTTAGACACTCCTAAGACTGTTATTTCTAAAGAATATCCAATGAGTTGGAAACCCGGAGACGAACCATATTATCCAGTTAACGATAATAGAAATAACGAACTTTTAGAAAAGTATCAATTAGAAGCAAAGAAATATCCAAATCTATATTTTGGAGGTCGCTTAGGTTTGTATAAATATTTAGATATGGATAAAGTAGTTTTCGAAGCACTTAATTTTATTAAAGGACTTTTAAATGAATAAGAATGTTGTCGCAATCTGTGTAACTTTTAATCGTTTAGATAAATTAAAAAATACGATTAACGCGTTTGATAGTCAGACTATGCCTATTAAAGAACTCGTCGTAGTGGATAATGCCTCTACAGATGGGACTAAAGAATTTTTAGAATCTTGGTCAAAAACAAAAGGTGTTTACCGTAAGAAAGTCATTACTCTAGATAAAAACTATGGAGGTTCTGGAGGCTTTTATGCTGGTATGGAATATGCAGGGACTGTCGAAGACTGTGACTGGGTATATTTAGGGGATGATGATGCTTATTTAGACTCTAAAGGAATTGAAATATTCTCTAATTTTGAAAAGTTAGAAGATCCGAAAACCGGCATGGTCGTGGGTAAAGTTTTAATGAGAGGAAATATTGCTTATGCTGCTAGAAGCAACTTTAAACGTAGCTTTATTCATATGCAGAAAGTTCCTAATACCGAAGAAGATTATAAAAAAGATTATGTAGAAATAGATTCCTATACATTTGTTGGTGTCTTTATTAAAAGAGAATTAATGCTTAAGTGTGGCTTACCAGAGAAAGATTATTTTATTTGGTATGATGACACGGAATATTCTTTAAGAACTTATGAAAAGAAAAGTGGCTATAAGTCTTATTTAGTGCCGGCAATAGTGATTGACCATGATTATGAATACACTCCAAATTTAAAGTATATTTGGAAAGATTATTATGGATTTAGGAATCACTTATATTTATTAAAGAAACATCTTCCTTATCGATATTATCTGGCTAAAAAGATACAGCTTAAATTATCCGCAAGAAAAGATAAGAAAGCTGGTAATGGAGTTTATAAACTTAAATTAGACGCAATCCGTGATGTCAAAAAAGGCAAGATGGGAATATCTGAAGAATATTACCCAGGCAGAAAATTTGATGACTAAATTATCCGATATGAATCGGATTTTTTATTGTCCTCTTCTATTTATTTCTATAAAATAAAGGCGATGAAATCTAAAAGATTATTATATGTATTTTCTTTAGTGGCTTTACTATCTTTTTCTAGTTGCTCTAATAGATCTACACCAATAGATCCAGTTGACCCACCAGGACCAGTTGATCCCCCTGGACCGATTGATCCGCCCGGACCAATAGATCCACCTGAAGAAGAATATGAAGTGATTGAAGACATCACTAAAAGGATGCCTGCAGAATTTGAACCAGTATCAATGGTGAAGATGTGTTATCCAAATAATATGCCTTTAAGCGCTTATAAAGAAATCGCTAAAGATAATAAGATTTTACTTTTAGTAAATCCTGATAATCGTAACCGTTCTCGAATTAATGAAGCTAAAAGTGAATTCACTAGTGAAGGTGTTAATTTAGATAACGTTACTTTCATCGATATGAATATTGATGAAGACTATATGTATTGGGTGAGAGACTTCTCCCCGTTTTATGTCTTTGATAATAAAGATTTATCGATAGTTGATTTTACTTATAATAGACCATCTAGAACTGAACAAAATAGTGTACCTAATAAACTAGCAACTTATTTTGATATGTCTTATTGCAAGATGAATCTTACCCATACAGGTGGAAACTTAATGCAAGATGGTAGATTTACCGCGTTTAGTGATGATTTAGTAGTTCAAGAGAATAATAACAACAAGACCAAAGTTAATAGCCAAATGAAGCAGTATTGTGGGATTGATAATTATGTTATCACTATCGACCCACAAGGAGATTATATCGCCCATATCGATTGTTGGGGAAAGATTGTCGCCCCCGATAAGATAATAGTGGCAAAGTTACCTGCTACTAATCCTAGATATGATTACTATGAACAAGTCGCTACTGAACTAGGAAATACGAAATGTATTTATGGCTATAATTATAGGATTTATCGAGTAGAAGAGCCAGGTGGTGATGTTGTCGCTCCTTATACAAATTCCTTAATCGCCAATAAACATGTTTATATGCCTTTAGGAGAAAGAAGTACTTATAATCAAAAAGCACTTCAGGTTTATCAAGAGGCTTTACCTGGCTATGCCATTCACGGAATAGAAGGGTTCTCAGAATATGAAGGGAACGCATTTTTAAATACTGACGCACTTCACTGTAGGACTCATGAGGTTCCTGATGAAGCTATACTCTTTATTGATACTAGAGAAGTAATTAACGGAACAGTAGCCTTATTAGATAAATATTTAGTGAAAACTAATATTGTTAGCTATGCTAAAGAAGATATTGATAGCGTTTATCTATATTACTCAATTAATAATGGAGAATATCAAAAAGTAGATATGTCTAAGTACCAAGAGACCACTAATTACACTTATACATTCTCTAACTTAAATAGTGGAGTCACGGTGAAGTATTATATTGAGGCAACTGATAAAGGAAATAATAAAAATGTGGATCCAACTTGCGGAAGTTTAGACCCACATACATTTACTATTTCTTCTTAGAGAGTAATATTTTCTTAATGACCCAGTTTTGAAATCTATCGGGCATCATATTAAGTAATAGAAGGAGCTTATTACGATTAATCTTATAAACGTATTTAGGCTTCTTTTTCTTTAAGATTTTTAAGGTGAGTTTACCAATTCTTTCTGGAGGTATTTTTCTAGATTCTACTTTATTGGTGATGTCCATGAATTTATTAGCGTTATATTTATATAATTCTGTGGAACTAGAAAATCTTTTGATACCACTGGTGGAATCATCTAATAAGGAAGTATTAACAGCACCTGGACGAATAACTACTACTTGTTTATTAAGTAACTGCAATTCCATTCTTAAAGAATAAGCATATTTTTCTATTGTGGATTTAGTGATGCCGTATAAGCCAGTAAAAGGAAGTGGATCTAGTGGCGCTAACTCACTAGAAACCATAATGACTTTACCTTTTTCCTTTAATAAAGGAAGATAGATTTTGTTTAATCTATAAATAGCAAAAACATTAATATCAAAGATTTTAATAAAAGCGTCTTCTGTCATCTCCACTAAAGAGTTAACATCATAGATGCCCGCCATAGAGATAATAGCGTCTATTTCTTTCGCTTTATATGAGACTTCTATATAACTTGCTTCAACAGATTTTAAATCTCTTAAATCAGTTTTAATATAAGTGAGTTCTTTTATTTCTTCTTTTGGGGCTTTTATGTCTAAGCCAAAAACATGATAACCGTTTTCGATTAATTTTTTTGCAGTAGCTAGTCCCATTCCCCCTGAGACACCAGATAAGACAACATATTTCATAACTCTATTATACAGGAGAGTAAATATTTGGTGCATTATAGTAATTATTTGATAAAATAGATAATCGTTTACCGATTATGAGTGCGCAAATTATTCTCTTAGTTGTCTACTTAGGCCTTGCTCTAGCGATGGACGCTTTTGCGGTTTCTATTACAGATGGCTTAGTTTATAAAGACATCAATAAGAAGAAAGCGCTATTTATCGCGACCACTTTTGGTGTAATGCAAGCAGTCATGCCTTTAATTGGCTATTGGCTAGTAGAAGCTATTGAAACTGCAGTTGGTAATGACAAATATGGCAATATCATGGCGCTTATTGTCACATGGCTTGCTTTTTCTTTATTACTATTTATTGGTTTTAAAATGCTATTTGAGGGAATTGTAGAACTAAGAAAACCAAAAGAAGAGAAAAAAGAGAAACTATTTTCTTATAAAGAAGTGCTCATTATGGGTGTTGCGACTGCGATTGACGCATTAGCGTCAGGAGTCGCGCTTCACTCTAATATGTCTACTAACGTCACCATTTGGTTACATGTATCTATTATTTTAGTAATCACCTTTATCTTATCTTTAGTAGGTGTGATATTAGGTAGACAAATCGTGAAGTTATTTAAAGGGAAATATGAAATTACGCAAATCATCGGTGGATGTATCCTCTTAACTCTTGCTGTTTGGGTAGTTTTGTCCCATTACTTAGGTATATAAAAGAAGGTTAAAATATGAAGAAAATTAAAATCGCTCTTACTGGTGCTAGCGGAAACATGGGAGAAAGGATTTTTGCCTATTTACTTCCAGAAGAATATGTTGATGAAATTAGAATTCTTGACCACGATAAAAAAGGCACAAAAGAGATTTTAAAGGCCAATAAGAAATATAAAGATAAAGTAAAAGTATTTATTGGTTCACTCGCTAATAAAGAAATTGTAAAAGAATTAATTAAAGACACTGATTATGTTATTAATTTAGCCGCTGCTATTCCTCCGGAAAGCGATAAACACCCAGATCATGCTATTGAAGCTAATGAAACTGGTGTCAAAGTCTTAGTGGAGGCTATTGAAGAGATTAAAGAACATCAACCAAAGCTCTTACATACTTCTACAGTTGGTTTATATGGAGATAGATGCGATAAACATTTATATGGTGAAGTTGGTGATCCTTTATTAATTTCTCCTTTCGATATCTACGCTTTAACTAAGATGCGCGGAGAATATATGGTTTTAGAATCTAATATTGAGAATTGGACCGTTATTAGACAAACCGCGATGTTATATGACAAATTAATGTCTAAAAATATGGATGATGGATTGATGTTTCACACTTGTGTGAATTCTCCTTTAGAATGGTCTACCGCAAGAACTAGTGCGACACTTTATAGAAATATCATTAGGGCGGATGTTAAAGGCGAATTAAACACCGATAACTTCTGGAAACATTGTTTTAATTTAACTGGTGGAGAGAAAAATAGAATCACTGGTTGTGAGACTATGGAAGCAGGATTAAGAATTATTAGTGGTTCTTTCTTCCAATTTTACGAACCAAATTATCCAGCAATTAGGAATTTCCACGGCTTATGGTATTCCGATGGAGCAAAGTTAGATGATATGTTCCATTACACTGGCGAGACAGTGGATGAATTCTGGGATAACGTTATTAAACATCATAAAATCTATTCTTTAGGTAAGCTAGTTCCTAAAAGCTGGCTTAAGGCATTTACTATTAAACCTTTATTAAATGATAATAACGCACCTATGTACTGGTATAAGCATAAAGATGAAGCGAGAATGCTTGCCTATTTTGGCGGCAGTAAAAAATATGAACAACTACCAAAGAAGTGGGAAGACTTTAATATTTTATGCAAAGGCAAAGACCTAGACGGCAACCCAGTGGACTATGAATATTTAAGAACTCATCCTACTAGAATAAATCATTTCTTTGATATTGATAAACCAAGGAGCGAGCTATCAATCGATGACCTTAAAAAAGTTGCTGAAGCACATGGTGGTAAACTTATCACTAAAGATTTTAAGCAAGGCGACATCTATAAAAAAGTGGAGTGGGAGACTCAAGACGGGGAAAGATTTGTTGCTTGCCCACACACAGTTTTATATTGTGGACATTGGTATAATGTTTCCTATAAAGAACATGCCTGGGATTTTGATAGATTAAGCAAAAAAGATAAAATTTATGCGCAAATCTGGTATGATAGACACGAGCAAAACGAAGATAATTATTACTATTTTGATGATAAATTTAACGCTTATTATAGAAAAATAGGGGATTAATATGAAAGTAGCGATTTATTACTTCTCAGGAACAGGAAATACTGAGCTCACTGTAAAAAAGTGGGCCTCAGAAGCAGAAAAAAATAACATTCAATGTGATCTTTTTAGATTTGAAGAGATTACAGATATGAAAATTGATATTTCTGGTTATGACAAGGTTGGTATTGCTTATCCGATTCACGCTTTTAACGCCCCAAGAATTGTTCTTAAATCTGCTAAAAAAATTGTTAAATCGAAAACAATTAAGCCTTTTTTCACTATTATGGTTTCTGGTGAATATATGAATTTAAATCATTCAAGTCACCTTAAATTAATGTCAATTTTGAAAAAAAGAAATCTATTTTTAGAAAGTGAATACCATTATTTAATGCCTTATAACATGATTTTTAGACATACTGAAAAACGTGCTTTTGATATGTTTAAAACAATGAATTCTTTAGTTGAGTTAGATGTTGTTGATTATTTAGTTAACGGCAAGTTACATCGATTAAACAAACACAAATGGGCTAGGCCAATAATTTGGACATTTAGAATTGAACAAGTTTATGGTCCATTTTACGGTAAGATGCTAAGAATCAATAAAGACAAATGCATTAAATGTATGAAGTGTGTGAACTCTTGTCCACTACAAAACATCGAATTTAAAAATGATAAATTCAAGTTCCATTGGCAGTGTACCTTATGTGCTAGATGTTCATTTAATTGTCCTACCAATGCTTTCTTTACGGGCTTCTTACAATTATGGAAAGTGAATGGAAAATATAAGTTTTCTGAACCAAAAGAAGTGGAAATTGATAAGCATCCAAAATACTGCAAAAAGAGCTATATTAGATACTATAAAGAGGCCGCTGATAGGCTTGGTACAGAACAGAAATAATTTTAAGGCAAATATCAAATAGTGGGCTTTTTCCGATAAATTTCGTGAAAAAACCCATTATTTTTTTAATTTTTCTTTACACATGCGCCTATATGTATATAATTATGATTAGATAGGAGATTTTATCTATGAAAAAGAGTCGTAAAATAGCGTTAATTGTGCTTGCTTCTGTTTCAGCACTTTTCCTCGCTGCATTTATGGTGCTATACTTTGTCACCCCACAAATCGTTGGTGATGCTGCTTTCCCACTTGAACAAAATTTAAATGGCATCGCATCCTTATTCACTTATCCTTTTAATGGTGGTGGTCAAGATACAACAATGCTTGTTATGTCCATTGTTGGATTAGTTGTTGATGCGGTTGTGTTTGTTTCTTTAGTTCTTGGCATTGTCTATTCATGCATCAAGAAGAAATTTATTTACCTCGTTTTTATCCCAGTATTACTACTTGCAGAATTTGCCGCATTAGCATTACTTGCTCCATATGCCCCAGTTTCTGAAATTGATTACTACAAAGAATTATATGTAACTTACATTAATATGGGTCTTGAAGGTGGCGCCACAGGATTGGTTGTGTTCTCAATCATCATGTTAATCGTTGCAAGTCTTGGATTCATTGTTGCTTATATTACCTATATTTTAGGATTAGTATTTGCTAAGAAACCATCAGCAGATGAAGAAGTTGTGGTTGCTCCAGTTGCTGAAGAAGCTAGTGATCCTGAAATTGTTGAAGAAGGTGAAGAATTACTTCCTCCAACATTTGAAGAACCAGTCGTGGTTGCTGAACCTGTTGAAGAAGAAGCTAGTGTTGAACCAGAACCTGTTACTCCTGAACCTGTTCCAGAAGAAGAACCAAAGGTGGAACCAGAGCCAGCTCAACAAGTAAATGTTAATGTTAACAACGCTCCTGCTGGTAATGGATTAGATCAAAATTCCCTCGCTTCATTATTAAGAGAAGTTGTTAGAGATATTGTTAGAGATGAAATTGCTCGTAATAATGCTAATCAACCAGAAAAACCACAACAAGCTCCAGCTGGTAATCAAACTATTACTGGTGCGACATTCGGTGGACCACTTGTTGTTCAATACTTTAATGGTGGTATTAATGGCGTTAATCCTCCAGTAGCTGCTCCAGCTCCTGAAGCACCAAAACCAGCTCCTGTTGAAGAAAAGAAACCTGAACCTGTTAAGGAAGAACCAAAACCAGAGCCAGTTAAGGAAGCACCAAAACCAGAGCCAGCTCCTGCTCCAGTCGTGGAAGTTAAAGTTGAACCTACTCCTTTATTTGTTAAAAAACCAGAAGAACCAGGTAAACCAGAAGCCCCTAAATATGAGAGAATTGGCTTTGCAGAAAGATTATTAAAATCTGATAAAGAATTACATGATTTATATAATGAACTTAAGAATGAAATTCTTAGTTACGGAGTTAAATCTCGTATTTCTGCCGTTGGTGATACATTCCGCTTACATAAGAAAATGTATGTCAGAATTACTGTTGCTGGTAAATCACTCAAGTTATACTTCGCTTTAGATCCAAAAGATTACGAAGGAAGTACAATCCCTGTGCAAGACGCATCAAGTAAAGAGATGTACGCGGAAATTCCATTAGTGTTTAAAGTTAAATCCGGATTATCTGTTAGAAGATGTAAAGAACTTATTCAAGCCGTTATGGAAAAAGATAACCTTGAACAAGGTGAAATCGGAAAAGTTAACTGGATTAAAGAACTTAAAGCAGAAATGGCTGCCGGAAAGAAAAAAGAAAAAGAAGAAGAATAATCGACTTCAAAATAAATTAGACCAACTTTGTTGGTCTTTTTTATATATCATAAATACTTACAAATTATATGATATAATATGTAACCGAACTTGTGTCAGTTCAGATAGGAAGTGGTTTATTAATGCCTGACCCCGCTATATCGTGGATTATCATTGTTCTATTAATAATTTTAAGCTTTTTCTTTTCCGGGGCCGAAACCTCTATCGCTTGCTGCAATAAGTTTAAAATGCAAGTTGATGCAGATGATGGAAAAACCATTCCTAAAATATTATTAAAAATTATAGATAAATATGATCGTGCTTTAACGATTATCCTTATCGGAAATAACATAGTTGCAATTGCCATATCATCAATCTCGACATTGTTATTTTTATCTTACTTTGATAAAGTCGGAATTCCAGAGGCAACCATCTCTTTAATCTCCTCTATTATCATGACTTTTATCGTTTATATTGTTGGAGATACGTTACCAAAAACCATTGCTAGAAGTATTCCAGATACATTTTCTAAAATTGTGGCAGTGCCGATTTATCTACTGATGTTTTTATTGTATCCAATCACTATTATATTTGAATCTGGGGTGAAATTGACTTCTAAAATTTTTAAATTAAAGGACGTAGAGGAATTCACTGAAGAAGACTTAATTGATGAAATTGAAAAAGCTTCTGAAGGCGATATGATTGATGAAGAACAAGCAGAAATTGTTCAATCAACAATGGACTTTTTAGACACAAATGTTGAGAAAGTTTTAACACCAAAAAATGCGATTTTGGCAATAAATATGCGCGATTTGACGAACGAATACCTACAAAACCTCATTATTAATACTAACTATTCACGTATTCCTGTATACGATAAAGTTTTTGATAATATGATTGGTATATTAAATGTAAAAATCTACTTTGAAGAATATTCTAAAGATTCACATGTTTCTATTAGAAGTATCTTACAAAAACCATATTTTGTATCAAACAAAATCATGATCGATGATTTGTTCCACGGCTTTAGAAAGCATCACACTCACATCGCTTTAGTTAGAAACACACAAAATAGAATTATTGGCATGGTGACAATGGAAGATATATTAGAAGAAATAGTTTCTGATATCTCTGAACCAGCTAGCCAAAAAAGGAGAAAAGCATAATGCGTTGGTGGTATTGGCTCACTATTGCTATTTTAACCTTCCTTAGTATATTCTTTTCTAGTGCAGACATGGTCTATAGTGTGGTCAATCAATCTAAACTTAAAGACGCAAGCGAAAAAGGAAATAAAAAAGCCAAAGTTGCTTTAAGTATTGCAAAAGACTATGAGTTTTCTATTGCCTCTATTTTATTTGGTAATAACTTAGTTAATATTTTAGCTTCATCTATCATTACTCTTATTGGTGTGTGGTGGAACACTGTTCAAGGAATTAGTTGGGGAACAACCGTATCCTCAGTTATCTTTACAGTTGTAATTATTATCTTTGCTGAATTTGCTCCTAAAAGCTTCTCTAAGAAATATTCTTATTCTTTAGCATTAATTTATGCTTATCCGGTCATTTTCTTTAAATATATAACATCTCCCTTCGTGTGGCCTATTTCTAAATTATTTACTTTGATTGGTCGATTATTTAAAAAGAAATCCAAAGAAGAAGATCAAATTGATGAAGATGTTCTTATGAACATGGTCGACGAACTAGAAGAAACTGAAGAATATGACGAACAAGATGCAGAATTAGTAAGAAGTGCGATTGATATTAACGACGTTGAGGCTCATGAAATCATGACTCCGCGTGTCGACGTGTACGCGATTAATGTTGAATCTGATTTAGAAGAAATTATTAAAGAAGGGGAAATTTTTAAACATTCTCGTATTCCTGTTTATGAAGATACAATTGATAATGTTATTGGTATTTTACCAATTAAAGAATTAGCGAAGGCCATTTTTAGAAAAGATGAACATATCGATATTATTTCTTTATGTTATAAACCATTAGTGGTTCCAAGAAATAGACAATTATTAGATTTATTAGAAGAATTTAAATCTTCTAAGATCCATATTGCTTTAATTATTGATGAATATGGCGGACTAGAAGGTATTGTCACTATGGAAGATATCTTAGAAGAAATTGTTGGTGATATCTTTGATGAGACCGATGAAATTGAAGAAGAATATATTGATAATGGTAATGGAACCTATATTGTTGATGGCTCTATGAATATCGAAGACTTCTTTGAACTCATTGAATATAAAGGTGAATTTGAAACTGACTATGAGACTGTGGGAGGGTTCTGTCAAGAAATCTTAGATAGATTCGCAGTTACTGGTGATAAATTCAACTTCGCTGAAAGATATGAATGTGAAGTCCTTAACGCGGATGAATATACGGTTCATAAGTTAAGAGTAATTGACACTGAGTTCGTCAGCGAAGAGGAAGAAAAATAAAAGACGTTAGAATTATCTAACGCCTTTTTTTGTTTAAGGTTTTATCAATTAGAATTTACGATTGGCGAATGCTTTGACGCCTAAGAAAATAGCATGTTCACCTAATTCTTCTTCAATTCTTAATAATTGATTGTATTTGGCCATTCTATCAGTTCTAGAGGCAGAACCGGTTTTAATTTGACCAGCATTGACTGCGACCGCTAAGTCAGCAATAGTGCTATCTTCGGTTTCACCAGATCTATGAGAGACCATGCAGGTATAACCATTAGTTTGAGCAAGTCTAATCGCGTCTAAGGTTTCGGTTAAAGTTCCGATTTGGTTAACTTTGATTAAGACAGAGTTAGCGACATCATTAACGATACCTTTTCTAACGAATTCTGGGTTTGTGACGAATAAGTCATCACCAACGAGTTGGATTTTCTTACCTAATCTTTGAGTTAATTTGGCCCAGCCTTCCCAATCAGATTCTGCTAAACCATCTTCGATGGTAACAATGCTTGGGTATTCTTTGACCATTTCTTCTAAGTAAGAAATTAATTCTTCGGTAGATTTCTTACCTTCGCCAGATTTGACGAGGTTGTACATTCCATTACCTTCATAGAATTCAGAGGAAGCAACGTCCATACCTAAGAAGATTTGTTCGCCCAATTTATAACCAGCTCTTTGAACAGCTTCAGCGATTAAGGCTAATGGCTCTTTATTACCGTGTTTACAGCTTGGAGCAAATCCACCTTCATCACCAACACCAGTTTCATAACCATGTTCTTTAACAACCTTTTGTAAGGTGTGGAAGATTTCTGTACCAGCTCTTAAAGCTTCTCTAAAGCAGCAGAAGCCCGCTGGGATAATGAAGAATTCTTGGAAGTCAACGCTACTTTGTGCGTGTGCGCCACCATTAATAACGTTCATACATGGGGTTGGGATTACTTTTCCGTTAGTTCCGCCAATGTAGCGATATAATGGCATCTTTAAGGATTCAGCAGCGGCTCTAGCAACTGCTAAGGAAACACCTAAGACTGCGTTAGCACCTAAATTCTTCTTAAATGGGGTGCCGTCTAATTTGAGCATAGTGGAATCCACTAAAACTTGATCAGTAGCTTCTAATCCGACTACTGCAGGAGCGATTTTGGTGTTAACGTTTTCAACTGCTTTTAAAACACCTTTTCCGCCATATCTAGATTTGTCGCCATCTCTTAACTCTAAAGCTTCACTTTCTCCAGTGGAGGCTCCAGAAGGAACAATAGCGCGTGCTTTTGTGCCATCTTCAAGGACAACTTCAACTTCAACAGTTGGGTTACCACGAGAATCAAGAACTTCGCGACCATGAACTTTGACAATTTTTGCCATGTTTATTTTCTCCTTTTTAAGTCCATATGTATTATATACAAGTATTAAGAAAATTAAAAAAGTTTTCTTAAAGAACGTTATATATTGTTTCTTCTTGAAAACTTTAACTACCTAATGATTGATAGATTTCATAGATTTGATCACACACATCTTCTAATACATCGTCAGACGAATTTTTAATGATGTAATCAACCTTTACGATATTTTCTTTTTTGAATGCTTCGCGGTCATGTTTGATACGGGAATCTATTTTTTCAGGATCATCTCCTCTAGAGACCATTCTCGCTCTTCTAGTTTCTTCGTCTGCTTCTAGATAGAAGGTGACGATTGAGTCGTTCTTTAATCCCACGTAGCTTCTAAGTCCAGCTGGGTCAATAACCACACATTTATTATTAGCGATTTGATCCTTAGTAGAACCATATAAGTTGCCATTGAAGAATGTATATTCTACGAACTTATCTTCTCGAATCATTTTTTCAAATTCTTGAGGAGAGACGAAGAAATAATCCACCCCATTGACTTCACCTTTTCTTTTTGGCCTAGTTGTAGTGGTGACAATCTTGGTGATACCGTATTTAGCTGCTAATAGTTTGGCAATTTCGGTTTTTCCGCTAGCGCTTGCACCTGCTAAAACAATCATGCCTCTATTATATACACTTACTAGGATATATCAACTTTATCTATAAATATTTAAAATTTTTATTAACTATTTATAGTTAATACTTTTTTTCTGAAAAATTTTTTTCACAAGGTTGGCGTTTTTGATCGTCTTTATATATATGAGAGGGGCGAAAAGTATGAACCGAAAAAAGAAAGAAAATAAAATCCAAAATATCGCAAAAATCTATCTTCACACTCTATCATTCTCTAGTGGCGAGATTTATTCCCTTCAATCTCAGACTCTTTACTCATTCCTTTCTGCAGTAGAACTTGCCTATTCGTCCTTAAGCGCCCCTCTACAAAAGATAATCAATAATGACTTCTTCTATCAGGATTATCCAGGGTGGTGGAAGCTTCTATATAAAAAGAGTAGTTATCAAAGATTAAAGAATCAGGCTATTGATCAGTTCCTGGAGGTGTTTTATGAAATTTAAAAGAAAACTATTATTCATTTCTTCGCTTCCATTATGTTTAGGAGCAGGTCCAAGCTTTGGAATACCATATACTTTTACTA
This sequence comes from Bacilli bacterium, assembly GCA_017447165.1. Taxonomy (GTDB): domain Bacteria; phylum Bacillota_I; class Bacilli_A; order RFN20; family CAG-826; genus UBA2450. The sequence goes on from JAFSOD010000001.1 coordinate 33,091, forward strand.
GTTCAACTGTGATAACTAAATTAACTGGTAACGAAAACACTTCTATTACTTTAATGTTCGATCCTCTTGTTCCAACTAATTATACAGTTGTTTCTCGATTATATAATCATACGACTAATGCTTTACTTTTTAGTAGCACGATGGAAGAGACAATAGGAAAACCATATACCGTAAATTATCCAACTAGATATAAATTAAATAGTTCGGGATTAAGATTCGAATATGAAATCTCTTATATGAGGATTATATCTAAGCTTAGTGGAGTGCTTTATCCATTTGTAGCTAAAACTATTAATGCTCTACAGTATAAAGATGAAGATTATGTTACAGAAAACGCTTTTATCAAAGTTGAATCCACTAAAGTGGTAACTGGAGAAAAATTTAATTTCGATAACTACAATGAGTATCTATCTAAAAACGAAGACAATTCTTTAGATTTTTCTACTGCAAAAATATATTACCTCCACAGTTACGATTTTAACTATTTAAAAGCTGAATATCACATTAAAGATTATAAAGATGTTTATCCTAATCTGAAGCACGAAAATGATGAGGTGGTTTTAAACGTGGATTGTGTAAAAAATGGTACGGAAATCTCTTTTGTGATAAATGAAGATTTGTATGTTAAACCAGATTCGTTAGAAATGTCATCAAGTAAACTGTCAGGATATATTAAAACGGATAAGCTATTCGTGCCTATAAATAAGCAGAAATTATTAGAGGAAAATGACTCTTATATTTTGATTAAAGAAGCTGGTTATTCCTGCATCGATATTAAGCTTCCTTTTACTTATTTTTTCAACAAGAAAATTGTTGGGCTTTGTTATAACTCTGACTACTGTATTTCAGGAGGAATTAGAGAATGATTATTATGTTAATTTCTCCGTTAATTGGGCTAGTTTCGCTGCAATATTTCGCTTTAAATTACTCAATTCAGGGTTTGAATAGAGCTATATTATATACCCCGATTGAGATTATGTATAAAGGGGTAGTGTCTCTAGGAGATAAACCTAGAATTTCTAGAGATGATTTTGAGTATATTGTCATGTCTTATTATGACCATATAATTCCAAGGTATTCTAAGAATTATTCTATAGACTTTTATTATTACAATCTAGAAGATCAATCAATGTGTTTAACAGATAACTGTGAAGGAGTGGAGATTACTATTAATTGTAAGTTAAATATAACATATGATTATCATCGCGTTATGTACTATGAATTAAAGGAGAGTAACAATGGATAAAGCTAAGGCAATTTATTATATTGAAAACTCTTTTCTAGCATCTTTATTTAAAGATAGTGAAGTCACTGATATCTCATATAACGGAGAAAGCATCTTTTATGTATCAAACACTTTAGGAAGAAAGAAAAGCAACATCGTTGTTGAACAGCAAGCGGTCAGGGATTTTTTAAGACAAATATCTAATCTTAGCGAACAACAATTTTCATATACCACTCCTAATTTAGATATTTCGATTGGTAAATATCGTATCAACGCCACTCATCAGTCTGTGGGAAAAATTGATAATGAAGATGTTGTTACATTTTCTATTAGAATTGCTTCTACTAAGCCGCGTATAACTAAGGACAGCGATTTCTTTACTCCTTTATTAGTTGAGCTCATTGATGTGATATCTAAAAGCGAGAAATCAATTATTATTGGAGGAGTGACTAGTTCAGGAAAAACTGAATTCCAAAAATATATCATCCGTAATTTTGATGAAAATGTTCGAGTGATAGTTATTGATAATGTTTTAGAGTTAGACGCTGTCAGAAATGAATCTAATATCGATTTAACTTGTTGGAAGGTTGATGAAAGAAATCCATATACTAGTAGCAGCCTATTAATTAAAAATGCTTTAAGAAACAATCCAGACTGGCTAATTTTAGCAGAGGCCAGAGATAAAGAAATGGTGGATGTTCTTAATTCTGCCATGACTGGGATGCCAATTATCACGACAATCCATGCTTTTGATGTGTATTCCCTCCCCTACCGTATGGGAAGAATGGTTTTAAGAGGTGATCAAAAACTAGATTATGATGAAACGCTTAAAGATATTTATTACCATTTCCATTTTTATTTCTATTTAAATAAGAAATCAGTTAAAGGGAAGATTGTTAGATATTTGGATTATCTTATCAAAAGGAAATACTGTTCCTTATTTTGATTATTGTTTTAGTTATCGCTTTAGCGCTAGGGTCATATATTTTCTTAAAACAAATTTATATTCCGATTTTTGTTGGGATAGGTGGTTTATTACTTATTTATTTCTACTTATCTAGATATTCCTCTATGGAAAAGAAAAACGAAAAAGACCATGTTGATCAACTTATTTCATTACTATCTTATTTTGAAATTTTTATCTCTAATGGAAATAACGTTTATACATCTTTTAAGATGTTACTTCCTTATGCAGAACTATTTGTTCAAGATGCGATCAACTCTATGCTGATGCAAATTGATGTTGATAAGACTATTGGCCCATATATTAATTTTGCTAGTAAATTCAATAATCGCACCATTGAGTCGCTAATGTTGTCTATTTACCAAATGGTGGATAACGGAGAAAACGCGATTGAATTAAGTGAATTTAATTTACTTTTTAACAATATCAAGGAAAAGCATTTTGATGAGTTGATTGATTCTCATAAGAAGGGTTTAGACATTTTTAATTCTTTCCCTTTGATTGGAGCAGGAGCAATTACTATCGTTTTATCCATCAGTATTGTTTCGATTATAGGAGATTACATCAATGTCATATAAGTTAGGTCTAATATTATCTATGGTCTTTGTCGTGTTATTCCTTCTTTTAGGAGGAGATATGATGTGTTTATCTGCTGCGTATAGTTATTTAGATTCTCACTCTATTTCTATTGGCTATTTAATCGCTAAATCAGGAAGAGTGGATTCAGAATACATCTCATATTTAGAAGATGTTTACAAGGTAAATTTCGAAACGATTTCTCCAACTGAACCAGTTATTGGTGATGTTGTGGAATATACCATTTATCGCTATTATCATCCGCTTATAATGGCGAGTCACGACGTTAAGATTACCGCATCAAGAACCACCGTGATTGGATATTACGGATAGAAAGGAGAATTAGCTATGTCTGAAATTAAAGGACAATTACTTGGTATCATTCTTACCTTAATGGTGTTCGCTGCTGTTTCTGTAACTATTGCTACTGTTTATAACCAAACTGCTAGTAAAGTTACTGAACATGCTCAAAACGTTGAACAAGGCGCATCTCAAGAACTTGAATCAGGTAACACAGGTGGGGCCATTGCCGCTCCAGGAAGTGTCGCTTATCCAGCGATTCACTATTAATTTAGAAAGAAGAGAGGATTACCTCTTTTCTTTTAGATTATATTGTATAAAATATTGATACGGAGGCTTATTTATGGACACCAGAAAAGTAGTATCAGATATATTAGCGAAAAGAATTGATATCTCTAATTTAAAAGAAGAAGATTCTTTAAAGAATATTGGTTTAGATTCTCTTGATTTAGTGGAAGTGATGCTTGAGATTGAAGACACCCTCGGTATCGAATTCGATTCTGAAGAAATTGCAGAATTAACCACTCTTAAAAGTGTTTTGGATTTAATTAATTCAAAAATTAAATAAAGCTCCTTGATTTTATAATAATCAATAATATATAATCATTCTTGCGTTTTTTAAACGTAAGTGAGCTGCCTACCTAGCTCAGTCGGTAGAGCTATCGGCTGTTAACCGATCGGTCGTGGGTTCGAGTCCCTCGGTAGGCGCCACACTTGGCCTGTTGGAGAAGCGGCTTAACTCACCACCCTTTCACGGTGGCATTCATGGGTTCGAATCCCATACAGGTCACCACAAGTTGATAATTGGATTGATACAAAGTCAATCCTTTTTTTCTTGTCTTTTTCTGCGAAAACCAATGACAAGTTATTACATATTATGTAATAATATAGACATGATACGTAAAATCAATCTTGGGAATAAAAAAGAGGCAATTAAAGCATTTGAAACCTTCAAAGCAAATGATTATGTTCCTTTTGATATTGAGTTACATAATTCTCATTTAAAAAATATTAATGACAACTTAGATATTAATGTTTTTAGAAAGGGATCGCTTTATATTACCAGCAAAACATTATGGGAATGTATGCAGCCACTAGGATCTAAGGGAAACATAATTTTCATGGCCTTTTACCAGAGGAAATATATGACTCTTTACATGACTTGCAAAACACTAGATGCATCGCTCGCTTTAGCGAAACAAGAACATTTATTGTGACGAGTATAGTTGCAAGCTCTGGAGATCCAATTGTAGTAATCGTAGAAACAGGGTCTTCTTTAACTTTAAATCGTAATGCAAATATCAACAAAATAGTTACTTTGTACCCAAAGAAAAAATTGGACACTTATCTAAGCAAGATTTCTAAAAATAAAATTAATAAAAAAAATGAACCGAGGAAGGCTCCGTTTGCCAACTTGGGTTCACACTTATATTATATATAATTTGTGTTTATTGTCAAAACGATTTTTCAATCTTTGATTGATAAGTTCTAATACGTTGTTATAATAAAAACGTCAAAGGTGGAAAGTCGGTGTTCGACCACGGCGCATTCCTCACGAATGGAGTCAGCGATTCAGGATTCACCGCCCTGTTTGATACAAACGTCTCTTATGAGATGTTTTTTTATAGTATTTAACTATCAAGTTATTCAAGAAACAATGGTGCATAATTTTGCAAGTGGTGCGTTGTATCAAAACACTGAAACCATGCCAACTTAGTTAAATAGGATTGATACTAGTGCGTCAGTCCTTTTTATTTTTTGTGCTTGACCTAGAGTTAACTCTAACTTTTACAATATAAATGCGAGGTGAAAAATATGAGTTATTCCATATCTGAAATTGCTAAGATGCTTAAAATTAGATATTACGATAAAGAAGGATTATTCCCTTTGGTTAAAAGAATTAACGGCATACGCGTGTTCGAAGACAAAGATTTCCCCTGGCTAAGAATGCTTAACTGTTTAAAAAATTTGAATATGCCCATCAAGAAGATAAAAGAATATGTCGATTTAGCCTTGAAGGGTGATGAAACCTTAAAAGCAAGATATCAACTTATCTTAGAACAAGAAGAAAACATTCAAAAACAAATCAAAGAACTCAAATATTACAAGAAACAAATAGATTTTAAAAAAGCTTATTATGAAAAAGCTATAGAAGCTGGGACAGAAGAAGTGGTGAAAGATTGGCCGAATCCAGAAGCAACTTTAGATGTTGATGAATTGCCAAACAAAGGCAATATAGGAAATAGAAGATAGAAATGAAGAGATTATTAAACTTTGTTTTACCATTACTTATTTTAACCAGTTGCACTCCTAACACAAATTCATCGAGCACATCCACAAAAAAAGGAAGAGAATATGAAACTGTCAATTGATAATCGAGAATTAGATGTCGCTTGGGAAAACAATGACTCAGTTAAAGCCTTAAAAGGAATATTGCCTTTAACCATTAATATGCATAAATATGGTGGTTTTGAACAAACTGGCTCTATTGGTCAATCAATTGTTAGAAATGATTCACAAATAGATGTCGTGCCAGGAGATATCGTCTTATATAGCGGCAATGCCATTTCAGTTTTCTACAGTACCAGTTCCTGGTCATATACAAGACTTGGGCATATTAATCTAAACAAAAACGAATTAAACGCTCTATTAAATAAAGAATCTGTGATATTTGTTTTAAAAGGAGAATAGATATGAAAAAAGTATTAATTATTTCGACAAGTATTAGAAGCGGAAGCAATTCCGAAACTTTGGCAAAAGAATTTGAAAAAGGAGCGAAAGAAGCAGGACATAATGTTTCTTTTATCTCTTTAGAAGATAAAAATATTGCTTTCTGTCGTGGCTGTTTAGCGTGTCAAAAAACTCATAAATGCGTTATAAATGATGACGCGATTGATATTGCGGACAAGATATGCGAAAGCGAAGTAATAGTATGGGTTTCACCGATTTACTATTATGAAATGTCCGGTCAAATGAAAACCTTAATTGATAGATGCAATTCTTTATATTCAAGAGACTATAGATTTAAAGAAGTCTATTTCTTAACTGTCGCGGCAGAAGATGAACAATATGTTCCTGAGAAAGCCATCAATGGCTTACAAGGCTGGATTGATTGCTTTGATGGTGTCGAATTTAAAAACGCCTTATTCGTTGGTGGAGTAAACGGCCCTAATGAAATTAACAATAATGAAAAATTAAAACAAGCGTATGAGCTTGGGAGGAATATCTAATGCTTAAATTAGTCAATGAATGGGATAAAGTTTTCCCAAAAGATGAAACTATCAATCATCAAAAAGTTACTTTTAAAAACCATTTTGGCATTGAACTTGCCGCGGATATGTATTGGCCAAAAACAGGAAAAATTTTTCCTGCAATTGCGGTAAGTGGTCCTTTCGGGGCGGTTAAAGAACAATCAAGTGGTTTATACGCTCAAGAGATGGCTAAAAGAGGATTCTTAACCATTGCCTTTGATCCATCTTTTACTGGTGAAAGCGGTGGGGAACCACGATATATGAATTCACCAGATATCAACGTTGAAGATTTCCAAGCCGCAGTTGATTATTTATCTAATTTAAATAATGTTGACCACGATAAAATCTCTATCATCGGTATTTGTGGTTGGGGCGGCATGGCTATTCAAACAGCTTGTATCGATACGAGAATCAAAGCCACAGTTGCTATCACTATGTATGATATGTCTAGAGTGACTGGCAATGGCTATTTTGATAGCGGAAATAATGAAGAAAGTAGATATCAAGCAAGAGTGGCTATAAATAATCAAAGAACATTAGATTTTAAAAATGGTAATTATAAATTAGGTGGAGGAGTAGTGGACGATCCAAGCGATGCTCCTTGGTTTGTAAAACAATATTACGACTACTATAAAACACCGCGTGGATATCATTCGCGCAGTTTAAATAGTAATGGTGGATGGAATGTCACCGCGGGAACATCTTTATTGAATACAAGATTATTTACATATGCTTCCGAAATAAGAAATGCTGTTTTAATTGTTCATGGTGAAAAAGCGCATTCTTTATATTTTGGACAAGATGCATATAAATTATTAAAAGGCGACAATAAAGAATTTTTATTAGTCAAAGACGCTACACACTGCGACTTGTATGATGGCGGCATAAATCACGACAAAATTCCTTTTGACAAGATTGAAGGATTCATTAAAAAGAATATTTAAACTAATATTTATCTATTCCACAGGTTTTTAGTTTGTTCCATTTGTATCATTTCTGTACATTTGGGCCAACTTAGTTAAATAGGATTGATACAATGTGTCAGTCCTTTTATTTTTTTGCTATAATATTGCTACATCAGAGGACAGTCCACCAAAGTGGAGGGGATACTATGATTAAGAAATTAAACCATCAACATTTCACTTACTTTTATCAAAGAATGAAGGAAGAATTTCCTCCTAAAGAATTGAAATCTTATGATGACTTCATGGACCTTTTAATCGAAGGGAAATATCAATGTTTTGCCTATTATAGCGATGATGACCATGATGTCATGAAAGGTTTTGCTTTAGGCATGCTCACTAGCCAAAAGTTTTTCTGGTTAGATTATTTACAAATCTTTTCGGAAAACCAAAATGGCGGCTACGGATCTAAATTCTTGAAGGAATTATTAGAACAAATCGCAACAAACGGAATCCTTTTAGAAACCGAAGTAGTGGAAACAGATGATTATAACGATAAGAGAAATAAAAGAATGAGATTCTATGACAAATTCAATATTCATAAAATTGATTGTCGCTACCTCTTCCCCTGCACTGATGGAACATATATTGATACACTGAATTTAGAGTACATTCCACCAAAAGGGAAAGACATCATTTGCGCAGCAGATTTTCAAACCGCTATCAGAGAAGCTGTAGGTTGTATTCATAAAGCCTTACCACACGCGCAATCGGTGATGAATCAATATATCAACACCGTCAGAGATTTACAAATCAATTACTTCACATTAGAAGAAGTCAATCTCAATGATGATGAAGAAATCGCAGCGATTGGTAAACTCATTTATGAAACCGATCCATATGTCTATCCAGCCTTTTTCGATAACAACGATACACTATCTATGAAATGCGCAAAAGCGATGTTAACTCGCCAAACACTTTTCAATTATAAAAACATAAAATTAGGAAAAATTAATGGCAAAACAGCAGGATTTATGGTGATTTTAGAGAAATTCCCAGAAAACAATTATGAGGAAATGAAACAAGCAATGCTTGAGTCAATTGGCTATTTAACCCCTAAATTTGAACATGCGATGGAAGGGTATTTTCAAACCCTCAATTATGAATGGGAAGGCATACAAATTATGTCTTTAGCAGTTCTACAAGAATTCCGTAAGATGAGAGTTGCTACCCGTATGCTTAACTCATTACCTAGTAAGAATACCTACTCTTTAGCGTGTGTTAAAGACAATCAAAAAGCTCGCGATTTATACCGCAAATGTGGGTACACTTTTAAATTTGAATATCCTGGATACACAGATATTATGTGTGTTGAGTTAGTGAGGAAAGGAAAATAGTTATGGAAATATTCGTTTCTTATAACCGAAATGACGTCGATCACGCGATGGCGATAGTCAACTTTTTGGAGGAAAGAGGATATAGATGTTGGATTGCTCCAAGAAATGTTGCTCTCTCTTATGCCTCTGATATTGTCGATGCGATTTCTAAATGCAAAATCTTTTTGGTATTAGTTTCCAAAAACACTTTAGCGAGTGTTCATGTGTTAAATGAAATTGAACAAGCTTATAAATATTACACAAAAGGACAACTAGCCATCATTCCATTTATTATGGGAAACGTCGAGCTCACTGCTGCGTTTGATTATTATCTAGCGAGAATTCAACACATCAATGCGACTGGTAATCAAGAACAAGCCACAAGCGAACTTTTAGAAAAAATCGAGCAAGGTTTAAAAAGCCTCGGTAGTGCAGTGGCTGGAACCGCTGAAACATTCACTATTTCTCAACAATTAAATGATTCAGAAGAAATTAGATTAGCCAATCGCTATTACGATGTTGATGATAAATATGAAAAGAGAAGATTAAAAACTGAAGGTGAATTACTCTATCGTTTTGAAAAAGAAGTTGTTGATGACTTATTAAAAGGACAAGAACATTTAAATGGTTTAATTACCACTTGTATGTTTGCCCCATCTACAATGAGAAAAATCAATCTCGAAAAATTCGATAAAATGATTGGCTTGTGTTATAACGAAAAAGCGGTCTTTGAAGCAAACTACGATTATCGTAGTGAAAAATGTAAATTCTACGAACAAGATGTGGAAAAACCCGACTTCGAGGAAAACTTAGTGAAATATATGAACGAAATGGGAATCGATAAATTTGATTTCATTGACATATCGATGGGTTTCATTGATTGGAAGAATCCATTTAAAGTCATTAAAACTTTAAAGAAATACATGAAACCTGGTTGTCGAGTTTATGTTAAAGACATCGATGATGGAGTGGTAATGTATTATCCAGATGAGGGCAAACTCTTCTCCAAATTCAAATCGTTTTATGCTTTAGATCCTATTTCTGGATTCAGAAAGAGTGGTAGAAGAATATTCTCATATTTTAAAAAGTTTCACGCACAAAGCATTGAATTGGTCCATTCTGGCATAGATGTCACCGATATGACTATCGAAGAAAAAGAACAAATGTTCTTCTCATGGTTTGGCTTTATTCCAAACGACTTCAAGATTTGTTATAACGAAGATCCATCTAGAGAAGATTTTAAAGGCGTCATTGAGTGGTGTGATGAAAACTACGACACATTAGAAGAAACATTTATGGGCGATTCTTTCTTCTTCAACAGTGGTTACTTTATTTACAAAATCATCATGTAATATCTAAATTAAGTAGTTCAACAGATGATATAAATAGTAGAGAACTATTTCTTAAAGGAATTGATTGTTCATATTATTACGAGGAGGAAGACTAAAATGGAGAAAAAGATTAATCCTATTTATCCAAAAAGAAACCTTGAACTGTATCTTAAGAGAATAAAAGAAAAATGAACCGATTATGGCTCCAATTACCATCTTGGGTTCACACTTTATTATATATAATTTATAATTGTTGTCAAAACGTATTTTGAATCTCTGATTGATATGTATCGATATGTTGTTATAATATCATTGTCAAAGGTGGAAAGCCGTTGTGCGACCATGGCGCATTTCTTTGGAAATGGATGTCGGCGATTCAGGATTCAGCGCCCTGATTGACAAATATAAACACTTCGCTTGAGGTGTTTTTTTAATTCAATGTTCTTGATTTATTCAAGAATTTGTTTTTTAATATCACAGGCAGGCAAAAGATGACTTGGGATATTGCTAAAGATGTATTACTAGACGCCTTAAAAGACAGCGCATTAGTGCTAGCCTTTGTTTTTGCCTTTCATCTTTTGCTCTCTTTTATTGAAGACAAGTTATCTAGGTTTTTAACAAAGAACCAAAAGTTATCACCGTTATTAGGATCTTTATTTGGAATTATTCCACAATGTGGAACATCGGTTCTTGCTGGTGATTTGTATATTAAACGTTATATTACTTTTGGCACTTTAGTGGCGGTCTTCTTATCTTGTAGTGATGAGGCTATTTTAGTTTTATTAACTAAACCAAGCGCCCAGACTATTTGGGTATTACCATTAATTGGTAGTAAGTTTGTTATTGGCTTTGCGATTGGTTATTTAATTGATTTAATTTACCGTAAGCAAGAAATAAGTAAGCCAGAAGAAGAACTCACTGACGTGATTTGTCATGAACATCATCATGAACACACTAAACTTCATAAGCATTTTATTCATCCACTTATCCATTCATTAGAAATATTTGCGTATGTCTTAGTAATCAATATTGCTTTAGGACTAATTATCGCTAGTGTTGGGGAAGATAATTTTAAAAACTTCTTAGTGTCTAATCGCTACTTAGCCCCGTTATATGCATCTTTAATAGGACTCATTCCTAACTGTGCTTCTAGTGTTTTATTATCTGAGTTATATCTTAGTGGTGGATTATCTTTTGGAGCCCTATTAGCGGGCTTATTAGTGAATTCAGGCTTAGGCATGATGGTGCTCTTAAAGAGCAAATCCACATTAAAAAAAGCAGGCCTAGTTGTAGCAATTTGTTTAGTTACCGCGATTGCTTTTGGTTATATTTTCTGCGGGATTATCGGATTTTAAAAATATAAATATTTATTTTTTTAATAGGTAAGAGTATATTATTTGCGTTATGTCAAAAGTTAAAGAACAAAAAGAATTACAAAAGAAATTGCAAAAGGCACGTAAAATAAACGATCCAATGGACGTCTATGTGATGGAGAAAATTTCCTTACCAATTGCAAAATTATTTCATAAATTAGGATTAAGCCCAAACGTCGCGACTGTGTGTTCGATGGTTATCGGTATCACTGGGGCAACTTTTCTAGCCTTCCCATATGGCTGGATTTGGCCCTTATGTATTGGCTGTTTCTTAGTCTTATTTTCATACGTATTCGATTGTGCGGATGGACAAATCGCTCGTATGGGTGGAAACGGCTCATTATACGGAAGATGTTTTGATGGTTTCTCTGATGGAGTGGTCTATTTTGCGATTTATGTCGCTGTATCGATTCATATTATGCTTTGGGATAATATCCCATTCACTAACATTCCTTGGAATGGATGGATCTTCTTTATTTCTGTTCCAGTAGGTGTATATTTCCACGCGACTCAGGCTAGAGTTGCCGACTACCTTAAAAATGAATATATGTATATTACTGGTAGTAGTCATTGTGAATTAAGCACAACCGAAAGCTTAAAGAAACAAGTTGAAGAATTAGCACCAAATAAATTCTTCCCTCGTTTAGTGTATAACTCATACATTACCTACACTAAAAACCAAGAGAAGATGACTCCTAACTTCCAAAAGTTACATCAAAGAATTATTGAAAATGGTGGAGTGATTCCTGAAAAAGTTTCTGAAATGTGGAAGAAAGGTGTTAATAAGACTGTTTGGTTAAGTAACCTCTTAGTCTTCAATTTCAGAACTGTTACCTTACTCACATTGATGTGCTTTGATCAAGCGTTCTGGATTTTCCCAGTTAATGTCGTGGTTTTAGAAGCACTTAAATATTTCTTACTTATTAAACACGAAAGACTCGCCAAGAGATGCTTAGAGGAAGGCTTCGATGAAATTTAGGTGGAGATTAGTATTCTTTGCTCTTGGTATTGGCGGCATTGTTTTACTTGCTTGGCAAAACAATTGGTTTAGAGATACCGACTGGAATATGCTTTTTAGCCCAAGAATCTTAGGATTACTTGCAGCGATTATTTCCGTTTGGATTGTTATTTATTTCTTACACGCTCTTAGCTATAAGTTAATTCTTTGTGAAGATTCAAAAAACGTAAAGATGCATTCCATGATGCGTATATGCGCAGCGGGATTTGCACTTAATAACGTCACTCCTGCGGGATTAGTAGGAGGAGAGCCATATCGTATTATGGCCTTGAAGCGTTATGTTCCTGTAGAAAGAGCGGCCTCATCAACTTTAACATTCTCAATTGTTTACGCTGTAGGCCACTTCTTACTTTGGATTACTGGCATTATCATGTTTGGTATTTATCATGCCTTTGGGCATACCGCACCTGTATGGGTGAGCATATTATTAGGCATTTCAGGAGGAGTTTTGTTCCTTCTCACGTTAGGCTTCTTTATCTTTAAAAAGATAGGTTTTGCCTATCCTGCGATGCGCTTATTAGCGAAAATCCCTTTAGTTAAGAGAAAACTCGCTCCATATGTTGAAAAGCATAAGGACTCTTATATTGAAATCGACGATAATATTAGAGCCTTTAGGAATAAGACTTGGAGATTTATCGCCGTAATGTTAATTCAATACTCAACTAGACTATTGGAGGCTTTAGAGTACTTCTTAATTCTTTATTACTTCGTTCCTGCTGGAATCTCTGTCAATTATTTTGATGGCTTGTTAATTATGTCTACCGCATCTTTGATGGGTAATTTATTATTCATCATTCCAATGCAAGCCGGATCTAGAGAATTAGGTACCCAGATGGCTCTTGAATTTGTCTTAGGTTCTACCGCAGCTTCTGCAGTTTTTGCGCCTTTAGGAATTGTTTATCGTTTTAGAGAAATCATCTTTATTATTATCGGAATCATTCTTGTCTTGCTTGGCCGAAAGTATAAGAAAGACGCAATTACAGAATTTGTTAATAGGTCACTTAAAGATCAAATTGATCTTGCTAACGAATTAGAAAAAGAAAAAAATAATTAGTTTATTTTTAAAAGCGTTTTGTTATAATACATAACGCTATGGACCCATAGCTCAAAGGAAGAGCCCTCCGCTCATAACGGAGTTGTTGTAGTGTCGGGATCTACTGGGTCCACCAAAATGGAGATTTACCCAAGTGGTTGAAGGGGTCGGTCTTGAAAACCGATAGGAGGTGCAAGCCTCGCTAGGGTTCAAATCCCTAAATCTCCGCCAAAAAATTAAATCACTCACTAAAAAATTTAGTGAGTTTTTTATTCTTTTTTGTCATAATATTTCAAGAGGTAAATTGATATGAAAAGAAACATTTTATTTGCTATATTTCCTGCAATTGTTTGTTTAGCAGGTTGCTCTCAAGAATCACAAAAACAATATTTTCAATCATGGAAAAGAACAGATAAGTCAACTGGCTCTTTAGATGTTTTAATTAATTATGTTAATGATGTTACTAATCCTAATTCAAAAAACTTTATTCCAGTAGAAGATAGAATTGCAACATTTGATATGGATGGAACTTTTATTGGAGAATTATATCCAACTTATTTTGAATATAATTTGTTAGAATATCGCGCTTTAGAAGATCCTAACTATAAAGATATTTGTCCAGTAGAAGTTAAAGAAGTTGCTCAAGAAATTAGAGATTTTGTTAGAAAAGGCACTAAACTTCCTGATCACTTTGATATGAGACATGCTTATGCTGCTGCTAAAGCTTATGCAGGAATGAGCGTTGCGGAATTTGACCGCTATGTTAAAGAATACGCAACAAATACTCCTTATGGATTTACTGGTATGACCTTCGCTACAAGTTTTTATAAACCAATGTTAGAAGTATTTGATTATTTAAAAGATAATAATTTTGATTATTATGTTGTTTCTGGCTCTGATAGATATATCTGCCGTTCTATAACTGAATCAATTGGTATTCCATCTAATAAAATTATTGGTATGGATGTTGTTACTAAATCTAGTGGACAAGGTGATCAAGACGGTGTTGATTACACAATGAAATCAGATGAATATCTTATTCGTACTGATGAATTAATTATTAAAAATTTAAAGACCAACAAAGTTAAACAAATCTCTCAAGAAATTGGTAAAGTCCCTGTACTTTCTTTTGGAAATAGTAGTGGAGATGAAGCGATGCATAATTACTGTAAGAGTAACGAAAAATATAAAACTGAAGTCTTTATGTTAATCGCAGATAATGATGAACAAGATCATATCAACCTAGCAGAAACCGAAACAAGAAAAGCAAAATGGGAAGCGAATCACTATAACATCATTTCGATGAAGGATGACTTTAAAACAATTTATGGAGAAAATGTTAAAAAAGTCCCATTCCCTTGGGAATTAGAAAATTATGACGCTTTTATTTCGGAAGCCAGCAAAGCTGAAAGCAAAAACTATAGCAAAGCTTTTTAAACATCTATAAAAATAGAGAAGAACATTTCACCACTAAGCCAACTGAAATTATTAACGAACATCATCAATATGAGGCGACTTGTAACACTGAGACAAGCCAATGCCATATTAGTGATTATCCTGATGTTAATTCCTATACTGTTTATCGAAACAATAAGGCCAAAGGCTTATCTGAAGAACATGCGATTTATAATGAGGAAATATTCTAAAGTAGAGATCCATTATTATACACCCGCCCATGGATATCGTTTCCGTTATAAGGCTAGTGGAACTTCTGTTTCTATTCCTGAAAGTGAAGTGAATAATAACGCCATGGGAGTTGAATTATTTAACGAATATGGATATTACATCTATCATGAATATGATTTAACTATGACTTTTAAAAATGATAATACTGTCGCTATTAATAACTAAATTATCTTCGTCTCATATCTTAGCGAATAGCCATTATTTGTTTACAAATAAAGGGGCTGTTAAGAAATTAAAATCTTAACGCCCTTTTTTCTTACACTAAAAAATCCCGAAATATCGAGCTTAATGTACAATATTATTGTCTAAGGAGGTATTGTACATGTCTTATTTTATCACAGAAAAAGTTTTTCTGATGCCTTCCTTCGATATAAGTGAGAAGGAAAAACTAAAACTTGATACTTTTCTCGAAATATTAGAGAGATCAAACGCTTCTAAGATAATAGAAAAAGAGATTACAAGAGACATAAATGTTGGAAGAAAATCTTATAATCCATATCGATTATTTGCTTCTATAATCTATGGCTTTTCTAAACATTCAGGAAGTGTGAGAAGCTTAGAATAAAACTTAGAATTTGATCTTCGTTTTATATATCTGATGGAACAATAAAGACCATCATATGTAACAATATCTAAATTTCATAGCAACATAGTTGTTCCGCATCAAAAAGAACTTTTTTCTAGTATAGTTTCCTCTATCATCAAATATTTTGATATTTGTATTGATGAAGTGTTTTTAGATGGAGCAAAGTTTGAAGCAAACGCTAACAAGTATAAATTTGTTTGGAAGCCAACAACGTTTCATGAAAAGCTTAATGCAAATATTAAAAATTTATTAGTTAAATATTTCGATATTCCCTCTTCAAAGAAAACATTTGTTTCTAAAGAGATAGGCTAATATATAACTCTTCTTTTAAGAAAAGCAAAAGAACAAGGTGTTGATGTCGATAATTTAAGAACTGGAAAAGGTCACAAAAAGGTTGAGATTGTTTCAGATATTAGAACATTAAATAACTACCATGACACGATAGCTTTTCTTTGAAGAAAATTTATGTGTTCCCATTTCATAAAAAACATCTGCCTTTCAATTTATATCTCTAAGGGAACAGGTATTATTTTACTATTATTAGACTAATTTCAGTTTTTTCTTAAGAAACGGAATTTACTTTAAGAATTCTCAAAGATTTAATAAACACACTATTTGTGTGTAAAAAGAATATTTTCTTTGATAGAATATTCTATATCGTATGAATAAGACTAAACGTGCTGCACTAATTGGGCTTGGAACAATTGTGACCAAGTATAAAGAAGGGTTGCTTAAGTCCAACGCTTTTGAATTGGCTGCACTTATGGATATTTCTGAGGGGGCCAGTGGTCGTTTGGTTTTCCCAAATCTTCCCTTCTATACATCTTTAGATGAGCTTATCAAAAATGAGGAGGTTAATCTTGCAATTATTTCAACTCCGCCTGCTACACATTATTCGCTTATTAAGAAATGTTTAAAGCAAGGTTTAGATGTCATTGTTGAAAAACCGATGGTTTTAAAAATTGAGCAAGTCGAGGAATTATATAGTTTTGCTAAGAACAAAGGTTTATGTCTAAATACCTCATATCACTGGCAAAATGGTGAAGAGGTTAAACATTTTAGTGAAATATTTTGTATTTCAAAAATAACTAAAATCGATATTTTTGTTAATGACCCATATTCAAATGGGCAAGAAATAAATGATGCAAAAATTCCACTCGAGGGAACGTGGATTGATAGCGGAGTCAACTCTTTATCCCTTGCAAAAAAGTGGCTCCCATTTAAGGAATTCACTATTTTAGGGTACGAAATCAAGTTAGCTGATAACGTTAAATTACCAATCTATTCAAAAGTTAATTTGTTAATTGATGGTGTAGAAGTTAATATTGAAGTTGACTGGAGAGAAAACCTCGACTTTAAACGTTCTTATGTTTATTTTGGGGATCACAAAGTTTTTATTAACCATTCTGAACAAAAAATCTATGATGGAGACAAAGTATACAACTTTGATTCAATTCCAAGACTAAACCGTCACTATTATAATTTCTACACAAGCTTTGCTTACACATCCAATTATGAGGAGACAGAGGCAATACATAAAATACTTTTAAAAGTTAGAGACGAATATGAAAAGAAAAATAATTAAGTTGTTTTACTTTTTAAGAAGCCGTTCGTATTTTAGATACATTATTTTATTCTTGATTGTAGCGGCATTCTTTGTCGGCCTTGGGTTTTTACTTGTTTATTTCTTTAATGAAGACGTAATTGCAACGACAATCGCTACCGCCTTTGGTTTTGCTGCATCAAATATCTTGATATTCTTCGCAGGTGTATTCTCTCGTATTTTCGAGGATAACCTTAAGGTTAATACATCAACCGAAGAGATGATGAAGATATACAAAAAACCTGAATATCAGAAGATTATTACCTTTGGTAAAAAGAGCATGCCTGTTTGCTACAAATGTGTTCATGTTCATCAAAATAACTATTCATATGAAATTGATGATCATCCAGACAAATTCTTTGAATTAGAAGGTTTCGTTGAACAAAACTATAACACATTATTTGGACTGCATTCATCTAGTTCTAAAGAGAACACACTAACCATAAGACTTGATGACTTTTACAAAAAGAAAGATGACCACTTTATATTCAGCTTATCTCGTTCTAATTTCTATAACCATTTAGTCACTAATAGAGCGGTGGACTTTGAAATTATTAAAGATTTATCTTTAAGATCTTTGTACGAACCAGGTCCAGATATTGGACCTTTATCAGAATCAAAATTCTCAAATCATATTGGTGTAAATGCTCTTGTTTTTACAAAAGATAACCACGTCATTTTTCCTCAACGTAAGAAAAACTCAACAATTTCAAAGAATTGTATTACTTCCTCAATAGCGACCAGGCTTCTTTTCCCAAATAATTCAAAACCCATTGATGTTCAATACGTACTTCATGATCAGGTTTTAGAGGCTCTTGAAAAGAGACTGTTTCTAGATTTATCACTTTTTAAAGAAGAGGACATCGAGATTGAATTCTTAGGCTTTGGTCAAAATGTCTATGAGGGTGGTAAACCTCAAATGTATTTTGTTGTTCACCTTAAAACAATTGATTTATCAAACTACAAAAAGTTCTTAAGACGTTTAAAAATAAATGAGTCTCGGATTGATAATGATAAATGTTTATACCTTGCTAAATACGATTCAATTTCGGTTGCTCGTGATGATTCAAAACTCAGTTTTCAGTATTACGATAACGACAAAAAGAAATATCATAACCACAAGGCAAAATGTGAGAAATCCTTAATATGTAACATTTGGCATTATCAACAAACCCAAAAGAAGAACCTTGTTATGTTTGATTGTTTTGGAGTTGTGTCATCAAGTGTGCTTCCTCCATGGTTTAAAAAGCAATTTGGAGAAGAAGAAGGCAAAAATCTCAGTGATTACTACTGCAAGGAAGGCGATGATGGTAAATTCTCCTTAGACGAGATTGCTAATCTTGTTTCAGAGCAATGCAAGATTAGGCCAAGAAAGATTATTAGAACCTGGATTAAGTCTGCTGTTGTAAATAAAGACCTTATCGAGTATATTCATGAACTTAAAAAGGATAACGAAGTTATCCTTGCATCAAACGCATGTAAAGGCTTAGTTGAAAGAGTACTAAAGAAATTCAAATTCCGTTATCTCTTTGACCGCATCTTCATCTCACACTTTATGAAATGCAAGAAACCTCAAAAGGAATATTACGAAAGAATACTGGCATCCTATTCTCGTCCATTTGATAAGGTCATAATGGTCGATGACAGACCTAAAAATTTGGAACATCTTAAAGAGTTAAACATCACCGGTGTTTTTTATGAAAGCGTTCCGAAACTTAAAGAAAATCTTAAGAAAATACTTTGAAAATAAAAACCCCTTGGATTTACTCCTTGGGGATTTTTTTAGCAAATGTCTCCAATTGTCGATGAATGAATACATTTCAAAGTCCAATTGTCGATGAATGAATTTATTGTTATAAAAAAAGAAGTTGTTGTCAACTTGATTAAATAGGATTGATATAATGTGTCAGTCCTTTTTTATTAAAAATGATATAATTCAAAGGTGAATAAACAAAAATATGATGGAGATGAGCTAATGGCAATTACAATAAATATCTATTACCACGGCACGAAAGATAATATAAGATTTTTTCTTAAAGAAATGGTTGATGGTGGACTTCTTTCTGAGATTAGAGAAGAAGAAGGAAATTTAAGATATGAATATTTCCTTCCTTTAGATGATCAAGAAACAGTCTTATTGATTGATTCATGGGAATCTCAAGAAGCGTTAGATAAACATCACGCCTCTCCACTAATGAGCAAAATCGCCGAATTAAGGAATAAATATAATCTCCACATGGAAGTGGAACGATTCACTAAAATTGAAAACAATCAAAATGATTTAAAATTTATAAGAAAATAAGCAAACCGCGCAATAAAAGCATTTGTGTTCCAGTGGTACTCAATTTTGTTCCACTGTATCATTTCTGTCCATTTAGGCCAGCTCCCTTAGTTAATATAGATTCCATATTTAAGAAGGTGTTTTGTCTTCCTGATTAGGTATGGTTCCGTTTGAATCAGGATGTCATCATCCATAGAAGAAATAGTGGAAATATCACCAGCTTCTCCAAGAACAAAGGTGATGTGATCTCTATCATGAATGATTACCCTACTAAAGACTTTGTTAAGTGGAAAGTCAATTAAAGAAGAAATGGTTCTGTCGTACGGTGATAGGACCTTTTTAAATTGATATAGATAATCGTTAATGGTAGTAGCGGTGCTTATTGAATTCTCAAGAGCTACTTTCTTTTGATATAGCGGTTTTAGCTTTTCCTTATAAGCCTTGTTGACCTCGCGATAAAACTCATCATCAATATCTTTGTACTTTTTGAATTTTGCTTGTAAAACATCTATTTTTTCTTGCAATTCCTGTATTTCTTTCTTCTTTTTCTCTACGTCATTTTTAGAATTGAAGGATTCCTCTAGCAAATCAAAGAAGTTCTTTTTATTAGTGATAATCTTGTTTACAACCTTAAGAGTAATGATATCGATAACATCTAAAGGAAGATCATCATTTTCACAAGTCTTTCTTTCTCGATTTGATGCACAGTGGAAAATTCTAGACTCTGATGCCTTACCTCTATTGTTTATTTTGAAATTATAGTTTTTACCACACTTTCCACACATGAAGAGACCAGAATAAATGCTCTTATTAAAACAGATTTTACCTTCTCGTTTTTCATCGTACTGAACCTGACTTTGATATTGAATGGCTTTCTGTTTTAACTTTTCATTAGCGGCCAGCCATACTTCTTTAGTTACAATAGCGGGATGATTGTTCTCGATTAGAATAGTGGGTAGCGTTCCATCGTTTTTAAGTCGCTTTCCTCTTACGCCTTTAACGAATGTTTTCTGTAAATAAGCAGCACCCATGTATTTCTCGTTATGGAGAATTTTTCTAAATGCCTGGAATGTCCATTTCTTAGTAAATCTAGGTTTTAGACCTCTCCTATCGAGCTCATCTACAATTGCCTGTCTAGTGTAATCCTTTAAATAAAGGTCATAGATTAATCTAACTGCCTCAGCTTCTTTTTCATCGATAACAATACTTCCATCTTTACCGCGATGATAACCATATAGCTGTTCGGGGTTGAAATAAGCTTTTTTATCTTTGAAGTTTTTAGCGTAGCTCATCCTAACATTGTCACTGATGACTTTCGATTCATTAGCGGCATGAGCACTTAATACGTTAATGACTAATTCGCTATCCATATTAAAAGAAGAAATATTCTCCGTTTCAAAATAGACTTCTACGTTGTTGTTCCTAAGAACCCTTAAGATGTTTATTGCATCTTCAGTGTTTCTAGAAAATCTAGATAAGGACTTAGTGATGATTAAATCGATTTGACCACTTAAGGCTTTATCTATCATCTTTTGGAATTTTTTTCTTTTATAAATAGAAGTACCAGTTACTCCATCATCAACGAAAACCCCACAAAATTCATAAGCGGGATTTGTCATGATCATCTTGGTATAGGTTTCAATTTGATAAGTTAGAGAATTCTCCTGGTCTTCACTTTTAGAAGAAACGCGGGTATAAGCGCATACTCTTCTTTTACCAACAGGGGTAACTTTATTAATTTGAATTATTTCTTGAGCCATGGGTAATCCTCCAATCTTACAATTTTGTATTTATAAACTTTAGCGGTAATAGGAGAAGTGTAATAACCATGTACAACTTCTTCTAAATCATTTATCTTTTTGATATTTTTGCTGATGCTTTCTTTAGAAACGTGGTGACCAGCATTATCAATAATGGTGATAGAGTTATCTTCATTAACGATTACTTCATCGATAAGTTTTAAATAACATTCATCGTTATCCATATTTGTTATTAAAGAGGCGATTTCCTTGCTTCTAGCTTCAGAGATAAAGGATTGATATGTTTCACCAGATAAAGTGTCTAATTTAGCCTTTAATTCATTTAGATGCTTCTTGGCTTCTTTATAATCGTTAGATAATCTTTCATCATCTTCTTCTGAGTCGGTTTCCATCTTTTCTTCAATGATGGCTTTGAGTCTATTTTCAGTAGTGATGATTTCTTCCTTAACTTTGTTAAGTTCCTCTTGCTTATGAGAAGCTTGGCCTATAGAAGTTAAGCAATCTAAAAGATTAGCGGTAAGAGAACTATCAAAATAATACGATTTCATCGCTTTGATACAAATAGCATTTATCTCTTCTTCTTGAATAGGGGGAAGGCTACATTTTTCTTTCTCTATATTTCTTCTATTAACGTTGCAGCTATACATTTGTTTGCCATCACTTCTTGATTGATAAACAAGCTTTTTACCGCAAATGCCACAATAGAGTTTTGCAGAAAGAGGATTGCTGCTGTCAGGTCTAAGGAATCTGTCATTCTTTTTATACTCAATGATAGTTTGTACTAAATCAAAAGCCTCTCTAGAAATAATGGCAGGGTGGTGGTTCTTTACTAACCACATGTCCGCGTATTTTCCGTCTTTATTGCTTCTAGATTCGTGAGATAAATAATCAATGACTACAGTCTTTTGAAGAATTAAATCACCTTTATATTTCTCGTTTTGGAGAATCTGCATGATGTTTTGACGGTTCCATTTCTCTTTGCCTGAACCAGTTAAGTAGTGGTTACCTTCTAAATAAGCGATGATTTCTTTTATTGATTTATTAGCGAGATAAAGATTAAAGATGGCTCTAACGATATCGGCTTGAGTTTCATCAATTATCATGTTCCCGTTTTCATCTTTGGTATAACCAAGGAACTTCTCAGTTGGTACTTTCCAGTTACCATCTCTCATCCTTTTTCTAATTCCCCATTTAACGTTATCAGAGATGTTTTTCGCTTCTTCTTGAGCAATAGAGGAGTGGAACGTCAAAACCATATCGGTTCTGGTATCTAAAGATGAAAGGTTTTCTTTTGACTTCAAAGGTATACGCGAAAAAAACGGTATGAGCATAGAAGATATTGCTGAGCTTTTAGGTATTACTCCTGGCCATGTCAAAAAAATAGAAAGAAAAGTGGTTCCTTTAACTGATGAAATAGCTAAGAAATTTAGCGAACTATATCAAATGGATATTAGACCATACAGATTGCCTAAAATAGATACACCAGAAGTCAATTCTTTTGAACCTAAAACGATAATTCCTTCAAAAAAATTAGATTTGTTTAGCGATTCATCTGGGAAAGCGTTAAATTTGGCTCTTAAGAGAAAACACGCAAAAGCAGCTAATAAACTCATGTCACTATACCAAAAGATAGGTGATATTAGAGCCATCGTTGACTCAGTGTTTTTGGAAGGTGGTGATGATTAATGGGAAATACCAGTTTTAAACCATTCGTTATCGCTAAAGAACCTAAGGTTAAATTAAGAACTATGGTTGTTAATGGAGAGGTTTACTATTCCCTCCTAGATATTGGACACGCTATAGGAATTGGCAATCCTCATGAAACAAAAAGATATTTGGATGATAAAGAAATATATCGAGGAAATTTAAAAACAAGCCCATCCTTTATTAGTGTTAAAAATGTCCTTAGAATGTTGTTTTATGCAAAAAACAAAGTTTTGAGTGATTTTGTACCATGGCTTATCAATGTGTTGCTTCCTTATGAAGTTAGAAATGGAACAATAATAATTAATGAAGATGAGGCGATTGTATCAAAACAAGCCACCCCAGAATATATTAATGAAGATGATGATCTAGATGATGATTCGTATCCTATATTGAATAAAGAACTAAGAAAACAAATATTCATATTTGAGAGAGAGCTTCTTAAAGTTGAACAATTGTTTATGGATATCGGGGATTTGTTAGATTCAGCTAATGAAATAATTAATCCCGAAAGCATAAAAAAGACTTCAGTTAATCAATGAAAAGGGTGATGCAAAATGCATCATCTTTTTTGTTTTAAACTGGTTAAGAGGGTTTAACCCTCGTGTCCGTCCAGTTTTTATAAGGGGTTTTTATGTGTCCAGTTACAAATTGATAAAAGCTGTATTCACAAGACCGAATATAGCGAAAAATGTTAAAAATAAGAAAAAACACGCACTTTTTCGTACGTGTCTCGACAATCGATGATGCCTTCAAATGTCGGCACCCTAATAAATTTTGGTAGCAAATGTCGGCACCCTAATTTTATATCATAAAAAAAGAGGAAACTCAATTCCTCTAGTTGATATAAATACCATATTTCAATCGATGTCGCGACTTTCTGATGTAGTAGGTTTCTTCTTGAATTAGGATATCATTTTCCATTGATGTGATGGTGGAGATGTCGCCAGCGTTTCCAAGAATGAATGTGATGTGATCTCTATCGTGGATAATTACCCTACTGAATATTTTATTAAGTGGGAATCCTTCAAGTGTGGTGATGACGCTACTATATGGAGCGAGAGTTTTCTTAAATTGATATAAGTAATCAGAGATGTTTGTCGCGGTATTAACTGTATTCTCAAGTTCAAGTTTCTTCATATAAAGTGGCTTGAGCTTTTCATTATAGGCTTTATTGATATCGCGGTAGAACTCATCATCGATGTCTTTATATTTATCGAATTTTTGCTGTAATTCATCAATTTTTCCTCGCAAAACTTAAATTTCTTTCTTCTTTTTATCAATGCTATTCTTCTCATTAAAAGAATCTTCAAGTAGTTTATAGAAGCTATTTTTATTGGTGATAATCTTGTTAATAACATTGATGGTAATAATATCAATAACATCTAGTGGCAAGTCATCATTGTCGCAGAGTTTTCTATTAGCGTTACTGGCACATATAAAGACCCTTTGTTCTGTTGGCTTTCTTTTATTGTTGACTTTAAAGCGATAGTTTTTACCACACTTTCCACACATAAATAAAGCAGAGTAAATGCTCTTATTGATGCCGAGTTTACCTTCACGACTACTGTCGCTTGAATCTTTTTGCTGATATTTAAGAGTGTTATTTTTAAGCTTCTCATTTGCCTTCATCCATATTTCTTTTGTTACTATCGCAGGATGGTTATTTTCAATTAGAACAGTTGGCATTGTTCCATCGTTTTTGATTCTCTTACCTCTAATTCCTTTGACAAATGTCTTTTGTAGATAAGCCGCACCCATGTACTTTTCGTTTTGCATTATTATTCTAAATTTATCGAAATTCCATTCTTTAGAGAATCTGGGCTTATATCCTTTCGCGATAAGCTCATCTTTAATTTCTTGTCTTGTCTTGTCCTGTAAGAATAAATCATAGATAAGTCTAACTGCCTCAGCTTCTTTTTCATCGATAACAATACTTCCATCTTTCCCTTTATGAAATCCATATAGAAGTTCTGGATTAAAGTATGCTTTTCTATCTTTAAAGTTTTTAGCGTAGCTCATTCTGACGTTGTCGCTGATGGTTTTGGATTCTTCAGCTGCGTGAGCACTAAGGACATTAATAACTAATTCGCTATCCATATCAAAGGATGAGATGTTTTCCGTTTCAAAATAGACCTCAACATTATTCGCTCTTAGTACTCTAATAACATTTA
The DNA here is from genome assembly GCA_017447165.1 of Bacilli bacterium. Classification (GTDB taxonomy): domain Bacteria; phylum Bacillota_I; class Bacilli_A; order RFN20; family CAG-826; genus UBA2450. The sequence goes on from JAFSOD010000001.1 coordinate 58,234, forward strand.
TCGCGTCAATAGCGTTCCTTGAGAACCTGGATAAGGATTTAGTAATGATTAAGTCGATTTGGCCGCTCAAAGCCTTATTTACCATCTTTTGGAACTCTTTTCTTTTATAGATAGAGGTACCGGTGACACCATCATCAATAAAGACTCCAGCAAATTCATAGTCTGGGTTCATCATTATCATCTTGGTATAAAACTCAATTTGATAGCCTAATGAGTTCTCCTGGTCTTCACTTTTAGAAGAAACACGAGCATAGGCACATACTCTTTTCTTATTAGGATTAACTATTTTATTAATTTGGATTACTTGTTTTTCCATGATTTGTCCTCCAATCTGATGATTTTATATCTATATACTTTTCCGGTAAGTAAAGAGGAGTAGTAGCCATGAATCACTTCTTTGAGTGATGTTAAGGCCTTGATGTTATCGCTAATTTCTTCTTTAGAAAGATTAATACCAGCGTTATCGATAATGGTGATGTTGTTATCGCTATCAATGATTACTTCATCGACCAACCTCAGATAACATTCATCGTTAGTCCCGCTACTAATTAATTCTTTGATTTCTTTACATCTATTTTCAGAAATGAATGAATCGTATGTCGCGACAGATAATGATCCAAGTTTTACTCTTAGCTCATTCAGGTGCTTTTTAACTTCCTTATATTCTTTAGAAAGCCTTTCATCATCAGTTTCTGAATCGGATTCAAGTTTCTCAGTGACTATTTCTTTTAGTCTATTTTCAGCGTTATTAATGTCATCCTTGACTTTGTTAAATTCTTCTTGTTTGGTAGATGCAGAACCTAGATTAGATAAAGTGCATATTAATGTCGCAGTTAAATCTTCATTTGAGTAATATTCTTTCAATGCTTTTATAACAACCGCGTTAATATCATCTTCAAGAATAGGCTTAAGCTTACATTGATTTCTTTTAAGCTCTCTTCTTTTAACATTGCAACTAAAGACATGTTTATTGTCGCTTCTATTTTGGAAGAAGAGCGGCCTACCACATAGCTCACAATAAATCTTTGTTGATAGTGGACTTCCAATACCAGGACGTAAATATCTATCTTCTTTCTTTTGAGAGATGATAGTTTGAACAAGTTCAAATACTTCTCTAGAAATAATCGCTGGATGATGATTCTTTACCAACCATAAATCAGCGTATTTACCGTTACGATTATCTTTAGATTCATGAGACAAGTAATCTGTTACTACAGTCTTTTGAAGTAATAAATCGCCACAATATTTTTCATTTTGAAGAATGACCATGATGTTCTGACGATGCCATTTACTTTTACCAGCGCCAGTGAGGTAGTGGTTACCTTCTAAATATTCAATGATTTCATTTATTGATTTATTAGAAAGATATAGATTAAAGATAGCCCTAACGATATCAGCTTGAGCTTCATCAATTATCATGTTTCCGTCTTCATCCTTGGTATAACCAAGAAACTTATCAGTTGCGACAGTCCAATTACCTTCTCTCATCTTTTTATGAATTGACCACTTGACGTTATCGCTGATATTTTTAGATTCTTCTTGAGCGATGGAGGAGTGGAAGGTCAGAATCATATCGGTCTTTGTATCTAAAGAGGATAAATTCTCCTTTTCAAATTTAATCTCCACATCAATCGCGCGAAGTTCTCTAATAATGGTGAGGATATCTAACGTATTTCTTCCTAATCTAGATACAGACTTAATTAAAATAAGGTCGACATTTCCTTTTCGACATTCATTTAGCAAAGCATTAAGTCCATCTCTTTTCTTCAAAGAAGTACCTGAGATACCTTCATCAGAATACATTCCGACAAACTCCCAATTAGGATTAGAAGTAATCTTCTTTGTATATTCATCTACCTGTGCTTTAAAAGAGTGAATCTGATCTTCCGTATCAGTAGACACTCTTGCGTATGCCGCTACACGTTTCTTTTTGATATCAAGACCGGTAGAGGCCATATACTGCGCTGGACTAGCTATTCTAATTACTTCCTTTTCCATCATGTGTATATTGCCGTAAAACTCACTTAATATCAATATAATTGATATTATTAATTGTAGAAAGCTTATACTCATGACGAAGTGCGATTAAAAGACCATACCACTCTTGGTACGAGATTTTCTTTTCTTTTAATAACTTATCTAATATCGCTACTTGGAATTCGTAACAGACATCCTTCGTCACAAATGAAAGCCTCCGTATTTCTACGAAGGCATATCCATTGTTATTTATTTCCGCGACAATAATGTATCAATACGAATATGATTTGTAAACATTCATATTGTGGGGATTATTAATAATCCAAAATTATTTTTCTTACGATTCCTCTACACATTTTCTTTAAATTTTTAGAATCAACAAGCCATTCCTGACCATTTGGCATAGAATATCTAAACCATTTCTCATCAGCATTTTTATTTTTGATTAGGTCTGAGGCGTTATCTACCGGAGTTACTTTAGTAACGAATTCCAATCTCACTGGGTGTTTCTCTAACCAAAGATCATATTCACCTTGTCCATTTTTAGATGATAATGTCACCTTACGTTCTAGAACCATGTAGTAAGCTTCATATCGTAGCGATAGTGGATTTGAAGAATTAAAGAACTATTCCTTTAGGAACAATTACGAAAAGAACCGCGCTAGCCTCTTTTTAGATATCGTTAAAGATTTATATCATTACTACATGGATTATCTCGCTAAAGAAGGAAAAATTGACTTTGATGATATGATTCTACAATCGATAGAAGGTCTCGACCAGACAAATAACTTCAAATTCAAATATATTATTGTTGATGAGTTTCAAGATATCTCAATCAGTAGGATGAAATTCCTCAAGAGACTTATTAAGCAAGGAGATTCTAAACTCTTTGCTGTTGGTGATGACTGGCAAGCGATTTATAGATTCTCTGGCTGTGATTTAAATATCTTCTTAGAATTCTCTAAATACTTTGGTGATTCAGCAATTACCAAAATAACAACCACACATAGAAACTCTCAAGAACTACAAGATATCGCCGGTCCTTTCATTAGAAAGAATCCTGAACAATTTAATAAGAGCATTAATTCGGCAAGGCATTTAGAAAATCCTGTACAAATCATGTATTACACAGAGAAAAAATACTATGCCTTCTTGGACACGCTACGAGAAATTTCTAAAAAGGACAAAGCTGCGAGTGTATTAATTCTTGGAAGAAATAATAAAGATTTCGAGGATATCGCTTTAGATAATAGAATCTTTATTGATTTCAGGGCTTCCGATGAAACAAAAACAGTAGTGAGATGTACAAACTTCCCACAAATGAAATTGACTTATAGCACAGTCCATGGATCCAAAGGTCTAGAAGATGATTATGTCATTCTTATTAATGCAGACGATAATAGAATAGGTTTCCCTAACAAAATGGAAGATGATGAGCTTCTTGACTTGGTTTTAAGTCACAAGAGCGAATACGAATATGCAGAAGAAAGACGTCTTTGGTATGTTGCTCTAACAAGAACAAGAAACTATACATACATAATTGCTAATTCAGAAAACCCATCAATTTTCCTTAAGGAAATAGAAAACCAATGCGTTGTTATTAATAGTGATTATGCTCCGGAAGAAAGGAGAACTGAAATCAGCTGCCCTCACTGTAAAACTGGCAGACTAGTTTTAAGAACAAATGAATCTGATGGTAGCAAGTTTTATGGTTGCTCCAATTATCCTTATTGCGATTATTCCATCAATGATATGAGAGCGGTGGCGAGAAACAAACGCTGCAGGAGATGTGGCGATTTTATGATTTTTAGAAAAGGAAAATGGGGCGCTTTCTATGGCTGCCACAATTATCCACGCTGCGACTATACCGAAGAATACGAACCTGAATCAAAATAAATTAATCATTAAAGATGAAAAAAGAGTGCTATGCACTCTTCAACTGAATTAATTGATCAATTCGATTATTTTTATCAGTATCTGTTTCTTTTTTTCATCTAGACACTGATAAGCAGTAACTATCACATCTAATTCTTTAAATTTTGTATTTTCTTTAAAGAAATCACTGAGTGAAATACCAAATGCTTTACAGACTTGTTCTAGAGTGTCAATTCTAGGACTATTTTTTGTTCTAAGCATATTTCTTATGGTTGATTTATGCATTCCTGCTCTTTTAGCTAATTCGTACTGCGACCATTTCTTTGCTTTTAATAGTTCAGTTATACGCTTCTTGAAATCCAAATATACACACCTCCTTTGTGTGTATGTATCCGTAAAATGTCAACTCTATCAAGTCATTTAGTACATAAAAGGGTGCTAATAGCAAAGAATAATCAACTAATGGAGTATTGCAAAAAAGCAATAGAATCGAATTATGTACCAAAAAAGGAGGAGGAAATGTTAGCATCAGCCATTAAACGTTATGCAACTCTGTTGTTAGTCTTTGTTTGGAGAGGAAATAATGAAAAACGAGACTAATAGAGAATGTATACGACAATCAATAAGAACAATTGATAGCGAAGTTGAAATCGTAAGGGGAAAACCGCGAATAGACCTACATGCTCCAGATAAAATGTTAAGAGTCTGTGCTTATTGCCGCGTTTCAACTGGAAATGATAATCAGCTTACTTCTTATGAATTACAAAAATCATATTATGACAATTTAATCGCCAGAACATCGAACTGGATAAATGTTGGCATATATGCTGATGAAGGCATCACTGGAACCTCTTTAAAAAAGAGAGATGAGTTCAATCGCATGATTAGAGATTGTAAGGATGGAAAGATAGATGTAATTCTGGTAAAGCAGGCCCAAAGATTCGCAAGAAATATTGTTGATACTTTGACAGTTGTAAGAATGCTACGCTCTCTTCCAAATCCTGTAAGAGTTTATTTTGAAACGGAAGCAATTGATACTTCTGATCCAAGCAATGATCTAAAGCTTGAAATGCATGCTATGTTCGCTGAGGCAGAGTCCAGACTTAAATCTGAATCTATGAAGTGGTCTTATAAAAGGCGTTATGAAAGAGGCAGATTCTTAATTCCTGATTTATTCGGATATCGCGTAATAAATAGAGAGTTTATTATTCAAAACGATGAGGCTGAAGTTGTAAAGGCCGTTTTTGCTTTGTTTGTTACAGGCAAAGAGCCTTCTGAAATAGCATACATGATGGCTAAATTAGGCATGAAGTCTAATATGAATGGTGATTGCAATTGGAACTCTGCAACTGTCATGAATATTTTGAATAACGAAAGAAGATGCGGAATGTTAATTGCTCAAAAGACTTTTACACCTGATTTTTTGACACATCAATCAAAGAAGAATCGCGGCGAAGAAGATATTTACATTAGAAAGAACCATCATGAGGGAATAGTACCTAAAGATTTATATGATTATGCAATTAGAATAAAAGGTTTACACAGAACAGCTAGGTTTTTTGGTGAAATTCCTGATTTAACTGTTATAAAAAGAGGACTGCTTAAGGGCTTTGTGTCTGTTTGTAGAAACTATCCAGGTTTTAATTATGAGAATTATCTTTTTGCTTCAAATTATGTCTTTAATGTCGATTCTAACGGAAGTAGGAAAGATGACGATGATTATTTGCTAACAAAGGAACAGTTGGGTGCATTCGACTTTGAGGGATATGAAAAAGTTGATAGCCAATTAGTACTGAATAGAAGCTATCCAATATTGTGGATAAAAAGAGACTGTATGTATTTTAATTCGTCTTGTTTTAACAAGATGAATCGTGTTCATTATGTTGAGTTTTTATACGAACCATATGACCATCTTTTAGCCATAAGAACATGTGATGAAAAGACTCCTAATGCAATTAAGTGGGTATGTGATAAAAATGCAGATCACGTTAGGGTGTCCAGAAGGTCGTGTGGAGGATTTGCAAAGATTCTTTTTGACACATATGGATGGAATTATGAATGCAAATATAAAATCGTTGGGACAAAAAGAGAAAAGCATGGTGAAACAATAATCATATTTTCATTGGAAGATGCTGAACCAATGACATATGAAATTGTTAAACAAGAGAATGGCGATGAGCTTATAACTGTGAATCTCTACACGGATTATTTTTTGAATCATTTTGGGAAAGGTGTTTACGAGGATGCATATGCTAATCGATTATATTTGATTGATGAATTTAATAAGGCTAATTTTGCATCTGCGTCTGTTAAGACTTCAGATACTCCGTTTTGGATGTTAGAAGCGCAAAGAATTGCTGCTTTTTACATAAATTTATTTTTAGAAAAGGAGAAAGAAAACAATGGATAACGATGAGAGAAAAATCGGCTCTGAAGAAGTTATTGAAAAAGTGGATGTTGATATATCAAAGTTTCAAGTTGTTAGAAAAGAATTTTTTGTACATAGTTACGATTATTCTATTTCAATTAGGCCAGATAAAATTAGATTCAGTGCCTCAATTGTAAAAAGACTTGCTGATGTATTTTATGTTCATATTTTGATGAATCAAGAAGATGGCAAAATGATGGTTGTGCCTTGTGGCCCAGATGATAAAAATGCCATTCAATGGGGTTACTTAAGAGCAAAAAACAACAGAAAGGCTTCAAGAGATATTGGGGGCAAGCTTTTTTCAATGAAACTTTATAAGACGTTTGGTTGGGCTACTAATTACCGCTATAAAATAACAGGTGCTTTAGTTCAGCATGAAGGAAAGTTTGTTTTGCTCTTTAATATGAAAGATATTGAAGCGTTTCCTTTAGGAGAAAGAGGCAAATCATATCTTCCAGAAGAATGGATGAATTCGTTTGGACTACCCGTTAAAGAATTTGAAGAAAGCCTAAAGGTCACCTATTTGAATAACTATTCAAGAGTTGAAATTATTAAGAAGAGAAATAAGAAGATTGAGCCTCCACTAATCGGCGCTACAGCTGAATCAGATACCGGACTTATACCATCTGATTCTGTCGCTAATGGAGAAAACATTTAAACGATATGAAAAACAATATTAATATTTCCTTTCGCAAGAAAATTGGTGGTGGCGATATAAGGCTTTCTATAGCGTTGCTTGATGGACTAGGATATCCAGAACATGTTAGATTATTAATCAACCAAGACACATACGAGGTTGGTGTTCAGGCATCAAACAAAAAAGACCTTCTTGCTGTAAAGGTATTGTATTCAAATAGGAGTGCTGAGCATGGTGCTACAATATGCTCTAAAATCGCCTGCGATAGAATATTTGAACTGTGTTCATGGGATGATAATAGAACCTATAGGGCTAGCGATTATTATGTTACAAATTCGAATATATTTATATTCAGATTAGTCAACGCCAAAGATGCCAGTAGATTACACACGAGAGGGCCTAAATCTGAAAGCTGAGGTCATTTGAAATAATGTCGTGTGGGTTCAACTCCTACGCTTGTCCAATTTTTTTGAGGGGGTTGAAACACGACACTAGATGAGAGTCAATTTTGGCTCTTTTCTTTTTGTTCATGAAATTGATGAATCTTGGAATGTTTATTTTTATATACTTAAGTATATAAAATAAAAGAAAAACACGTACTTTGGTAAATACGTGTCAAGACATTCGATGATGGCGGAGGAAGAGGGATTTGAACCCTCGCTCCTATTACAGACTACGAGCTTTCCAAGCCCGCCCCTTCAGCCTCTTGGGTATTCCTCCGTGTTTTGGCTGCGATTAGTATTATATCTAAACAATTCTTAACTGTAAAACTTTATTTATAATAAATATCAAAGTAGAATAGAAAAAGAAGTTATGATTTCTTTTATTATAAAAAAAGAAGAAGAGGGTCAAACCCTTGAAAAATTTGTGAAAAAGGTATTAAGTGAAGCACCTTTATCTTTTATCTATAAATTATTCCGTAAAAAAGATGTCAAAGTTAATGGACACTGGCAAGACAAGAAATATTTTATTTCTAGTGGAGAAGAAATTTCTATTTATATAACCGACTCTCAATTAGAGGAATTTAAAAGACAAGTTGAATCGAAACAAGTTGAAGATATTTCTAGTTGGATTATTTATGAAGATGAAAATATCTTATTAGTTAATAAGCCTCGTGGTGTTTTAGTGCAAAAAAACTCAGAAGACTCTAATGCTTTAGATGAAATGGTGATTTCTTATTTAATAAATAAGGGTGAGTATGATCCAAATAAGAATCTAGGATATAAACCCGCTCCAGTGCATAGATTAGATAGAAATACAGCAGGTATTGTAGTCTTTGGCAAGAACATCGCTACTCTACGCTATTTAGCGGATGCCCTTAACGATAAAAGTGTGATCCAAAAGAAATATTTAACTTTGGTTAAAGGTGAGATAGATAAAGACGGAGAGATTATCGCTCCGCTATTAAAAAACAGCAAGACTCAAAGAGTGACTGTTTCTAAAGAAGGCAAGAAAGCCATTACTAAATATAAAGTAGTGGAAACCTTTAAAGGTTATACCCTATTAAAAGTGGAATTATTAACAGGTAGAACCCATCAAATTAGGGTTCATATGGCCTATATTAATCACCCAGTCGTAGGAGACTCAAAATACGGTGATTATGGACTTAATAAAGAACTTGAATCTAAGTACGGTTTTAAGAATCAATTTCTAGAAGCTTATCAATTAGATTTTAATAAATTAAATAATCCGCTAAAATATTTATCAGGAAGATCTTTTAAGATTTCATTAATTGATGAATTCTTAAATTTAATAGATAGTATCAAAGGAGAATAATATGGCTACTCAAGAAAACTATAAGCGTTGGCTTAATTCACCTAAGGTGAGTGAAAAAGACAAAAGTGTCTTAAAGGCAATGAGCCAAGTAGAGATTGATGATGCATTCTTTAAGGATGTGGAATTTGGCACTGCTGGTATGAGAGGTATATTAGGGCCCGGTACTAATAGATTAAATGAATTTACTGTGAAAAAAGCGACAGTGGGCTTTGCTAAATATTTATTAGAGAAATACAGCGACGCCAAAGAAGCGGGAGTAGTCATTTCTCATGATAATAGACATATGTCTAGAGAATTTACTTTATTAACAGCAAAGATTCTTTCTGAATTCGGTATTAAGGCCTATATCTTTGATTCTCTTAGGCCTACCCCAGAATTATCTTTTGCTGTGAGATATATGAAGGCTATTGGAGGCGTTATGATTACTGCCTCCCATAACCCAAAAGAACATAATGGCTATAAAGTGTATGATGAAACTGGCTGTCAATTAGTCCCTGATAAGATTGCTAGACTAGTAGAAATTATTGGTGAACTTCCTAATGAATTAGAAGTGGAATACGTTCCAGTAGCTAAACCAGCTGAAGTTGTCATGTTAGGTAAAGATGTTGATGATGAATATGTGAGACTAGTTGAGTCCATTGTCTTAAACAATGATTTAAATAAAAAAGGATTTAAGATTGTCTTTACTCCAAATCATGGTACCTCTTATGTTAATGCGATGAGAGTCTATAAAGACTTAGGGTACGAAGTATATCCAGTATTATCACAATGTGACCCAGACCCAGATTTCTCTGGAACCTTATCCCCTAATCCAGAAGATCCAAGGAGTTATATCGAACCAATTAAACTCGCTAAAGAGATTGGGGCTCAACTTGTAGTGATGACTGACCCTGACGGAGATAGATGTGGCTTAGCATATTTATCTTCTAAAGGTGAATATAAAACCTTAACTGGTAATCAAAGTGCCGCTATGCTCATGGATTATATTTTCCATGTTAGACAAGAACGTGGATTATTACATAAAGACGGAGTGATGTATAACACAGTGGTTACTTCTTCTTTAGGTGAAGAAGTTGCAACACATTACGGGGTAAAAACCGAGCAATTCTTAACTGGATTTAAATTTATTGGTAATCGTATCGATTATTATGAAAAACATGGAGGAGGCCACTTCTTCGAGTTTGGTTACGAAGAAAGTTATGGCTGTTTAATCGCTCCATTTGCTAGAGATAAAGACGGCTTACAAGCGATTACGATGTATAGTGAAATGGCCTTATATTATCATTTACAAGGAAAGACCTTAGATATGGTTTGGGAAGACCTTGGTAGAAGATTTGGTTATCATGAAGACCAAGTTTACTCTATTGCTTTTGCGGGCTCTGCTGGAGATCAACAAATGAAAGACTTAATGTCTAATTTAAGAACAAACCCATTTATTGAATTAGATGGCAATAAAGTTGTGAAAGTTGATGACTATCAATTATCTATTAGCAATGCTAAAGATGTTTGTAAGAAAATCAATTTACCAAAGAGTAATGTGATTAAACTTTACTTTGAAGATGGCACAACTATTGCCGTTAGACCATCGGGAACTGAAGCGAAAGTTAAATTCTATATTGGTGTAGTGGCAAGTTCCTTAAAAGAAGCAGAAGCTAAACCAAAAGCTTTATATGAAAAGTTCAAAGCTTTATTAGGAATCTAATATGAAAAGAATTGGAATATTAGGTTCCGGTACCTGGGGTACCGCTTTAGCGAATATGCTTGCTCTTCACGACCATGAAGTGACTTTATATTCTTCCTTTCAAGAAGAAACTGGTAGTTTAATCGCCACGCATAGACATCCCCACTTAGATTGTGAACTAACTGATAAGATTGTTTTTACACATGATTTAAAATTAGCTTGTGAGAATAAAGAAATTATTATCTTTGCTTCACCATCCCCATATATCCGTAAAAGTGTAGAAAACGCAAAACCTTATCTTACTAAAGATATGATTTTAGTGTGTGTCGCTAAAGGTATTGAACCAAATACTTTGTATTTCATGACTGAAATCATTGAAGATGTTTTAGGTGGTGGATATAAGATTGTCGCCTTAAGTGGACCAACTCACGCAGAAGAAGTGGCGATATGTCAACCAACCTGCATTGTTTCTGCTTCTAAATCAAAAGAAGCCAGAAGACTAATACAAAAAGAATTCTCTAATGATATTTTAAGAGTGTACACCAATAAAGATGTTAAAGGCGTAGAACTATGTGGTGCTTTAAAGAATATTGTTGCTTTAGCCGCTGGTATGTCTGAAGGTTTAGGATATGGTGATAACGCTAAAGCAGCGATTATGACTAGAGGCTTAGCGGAAATCACTAGACTCGGTAAAAAGATGGGATGCCGTACTAAAACGTTCTATGGACTAGCAGGAATTGGCGATATTATCGTTACTGCGACTAGCACCCATTCTCGTAACCATAACGCTGGTGTTTTATTAGGACAAGGTAAATCCTTAGAAGACACTTTAAAAGAGATTGGAATGGTGGTTGAAGGTGTTAATGCTTTAATTGCTGCTAAACAACTTCAAAAGAAATATAAAGTGGAATTACCTATTATCGAAGCCGCTTATAATATCGTTCAAGGTAAACTCGATGTTGGAGATGTTCTTCCAGTCCTATTTGGGAGAAGACCTCAAAGCGAAACTAGATACAAAAAGACAAAATAAAAAAGGACCTCAGGTCCTTTTCTTATAAACTTAATAATCCAACAGCCTTTTTCACTCTACTAAGAGTTTTATTCGCTACTTCGTTAGCTCTTTTTGCTCCAGCGATTAAGACTTTTTCATAGGCTTTAGATTCTAAGATTTCTTTATATTTCTTTTGGAATCCTTCAAGCTCGTTTACAACGACATCAGCGACAGCTTTTTTGAAATCTCCATATCGAGAACCTGCAAATTCTTTTTCAGCTTCTTCAATACTGATTTCCTTTAAGGAAGCATAGATTGTTAATAAATTAGAAATACCCGGTTTATTTTCAACATCGTATTTAACTTCACTTCCAGAATCAGTAACCGCGGACATGATTTTCTTTCTAACTATGGCAAGGTCATCTTTTAAGAAGATATCGCCTTTAGGATCACTCTTAGACATCTTTTTGGTTGGGTCACTAAGTGACATAATTCTCGCACCAACTTTACGCATTTCTGGTTTAGGCATTGTAAGAATTTCACCATAACGATTATTGAATCTATTAACTAAATCTCTAGTTAATTCAACGTGCTGTTTTTGATCTTCTCCAACAGGGACTATAGACGCATCATATAAAATGATGTCGCTCGCCATTAAAACTGGATAAGCAAATAAACCTAATCCGATAGCGGATTCTTTCATCTTTGCAGATTTATCTTTGAATTGAGTCATTCGACTTAATTCACCCATATATAAATAATTTTGCATGATAGCGTTCATCTCTGCATGAGCAGAAACTGAACTTTGAAGGAATAGTGTTACTTTAGAAATATCTAAGCCTGCGGCCATATAAAAACAAGCAAGGTCGATAGAATTTTGTCTTAATACTTCTGGATCGATTGGTAAAGTTAAAGCATGTAAGTCTGCGATAAAATAAAAACATTCGCCTCTTTCAACTTCTTTTGGGAGGTGTTTAAGTACTCCAATGTAATTTCCTAATGTTAATTGTCCAGTTGGTTTAATACCAGTTAAAATTCTTTCTGCCATAACTTTTCCTTCTTTAGCAAATAGTCTAGTTCAAATAAGTTAATTTTTCCATATTAAAAATGTGGAAAGAGTGTAGTATTATATTTCTCATAAGCATTATGATTAAAATTTATACCTCTCCAAGTTGTAGTTCATGTCGTAAAGCTAAAGATTTCTTTAAAAAAGAAGAGATTCCTTTCCAAGAGAAAAATATTTTTGTTGCTACTTTAAATGATGAAGAACTTAAAGACATGTTAACCAAAAGTGAGAATGGTACAGAAGATATCATCTCTACTAGAAGTAAGATTATTAAAGAGAAAAATGTCGATATCGATAGCATGTCGATTAAAGAACTTATTGCATTTATTAGAGAAAATCCATCGGTATTAAAGCGACCAATTATGGTTGATGATAGGAAGATACAAGTAGGTTATAACCCAGAAGAGATTAGAGTCTTCATTCCACATGAAAAAAGAGTGGCAGAATGGTCTTGTAGAAAAGTCGATTGTCCCTCTTACGATAGCTGTGAAGATAAAGTTAACTAAAGATTATATATCGCGCGCCTAGCCTTGTTTATATAATCTTTTTTATATGTGACACCAAAAGGTTCAATAATCGCAAGTAATTGAGATTTTGCACGTGTTTCTGCGTCAGATTCTACCTCTAAATTGAAATCTACTTTATTTCTAAAATAGTTTTTATCAATTACTAATAGGCAGCTTTCTAGCTTAACTTCTAAACGCTCTGTTTTTAAATCGGTGATGTATTTAATAGAGTTTGGATCAACACCACACTGAGACAATTTATCGATTATTGGTTTATAGGAAATTATATTGTTGTTGATCAATTCTACTTTTTCTTTGTTGGTTAAAAGATGATTGATTTCAATCGCTCCATTTTCACCTTGTATTTTTAATGTTAACTCGTATTTGCTACCGTTTATTTTTCTCATTCTTAAGACTTTATGAGAATTGGTTAACTTTAAATCTTCGGTGTCAAAATAGTAGTTCTCATTAACAATTTCTTCTTTTGAATAACTTGTTGCGAGGTAATGATTTCGAATATTTAAATATTGCTCTTCATTAATCATGACGCGAGCTTCATATTCCATGTTGATATTGTCGTTAACGTTCATGAATAAATTATGCTACAATGTTTGTCACAAGTAAAAATCTAATTATGAAAATTGCTCTATGCTATAAAACTGAAAAGATAAGTGAAGGTTCTATCTCTAATATTAAAGAGAAGATTTTTTCTTATGGGTTTGATTTAGATGATTCTCATCCAGATGTTGTTTTATTTATTGGTGGAGATGGCACTTTCTTAAGAGCGGTCCATCAATATTTCAATCAACTTCATCTAGTGAAATTTATTGGATTATGTAAAGGACACTTAGGGTTCTTCTATTCTTATGAAGAAAAAGAGCTTGATTCTTTACTTAGCGATTTAAAGCGCGGTGCTTGTAAAAGTGAGTCTCATCAACTTCTTAAAGCATCAGTGGATAACGAAGAGATTTACGCTTTAAATGAGATAAGAATTGAATCTCCTTTCCATACACTTATTAGTGATGTCTTAATTAATGATGAATTCTTAGAAACTTTTAGAGGGAATGGATTGGTTGTTTCTACTTCATTAGGAAGTAGTGCTTATAATAAATCTTTAGGTGGGGCGGTTATTTATCCACATATCCCTTGTATGGAATTATCAGAAATTGCTCCTATTAATAATACGGTTTATACATCTTTACATTCTTCGTTGGTAGTGGATAAGGATAGTGAAATTGTCTTAAAAACCAAAACTGAAAACATCTTGGTGGGATATGACCACTTAAATAAAAACATTAGACTAGCTTCATCTATCTCTTTAAAGTTATCCGATAAATTAGTGGTCCTACTTAGAAATAGTGATTATTCATACACTAAACTTTTAAATTCCAAATTCGTAGGTAACAAATAATGTTTATCCAATCAACTTTTAAAGACGATGTTAATGCTTTTTTAAAATCTGGAGCCTTCTGGATTGCTTTAGGAATTACTGTTTTGATTGTGATAACAATTACTGTCTTATTAATCAAAAATCGTAAAAAAAAGAAGTAAGATTACTTCTTTATTTGTTCGATTAATTCTTTTATTTCCTTAACTGGAAACCCAACAACGTTATCGACACTACCGATAACTTTTTTAATTATTGGGAACTTACCGTTATCTTGAACACCGTACGCTCCAGCTTTATCTAAAGGAGATCCGCTTTTAACGTATTTATTAATTAATTCATCACTAAGTTCGTTGAATATAACTTCACTAGTCACATGACTTATTATTTCTTTATTTAAATATTTAATGCGGAAACCAGTGTGGACGTAATGTGCTTTGCCTGATAATTCTTTTAGGATTCTTTTGGCGTCTAATTCATCTATTGGTTTTCCGATAATTTGATTATCAAGGACCACAATTGTGTCCGCAGAGATTATGAGATCTTCAGGATAATATTTTTCTACTGCCTCACCTTTTCTTCTAGCGATGTCTTCTACCGCTTTAATAGGAGAGAGTTTATAAGATGATTCTTCATCGATATCTTCAGTAGCGACAATAAAATCTGATGAAATAATTTTCATCAATTCTTGTCTTCTTGGTGATTTAGACGCTAAAACGTATTTCATTAATTTTTAGACATGATGATTGGAATAATCATCGGATAACGTTTTGTTCTGGTATATACAAACTTACTAGCAACATCTTTAACAACTTGCTTTAGTTCTGAGAAGTTTGTTTTTGTTCCAAGCTTTTCTCTTACAGCAGCTCCAACAAGAGATTGGCACTCTAAAATAGCTTTTTCATTATGTTTTTGGACAACACCTCTATTATAAATAGTTGGTTCATCTAGAAGGGTATTGCTTCTACTATCTATCGCTAAAGCAATAATGAGCATGCCGTCATCATGTAAGATTCTTCTATCTTCCATAACGGAATCAGCTAATCCGTTGATGTCTTTGCCGTCAATATAAGAAACACCATGTTCAACTTGATAGCCAAGTTTCACTTTATGTTTGGCTAACACTAAAGTATCGCCATTATCTAATACAAAGCAGTTCTCTGCTGGAATACCTAAACTAGTGGCGAGTTCAGCATGAAGTCTAAGCATACGGTATTCTCCGTGCATTGGCATAAAGTATTTAGGATTAAATAATTTTAAGACTAATCTTAATTCTTGTCTTGATGGATGACCTGAAGAATGGATATCCGCTAAGATGGAGTTGGTGATGCATTCCGCACCACACCTTGTTAACAGGTTAACAATGTGAGCAATCATGATGCCGTTTCCTGGAATAGCGCTACTAGAGAATACCACTGTATCTCCAGGCATAACATGGATATCTTTATGATCTCCGCCAGCAATTCTGCTTAAAGCAGCGTTAGGCTCGCCTTGGCTACCAGTACAAAGAATTAATAATTCGCCGGCTTTATATTTTTTGATATCGCTTGCTGGGATAATGCTACTATCTGGGATATGGATATAACCAAAGCTACGAGAAATATCGACAGCCTTTTCCATCGATTTACCAACGATAGTGATATATCTTTTATGTTTGACTGCAGATTCACAGATTTGTTGAATTCTTGAAATGTTACTTGAGAATGTGGAGACTATAATTCTACCCATCGCGTTATTAAAGATTTCATTTATGGAGTCATTAACGTTTTTCTCACTTGGTGTATAGCCTTCTTGTTCGGCGTTAGTGGAGTCACTTAAAAGTAAGTCCACACCTTCTTTTCCAAGTTCAGCAATTCTTTGAAGTTCGATATCTGGTCCAATTGGAGTTAAGTCGACTTTAAAGTCACCAGTAGAGATAATTCTACCTTCTCTAGTGTCAATGACAACTCCAAAGGAGTCAGGGATAGAGTGAGTCACTCTAAAGAAGGAAATATCAAAGTCTCCAATCTTTATTTTAGTGTCACTGTTATATTCAACAATTTTGACACGATCAGACATATGATATTCTTCTAATCTACTTTTAATTAATGCACAAGCAAGTTTAGGCGCGTATATCACAGGGATATTAACATTTTGAATAAGAAAAGGAATACCGCCAATATGGTCTTCATGGCCGTGAGTAATAATTAAAGCTTTAATTTTGTTTTTGTTGTTTTTAAGGTGTGTGAAGTCTGGGACGATATAGTCAATTCCAGGAAATTCAACTCCTGGGAATTTGACACCACAGTCAATAATGACAATTTGCTCCTCGTTTTCGAAGCAATACATGTTTTTACCGACTTCTCCTAGCCCACCTAAAGCATAAATAGAAACCGGAAGAGAAATATTCTTATCCATTGGAACCTCCAATACATTGCTTATGTAAAAATAGGTGCTTTTATTTTAGCACACTATTTATAAAATAAATCAAATTATTTATTTTTAAATTAGATTAATTGTTCGCCAGGCAAAGCTTGATCAGGAGCTTGTTTATTAATGTGGTCATAGAAGAAGACACCATTGAGGTGGTCGTATTCATGTTGAAGAACTATGGCGTCATATCCAAAAGCAGTGATAACAATTTCTTCTCCTCTAATGGCCTCATAAGCTTTCAATTTAATCTTGTAGTAGCGGTGAACCAAGCCCATATGTTCGTTATCCACACTTAAACAGCCTTCACCAGCCTCTAAAGCACACTGCTTTACGGATGTTTCTAACATCACAGGGTTCACTAATTGATATTCTACTGGTCCTTTTTCTGTTTCATAGTAAATGACAAACATTCTTTTTAATAGACCAATTTGAATGGCCGCCATTCCTACTCCTGGACGATAGTTATGTTTTTTAGCATATTCTTCATCCTGAGATTTTTTTAGATAATCAAGCATCATATCTAAAGTGTTTTTATCTTCTTTAGATAAAGGCATCTCTACAGGAAGAGATTTTTTTCTCATAATTGGATTGGAATCTTTAATAATTTTTAGTTTCATATCTCAATTATCTTATCTTATATCTTTTTGCAAAGCAAATAGGTATAATATTTTTACTATGAATGAGAGAATATTTGATTTATCAACGAGATTAAATGAGTCCTTAGTCAATAACCCAAAAGTCAAAGAACTTAATAAATTAGAAGAAGAGTTAAATAATTCCTATGAAGTTTATTTATTAAGTCAAAAGAAAGACGAGGCTTTAGAGTTATACTCTAAACTTAAAGAGATCTATCCTGATGATAATGCTGAAGTTAAGGCTGCTTTAATTAGATTAAAAGAGGCTAAGGAAGCATTAAATAATCACCCATTAGTGAAATCTTATTTATCTATATATAATGAAGTTAAGTATTTATATATGGAAGTTGATAATATCTTATTTTCTGAATTTAAAGAAAGAGGCTGCTAATGGGAATGAGAGTTATCGGCGGAGAACTCCGTCATCGTAAACTTGTTTATCCAGAATCTAATCCTGATATTAGACCCACTAAAGATAGAATTAGAGAAGCTTTCTTTTCAATTGTTGGCAATATTGAGAACAAGACATTTTTAGATTTATATGCGGGAAGTGGTTCTATGGGAATTGAAGCAATTTCTAGAGGAGCATCTAAATCAGTTTTTGTAGAGATTTCTAGAGAAGCGTTAAAGTATGTAAAAGAGAATATTTCTACTTTACAAGTAGAATCTAGAAGTGAAATCTATAATTTAGAAGACTTAAAAGCTTTAGAATTATTTTTACAAAAAAGCTATAAATTTGATGTTATCTATCTAGATCCACCATATGAAAAAGGGAAATATGAAGAAGTGCTTTCCTATATATTTTCTAATAAATTAATTAATAAATATGGTCTAGTAGCGGTCGAAATAAATAGACCATTAAATATCGATCCTAATTGGAATAAAAAAATAAAAGAGTATCATTATGGTGATATTCGTTTATATACTTTTATAGAGGAATTATAATGAAAATTGCTGTTTATCCTGGAAGCTTTGATCCAATCACCAATGGACACTTAGATATATTAAATAGAGCCTGTGCTTTATTTGATAAGGTCATTGTTTTAGTAGCGACTAATCCAAATAAATCTTCTAATTTTTCTACCGAAGAAAGAGTGGAGATGATTAAAGAATCCACTAAAGGAAATAAAAAGGTTGAAGTTACTAGTGATAGTGGGCTCACTGTGGAATTTGCTAAAAAACGCAAGGCTACGCATTTAATTAGAGGCTTAAGAGCGGTATCTGATTTCGAATATGAATTCCAACTCGCTAGCGCAAACGAATTTATTGACCCAAAAATTGATACTGTGTTCTTAATGGCAAGAGGCGATAAAACATTTATTTCTAGTAGCTCAATCATCACTATGGCTAAGCAAGGAATCGATGTTTCTAAATTAGTTCCTAGTAGCGTTCTAAAAAGACTTAAATAAGTTAGTATAAGAAAAGACCCAGCTGGGTCTTTTTTATAATTAATATAATTAATTAAGCTTCCATTTCTGGGTCGAATAATCCTTGATAATTCCAAATATCTCTAACGACCATACCTTTGGTAGCTTCATTGATGTTATCGGATAAATCAAAGTCGATGTAATTATAGAATAATTGGGTAATGCCATTTGTTCCATAATAACCGATATCATATTTTTCTAAATCGACAAGGAATGTTAATGGTGTGTCTAATCCTTCATCAGAAGTACTAGCAGCATCTAACTTAGAAGATGTTGTCTTCATGTTGGTGACGATTGAGGATTTACTCTTAGCAAGAAGGTTTCTGTATAATGGGTAAGCTGTGTCATCACATTCACCATATTCTTCGACTAATTCCTCGAATAAGCCGGTGTGTTTAGCATAGATTGGTTTTGCTAAGTATTCTTTTCCAGCGTCATCCATTTTATCAACAAGAATAGTATAGAATTTAAAACCTTGAACGTAGCCGTTAGCGATGGCATTGCCATATCCGGCAACTGCGTCCTTACAGTTTGTACAGTTTTGTTTAACAAAGGAGAGTAAGAATTTATCACCAAATTCGTCTTTAATCTTTTTGGAGTTTTCGGCGCTATAGTTTTCTAAGTAGCCTAATAGTCTATCGGCTTGACCATCTTCTGTTAAAGTAAGGGCGTGTGCTTCATACCAAGCATAATCGTTGTCTGTGCTTTTGTTAACTAAACCTTCAATTCCTCTTTTGATGTAAGGGATTGAGAAGATGATAGCGAAAATACCACCAACAATTAATAATGGTTGAACCCATGCAGTACTAGCAATCCAACGTCCAATTTTTGCAAAGAAATGTCCGATAGCTCTTAAGATTTTCATGATAATTAGCCTCCTATATTTACATATAGCGAATAAATGATATCACTTTAGACATTTATTTTCAATAAAATAATATACTTTTTCTTCAACGTAATTAATTTCAAAGAAATTAAAATACAATTTAAAGCATGTTTTTGTTTCTTATTGATATTTAAAATGCGAATGTATAAAATACATGTTAGATTATGAAAAAGATTAGTAAGTTGAAACGCAAAGTCAACAATTACATGTATGATCACATTGGTTTACGCGAGGGCTTAAATTTTAGTAAAGGCGCGTTCGTTGCGACATTTACTGCGCTTCTATATGCGTTTGGATTTTACTGTTTTATCGCTCCTGCTGCAGAAAATCACGCGACTATTTGGGGTTCATCTATTACCACTGGTGGTGTTGGGGGTGTTTCCCAGGTCATTTGGATGATTTCTTCTTTATGCGGTGGCAATATCAGTATTTCTACAATGCAATCAATTTTCTATTTCGCATTAAATATCCCAATTCTTATTTTTGCTTATTTTAAAATTGGAAAGAAATTTGCTCTTCTCTCCTTGTTCAATGTTGGACTTTCTTCTTTGTTTATTTGGGCATTCTCAAATGTTGAGTTCATGCATGATATCGCGTATGTCTTAGACCATGAGGGCCAGAGCTATCATAGCGCGAGAGTGTTATTCGCAGCTGTGAGCATCGCGCTCGCAAGTAGTATCGCCTTCCGCAACGAAATCTCGTGTGGCGGTATTGATGTTATTTCATATTATTTTGCACTCAGAAAATCTACTAGTGTAGGTAAATATGCTACCGCGCTTAATTCAGTTATTTTATTATCATATTTTGGATTAACAATTATTCATAATCACGGAGAACATGTTGATATCGCTTTTGTCAACTTGCTCTTCTCGTTCTTATATTTATTCTCAGTGATGTTGGTGGTCGATTTTATTAACACCAGAAATAAGAAAGTTCAGATTCAAATTATTACGTCTATTAAAGATATTTCCTCAGTTTTGATTGCAAATTTCCCTCATTCCACAACAACCGTGGAAGGAAAAGGTGGCTATTCGCATGCGGATAAATTCGTTGTTTATATGGTGGTTTCCTCAAACGAAGTCAAAAGAGTTGTCGACCTTGTAAGAAAAGTTGATCAACATGCATTTGTGACTGTCACTTCTTTAATTCAAGCGTACGGAAATTTCTTCATCAAACCTATTGAATAAAATATTGTTAAAGTAGTATAAAAAATCACTGGGCCGTTCCAGTGATTTTATTTATCAGATTTGATCCAGTTCTTCTTTGATTTTTTCTTGCTCTAAGTTCTGTCCAATGAACACTAGTTTGATGAGTTTGTCGCCATATTTTTCGTCCCAGTCATGAGCAAAATTCTTATCATTTTCAATAAGCATTTGGAGCTGTTTTTTAGTTAGCTGTTCACTATACCAAACACCTGATTCGTTTAATGTCTGTTGACGACCAGCTTGTTCATAGACATAGGCCATCTTGAGTTCTTCTTTGAAATAGAGAATACCTTTGGATCTAATTAAGTGGTGCTTATTTTCATTAGCCCATTCGATAAATTTCTTTTTCTCAAATGGTCTTCTACGATAATACACCATTGTATTTACATCATATTCATCAGCAGTTCCCTCATCATCATTTTCTCCAATACCGTGTTCGTGGTGATGGTGGTGATGATGGTGATGTTCATGTTCTTCGTGATGATGATGTTCGTGTTCATCTTTATCGTCATCATCGTCGTGGTGATGGTGTTCATGCTCTTCATCGGCGTCAATTTCATTATCCCAGTCTTCAAATTCTCTAATCCAGGCAGCTGAAGTTGAAGCTTCTTCAAAATTAAATAATTTTGTATCCACTAATTGGTCTATATCAACTTTACAGAAGTCTGTTTCAATAATTTTGGCTTTTGGTTGAATAGCTTTAATTACTTTAACAACTCTATCTAATTCAACTTCAGAAATTTCGCTAACCTTATTTAATAAGATAATGTCACAAAATTCGATTTGTTGAATAACGAGATTTTCTAAATTTTCTTCTCCTCTTTCTGCTTCTTGTAAAGTCTCTCCACATCCAAATTCGTCTCTTAATCTTAGAGCATCAGTAACAGAGATAACTGCGTCAAGCGTGTAGTATTTAGGAAGATGTCTTTTCTTGAATTCTTCTTCCATAAAGGAAATGGTTTGAGCGATTGGTACCGGTTCACAAATACCACTTGCTTCTATTAAGATGTGATCAAACTTTTGAGATTGGACTAAATCTGCGAGTTGTTCGATTAAGTCTTTTTTTAAAGTGCAGCAGATGCATCCGTTTTGAAGCGACACTAAGTTATCTTCTTTAGAAGAAACAATGCCGTTTTTCTCAATGAGTTCAGCATCGATATTAACTTCCCCTAAATCGTTAACGATAACCGCCATTTTGTGATCTTTAGCGTTTCTTAAAATATGATTGATTAAAGTGGTTTTACCACTTCCTAAATATCCAGTGATTAACGTAATAGGAACTGTTTTAATGTTTGCCATATTAGCTTCCTCTTTTCCATTCATTATTATAATGAATATTAACTTATATTCAAATAAATCATAAATTGTTTTACAATTAATGTATCTAATTCTTTGAGGTTATTTATATGCGAAAGACCAAAATTATTTGTACGATTGGCCCTAGTAGTGATAAAGAAGAAACTCTTATTGCTATGGCTAAAGCGGGAATGAATGTCGCTAGAGCAAATTTTTCTCATGGCAATCATGAACAACATAAAGCTCGTTTTGAGATGATTAAAAAAGTGAGAGAAGAACTCAATTTACCAATCGCGATTATGCTAGACACTAAAGGCCCAGAATATCGTATTGGTTTATTTGAACATGACGAAATTACTTTAAGTAATGGTGATGAATTTGTCTTTACTACCAAAGAAGTTGTGGGTAATGAAAAGCAAGTATCTGTATCTTATAAACACCTACCAGAAGAATTAGAAGTTGGTGATCAAATTTTAGTGAATAATGGTTTAGTCATTTTTAAAGTCGTGAAGATTAGTGAAGACAAGATTTATACCGAAGTACTTAGTGGTGGTAAACTTTCTAATCGTAAATCAATGTCTTTCCCAGGCAAACATCTTCAACAAGCTTTCTTGTCTGATGCTGATAAGAGCGACTTATTATTCGGCATTGAAAATGATGTCGACTTTGTTGCGGCTTCCTTTGTTTCTTGTAGACAAGATATGTTAGATATGCGCCGATTCTTAGATGAAAATGGTGGTAAAGATATTGAGATTATCGCTAAAATCGAAAACCGATTTGGCGTTGATAACATTGATGAAATTTGTGAAATCGCTGATGGCATTATGGTTGCTAGAGGCGACTTAGGAGTGGAAGTTCCTTATATTGAAGTTCCTAGCATTCAAAAACATCTAATTAAGAAATGCCGTTTAATGGGCAAAGTGGTCATTACTGCGACTGAAATGTTAGAATCGATGATTAATAATCCTCGTCCAACTAGAGCTGAAATCTCTGATGTCGCTAATGCGGTTTATGACGGTAGTAGTGCGATTATGCTTTCTGGAGAATCTGCGTCTGGAAAATATCCAGTTGAAGCCACTAAAGTTATGGCGGACATTGCAGAATTTACCGAAAAGAATATTAACTATACTAAAATGTTTAGAGAAACTAATTTTGAGATTAGGAATTCTACTGACGCGGTAAGTCATGCGACTTGCGAAATGGCCATCGATGTAAAAGCAAAGGCGATTGTGGTTTCTTCTATTTCTGGAAAAACTGTAAGAATGGTGGCTAGATTCCGCTGCCCAATTGATATTTTGGGTGTCACAACTAGTGAAAAAGTTTGGTATAAATTGGCGTTATCTTGGGGAGTTACTCCAGCAATCACTGGAAGATTTGAACATACGACCCCAATGTTTAATAACGCTCTTAATTTAGCTAGAGTTGCCTTTGACTTAAAATCAGGTAGTTTCGTGGTCTTAACAGGTGGCACAGCGGGAGCAAAAATTGCTGCTACTAATTTAATAAAATTAGAAACAATCGTTTAATGGATTATTTAATTAAAAAAAGCTCTAAATTTTAGAGTCTTTTTTTGGCGGAGAAGAAGGGATTTGAACCCTTGCAGGACTTGCATCCTCTAGCAGTTTTCGAAACTGCCCCCTTCAGCCGCTTGGGTACTTCTCCAGCGTGTTCAATTATAACGACTTATGAATAAAAATGCTATATCAATCAATTATGAATAGAAAAATTCATAACACATCTCTATAATAATGTATTGTATGAGACTTGGAGACTTTACTGATTATCGCTTTGTTATCTTCTTTGTCGCTTTATTAGTGCTTACTCTATTACTTGTAATAGTGATTGTCTATTATGCTGTTGGAGCCCATAACGAAATAAAGTTTAAAAAGCAAATCTCGTATGAGAGTACAACCACTCGTATTTTTATAATCGATGTCAAAAAGAATAAATATGTCGTCTTCAACAAGAGTGATATCTCAAATAAAAAGACTGCGGATTTATTCTCTTTTTATTCTTCGTTCCACCCAAATGATGTTGAAAGAGTAAAGAGTTGGATCTTTGATATTTGTGTTAACCCTAATGACGTTAATGAATATTTAGAGGCTGATGTTTTAATTAATAGAACAAACAAAGTTTGTTTCTCTTTGCTTAGATTATTAGACTATAACCGTGAAGTGGGCTTAATTCACTTAGAAAGTCATCTTCTTAAGTACATTACTCCACTTAATGAACCCAAGAAGAAAACTACTGGTAAGAAAGCTCCTACTGGAATAGTGAAACGCAGTCAAATTATGCAAATGATTAACAAGAATAAAGCTTTAGCGGGCTTTACGTACTGCATTAGATTTTTCTACACCAAACAAAAAGTCATCTCTAACGATAAAATTGAACGTTATATGGTGATGAATTTAAAAAACGCCATTTATCCATTTGCCTCTAATCCAAAATTACCAAGACAAATGTTAGATAATGGAGATAACGAATTGTTCTTATTTGATCTACGTATTTCTAATAAGGAAGCAGCAATGCAACTCGCTAATTCTATGGCTAAAGCCATTAGAAGAGAAATGGAAGTTAATGGCTTTGCCGGATTTATTAATTTCGCCATTGGTGTGGTAGAAAATGCGAACTTCTATCAAGATTATGACGCTGTTGAAGAAAAAGCTAGAGAAGCCTGTATGGCAGGACAAACTAACTCTAAAGAGATTGTCTTACATCAACGTAATATCGAAGCCAATAATGAGATGATTTTATATAACGAACAAATTGAACATATCCTTAAAGATAATGTCTTAAGATTCTTATATCGTCCAATTATTAATGCGAAGACCAGCCAAGTTATTGGTTACTTCGAATATGTAAAAGCCTATGATTCTCCATTCTCCAGCTATGCTGAGATGTCAAAATACGCGGCACGTATTAATTTAAATACCGAATTGCTCGCTAAAGTGAGTAAGAATGTTGTCTCTAAATTCATTATGGAAAGACCAGATGAATCAATGCGATTATTCTTCACCATTTCTATGGTGGACGTTAATAGCGTTTATGATATCATTTCACAAATCCCTAATTATCAAAGAGCACACATCATCCTTGTTTTTGATGAACAAGAGATTAATGAAAACTCGACTAATATTGAATTATTAGTCCACACCCTTGAAGGCTTAAAAGATAAAGGCTTTGAACTCGCCTTATCTTTAAAAGATAAAAACTTATTACTTAATGACTCCGTTTATTTCCAATTCCATTACTTCGTTGTTGGTAGTGCGATGATGGAAGAAGTGAAAGAGAATAACCGTATTAGATTATCCTTATATGCTTTAATTGAGTCTTTACTTAAGTATAGCCGTCCAATTATTGCTACCGACTTAGAAGGTTGGCAAGCAGTGGAATTAATCATTAAGAGTGGCATTAACTATATTTCTAGTGATGCAATTAGCGCTAGTAATGATATGCTTCTTCCAATAGAGAAGAAGAAAATGGAAAAAGTTGCCGCGATGGCGGATAAATATTTATAGGAGCTTTTCTTATGGAAAATAATCAAATCAAAAACCAATCAATCACTAGACAAGAAGATGATTTTGCGCAGTGGTACACTGATGTTTGTAAAAAAGCAGAATTAATGGATTATTCATCTGTTAAAGGCTTTATCATCTATAGACCTTATGGCTATGCCATCTGGGAACAAATTCAAAAGTATTTAGACAAAAGATTTAAAGAAACTGGACATGAAAATGTCTATATGCCAATGGTGATCCCAGAATCTTTATTTAATAAAGAAAAGGAACATGTTGAAGGATTTGCTCCTGAATGTTTAGTGGCTACTCAAGGTGGTAAAGAAGAAATTGAAGACAAATTAATCGTTAGGCCAACTAGTGAAGTGCTTTTCTGTGATCATTACGCTAAAATCATTAAATCCTATAGAGATTTACCAAAATTATATAACCAGTGGTGTTCCGTAGTGAGGTGGGAAAAGACTACTAGGCCATTCTTAAGAGGGGCAGAATTCTTATGGCAAGAAGGTCACACCATGCATGAAAGCGAAGTGGAAGCCAGAACCGAAACTTTAAAGATGCTTGAAGTCTATGATGATTTAGGAAGAGATATCTTAGCTATTCCTTTCTCTAAAGGAAGAAAAACTGATAAAGAAAAATTCTCTGGAGCTTTAGAGACTTATTCTATTGAAGCTTTAATGCCAGATGGAAAGGCTTTACAGTGCGGTACCACCCACTATTTTGGAAACGGCTTTGCTAAAGCCTTTGGGATTCAATTCCAATCTAAAGAAGGAAAATTAGAAAACCCATATCAAACCTCTTGGGGTGTTTCTACTAGATTAATCGGTGCTACCATTATGGTACATGGAGATGATAACGGCTTAGTATTACCTCCTTATGTTGCTCCTATTCAAATCGTAGTGATTCCAGTAGCGGCTAATAAGCCAGGAGTTATCCCATCCTGTAGAGAAGTCGCTAATAGATTAGTGAAAGCTGGCTATAGAGTGAAATTAGATGATTCTGATAAGACTCCAGGATGGAAGTTCTCTGAATACGAAATGAAGGGTGTTCCACTTAGAGTGGAAATGGGTCCTAGAGACATCGAAAAAGGACAAGTTGTTATCGCTAAACGTAATGATGGAAGTAAAGTCTTTGTTTCTTTAGAAAAACTTGAAGATAAAGTTAAAGAACTCATCAAGACCATTCACCAAGAAATGTATGAGAAAGCTTATAAATATTTACTAGCGCATACCACAGACGTTCATAATATGGAGGAACTTAACAAAGCCTTAGACTTTGGTGGTTATTCCAAGATGATGTGGTGTGGTGATCGTGCTTGTGAAGATAAGATCAAAGAACTCACCAACGCCACCGCAAGATGCTTACCGTTTAACCAAATGGGTAATGGTGACATTTGCCCAGTGTGCGGCAAAAAAGCAAGTAAAGTTGTCTTATTTGCTAAAGCATATTAAAAAAATAAGGAACCTTTGGTTCCTTTTTTTACCATTTAGATCTTGCTTTTTTGTATAACGCGTACATCGCTACCGATGAGCCAAAGGCTACGAGGTTTAGACCAAATAACATTACTAGTCCAATACCTACACCGTATGTTCCAAAGGCGTACCAGTCCCAACCATCAATATTTCCAAAGTCATTAAATGCGGATACGCATATGATATAGAAAATACCATATGTTCCAGAAGGAATTATTGAAAATAAATTCCATTTAAATTTGAGTTCGACTTTTGGTTCTAAAAAGATAAAGCATAAAATTGCGGTCACGGGAATAATAAGGTGCATATATAAGTTAGCACCCTGAAACACTAACCAAATACCCATAAGTGGGGCTAGGTAACCTAGCACAGTCAAGAAAGTTAAAGTTAAACAAGTAGTGGCGATTAATTTTAAAATTACCACCCAAGTTGGATATTTGTCTTTTTTAAATAATAGATATATCAGAGATATAAGAGCGCTTATACCGATAAAGATATTGCTTTGTACAGTGAAATATTTAAGCGCTTTAAATTTTGACCCAGTTAAAACCCCGTCGCTTGATGTCGCCATAACGTAAACCGAGATAACTACTAAAACAACAATCAAAAAATTAAAAAATAAGTTAAGATTTTTACTTCTAATTTTCATCGCTAATTAATTTTATATCAATGATGTCTTTGATAGGAATAGTTTTTCTATTAACAAAAATAATTAATTTATCAATTTGATCGATACGTTTAATCATCCCTTTATATACGAAGTAGTTTTTTTTGCTTGCGACATAATATTTAACTTCAATAAAGTTGCCTTTATTTAAGTAGTGGAGAGTTTCTTCTAATTCTTCCTTTTTATCTTCAGCGATTAATTTCTTATCTTCTTTGATTTCTTGAGAAGCAGTAATAGCTTCAGCGTAGCCCACAAGCGCGGCAAAAGGAGCGAACTGGGCCGCTCGATTCTCTAAACTCATCTGTGGGTGATTTTTACTTACATGATGAGGAAGATTAATAATGTCATCATATTTACCCATTACGCTTTATGACCACCGATTTGTTCATTTCTTTCTCTGGTGGTTCCTCCTTCTTCAAAGTCTCTTCCTTTAAGAACCTTATTCTTACCGTATTTCTTTTTAATTGTATTAATTGTTTGCTGAAGCTTGTTTTCTTCTTCAAGTTTGGCCTTAACGACTTCTTTTTTCTTTTCTAACTCATCATAATCTATAAATAAACTAAGCTGTTCATAGCCTCTTTCAAACTTCTTAATTTCATTAATCTTAATTACTCTTGTGGCAACGATATACATTCTTCTAACATGTAGCTTTTTATTCACTAATTTATCAAATAACGTGACGGAGGCCGCCTCAATTAGGCTAGTGGAGTTAGTAAATTGCCCAATATTAATTGAGGAGTGGTTGCCTTTTGGAACGTCTCTTCCATACCAATCTTTATCTATAATGATATTATCTTGAGTTAGGTCTTTAACGTCATATCCAATTGAGATAGCGATTTGATCGGTCAATAACCCTTTAGCTGCCATATCTAAAGATAGAGATTCTGCCATCTCTTTAATGATGAGCAAAGCCTTGCCATATTCATATGGTCCAGGGAGAACTTGACCAATTGATAAAGAGTTATTTTCAGGTTCATAAGATTTTATCTTATCCATAGTGGTTGGCTCATATCCCCAAGCATGGTCAATTAATAACTCAGCGTTAATACCAAATTCTTCATATAAAACATCTTCGTTTACTAAAGATTGTCTAGCAATATCGCCCATAGTGAACAAACCTAGATTATATAATCGTTTAGTTAAACCTCTACCTACTCTCCAGAAATCAGTTAAAGGAAGATGATCCCATAAGAGTTTTCTATAAGACATCTCATCTAGATAAGCGATTCTCACTCCGTCTTCGTTTTCTTTAGCATGTTTAGCTAAAATATCCATCGCTACTTTACATAGATAGAGATTATCTCCTACCCCTGCAGTAGCGGTAATACCGGTTTTCTCATAAACTTCTTTAATTAACATCGAAGCGATTTGACTAGCGGTCTTTTTATAAGTCTTTAAATATTTAGTGACATCAATAAAGACCTCGTCTATCGAGTAGACGTGAATATCTTCACTATCAATGTATTTAAGATATATTCTATATATCTCAATGCTCTTTTCGATATATTTTGCCATCTGTGGCTGAGCGATTACAAAGTCTAATTCTAATGATGGATTTCTTTTTAGTTGATCTTCATTAAAACTTTTAGCGATAAATTTATGATTAGGGGCTTTCTTGATTCTTTGATAGTTAATTTTTTTAACTGCTTCTTTAGCCTCAAATAAGCGACATCTTCCTGGTAAACCATATGCTTTTAAAGAAGGAGATACCGCTAGACAGATAGTTTTATCAGTTCTAGTAGGATCCGCAACTACTAAATGGGTCTTTAAAGGATCTAAATTTCTTTCTATACATTCGACGGACGCATAAAAAGATTTTAGGTCGATAGCGATATATTGATTCTTCATTTCAGGCATACAATCATTGTATAAAAAAATCACCTTCTTATGAAGATGATTTTAATTATTTTAAATCTTATTTAAATGTGCCATCAGGATAGCAGCGGTGCATAGTCTTTTCAATGGACTCTTTTAAACCGCCTCTTCCAATATGAAGTTCTTCACAAACGCGGTCAATAACTTCTGGTTCGATACAGCTTGCTGTGTCACTACACATGATCTCTTTCATAATGAGTTTGAGATTTAAGCCTGGTTCGTTGCCTTGTTTCTTTTCGGCTTTAGCGACCATATTTCCACCCATAGCGCACATCCATTTAGCTGGGTGCCAAATCTTTCTTGGCTTTGGTAAGACTGCGCCTGTCATAGTGTTAAGCATAAAGTCAAAGGATTGATTTTCATCGCCAACTGGATATCTTTCTCCATCTTTACCGTATTCAATCGCTCCAATTGCGGCTTCAGCGATATGTTCAACCGCTGTCATAGTGGTCTTTCCTTTAGGGAAGAAGATCTTCTTTTTGCCATATGCATATCTATCTAAGAAGACGTTCTTCCAAATTGGCATTCTTTCAGGCATCACTCCAAAGATATATGGGAACTCAAGAACGACTACTTCCATCTTTTTCTTTTGTTCATTTAATAATTTTGCTTGTTCAACACGGCATCTAACATATGGGTGTTTTTCCGCTAATTTGAGTTCTGGATTTCTTCTATCAAAATATGCAAAGTAGGAATTAAAGCAAACTGCTTTTTTAATTCCTGCTCTTTCAGCTGCTCTAAAGCATTTCGCGCATTCTACAACTAATCTTCTATGAAAAAATTCATAGGCTGGTGCTTTAGGAGTTTCTCGATCATCTGGTCCAACAGAATAGATCATATAGTCATAACCCTTCATCATTTCTACTAATTTATCTTCATCAGTTTCAAATAAATCAGTGAATTGGACATTAACTTCTTTTGGATACCAACCTTCAAGATTAACATCATTTAAAGAAATGGAACCAACTTCATACCCTTTCTTTAAAGCAAGCATAGTGGTGTAGTAACCTAAAAAACCGGTTCCACCTAAAATCAATAATTTTTTAGACATAATTGCCCCCCTAATTTTTTTGAATTATTTATCTAGGAAATAATATATCACATTTACTTTAGTGGATACAGATATAACAAAATCAAATGAGTTAAACGGTGACTTTTTTATAGATATAAGGTGATAATGCTGTGCTTATCGATGTATTTATATTCTTGTTTTTTGGTGAATTGTTTAACTAATAATATGCCATATCCACCAGGGTTATCATCTGGTTGATTTTTAACCTTATGATTCACAAATGGATCATAATCGTCTCCATTAGAAGTAATTGTGATTTTTAATTTATTATTTAGGTATTCAAAATCTAGATTAATTTGTAAATCTTCTCTTTTTTCGTAGGAGATTAAATTATTTAAAAGTTCATCTAAAACAATGCCAACACGAGCTTTTGTTTCTTCGTTTAAATAGGAGAAAGTAGCCAAGAATTTTTCAGTTGCATCCTCGATTATTTTATAGTCTTTTTGATCATAATTAATATTTAGCTTGTTATCGCCTTTTCTAATTGAAATCATTGTAATATCGTCAAATTGCTGTTCTTTTCCGATAAATTCGTTATGTTTTTCATTGATCACTTTGAATAACTCTTCTAATGATAAGTCATTATTAGATGATAATAATTCTTCTATACGAGTGTAGCCAAATTCTTCTTTAGATTTATTGATTGATTCATTTAATCCATCAGTGAACATAAATAAGGTATCTTCATCTTTAAACTTAATAGATTCTTCCTTGTAATTAAAGCCTTCAACTTCGCCGATAACAAAGTTAGAAGTACCTTCAATTTTATTAACCTTCTTATTTGAGAATACATATGGCTTTTCATGACCGCAATTGATGTATCTCATTTCTTGTTTTGCTAAGTCGATGACACCGATAAAGGCAGTAACAAATAAGTTCTCACTGTTGTTATTAACTAAGATGTTATTGGCTTTATAAATAGCGGCTTCTAAATTATCATTGGCTAAGATTTCATTTTTAATAATTGCTTTGCTTCTCATCATAAATAATGAAGCAGGTATTCCCTTACCAGAAACATCAGCGATTAACACTACGAATCTATTTTCATCTAAATAGAAGTAGTCGTAGAAATCTCCCCCAACTTCTTTAGCAGCTTTCATATATGCTCTTAAAGAAACTTTTTCATCTTTATATACAAATGGTGGAAGTGCTTCTAGCTGGATTTTACTAGCAACTTCTAGTTCAGCGTTCATTCTTTCTTTTTCTTTTGCTTCTTTATGAACTAATTCGGAATAGTTATAAACCGCAGTTTGTAAAACATTTAATGAAGTAGCTAGATCTGCCATCTCATCTCTAGAACGAACCTTGATATTTATTGGTTCCTTTAAGGAATTCTTTTCTAATTTATAAGAGATATCTTTGGAAACTTTAGATAATTTATTGATGTTTCTCACAAATAAGAAATAGGAAAGTAAAGCATAAATTAAAACAATAAAGATTGCGGTGATACTGATAATAATTGATTCTGTTCTTATAACCGCTCTTACGCCTGCTATAACAGAAGAATCATCATATTCAATAAAGATTTTAGCGACTTCTTGTGTTTGTGCTTCATCCTCATAAATAGTAATTAAACGAGTGGTTTTACCGAAAATATAATAACCATAATAGCCTTCGCCGTCTTTAGTTATTCTATCAGTGTCTTTAATAAGATAATCAGTTCCGGCAATTTGATAATATGGATGAGATTCATCTGTTAACAAAGATGCTTGTCGATTATCGCCTAAAAAGATTAAGTAATTATCTTTTTCAAACGCCGCATAAACAGCGACAGAATTAGATGTTGTTTGGGCGCTAGTTAAAGCTGATAACAAAGTAAAATATTTGCCTTGGAATTTAGCTTTAGGAAGCGACAGACTTGGGGAGCCGTTATCAAAGATAAAACTACTTTCATTTCGATAATACGATTCAAAGGCAATAAAATCGTTATGAAAATGATCCCCAGTTAAGGTATATTGTTCACCTGCTGCTTTTCTTGCTTCATATCCTCTATCGGTAGAATCGGTGCCATTTAAAACATAATCGACGATATCAGATAAATTAGTGACATAGTCAGCTGTACTATAATAATCTTTTAGATAATCAATTGAGTTATCAATATTATCGACATAAGTTTGTCGAGCGATTTTTATTTGGTTGTTATAACTAACTAAAATTGATACTCCAGACGCCACAAAAGAGACAAGTATCCCTGCCAAAATAACTTTTAAAAGAATTGGGAACTTGATCTTTTTCATATCGTCCTTATTTAACGGTTAAAACGTTGTTAAATCCGGTGACTCTAAAGACTTCTTTACAGACATCGTTTAAAGAGCGGATTTCTAATTTCTTCTTTTGACTATTTAAAGTCTTGTTTAATGAAATTAATAATCTAAGTCCTGCTGAAGAAATATATTCCGTTTCGGACATATCAAAGATGACTAAATCTTCTTTAATTTCTTCACTATCAATCTTCTTTTGTAAATCTAAAGAAGAAACAGTGTCGAGTCGTCCAGAAAATTTAATGACCATTTCTGAACCATGAGTAATTTTAATTTCCATAGTTTTTCTCCTTAAATGTCGTCTCTATCAAAGAAACCTAATGAATCTAATTGTTTAATTGCTCTAATTAAGTATTCAAAGTCGGTAATTGGCCAACGATACCCTAGGCGATATAAAGCTTTAATCGTATAGGTTGCATCACCTTGAATAAATTCATGAGATAAGTTATCACTTGATGAATAATTGAGAAGTGATGACACTATCATACTCTTTTTTTCATCTCCCATCGCTTCTTTTATTGAAGCTTGGAATTCTTCGTCGCTCACTTTATCCATGTGCATGCCCGCTAAAGACATCGCGTCAATCACATCACCCATTTGTACTAAGTGGGAATTAAATGAGTGGAAGACGGTGAATTTAGATGGGGCTGTAGCGAATAATAAGATAGTTTTGGCTACTTCATCAATTGGCGAGAAGTCAATTAATGTATCTAAAGCAGAGACTGGGAACTTCTCTAATACCTTATAACCCTTAAGGTTACGCATGAAGTTATTGGTAATACTATTGATTTGGAATTCTCCATCCGATTGTCTAGACATTAAGTTACCAACACGGATAATCTTTGCATCTAAATTATCTTTTTCAATAGCATCTAAGATTGCCTCTTCGGCCTTGAATTTACTATTAGCGTATTTATTAGATAAATCTTGACCAAAATATAATTGATTCTCTTTCATTAAGAAGTTGCTTGGGAATTTATGGTCAATATTTTCTCCGGCAACAGAAATAGTGGAGACATGTACGAGTCTAGCTTTACGCACTTTAGCGACTTCAATTAAGTTGATCACGCCTCCGACATTAACGCGTTCAATGCTGTCGTCATTAGCGAAATGTTTGACGATTGCCGCTGCATTAACAATGGTATCAAACTCATAATCTTTTAATTCGTCTAATAAATTATTAGAAGTAATATCAGCGTTAACAACTTTGACATATTTATCAAATTCTTCATCAAGTGGAGAATCAAAATAATACATCAATAATCCTTTCATTCTTTGAACTGGATCCATGTCTTTTGCTCTTACTAGGATGACCATTTCACGCTTTTGGTCAAGGAGTTCTTTAAAGAGGTGAATTCCTAAGAAACCGGTCGCTCCTGCTAAAAGAACTTTTCCCAAATCTCTTTCCGCTTTGATTTCATCAACATAAGCAATGTCATTATATTTTAATGATTCTCTTTCGATATCTTTTTCTAATGATTTATCTTCGCTTGCTGTAGTAGTCTTTTCTCCCGAGGCATTAGATTTAATAAATTCAGAAAGATCTCTAGGAGAAGGATGAGCAAAGATATCTTGATATGAAATCTGATATCCATTATTTAAAGCAAAGATAACTACTTTAGCCGCAGTTAAAGAAGTGCCACCAATTTCAAAGAAGCTATCAGTCGCGCTTACTTTCTCTACACCTAAAATCTCTTTATAGGCATCAGCAAAGGCCTTTTCAACTTCATTAGAGGCTTCGACAAATTCTTTACCTTCATCAGTAAATGTTGGAGCAGGCAAGGCTTTTTTATTCACTTTTTGATTTTGGTTAAGTGGAATAGAGTCGATTTGCATGATGCTAGCAGGGACCATATAGGCTGGTTTATTCTCTTTAATGTGCTTTTTCAAATCGTTAATGTCGATTTTCTTATCACTAGTGAAATAGGCTGCTAGGAATTTTCCACCCGCTTCTAAATCAAATGCTTGAACAGTGGCATCTTTAATACCAGCATATGATCTAATCGCCATTTCAACTTCACCAAGTTCGATACGGAAACCGCGGATTTTCACTTGCCCATCGTTTCTACCGATAAAATCGATAGAGCCGTCTTTTAGTCTTCTGACGATATCTCCAGTACGATAGACTCGTTCATACCCTTCTATAGAACTAAATGGGTTTTTAATAAATGTTTGTTCGGTCTTTTCTTTTAAATTTAAATAACCAAGTCCAACACCTAGTCCGCTAATCCATAGTTCACCAAGAGCCCCATTAGGGACTTGTTGGCCCTTATTGTCCACAACATATAACTTATAGTTATCTAATGGTTTACCAATTGGAATACGGTGATAGAGCTTGTCCACTAAATAAGTAGTGGAGAAGATTGTACATTCGGTTGGTCCATACCCGTTATATAATTCATATCCTTTAGGAGGATCAAGTGGAGTAAGTTTTTCTCCTCCAACTGATAAATATTTTAAAGTTGATTCATATCCTTCAGCAGCGAATAAACGTCCCACTTGAGTGGTCATAAATGAATGAGTGACATGATTATCGCTAAAATATTTAGCAAGTTGGTCTAAATTCATTCTTAATTCATCTGGTACGACGCATACAGCAGCACCTGTGGTTAAAGCCGGATACATATCCATCATACAGGCATCAAAACCAAATCCTGCATAAGCGGAAACTACGCCTTCATCAGTAAGTTTATAGAACCTACGATACCAGTGAGCGAAGTTGACTAAGTTGAGATGCTTTAACATCACTCCCTTAGGAGTACCAGTAGTGCCAGAAGTGTATAAAAGAATAAATAGACTATCTTTATCTGGACCAGTTAGTTTCACTTCTTTTTCTTTTAACTGTTTAATTTCATTAATTCCTAGTACTGGTAATTTACAGCCCGGGATTTTATTTAATAAATCTTTTTCCGCGATTAAATATTTCGCGTTTGCATCTTTAATCATGAATAAGAGTCTATCTTCTGGATAAGAACAATCTAAAGGCTGATATGCCGCTCCAGTTTTTAAGACACCTAAAGCAGTTATTGGCATATATTCGCTTCGAGAAATTAATATGGAAACGACATCACCTTTTTTAATGCCTTTACTAGCTAAATAATAGGCAATTTGATCACTTAACTTATCAACTTCTTGATAGGTGTATTTATTTTCTTTAAAGATAACCGCTAAATTGTTTGGATATTTTTTAGCTGCATTTTTAAATTCGGTGACGATATCATCTTTAACAATCTCTACTTCAGTCGCGTTATATTTATCGATTTCTTTATAGTCTATTTTATCTAATAAAGGTATATCGCTGATATCGCTATTTTTGATTAATGAATTAAATACACGAGTCACGCTAGTGATGAATGATCTCATTGACCATTCTTCATAAATATTAGCGTTATATTCCACTAATAAATTAAATCCTTCATCAGTGTCATTAACCGCGATTAATAATCCGGCTTTTGCTTCGTTATTTGGTAGTAAGACCGCTTTTTTAATATCGTATTCACCAAGTTTAAGATTTTGAGAAATCTTTCCTTCATAAACAAATAAGATATCGGTTCTCACTCCAAAATCATGAGCGATTTCCATAAAGGAGTATAAATCATGGGCCATATTTTGTTGGATTTGTTGGCCAACGGTTTTTATATAATCTATTGCATTAGTTGCTTTAAACGGCTCAACGACCACTGGGAAAGTATGGACAAACATACCAACACTTTTTTCCACTCTGGTGTCGCTTCTGCCGTTATAAACAGTAGTGAACAAAGCATCTTCTCTATTTAGATATTTCGCTAAAGCGTAACCTAAAGAAGAGATCCATAAGCCGTTAATCGTGAGTTTATTTTCAATAATAAATTTATCAACAGACTTACGGTCAACTTTGAAACTATATTCAAATGATTTTTTACCAGCGTCTGTTAATTTAACATCGTTGACTAATCCTGAATCAGTATCTCTACCATCTAATAAATTAGAATAATATTCTTTAGCCTCGTTATAGGTTTCGCTTTCTCTTAATTTAGCTTCATCTAAAGCAAGTTCATATTCTGTATAATTTTCTTTAGATATCTTTTCGCCTTTATAGACTTTATTTAAATCTTGATATAAAGCATCAAGAGATTCCCCGTCAAAAGCAATATGATGAGCGTCAAATAAGAATTGATATTGATTATTATTTTCAATAATATAAGCACGATATAAAGGTTCATTTAATAAATCAAATGGTGTGACTAAACTATAAACACCTTCTTTTAAGTCTTTTAATTTAACGTTAGTAACTTTTACTTCTAGTTCATCATTTCTTTCCACCATAAAATTATTATCTTTATCGGAAATGATTCTTGCTTTTAAATATGGATGCGCGTCCACTGACTTTTTAAAGGCTTCTATAAATTTTTTGATATCAGTTTCTTTAGGCAAATCAATAACAAAAGGAATGTTATAGATAGTTTTATCAGGATGGGCTAAAACTTCAGTTAAAATGCCTTTTTGATTCATAGTCAAAGGATAATATTTTTGAATTTCATAGGTCTCATCTACTGATTTTGCTCCTAGGAATTCAGCGATTTGTCTAATCGAAGGATATTTAACTAAATCGTTGACTCTCACTGTCTTATTTAAAGTAGTGGATAAAAGGGAGGCAAACTGCATCGCACTTAATGATGTTAAGCCGATATTGTTAAAATCATCAGTGACTCCAAATTCTTCATAACCCAATATCTTTTTTAAGATGTCATAAATCTTTTGTTCATCTTCATTAGCAGGGGCAACGACTTCTAAAGATTTATTTTCTGGTTCCGGAAGAGCTTTACGGTCAATTTTACCTCCTGGAGTAAGAGGCATATTATCTAATTTAATATAAATATTAGGGACCATATATTCTGTAAGGCTACTAGCCATATGGGCATTTAAGTCTTTTTCAGAAATTTCCTTTTCACTTACGTAATATAAGACTAATAATTTATTTTTCACTAAAGCGATAGATTGAGTAATACCAGGATAATTAGAAGCGACATTTTCAATCTCTCCGAGCTCGATTCTAAATCCTCTTAATTTCACTTGGAAATCAATTCTTCCACAGTATTCCAAAACCCCTTCTGAGTTATATTTTGCTAAGTCGCCAGTTTTATACATCTTGTGGCCTTTTAAGAATTTACAAGGAATAAATCTTTCTTTATTTAATTCTTCGCGGTGATAGTACCCTTCACTTAATTGAGGTCCCGCGAGAGT
Source organism: Bacilli bacterium (assembly GCA_017447165.1). Lineage (GTDB taxonomy): Bacteria > Bacillota_I > Bacilli_A > RFN20 > CAG-826 > UBA2450. Next base: position 96,504 of record JAFSOD010000001.1, read on the forward strand.
AATTTCTCCAACCATACCTGAAGGTAAGAGATTACCGTTATAATCACAGATAAAGGAATAGGTGTTTTTCACGGCTTTACCAATTGGAACATCTTTATCGCTAGATTGATCCACTATTTGATAAGATGATTCGACAGTGAATTCTGTTGGTCCATAGCCGTTATAAATTTTGACTTTAGTTTTCGCTACTTGGAGGAATTTTTCTCCGCCGATAACGATAAATTTAAGTGGCACATCTGGATGTAAATTAATCATCGACATACCAATTTGTGTGGACATACAAGTGTTAGTAATTTTGTGTTCGACAATATATTGATAAGTTAAATCTAAATCTTTTCTAACCACTTCATCAAAGAGATGGACTGAGGCTCCTATCGCTAGTGGAGTATAAATATCAATTACCGAAGCATCAAAAGAGAAACTAGCGTGCTCCGCGTGAATTGCGTTTTCATCTAAATCAAAATCCTTGATTTGCCAGGCTAAAAAGTTAAAAAGGGCGCTATGATTGATAACTACACCTTTAGGTTTTCCGGTTGATCCAGAAGTATAAATCATATAGGCGTGAGTAGTAGGAGTCGCTAAGTTAATTGGAGAATCATCTTTCTCACTATCAATAATTTTTCTTAATAAATCATCATCTAAAGTGACTTTTGCCTCAGAGTCGCTAATCATGTATTCCACACGATCTTCAGGATAAGCTGGATCAACTGGTACATATCCTGCACCTGCTTTTTGAGCGCCGATAAATCCCGCAAAGAATTCTTTGATACGATTGACTTTTAAAACGACAAAGTCGCCTTGTTTTACTTTATGAGAAACAAGATAATGAGCAACTTTATTTGATGCTTTATCTAATTCTTCATAGGTATAAGAACTCTTAGAATCAAATACGACCTCTTTATTTTTATGAGCTTTAACTTGTTTTAAGAACAAATCGACAAAAGTTAATTTTTTATCATAAGGTAAATCTCCTCCATAGGAGGCTTTGATGATTTCTTGAGTCTCTTTTTCATCGATTAAACTAACATCCTTTAAATTTTTTACTTTTAAGAATTCAGATAAGATTTTTTGATATCTATTAGCGAAATCTTTAATCCAGGCTTCGCTATATAAATTAGATTGATATTGGATGTCCAACATCAATTTATTGTTTTCTAAATAGAGTTGGGTGGCGAGTTTTTCTCCAGTCGCGTTAAATGGAAGAGGTTCTCTAACCATTTTTAATTCTTTAGAATCTGGTAATTCAAATAAATCGCCTTGATATGCAAATAAGATTTCACTAGTGTAGCCAGAACTCGAGGCTAATTCGGTAAAGGAGAATAAGTCATTGACCATTGCGCCAAGTAATAGGTCTTTTACCTTTTTCACACATTCACTAACTTTAATATTCTCTTCGTTTTGACATAATACTGGTAAGGTTCTGACAAACATCGAAATAGTGTTTTGTGTAGTTTTATCGTGTCGACCATTATAGACAGTGGCAAATGCCGCTTTACGGTTCATTGTATAAATAGATAAAAGAGTGCCAAACGCGGCAGTGGTATAGGCATTTTCATTAATTTGATTTTTATGGCAGTATTCTTGTATCGACTTAAAATCAACATCTAAAGATGTTTGGTATTCTTTAAAATCTACTTCGCTATCCTTTTTATCTCCTTGAGGTAAAGAGACTTCTTCAACATCAGCGAATTTTTCTAAATACCAGTTCTTCGCGTTTTGATAATTTTTGCCTTCTCTTTTTTTAGCTTCATCAAGTGCGAAATCATAGGCAGTATAAGATTCTTGCTTTACTTCTTTTCCTTTATACAAATCTAAAATTTCATTCACTAATATTTTTAAAGAATATCCATCAAAAACAATGTGGTGGATATCCATGAATAATCTTAAGCATTCTTGAGATTTAAATAGTTTGAATCTGAATAATCTATCTTTAGATATATCAAAAGGTTCAATTAATTTTTCTTTAATCTTTTTAAAATCTTTTTCTTCAATTTTTTTAATTTCACAAATCTCTTTTTTAGCAAATTCTTCGCTATAAATCATCTTTGGAAGTCCGTCTTTATCAAAAGTGATAGTAGCGAACAAACCAGGATGATTATTAACAGTTTTAGAAATGGCCTCCGCTAATTTATTTTCATCAACGTTTTTATCTAGTTTTAATAGAATTGGATTATTAAAGGCTATTTCTCCGTTTTTACTTTCACAAGATAAAAAGATAGCTGTCTGTGCTTGAGATAGCGGAACAGCGTTTTTACTGAGGTTGATTTTCATAAACAAACTCCTTTTGATAGCTAATAATTTTCAAAATGCAAAATTAGTGATATACATTTCAATAAATATAAATTATTTATATACGTTATATATTTTAATAACATATTGTTTTTTTAACAAATGAAAAGACATCGGATATATATTTTTATAAGTCGGTGAAGTATTGTTATGGAAAAAAAGAACGGATTTAGTAGTGGTTTAGGATTTATTTTAGCCACCGCTGGTGGTGCTGTCGGATTAGGTAATTTATGGAGCTTTCCATATAAAACTAGTCAAAATAATGGCGGCACCTTCGTGAACTTCGCCAATCTTATGGATCTTAAGTTGGTAAAGAAGTTAATTTAGGTAAATCTGTCATGTGGATTGCCTTCTTTGATACTTTAGTGGCATTACTTGCTGGACTAGCAATTTCCCTGCTATTTATCACTATAAGGCCGAAACTGGTATTGATTTAGATAATAACGGTATCGTTTTATTATTTAACTCTATGCCGATTATCTTTAATTCTCTTGGCAGCGGAGGAAAAGTCGTCTCCTTCTTATTCTTTGGCATGGTTTCTATTGCCGCTATTACATCTTTGATTTCTTTAATTGAAGTTATCTCTCAATACCTAATTCAAAGATATAAATTAAAAAGAAAATTAGCGTGCTTAATCGTTGGTATCTTTATGTTTTTAGTATCTATCTCTAAGGGGTATCATTAGGATATAAACTAAATGATAAGAGCATGATGGTTATTGGAAGTTTGAGCTTCTTAGAGATGTTAGATCAGATAGTCGCAGGTGTATTAATCCCAATTGGGGCGCTTTGCATCGCTATTTCCTTTGGCTGGTTTATGTTTAAAGCAGATAATCCAAAAGACTTTTTTAGCTTTAAGTATCTAGGAAATAAATTAAAAGAAGAAGGATTGGATTTAGGGCGTCTCCAATATGTGTTCGCCTTTATGATTAAATATCTATCTCCTCTTTTAATTCTTGGAATTGATATATTAGGAATCTCGGAGAATATCTTCCCTAACCACATTTTCTCTAGTAATGGATTAATCGTGGAGATTATTGGTTTAGCAGTAATTGGTCTATTAATTGGCATATTCTTTATCTTCTTGAAAAATAAGAGCCTTGGCGATAACCAATGCGAAGAAACTGAAGAATAATATAAATATTATTATATAGAAGAAAAGACACGCGAAATACGTGTCTTTATTTTCATAGTGGCGGAGTAGGAGAGACTCGAACTCTCGCACCAGTTGCCCGATCTACTTCCTTAGCAGGGAAGCCCCTTCACCAACTTGGGTACTACTCCAGTTCTTGTGAACGCTACATATCATAACATAATTAATTGTTTTTATTAAATAATTATTTATTTTTTGCTTTTTTGATGGATTTTTTTCCTTTATCGGCAATTATTTTGCATATATGTTGCAAGTTGCCGTTAAAATGAATATAGTTATTGGTGAGGTACACAAATATGAAATATATGTCTGTCGCCGAAACCGCCAAAAAATGGAAGCTTTCTGAAAGAAGTGTTCGTAATTATTGTGCGGAAGGCAAGGTAGAAGGTGCTTTTTTAACTGGTAAGACTTGGAACATCCCAAGTGATGCGAAAAAACCAGCTAATAGCACCAAAAAAGAAGAAATTGTTTCTCCAGTTGATGAAGTTAACGAATTAGTAGCGAAAGCCCAAGTTGCTTTAAGCGAATTTTCTAGTTTCACTCAAGAGCAAATTGACTTCATTGTCGCGAAGATGTCTGTTGCGGGTCTTGACCATCACGGCACACTCGCTCAAGCCGCAATTGAAGAAACAAAAAGAGGTGTCTTTGAAGATAAAGCCACGAAGAACTTATTCGCTTGCGAATATGTCGTAAATAATATGCGTCACTTAAAGACTGTAGGAGTGATATCAGAAGATCCTGTTACCGGTATTACTGAGATTGCTGAACCAATTGGAGTTATCTGTGGTATTACCCCAGTTACTAACCCAACTAGTACAGTCATATTTAAGTCACTTATTTGTATTAAAACTAGAAATCCAATTATCTTTGCGTTCCACCCAAGCGCTCAACAATCCTCTAAACAAGCAGCGATTGTTATGCGTGATGCGGCAATAGCAGCGGGTGCACCAGAAAACTGTATTCAATGGATTGAACATCCAAGTATGGATGCGACTAGTTTATTAATGAATCACCCAGGAGTTGCGACTATTCTTGCCACTGGCGGAAACGCAATGGTGAAAGCCGCTTATAGTTGTGGTAAACCTGCTATGGGTGTTGGTGCGGGTAACGTACCTGCTTATATGCATAAATCATGTAATGTCGAACAAGCTGTTAATGATATCGTCTTATCTAAATCATTTGATAACGGTATGATCTGTGCTAGTGAACAAGCGGCGATTATTGATAAAGAAATTTATAAAGAGGCCATTGATTTATTTAAAAGATTCAAGGTTTACTTTGTAAACGAAGAAGAAAAGAAGAAGTTATCCCGTTATATGTTTGGCTACGCTGTTGGAGACGAAGGGGTGGAAGGTGCAAAACTTAACCCTGATATCGTTGGTAAACCAGCTTGGTGGATTGCTGAACAAGCCGGCTTTAGTGTTCCAAAAGATACATCTGTTATAGGTGTGGAATGTAAAGTTGTGGGACCAAGTGAACCAATTAGTAGAGAAAAATTATCTCCAGTATTAGCGTTCTTTAAAGTTAATAGTGAAGATGAAGGTATTGAAAGAGCTGCACAAATGGTGGCCTTTAATGGCTTAGGCCATAGTGCTGCGATTCACTGTGCAGAACAATCTCTTGCCGATAAATTTGGAGATAAAGTTTTAGCGATGAGAATTATATGGAATTCCCCAGCCACCTTTGGTGGTATCGGAAATGTCTATAACTCATTTCTCCCATCTTTAACTCTTGGTTGTGGTAGTTACGGCAAAAACTCTATCGGAGGAAATGTCTCCGCGGTTAATTTAATCAACATTAAGAAAGTTGGTAAAAGGAGAAACACTGTGCAATGGTTTAAAGTCCCTCGCAAAATTTATTTTGAGAGAAATTCAATACAATATTTAAAGTCCTGTAAGGACATGGAAAAAGTCTTTATTGTTACTGATACTTCAATGGTGGAATTCGGCTTCTTTAAAAAGATTACTGAACAAATTAATGGAAGACGCAACAAAGTTACAATGCAATTATTCTGTGATGTGGAACCAGATCCAGATATTGAAACAGTCCGTAAAGGTACTGAACAAATGAAAATCTTCCAACCTGACACCATTATTGCTTTAGGTGGAGGAAGTGTTATGGACGCTGCTAAAGGTATGTGGCTATTCTATGAACATCCAGAGGTAAATTTTGATGATTTAAAACAAAAGTTTATGGATATTCGTAAGAGAGCCTTTAAATACCCTGAATTAGGTAATATTAGTCGTCTTATTTGTATTCCAACAACTTCCGGAACAGGAAGTGAAGTTACTCCATTTGCAGTTATTTCCGATAAGAAGAACAATAAGAAGTATCCTTTAGCGGATTACTCCTTAACTCCAACAATTGCTATTGTTGATCCAGAATTTACGACCAATTTACCTGCTAGACCAACAGCGATGACTGGTATGGATGTATTAACTCACGCGATTGAAGCTTATGTTTCGGTGATGGCAAGCGATTATACAGATGGCTTAGCCTTAAAGGCTATTCAATTAGTGTTTGAATATTTACCACGCGCTGTGAAAGACGGAAAACACGACTTAGAAGCAAGAGAAAAGATGCATAACGCGGCTACTATTGCTGGTATGGCTTTTGCAAATGCTTTCTTAGGAATGACACATTCTATGGCTCATAAAGTCGGAGCGGAATTCCATACAATACATGGCTTAGCTTGTTCTATTCTATTGCCTCACGTTATTAGATATAACGGACAAGTACCAACTAAACTTAGTGTCTGGCCAAAATATAACCATTATTGCGCTGATAAAAAATATCAAGAAATCGCTAAGTTATTAGGTTTAAAAGCCTCTACCCCAGAAGAAGGAGTGGAATCTTTAGCGAAAGCTTGTGAAAATTTAGCAAAAGATATTGGCCTAGCAACTTGTTTTAAAGATACCGGTGTAGATAAAGATGCGTTCTATTCTGCTATTGATAGAATCGCTGTTTTAGCTTTCGAAGACCAATGTTCTCCATGTAATCCAAGAGTTCCTCTTGTTGAAGACATGAAAGAAATCTTGGCTCATGCATATAATGGAAAATAGAATTTACTCTATTCTTAAGAAGAAATAACAAGTATTATATAAGTATTCGAAAATAATTTTTTGGAGGGATTTATAATGGCAGATATTGTTTCCGAAGTTTTAAAGTTATCTCGTAGTGAGAGAACTGATGTTTGCAAAGGTGCGGTCGCAGATATTATCAAATTCTGTGATTCTCAAGGCCTTAATGATGAACAAACAATTTCATTCTTATGCGCTCTTACAAAACTATTCGTTTCCGTCGATCGTTCTTGTAAACAAGCTGAATACGATTTATTCATCGATGTTACCGGTTTTAAACTTTCTACTGATCAATTCTTTGAAATGACAAACTATGGTGGCAATAGTGAATTTATTGAAAGTGTTTTACACCTTGTTAGTTTAATGAGCGAAGATGCCAAGAAAGCCGTTGCAATCTTTGGCTTATGTATCTGTAGCGCTGATGGTGAAGTTACACCAGAAGAACGCGACATGATTGCTCGTACAGTTGCTTAATCAATAGTATAATTAAACTAGCCTGTGTCATATAGATACAGGCTTTTTTGTTTATTTTTATAATAAAAGCAAATATAATATTGAACATGAAAACTTTATTAAAAAACGCCAAGATTTTATCGATGAAAGATGACCAAATTAAAGAAGGTCATATCGTTATTACTGATAATCGTATTAGTGAAATTGGTCCTAATGTGGATATTAACGCTAGTTACGATAAGATAATCGATTGCGAAGGTAACTTATTAATGCCTGGATTTAAAGATGCTCACACTCATAGTGCGATGACTTTTTTACGAAGTAAAGCCGATGATTCTGCCCTTCATGATTGGTTATTTAAAGAAATATTCCCAAGGGAAGACAACTTATATAAAGGCTCTGTTTATGAATTAGGAAAAGTCGCTTTACTTGAATACCTTACCAGTGGTATTACTGGGGTTATCGACCAATATTTCTTCCCTGAAGAATTTGAAAGAGCCTGTAAAGAGTACGGCTTTAGATGTGTGAACTTAATCATGTTTGATAAGACCGCTAGACCAATGAGTGACTGCTATAAGCTCTTAGAGTGCAATAAAGAAAAAGATGGCTTAGTTAGAGCTGTTATCGGAATGCATAGTGAATATACTGGCACTGAAGAAATGTTTAAGGCTACTGATGAATTGCTTAATACCACTAAACTTCCTTTCTATACTCATTTAAGTGAAACTGCTCAAGAGGTAGATGATTGTCTATCTAGGCGCGGTATTCGTCCGATGAAATTTTTTGATGATTTACATTTTTTTGATCGTGGTGGTGCGATATTCCACGGAGTATATTTAGACGATAATGATATAAATATCATAAAAAAGAGAAATGTGATTGTGGTTTCTAATCCTGCTAGTAACATGAAACTCGCTAGTGGGGTAGCGGAAATTAAAAAACTTCTTTCTAAAGGTGTAACAGTGGCATTAGGCACTGATGGTCCTGCAAGTAATAACGCTTTAGATATGTTTAGAGAAATGTATCTAGTAACTGGTTTACAGAAACTTATTTTAAAAGATCCGGTTTCTATTCCCGCTTTTGAAGTTCTGAAGATGGCTACCGTTAACGGGGCTAAAGCCATGAATCTAAGTGATGGAGACACCCTTGAAGTTGGTAAACTCGCTGATATCATTATGATTGATTTATCTCGACCAAGCATGCAACCAATTAACAATATTATTAATAATCTTGTTTATGCTGGGGAAAAAGATGTCATAAAGATGACAATGATTAACGGTAAGGTCTTATATTATGATCGAGAATTCTTTGTAGGTGAAGATATTAAAGAACTCTATAAGAGAGTACAAAAAATGACTGATTATTTGTCAGTCATCAAGAAGTAAGTCTAATAAAGATTTATCACTTAATAAATTCTCTAATTGGGCCTTGTTAGTTAATACAAGGTCTTTTGTTTTTTTATAGTAAGTATTTATGATGTGATCCTCATAATTACTTTCTTTAGAATAATCGTGTTTTTGATTATCAATAGACTCTTCTACAAGAGTCATCATTAGTCTTCTTAAATAAAGATAAAAGGATGATTCTAGCCAATAAAGATAAGTAGTGGATTTAGAATGCTTCTCACTCTTTTTGAATTTTAAAAATAGTTCCAATCCATCTTCTGGTGAGTGCCATAAATCAATAAAAGCGTAGTCACTTTTAATATCTTTATTTAGATAATTAAGCGCGTCGTCTTTAACGATTTCAATCTTACTTTTATTTGGGAAATAATCTAAAAGATTATCTTTGAATAATTTAATGATGTTTGGATCGTTTTCTATGACTTTGATTTTAGCGACTTCTTTCTTATTGGAAATCATAAATGGAAGATAACCAAGTCCTAGTCCAAAGACAGTGACTATGCCTTTAATCTTATTAATAGATTTCTCCATAGTCTCGATTTCATTAGGAGTGATATTCATCCAAGTAACGCCTTGATAATTAAGGGCTAAAAATGGGAATTTTTCTTTAAAATAACCAAGGGAGTTGATCTCTATATAGTTCTCACTATCCATATCTTTATAGGCGAATAATTCATATGGTTCATAGTGGTCCCATATAAGCTCATATTTACCTAATCTAACTGACTTAGGTTTTATAAGTTTATAGAAGTTGTTATTTACATATTTAGAAGTCTCTAATTCGTGAATTGAGTCCGCAATAAATTTATTAAAGATTTCTTCATTATCTTCAATGGTCAAATCAATATCAAGATAATCACTGATTTTAGAAAGAAACACTTCGTGTTTGCCGCTTTTAAATTTCCCACTTAATAAATTAATTTCTTTGCTATTAGTAATCTCTAAATTAGAAAAGATGCTTCCTAATAAATCAGAAATAGAGAGATTAAGTTCGTGTTTATCGATTAATTCGTTTAAATAACTTTTTAGTTCAGGACTAGAGATAAATTTCATATTAACATTCTATATTTTTATTTCTATTTTTCAAAATTATTGTATAATTTTAGCAATTATGGCGACAAGAAAAGGCTTATGTCCATATTGCACAACTCATCGAGTGGACCGTCGTATCTTCCCGGTTAACCCAGAAGCTTCGACATGTTTTTGTCCAATCTGTATGAAAGAAGTGGAGCCTAAAGTTGCCATTGATGGTTATACCGAATTAATTAGCAAGATGCTTTTAAAAGCAGACAACACTTTATTTGTTACTTGCGATCCTGTTCTTGCTTATAGTGAATACGCTTCTGTAATAGAACTAGAACCAAAAGAGGCTCATGCTTTACTTGGTAGAATCCTTTGCCTTATTTATATGGGCAAAGTTCGTAAGTCTTATTTGGGAGAAGCTTATACTTTACTAGAAAACACACCTTATGAAGGGTGTGACATCGATGAATTTATCTTTTTCTTAAAGAAAATTAATTTTGCTTTAGATGAATATGAATCATCTTTAATTAAGAAATTAACGTTTAAATCATATTTCTATGATGTGGAATGTTTAAAACTTTATTGGATTCATTTACACGATATTATCAAGATGAAAGAATTAATTCTTTCCATCATTAAAGATATCAAGAAAGAATATAAATCTAGCCAAGCTGAAGTCATGGCTAATATGATTGAACATAATGTCGAGGAAAAGAAGAGAGTTATCCATACAGATACATTTGTGTGTGATGGCACTCCTTATCATTACGTTAAGACTGTTAACGGCAAAGCTGTTATTGATTATTCCACAAAAAGAAAGATTAATACTCACTTAAATAGATATCGTTTAGCTTCTTTAGATATTGATGATAAACGCAAACGCTATATCAAAGATGAAATCTTTAAGGACTACACTAGAGTGGTGAAATCTCAAAAAGTCGCTTTTGTGTTCTCAATTATCTTCTACATCATTATGGGTGGTTGCATTGCTTCAACAATTATCTTAAAAGATAAGCCGGTTTTCTTCTATTCATTCTTAGGTGGAAGTGTCTTATTCTTTATCGCAGCGACTATTTTATTAATCTTAAGTATTTCTTGGAAGTTGACCTTAAAGAAAAGAAGACTACGTATCGATTAAGATGCGTAGCCATTTATCTTTAGATAAGTTAATAATTTATTTAGAGCTTTGCCGCGGTGAGAAACCCGGTTTTTTTCTTCTTCACTTAATGAAGCATAACTTTTACTAAGTTCGTCACAGATAAAGATTGGATCATACCCAAATCCAGTAGTCCCGTCAGGTTCATAGCCGATTCTTCCTAGGACTATTCCTTCAAAAAGAAGTGGTTTATCTTCTACATTCACTAGAACGATATCGCACATAAATCTCGCTGAACGGTCTTTTCCTTCTAATTCCTTATCTAAAACTTTGAAAGCTTCCATATGGCCTCCACATTCTTGAGCAAATCTAGCGGAGCGTAAACCTGGTTTTTTATCTAACGCTAAAACTTCTAGTCCAGAATCATCAGCGATAATTGGCATTTTAGTCACTTGTTGAAGGGCTTTAGCCTTAATTAAAGCGTTTTCATAATAAGTTTTACCGTTTTCTTCTACTTCACCGATATCGATATTTAAATCTTTCATCCCGTAAACGGTGATGTGATGAGGAGACAATATTTGTCTAATTTCTTTTAATTTATGGGCATTATTAGTGGCCACGAGTAATTCAAAGTTCATATATTTATATTTATATAAGGATAATAAGATTGCAACTATTTTAAAAAAATTAGCACTCTATATTGACGAGTGCCAAAAAAGGACTATAATATAATTAGCACTTCAGTAGTGAGAGTGCTAAAAGGAGGTCACAAATTATGAACAATATGTTAGGAAACGAAGATTATTCCCAAGATGAAAATATCTTAGAAAAATTTGGTCGTGATGTGACTAAAGCTGCCAAAGAAGGAAAGATAGATCCTGTGATTGGTAGAGATGAAGAAATTCATCAAATCATCGAAGTTTTAAGTAGAAAAAATAAAAATAACGTCATTTTAATTGGTGAACCAGGTGTTGGTAAGACCGCGATTATCGAAGGACTTGCTTTACGTATTGTTAAAGATGATGTTCCGACTAGTTTAAAAAACAAAATGATTTATGAACTAGATATGGGCGCGTTAGTTGCTGGCGCTAAATATCGTGGAGAATTTGAAGAAAGACTTAAGGCTGTTCTTAATAAAATTAAGAATTCTGAAGGTCAAATCATCTTATTTATTGATGAAATCCATTTAATCGTGGGTGCTGGTCAAACTGAAGGAGCGTTAGATGCTTCTAATATGCTTAAACCAATGCTCGCTAGAGGGGAGATCGACTGTATCGGTGCGACAACTTTAAAAGAATATCGACTCTACATTGAAAAAGATAGAGCCCTTGAAAGACGATTCCAACAAGTACTCGTTAACGAGCCAAGCGTAGAAGATAGCATTTCTATTCTTCGTGGTTTAAAAGAGAAATTCGAAACTCATCACGGAGTGAAGATTACTGATAATGCGATAGTGGCCGCGGTTTCTTTAAGTAACCGCTATATCACAAGCAGATATTTACCAGATAAAGCCATTGATTTGATCGATCAAGCCTGTGCCTCTATTAGAGTGGAACTTGAATCAACCCCAATTGAGTTAGATGAATTATCTCGTAAGATTAAGCAGTTAGAAATTGAAAAATTCGCCCTTGAAAAAGAAAGTGATGAATCCTCTAAAAAGAGATTAGAGAAGATTAATTCTAATTTAGAGAACCTCAAAAAAGAACAAGATGAGATGAACTCTAAATGGCAAAAAGAGAAAGAAGTTAATCTTAAGATTAAGCAAGAAAAAACTTCTTTAGATAAATTAAGATTTGATTTAGACAATGCCTTTTATAATGCAGACTATGAGAAAGCGTCTAAACTCCAATATAAAGACATCCCTGAATTAGAGAAAAAGATTAAGGAATTAGAAGAATCTAATAAAGATAAAAAGATTCTCTCTGAAGTAGTGACTGAAGAAGAAATCGCTAAGATTGTTTCTAAAATCACTAATATTCCATTAAGCAAAATCTCTCAAGGTGAAAAAGAAAAAGTCATGCACTTAGAGGAGCAACTTAAAAAGAGAGTTATTGGTCAAGATGAGGCTCTTAAGCTTGTTAGTGATGCCATTATCCGTCAAAGAGCGGGTATCAAAGATCAAAATAGACCAATTGGTTCGTTTATGTTCTTAGGTCCTACTGGGGTTGGTAAAACTGAAGTCGCTAGAAGTTTAGCGGAACTCTTATTTGATAGTGAGACCCATATGGTCCGTATTGATATGAGTGAATATATGGAGAAATATTCAACCTCTAGACTTATTGGTGCCCCTCCAGGATATGTTGGTTATGAAGAAGGCGGACAACTCACTGAGAAAGTCAGAAGAAACCCATACTCTATTGTCTTATTCGATGAAATCGAAAAAGCCCATCCAGAAGTATTTAATTTATTACTTCAAATCTTAGATGATGGCCGCTTAACTGACTCTCAAGGACGAGTGGTGGACTTTAAAAACACAATTATTATCATGACTAGTAATTTAGGTAGCGAATATCTACTTAACGGTAAACGTAAGGAAGTTGATAACTTAATTCATCAAACCTTCAAGCCAGAGTTCTTAAACCGTATTGATGAGATCATCTACTTCAATCCACTTACTAAAGACAATCAATATAAGATTGTGGAGAAGTTACTTAATACACTTAATAATAGGCTTAAAGAAAACTATTATTCCTTTGAATTCTCTGATAAAGTGAAACACTATATCTTAGATAGTGCCTACTCCGCGACTTTTGGGGCGAGACCACTTAAGAGATTTATCCAAAATAATATTGAGACTCTTATTGCTAAAGAAATTATTCAAGGTAACATCTCAACTAAATACAAATATTTGCTTGATTACGTCGATGATAAATTAGTGATTTCTAAGATGTAATAGGTGAGGTGGTGATGAAAATCATCACCTTTTTCTTATTTAACGACTATAATAGTTAATATGTTTGAATCTAAATTTGTTGTTAGGCCTGATGAAGTAGATGCTTTTGATGAAATTAAATTATCTAAGCTTCTTTGGAATATGCAGATAGTGGCCACTGATCACGCTAATAAACTCAAGATTGGTAGAGACGAACTTATGAAAGAAAACAACATCTGGGTTGTAGTTCGTACTGATATTAAAATTAACCGTCTTCCAAAGCTTAAAGAGAAATATATAATTTCTACTCATCCAGGGGAGACTAAAGGATTTATGTTTCCTCGATATTTCCAAGTTTATGATAAACATCGTAACTTATTAGCGACAGTTTCCTCAACTTGGGTCGTGGTGAATTTTGACACTAGAAGAATAATTCTTCACCCATTTAAAAACACAACTTTCCCATTTGAAAGTGATCCAAGTGATTTAGAGATGCCTAGCAAAGTTAATGAAGAGGCACCTTACTTAATAAGTAAAAGAGACACTGAAGAGAGTGAATTAGATATTAACATTCACATCAATAACACTAAATATTTTGATTATGTTTTAGGAATTCATGATGAAGAATTCTATAAAGAGAATAAAGTGAGCAGAATCTTACTAAACTATGAAAAAGAGATTACTCATCCTAATACAATTGAACTATATTCCTCTAAAAACAATCCAGAAGTAGTCATCGGAAAAGTGAATGATAATGTTTCTTTCCTTTCCAAGGTTGAATTTGTAAAAAGATAAACTAAATCTACATAATATTGTCGTAATCTATTATTATATAAATAGAAAGATTTAATATATGAAAACCGTTATCCGTATTTTTAACTTTATAATTCTCGGTATTTCCGGATTAGCGATTGCGCTTTTATTTATGAACTCGGCGTTCTCATTTAATTCGCGCCTATCTTTTGGTACGGATTTTATCGATAAATATTTCCATAAGATTTCCGAACAAATTAATATGTCGATTCCTGCTACTGAGACCGATCCAATTTTAAAAGAACCTTATATTGGTGATGTTAATTTCGCTCATGTTTTAGGTGTTGATTATATTAACTTATCTGTGAAATTTGATATTAGCTTTACAGAGGCTAATACATTAATGGGAAAAACTGATAAAGATCTCATTAATCAAGAACTCATTGAAGGCAATGTCAGTAGTGTTTTTGCTGAATTACATGAACCAGTGGAAATCTTAACTGAATACACTGTTAGAACTGTTTTAAGAGGTGTTGCCAAAAAAGAAGTTTATAAGCAAATAGTTAAGGCTCTTGACGCTAACCCTCAAGCCACAAGTAGTGCGACTGACGTTATGGAAGAAGTTGGTATGAATGAGAACTACTTTAGAGGATTTGCCAAAGCCTTATATGATGCTGCTAATACTCCTGATGATCCAGAACACGCCCAACCTGACGATGGCTGTTCCATTGATTCGTTCGTCGATGTAATCTTTAATAGATTAAAATCATCTCTTGCTGAAGCGGGAGCAGCTACTGGAGGAGAAGTTAGCGAAGATTCTCTTACTCCTGCTATGAAAGATGAAATTAAGAGCGGCTTTATTACCATTATTAATGAAGCAGGATTAATTCAAGAAGACGGACAGACCTTCATTAGGGTAAGTCAAGTTTCTTATGTTTTCTTAGGAAAACTTCTAAGAGATGAATTGATACATTTTATAACTTCTGATCCAGATATCTTGAACCAACAACCTGGTGAAACCAAAGCTGCTTGGGCTGAAAGATTATCAAAACTATATATTGAGACTATGCTTCCTGACAATTTCTATCAAATTGTTGGTTATGTTTGCTTAGGCTTATTTATTGGCATTATCGTTTTCGCGGCGATTTGGGCAATATTATTCCTTATCACTATTGCAAGAACGTTCTCTAGTGAGAAACCGTGGACGATATTTGGTCCGTGGTTCTGGATTTTTGGTTCCTTACAGGTTGTTTTAGGGTTAGGCTTAACAATCTTCTGTAAGTTTTACTTACCAGGTCTTTCGTTTGTCCAAAACGCTTTATCGGGCACTCCAATTCAAAACTTTGCGATTGCTCCTAGAACTGCTTGCTTAATTCCATCAATGATCTTCTTAGGAATGATTGTCTTTGCGATTGTTTATACAATCATCGCGCATTCCACTAAGAAAGAATATAAACAAAATCGTAGAAATAGAAGCCAAAAACCAAAGGAGGTAATTATTAATGAATAAGAAAATGTTACTTTCCGTTTTGCTTTTAAGTGGTGCTTTAGCTTTATCTAGCTGTTCATTATTTAATGATGACGACATCATGCAACCAAATATCTATCACCCAGAATATGATGAAGAGGAAGAAATTCCTGATGGAAGCGTTGTTGCTGGTGGAGTTGTCGGAAAAGAAGATACCGAACTACATTCTTTAGTGTTTAAGAATTTGTCTTACGGAACTTATAACCAAGATACAGATACTTATACTATTCCAAACACCTATAAAGAAGGTGGAATTCATCATATGGGATATCACGTTAATAATGACCAAGATTATCCTAATGCGACGAGTTCAAATAACAACTATGACTTATATGTTCCTGCTACAGCTTCTAGAACCGGTAAACACACAGTCATCTTGTTTATCCACGGAGGTGCTTGGGTTTCTGGATTTAAGACTGACGTTAATCCTTATATTCACGAATTTGCTAAAAAAGGATATGTGACTGCGACTATTAAATACACACTTTTAAAAAGAACGATGGATGATAATTCTT
Source organism: Bacilli bacterium (assembly GCA_017447165.1). Taxonomy (GTDB): domain Bacteria; phylum Bacillota_I; class Bacilli_A; order RFN20; family CAG-826; genus UBA2450. The sequence continues at coordinate 112,668 of JAFSOD010000001.1, forward strand.
TATCTATCTTCCGCAATTTAGATGAAATTGATGCTTGCATCAAATCTATTAAAACTATATTAACTGATGACCTTAAATTTGATACCACTAAGTCAGAATTAGTTATCGGTGGAGCTTCTTCAGGAGCGCACCTATCCATGCTATATGCTTATTCACGTGGCAAGGAATCCGCTCTTCCAATTAAATTTATCGTTGATGCTGTTGGCCCTATCGATATTAAGCCAAATGCATGGAAAGCTTTTACTCATGCCACTGATGCGGTTTTAGATGCTGGCTTAGATAAAGACGCAATTGCTGCTCAATCATCTAACTTAAGCGAACTAACTATCGCTGGAGAAGGTGGTAAAAAATGGACTGATTATCAAACATTTAGAATCGCTAACGGTATGTGCGGTCTTCCATATACATTAGAGCAAGTGAAAGCTGCTACTGATGAAAATGAAGATTATGTTACTAATCCAAGTGCCCCTGCTTATGTCAACATGATTGCAAACAATGGTGGAGAAGATCAACTTTCTGTTACTTATTGGATTAATAAAGTGGATGAGGCATCTAAATTCCCAATTATCTGCGCATACGCCGGCAAAGATTCTATTGTTGGTATTAATCAATATGCAACCTTACAAACTGCATTAGAGGCAAAAGGAATCAAGTCTTTTACTGCAGCTAGTGGAAAGAAATATATCTATTTCAAAAACAGTGAACACCAATAATTAACTCCTGAAAAAGACGCTGAACATTATAATGAATTAATTAACGCGGTTCATGCTTGGTGTCAGGCAGATAATATTTAACATAAAATTTTTTCAAGTAAAAAGCAGAATTATCTGCTTTTTTATACGCGTATGTTATAATATATATGTATTTTTTTAGCAGACTATCGGCGCTATGATCTAGCAATATAATTTGCAAAGTCGACCATACGCAGGTACACGATAGGGCACCCTAATAGAAACTGCAAGATTGGACGTGTTAAGATCTTGCATTGTGGAAAGCATCGCCCAGAAGATAAACAAATGTGCTCGATGAACGTAAGAGTTCACACATTACATTATCCACGCTCCACACAAATTATTAATTAATTTGAATCAGTGGCCATCCAAAAGAGGATGAAACACCAGTAACTATGGTTGATAGGGATATCAGCAGTTAGTTACAAAATAGGTGTTTTCATTTGGATGGCTTTTCTTATCTCCTTTTGAAGACACCCTGTGTCCAAAAGAGGAGGTATATAAATGGACAAATTTCAATTAGTCAGATTTACTGACAAAAATTTTGAATTGGATGCGCGTGCCGATTCAGAAAATGAAACCGTATGGTTAACGCAAAAAGAAATGAGCCTTTTATTTGGTGTGGATACCGATACTATTGGTCTTCATATTTCGAACATTCTAAAAGAAAAAGAACTCGATGCTTCAACAACCGAGGAATCCTCGGTAGTTCAAAAAGAAGGCTCTAGAAACGTAAAACGTAGATTGAAAATCTATAATCTAGACATGATTATCTCTGTTGGATATCGAGTGAAATCCAATAGAGGAATTCTCTTTAGAAGATGGGCAAACCAGGTTTTAAAACAATATCTTATTCAAGGTGTTGCGGTTAATGAAAAAAGAATCGCAACTCTTAACAAGGTGGTAGATATTCAAAACAGGATGCTCTCGTATTCTTTAAACATTGATAGAGAAGAACTATCTAAAGTTATTAACGAATATACAAGAGCGTTAGATCTTCTTGATAGTTATGACCATCAAACATTAGAAAAGCCAAAAGGCACTAAGTCTGATTATGTCATGACTTATGAAGAAGCTAGAAGTATTATCGATTCCATGAAATTTAATGATATATCTAGCGTCTTTGGAGTGGAAAAAGAAGAAGGAAAACTTAATGGTATAATTGCACAAGTTTATCAAAACGTCTTTGGGCAAGAACTATATCCTTCAATTGAGGAAAAGGCTGCACACTTACTTTATTTCCTGGTTAAGGATCACCCTTTTGCTGACGGCTGTAAAAGAATTGCAGCTACTTTGTTTATTAACTTCTTATATAAGAGCAATCACCTTTATAGGAATAACAAACAAATCATTTCAAACGAGGCTCTTGTAGCGGTAACAATACTAACCGCCGAAAGTAATCCGGATGAAATGGAAATCATTGTCAAACTGATTACTAACTTGCTTCAATGAAAAAAAGAAACAGTGCAACGCACTGTTTTTAAATCGCCTGGAGCAGGTGACGGGAATCGAACCCGCGTATTCAGCTTGGAAGGCTGAAGTTCTACCATTGAACTACACCTGCATTTCAGCGAATGTTATTTTATAACAGACGCCTAATTATATCAAATTATTTCTTACAAAATTCTCTAATTTGATCTTCTCTTAAAAAGCCAGAATATCTTCTAACAGCTTTTCCTTCTGAGAAAAAGAATAATGTTGGAATACTTTCAACTTGGAATGCTCCAGCAAGTTCAGGAGCTTCATCAGTATCAACTTTAACGATTTGAACATTAAAGTCGTCTTTAGCGTCTAATCCTTCTAAAACTGGTCCAAGCATTCTACATGGTCCACACCATGGAGCGAAGAAATCCAATAAGACATCTCCTTTAGAAAGTAATTCTTTTAATTCTTCTTGTGTTTCAACGTGTTTAATCATCTTATAATCCTCCGTTTTGAATAATAAATATAATGGCGATAATTAATATGTGTAATGGGTAATAAATGTAAGTTCCAACTTGGAACCACTTAGCATTATATCCTCTTTTGCCTGAATAAAACAAAAGTAACGCTCCAGAAAGTAATGCATATAATTGTATGCCTGCATCCCAATAGATACCTTTTGGCCATAAATAAACAAAAGTAAATTGAGCAGTGATAATGACAACATTAACTAAAATAAAGAATAAATTAGTAACAAATCGGTAACTTCCATTTTCAACCCAAATACTCTTTTCAATTCCTGATTTTTGTTCTAAATATTCAATAAAGATTTCTGCAAACTTATATGAGTAGAAGAATCCTAACCCTAAAAGAATAGATACCCAGTCGTACTGCATATTAAGGAAATATGGGAACCAGTGGATCTCAATAGTGTTGCCAACTTCAACGCCCTTAACCACAAAAGAAACAATAGAATAAACTAAAGGAAGTAGTGTAAGTAATTTAACTTTTATATTAGGGTGCTTAAGACAATAAATCGCTGTGGCAGTTAAGATTAAATCGATAAATATATTACCGTGACGGTAGATAGGAGTTGCTGCAGGGAAAAGGTTAGTGAAAGTAAACAATATAAATGCTATTGAGACCATTGAACCAACGATTCCTAACTTTAACATGTACTTATTAAAGTTCTTTGTGTGTCTAACTCCTTCTGCAATTAAAAAGATAAAAAGTGGTAAAGCAAGTCGGCCAAGAATTCTAAAGATATTGGATAAGTCAATCATTGTCTGATTAAGAGGATATTGCATCGCAAAATACATCCCCAAGTGATCTAGAGTCATAAAGACAATAGCGAGGATTTTAATCCAGAAAGACGACAAAAATGCGATTTTTTTCATGAGTTAATTAATATAACCTGACTAATAATAACGAATAAATTATTTGTGATATGGGCTGTTAAGGAACATGGCAAATCATATAAATCATAGGCAAATGATAATAATAATCCTGGAGCGATATAAGTTGGCAAAATGATAAATTCTGTAGCAATATTTCCCCCGAAATCCATATGAATAAGACCAAAGATTACACCGGTAACAATATATGCAGCAATTCGGTTCCATCTTTTAACTAGATTAAACATGCCCACGCGATATGTGAGTTCTTCGCAAATTGGCCCGATGATTCCAAAAATAATAATTGATGCAGCGGGATATCTAGCGATAACTTGCCTGATTGCCGTTTCGTTTCCTCCGGTACCAGTGCTATAAAATAGGTTAACTAACCTCATGTATGTTTGATCAAATAATAATATAGATGCTCCAACTGCTAATCCAACCACATAAGGTATCCAGTTTTTAAACTTTGGTAATATTTTTTTGAAGTCTAATCCAACGACTATAACTAAGATAGCAAATAGAACCGCATATGTTATTAATGCTTTAGCACCAGCCTTATCAACTTCGTTCATTGAAAAGAGGATGGTTCCAACAATAGCAGATATTAAGGAAATGACAAAAACATTACCAAAGGCGAATAGAAGCACTTCCTTCCAAATATCAAGCTTCGCGTTATTAAAAGGCGCGTATTTGTCCGCTAATAAGTCGCTTCTATGTCTGTTTTTATTAGGTAAATTTTCTTCTTTTAAAAACATTATCTTTATTTTCCTTAAGAAAAATAATACACTAAAAGCACGTTGAAAGGTAGATTTTACTAGTAAAATATGGCTAATTTCACCATTGCTAAAGAAGGACAAGGATTTGTTGAATTGCTAAAAAGCAAGTTTTATTCCTACGCTTTTCCTGTTAGCGATGTCGAGGAATTTAAAAGAAGGCTTGAGGTAATAAGAAAAGCAAACCCGAAAGCTAAGCATGTGGTCTATGCTTATCGAATTGGTGTGAATTCTAAGTCCACTGACGACAAAGAGCCAAAGGGAACAGCGGGTAGACCCCTATTAGAATTACTCGCCAAAAAGAATTTAGTGGATGTTGCTATTGTTGTGGTCCGCTATTTTGGTGGAAGTGAATTAGGAGCGTCTCGCTTACTTAGAACATATTTAGCTAGTGGAGTCGATGCAATTAATCACACAACAATTGTTGAAAAATAAGGAAGGTATCATTATGGCAGATTGTAATCATCAATGCGAAGGTTGCCCAAGTAGTGGCAATTGCGAAAGCGAAATTAAAAAAGCAAAACTAAACGATAGATCTAGTGTTAAACACGTTATCGCAGTTTTATCCGGTAAAGGTGGAGTTGGTAAATCATTTATCACCTCTTATTTAGCGGTGTCCTTACATAAGAAAGGCTATAAAGTCGGTATTTTAGACGCTGACGTCACTGGACCTAGTATCCCTAAAGCCTTTGGCATTAAAGATAAGGCAGTGGGAGAAGATGGAGTTATTTACCCACTTGAATCTAAGACTGGTATTCAAGTTATCTCCGCTAACTGCTTGTTAGAAGATGACTCTGAACCAATTATTTGGAGAGGTGTCTTATTAGGAAATCTAGTTAAACAATTCTATGAAGATGTCTTATGGGAAGACCTAGACTATTTATTAATTGATATGCCACCAGGAACTGGTGATATTGCTTTAACGACATTCCAAATGATTCCTATCGATGACTTAATTATTGTTACTTCGCCACAAGACTTAGTGTCTTTAGTGGTTACTAAGGCAATTAAGATGGCGAGAATGATGAACATCAAAGTCTTAGGTGTAGTGGAGAATATGTCTTATCTAAAATGTCCGAAATGTGGAGAAAAGATTCCTCTATTTGGACAGTCACATTTAGATGAGTTTGCCAAAAAGTTAGACTTCAAAGTTTTAGGTAAATTACCTTTAGTGAGTGAAAACGCCACTAAAGTAGATAAAGGAGAAGTGGAATTTATTGAATTCCCTGAATTTGAACCTATCACCGAAGCGGTTATAAAGGAGGAGAATTAATGAAAGAATTTGATTTACGAAGGGCAAAATTATTTGAGTCTTTACCAGATAATTCTTTAGCGCTAGTTTTTGCTGGATCTGCAAAAATTAAAAGCGAAGATGAATATTTTCCGTTTTTTGCTAATCGCAACTTCTTCTATTTAACTGGTATCGAACAAGAAAATAGTGTTCTTATGTTGGTGAAGTGCCCAGGAGAAAGAAAAGAATATTTATTTTTAGATGAGCATAACGAACTTAAGGAGAGATGGACTGGTAAAAGGTTATCTTTTGAACAAGCTAGTGAGGTATCTCAAATCACCAATGTCTATTCTAATAATAACTTTGAAGCGATGCTTCAGATGGGATTATCTAAAGAGAATAATGTCTATGGTAACATCTCTCACTTATATCTTGATTTAAGTGATGAACTCAAAATTAAAAGTGGAGTGTCCACTCAAATCTTTAAGAAAGAATTAGAAGAAAAATATCCTCATCTTACTTTTAGTAACATCTATCCATTAATTGTCGAGCTACGTTTAGTAAAGTCTGATATTGAAATTGCAGAAATGATAGAGGCTATCAACTGCACAAATTTAGGAATTAATGAACTTTTAAACAACATGCATATCGGTGTTTCCGAACACGAATTAAGCGATCGCTTTGAATTCTTTGGAAAAACACATGGTCGACATGATTTAGCCTTTGAAACCATTGTTGGAAGCGGAATAAATTCCACAACCCTACATCATCCAATCGCTCAACAAGATAAACTCCTTGAATTTGATGATGTTGTCATTTTTGACCTTGGTTATAAACATCATGGGTATTGTGCTGATATTTCTAGAACCTTCCCAGTTTCTGGAACTTTCTCCCCAAAACAAAAAGAAATCTATGAAGCAGTTTTAGAATGTAATAAAGCAGTTATTAGTTTTGCTAAACCAGGATTAACTTTAAAAGAATTACAAGAATTTACCATTGATTTCCTTAAGGGAGAATGCATTAGAAGAAAACTCATCGCTAAAGAAGATGACATCTTGAAATATTATATTCATAATGTTTCTCACTTCTTAGGGCTAGACACTCATGATGTTGGAGATAGAAATCGTAAACTTGTTCCAGGAAATGTTATTACTGTCGAACCAGGCTTATATTTTGTCGAAGACCATATTGGAGTGCGAGTTGAAGATGATGTTTTAATTACTGAAGATGGTGCTATTTGTCTATCTAAAGGTATTAAAAAGGAAATTGCTGATATCGAAAGAATGCTCAAAGGTCGTAAGTAATTATGGAGAAATACATTTTAACAATTGATCAAGGCACCACTAGTACGAGAGCAATCTTAGTTGATAAAAATGGACGAGTGGTGAATATGACCCAAGAAGAAGTGGTCTGTATCTTCCCGCATTCCGGTTGGGTAGAAACTGACGCTTTAAATATATGGGTTAGTGTTATTAATGTTATCAATGAACTACTTGTTAAACAAAATATCACTTGGAAGAATATTGACTCTATTGGTATTACCAATCAAAGAGAAACTACTGTTGTTTGGGATAAAAAGACAATGATGCCTATTTGTCCCGCGATTGTCTGGCAATCTCGTCAATCTGCAGAAATTTGTGATAGATATGAGAAAGATAAAAAAATTATCCATAAGAAAACTGGATTACTTATCAATCCATATTTCTCCGCCTCTAAAATTAAATTTATTTTAGAGCATGTATCAGGTGCAGAAGCACGCGCTAAAAAGGGGGAACTCCTTTTTGGCACAATTGATTCTTGGATTATTTATCGTATGACTAATGGTGCAGTGCACGCGACTGATGTCAGTAATGCTTCTAGAACAATGTTACTTAATCTCAAGACTTTGTCTTGGGATAAAGAATTATGCGAATTATTCAAAATTCCAATGAATATGCTTCCTAAGATTCTCCCTAGTTCGTATGATTATGGGAAAGCCTCATTCTTTTCAGAAAAAGTTCATATACACGGGGTAGCTGGAGACCAACAAGCCGCTTTATTTGGTCAAACCTGTTTTGAAGTTGGAGAATCGAAAAATACATATGGCACTGGTTGCTTTATGTTGATGAATATTGGCGACAAAATTACCTTAAGTGAAAAAGGGTTGCTAACCACAGTGGGCTGGCAAATTGGTAACAAAGTTACCTATGCTTTAGAAGGATCTGTTTTTATTGGTGGAGCGGTAGTCCAATGGTTAAGAGATAAAATGCATCTTATTGAACACTCTGCCGATAGCGAAAAGCTGGCCTTGGACTGTCATGACACGCATGGGGTATATATTGTGCCTGCATTCGTTGGCTTAGGTACACCTTACTGGGATGATGACGCTCGAGGAGCGGTATTTGGTTTAACTAGAAATAGTGATTCTCGTCACTTTGTTAGAGCGGCATTAGAATCTATTGCCTATCAATGTAAAGATGTCTTTGAAGTGATGAAAGAAGAATCTAAACTTTCTATTCCTTCTTTAAAAGTTGATGGTGGAGCGACCGCTAATAATTTCTTAATGCAGTTCCAAAGCGATATTTTACATACTGCGATTGATTTACCAGAATGTTTACAAACAACCGCTTTAGGAGCAGCCTATTTAGCGGGATTATCTTCTAAGTTCTATTCAAATTTAGACCATATTAAAAAGATTCATCGTTCGCAGAAAATTTATAATCCAAAGATGGATGTTAACGAAGTTAAACGTCGTTATGATGGATGGAAGAAGGCTGTTGAAGTCACTAGGATGTTTAAATAATTATCTATGTTAGTTATCGCTCCTAGAAATATGCATCTTGATATCATTAACTATTATCGAAAAGATAATCCTTTTTTTGATATCAAAGTCATCGATAAGAGCGATTTAACTAGTGCTGTTTACTTTGAAAGTAGAAGTGACACAGTTTTATATTTAATGACTCACTACCATTATTCCTATGATGAGGCAGTGACTTATTTAAGTTTTATTAAAACTATCTTTACTCCAAATAATTCTAAGTTAGAGAAGTTATATAAACTTCAACAAGAACTAGTGGCTACTGGCTACTTATATAAAAGTGAAGTCTATCGCTATTTATATGAACACAAGTCAGCGATAGTGATTGGCTATCAAAAATATGACAATGGACTACTAGATTTATCTAATAAATTAGATATGAATCTAGAATTCTTTGATTTTGGTAAGGACTATAAAGTTCATGAAATCAATAACTTCACTAGATTAGAAGATGAGGTGTATTTCGTCTTAAATGAGATAGCCCATGATATTGATAATGGAGTAGATGTTAATGATATTTATATCTTTAATAGAAGTGAGGAATATATTTACTACTTAAAGAAATTCTCACCATTGTTCGGTTTTAATATTAACTTCCTAAACTCTTATAGTTTCACTAAAACTGGTGTGTACTCTGAATTTAAAAAGCTTTATGAAGAGTATTGTAATGTAGAAGAGGCTTTTGAAAAACTTGATGAGATTTGTCGAAGTGATGATATATATCATCAATTTGTGGATGCGATTCGTAAAATTGACATTAGTGAGTTAGATTATGAAATCGCTTCAGTGTATCTAGAAAAAGAATTAAATAACCGCTACGTAGATGAGCCTCATTATCTAAATGCGGTTAAAGTGATTAATAATCCAACTTTATTAATAAATAAAAAAATCTATGTTCTAGGTTTTGTGCAAGGTCAATTCCCTAAGAGTCAAAAGGATGATTCTTATTTAAGTGAAAGCGAACTCCTTTATTTAAATAAACTCACCAATAAATTAAAGACCAAGATTGACCAAGATAATCTATTAGATTTCTTTAAGAGTGATAATGAATTTGTTTTATGTTACCCAAGTAAATCTCTTGATAGTCCTAAGATGTTTATCTCGCCATTGGTGAATTATTTATCTATAAAGACTAATACCAATCCGTTTAATAATTATTTCTATTCAGAAGATGTCTTAAAGTATATTGCCTGCTCTTTAAAAGACTTGAACGTTTTATATAAAGAAAAGTCCTCTAGGTACTTAGCCATTAAAGAACTAGTGGAACCAATTTACAATGACTTTGATAACTCCTTTAAGGGGGCTAATGTTAATAACAAGAATTCACATTTAGTATTATCGACCTCGCAGTTAACTGACTATGCGAGTTGTCCTTTCAAATATTACTTAGGCCGTGTATTAAGTGTGGATCCTTTTGAAGAGACCATTGACTCTATTTTCGGGAACATAGTTCATAAATTATTAGAAAAGTCACTTCTTGACGAAAGTTTTGATGTTTCTGGTGAATACGATAAAGCGGTTGATGCATCTAACGTTAGTGAAGAAATTAAAGTCCTTTGGTCTTTAAGCTTAAAAGATCAAATCATTGAGATGATTAAATTCATCAAACGACATAATCATTATATGACTAATCCAACTTTTGAATTAGAGAAGAGTATAACCATTAATTTAGATAAGTTAACTAGCTTAACTGGAAGAATTGATAAGATGGTGATTTTAGATAATAAATCACTGGTGATGATTGATTATAAAACAGGTAGCAGTGGAGACTTTGATGATACTTATCTCAAAGATGGATTATCTTCTCAACTTCCTACTTACGCTTTACTTGCTCAAGAGAGTAAATATTCTAAATACTCTGTTAGTGGACTTTATATCAACCACATCTATACTTCAAAAGAAGTAGAACTAAAAGACGATGAACTCATTCCAAAATATTTAAAACTATCTGGAAAATCTTTAGATGATTATTCCTCTTTCTTTAATTTTGATTCCACAATCGCAAGTGGCAAATCTAGCTTTGTTGCCTCTATTTCTTCTAAAGAAGGAGTCCTCCAATCTAAAAACGGAGTTATTTCTAAAGATAAGTTAGATGAATATATCAAAACTGTGAGAGATAAATATCTTGAAGTTAGTGAATTAATTAGAGCCAATAAATTTGAAATATCACCATGTGATAAGGGAAAAGCTAATACACGTGCCTGCCAAAATTGTACTTATCGTGATATTTGTTATGTAAGAAGTAGCCAAGTGAGATACTTAAGCGCTCTAACGGAGGAAGAAAATGAGTAAGTTTATTCCTTCTAAAGAACAAGAGTTAGCAGTATCCGCGGTTGGTAAGAACTATCTAATTTCCGCTGGGGCAGGAAGTGGAAAAACAGCAGTACTTTGTGAACGTATCTATAGATTAGTTAAAAAAGAGGGTCGACTTGATAACTTCTTGATTTTAACTTTCACTAACTTAGCCGCTAGTGAGATGAAGCAAAGAATCAGAGCCAAACTCTCTGAAGATCCAGAGACTCAAAAGTTTGCTGTAGAAGTGGATAACGCCCATATTGAAACATTCGACTCATTCTATTTATTCATCGCTAGAAAATATTTCTATGCCTTAGATATATCTAAAGATATTTCTATTATCGATAATGCGATTATTGAGATTAAGCGACATCAAATGGTGGATATCATCTTTAAAGAGTTAGCTACTAATAAAGACAAAGACCTTATTGAGTTAATGAGATTATTCTCGCTTAAGAACAATAATGACCTTAAAGAATTTGTCTTAAAAGTGTTAACCACGGCAGATAACAAGATTGATAAAGAAACTTATTTTAGCTCCTTAGAAAATGACTTCAAGGATGAAAAATATGTTGCCTCTATTATCAAAGATTACGACTCATTAATTAGAAAGAAAATTCTCTTCTTAATTAACAAGATTAAGACTGTCGATTTAATAAACTTAGATGACATCTCTAAGATGAATGATTACTTATATGGTTTACTAGAGAAAGATAGTTATAGTAGTTTAACTGAAGAAATAAAAAATACAGCGTTCCCTAAGAAACCACGCGGTGAAGAAGAAAACGTTGAAGTAAGAAGTGGAATCGCTAAATTCTATAAAGATAATATCAACGCTGATTATCCAACTGAAGAAGAAATTAAGGCGGCAATAGCCGAGAACAACAAGCATATACCCGTGCTATTGCGTGTTATTCGTCAAATTAACACTCAAATTGATGAGTTTAAAAAACAGAAGAACGCTTATAGCTTTGCGGATATATCTCGACTAGTTTTAAAACTTTTTAAAGATCCAAGTGTTGTAAACGAAATTAAAAATCAATTTGATTACATCATGGTGGATGAATATCAAGATACGAACGACATACAAGAAAGTGTGTTAAATATTATCGCTAAAGATAACGTCTATATGGTGGGTGATATCAAGCAATCTATCTATAGATTTAGAAACGCTGATTGTGAGATTTTTAACCGTAAATTTAATGACTATAAAAAGCATTTAGGCGGAGAAGAAATTGACTTAAATAAATCCTTCAGAAGCCGTATTGAAGTTGTTGATTATATTAACGACTTATTTTCTAATATTATGGTTCCAGAGATTAATCCAATCGATTACTCTAACGGACATCATTTTGGGTTTGGAAGAACCGAATATGGTGCTAATAACTCAATCTATGATACTGAAGAATATCACTACGAGTATGAACATAGTTCTGAAGCTTTAGAAAAAGAAACATCCATGGTGGTTAATGACATCATCGACAAATATAACAATAAGTACCCTGTCTACGATTTAGATAGTCACGAAATTAGAGACATTGATTTTAAGGACTTTGCAATTATTGTTGACCGAGAAAGTGAATTTGATGATTTTACTAGAGCCCTTGCTAGTGCAGGAATCCCAGTTAAGTCATGCGGCAAAGAAAAACTCATGACTAGTGACATCATTGTTACTATTAAGAACTTAGTTAAGCTCTTATATTTAGCACTTAACAATCAGCAAGATAGTAATGACTATAAACATGCCTATTTATCAGTCGCGAGAAGCTTCTTAATTGAAGAGAGTGACCAAGGCTTATATGAGACTTTTAAAAATGAAGATTACTCTAAAGTTTTAGTAACTCCACTTGGTCAAAAGATTGAGCTAATTAAAGAAAAACTCCGCTTTGCTTCTTTAGAAGAAGTGATGAATGTTTTATATAAAGAATTCAAACTTTATGACAAAGTCATAAAGATTGGAAATTACTACGCAAATGTCCATAAAGCAGAGTCGCTTTTAAAGTATGCCTCTCAAATGGATTCATTAGGAATGAGTTTAACTGATTTAGTGGACTATTTTGATAACTTATCTAACTATGAACTTGATATTGAATATCGTGACTCCGATTCTCAAGAAAACTCGGTGACATTAATCAATATCCATCAATCTAAAGGATTAGAGTATAACGTTATCTATTATCCTAGATTAAATAGGCAATTCAACTTATCTTCTTATCAAGAGAAGTTCGCCGTTTCTAAAAAGTATGGTTTATTATTTCCAGTTGATCACCTAATTACTAGTGAACTAAATAACTATTTAGGAAGAAGTGCAGACTTAGAAGAAAAGATTAGACTTCTATATGTTGCCTTAACTAGAGCAAAACAGAAGATTATTCTTCTATTTGGCCATAAGATTACTAACTCGATTACCTATAACATGCCTTATAAAGCAGACTCCTTCTTAAAGATTTATGATTTAGCGGGTTTAGGTAACAAATTTGTAAAAAAATATGAGTTAGGTGACACTACTTTAACTTTAAAGTTAAAAGAAGAAAAGAAGTGTGAACCACTTACAATTAATATTAAAAAGATAAATGCTTTAAGCGAAGTTAAAGAAAAGAAGAAGGCTTCTAAAGAAGTGGTTAAAGTTGATGAATCACTCCTTAGATTTGGTAGCGAAGTTCACGCTTTACTTGAAGGATTAGATTTATCTAAAAAAGAAACAAGTTATATTAAAGATAGTCGATTTAGAAAAATCGCTAATAACGTTATTAATAGCGACTTGTTTAAGGGTGTCACTAATGAACAAGTTAGACACGAATTCTCATTTTATGACAAAGAGAATAATGTTAACGGTGTCATTGACTGTCTAATTATTAAAGATAAAGAAATTGATATTGTTGATTTTAAACTTAAAAATATTGCTGAAGAGGATTATGATAAGCAACTTAGAACATATAAAGCTTATATTAGTTCTATCAATGACAAACCAATAAAAATGTATCTTCTTGCTGCGTTAACAGGAGAAGTGAGGGAGGTTAAAGATGAATAAGAAATTTACCAAGGAAGAATTCACATCAAGAATCAAAGTTTTGAATACCGATTCAAATGTAGATATTGATTATTTATACGAAATTTATTCTGATATTTATGACGGATTAGTGGAAATTTCTAAGAACAAAGAAACTGGACAAAGTTTCAATATTAACAATATGGAACTCGTCTTTTATGTTTTGGGTGAGTTCTTATATTCCACTCGAGGATTATCAGATGAACAAATTAATAAATTTGTCACTAGCGAAAGCATCAAAGAATCAATCTGCAATGTCATCGCAGATAAATACATCTCCTTATCTATTTATAACCACGAACAATCTAAACTCACTAATAAATATTTTCCTCCAATCTCTTCTTTGGAACTCTATGTTAATTTAATGCTTAACATTGTTAATAAAGGACAGATCAAAGATAAGAATAATGCTTTACTAATCGACTTCTTGAATAAGACTCTTTCAATTGCCAGATGTATTCTAAATCAGTTATGTGATGGTTATGAAACTGAAGCTTTTGCGTTATGGAGAACTTTACATGAATGTGAGTGTGTATTAATCCTTCTAGACAAATATAAAAAATCCCTTTTACCAACATATGTGAAACACATGCAATACGGCATGGTCTTTAGACAAGGCGAAAGTGATAACGAGCTAAACAACAAAATCTTTGCTCAACTTAAGGAAGATATGAAAAAACACGACCTTAAGAGCAAAGACATGAAGAAATTTATCGAATATGGATGGCTATTATCTATTCCGGATGTTGATAAGATTGAAAACTTCAAACTCAACTTTAGAGATGGAGTGGAGACTTTAGCGGGTTTACATGCTTACTCTGACATTTATATGACTAGTAGTGAGATTCTTCACGGTTCTCCTCTACTAATTTATAGCAACAAGACCTATTTTCACTTATTAACAATTCTTAATTTATACGAGTCGTTCTTTAGAATTGAAAGAGTGTTTGAGTCTTTATTCTTCCCAAAGATTACTAAAGAGGCAAAAGAACAATACTTACAAATGAAGAAGTTATACTTCTCACAGTTATTATCAATTCACAAAAGAGAAGCTGACACCTTCAAAGCATACACAAGAAGAAAGTAAAAGAAAACGGTTACTAAGTAACCGTTATTTTTTTGTTTGTGCTTATTACACGTCTGCGTAACAAGAGCCACCAATGAATTCTCTTAAGATGGAATTACATGGGACCCATTCATCTGGCATATCGTCGAAGAATTTGAGCATTCTGATTAATCTTTCAGCGACAGGGAAGTATGGGTTTTCCACTTCAATGGCTTGGAGTAGTGGCATAGCGTATTTCTTCATGACAGATAATTCTTCTGGAAGGAAGCTGTTGAAGACATAATTAGCGCCTTCTTGAGTCTTATAAATCCATTTGAATTCACCCGCTCTAACACTAGCCCACATCGACATTGTTTCAATAGCGGAGCTACCTCTAAATTGATAGTCTCTAACAATTCTTCTTAATAATCTTAAGTCAGTAAGACTTAATGGATTGTGATTATCGATATTAATTTGTCCTTGAGGAGCAATGAAGATTTTGAATTTTTGGTGTTGTGGAATGGATTCGGTCATTCTGTCATTAAGAGCGTGAATACCTTCAATAATAATTGGTTGATTTTCAGGAACTTTTAATGTTCTTCCTTTGACACGATGTCCGAGTTTAAAATCGAATTTTGGAAGTTCGACTTCTTCTCCAGAAATAAGCGCTGCCATATTTTCATTAAATAAAGCAACATCAAGTGCGTCAACTGCTTCTAAGTCTGGTTCTCCGTTTTCATCTTTTGGAGCTTGGCTTCTTGGTAAATAATAATCATCCATAGAAATACGGATTGGATCAATACCACGAGATAATAATTCAATTCTTAATCTATTAGCGAATGTGGTCTTTCCAGAGCTAGATGGTCCAGCGATACAAATAAGTCTAATTTCTTCTTTGTTATCTTCGACTAATTGACCTAATTCACATAATTGACGGTTATGTCTTTGTTCACCAAGAGTGATGACATCGATATCTCCGTCTTTTTCAATACGGTGATTGATATTGACGATGCTATCAAATCTAGTGGCAACCGCCCATTCATGGGCCCTTTTAAGGGTGCGACCAAATGTTGGCGCTTCTTCAAATGGTGGGATTTCTCCGCCAACCTCAGGACGTGGATATTGAATAACGATACCTGGGTGATAATATTTGAGCTTCCATTTGGTGACATAACCAGTAGATGGGACCATACGATTGTACATATAGTTCTTATAACCATCACAATCATATAAGTGACATGTTTTTTCTGGTCTATATTGGATAATTTCGACCTTATCTTTATATCCTTCTTTGGATAAGATTTTTTTGGCTTCTTCTTTTGAGACAATAGATCTCACAAGTGGATAGTCTGCTTTGATGATTCTATCCATCTCTTTTTCAAGCTGAACAACCATTTGTGGATTAACCACAATACCTGGAGTTAAAACTTGTAAGAAGATACTTCTAGAAACGTTATAAGAAAAACGAATTTCCGCTTTTGGTAAGATATTTCTCATAGCCATAGCGACGACAAATCTTAAACTTGCTTCATATGTTGGTTTAGCGTCTCTATCTTTAACAGTTAACGCTACAACGGTGGAGTCACTTTCCATGACATAAGTTAATTCTCTAACACGATTGTTAACATATGCACAGACGATGTCTCTACTTTTGCCAACAACATCTAACACAGAAACAGGCTTATCATAAGTTTTGACCGCGCCATTAAAAGTTATGTTAAACGACATAGTTCTCCTCCTTAAATAAACTAAGTGCACAAATATTGTAGTAAATAATTAAGTTATATTCAAATAAATACTATTGTTTGGTTGATTTCCCTATGAAGTAGACCGATTTTTATTGAATATTATTTTATTTAATAAGATAATATTGCTGTTGAAAATTATTAAAAGAGGTATACGTCAAATGAAAAATATGGTTTACATTCAATCCGGAGGACCAACTTCCGTTATTAACACTTCCCTTTATGGAGCGATTAAAGAAGCGAAGAAACATGGTGGTGAAATTGATCACATCTATGGTTCTTTAAACGGTATTGAAGGAATGATCGATGATAAGTTAATTGATATCGGTCAAGAAGATGATGAACAAATCGAATTATTATTACAAACTCCAGGTAGTATCTTAGGTACAACTAGAAGAAAATTGCCTAAAGATGTTCATGACCAAATCTATTTAAAGATTGTGGAAACAATGAAGAAACATGAAATCAAATACGTCTTCGTTAATGGCGGTAATGATTCCATGGATACTTGCTACAAATTATCTTTATTAACAAGAGAATTAAATCTTGATGTCAGAGTCATTGGTGTTCCTAAGACTATTGATAATGACTTAGCTTGTACCGACCACTCCTTAGGTTTCCCAAGCGCTGCCAAGTTTGTTGTAAATACAATTAATGCTTTAAGCATGGATGCCTGCTGCTTCAAGATTGGTAAAGTCCATGTTGTGGAAATTATGGGAAGAAATGCTGGTTGGTTAACCGCTGCTAGTGATTTACTCCCAGAACAAACTAGACCACACCTTATCTATATTCCAGAGAATAAGTTTGACTTAGAAAAATTCTTAGTGGATGTGAAGAAAATCTATGAAGAAAAAGGTTATGCGATGGTCGCAATTTCCGAAGGAATTGAATTCCCTAGAAGTAATAAAAACGCCAGAGTCGATGGCTTTGGCCATGCTCAATTAGGTGGCGCTGCTGCTGGATTATGTGAAATCATTGAAGAAAGATTAGATTTACCTACTAGAGCAGTGGAATTCTCCTTAACTCAAAGAGCGTGTCCACTTTGCATTTCTAAAGTTGATAGAGAAGAAGCTATTAAGACTGGTGAAACCACAGTTAAAGCTGCTTTAAGTGGTGTCACTGGTAAAATGGTGATCTTTAAAAGAGTGAGCCAAAAGCCATACAAGATTGAATACGAATTAGCGGATTTATCTTTAGTCGCTAATGCGGAAAGTGTGATTAAGCCATCTATGATGATGGATGATACTAGAATGAGTGACGAATTACGTGATTACATCGCTCCACTTATTGAAGGTGAAGTAGAACTTAAAACCAAAAACGGTATCGTCACCATGGCAAGTTGGAAGAAAGTTTTAGTTAAATAATGAAATTTATCTTCCAAATTGAAAGAAATCTGCGTGTCGCTTTATTTGTTAGTTTGTTAACTCTAGTAGCGATAGTTTCTTCAATTTACTGTTTCTTTGTTAACTTCGTGGAGATCCCTCTAGGTTTCGCTCTTGGGGGAGTTATCGTTTCTTGTTTATATCTACTTGGACATTTTATGTACAAACTAGATGTGAAAAATGGCGCTGTCAAATATTCAATTATGATGGTGGGTATTAGAAACGTAATTTTAATTACTTCAATCATACTTCTAGCACTTATGTATTATCGCTGGGGTATTAAGTTATTTAATGTATTTGCTTTTATAGGTATTTATACAGGAGGGGTCATTATTTACGTAGTTGACCATCTCGTCGTGAAAAATAAATAGAAAGGAGAACGATAGTGGGAGTTGTCTTAAGCGGCACTGATGATATAGTAAAAAGATTTTTAGATACATCAGCTGGCCTATCAGGAGAAACAATTTCCTCCCTAATTTTAATAGGGATTATTTCTCTATTAGCAATTTATATTTGCATTCGTTCTCGCTTTGCTGATCCACTTAAAAAACCAAAAGGAATTTTATTCCTTGCAGAGGTTGGTGTTACATTTTTTGATAACTTAGTGGAAAACCTTATGGGTAAAAGATATAGGGGCTTTGGTGGCTTTATTATGGCTATCGCTACTTATTTATTCTTAGCCTTTATTTGGGGCTTAACTGGTTTACCTGCTCCGGTTACATATTTAGCCACTCCGTTATCTTTGGGTTTAATTACGTTTGTTTTAATTCACTTAAACTCTATAAGATTTACAAGATTCCGTTATTTCAAACGTTATATTGAACCAATCCCATTATTCTTACCAATTAACTTAATTTCGATGTGGGCACCTTTACTTAGCTTAACAATGCGTTTATTTGGTAATGCTTTAGCGGGTTGGACTTTAATGACTTTACTCTACGCTGCTCTGAACGGCTTAGGTGGTACCGTTATTGAAGCGGCAGGTCAAGCGATGGGAGCGGGTAGCTTTGCCGCTCCAATTATCACCCCAATTTTACATGCCTATTTTGATTTATTCTCAGGCTTAATTCAGACAGTTGTCTTCCTCTTCTTATCGATGATTTTCATCGCCAATGAAGGACCGGAAGATGATGATATACAAGAACTTTCAGTGAAAGGAGGAGATTAATATATGGGAAATGCATTAGCTGCAGCAATTGCTATTTTAGCCGTTATGCCATCAGCCTTAGGTGAAGCTTGGGTTTGTGCCAAGACCGTCGACGGCATGAGCCGCAATCCAGAAATGTATGGAAAATTAAGAACCAACATGATTCTTGCTTGTGCGCTTGTTGAAACAACCGCTATTTATGCATTATTAACTGCTATTTTAATTATTTTCGTCGCCAAATAAGGAGGGCAACATGAAGAGAAGAAAATTAATTTTCTTACTTCCAGCATTTTTACTTCTCACCAGTTGCGATGTTTCAGGAGAACTTAACTCTGAGACATTCTTAGGAAAACTTATTCCAAACTGGGTATCTTTTGTGGTGCAACTTGTTGCGTTACTCGTCCTTATTTTAGTGGTCATTATCTTTGCGTATAAACCAGTGAAGAAGATTATTAAAAAGAGACAGGATTACATCGAAAGTAACATCAGAGAAGCTGAAGAGAGTAAAGCTATCTGGAAAGAAAATGAATTGAAATCCAAAGAAACTGTCCTTGCTAGCGATAGGACGGCGGCTAATATCGTTGCCGAAGCCAAAGCGAACGCTACTATTGAACGAAATAAGATTCTTGAACAAACTCAAGAGGATGTTGCAAGAATGAAGCTTGAAGCAGAAAACGATATCGCTCGTATGGAACTTGAAGCCCAAGACAAAATTAGAAAAGAGATTGTCTCTGTCGCTTTAGATGCGTCCAAAGAGTTACTAGGAAGAGAAGTGTCTTCCGAAGATAATAACCGTTTACTTGAAGAATTTATTGAGGATGTGAAGAGAGACTGATTATGAAAGAGATTACTTCACGATACGCTGAGGCATTATATTCTTTAAAGAAAGACGAAGACTCTTTAGAGTCTAGTCAAATAGAAGTTAAAGAATTAATCAAGGTTTTAAAAGAAAACCCTGATTTCCTCGTGGTTTTAAGTTCCTCATATAAAGAATTTGAAGAAAAAGAACAAATTATTGATAAGGTCTTTGTGGGTATTGATAACGAGATTAAAACTCTAATAAAGATTGTGGTGAAAAATCACCGCGCTCAATATTTAACAGAAATCTTTGAAAACTTTAATTCTCTAGTGAATGAATATCGTGGAGTGTATGAAGGTTTAGTGTATTCCACTGAGCCGTTAAGTGAAACTCAATTAGCAAAACTTAACTCCGCAATCGGGGAGATGGAAACGCGACCTGTCGAACTGAAAAATATTATTGACCCAAGTTTAATCGGAGGGGTCAAAGTCGTGATTAATGACCATATTTATGATGGTTCTATTAAACGTCATATCGATGATATGAAAATAGCCTTACTTAAGTAAGGAGGTATTAAAATGAAAATTAACGCAAATGAAATTAGTGCTTTAATTAAAGAACAAATTAAGAACTATAAACATGATGTTGATTCTAGTGATGTCGGTACAGTAATTTCTGTCGGTGATGGAATTGCTTTGGTATACGGCTTAACTCAAGCAATGCTTGGTGAACTTTTAGTTTTCACCCATGGCATATATGGCTTAGTGATGAATCTAGAAGCAGATCACGTTGGTGCGGTCTTATTAGGTGATGATTCTTTAATTAAAGAAGGCGATGAAGTGAAACGCACTAAACGCGTTATGGAAGTCCCTGTTGGTGATGCAATGTTAGGTAGAGTAGTTAACGCTCTTGGTCAACCAATCGATGGCTTAGGACTAATTGAAACTAAAGAAACTAGACCAATTGAAGTTATCGCTCCTGGCGTTATTACCCGTAAAAGCGTAGATACACCTTTAGAAACTGGTATTACCGCTATTGATGCCATTACCCCAATTGGAAGAGGTCAAAGAGAATTAATCATTGGTGACCGTCAAACTGGTAAAACCGCGATTGCCATTGATACCATCATTAACCAAAAGGGTAAAGATGTCCTTTGTATTTATGTAGCGATTGGCCAAAAGAACTCAACTGTGGCCCAAATCGTTGATAAATTAAAGTCTTTTGGAGCGATGGAATATACACTTGTAGTGTCTGCCACCGCGAGTGAGCCTGCACCTATGTTATATGTTGCGCCTTATGCAGGTGTCGCCATGGGTGAATATTGGATGCACCAAGGAAAAGACGTCTTAATCGTCTACGACGATTTAAGTAAACACGCTGTTAGTTATCGTACTTTATCGTTACTACTTAAACGTTCCCCAGGAAGAGAAGCTTATCCTGGCGATGTCTTCTACTTACATTCACGTTTACTTGAACGTGCTTGTAAATTAGACGATAAATTTGGTGGTGGTTCCATTACTGCTTTACCAATTGTGGAAACTCAAGCTGGAGATATCTCTGCTTACATTCCTACTAACGTTATTTCTATCACTGACGGACAAATCTTCTTAGTCACTGATTTATTCAATGCTGGTCAAAGACCTGCGATTGACGCTGGTTTATCTGTCTCCCGTGTTGGTGGAGCGGCACAAACCAAAGCCATGAAGCAAGTTGCGAGAAGTTTAAAGATCGATTTAGCGAGCTTTGAAGAAATGAAATCATTCTCTCAGTTCGGTAGTGATTTAGATGCTTCTA
Source organism: Bacilli bacterium (assembly GCA_017447165.1). Classification (GTDB taxonomy): domain Bacteria; phylum Bacillota_I; class Bacilli_A; order RFN20; family CAG-826; genus UBA2450. The sequence continues at coordinate 134,278 of JAFSOD010000001.1, forward strand.
CTTTAGCAATCTTAAAACACGGAGAAGCTCTTCTTGAAGTTTTAAAACAAGGGCAATATAACCCTTATCCAATGGAGAAAGAAATTTTCTATCTCTTCGCTGCTAAAAATAAATATTTAGATGAGCTTAAGAAAAGTAAGATTAGTGCTTACTTAGCGAAAGCCTATGAATATTCTTTAAGTAATGACAGGTCTTTACTTAATAGCGTTAGAGAAAATAAAGAAATTCTTCCAGAAGTGGAGAAGAAGTTAATTGCTCAATTTGAGAAATTTAACGAATTATATTTAGAAGAATATAAATAAAATTTATGGGTCAAAACGTTGTCAAAATTAAATCGAGAATCAAGTCCGTGACTGGTGCTTATAAAGTCACCAGTGCGATGAAGCTTGTTTCCACCGTTAAATTAAAGCAGTGGAAAAACAAGATGCTCGCCAATAAGGACTATAATACGCAGCTTAACGAAGTTGTGGATTTGCTTTTAATGTTCTCTAAAAAAGTCGATTCTCCGTTTATGAAGATTAACGAAAATGCGACCAAGAAGTTATATGTCATTATTTCTTCAACTTTAGGACTTTGTGGTAGTTATAACACTAATATCTTTAAAGTATCTGATGCGAATATATCTAAAGATGATGACGCAATCATCTTAGGTCAAAAAGGTATTACTAGATACTCTAAAGGTGAGTTCAAAATTATCAGTGGGTTTGAAGAAAATTCATCTCTTACTGATAAAGCTTTTGTGAATAAAATCAAAGATTATATTCTTAAAGAATATATCAAAGGCACATATTCAGAAATTCACATCATCTATTCTGAATATAAGAACTCTTTAGTCTTCTTAGCAAAAGACTATAAGTTACTACCATTTGTTAATGACAAAGAAGAAAGTAATGACTATCCACCAATATTTGAACCAAGTATTGATGAACTTGTGGATAAACTTATCACATTCTATTTAGAAACATGTCTATATTCTAAATTATTAGAAAGTGCGGTTTGTGAGCAAGCAGCTAGAAGTAACGCGATGGAGAACGCCACAAATAATGCTAAAGACTTGTTGGATGAATTACATATTGAATTTAATAAAGCTCGCCAAGGAGCGATTACTCAAGAAATCACGGAGATTGTCGCTGCCGCCAAGGCGATGTAAAGGAGGGTCTTATGAAAGAAAAACCTGTCGTAAAAGGCTATATCAAACAAGCTGTGGGACCAATTGTCGATGTTCAATTTAACAATGAACATCTCCCAGAACTTTTAACAGCCTTAAAAATCAAATTACCAGAAGGACACGAACTCACTGTGGAAGTCGCTCAACATATCGGCGACGATGTCGTGAGATGTGTGGCTATGGGACCTACCGAAGGGTTAGTTAGAGGTTTAGAAGTTATTTCTACGGAAAAGCCAATTGAAGTTCCTGTTGGTAGAGCCACTCTAGGCCGTATGTTTAACGTCTTAGGTGAACCAATTGATGGACTGGAATTAGGTGAAGTGAAAGACGCTAAAAAGATGTCTATTCACCGTAACCCTCCAAAATTTAAAGACCAATCAGTGAAAACCGAAATCTTTGAAACTGGTATTAAAGTTATCGACCTTCTCTGCCCTTATGTTAGAGGTGGTAAGATTGGACTTTTCGGTGGCGCTGGAGTTGGTAAAACCGTTTTAATTCAAGAATTAATGAATAACATTGCTAACGAAAAGGGTGGTATTTCTGTTTTCGCTGGTGTTGGTGAACGTTCTAGAGAAGGTAATGACCTCTATTATGAAATGAAAGAAAGTGGAGTTTTAAGTAAGACCGCTTTAATCTTTGGTCAAATGAACGAACCTCCAGGAGCAAGAATGAGAGTTGGTCTTTCAGGCTTAACTATGGCGGAATATTTCCGTGATTTTGAACATACTGATGTCTTGCTTTTTATCGATAACATCTTTAGATTTACCCAAGCTGGTAGTGAAGTCTCTGCCTTATTGGGCAGAATGCCTTCTGCAGTTGGTTATCAACCAACTCTTGCTACGGAAATGGGTCAATTACAAGAAAGAATTACCTCTACTAAAGATGGTTCCATTACCTCTGTTCAAGCAATTTATGTTCCTGCTGACGACTTAACTGACCCAGCTCCTGCAACAGCATTCTCTCACTTAGATGCGAAAACCGTTCTTGATAGATCAACCGCAGCCCTTGGTATTTATCCAGCAGTGGATCCGCTTAATTCAACTTCTACAGCCTTAGATCCACAAATTGTTGGGGAAGAGCATTATGAAGTCGCTCGTGGAGTTATTGAAATCTTAGAGAGATATAAAGAATTAAGCGATATTATCGCTATTCTTGGTATGGATGAATTATCTGCGGAAGATAAAAAGATAGTGGAAAGAGCTAGAAGAATTAGAAACTTCCTCTCTCAACCATTCCACGTTGCATCTCACTTTAACGGTATCCCAGGAATCTATGTTAAGGTTGAAGATACGGTAAGAAGCTTCAAAGCTATTCTTAACGGTGAAGCTGATGACCTTCCAGAAGTTGCCTTCTTATATGTTGGTACAATCGAAGAAGCTAGAAAGAAAGCGGAGTCACTTAAATAATGAATAAAACTATTCATCTAGATATTTATACTCCAACTGGAAAGTACTTATCTACTGAAGTTGACTTTATAAAAGTCACTAGTAGTGTAGCGGTTTTAGGTATTCTTCCAGGACACGCCCCACTTGTGACTACTTTAGAGATTTGTAAACTTACTTTAAGAAGCAACTCTAAAGATAGTGTTTACGCTATCGGGGGTGGTGTTTTAAATATTAAAAAAGATCGTTCAGTAGTGATGTTACTTAATTCTATTGAACGCTCTGATGAAATTGATTTTAAACGTGCAAGTGATGCTAAAGCACGTGCAGAAGAAAGATTAAATGCACGTCACGAAGAGTTAGATATCACTAGGGCTAAAGCGGCATTAAGCAGAGCCCTTAACAGATTATCACTCAAAGACGAATAAAAGATATAATTATTATATAAAGGAGAAATTGATATGCATTCATGGCATGATGTCAAAGCGTGTAGAGTTACACCTGATAAGTTCTTAGCCCTTATTGAAATTTCTAAAGGCAGTAAGAACAAATATGAATTAGATAAAGAAACTGGTCACTTAATCTTAGATAGAGTCCTTTTTACTAGTACTCACTATCCACAAAATTATGGTTTTATTCCAAGAACCTACGCCAGAGACTATGACCCTCTTGATGTTTTAGTTCTTTGTAGTGAGTCCATTATTCCTATGTCTTTTGTGGAATGTAAACCAATAGGTGTTCTTATCATGAAAGATAATGGCTTATTCGATGAAAAGATTATTGCCGTCCCTTTAAATGACCCTTTTTATTCTCCTTATGATTCTATTAAAGACATCCCTGCTCACATCATGGATGAAATTAAACACTTTTTTGCAGTTTATAAGACTTTAGAAAATAAAGCGACCGCAATTGACGAAGTCAAAGACGTTGATGTTGCCAAACAAATCATTAGAGATTGTATTAAAGCTTATAAGACGACAATTGAACCAAAACATTTAGCGGAAAAACACGCTAGAGGTATATGATCCATATCGTTTTATATCAACCAGAAAAGCCACAAAACACAGGGAACATTATGAGAACTTGTGTAGCCATTAACGCTACACTGGACATCATCGGTCCTCTGTCTTTTTCTTTAGATGCTAAAGATCTTAAACGAGCGGGATTAGACTATATTGATTCTTTAAAATATAACTATTTTTCTTCTTATGAAGAATATTTAAAAGAATATCCTCACGCTGATACATATTACATCACTAGATATAGCGATAAAGTCTATTCAGAGTTTGACTTTACAGGAATCACTCATGACATCTTTTTAATGTTTGGAAGAGAATCAACTGGGATTCCTCACGATATCTTAAGAAGTCATCCTGATAGATTACTTAGAATTCCAATGGTCCCTGAGGCTAGAAGTCTTAATTTATCTAACTCCGTAGCGATTGTGGTCTATGAAGTCTTAAGACAATTAAAATACCCTAATCTAGCGACTCACGAAGCGATTAAGGGTGAAGGATTTTTATTTAACGAAAAAGATTAAAATCTTTTTTGAGTAAGTAATAACTTCTTAGTGGAGTCTCTAACTTCTCTTAAGTTATAAGTCTCGTATTTATTAAGTAAAACTTGGCCAGTTGATTGGCCTTTTCTGATGTCTTTAATCTTAGAAACTTGCAGCTCTGCGTCTACTTTGCCAGATAATAGGAGTGCAATCTCTAGGCCCACTAGTAATGTGTCTTTATTCACATTATTAGAAAAGATAACAACATGAGAAGCGCTAAAATTAGCAACATGGATAAAAATGTCTTCTTTATTAGCTTTTTTAAAAGTTAATACATTATTCTGTTCTTTATTTTTACCAAAGCCAATTCTAATGTGGTTATATTCTACATAGTAAGGAGAATTGCTTGGTGGTAACTGTTTACTTTTTTTATTGGTTTGTTTTGGTAGATATTTTTGACTCAACTCTAAAATTTCTTCTTCGCTTAGATATTCAAAGATACTTAATAATCTTTCGTATTCTTCAATTTCTTTATTAGCGATATCGATTTCTCGATTGTCGTTTTCGATTGTACGTTTATATTTCTTATATTTATTAAATAAGGATGTTGCGTTTTCCTCTACTGATAAATCTTTATCATAAGGAGGGATAGTAGTGATCAACACTTCTAATTCTTCTTTATCATCTTTATAAGTTAATAAAGCCTCTCCATATTCCTTATAGACTAATTTCTTTTTGGCATCCTCTAGCTCATTTTCTAAAACTTTGATTTTTCTTTTTAAGGATTTGATTTTAGTTTTTAAATGGTTATATAAAGGTAGCGCTTTTTCTTTTTGCTTTAAGTTGATAGAATCTAAAACATATTTAGAGATGTCTTTATTATACTTAGTATAATTAAATGTTCCTCTTTCTAACTCTTTATTCTTAGTTAAAGGAACGTACTTCATCTTTTGGATAATTGGTCTAGAAGCAGTTAAGTCTGAGTAGTGTTTGGCGAAGATGATATTCTCTTTAGAATCTAAGAAAATGAGATTAGAAATAGTTGGAATCAACTCTAAAACTAAATAGTATGTTTCTTTCTCATAGAAATCATTTGATTTATGGAGAGTGAATTTAAGAACTCGATCGTTATTTAAAACGTCAATCGCGATAATATAAGAACCTTTTAAGTATTTTCTTAAATTATCATTTAATTGCCCTAACACTGTATGAGCGTTAAAGTCAGTAGGTACAAATCCTAAAAAAGGAGATGAGTGGTTTAAACTGATTAATAATTTTTCTTTGTTATAAAACGAAAACGTTAACAAGATATCGTGAGAGTTCACTACCACAACGTTAGTGATAAAACTATTCAATATTTTCTTGTCTAGGTCTTCTTTTATTTGAAAAATACCATCTAAATTAAGTTTTTCCATTATAGTTCAATTATTTCATAATTTCCTATTTGATAAAAGATAAATAGACTCTTATAATATTAAAAAATGAAAAAAGGATTACTCATTATTTTGTCAGGACCTTCCGGTGTAGGCAAAGGTACAATCAGAAGATATATCATGGATAACTTTGATATCCAACTTTCTTATTCCATTTCCATGACCACTAGACCTCAAAGAGAAAAAGAAATCGAAGGTGTTGATTATTATTTCGTTTCTAATGAAGAATTCGATCGTAATATTAAAGAGAATAACTTCTTAGAATGGGAAGAATTCGTGGGTAATCGATATGGCACTCCTAAAGACAAAGTTGAAGAGTTAAGAAAACAAGGCAAAAACGTTTTCTTAGAAATCGAAGTCAATGGAGCAGCAGAAGTGATGAGCAAGGTCAAAGATGACCGCGTCATCTCCTTCTTCTTAATGCCACCAAACATCCAAGCGTTAGAACAAAGAATTAGAAGAAGAAAAACTGAAAGCGAAGATGTCATTCAAGCTAGATTAAATAAAGGCAAATCTGAGATGACTAAAGCTGACCAATATGACCACGTCATTCTTAATGACGATGTCGCGAGAGCCAGTAGAGAAATCGTTGATTGCATCAATAGAAAATTAAAAAGTTAAGGACGAACATGAAAATAATTGAACTACTCATTGAGCATAATAATTATTCGTTAAATCGTCCTTTTTCTTATATCTATAATGGTGATAAAAAAGTTGATCGTGGTTATCGTGTACTGGTGACATTTAATCACCAAGAACTAGTGGGCTATGTCACTAGTGTTAGCGAGACTAATAAAACTAAAAAAGAATTAGAAGAAGAACTTGGTTTTAATATTGATGAAATAGTGGATGTTATTGATTCTTCACCTTTATTAAACGAAGACTTAATGAAACTCGCCGATGAAGTTAGTGACTATTATTTAGCGAGTAAAATCTCAGTGTTGCAAACAATGCTCCCTCCTTCTTTAAGTCCTAGAAGAAGTTCTTTAAAGGCCCCAAAAATTGCTTATGACCAATATATAATTATTAAGGATTATGATGAAAGCGAATTAACCTCTAAACAAATTGAATTGCTTAGATTAATTCAAAAGAATCAACCAGTTCTTAAAAGAGAAATTAAACAAGTTAGTGTTTTAGAAAAATTACTCGAATATGGTCGAGTTGTTATCGTTAAAAAAGAGAAAAGAAGATTACAGATCCCTAATTATGAAAAAGTGGAAATCCCTTCTTTAACTAACGACCAACAAAAGGTCGTGGACGAGTTTAATAATTCTAGTGACCAAGTCTATTTATTAGAAGGCGTTACTGGAAGTGGAAAAAGCGAGGTTTATCTACACTTATCTAAACAAATCTTAGAACAAGGTAAGTCTGTTTTAATGCTTGTTCCGGAAATATCTTTAACTCCGATGATGATGAGGAACTTTATCTCAAGATTTGGGGAAGATGTGGCGATTCTTCATAGCGAACTCACTCCAGCGGAGAAATATGATGAATATCGTAAGATTGCTTCTGAAAAATGCAAGATAGTGGTTGGCGCACGTAGTGCAATATTTGCCCCACTTAGTAATATTGGCTTAATCATATTAGACGAAGAACATGTTGAAAGTTATAAACAAGATGTTCCTCCTTTTTATCACGCTAGAGAAGTAGCCATTATTAGAAGTAAGATGCACAACTGCAAAGTGCTTTTAGGTAGTGCTACTCCTTCTTTAGAAAGTAGAGCCAGGGCAGGAAAAGGTGTTTATCATTTACTCACTTTAACTAAAAGAATTAACGAGAAAGAACTTCCGAAGACCACAATTGTGAATATGACCGACTATCATAATATTGATCGTGAAAGTTATATCTTCTCTCTTAAACTTAAAGATGCAATTCAAAAGACTTTAGATAACTATAATCAGATTATCCTTCTTATTAATAAAAGAGGATTTTCATCAAGTGTATATTGTCGAAGTTGTGGACATATTTTTAAGTGTCCAACTTGTAACATACCTTTAACCTATCATAAGAGTGATAGAATGCTTAAATGTCATCACTGCAACTACTGTGAAGTTGATCATGAAACCTGTCCAGAATGTGGCTCTAAATATTTAATGAGAGTGGGATATGGCACTGAACGAATTGAAGAAGAAATTCATAAGTTATTCCCTGAAGCTAGAACACTAAGACTTGATAGCGATTCTGCAAAAATCAGAACTAAAATTCCTCAAATTATTGAGGCTTTTAGAAATAAAGAAGCCGATATTTTAATTGGCACACAGATGATCGCTAAAGGGCACGACTTCCCTGATGTCACTTTAGTGGGTGTAGTAAATGCTGATATTGGTTTATCTTTACCAAGTTATCGAAGTAGTGAAAGAGTGTTCCAACTTATCACTCAAGCAGTAGGTAGAAGTGGTAGAAGTGATAAAAAAGGTGAAGCGATTATTCAAACCTACTCTCCTACTCACTATGCGATTACTATGGCCGCAAGACAAGACTATGAGCTTTTCTATAGAAAAGAAATGGAAATTAGAAAACTTCAATTCTATCCGCCTTATTCCTATATTGCTAGTATTACAGTCGCATCTAAAAATGAAGAACTCACCATTGATACAGTTTATAGAATTATTGATAAATTAGCAGATGAATTAAAACAAGAGGCAGTGATATTAGGTCCAACAACTCCATATGTCCCTTATGAAAATAACAAACATATCCGTTCAATAATGGTTAAATATCGTCATGGTGAAATCGTTAAACCAGCCTTAGAAAAACTACTAAAAAGCAGTCTTAATAAGAGTGGAATCTCTTTAACAGTTAATATTGACCCTTACAATTTATAGAGAAATTGTAGTATAGTATTACACGAGGTGAATTTATGATTAGTGTATTTGTTTATGGATTAGATCAATTCTTAGTTGGAGATTTAAGTGTCCAATTAGGTAAAGACTTAGCTAAACTTTATGAAGTTGATGAAGATGATATCAACTTTGTTGCTCCTAACGCAATGGTGTTCCATCAAAGAGCGGAACAAACTTCTTGGAGAGTTATTGTTGAAGTAAACGTCCCTAAGAAATTAGAAGTCTTACAAGAACAAGCTACTCAAGTGATTGTCCATCACATTAAACAAATTGCTATTCACGTTGAAATCTTATTCAAATACTACTTAAGCGATCACCATCACTTAGAAATTAATGAAGAATATCCACTTTATCTTGAAGAACAACCTGATGTGGAAATTGAGACAGAATATCCTGATGACATCGAAGAAGGTGAAGGGGAAGACGAGATTTATACCGGAGATATATTTGAAGGTTTAAAATAATCCGATTCAGTCGGATTTTTTATAATTACTCAATTTTAATTGAATATATGCTTTGAAAAACTATTTTTAGATATATTTCTATATGTTAAAATAAACATGCTATTTAGAGAGGATTTAACTATGAAAAAATTCTTTTGTTTATCTTTAATTTCTTTATGCGGATTAGCATCTTTCTTTATTCCAAAGACTGTTCAACCAGTTAAGGCCGAAGAAACAAAACCAGAAGATTTGAGTGGTTATTATGAATTAATGGACGGCCCAGAGCAAAATTATGCAGATCGCTATAATTCAGAATATATTTTAGCTTATGATGATGGCACCTCAATGCGTGTCTTTCATCCTAATAGTTATACTAACGCATATGGCGAGAATAATTTTGTAACTCTTAATTATTCTTCTCGCTATATCAAAAAAGCTGATTTAACCGATGCAAAATCTGCTTTTACGATTGAAAGATATAACGCAGTGGATATGTTTAGAGTTTTGTATCAAAACCAAAACACTAAGTGTTTAGCGATGTCTGATTCACCATATAATAACGATGTATCAATTGCGAATGGCATTTACTTTATTTCAACATCTTCAACTTATGAAGTACTTAATAAAAGAGCCAAGATCACACTTGAAAAACCACAATATTATCCACAGCGATTTGTGTTTGGAATTGGCACTCTTGACTCCTCATATTATGAATTCCGTTATAACAGCGACTTAAACATGATACGCCCTTATTCGTTATCGAGTAAAAACTTTGTAAATAATCCTGTTAGATTATACAAATTAGGCGGGTGTAATTTTGCTAAAACACCTTCCAAAATTGAAATTACTTCAGCTAAGACTAGTTTTGAAACTGGTGATAGTTTTGTGAAACCTACAGTAACAGCCTACTATACTGATAATAGTTCTGAAGATGTTTCTAGTCGCACAACATTCACAGGGTTTGATAGTTCAGACCGCTCTAAAATGGGCACTCAAACTATTACTGCTTCATTTACTAGTAACAATGTTACTGTTACCACTACATACGAAATAGAAATGAAGGGTTGTAAAGAAGTTAGCATTAATTTATATGACTATTATGCTGCTAATAAATATGTTTATTTTATTGGTGAGGAATTTCAAAGACCAACCATCGAAGTTATTTGTCGCATTCCTTCACAAAACTATTTAGTGCCTTATAATTCCGTTATTGAAGAACCTCGTTCCTTAAGATTCTCTGGCTTTGATAGTTCTAAAGCCGGTACCGTCACTGTTTATGTTGTCTATGACGGTTACAATAGTGATGGTTCTTTAACCACCTCATATACTGTAACCATCAAAGAGCCACAACCAACTTCTTTAGAAGTCACTAATCATAGAGACACTTACGCTCAATATGAACAATTCGTTCCAAATATTACCGCAATTTGCCATTATGAAGATAATAGTACACACGACGTCACAAATTCAGTTACTGTGACCGCCCCTGGTCCATTCAATACACTTGGTGATTATGTTATTGATGTCAAATTTGGCGATTTAGTAGCTTCTTATACGGTTCATGTTGTTCCTGCCGAATTAGTGTCAATTGAAGTTTCAAATAACGCCAAAACAAATTATTTTGTTGGTGATGAATTTGTCGCTCCAAAAGTTTTTGGTGCATATAATAATGGGCAAGTAGTTGAAGTAAACGCGACCTTCTCGGGGTTCTCTAGTGACGCTCCAGGAAAATATACAATCATTGTGACATATTGCGGTAAAGAAGCTTCATATGTTGTAACTGTAAAAAATCCAGAAGTTGTTAGCCTTACTATTGGAGAATATCAAAATGAATATTTTGTTGGTGATGAATTTGTTGCTCCAGTAGTCACCGGACATTTTGATAATGGTGAAGAAAAAGAAGTGGAAGCAACATTTACTGGCTTTGATAGCTCTAAAGCCGGTGAAATCACCGTTACCGCTTCATATAATGGAGTGAGTGTTAGCTTTAAAGTTGAAGTAAAAGCTAGACCATCAGCAGGAGGATGTGGAGGCTCAATTAGTACTCCATCTATCACGATTTTTGCCATCTCTTTAGTGAGTCTTGGCTTATTGGTTTTAATTAAAAAAAGACACGCCAAATAGATAGATAAAATTAAATTGAAGAAACGACTTGGTCGTTTTTTCTTTATGCGTGCATAAAAATGAGTATAATTATCTCATGAACATTTTTGAAACATCGAAATCAGTATTATTAAAATTAGTGAACGAAGATGTCCCTTTTGCGGTTGTCCTTAAAAACACCTTCAAAAAGAATAACGTCGATCCTGCCATTAAAAATAATGTGGCTGCGTTAGTGGGGTGTGAACTTAGACATCACTACATTTTTGATAATTTAATCAAAAGATTTTTTGAAGATGTGGAATTTGAAAAGACTGTTTATTTAAGATTTGCTTTAGCAAACGGATTATTCTTAAGAAGGTTTTCCGACGCTGAGCTTATCGCTTTAGCGGAAAAAGATTTAGATAGAGAAACTATCTATAAGTTATATAACTTCGTTAAATCCACTAATGAGATTATTCCTAACGACTTAGATAAAGCCTCTCCAGAATATTTATCTTTGAGATATAACACTCCAGCTTGGGTCATTAGGATGTGGCAAAAACAATACGGTAAAGGCGTGGTTTTTAAAACATTAAAAGTTAATTATCGTCAAAGTGTACCATCTATTAGAGTAAATGAGAATAATATCGATATTGATGAATTCTTAGGAAAACATCCAGATTTTTCTAAGGCTCCAATTGACAATATGGTGATTTATCAAGGTCGAGGCACTCCTAAGAAACTTCCAGAATTTGAAAGCGGTGATCTCTTCTTTATGAAGATGGCCACTAAATATGTTTTAGATTCTTTAGATTTAGATGTCCTTAAAGGAATTGCAATCTATACCGAAGTTCCTAATAACATCTATCTAGATTTATTAACTAGATTTAACGAAGACACTAAATTAGATTTAGTGATTAATAACACTAGTTGTTATTATGAGACTAAAAGAAGTTTAGAAAAGGTTGCTAAACACCATATCTTTATTTATGAAGCAGAGTATTCAAGTTTATTAACTTGTTTATCTAAAAAAGTGCATACCATGATTTGTATGCCAAAAAGCTCTACCTTTGACTTACTTAGAAGCACACCAGATTACTTTTTAAGAATCAAGCAAGACAAATTAGATGAGATTATCGCTAATGAAAGCGCTTGTTTATTAGAATGTTCTAAATATGTCGAAGAAGGTGGGGAATTAGTATATATGATTCCTACATTATCGAGAAAAGAAAGCAATAACGTCATCGCTAAATTCCTTGTTGAAAACAAGGACTTTGAGCTACTAGAAGAACGACAATTCTTCCCATTTGAAGTATATGACTCATGTTTATATTTTGCTCGATTAAAGAAAGTCGAGAAATAAAGTGATTAATCTATACGGTTTAGAATTAAAGAAATTACAAGATTTAATGGTGAAATATGACCAAAAGCCATATCGCGCCATCCAACTATATACTTGGATCTACGAAAAAAGAGCGACATCTTTTGATGAGATGAGCGATATCTCTATTAAGTTTAGAGATGTTTTGAAGTCTGACTTTTGTTTGTCTATTCCTAAGATCCACACGAAACAGATTTCTAGTGATGGCACTATTAAACTCTTGTTAGAGTTAAGTGATGGCTACAAAGTAGAAACTGTTTTAATGCGATATAACTACGGCAACGCTGTCTGTGTCTCTAGCCAAGTTGGTTGCAACATGGCTTGTAGCTTCTGCTCAAGTGGAATCTTAGGCAAACAAAGAAATCTTGAACCACATGAAATGGTGGGACAGATTCTAGTGATGAATAATCTTCTAAAAGAAGAAGGTAGAGGCGAAAGAGTGACCCATATCGTGGTGATGGGTACTGGAGAGCCTTTTGATAACTATGACAATGTTATGGATTTTATTAGAATTGTGAACGCTCAAAAAGGTTTAGCAATTGGGGCTAGACATATTACTATCTCTACGTGCGGACTCCCAGATAGAATTAGACAATATTCTAAAGAGGGACTTCAAACCAATTTAGCGATTTCTCTTCACGCTCCTAATAATGAACTGAGAAATAAATTAATGAAAATTAATAAAGCCTATCCTTTAGAAGTTTTAATGCCTGCGATTAAAGACTATGAAAAAGAAGCAGGTAGAAGAGTGACTTACGAATACCTTCTTTTAGAAGGTATCAATGACACCAAAGAGTGTGCTCAAGAGTTAATTGATTTAATTAAAGGGACGAATGGCTATGTCAATTTAATCCCATATAACGAAACAAATAAAAATGATTATAAACGTAGTAGCGGTAACCGCGTCCATACTTTCTTAGATATTCTTATGAAAGGTGGAGTAAAGGCTACCATTAGAAAAGAATTTGGTAGCGATATTGATGCAGCGTGCGGACAATTAAAAGCCAAAGTTGGAGATTAAGATGAGTCAATATTTATCTGGTAATTATTACTGTTTAACTGATAAAGGCAAGGTGAGAAAGATTAATGAAGACTACGCAAGTGCTCTTATTAATCCTTTTGGCAATGTCTTAATGATGGTTGCCGACGGCATGGGTGGAGCCTCTAAAGGCGAAGTAGCTTCTTCTAACTTAGTTAATCACATCACTCATTCATTTATCTCTTTAGAGAAAGAATTTAAAAATGAAAAGGCGATGCATAAATGGGTTTATAAAGTGGTTAAAGAAGCGAATGCTAAAATCTATTTAAAAGCTAATAGTGATGAAAAGTTTAAAGGCATGGGCACAACCTTATCTTTAGTCTTACTTGTGAAAAATAAATTATTAACCGCTCAAGTCGGTGATAGTAGAGTTTATCTACTTATAGATAATAAACTCACTCAAATCACTGAAGATCAAACTTATGTGAACTTCCTAATTAAGTCTAAAGGGATGCCAAAAGAGATTGCTAATACCCACCCAAAAAGACACAAACTCACTAATGCTTTAGGAACTAAAAGAAGACTCAACGTTGATATTAATGTGAGAGATTATCACGGAGAAAGAATCTTAATTTGTAGCGATGGGTTATATAATAACGTCCCTGAAAGCGATATGGCCTCAATTATTAGAGGTAATGATTCACTTGATAAAAAAGCCAACCAATTAATTGCCTTTGGCAACTTTAATGGTGGTAGTGATAACATGGCTCTTATTTTATGGGAGAGCGAGAATTAATGATTTTAGAACTTAATAAATTAATTGATTCTCGATATATCCTTTATCGTCATGTCGCTAGTGGCGGGATGGCGGATATCTATGAAGCTCAAGATGTGGTTTTAAATAAACCAGTAGCCTTAAAGTTTTTAAAAGAAAAATTTTTAGAAGATAAAGACTCTTTAGAGCAGTTTAAAAATGAATCTAGATTCATTTCTATCTTTAATCATCCAAATATCCTTCATATCTATAATGTTGGAGAATATGGTGATCGACCATATGTTTCTTACGAGCTATTAAAAGGAAAAACTCTTAAAGATAGTCTTGATAGTAGAGGCAAGTTATCTATCGATGAATCTTTAGATTATATGTCCCAAGTGCTTTTAGGAGTAAAAGAGATGCATGATTTAGGTGTCCTTCATAACGACTTAAAGCCAGATAACTTATATTTACTATATGACGGCACGATTAGAATCGTGGACTTTGGTGCAGCATCTCATATCTCTGGTAAAGCAGAAAAGCATATTTTAGGTACAGTAAACTATTTAGCTCCTGAAGTGGTGAGTAGTAAAAAGTATTCTACTCAATCTGATATTTATTCTTTAGGAATAATTTTATATGAATTCTTAACTGGAGAAGTTCCTTTTACTGGTGAAGACTCTAAAGAAGTTTTAAAGGCTCACTCTAAAGGAGAAATAGTGAGAGTTAAAGAACAATTTATCAGTGTGAATGTTAATGACATTAATTATATAATTAATAAAGCGATATATTTTAATCCATCTCATCGATATAAAACTATTAAAGAGTTTTTGGATGACATTAATAAAATTAAGGCTCGAATTACACTAAAAAAAGATGGACCTTTAAAGAAGGTATTTAAATAATGGTAGGGACAGTTATTTCAAAGAAATATTCTACTTACTCTGTTCTTAGTGATGGAGTGATTTATAATGCCTCAATTAGAGGAACATTAAAATTTAGAGGCCATGTTTATGTTGGTGATGAAGTATTCTTTACTGAGACAAATTACATTATTGAAGGAGTAACTCCTAGACACTCCTTATTAAAAAGACCAGAGATTAGTAATATTGATCAAATCGTTTTAGTGTTCTCTTTAGTAGAACCAGATTTCTCGTATTTTCTTGCTTTTAAATATTTAACTTATGCAAATTATAACGAAGTTCCTGCGGTTATTGTCTTATCTAAAAGCGATAAAGATGATAAACAAGTTAGTGAAATCAAAGGTGTATTTAATAAATTAAATATCCCTGTTTACGTTACTAGTAGTAAAACTAAAGAAGGAATCGAAGAAGTTAAACAGTTATTTAAAGGTAAGAAATCTGTTTTAGTGGGACAATCTGGAGTAGGGAAATCATCTTTACTTAATGCGATTAACTTTGATTATGATCGAGAAGTGGGTGAATATAGTGAGGCTCTTGGAAGAGGTAAGCATAAAACTAAAGAAGTGGTGTTATTGCCTTTTGAGGATGGCTTTATCGCTGACACTCCAGGATTTTCTTCATTAGATCTCAATTTAACTAAATTAGAGATTGCGCACTATTTCCCTGGATTTGAAAAGAGATATTTAGAATGCTTCTATTCAAATTGTCTACATCAAAAAGAAAAAGATTGTAAAATACTTTTAGCGGTGCAAGAAGGAAATATTCCTTCTATTGCCTATGAAAACTATTTAAAATTATTATTGGAAGGAGATAAATACTAATATGGGAAAGATTATTGTTGCTCCTAGTATCTTAAGCGCTGATTTTAATCATCTTCTTGAAGACATTAAAAAGGTCGAAGAAGGTGGAGCGGAATGGCTACATTTCGACGTCATGGATGGACATTTTGTTCCAAACATCTCTTTTGGTCAACCAGTTCTTAAGTCAATTAGTAAATCACATTCTCTAATAAATGATGTCCACATCATGATTTCTGACCCATATAAGTACGCTCCAGAGTTCATTAAAGCCGGAGCAGATTATTTAACCTTCCATTATGAAGCATGTAAATCTGATTCAGAAGTCTTTCAAGTCATTGATTTGATCCATGAATATGGGGCAAAAGCAGGCTTATCGATTAAACCAAATACCCCAATTGAAAAGGTTTATCCATTCTTGTTCTCTGTTGATATGATTTTAATTATGTCCGTCGAACCTGGATTTGGAGGACAAAAGTTCATGCCTGATGCTGCTAGTAAAGTGGTGAGACTAAGAAACTATATGGAAGTTAATGACATTAAAAAGGTCTTAATTGAGATTGATGGCGGAATTAACGAAGAGACCGCTAAAGTAGCGAAGATGGCAGGAGTGGATGTTCTTGTTGCGGGTAGCTATTTATTTGGTCACGAAGATATCAAAGAAAGAATTGAAAAGTTAAAAGAATGATTAATAACTTAACATTAACTGCTTTAATCATCTGCTTTCTATTTGAAAGCACTTTCTTTTTATCTTTAGGTCTTATTTACCAATCAATTGAAAAAAGAAGACTAAGAATCCTTAATACTTTTATATTTGAAACTGTACCAAGTTTTAAAGAGAAAAACGGAATCCTTAACTATTTCTTATTCTTTTCATTATTAGTTAATTTATTTCCATTTATTTTCTATGCAGCAAAAAACATAAACGTTTATTCTGTGGCGATTATGATATTAGCAATTTTGGTTTTCTTCTGTTTAGGAGCAATTCCATTTATTAGATTAAACAAGATTAGAGAGCATCTCTATTTGTTTTTAGGAGCCCTTGTGTGCCTTCTTGCTTTATTTGGTATTGAAGCGTTTTATTCTTTTTATATTTATAAGACATATATTGATAATTACGCTTTAGCAGCAATGATTATTTCTATAGTTTTAGCGGTAATCCTATTAGGAGCGATCTTTAATCCTAAACTCTTTGATTTATCAAATAAAAAGAATGAAGATGGGACCTATTCCCGTAAGAACTTCATCCTATTAGCGTTCTCTGAGTGGCTACTATATCCAATTGCGATTCTTAGCTTGCTTCCAATATTCTTAATCACAATGGCATAAAAAAATGACCGCGAGGTCAATTTTTTTAATATCAATAAATGATATTATTTTTCGGCTTTATTGAGGGTTCTATAAGCACGAGTAGACATACGAACACGTACTTCTTTGCCATCAACCATAACAGTACGAACTTGTAAATTAGTGTTCCATCTTCTACGAGTTGCTCTTAAAGAATGTGAACGACGGTTTCCACTGATTGGACCTTTACCTGTAACTGGACATACTCTTGACATATCGACACCTCCTTTTAAGCGTCTTGTAAAGACTATCACAAATTAATTAGTTATTTCAACAACTAATTTATAAAATTAATATCTTTCTCTAGGGTAGGTTCTTCTAAACTCTTCCACAGTCATCGTGTTTGGACATTTTTTGATCACTGTTTCTAAGAGCTTTCCATCCTTATCTCCTAAGAGATATTTAGTGCCGCTTCTTTTGGTGAAGATGATAACCATTTTTTTCTTTTTACTTTGCTCCACATCTAAAAAGATGATGCTGGAATAATCGTATTGATATTCTTTTGCTAATCTTTTCACTATGAAATATTTATCTTCAATGATATAGCGTTGTCCAAATAAGGCCATTAAGTAAGTGACAAGAAATAGGACAAAAAACGCTGCAAAGAAGAGTCCTTGTGCTAGACCAAAAGGTCTGACAAGAATTCCTCCTTCTCCAGGAAGGAAGAAAAGATTGAAGCTAGCAGAGAATGTAACAGCGAAAAGAATTGCAAAAACAATCAAGTATCGCCAAGTGATTCTCCAAGGATGAATTCTAACAACCATGTTAGATATTGTATCTCAAAAGGATTTAGCAGTAAAGCGATTATATACGATAATAACCTACAACAATTATTTTTTGCACTGAAAATTTATTGAGCATTTAAAATTTTAGATAAATAAATATAAATTTATTTCTTTGAGTAAATAATTTTTAAAGAGTATGATTGATAATGGAGGGTATGTAAATGCTAAATAATAATAAAGTCGTAGCGATGATATTAGCCGGCGGAAAAGGTACTAGATTAGAAGCCTTAACCAAAAAGACTGCAAAACCTGCGGTGAGCTTTGCTGCTAAATATCGCATTATTGATTTTCCACTTAGTAACTGTGCTAATAGTGGAATCAACGTCGTAGGGGTTTTAACTCAATATGAGTCTACTGAATTAGATTCTTATATTGGTAACGGCGAAAAATGGGGACTTAATGGTGTGCACTGTTTAATGAATACTTTAGCACCAAGACAAACAGAAGAAGGTGCTAACTGGTATAAAGGAACCGCAGATGCCATCACACAAAATATTGATTTCTTAGATAATGCTAATCCTGAATTTGTTGTTATTCTTTCTGGAGATCATATTTACAAGACCAGCTATGCTGAAATGATTAAATTACATGAAACTAGTAAAGCTGATGTGACTATCTCCGTTATTGAAGTTGATTCTAAAGAAGCTTCTCGATTTGGTATTATGGCGGTCGACAAAAACGACAATATTATTGAATTCCAAGAAAAACCAAAAGTACCTAAAAGCAATCTTGCCTCTATGGGTGTCTATGTCTTTACTTGGAAAACATTACGCAAGTACTTAAAGCATGACGCCAAAGACGAAAAGAGCGAACATGACTTTGGTAAGAATATCATTCCAGCTATGCTTGAAGACAAATGTAAGCTCAAAGCTTATAGATTCAAAGGTTATTGGAGAGATGTTGGTACCCTCGCCTCTTTACATGAGGCTAACATGGATATTGCTTTAGATAAGATGGAACTAAATCTTTACGAGCAAGATCTTAGCAACAGAATTTATACCCAAGACACTTATAGTGTCCCACAATATATCGGTAAGCAAGGTCATATCACCAGAAGTATCGCTAACCAAGGTGCGATTGTTTTAGGTGATGTTGATAGCTGCGTGATTTCTACTGGAGTCACTATTGAATCAACAGCGAAGCTCACTAGATGTGTAGTTATGGAAAACGCCCACATTAAGAAGGGTGCGAGAATCCATAACGCCATTATCGCTCCAGGAGTGGTTGTTGAAGGTGATGCGAAGATTAACGTCGGTAGCGACGACGTCGTATTAATTGCCTAAGGAGAATGAGCATGAGACGAGTTATTGGAATTTGTGATTTACATAACGAACCATCTCTTAGTGGTTTAACTGATAAACGCCCATTAGGTGCGGTTACTTTCCTTGGTAGATATGGCTTAATTGATTTTGCTTTATCTAATTTTTCTAATTCCCATATTGATCGAGTCTATGTCTTAGTGAAAAAGGGAATTGTGTCCTTAAGAAGACATATCGGTAGTGGTTCTATTTGGACTAATAACACAAGACTTGGTTATGTGGAGTTAGTCTTAAACGAAAAAGGATTACGCCATCCAGCATTTAACACTGATATTAATAATATTAAATATAATGTTCCTATCGATGAACTTGATTTTGAATATGCGGTTATCGCTCCTAGCTACTTTCTAAGTAGTATGGACTTTAAACCAATCGTTGATGAACACATCGCTAGTGGCGCTGATATCTCTAGTGTCTATATTCACGTTGATAACGCTGATAAAGACTATTTAAGAGCGGACAAATATAAGATTAGCGATGGTAAGATTACCAAATCTTCACCAAACTTATTACGTTCTAAAGAAGCGGATATCTCTATTGATACCTATATTCTTTCAAAGAAAGCTCTTAAGAAAATAGTTTCTGACGGCACTAAAGTTAGTGAATTATTCTCTATCAAAGACATGATTAATTACTACATCGAAGAAGAAATTGTCGATGTCCACCCAATTGAATTTAAAGGATATGTTGTCCCAATTCTTAATTTAAAAAACTATGTCGAACATTCCTTTGATTTGCTTAACTATCACATTAGATGTCAACTCTTCTTAGATGACTGGCCAATTTATACAACCACTCATAACACCCCACCAGCCTTATACGGCAAAGATGCGGATGTTCAAAATAGCTTCGTCGCTAACGGGGCAATCATCAAAGGAAAAGTGCATAACTCCATTATTTCCCGTGATGTCGTAGTGGAAAAAGGTGCAGACCTTAAAAACTGTATTATCTTTACGCAAACTCAAATCGGTAAAGACACCAAACTTGAATATGTTTTAGCGGATAAAAACGCTTCTATTAAAGAAGTGAAAAAGATTTCTGGAACCCCAGAAGATATCGTTTATATCAAAGTAGGAGTTAAAGTCTAATGAAAATCGCCATGGCTTGTAGTGAGGCTAATCCTTTTGTTAAAACTGGTGGCCTTGCTGATGTTACCTATGCTTTATCTAAAGAGTTAGTTAAACTCGGTGAAGAAGTAGTGATTGTCCTTCCTTTATATAACCAAGTTAAGGCAAAGTGCCTTCCTTTAGAATATGTTGGTTATATGTCTTGTCACTTAGCGTGGAGAGAAGAAGGAGCAAATGTCTACTGTTTAGAAAAAGACGGCATTAAATACTATTTTATTGAAAATAGACATTACTTTGAACGTGATGGAATTTATGGCTATGACGATGATGGAGAACGCTTTGCGTTCTACTCAGTTGCCTTTCCTCAACTTTTAGAAATGGTGGGCTTTAAGCCAGATATTATTCACGCACATGACTGGCAACCAGGAATGGTGTTTTGTTATATCAGAGAAAAGCAAATGTCCTTCTTTGATAAAACGAAATTTGTAATGTCCATTCATAACCCAGCTTTCCAAGGTATATTAGATAAATTTGCCTTGGGCGATTTATTTGGGTTACCAGATTATCTGTATGATAATGGGACAGTTAGATTTGGCGATAAGGTGTCTTCTTTAAAAGCGGGTATTATGTACGCGAATAAAGTGACAACCGTTTCTCCAAATCATAGAAACGAACTATTAACCCCAGAAGGAAGTATGGGTTTAAATAACGTCCTTATTTATAAGGAATATGATTTCTGCGGTATTCTTAACGGCATTGACTATAACGAGTTTAATCCTGAAAAAGATAGCCTAATAGCGAAAAACTATGGACCTACTAACTTTGTTACCGGTAAAAAAGCTAATAAGAAAGCATTATTAGAGAGATTTAATATTAAAGACGAATCTTTACCTTTATATTCTCTTGTTAGTAGAGTCACTTGGCAAAAAGGCATGTCTTTAGTGTTCGCTGCGGCAAGATCCTTATTAGATAGAGGCGCGAATATTATTCTTCTTGGTAGTGGTGAATATGACTATGAACAAGAGATGGAACGCTTAAGAAGAGATTATCCAGAACATGTAGGAATTTATGTTGGCTATAACAATGAGCTTGCTCATTTAATTTACGCGGGCAGTGATTTCTTCATGATGCCTAGCTTATTTGAACCATGTGGCTTAGGGCAAATGATCGCTCAAAGATATGGAACTCTTCCAATTGTTAGACGTACTGGAGGTTTAAAAGACTCTGTCATTAATTACGATTCCTCTAATAAAGAGTGGTCTAACGGATACGGCTTTGACAATTTCTCCGAATTTGACATGATTCAAACTTGTCACTATGCCTACGATATATTCGTATGGGATAACGCGACTCATCGTCAGTTAGTAAAGAACGCTTTATTAACTGATAATAGTTGGGAGAAAAGTGGTAATTCTTACCACATGTTATATAAAGAAATTGTTGGTTAATTTTTAATTAAAACGAGGTAGATATATGGGCTACGATTATCAAAATATTGAAAAGAAGTGGCAAGCAGTGTGGGAAGAGAATAAGACCTACACCTGCGATGTTTATGACTTTTCTAAACCAAAATATTACATTCTAGACATGTTCCCTTATCCTAGTGGACAAGGCTTACACGTTGGTCACCCTGAAGGTTATACCGCGAGTGACGTCTTAGCAAGAATGAAAAGAATGCAAGGCTTTAATGTCTTACATCCTATCGGCTGGGATTCTTTTGGTTTACCTGCCGAACAATACGCGATGAAAACCAATCAACACCCATCTATTATTACGGAAGTTAATATCAATAACTTTAGAAGACAAATTAAATCCTTAGGATTTTCTTATGACTGGAGTAGAGAAATCGCTACAAGCGATCCTAGCTACTATAAATGGACCCAGTGGATCTTCTTACAACTCTTTGACTCTGATTTAGCCTATGTCGATTATCGACCAGTGAATTTCTGTCCAACTTTAGGCACAGTTCTCGCTAACGAAGAAGTCATTGATGGCAAGAGTGAAGTGGGCGGATATCCTGTAATTAGAAAACCAATGCGTCAGTGGTTACTTAAAATCACTAAATACGCGGATAGATTACTTGAAGACTTAAAAGATTTAGACTGGCCAGTTTCTACTTTAGAAATGCAAAAGAACTGGATTGGTAGAAGCGTTGGAGCGAAAGTTACCTTTAGGATTAAAGGTACTGATAAGTCCTTTGATATCTTTACTACACGTGTAGATACATTATACGGGTGTAGCTATTGCGTGCTAGCTCCTGAGCACCCACTCGTAAAAGAGTTAGTCACTGAAGGACAAAAATCAGCAGTAGAAGCCTACTTAAAAGAAGTGGAATCTAAGTCTGATTTAGAAAGAACTGAACTTAATAAAGATAAGACTGGTGTCTTCCTCGGAGTATATGCAATTAATCCAGTTAATGGAGTAGAAGTACCAATTTATATTGGTGACTATGTTTTAGCAAGTTACGGTACTGGTGCGGTGATGGCGGTTCCTGCTCATGATCAAAGAGATTATGAATTTGCAAAAAAATATAACTTACCAATCAAACAAGTTTTAGAAGGTGATATTTCTGAAGCAGCCTATACTGAAGACGCACCTCATATTAATAGTGATATCGCTAACGGTTTAAGCATCGAACAAGCTAAAGAAGTTATCTTAGATAAACTTATTAAAGAAGGTAGTGGAGAAAAACAGGTTAATTATAAATTAAGAGACTGGTTATTCTCTAGACAACGCTATTGGGGTGAACCAATCCCAATCATCATCAAAGATGATGGTGACTTGGTCCCACTTAAAGATTATGACTTACCATTAGTTCTTCCAGAAA
The DNA here is from genome assembly GCA_017447165.1 of Bacilli bacterium. Classification (GTDB taxonomy): domain Bacteria; phylum Bacillota_I; class Bacilli_A; order RFN20; family CAG-826; genus UBA2450. The sequence goes on from JAFSOD010000001.1 coordinate 157,306, forward strand.
TGAAAGAATATAAGCCAAGCGGTACTGGAGAATCTCCATTAGCAAACGCTACTGAATGGCTTAGTGTTACTTTATCAGACGGAGAGCACGGCTTAAGAGAAACTAACACTATGCCTCAATGGGCTGGAAGCTGTTGGTATTATATGAGATATATTGATCCACGTAATGATAAATGTATCGGAGATAAAAAGTTATTAGATCACTGGTTACCGGTTGATTTATATATTGGTGGAGCAGAGCACGCCGTGCTTCACTTGCTCTATGCGAGATTCTGGCATAAGTTCCTTTACGATAAAGGAGTGGCGTCTTGTAAAGAACCATTTAAGAAATTATTTCATCAAGGAATGATCCTGGGCTCTAATGGAGAGAAGATGTCCAAATCTAGAGGCAACGTCGTTAATCCTGATGACGTGGTCGCTAATTATGGAGCAGACTCCCTTAGATTATATGAAATGTTTATGGGACCGTTAGAGGCTTCTTTACCTTGGAGTGATACTGGTCTAGACGGAGCAAAACGATATTTAGATAGAGTTTATCGTCTATTTGCCGAAGAAGAAAACACCAAGAAATTCACTTTAGTGAATGATGGCAAGTTAGATTATATCTATAATTTCTCTATCAAAAAGATTACCGAAGACTTTGAAGCCTTAAGATTTAACACTGCAATATCTCAAATGATGGTGTTTACTAATGAGCTATATAAAGCCGAGAAAATCTATATTCCTTATTTAGAAGGCTTCTTAAAGACTTTAGCGTGTATTGCCCCTCACTTAGGTGAAGAGTTATGGCAATTACTAGGTCACAAAGACTTAATTGATTTTGAACCTTGGCCAACATTTGATGAGAGTAAGATTGTTCTTTCTAATGTCCAAGTGGCAGTCTCCGTTAACGGTAAACTTAGAGCCACGATGGAAATTGCTAAAGATATGGATGATGAAGAAGCAAAGAAACTCGCTTTTGAACTTGAAGCAGTGAAGCGTCATATCGAAGGCAAAGAAATTAAAAAAGTGATTGTTGTTAAAAACAAAATTATTAATATTGTTGCGATTTAAAATGAAACTATTAATTGATATTGGAAATACCGCTACTAAGTTTGGCTATTTAGATGATGAATTTCATTATCTATCTAGATGCTTTAATAGTGAATTAAATAAAGATAAATTAGATGTTTTATTGCCTGAAGGCAATATTGAAGAAATTTATGCTAGTAGTGTTGCTCCTAAAATCACTGAATTATTAAGTGAGTATTTTGATTCAAAATATAACTTAGAGATTAAAGAATTTGGTGTTTCTGATTTAGATAATTTAAAAATCAAAATCGATAACAAAGACGAATTAGGCCTAGACCTATATTGTGATTTAGTGGGAGCAGTTAATAAGTATCAAACCCCAATGCTAATTGTGGATATGGGGACCGCCACTAAAATCTTATTAGTAAACAAAGATAATGTCTTTAATAGTTGCGTGATTCTCCCAGGAATGGGAATTAGTAAACGTATCTTAAATGAAGCGACCGAACTTCTTCCAAACACCGATTTAGATGAAGTGAAGAAATTATCAGAATCTAGAAACACGATTGATGTTATCAATAGTAGTGTTTATTATGGGCACGTTGAGATGATTAATGGTCTATTAGAAAGATACGAAAACGAAATTGGATATAAGTGCTTACATATCTTTACTGGTGGCAACGCCAACAAGATTTTAAAAGATATTAAAGCCCCATATATTTATGATGAGAATCTCTGTTTGGAAGGGATTTCAATCTACGTCAAAAAGAGGAAATAAATTATGAAGAAAACATCATTTGATAAGTTGACATCAAAGTACCAAAAACCATTATTAAAATCTTTAGAAGAATTTGTCTCTATCGATTCTAGTTATGATCCTATTACCGTAAACGAGACAAACCCATTTGGAGCCGGTGTTTCTGATGCTTTAAATTACATCACTAACCTTGCTAGAAAAGATGGATTTGAAGTGACAAATTATGATAATAAAGTCGTGGAAATTATCTATGGAAGAGGAAATAAAAATTTAACCATCATGGCTCACGCGGATGTTGTTCCTGCTGGTGATGGTTGGATTGATCCTCCATTTAAGATGGTTGAGAAAAAAGGAGTCCTCTATGGTAGAGGTGTATCCGACGATAAAGGACCATTATTAGCGACATATTACGCCCTTAAGGCACTTAGAGACGAAGGTATGTTAGGTGGATATGAGATTAGATTCTTAGTTGGTGGAAACGAAGAAAGTGGCTCTTTATGTATGCATCATTACTTCGACGTTCTTAAAAAGAAGCAACCTACTTTAGGGTTCTCTCCTGATAGTGATTTCCCACTAATTTATGCAGAAAAAGGAATTATTAATTTCTCTGTTAAAGCTAAAGTTGAGATTCCTGGATTAATCTCTATTAAAGGCGGTACCGCAAGTAACGCTGTTATCGATCGATGCGAACTTAAACATGATATTGATTTAGGCTTCTTAAAATACATCATGGAACATTATCATCGTACTGAAGCCGCTATTCTTACTAAAGAAGATGTGACTACTGTAACATTTATTGGTAAAGCTGCTCATGGAGCTCATCCAGAAAATGGTGTTAACGCTGGTATGATGGCGTTAAAATCAATCGCTGAATTTTCCAAGAATGAAACCTTGCTTAGATTAGTGAAAATGTATGAACCATTAGATGGTAAAGGATATGGTTGTTCCGCTTCTAATAAAGAGATGGGCACCAACTCTTCTAACGTTGGTCTAATTTCTTATAAAGATGGTATTTTAGAATTAACTGTGAACTTCCGCTACATCAATACTTGTGACTATAAAGAATTAGTAGCAGCAATTAAAGAAGCCAATAAAGGCTTTGAAGTGAAAAATGAAGGTACTAGTCCATTATTATTCTTCCCACAAGATAGCGTCCTTATCCAAACCTTATTAAAGGCTTATCAAGATGAAACTGGTGATTTAGTAAGTAAACCACTCGCTATTGGTGGAGGAACCTACGCTAAATGTGCGGATAATGTGGTGGCCTTTGGTATGCAGTTCCCTGGATTTGATAGTCTAATGCATTCTCCAGGAGAAATGACTAAAAAAGACGATTTATTTAAAGCGATGAGCATTTATGCTCGAGCAATATATGATCTTGGAGAGGTTTTAAAGCAGAAATAAAATGCGTACAAAATTTAAAGCTTGGACTAAACCATATATCGACGAACATTCAGAATATTCATTAGCTGATGAAGAAATTTCTTCATTAGATGATTTCTATTTAGAAATCGGTAGTGGCAAGGGTGACTTTATTATTCAAATGTCAGAAAAATATCCTAATAGATTTTTCTTAGGCGTAGAAAAGAATGTGACCTGCGCTGGTATCACTTTAAAAAAGATTGTGGAGAAAGAACTTAAGAATGTGAAATTTCTCTTTAGAGATGGGGCGGAAGTAATTCGCTTATTAAAAAACCATTCAGTAAATAAGATTTATCTTAATTTCTCAGATCCATGGCCAAAGAAAAGACACTCTAAAAGAAGATTAACCAGCGTTTCTTTCTTAGAAGAATATAAACGTATCTTAAAAAGTGACGGAAAGTTAGTGTTTAAAACTGATGATTTAGATTTATTTAACTTCTCTTTAGAAATGTTTAATGAAACGGGCTTTAAAATTATTAGTTCCACTTATGATTATGACGGAAGCGACCCTGATGACGCGGTTACTGAATATCAGACCAAGGCTATTGAAAAAGGAATGTCCATTAAGCGAGCGGTACTAGGATTATGATTACTAACTACGGCATTTATAACAATCACGAATTAGATAACACCCTTTTGGTGCTTTTTAGTGAATTAAAGCCTACTAGAAGCGTGGAATTAGGTGAAGTTGATATTCTATATCACGACGATGAAAGAATTGGCTATAAGATTAAAAACTTCCTCAAGTACGCGAAGATTAAATATAGTGGGATTATTTATTTGCCCTCTAACCCATTAATTGATGTGATTAACACCGTTTTAGAACGTTTTGATTTAGAGAAGTTAGATTATAAACACGGATCAGGCTATATCACCAAAAGAAACGAAGACAAACTATTGGTGTTCTGCGAACCTGGAACATTTATGAGAGATTATCAAATCTCTAAAGGTGAGTATTGTTCCTATTATGATTTATATATTAAAGACGAAAACGATAAAAGATTATTTGAAATAGATGAAAATATTAAAGAGAATGTTGATTTCTTTCTCTCGGAGGTCAAATAAATGTTAGAAGTTGAATTAAAAAAGCAAGGTAAAATCTCTAGGCTTACCAACAAAACTTTCTGTTTTGAAAAAGAATTAGGAGAAGGTTTCTACGCGGCTAATTACTTTTTGAAAAGTAATAAAATTGTGAAAGAACAAGCTCCTGGACACATTGTTACCATGCAGTGGTTTCAAAGAAGAGACGACTCTATGCTATGCGGCATTGATGAAGCAATCGCGATTTTACATACCTACGCTATTCACCCAGAAGAGTTAGAAATTGAAGCCCTTAATGATGGCGATATAATCAATAACATGGAACCAGTTTTAAAAGTAACTGGTAAATATGAGAACTTTGGTTTTTTAGAAAGTGTCATCGACGGCATTTTAGCTAGAAGAAGTAGTGTCGCTACTAATGTAAGAGAAGTGCTTAGAGTGGCAGGAGATACCCCTGTATTTTCTATGGCGGATCGACAAGATGATTATCATACTCAAATAGGAGACGGCTACGCTACTTATGTAGCAGGAATAACTAAAGTCTCCACTGACGCTCAAGGAGCGTGGTGGGGAGGAAAAGGTATGGGCACTATGCCTCATGCTTTAATCCAAGTTTGTGGTGGAGATGTCGTAAAAGCTGCTCAAATCTATCATAAAACCTTCCCAAATGAAAAAGTTACAGCCTTAATTGATTACAATAATAATGTAGTTAGAGATTCCTTAATTCTCGCACGCGCTTTAAAAGAAGATTTAAACGGAGTAAGAATTGATACATCTAAATCTTTAATTGACCATTATTTTGATGATAAAGATACATCAGGATTTGACCCTCACGGAGTATGTAAAGAACTGGTGTTCGCTCTTAGAGAAGCGTTAGATAAAGAAGGATTTAACTATGTTAAAATCATCGTTTCTTCTTCTTTTGGACCAGAAAAAATTAAAGAGTGGAAAGCTCTTGGTGTACCCGTTGATTTATATGGAGTTGGTACCTACTTTGTAAACAATATGACATGTGGCTTTACCGGGGACTTAGTAATGTTAGACGGTAAGCCTCAAGCTAAAGAAGGTAGAGCTAATTATCCATCTAATAGATTACAAAAGGTTAAATATCCTATATATTAGAAATTTGCTTTATTTATTCTATAAATAATTTAGCACTTTAAAACTTATGTGATAGCAGTCAAAGAGATTAAGTGCTTGCTTCTTCTTCTTCTTCGTAAAATATATAAGAATTTCGAAAGGAGAAAAGGATGAGCGAAGGTAAGACTGTTCGTAATTGGGGCAAACCACTCGCAGTGGTTGGATTAGTGTTCGGCATCGTTGCTTTGGTGTTCGGATTATTATCTTTAATTCCACTTATGGGTTTGGCGTTTGCTGTTGTTACTTTAGTTGCTGGTTTCATTGCTTTAGCATTTGCTATTCCAGGAGTTATTGGCTCTGCCAGTAAAAACGTCGGTGTTGTCGCTATCGTATTTGGTAGTCTTATGGTAATCTGGGGATTTGCTAGATTATTCTGGGTTATATCTACAGTAGCAACTATCTAACGTAACAAAAATATAAAAAAATAAGGGCCGACCCTTATTTTTTAATGACTTTAAGGAAGATTTTCTTTCCCTTTTTAATCTTTATAGAATCACTAATCTTAATTAATTCATTAGGGTTAGTTTTCTTTTCTCCATCTATTGAGATGCCGCCTTGTTCGACAAGTCTTCTAGCTTCACTTTTGCTAGTTGCAAGTTCGGCTTTGACTAATAAGTCGAGTAAATTAACTTCATTTTCAAGTTCTAATTCAACGCTTGGCATAGTAGAGTCATCTCCAACACCCGCAAATAAGTTTTTCGCGGCTTGTAAGGATTTATTAGCCTCTTCTTCCCCATGCACTAATTTAGTGAGTTCATAAGCAAGAATTTCTTTTTTCTCGTTTATACGAGAATCTTCCCAATGTTCCATTTCGTTAATCTTATCTAAAGACACAAATGTTAAGAGTTTAAAACACTTCATCACATCAGCGTCTTCAACATTTCTCCAGTATTGGAAGAATTCAAATGGAGTGGTTTTATTTGGATCAAGCCAGACAGCACCTGATGCGGTCTTACCCATCTTCTTACCTTCACTGTTAAGAAGGAGAGTGATAGTCATCGCATAAGCATCTTTCCCGGTCTTCTTTCTAATTAATTCGGTACCCGCAAGCATATTAGACCATTGGTCATCGCCACCAAACTGCATATTGCAGCCATAACGTTCATGTAAATAGTAGAAGTCATAAGCTTGCATAATCATATAGTTGAATTCTAAGAAGGAGAGCCCTCTTTCCATTCTTTGCTTGTAGCATTCCGCTCTTAACATATTGTTAACAGAGAAGTGTGGACCAACATCTCTAAGGAGTTCAACATAGTTGAGTTTAAGTAACCAGTCAGCGTTGTTCACAACTAAAGCTTTATTGAAATCGATGAATCTAGACATTTGCTTTTTGAAGCATTCAACGTTATGGTCGATTGTTTCTTTACTCATCATTTGTCTTAGATCACTTCTACCAGAAGGATCGCCGACATGACCAGTGCCTCCACCAATTAATACGATTGGGGTATTACCAGCTTCTTGGAGTCTTTTCATTAAGCATAAGGCCATGAAGTGTCCGACATGTAAAGAATCAGCGGTTGGGTCAAAGCCAATATAAAATTTTGCTGCTCCTTTATTAAGAAGTTCTCTAATTTCTTGTTCGTCAGTGACTTGCGCGATTAATCCACGCGCTTGTAACTCTTCATATATGCCCATAATTATGCTCCAATCTACTTAGTAGAATTATAACATAATATTTTTAGATATGTATAAAAAAAGACTCGCCATTTGACGAGTCTTTGTAAGCAAGTTTTTAGATTAGAGCTTACGGTTGTAGTATTCAACGATTTGTGATTCAGTGATTTGTTGAGTTAATTCGTTTCTTTCTGGTTCACGAATGTATTTACCAGAGAGCTTTTCTTCATCAACTTCCACCCAGCCGACTTTAGTAGCGATAGAAGCAAGCGATTCTTTAACTACTTTCATTTCTTTGGCGTTTTCTCTAAGAGCGATAACGTCATTTAAGGAACATAAATAGCTTGGGATATCAACTTTCTTGCCGTTGACTTCGATGTGGCCGTGATTCACTAATTGTCTGGCACCTCTTCTAGTACGGGCAAATCCCATACGATAGACGAGGTTGTCTAATCTAGATTCTAAGAGTTTCATGAAGGCAAAGCCGGTAACTTCTTTGCTCTTAAGTGCGAGCATGAATAATCTACGGAATTGTCTTTCATTAACACCATACATCTGTCTTAACTTTTGTTTTTCGACTAATTGTTTGCCGTATTCAGATGGTTTCTTTTTTCTTGAAGCACCGTGTTGTCCAGGACCATAAGGTCTTTTTTGGAGTTCTTTGCCGGTTTCAAGAGTGGAGAATCCTAATCTACGACTTTGTTTCCAGTCTGATCCAGTGTATCTCATGTGACTTCCTTCCTTTCTTTATTATTTTGCAAATAAATTGAGGCATTAATTCCTTGCTCCGGGTGTTTGAACTGGCATTTCACCGCATAGCTTTGGTTACTTTGTTTGATTATCAAACATCAGACAAGCAGTATTAATGTGCTGCATTACATGCAGTGAATAATATATAGGATTTGAACTAACTTCGCAACATAAAAATTTGATTTTTAACAATTAGTAAAAATAGTCATTGATTTTAATAGAGAAATTACATGAATTTCAAATGATTGAATATAACCTACTAACCTGAAATTTTGTATTGATTTTTGAAACATCTAATTTCAAACAAAACAAAAAATATTTTAATTATTTTTTCCTTATCGGGACATTTTACTATAGAATATATGTAATTAATCTCTGATTAAGGAGGTATATCTATGGTTGTTGGTATCGCTACTGGCGCTTTAGTCGCATTAATAGTTGCCATCGCAGTTGTTGTGATTGTTGGTGGAGTTTTATTTTATTTATTTGTCTATTCCAGATTTAACTATCGTAAGCAGGTTCGTAATCTTGAAAAACAATTTTCATATTATGATTCTTTACTTATTGGACAAGACAGCCAATATATCCATAGACTAGAAATTATTTCTAGAACCAACCTCCTCTATATGGATAAATACGAATACTTCCAAAGAAGATTTAGAAATATCTATGATATTGAAGATAAATACGCTGATTCTATCCTTAAACAATTAGCGGCCTTAATTAAAGCTAAACAATACAAGAACATTAAATCCGTTATTAGCGAAGCTAAGAAAGCAATTGATACTTTAAGTGAAAGTGTTAAATCTTTAGATCACGATTTATATGAAGTGATTAAGCTTGAAGAAGATTGTAGACGTAATATCGATCACTTAAAAGAAGTGTATCGTCACGTTAAACAAACATATTATTCTGAGTCCGATGATTTAGAATTAGTTGCTCCAACATTTAATAAAATGTTTGATAAAATTGACTCTAAATTCTCAAAGTTTGATGACATGCTTGAAGGTGCGGAATATGAAGAGATTCAAACTGAAATAGATTCTTTAGGTGAAGTCTTAACTGCATTAGGACATGTCCTAATTGACTTATCTTCATTATGTAGAACAGTAAAAACTGTTATCCCTGAAAAGTTAGTGGAACTTCAAAACAAATATAAAGATACAGAAAAAGAAGGTGTTCCTCTATATCACTTATCTTTTAAAGTCCACATCGATGAATGGAAAAAGAAGTTATCAGAATTAACTAAGAAAATTATTAACCTTCAATGTGGTGGAATCAAAACTCAATGTGACATCATTTTAACGGAGATTGAAGAATATGGAAAATTATTAGAAGAAGAAATCTCCGCGAGAACATATTTTAACGAAAACTATTCACGAATTTATAACCAAGTTAACGAAGTTGAAAAACTCTTCTTAAGAATCTGTGCGGTTCTTCCTGAAGTTAAAGAATTTTATATGGTTTCTGAACTCGAAAATGTCCGTATTAACGAGTTATCTAAATCTGTTGATAGTCTTGGCAGTGCGAAACGATATTTAGACGGCTTTGTTCATAGTGGCACTCGTCAACCATTCTCGCTCCTTAAAACTAAGTTAGATGAGTTAGAAGAAAACTATAAAGTAGTGAATGAAGGTGTGATGAACTTTAAGAATTACGTAGATTCCTTAAAGAGCACCGCTGAAGAAGCTTATAACTTAATTTCTGTTTATTATCACCGCATCAAATTAACTGAAAGTTTATTAGATGAAATTGGTAATGACTCGATTAAAGCGAATTACCAAGAAAAAATTGATGCAGTCTATGATGTTTTAAATGACATTTATGATCAAATTCAATCTAAGCCAATCAATGTTGATGAAGTCTCTCATAAGATTGAAAATCTTAAAAACCTCGCTAATGCGATGTTTGAAGAAGTGGAATCTATTGCCAGAAATCAAAAAGCCGCTGAAACATCTATCATGCTTCTTAATCAAGAAAGAGATGAACAAGATGTCAATCAGACCGTTATGAGTTTAGAACTTGGCTTTGAAAAAGGTGAATTCTCTACTGTAAATTCTCAAGCAACTTCTATTTATAAAAATAGACATACAAATCCTAATGCCTAATATTATTTATTTTGATAACGCTAGTACGACTAAACTTGACCAAAGAGTTAAGGAAGTTTTTTCTAGTGCTTTAGATAAATATTACGCTAATCCAAGTAGTATCCATAAGTTAGGCCAAGAGGCTAATTATGTATTAAATAAGACCAAAGATGAAATTTTAGCATTGCTAAAATGTAGTGACCACCAAGTCATCTTTACTAGTGGGTCTACTGAATCTAATAATTTAGCGATTAAAGGTGTTTGCCTTAGATATAAATCTAGAGGCAATCACATTATTACTTCTATTTATGAACACCCTTCAGTACTTGAAGCTTTTAGACAGTTAGAAAAAGAATTTGGCTTTGAAGTAACTTATTTATATCCAAATAGCGATGGTATTATCACTGTTGAAGATGTAAAGTCCACAATTAAAAAGGAGACAATCTTTGTTTCTATTATGGCGGTCAATAATGAGATTGGTAGTATCAATCCAATTGAAGAAATTGCTGATATGCTTAAAGCCTTTCCGAAAGTGATCTTCCATAGTGACGCTGCCCAATTAATTGGCAAAACTAATAGGACTATCAATTTTAATAAAATTGATTTACTTACAATTTCTGCCCATAAGATGCACGGCTTAGTTTCTAGTGGTGCGTTAATCAAAAGAAAGAAAATAGAGCTACTTCCTTTGGCTAGTGGTGGCGGACAAGAATATAACTTTAGAAGTGGGACTAATGATTTAGCTAGCGCTTTAGCGTTTAAGAAAACTTTAGAACTCGCTTTAGCTAATCAAAAAGAAAGATATGAGCATGTTTCAAAGCTTACGGATTGTTTAATTAGTTATCTAAAGGATAATCCTTCTTTATATGAATTAAATGTCTCAAACCCTATTAATCCATATATTATTAACTTCTCTTCTATTAAGAAAAAAGGTTCAGTAGTGGTAGAAGCACTTTCTAACGCAGGCATTATGGTATCTTCAATAAGTGCTTGTCACTCCTCTAAAGAAAAAGGAAGTTATGTAGTGGCATCACTTAAAAAGAGTGAAAATGTCTACAATAACACCGTCCGTGTTTCTTTAGATTATTTAAACACAATGGAAGAAATAGACACTTTAGTGTCTACACTTGATAAAATCATAAAGGATATTCGTTAATATGGTGAGTTATGATTACATTATGGTGAGGTTTGGTGAATTGTCCACCAAAGGAAAGAATAAGAAAGATTTTATTCATACTTTATATTTAAATATTAAGCACTCCTTAAAAGATTTTGATGTGGAAGTGGAATCTCGATATGACCATATCTATGTCCATTTAAAAGGAAATGATTACGAACCAATTATTGAAAGATTACAAGATATATCTGGTATTCAAGGCTTATCCTTAGTGGCCAGAATTGAAAATGATATCGAAAAGATTAAAGAATCTTCTTTAGAATTAATCAAATTAGAAGAAGGGAAAACTTTTAAAGTTAAAGTTAAAAGAAGTAATAAAAAGTTCCCTCTTCATAGTGAAGAAATCACTAGAATTGTCGCTCCAGTAATCTTAAAAAACACCAACTTAAAGGTTGATGTTCATAATCCCGATATTTCATTAAATATCGAAGTTAGGGATGAAGGTACATATATCTTTGTGAAAACCTATCCAGGAGCAGGAGGATATCCTTTAGGAGTCGCTGGCAAATCTATGCATATGCTTTCTGGAGGAATTGATTCTCCAGTTGCCGCCTATTTAATGATGAAGCGTGGTGTCACTATTGAATGTATTCATTTTGCCTCTCCTCCATATACTCAAGAAGCAGTAATCTATAAACTTATGGATTTATTAACAAAGTTAAATAGATATCAGCCTCGTATTAGACTTCACATCGTTCCATTTACGAAAATCCAAGAAGCAATCTATGATAACGCTCCTGAAAGCTATTGCATCACCTTAATGCGAAGAATGATGTATAGACTAGCCGCTAGACTTGCTAAAAGAAGAAACTGTCCAGTTATTTCTACTGGTGAATCTGTCGGTCAAGTAGCAAGTCAAACATTACAATCAATGGCCACAATTAACGAAGTGACATCGACTCCAGTAATTAGGCCTTGTGCAACTATGGATAAATTAGAAATCATTAAATTATCTAAAAAGATAGATACATATGATATATCAATAAGACCATATGAAGATTGCTGTACAATCTTTACTCCTAAAGCTCCTAAGACCGCTCCTAAATTAGAGGAAGCAAAAGAATATGAAGAGAAGTTTGACTACGAATCTTTAATTAATGAAGCTTTAAATAATATTGAAGTAAAGATTATTGAATAAGAAAAAGCCTGGGAAGCCAGGCTTTATAAATAATTATAATAATTATTTAACGTTTTTCTTAGCTGTCTTAACTAAATCGGCAAATGCTTGTGGATCGTTGATAGCTAATTCGGATAACATTTTTCTGTTAACTTGAACGTTAGCAACTTTTAATCCATACATGAATTTGCTGTAAGAGATATCATTCATACGGCATGCAGCGTTGATACGTCTGATCCATAATTTTCTGTAATCTCTTTTGACAGTTCTACGAGAGATGTACGCATAGCGTAAGCTGTGCATGACTTGTTCTTTCGCAGTTTTGAAAAGTAAGTGTTTGCTACCGAAGTAACCTTTTGCTCTTTTGAGCATTCTCTTACGACGTGCGTGTGTGACTGTTCCACCTTTAACTCTCATGGTTCAATCCTCCTTACTTCACAATGAGATACTTAACTCTCTTGTAGTCAGTCTTGTGTAAGGCTGCACCTTTCATTAAGTGTCTCTTTTGTTTTGTGGTTTTGTGTGGGGCTAAATGTGATGTGTAAGCGTGATGTCTTGTGACTTTTCCGCTGCCAGTGACTTTAATTCTTTTCATTAAAGCACGTTTGCTTTTCATTTTTGGCATGTTAATTTCCTCCTACTTTCTTTTTGGCGCTAATACTGCGATTAACCAGCGACCTTCCATAGCAGCAGGTTTTTCAATTGCTGCTTGGTCGCCTAATAATTCGATGAACTTATTAAGAGCTTCTTCTCCAACTTCTAAGTGAGTCATTTGTCTTCCACGATATCTCACTCCAACTTTAATCTTATTGCCTGCAGCTAAGAATTTAGACGCAGCACGAGCCTTGGTTTCCATATCATGTAAACCAATTTGTGGTGTGAGTTGAATTTCTTTAACTTCAATACGAACTTGATTCTTGCGATTTTCTTTCGCTTTCTTTTGTTGCTCGTAACGGTATTTACCGTAGTTAAGAATTTTGCACACTGGTGGAGTGGCGTTTGGAGCAACACATAAGAGATCTAAATTTAACTTATTAGCCTCTAATTGTGCTTCTCTTGATGACATAACCCCTAATTGTTCTCCTTCAGGTCCGATTAATCTGACGCTTGGGAATCTAATTAGTTCGTTAACTAAATCTTTTGGTTGGTTGTTTGGCTTCTTGCCATAATCTTGCTCTTGGATAAGTATCATCTCCTTTTTCACAAAAAACGGATGCAAGCATGTTGCACCCGTAACAATCTTAACCCCAAGAATGTAGTTGTTAGCCAATCAATACTGAATCGATCTGGCGAGAAGCGGGTGCCTCTGCTTTCTACCTTATTTTGCGTGGTTTATTCTACTACTAGATATATCTAATAGTAAAGTATTATTTTTTCACAATTTTAATTAACGGATTTTCAGTGGTGGATTTCAGTTCGACTGCCAAGCAATTTTCTGGATCTTTGCTTAAATTATATGCATCTCCATGGCAATGTACAACTACCGCGTATTCATCCATATTTTTAGTGATTTTTCTCAATTTTTTATTATGTTCTGTGAAGAAAGTTGCTGCTCCAAGAACACCAATAGAACGGCATCCAATAAGAGCAATTATTCTTTTTTCTTTATTGAATGGGTTTTTAATGTTTAAAATCAATCCATAATCTTCAACGTAGCATTTTTCGTCCGCATCTTTTATTGGAATAAAAGTTTCAATCTTATCACCATCTTTGTAAAACAATGTGGCGGATTCATCTTTATATTCTCCAAAATAAAATGGAAGATTGGTTCTGTTTTCTCTTAAGCCAAATAAATATGATGTAATAGCGTTATGATTTGGACCACCAAATAAAAGGATATTATCCCTGTATTCTTTTTCAACTTCAGTTTTGTTGGTTGGTGAAGGCTTGCTTTGAACATCGGCTTTGTTATGACTCATGAGATTCAAATAAGTTGCAACAGATGCAGATGCCATATATTCAAATGGATATCCTAGTAAAACGTGTTCTTCTTCATCAACACGATTAGAATTAGCATAAAAACATTCTACAAAGAGTTTATTGTCTTCCAATTTTAAATGAGTTGATTTTCTAAATCTATGTCTCTCAATGGCCTTGACTGCTGGTCTATATGTTAAAATAGCAACAAGCCATGCGATAGCCGAAGCGATTAATTCATAGCTAATGTTTTTTAAAATTTCAACTGCATCTGCGTTCATGATTACGAGAATATTCTAATTGCCCTTCGTCAATTATTTTGATTTCGCCACTTTCTTTTGAATTCTCACATAACTCAAAGGCGAGGTCTGCAACTTCTTGCTTTGTGGCAAATCTACCATTTTTTGTACCTTTTAATAATTCAGAAAAATCTTTTGGCTCCTTTAAAGTAGCATCAGTAACGATTGTACCTGGGCAAATAGTGTTAATTCTAATGCCGTCTTTTAAAAATTCTTTGTAAACAGTTCTTGTAAAGCTAATTAACCCTGCTTTACCGCTTGAATAAACAGGTAAGCCAAAGCCTCCATAGGCGTTAATAGAACTAATAGTGATGATGGATTTTTGTATTTGTCCATAGAATATTCTGATTGTGTTTAAATGGCCAACAAGATTCAAATCAATAGATTCTTTTAAAGATTCTATTGGTTGTTCTTTAAATGGCTTCCATTCATCTTCAAGAGCGCGGCCTGCAAGAGTGATAAGGTGTTTGAATTCTATATTGTTATATTTTTCTTTAATTTTAAGTAAAGATTTGATGTCTGTAACATCTGCAATTTCGCTAATGAAGTTCTCACCAAAATCAGCACTTTCTAAATCAATAGAAACTACTTTAAATCCATTTTCGATGAACTTTTTAGCGATGGCGCTACCAATTCCCCCAGCGGCACCAGTGATTAAGACATATTTACTCATAATTATTTCTTTTCTTTAATTTCTTCGTGCAACATTTTTACGAATTCTTCTAATGAGACTGTGATTTGATCTTTTTGTCCGTATTTACGGTAAGTAACAGTGCCGTTATCTCTTTCATTATCTCCAATAACGATGGTGTATGGAATCTTTCTCACTTGGCTATTTCTTAATCTATAACCGAGTTTTTCGTTAGCGTCATCGAGCTCAACACGGAAACCTTCTTTTAACATACATTCCTTAACTTTTTGAGCGTAATCTAAATGGAACTCATTGTTAACAGGAAGAATGTTAACTTGAATAGGAGCAAACCAACAAGGGAAAGCACCTGCGAAGTTTTCAATGATCATGCCGGTAAATCTTTCGATACTACCTAAACACGCTCTATGAATCATGATTGGTCTTTCTTTTTCTCCATCTTTATTGATGTAGAATAATTCAAACCTTTCGGGTAGGTTCATATCAAGTTGAATAGTGCCACATTGCCAGACTCTATTCATGCTGTCTTTAAGTTTGAAATCGAGTTTAGGCCCATAGAACGCTCCATCACCTGGATTGATCTTAAATTCTTTACCAGTTTTTAAACAAACTTCTTTTAAAATAGCTTCGGATTTATTCCAAATATTGATGTCTCCAATATAACCTTCTTCTGGTCTAGTGGATAACTCAATTTTGTAGTCTAAACCAAAGACATTATAAATTTCATCGTAAAGCTTGATGATACTAGTGATTTCGTCTTCAATTTGATCTTCTCTAACGTAAGTGTGGGCATCATCTTGAGTGAAGCTTCTTACACGGAATAAGCCGTTAAGAGCGCCACTAGCTTCATGTCTATGAACTAAACCTAATTCTGCTAATCTAATTGGCAAATCTTTATAGGAATGTAAAGAATTCTTATAAACAAGAATACTACCTGGACAGTTCATTGGTTTAATCGCGAAATCTTTGTCATCTACCTTAGTAGTGTACATATTTTCTTGATAGTGATCCCAGTGTCCTGAGGTCTCCCATAATTCACGAGAAAGTATAATTGGAGTGTTAATGAATTGATAGCCATATCTGGTATGGATTTCTCTCCAATATTTCTTAATTTCTTCTAGCATTGTCATGCCGTTTGGGAGCCAGAATGGAAATCCTGGACCATATTCAGAAAGCATGAATAAACCTAATTGTCTTCCTAAGATACGATGGTCTCTCTTTTTACGTTCTTCTAAGACGTTAAGATGATTTTCTAAATCAGCAGCAGAGAACCAGGAAGTTCCATAGATTCTCACTAACATCTTATTTTTAGAATCACCTCTCCAATAAGCACCTGCTAAATTTAATAATTTAAAGTATTTAATTTGCCCAGTACTTAAAATGTGAGGACCACGACATAAGTCAGTAAATTTTCCTTGAGTAAAAATAGTGATATCTTCATCGATATCTTTGATTAATTCCACTTTATATGGATTATCTTTAAATCTTTCTAAAGCTTGTTGCTTAGTTAAGACTTCTCTCACAATTCTTTCATCTTTAGATGAAAGTTCGTGCATTTTCTTTTCAATTTTTCTTAAATCTTCTTCTCCGATTTGTTCTTCGAAGTCGATGTCATAGTAGAAGCCTTCTTCAATCGCTGGACCAAATCCAAACTTAGCGGTTGGATAGAGTTCGCTTATGGCTTCTGCCATCAAGTGACTGGTGGAATGGTTTAAAACCTCAAAGGCTTCTTTTGATGATTTTTCTATTTCGACGATACTACCGTCATGTTGTTGAATTTTCATAATTAATTTCCTCCGCAATACAATAGCGGGCTACCTTTCAAAAAATATATTTTTAATATGATTATTGCAATAAATCGATTAAGTCTCTTAATCCGTGGGTGTGTTCGTGTTTCATTTGTACAGCTTCAGCGATTGGCAAGTCGATGATTTGTCCGCCTTTAACACCAATGACTTTACTAGTAGGATCTTCGCTTAAAACGATATCCACACTCTTAGCACCCATTCTAGCGGCTAAAACTCTATCTTCAGCAGATGGAGAGCCACCTCTTTGTAATCTACCAAGAACTTCAGTTCTTGTATCAAAGCCTGTTTCGTCTTCGATTTTCTTTGCTAATTCATTAATATCTAATAAGTTTTCAGAAACAATGATAATAGCGTGGTTCTTATTTTGAGCTTTCATTTTACGAAGCTTTCTAAATAAGACATCTTCTTTAAGTGGGTGTTCAACACAAATTACCCCTTCAGCGCCTTCAGCTAAAGCTGCATATAAGGCAAGGTCTCCACAGTGTCTTCCCATAACTTCGATTAAGGAACAACGTTGATGAGAGCCAGATGTATCTTTAAGTTTATCGACACATTCACAGATAGTGTTTAAAGCAGTGGAGAAACCAATTGTTTGCTCTGTACTTCCAACATCGTTATCAATAGTGCCTGGGATACCAACGACTTTAATGCCGTTTTTAGCTAAATCATTTAATCCTCTAAATGTCCCATCTCCGCCGATACCGACTAAAGCATCGATTTCAAAGTCTTGGAGAATGTTGGCGGCTCTTTTAGAGACTTTAGGATCTTTGAATTCTGGGAGTCTAGCACTTCTAATAATAGTGCCACCTCTGTTGATGATGTCTTGGGTGAAGTCTTTGGTGACTTGCTGAATTCTACCTTCGACTAAACCTTTTAAGCCGTCATAAACAACGTACATATCAACACCACGTGCTAATCCGGCTCTAATGACTGCTCTTACACAAGCATTCATTCCTGGAGCGTCACCTCCACTAGTTAAGACAGCGATTTTTTTAATCATATTTTTTTCCTCGACTTGCTATTTCGATAAAATAGCACGCGTTTATTATAAAACACTTTTAATATATTAAAAAATACTTTTGATTTCTTTTTCCACAAAATGCATTGTGGATAAGTGCTATTTATAGGTTAAAAATTGAACTGATTTATATGTAATATAAATCTTTTAGTAACCTATGTGGATAACTTTTTCCACATAAAAATTATAAATTTTTTATATTTACAAGGTCTTATTCGGCTTGGCATAATCATTGTCAAATAGGGGAGGAATAGAGATGGTTGTTTTATCTGAACAAGACATGTTTGAAGTCAGAGTTAGTACACTATTAGCGGACTATGACCGTGAAACAATCACTAATCTCTATCAACCAATTATCGGTTATGGTGCTCTAGCGATATATTTCTCATTTTGGAGTGAATCGAAAAACCAAAAGGTCCTTTCTTATTCTTCTCATGAACAGTTTCTAGCAAGGATGAAGATGACTCCTGGAACTTTCTTAGAAGGAAGGAAATTATTAGAGGCAGTTGGACTAGTCAAAACTAGACTTGAGAGAATTAAAGATGTCAAAATCTATCACTATGAGCTCTTAGCACCGAGAACCCCACAAGGCTTCTTTGGTGATACCTTGTTATTTGGCTTACTTATACAAGCAATTGGAGAGAGTGACGCTCAAAAGATGAAGCGAGTTTATGAAGTTCATCATCTTGAAACCGTTGGCGATGATATTTCTACATCATTCAATGATGTATTCCATCCAGATTTCGAAGATGCGGCCTTTATGCAAGCTAGCAAATCTAAGAGCACCGTCGCTGGAAGAAATAGGAGTAAAATCGCTACGGAATTCAGCTACGATGACTTCTTCAATTCATTAAAGAGTGAAAGCCAAATATCTGAGACTGCCCTCACCAAGAAAGAGATGAAAGAAATCGAAAGATTATCTACTCTTTACGGTGTTAGTGAAGAAGTGGCCGCTCATGTGGTAGCAAACTGCTATTCCCCAGAAAAGGAAAAGGGAAAAAGAGTTGACTTACACCAAGTGAATGAAGATCTGAAAAATGAAGTTAGTTATTCTACCGCAAGTAGGAAATCTAGCAAAAGAAGTAAGAATAAAGTCATTGGTGATGACGGTTTAGCTGCGAAGATCCGCTGGTTTGAAGTCACCAGTCCAAAAGAGGTGTTATCCGTTTTGCAAAATGGAACCAAACCAGCTAGAGCGGATCTTAACATCATTGATAGTCTTAGCAAAGATTATAATCTTGCTAACCCAGTGATTAATGTCGTTATTGATTTCGTCTTAACAATGAACAATAACGTCTTCTCTAAATATAGCGCTGAGAAAATTGCTGCCAGTTTATCTAGAGAGAATATCGAAACCGCAGTGGATGCGATGGAATATTTGAGAACTAACTATACGAAAGACAAAAAGAAAGGAGTTAAGAAATCAGAACCAAAAGTGGAAGCTGCCCCTACAACTGAACAAGTAGAAGAGTCTACGATTGATGACGATGAATTAATGAATTTCTTCGAGGACCGTTAATATGGAAAGATTAAAAGTTGAACAAAACATCACCATTTCTGAAAAGTTTTTAAGACAAATTGAAGAGTCTATTTTTGAAAATGAAGTAGCGATGCGTTACTTAAGAAAACTTGGTTTGACTGATGAACAAATTAGAGAAAACGCACCAAAAATCTATGATTTTTCAGAAGACGTTAAAAACTGTAAGAACTGCCAAGGATTAAAATACTGTAATAAGAATCCTAAATTTTTAGTTACTAATATCACTTATGAAGAAGGAGTGGTTGATAGAAACATCCTTCCTTGTAAAAAATATTTAGAACAAGTGAATTTTAAAAAAAGATTCTCTGTAATTGATTTTGGTGAAGAATTCTTTGATAACCATATTAAAACCGATATTTCCAACTTATCCAGCAAATGCAAAAAAGAGATTCTTAAGAAATATAAAGAATCCGCTTTAGATAAGAAATCAAATGCCTGGATTTATATTAAAGGAGATATGTCTACTGGTAAGTCATATTTTGCAGCAACACTTTGTGTTGATGCAGCAAGAAATCAAGCCTACAACTCTATTTCCTTTATCGATGTTCCGGAAAGATTTAAAGAACTTACAGATTTAGCGTTCCAAAAAAGCCCTAGATTTAACGACTTGCTTGAAGCAATTAAGAATAGTGAAATGTTAGTTCTTGATGACTTTGGAAACGAATTCAAAAGCGACTTTGTTAGAGAAAATGTTCTCTTCCCAATTCTTTCTTATAGAGCGAAGAACAAATTATTTACTATAATTACTAGTAATTATTCTATAGATGAAATCTGCACAATGTATCAATCAAATGCAGCCAGCAAACCAAAAATTGAACAAATTAAACAATTGCTTAAGATGCTTTGTAAGGAAGAAATTACTTTACCAAGCTTTCTAGCTCAGTAATTATCTTATTTATTTTATTTATAAAGGCGGCCTTCGTGCCGTCATTTTTTATGACGTAAGTAGCTTTTAAGATATTTTGATCAATCTTATTAGTCTTATTTATTTCTTTTAAATATAAGGCTTTAGCTTTATCTCTGCTAGAGATGAGCTCGTCTTGTTTATTTTTATCAATATCAATAACAATGATGTCATCAAAATATCGATCTAAATTAGATTCAAATAACAAAGGAACTTCAACCACTCTAATAGATGATTTTGATGTAGATAAGAAATTTATAATTTCTTTCTCCACAAGTGGATGAACTATTCTTTCTAGTTTTCTTTTATCTTTTGGATGAACTAAGAGATAATCTCTTAAGACATCTTTATCGACTTGGTTATCTTTAAATTTAAGGCTAAAAGCTTTTTCGATTTTAATAGTTAATTCGCTGGTTTTATATAATTCTTCAACAACTTTATCGCAAGATAAAACTGGATAGCCTTGTTTTTTAAACACTTCTGAGGCAGTAGATTTACCTGAGGCAATTTTACCAGTAATAGCAACATTAAGCGGTTCGCCAACTTTTCTTTGGCAGCCCGGGCAGAAGGTAGTGCCTCTTCCTCCTACTTTTATAAAGCGGAATTCATGCTTTTTGCACTCTGGACAGAGCTCTCCAGCTTTGCCATAGACTTTAAGTCTAGTTTGGAAGTTGCCATCAATATCTTTTCCTGGGTGATAACTCTTAATAGTGGAGCCACCTGATTCAATAGCAAGAGATAAAATCTCTTTAGCGTTTTCTACAATTTTCTTCCATTCAGTTTCTTTAATCTTATTAGCAGGAGTTAATGGATGAATTTTTGAGGCGAATAATGTCTCATCGACATAGATGTTGCCTAAACCAGTCATTAATGTTTGATCAAGCAATGTGCTTTTGATTGGTTTTTTAATATTTTTGACTTTCTTCATTAAAGGTTTCACATCATCAATATAAAAAGGTTCGGGACCGAGTTTTGCAATCATTTCGTCGCTTTTATACGTTGCTTCGTTTGATAATTTTAAAACGCCAAAACATCTTGAATCGTCATAGCATAGTTTGTGTCCATTATCTAGATGAAATACCACTCTTGCATATTTAGAATCTTTATCAGTTTCTAATAACTCATAATACTTTCCTTCCATCCTTAAATGAGAGAGCATAACAAGCTCATTTGTGAGGTGGAAAATAAGGTATTTACCGATTCGAGAAACATCCAAAAATGATTGACTTTGAAGGTTAGAAACAAATTCTTTAATATCACCTTCTATTTGGCCTGCTCTTAAAACATCAATCTTAAGAATTTTTCTATCCTTTACAATTGGGATTAAGACATTTTTAACTGTTTCAACTTCTGGTAATTCTGGCATATTTTATTTACAGTCGTACCAAGAATCTCCAAATCCTCCATCAACTTCTAGTGGAACTGATAAATCCATTGCTGAAGTCATTATGGATTTGACAATTTGGTAGGCTTTCTCCTTTTCTTCTTTTGGAACTTTGAATATTAATTCGTCATGGATTTGTAAAACCATTTTTGTTTTTAATCCAGCATCTTTAAGTGCTTTTTCCGCACGAATCATCGCTATTTTTATTAAATCAGCAGCGCTTCCTTGAATAGGAGCGTTCATTGCTGCTCGTTTAGCAAATTCTCTTACTTGATAGTTAGAATCGTGAAGTTCTCTTAAATATCTTCGTCTTCCTAACATAGTGGATACATAGCCATTTTCCATAGCTTTAGAGATCAAATCTTTAAAGAAGTCATTCACTTCTGGGAAGGCAGCATAAAAGTTATTAATGATTGCTCTAGATTCTCCTAGAGGAATTTCAAGTTGTTCGCTTAAACCCCAATCAGAAATACCATAGATAATACCAAAATTCACAGCTTTTGCCTTTCTTCTTTGAAGAGGAGTTGGTTCTCCTTCTAGGTTAAATACTTTCTTTGCTGTAGCGCTATGAATGTCTTCATCGGACTCGAATACTTTTTTAAGCGCCTCACAGTTAGATAAGTGAGCCAAAATACGTAGCTCAATTTGTGAATAATCTAGGCTTAAAATCTCATATTCGTGGTTAGGATAATAAAAGGCTTTTCTAATCATTTTTCCTTCTTCATCACGAATAGAAATGTTTTGTAAATTTGGATTAGAAGAAGATAATCTTCCAGTTTGCGTTAAGGCTTGATTAAAACAAGCGTGGATTTTACCGTCTTTATAGACATGTGGTTTTAATCCTTCAATATATGTTGAGATGAGTTTGGAATACTTACGGTACTCTAAAATTTTATTAACGATTGGGTGTTTATCTACTAACTCCTTGAGATTATCAAATGAGGTAGATCCTTTTTTGTTGGATGGTAAACCGAGTTTCTCATAGAGAATCACGGCGGTTTGTTTACTAGATGAAATATTAAATTTCTCACTCGCTAAATCGTAGATTTCTTGCTCAATTTCTTTTAGCTTTGTCTTATAGACATCACCAAATTCATCTAAGACTTTTGTGTCTAATGGGAACCCTTCGATTTCTATATTGGCTAATGTGTCAATTAAAGGAAGTTCAACAGTTTCATATAATTCATATGTTGCAATCTTTACTAGTTCGGCTTTAACTCTATTAGCTAAGGCTAAAGAATGATAAGCAATTCTAATCGTGTAATCTGGGTTTTCACTAGTGAATAAAGATAAGTCTTCATCCTTCTTTTCGCTAGATATATCCACTCCATATAGATTAAAGACAGTTTGCGGACTATTTTTGATAGAAGTGTCTAATAAATATGAGGCAATTAAAATATCAAATTCTAATCCAGCAATGGCGATGCCATCATTTGATAAAGATACTTTGATAGCTTTATAGTCAAAACAGTATTTCTTATATTCTACTGACTCTAAGATTTCTAATAGCCTCTTATCAGCTTTTGCCTCATCAATAGAAATATAGTAGTGGTGTTTTTTATCGCTAATTGCGATGCCAAAGATTTCACTACGATAATAATCATCATAGTCTTCATAGTCTAAGGCAATGCCAATTTCTTTATCTAATTCCACACCTTCAAAAGAGGTGATTTTTTCTACTTCAATAGCAACTCCTTCTTCGCTTTTTTTCCATTTAGGGGACACTTTAGCCAAGAATTGTTTTAAGCCGTATTTCTGACAAAAATCGTTGATAGCCTTAAAAGAGTATCCTTCATAGATTGTATCTTCGACGGTAAATGGCAATTCGATATCGGTTTTGATGATGGCTAAATCTCTAGAGATACGTCCGATCTCACTATTTTCTTTGATAGCTTCTCCAACCTTGCCTTTGATTTCATCTACGTGAGCGATGATATTATCAAATGAGCCATATTCTTCAATTAATTTAACTGCAGTTTTTTCTCCAATTCCTGGTATCCCAGGAAGATTATCGGAACTATCCCCTCTTAAACCTTTATAATCAATGATTTGAAGTGGTTCAAAACCATATGTTTCTTTGACTAATTCAGGAGTCATAGGGACAACATCAGATAGACCTTTTCTAATGATATTAACAGTAATTTTATCGTCCACTAATTGGAGGAAATCTCTATCAGAAGTATAAACAGTAACTTCGTATCCCGCTTCTTCGGCTTTTCTTGCGATAGTACCAGCGATATCATCGCCTTCAAAACCTTCTTCTTCAAATTGGAAGATACCAAAGTTTCTTAAGAAGTCTCTAGCGATAGGGAACTGTTCTACTAATTCTTTTGGAGCAGGTTTTCTGTTGGCCTTATACGTTTCTAAAGCGTCATGACGGAAGTTATGTTTAGCGGCATCAAAAGCAACAATGATTCCTTCTCCTTCTTTTAAAGAAGAAACAATCTTATTAATCATATTGCTAAAAGCAAAAATCGCATTAGTAGGAATGCCTTCTTGGTTACGCATAATTTCCATTCCTGGATATGCGGTAGCAAAGTAGGCTCTAAATAATAGTGAGTTACCATCAATGATTGTTAATTTCGCCATATCTTATTCCTCTAATAGTTTGATTTCGTTTGCGATAAAGCTGTCTTTATCTTCTTTTTGGTCGTAGCGGCCATTTATTAATAAGATGTTATTTTTCTCTAAAAGAGAAAATACTTTCTCATAAGTTTTTGCAAAGACAATTACTTCAATTTCTCCATCTTCATCAAAAATCTTCATAAAGGCCATAGAAGTATTATTCTTCTTGGACTTAATGACTTTGATAGTGGAGACAATACCAGCAATATTGATAAAGCCGTTAGTGGCTGCTACATCATCAATACTGACCACATGATATCTATCAAGTAAGTCTTTCTTGTATCGAAGTGGATTATCACTTAACATGATCCCTAACTCTTCGTATTCGAGATTTAAATTAGTTAATGGATCATCTTTCGCTTCAAAATATTGTTTTTGGTGATCTAAAGTATCATCTAAGATTAATTGACCTTCATTATCTAAAGATAATTCTGCAAGTTGATAAGCGTAGTGAAGAGTCGCCCTTAGAGTTCCTCTATTTTTATTAAAGATATCTAACGCTCCAGAATTAATTATCTTTAAGATAACGATTTCAGAGACATTATTAGAGAACATTCTACTAACAAAGTTAAAGAAGTCAGTGAATTCTCCGTTTAGGTGTCTTTCGTCTAATATTTTATTAGTGACGTCAATATTCACTCCTCTAATCATGTTGATAGGGAATAATAGACCGTCTTTGTCTACGACAAAGTGTTTCTCGCTCTTGTTGATATTTGGGAGTAGCACTTTTAATTTTCTTTTTTTAAGTTCAGAGACATAATCTCCAAATTTGGCATCAGTTCCACCTGAAGAGATTGTTAATATTGCAGCGTAGAATTCTAGTGGGTAGTGGTATTTTAGATATGCCATTCTACAAGCAATAATTGCATAAACCACCGCGTGAGATTTATTAAAGCCATAGTCAGCGAACTTTAAGATGTTATTAAACATCGCCACCGCATCTTTTTCTAAATAGCCGTTTTTAATACAGCCGGAAACAAATTGTTTCTTACTACTTTCTAAGACCGATTTCTCCTTATGAGAAACCGCTCTTCTAAATAAGTCCGCGTCTTCTGGAGAATAACCCGCCATTTTTATAGCTAAAGAGGAGATTTGTTCTTGATAGATTAAAACCCCATAAGTGGAAGATAAGATTTCTTCGACATCCTTTGATAAGTATTTCGGTTTAATCTTTCCAACTTTTCTATCCGCATAGTCTTTAATATTGTCCATTGGCCCTGGTCTAAATAAGGCAATTAAAGCAACAATGTCGTTAAAGCATTCTGGCTTTAAGATTTTCATCGCATTTTTCATGCCTGAACTTTCAAGTTGGAAGATGCCAATGGTTTGTAAATTTTTAAATAATTCAAAGCATTCCTTATTAAGATAAGGAAGATGATAGAAATCTAAGTTTGTATTGTGATTTTGATTAACGAGTTCAATGCAGTATTTGATGATCGATAAAGTTCTAATCGCCAAGAAGTCCATCTTAAGAATACCTTGAGGTTCAAGATAGTCTTTTTCGTATTGCACAGTGTAATGGTCTTCATAGTCGATTGTGACTGGTATAACACTGGTGAGTTCGTCTTGATTTAGTACGATACCTGCCGCATGAGTGCCAGCTTGACGAGGAAGTCCTTCAATTTTAGAAGCCAAAGACACTATTTCTAAGAAATACTTATCGCTATCCACTAAAGATTTAAATTGAGGAACAGTTTTATAAGCTTCTCTTAAATTAACTTTATCTGGGATAGATTTTGATAATAAATCGATGTGTCTTGTAGGGATATCGTAGATTCTTCCGATATCTCTAAGAGCTTGCTTAGCTTGAATTGTTTGAATGGCGACAATACTCGCAACTTTCTTATTGCCATATGTTTGTCTCATATATTCGACCATATCTTCTCTTTTAGTGTCCATAAAGTCGACATCAATATCAGGCATGGTTTTTCTTGCTTTATTTAAGAATCTTTCAAATTGTAAATCATAGTCGAGAGGATCAACTTCAGTGATGTTTAAGCAGTAAGACACTAAAGATCCTGCTGCACTTCCTCTACCAGGACCCACTAAAATATCATGAGTTTTAGCATAGCTAACATAATCAGAAACGATTAAGAAATAGTCTTGAAAACCCATTTCAATAATAACATCTAATTCTTTTTTACATCTTTCAATGTGCTTTTGATCTAAGATGCCTTTTTCTTTTAAACCTTGATGGACTTTTCTTTTAAGAGCGTTAACTGAATCCGCGACGGGGAAGTGATATAACTGGCCACGTTTTTTGTTAAATTCAAAAGAAGTGGAATTTAAGATTTTCTCAGTTAATTCGATTTCTTCTTTATTATATAAAGAATTATATGCTTCTACTGGTTTGAAATAATTCTCCCCAGATTTAGTTTTATTATCGATTTTCTCACCTTTATCAATAGCTTCTAAGATGTCTAAAGTAATAGCCTCGTTTTTCTTTTGATATTCAATGCGAGGGAAGGCGACAGTTTGATAAGTATGATTCTCCGCGAACTTTCTAACTCTATTAGCGTATGCAAAATCTTCTTTGTCGTTGACTTCGATTCCGATATAGAATGAGTCCGCTAAGTTGGATAATTTAGCAACTTTTTTCGCAAAGTCAGGTTGTTCAAATTCCTCTGGGAAGGCGTTATAGAAAGATTCTAAAACTCCCAATAAACCTTTATTATTATCTCTGAGATAATCTTCTACAGGTTCGCCTTTAGAAACAAGCGCGGAGACTTTGATTAAGTTTTTATATCCATCTTCGTTTAAGGCATATAGAACTAGTGAATAATTATTGATAAGAACAGAGATACCAATAATCGCTTTCTTTTTAATTTTGTTCATCTCTTCAATGAAGTGAGGAACACCGTAAAGATAATTAAAATCCGCTAATCCTGCCCCAGAGTAGCCACTGAAAAGAACACTATGGGAGATTTTATCCATAGTTAATCCGCTTTTAAGGAATGAATATCCGGATATAACTCTTAGTGGCACAAACATACAAATATATTACTAAAAAATATATTATTTATCACGAAAATTTATAAAATAAAAGCCCCGGATAATGAGGCTTGATATTTGTGTAGTTTTAATTACTTCACTAAAGCGTCTAACGCCGCGATGAATTTTGGAAGCTCATCAATAGTGGTGATTTTTGCGCCACTAGCTTGAGCGTGTCCGCCTCCACCAAATTCAGTAGCGACACCGTTAATGACATAATCTCTACTTCTGATGGAGATTCTCCAACATGGTTCTTTTGGATCATCATCTTGAGTGATGGAACACCAAATATTGATGCCGACGATGTTAGAAAATAGGTTAACGTTTTCTTTTCCTCTTTCGGTGGTGATTTTAAGGTCTTTTTGAATTTTAGAATCTAAAACATAATAGGCCACACCTTTTGGAGAAATCTTGTAGTTGTTAAGAATATAAGCGGTAACCGCTAAATCATCGATTTGTTTGACGTACATTTTGGCGTAGATCTCATTAAGAGAAATTTTTCTTTGGATGAGTTCGCTAGCAATCGCAAATGTGTGGGCGCTAGTAGAAGAATATTGGAAACGTCCGCTATCTCCAGCAATGCCAACATAAAAGTTGGTAGCGCTATCTTTACCTAGCACATATTTGTGCTTGAAGTTCAATAAAATTGAAACGAGTAATTCACTGGCCGCTGCCATACTTGTATCCACGATATTGTAGTTTGCAAAGTCTTCCACATTTGGATGGTGGTCAATCTTCACAATACATTCCGCTTTTTCAAATCTTGGATCAGCGATTCTGCTCTTATTAGAGACATCAACGATAATTGCTAAAAATGGTTCGTTGAACCAGGAATCACTAACCTTATCCATTTCTGGGAAAAGTCGTGGAGTGAAAGTGACATGGTTGTCACCGATAACTTTAATATCTTTTTCTGGGAAATTTTCCTTCAGAAAATAATATAAACCCATTTGGGTTCCAAGAGCGTCAAAATCAGGCATGATGTGTCTGAAGATAGCGATCTTGTTATACTTTCTAATAGAAGCTTCAATGCCGTTAATTTGAGGTCTAAACTTTTTACCTAACGCTTTAATTTCTGGGGCTAATTTCATATATCCTCCTAGCAGCACATCTTATAAGCATCGCGAGCAATCATCACTTCTTCATTAGTTGGGATAACTGCGACTTTGATCTTACTATTTGGGGTAGAGATTAAGCATTCTTTACCGTGGATAGTGCTATTGAGTTCTTCATCGATTTCCACACCTAAAGCGTCTTTGATTAATTTACAAACATCTCTTCTAGTTCTTGGTTCATTTTCTCCAATACCAGCAGAGAAGATAATTAAATCTGCTCCACCTAATCTCACATAGTATTGACCGATGAAATCAGCAATTCTTCTATTGAAGACTTTGTTGGCTAAGATAGCGTGTTCGTTACCTTCTTCAACCGCTTTTAAGACATCTCTACTATCTGGTCCGACAGAGGACATACCGGCAAAGCCACTCTTCTTATTGAACATTTGATAAACTTCTTCAGCGGATTTTCCTGTAACTTTACAAACATAGTTGAAGACACTTGGATCCATATCACCTGTACGTGTACCCATCATGATGCCTCCAAGAGGAGTTAAGCCCATTGAAGTAGCCACACATTTACCATCTTTAATCGCAGTAATAGAAGCACCTGATCCGATGTGACAGGAGATTATTCTCTTACCTTTGGTATCTTTTAAATATTTCTCACCTTCAATGGCGAGATAGTTATGGCTTGTACCATGAGCGCCATATCTTCTAATATCATATTTTTCAGTTAACTCATATGGAATAGGGAAGACATAGTCTTGTGGTTCCATAGATTGATGGAAAGCAGTATCAAAGACTGCAATCATTGGACAATTTGGTAAGACTTCTTTAAACGCTCTAAAGCAAGTTAAGTGAGCAGCGTTATGAAGTGGGGCAAGAGGAATAAGAGATTCAATTTTTTCTTCTGTGTCCTTATCAAACATTGCGGATTTAGAGAAATATTTACCGCCTTGAACGATTCTATGTCCTGCGGCCGCAATTTCATCATAAGAAGAAATAATCTTCTTTTCTAAGAGAGCATCCACAACCATCTTTGCGGCTGCAGAATGGTTAGGAAAGACTGGATAGGATTCATCTTTCTTTCCGTTATATTTAATTCTAAAAATACCTTCGCTCAAACCGATTTTTTCACAGTTTCCAGAGCAAAGCTCTATTTCTTCTGGCATTTCATAAAGTTTGAATTTCAAACTTGAGCTTCCAGAATTAATTGTTAATACTTTTGCCATATTATGACTCCTTTAAAATTCTTAATTATTATCTCACAAGTTCAATATAATTGAAAAGAATTATATAAAAAGACAAAGTAAAAACTGATATTATTATTGTTATGAGAAAGATTGACTTGTCATATCAAAAAAATGTTAGAGATCTCGGTGGACTGGTCGGATTTAACGGAAAGAAGGTTAAAGAAGGACGCATCTATCGAGGCGGTTTTTTAGGTCGAGTTAGTGAGAAGGATATTGAAATAATTAATTCACTTCATCTTACCGATATCGTTGATTTTCGCGGTTCGACTGAGTTTGAACGTCGCCCAGATTATCAATTTGAGGGAGTAACTTTTCATAACTATCCATCCATGAAAGAAGATGTAAAAGCGGAGAAGAGCAAAACTGAAGATAGTAATCTCCTTTGGTTTTTAGGTGATAATACTGATGGGTTTGCTCATATGTATAATCTTTATCCAGAAATTTTATTAGACGATGCTGGATTAAAAGCATATACAAAGTTCTTTGAACTTTTAGTATCTAAAGATGATGGAGTTTTCTATTTTCACTGTTCGCAAGGAAAAGATCGAGCAGGATTAGCTGCATACTTATTAGAAATCGCTTTAGGAGTATCTGAAAAGGACGCAAGAAGTGATTATTTACTATCTAATGAAGCAATGGAGAGTAAAATCAAAAGCTTAAAAGCAATGTTAAGAAACGAACCTTTCTATAACAAGACTTATGAAAAAGCTTTAGAGGAAGTATTCAGCGCGAAAGAAGAATATCTTGATCATGCTTTAGAAGAAGTAAATAAGAAATATGGTTCTATTGAAAACTACATAAAGGAAGCTTTAAAGGTTGATATCAAGAGACTTCGCGCGCTATATTTAGAATAATGTTGGGGTAACAATATGATTTGTGTACTTAAAGAAATGTATCAAAAGCAGTTAGAATTAGATACCGAAATTGCTAAAAACCATAATATATCTTATGAAGAAACTAAAGATAAAAGGCTTTTAGCCTTGCTCGTGGAACTAGGTGAATTTGCTAACGCCACTAGAACATTTAAATTTTGGTCATTTAAACCAAGTGAATCTAAAGAAAGAGTGCTTGATGAATTCGCGGATGGACTTCATTTCTTATTGTCTTTAGGTTTAGCTTACCATTTTGAAGTTGACTCTATAGAAGTGGAAGGCAGTGAATTAGACTTAACTAGTGCAATTTTAAATAGTTATCACTATATCAATGAATTCTATAATGAAAGAAGCTTTGTTAAATATTGCAAAATGTTTGAAGGCTATTTAAAAATCCTAGCAACGCTAGGATATAGTTGGTCTGATGCTTATGGTGCCTACTTCTTAAAATTAGAAGAGAATCATCATCGACAAGAAACAAATTATTAAAGAAGAGTTTCAATCTCGTCTTCAGAAATTACTTTAATTCCGTTTTGAGTTAATAGGGATGCGGTGATACCCATCCCTTTTATTTTCCTACCGTTGAAGTGGCCATCATGGATTTGATGCACTCCACATGCAGGAGAGCCGTCCTTTAAGATTGCAATTTTGATATTACAGTACTTGCAGATATTTAAAGCAAGTTCCGCACCAGCTTTATAGTTTTTGGTGACATCAACTCCTTCGGAATTAATGACTTTATCCTTGATAATTTCGCTTGGTTTTCGAGGAGTTTTTAATCCACCTTCGACTTCACTACAAAATGGAACAAGTTCATATTTTTGCAGTAGTTCTTTAATTAAAGGATGATAGTTGCTCTTGCCGTCATAACGAGTTTTATCACCAACTAAGCACGCACTAATCAGGATTTTTTCCATAACGGATATTATTTTATATTTCTTATAAATCACTTACAAGGTATAATTAGCCCATGGCGAATTTCTTTTACAAAGTAAATGATATCGATTATGAGGTGGAAGTAATCTATAAAAGGATTAAAAATGTCCATTATCGTTTTAAGGATAACAAATTTGTTGTCTCTTGTAATAGATGGACCACCAAACACTTTATTATTAGAGGCTTAGATCAATACGCTGAAAAGCTTATTAAAGCCAGTGTCAAAGAATCTCCTATTAGTGATAAATTCATCTATTTATTTGGATACAAATATGATTTATCATATCCAGGAAGAATTACGATATCTAATTATCCAGAAATTATTTATAATTCTCTTGATGAATTAAAAAAGAAACTGAAGGAAATTTTTACAAAGATTATCACTGAAAGAGTGAGATATTATGAATCTTTAATGAATCTCCCATCTTATAAAGTGGGTGTTAGAGAGATGAAAAGTAGATATGGTAGTAATTCTAGATACACCAAACACTTAAACTTCGCTTTCTCTTTAATTCATTATTCCACGCCGATAATTGATTCGGTTGTGGTTCATGAACTCGCTCATATCTTAGTTTATGACCACTCTAAAAAATTCTATGATGTAGTATATAAATATTGTCCAAATTATGATGCCTATCGTAAAATGTTGATTAAAGGAATTTACCATGATTAAAGTTATCACTTCTAAAAACAATGAAAGAGTGAAATTTGCTTGCTCTTTAAAAGAAAACAAAAACCGCAAAATCCACAAGATGTTTTTAGCGGAGACTTTTAAGTCTTTAGAGATGGCTATTAAGAATAATTTGGTCGTGGAAATCTTCGCTCTTGAGTATGTAGATGTTCCTAGCGAAATCCCTCAAAATCTTGTAAGTGAAGATGTGCTAAAAAAGCTCTCTAGTAATGTTAATCCTGAAGGTGTGGTATTCATTGCTAAAATGCCAGAATATCAGGTTAATAATCCTAGCAAGGTTTTATATCTTGATGATATCTCTGATCCGGGTAACATGGGTACACTTATTAGAACCGCTTTAGCCTTTGATTACGACTTAGTGGTTACTAGTGAGAATTCTGCTTCAGTTTATAATGAGAAAGTCATTAATTCCTCTAAAGGAGCAATCTTCCAAATCCCAGTGGTTGTTGGTAAACTCAAAGACTATGTTGGTACTCATGAAATCTTGGTGACTAACTTATCTAAAAAAGCCGTAGACTTTGAATCGGTAAAAGTTCCTGAAAAGTTCGTTCTTGTCTTAGGTAATGAATCGCATGGTGTGAATAAAGAAACAGTTAAGTTGGCATCTAAAGAAATCATTATTCCAATTAAGAATATCGATTCCTTAAATGTCGCGATTGCCGGCGGCATCTTAATGAATAGAATTCATTAATATAGACCACTTAAGTGGTCTTTTTAGTATATAAATAAAAGAATTACTGAAATATAATTTCAAAGTGTCTTTTTTAGTGTTATACTTTTTAGCAATACGGAATATAGGTGTCGATATGGAAAAAGAAAAAATTACAAAAATCTATGAAGACGCTGAAAGAGAAGTTTCTGAAATTGATTCTAGTGAAAAACTACAAGAAACCAAGGTCAAATTTCTCGCTAAGAAAAGCGTCCTTATGTCGTTACTTTCTTCTTTAGGTTTATTACCTCCAGAAGAAAGAAAATCTTTTGGTCAATCTCTTAACGAAGTTAGAGAAAAGATTGCGAGATTATTTGAAGTCAAAGAAGAAG
The DNA here is from genome assembly GCA_017447165.1 of Bacilli bacterium. Taxonomy (GTDB): domain Bacteria; phylum Bacillota_I; class Bacilli_A; order RFN20; family CAG-826; genus UBA2450. The sequence goes on from JAFSOD010000001.1 coordinate 190,407, forward strand.
AAATACGTAAAGTTGAACTTCAAAAGAAATTACAAAAAGAACAAATTGATATTACTCTTCCAGCGAAAAATATGGATGTTGGTGGAGTTAATCCTTTCTACGTCGTCAAAGACGAAATCACTGATATTTTCTTAAATATGGGATTTGAAGTCGCTGATGGACCAGAAGTGGAAACCGATTTATTTAACTTTGAACTTTTAAACATTCCAAAAGACCATCCTGCAAGAGATATGCAAGATACTTTCTATATTTCCGAAAATGTTTTATTAAGAACCCATACCTCTCCAGTTCAAGCTCACACCATGCAAGCTGCGGAAGGTAAGCCAATTAGAATTATCTGTCCTGGAAAAACCTATCGAAGAGATGATGATGACGCGACACACAGCCATCAATTCGCTCAAATCGAAGGACTTGTTATTGATAAAAATATCAATATTGGGCATTTAAAGGCTACACTTGAACTCTTCGTGAAGAAGATGTTTGGTGAGAAACGTGAAATTAGATTAAGACCATCCTATTTCCCATTTACTGAACCTAGTGTCGAAGTCGATATTACTTGCGCGAACTGTAACGGTAAAGGCTGCTCTATGTGTAAAGGAACAGGCTATATCGAAATCCTTGGTGGCGGTATGGTCCATCCAAACGTTTTAAAGATGAATGGCTATGATCCTGATGTTTATAGCGGCTTTGCCTTTGGTATCGGTATCGAACGTGTCGCTATTTTAAGATATGGCATCGATGATATTCGTAAGTTTTATCAAAATGATGTGAGGTTCCTCCATCAGTACCGTAAGAAAGCTTAATTAGGAGGGAGTTAACTATGTTAGTCAGTTTAAAAAGTGTTAAAAAATATGTTGATTTAGGTAATCTCTCTGCTGAAGAAGTGGCGAATGGTTTAACTTTTGCTGGTATTGAAGTGGAAGAAGTGGTGAAACTCGCTAGTGGCACCAATTTAGTGATTGGTCACATTCTTGAATGTGAAAAACACCCAGATAGCGATCACTTACATATCTTAAAAGTGGATTTAGGTCCAATTTATGGAGTTGAGCAAATTGTTTGTGGCGCTCCAAATGCAAGAATTGGACTTAATGTCATTGTTGCTAGAGTCGGTGCTAAACTCCCTGGCGGAGAAATCAAAAAAGGCGTTATCCGTGGGGTGGAATCTAACGGAATGTGCTGTTCTCTACTTGAATTAGGTGTTGATTCTAAATATTTAAGAAAAGAACAAACTGAAGGTATTGAAGAACTTCCTTTAGACGCGGAAGTTGGTAACGAAGATGTTTTAGGTTATTTAGGTTTAGATGATGAAATATTGAACTTAAAAGTTCTCGCTAATCGTCCTGACTTATTATCCTTATATAATGTCGTTAGAGAAATCGCGGCTATCTTCTCTAAAGAAGTGAAGATCCCAAGCTATGAAGTTAAAGATAGTTTCAAAACTAATTTAGTAGTGGGAAGTAGCTCCTGGAGATGCTCCCAATTCTCTGGTAGAGAAATTAAAGGCATTAAAATTAAAGAATCGCCAAAATTTATTAAAGAATCGCTTTTAGCGATGGGCATTAGAAGTATCAACAACATTGTTGATATTGGTAACTATGTGATGTTACTCACTGGTCAACCACTTCATATGTATGATGCTGATAAATTAGATAAAGCCGAATTAATCGCAAAAGATGACTTAGTCTGTGACTTTGTCGCTTTAGATGAACAAACTTATAAAGTTGAAAAAGATGACATTGTTATTACTTCTAATAATAAAGCCATGTGTTTAGGTGGAGTGATGGGCTCTCTTGCTTGTGCGGTTGATGATAAGAGTACTCATATTTATATCGAGGCTGCAAGCTTTGATGGAGCCAGTATCCGTCATACCTCTAATAGACTTGGTTTATCTAGTGAATCAAGCCAAAGATTTGTAAAAGGTACCAATCATTATCAATCAGAAGAAGTTATTAACTTCGCCTCTTATTTAATTAAAGAATACTGCGAAGGTAAAGAATTCTCTGATATTGTTAAATATCAAAAAGAGGAAAAACCAGTCTCTCAATTAAAGTGTCACTATTCTTACATTAATAATAGACTTGGTACATCTTTCTCAAAGAATGACATTAAAAATGTCTTAAATAGACTATATTTCAATGTTGATAAGGAAAATGGAGATGAATTTGAAGTCTCAATTCCTGCTTTTAGACTTGATGTTACTTGTGAGGCTGATATCTCTGAAGAAGTAATTAGAGTGTTAGGCTTTGAAAATGTGAAGAGCGAACTTCCTTTACTTGATGCGAAAGTTGGAGGATTGTCTTTAAGACAATCTAGACTTAGAAAAATTAGAGACTATTTAGCGCTTAACGGTTTAGATGAATGTTTAACATATTCTTTAGTTTCTAAAGAAAATTCCTCTAAATTCAATCTCTTGCATGAAGAAGAACACTATAAGTTGCTTAATCCATTAACTGATGAAAGAGAATATTTTAGAACCCATATCTTATATTCTTTACTTGAATCCGCGGAGTATAACGTTAATAGACAAAACAAAGACTTAAAGTTATTTGAAACTTCTAACATGATGTCTCTTTCTAGTAGAAGTGAACATTTAGCAGTGGTTTTAGTGGGCGCTGATTATGTGAGAGACTTAATGGTCAAATCACCATTTGGTTTCTTCCATATGAAAGGTATTGTGGAAGGCATCTTTGCGCTTCTTGGCATTGAATCAAGTAGATATAAATTTGAACGTTATTCTTCTTATAAAGAAGAATTACATCCAGGAAAATCCGCAAAGATTATTTTCCAAAATGTCTGTATTGGCGCTTTTGGTGAACTCCATCCAAACGCTTTAAAGGCTCTTGGCTTTAAGAGCAGTGTTGTTGCTTTAGAAATGGATCTTGAACCATTATTAAACGCTAAAGTGTCTTTAGTAAAGATGACTCCAATTTCTAAATTCCCTACTGTTAGTAGAGACTTAGCGATGCTTGTGAGTAAGAGTGTTTCCGCTAGCGATATCATTAGAGTCATTAAAACTAGCGGCAAAGGTTTAGTAAAGGAAGCGAGAATCTTTGATGTTTATGAAGGTAGTGGAATTGCTGATGACGTCAAGAGTGTCGCTGTGAATATCGTTATTGGTAAAGAAGAGACATTAACTGATAAAGAAATCACCGATTTACTTGATAAAATCAAGTACGAACTTGCTAAATCCCTAAACGCGACCATCAGAATGTAATATGCAAATAAGTCGATTTAATTTTCAAAATAACCTTTTAGAACTTGAAGATGATATCGACTTTTCTCATGCTGAATTAGACCTAAATCACATTCGAAAAATAGAAAATACCCATGTCAAAGTCATTGCTCATGAATATGATGATTTGATTACTATGGATGTCTCTGTTGAATGTGATATTACCGGGGTCTGTTCTTATACTTTAGAAGATGTTCCTCTACATTTAAAATTTAAAGATTCATTAGAATTTTCTAATGAAGTAGAAGATGATGAAGATATCTTTTTCGAACCTAAACCAATCTTTAATTTGGATCCCTACATCTTAGGATTAATTATTACCTCGACACCAACGAAAATGGTGAAAAAAGGCGCTAAACTTCCTAGTAGCGGCACCGGTTATCGAGTCTTAAGTGAAGATGAATATCAGGAAGAAAAGAAGAATAAAGTTGATCCGCGTTGGGCTAAATTAGATAACGTAGATTTATAATGAGGCTGTGCCTCATTTTCTTTTTATAAAAATTCAATTTATAATTGCGTTATTTTTCTTATGACTATATAATGTAGTCAAGTGGTAAAAAGTGGGAGAAAGTGGTAAACATGTTTTTTGGTCACTATGAGCATTCACTTGATGAAAAAGGTAGACTCCTTTTGCCTAAAAAGATTAAAGAAGAATTAAAAGACAATTCTCCTTTATACGTCTTAAAAGGTTTTGAGGGATGTTTATCTATTTATCGTGAAGCCGAATTCTTAAAGCTTTGTGAAGAATGCGAAAAGATTTCTTTCAATAAAAAGAATTCTCGTTCTTATTTAAGAGCGGTGCTCTCTAGTGTTATTGAACTCACGATTGATAAAGTGAATCGTATTCAAATTCCAAAAGACACCTTAATTAGATTCCACATTTCTAAAAACGTTATCATCATCGGAGTTAATGATCACTTCGAAATCTGGGATTCAGAAACATATCAAAGATATGAAGAAGAAGTTAATGCTCATTTTGAAGAAATCGCAGAAAGTTTAGATGACGATGAATAATGAATCCACACATATCCCAGTTTTATTAGAAGAAACTATTTCGGGATTAAATATTAAACCTAACGGCATATATGTTGACTTAACTCTAGGAAGAGCCGGACATAGTAGTGTCATCCTCTCCAAATTAGATAAAGATGGGCTCTTAATTGGTGTAGATCAAGATAAAGAGGCTATTGAAGAATCTAATAAGAGACTATCTAAAATCGCTTCCAATTACAAACTAGTTAAATCTAACTTTGTAAATTTCGAAGATATATTATCGTCACTTAATATCGACAAAGTCGATGGAGTGTTAATGGACTTAGGAATAAGCTCCCCTCAATTTGATGAAAGTGATCGTGGATTCTCCTATCGATACGACGCTCCGCTAGACATGAGAATGGATGTTGAGCAAAAACTCACAGCTAAAGAAGTGGTGAACACCTATTCGGAAGCAGAATTAAGAAAGATATTCTATGAATATGGTGAAGATAAATACTCTGCTTCTATTGCGCATAATATCGTTAAAGCTAGAGAAGAAAAACCAATTGAGACGACATTCGAATTAGTCGAGATCATCAAAAGAAGTAAGCCTGCTAAAGAATTAAAAAAGCTAGGTCATCCTGCTAAACAAATCTTCCAGGCATTACGAATTGAAGTTAATAACGAACTGAATGTATTAAAAGAAACATTAGTCCAAGTTGTTAAACATCTAAATAGTGGCGGTCGGCTCGCAGTCATTACCTTCCACAGTTTAGAAGATAAAATCGTTAAGAAACTCTTTAAAGAGTTATCCGTAGTAGAGGGAGATAGAAATAACTTCCCTACAGAAGTAGAAGAGAAAGATTTTAGTCTTATTACAAGAAAAGGTATTAGACCTTCTCAAGAAGAATTAGAAAGAAATCATCGAGCTACAAGTAGCGCCTTAAGAATCATTGAAAAGAAATAAGAAAGGAGTAAGGTTATGGTTAGAAAAAACAAGCTTTATAAACACCACAAGTCTAAAGCCTTTTTCTACATCCGTAATTTTTCTATTGTTTTCTTTGGTTTAGTAGGAGTAGGAGTGGCGGTAACTGTTCCAACCTACATCGCCTCAATTAGGAGTGAACAAATTCCAATCAAAGCAGAGTTCGAAGAATCTGAAAAAGAAGAGAATAATGAAACTATAGAAGAAAATATCGACTCCGAGGAACTTTTAAAATACTAAAAAATACACTCTTTCAAATTAACAAAATATTGTTAATATGAATTAACTAATGTAGAATATTAGGCATGAAAGATTCAGTTTGTGCCTTAGAAATATCTCATAAATATATCAAAATTGTTTTTGGTTATGCTCAAGATAATCAAATAATCGTGACTTTTGTGAAGAAAGTTCCTTTAAATCACGCTGTCGAATCTGGAGCGATTAGAGATCATACTGCAATAGTAAAAGAATTAAGTAAAAATAATCCAGTGATGGATGAAGCTTTACATTTCTCTCATCTTTTAGATGATGCAGTCTTAGTCTTACCTCCATATGGCTTAGAGATTTATGAGACTACCCAATATACTTCTGTGATTTCTCCAGAAAAGGTTGTGGGCGAATTAGATATTAAAAATATCTATAACATTATTAGAAATAAGAAATTACCAATTGATAATGAATTAATTGATATCATTCCTGATTCCTTTATGCTTGATAATGGTAATAGATACGCTCTTCCTCCAATTGGAAAAGAAAGTAGTGCTATTACAGTGCATGCTAAGGTGCATACATTACCAAAAAGAATTAATGAAGAACATACCTCTTGTTTAGTTGATAGCAACATCAAGGTGAATAGAAGAGTAGTCTCTCCATTCGCTGTAAGCGAACTCTTATCAACTTATAATGATATGCCTGCTACTTATTTCTTAGTGGATATGGGGGCAAGTTCTACAACTATTTCATTAGTAGATAATCATCAAATCTTTGCTACTAGAAGCTTCTCCTGGGGTGGTGAAAATATCACCAATAGTATTGTTACTAGCTTCAATATTTCAGAAAGTGAAGCAGAGAAGATTAAAATCTTATATGGCTTAGATAAAAGAGAAATGAGATTTGATTATCCAGTCGCTAAAGTATCTACTCCTTTAGGAGAAGAGGCTTGCTCGGTTAAAGCGCTTAATCAAATTATTGAAAAAGAACTAGCAGGATTCATTAATATGTTTAATTTAGGAAAAGAACAATTAGTGAATGCCTATAATATCGATGATTCTGATAATATGCCTGTCATCTTTATTGGTGGGGCCTCTCAGTTAAAAGGTTTAAAAGGCTATCTTGATATTAATCTTAAAAATAAGAATTTTAAATTCTTAAAGAATAAATCAATTGGGGCTAGAGATCCTTCCTTAACAAGCTTACTTGGAGCGATCTTAGTGAATAAAAAATACCCAGTTAAAAAAAGTGAAAATTCTTCTCAAGTGAAAGTCACTAGAGACGAATAAAAGGAGGATAACATATGCAAAATTATGATTTAGACAATTTCGAACCTGCTGCCAAAATTGTAGTTATTGGTGTTGGCGGAGCGGGAAATAACGCTGTCAATCGTATGATTGATGAAGAAATTTCTAATGTTGATTTCTATGTTGCGAATACTGATAAACAAGCTCTTGCTAGTTCTAAAGCTAATAACCGCATTATCTTAGGCGAAGCCTTAACAGGTGGCTTAGGTGCAGGCGGAGAACCGGAAATGGGTGAACAAGCTGCAGAAGCAAGTGCTGATGACATCAGAGAAATTGTTAAAGATGCTAATATGGTTTTCGTAGCCGCGGGTATGGGTGGAGGTACCGGTACTGGTGCTGCTCCAGTTGTCGCTCGTATCGCAAAAGAAGCCGGTGCCTTAGTGATTGCTATTGTTACTCGTCCATTTACTTTTGAAGGTAAAAAGAAAACTGTCTATTCAATTGACGGATTAAATAAACTTAAGAGCTGTGTTGATTCTCTTATTGTCGTTTCTAACGACAAATTATTAATCACTAATGGTAATACTCCTATCGGAGAAGCTTTCAATGCCTCTGATAAAGTATTAGCTCAATCTGTGAAAACAGTTGTGAACTTAATCTTATTGCCGGCGGTCATTAATTTAGACTTTGCTGATGTCAGAAACACCCTTAAAGATAGTGGTGTTGGTTTAATCGGATTTGGTATGGGTAGTGGCCCAAATAGAGCTAAAGATGCTGCTACTAGTGCGATTACTTCTCCATTACTTGAAGCAGGTATCGCGGGAGCTAGAAGAGCGATTGTTGCTATTACCTGTGGCACCCAAGTTAGCCTATTTGAAGCGCAAGAATGTGTTAACCTATTAATTGAAGCTGCAGGTGGCAATATTGATATCAAATTTGGTATTACGATTAACGACCAATTAACCGATGAAATCTTAGTCAGTGTCATTGCTAGTGACTTTGAAAACGATGTTGATTTCACTGCTCAAAGTATGGTTGAACCAATTAAGACTATTGAAGCTGAAGAAAAGATTGATCAACTCGAGGATACTGCTGAACGAGAAAAAGAAAGATATCTCGAGGAAGATAGCATCATTCCTAACTTCTTAAAGAGTTAATTTTAATTAATTTTTCCTAAAAAGAGCGATTTCGCTCTTTTTTTATACCTGTGCATATGTAATAATTGTTTTAGGTACAGGTTTATGAATAAAAGAAAAGTAAAGATAGTGCTTACATCATTAATTACTTGCGTCATTTTAGGCTTGTCTAGCTGTGGAGAAAATCCTGCCCCTCACGTTCATACTTTTTCCACAGAATGGAGTGTTGATGAAGTTTATCATTGGCATGCCGCAACTTGTGAACATACAGATTTAAAATCTGATTATGCTGTTCACGAATGGGGTGAATGGGTAATTGATCGTGAAGCCACTCCTAAGCAAAAAGGATTAAAACATCATGAATGTACCACATGTAGTTATGAATTATATGAGGAATTTGACTATTTAGCCCCCGCTAATAGAGTATATCTTCCTACAGATTTAAAAAAATGTGCAATCGCAGTTGGAAGTACTAGAACATTAACTCCTGTTATTTTTCCTGTCGAAGCATATAAAAACATTAAATATGTCATTGATGATGAAGAAGTATTAGAAATTGACGAAAATACTGGTATTTTAACTGGTAAGAGCGTCGGTACTTCCGTTATTACTGCTTATAATGACAACAATAACGATGGTAAATTAAACGACGATGAGCCAAGAAATTATGCTTGTTATGATGTTCAACCAAAAAAAGATCAATATTCAATTACTTTACCTTCTTATGAAATGATTATTAAAGTTGATGAAGTAGTGGAATTATCTCCAACAGCTCATGGCTTTGTCCCAGACATTAATAAATGGAATACATATGTTTATAATGAGGAAGTAGCTAGTTCCTATCAAAAACAATTAAAAGGACTTAAACCTGGTGTCACTGAAGTGTCTATATATCAAACACCTGCAGATGAAGAGTTCGCAGTTGAAGCGAGATTAACTTTAACTGTAATTGAAAACACTGATGCTTCTGGCTTAAGGGCTTATGGTGTCGATTTTAAAGAAGAAACAAAAAATGTATTTTTAGGCGATGAATTTGATGTCGAATATGAAATTAGCCCAAAAGACTCAATTGATAAGAATGTGAGCTTTACTATTAAAGGCAATGCGATTAGTTATGACGGCAGTAAATTCCACGCTGTTAAAGCTGGTTCTTCTATTATTGAAGTTAAAACCCCTAATCAAAAAGTCGACCGTATGAAAGTTGTGGTTAGTGAAAATCAAGAATACGCAGCTAACTATAATAACTATTACGGCAATTTAACTTGGACAGATGGGGAAGATTTAAAAGCTAAACTTCACGACATTATTTCCACCAATAAAAGAAAACTTACTTACACTAACTCAAACTGGGATAGTAATAAAGATGCTGATTCTTTGATTGGAGATTCTACTAAAGTTAATGTTTTATATTCTGATGACCCAGTTAACAAAGATGCTACTCAAAGTGGATGGCAAAGAGAACACTGCTTTGCCGCTTCTTTAATGACTGGTATTGGAACTGGTGATGCTACCAAAACCTTAGGCAGAGCGACCGATTTCCATAATCTATATGCATCTTACGCTAGTGGAAATCAATCTAGAGGAAACAAGAATTTTGGCTATGCCAATAAAGATTCTTTAAGATATACAGTTCCTGATAATGATGGAAGCTATTGTTATGATTTAACTTGGTTTGAACCAAGTGACCTCGATAAAGGTAAACTTGCTAGAGCCATATTTTATATGGGTGTCATGTATAATAAAGAAGAACAATTTAGTTATGAAGGTGTAACTTATAAAGCTCTCCCAATTGAAATTATCGAAGATAATGTTAATTACAATGATGTGAAATTCGCAGATTTAACCGGTTCATTAAATCAAGAGAAAGCCTTATTAGAAAAGTATGTAGATATCATCAAAGAAGAATATCCAACTATCACAAGCGAAGTTATTCTTAATAAAATTGCTTATCGCTACTTTAAAGATACGAATAGTCCTTCAGCGATTGGAAATTTATCAGAGTTATTAATGTGGAATTCTTTCTCAGTTGATAATCAAGAGATGCAGCATAATAACTCAGTATATAGTTACAATTCACCAGCTGGAGGAGCGATTCAAGCGAACCGTAACCCATTTGTTGATTATCCTCAATTAGTGGAATACGTTTATGGATCATTAAAAGATCAACCTGGAAACATCAAGAATCTAAAGCCTGCTATTTTAGATTTAGATGTTACTGTTCCTGAGGCACCAACTCAAGGACCAGAAGAAGTAGATACACGTTTTAATACTCCAATGGGTAATTGTAATTGGAATTACATCCCATTAGTTGGAAATAAAGGCGATTATAATTCTATTGATGCTGAAGGACTTAGATATGATGTCTTATTTAATGACAAAGTATTCGAACTAACATTTGGACAAAGTACAAGTACCTTCAACAACAAAAACACCGCTAATGCAGCCGGAGTAACTATTGGTACTTCTACAAAACCAATTAGCACATTTGTTTTTGAAAGTTTAGATAATTATGTTGATGTTGATTCTGTATACTTCTATGCTTGTGGCGCTTCTAAATCAAGCTATCCATTTACAATATATGTAAATGATATAGAAGTTACTAGCGGAACTATCACCGGATCAACTCCAACATGCTATGGAGGAACATTTACCAAAACTTCTGGTAAGGTTAAAATCAGTGTTTCTGGAATTAATGCTGCTTTTGTTTTTGCTGGAATAGGTATTAACTCTGAACTTAATTAACGACATAGAAAGGACGTAGTTATGGATTATAAAGATACGTTACTAATGAATAAATCCAACTTCGAAATGAGAGGTAATCTTAATCAAAAAGAACCTGTCTTAGTCGAAGAGTGGAAAAAAGAAAATGTTTACGAACAAATGAACCTCAATCGTAAAGAGGCAAAAGAATTTGTTCTTCATGATGGGCCGCCTTACGCGAATGGCAATATGCACTGTGGACATATGCTCAATAGAATCCTAAAGGATTTTGTGGTCCGCTATAAGAATATGTGCGGATTTAAAACCCCATTTGTTTTTGGCTGGGACACTCACGGACTTCCTATTGAAAACCAAGTCACTAAAAGTGGAGTGAATAGAAAAACCACCCCAATCGTGGAATTTAGAAAGAAATGCGAAGAATACGCATTAACTCAAGTTAATAATCAAAGAGAACAAATTAGAAGACTGGGTTTAGTGGGTGATTTTGATAATCCATATCTCACTTTAAAGAAAGAATACGAAGCTAGACAAATAGAAGCCTTTTCTAAGATGGCTCTTTCTGGTCTTATTTATAAAGGTTTAAAACCAGTTTATTGGTCTCCAAGTAGTGAATCCGCTCTAGCGGAAGCTGAGATTGAATATGCGGATGTTTTATCTAATTCCATTTATGTCGCTTTTAAAGTAAAAGACGGCAAAGGATTGTTAGATAATGACACTTCTTTAATTATTTGGACCACAACTCCTTGGACTTTACCTGCTAACTTAGCCATCTCTGCTCATCCTGATTTTGTGTATGGCTTATATAGCACTAATAAAGGTAAATTCGTCTTCTTAAAAGAATTTGAAAAGTCTTTAAGTGAAGAATTAGGTTTCGAAGATATTAAACTCTTGAAAGAGTTTACTGGTAAAGAATTAGAATTCGTAGTTTGTAAACACCCATTCTACGATAGAGATTCTTTAGTGATTGTAGGTACTCACGTCACTAATGACGCTGGTACCGGCTTAGTCCATACCGCTCCAGGACACGGTGTAGAAGACTATCAAGTTTGTTTAAATTATCCTGGAAAAGGATTGGAGCCATATTGCCCAGTTGATGAAAAGGGCTATATGATGCCTGGAACTGGAAGTAGAATCGAAGGCCTATTTTATGAAAAGGCTAACGATGTCGTTTTAGAAATCTTAAAAGAAAATGGTGCATTACTTAAACACTCTACCTTTACTCATAGTTATCCTCATGATTGGAGAACCGGTAAACCTCTTATCTTTAGAGCGACCGCCCAATGGTTCTGCTCCATTGAACCAATTAGAGAAGAATTATTAAAAATAATTCATGAAGTCAAATGGTACCCTGCTTGGGGCGAAAATAGAATGGTCAATATGATTAAAGATCGTGGTGACTGGTGTATATCACGTCAAAGAGCGTGGGGTGTACCAATTCCTATTTTCTATGCCGAAGATGAAACCCCAATTATTGATGAATTAGTCTTCAAACACGTCGAAGAACTATTTAGAGAACACGGCAGTAATATTTGGTATGAATTGGATGCCAAAGACTTATTACCTGAAGGTTATACAAATCCTCATTCTCCTAATGGCAAATTCACTAAAGAAAAAGACATTATGGATGTTTGGTTTGATAGTGGATCATCCTGGAACGGAGTATTAGTAGAAAGAGGAACCACTTATCCTAGCGATTTATATTTAGAAGGAAGCGACCAATATCGTGGTTGGTTTAACTCTTCCTTAATTGTTAGTGTTGCTACTAATCATAAAGCCCCATATAGAAGCGTAGTCTCCCATGGTTGGGTTTTAGATGAACACGGCGAACAAATGCATAAATCTAAAGGAAATGGTGTAGATCCAATTAAAATCGCTAATGTGTATGGTAGTGATATCTTAAGACTTTGGACTGCCTCAATTGATTATCAACAAGACGTAAGAATTGGTGATAACCTCATTAAACAAGTGGCAGAGCAATACCGTAAGATTAGAAACACTCTTAAATTCATTTCTTGGAATTTAGTGGACTTTGATCCAAAAGACCAAGCTAAAGAATTCGCTAGAGTCGATGAATACATTTTAGCAAAGCTAAATAGACTCATTAAAGTATGTAAAACTAGCTTTGATAAATATGACTTTAGTAGCGCAACTAGCGAGATTTTTAACTTCTGCAGTAGTGATTTAAGTAGTTTCTACTTAGATATCTCCAAAGATGTTTTATATTGTGAGTCTAAAGACTCTATTAGAAGAAAACAAACCCAAACAGTGTTATATAAAGTTGGTGAAGCTTTACTTAGAATTTTAAATCCTATTCTTCCATTTACAATGGATGAATTTAATAAGAATTTACCTGGTAGTAGAGCTAGAAACGTCCAATACTTAGATTACCCAGAATATTCAGAATCAGATGATTCAGCTTTACTTGAAGAATACGAAGAAATTCTTAAATTAAGAAGTGACGTTTTAAAAGCGTTAGAAGAATCTAGAAATCTTAAAGTTATTGGTTCCGCTCAAGAAGCATTTGTATCTATTGCTATCAAAGATAGCAAAGTTAAAGAAATAGCCTCTAAATTCTCTTTAGAAGAATTAGCAAATCTATTCGTTGTTTCTGAAGTTAGTTTAGAAGAATCTAGCGAGCAAAAAGAATACGAAGTCTCCAAAGTAGAAGTTAGACGTCATGACGGTAAATTCTGTGAAAGATGCTGGAATTATTCTAGATTAGCCATCATTCAAGAAGACGGCACCTATTTATGTCCAAGATGTCAGAAAGTGATTCATAAATAATGAAAGAGAAGATTTTACCTAAACTTAAATGGTTCTTTGCTTCCTTTATTTGGTTAGGAATTCTCTTTTTAATCATGGACATCGTTAGCAAAAACGTTGTCGTTAGTGCTTATAAAAGTGGTGCCTTAAGTAGTGATGGGGCAGTTTTAATCCCTAATTTCTTAAGAGTCCAATATATTGTAAATAACCATTTTGTCTTTGGATTAGATTTATTTAAAAATGATGTTGCAACCCGTATAGTATTTGTCATTGTGGCCTTAGGTATCACCGCTGGAATCATAGTATTCCTTGTTAAAAAGTGGGGTAAGGTCCATAGATTCTATAAAGCCTGTTTAATGATGATTATGGCAGGCGCTATTGGTAACTCTATTGACCGTATTTTCTATACCTCAAGTTACTTAGGATCTTCAGTTACTGGTGTTGTAGACTGGATTGATTTCTATGGTATTTGGAATTTCCATTTTAACATTGCTGATGTTGCGGTAGTTGTCGCGGCGATTATGATGATTATATTTATGATCATCACTGAGATTATCGAATATCGTAAGAAAGTAAAAGCACAACCAAAAACTTCTGAAGATAACGTTAAAGTTGTCTCAAAAACTGAACAAGAAAAAAATAAATTCTTAGAAAAGAAAGAAAATAAAGATGAATAGAATTGTGGTGGATGAAGCAAATTCTAATCTTAGATTAGATAAGTTTTTATCTACACATTTTGCTGAATTTTCCCGTTCTCATATCGCTAAGCTTATTGATGAAGAGAACTGTTTTGTTAATGGAAAAATTGCTAAAGCATCTTTAAAGCTTAAAGCAGGGGATGAAATTGAAATAAATATCCCGGAAGTAAAAGAACTAGAAATTGAAAAAGAAGATATCCCTTTAGATATTGTTTATGAAGATAGCGATATCTTAATTATTAATAAACCTCAAGGAATGGTGGTTCATCCTGCAAATGGTCATTATGAGCACACTTTAGTTAACGCGATTTTAGCACACTGTAATGATTTAAGTGGCATTAATGGAGTAATGCGTCCTGGTATTGTCCACCGTATTGATAAAGACACTAGTGGGTTAATATGTGTTGCTAAGAATGATAAGGCTCATATGTCTCTTGCTGACCAACTTAAAGACCATACTATGTCTAGAACTTATGTCGCTTTAACTAAAGGAGTGATTCCTGAAAATAGTGGAGAGATCAATTTACCAATAGGAAGAGATCCAAGAAATCGCCAAAAGATGGCAGTGACTCGTACTAACTCCAAAGAAGCAATTACGTATTTTAAAGTTCTAGAAAGATATTGTGACCACACTTTAGTGGAGTGTCATCTTAAGACTGGTAGAACTCACCAAATTAGAGTCCATCTCTCTTATATCGGCTTCCCTGTTGAAGGCGATCCACTTTATAGTGGTAGAAAATATGACACACTATATAAAAACGGCCAATTACTCGTGGCCGTTGGTCTTAAGTTAGTTCACCCATCTACTAATAAAGAGATGGAATTTAAAATTGAATTACCAGATTACTTCAAGGAAGTATTATCTCATCTAATATAGTTCTTAAAGTTTCTTTTAACTAGACTATCAAATTCCTCTTGTCCTACTTTATCTAAGAGGATTTTTTTAAATTCGTCGGCTTTTTTACCTGCGCCAAATGGGAATTCTAGCCCGTATTTAGCTTCTAACTTATCTTTTTCTAATAAGAAATAGTATCTAGCGATAACACTGGCTAAAGCTACGCTTGGGAATCTAGATTCACCTTTAGTTTTAAAGGAAATTCCTTTTAAGATTGGTTCATCGTCTTTATCTAAATAAGAATAGTATCTTTCTTCAGAGACAAATTGGTCGACATAAATAGCGATAACGTCTTCATATTCCTTATGCATATTGCTTAAAGCGCGGTTATGCATTTTCGCTTTTAAAGAATTTAAATTCTTTCCTTTTGCGGTCATCTCGTTATATTTAGAGTTAGGTAAAGTGAGTTTAGAAAACTTAAATTCTTTTACTAAGATTGGTCCAAGTTCTCTAATTTTTTTATCAGTCATCTTTTTAGAATCAACAACACCTAGTTCTTTTAATCTTTGATATTGGTTGTTATTCATATAGGCCGCAACAACGATCATTGGTAGATAGAAATCACCAACACCGACTTCATCGCTTCCAATTTGTTCACCAAAATCGACAATGTGTAGTTTTTCTTCTGGTTCCTTATTTTCAATAGTGACTTCTCCCCATTTAGATGCTTCTTCATAAGCTTCTGGTCCTGAAAATACAACAGTTCTTCTAGCTTTCTTAGAGACATAACCTCTAATGACTACGTCTTTTAATGGAGCAACAAAATCAACATATTCTCCGATTTCGCCAGTTGAAGTGGAAGAATAATATTCTTTAATCTTTTGATATTCTTCAATTGAGAACTTTAATGTCACTGTCGCCATATATAATAACTCTATCAATTTTGTTCTAAAATTTATAGCAAAAACATATAATAGTGGTATGCAACAAGTGGAACTAACTTTAGAATTTTCTAAAATCAAAGAATTTCTTAAAGAATACGCAAAAACTGAATTAGGTAGAGAACATATCGACTCTATTTCTTTTAGTGTTGATAAAGATCACATCCAAAAAGAATTAGATATCCTAAAAGAGATGATGGATTTGTTATCTCGATATAGCGATTTACCAATCTTTACTTCTGTATCAATTCTTAGACTCATTGATATCGCTAAAAAGACCGCTTTAATGACTCCTCAAGATCTTAACCATGTCTCTAACGATATCGAAACATCTATAAGATTAATCAAACATTTAGATAAAATCAAAGATGATTTTCCTTTAATTAGTGAACTTTGTTCACAGTTTAGTGATTTATCATCTTTAAATAAAGAAATTAAAAGAGTAATTACTCCTCAACTAACAGTGAGTGATAATGCCTCAAGTGAACTAAAGGCTATCAGACAAAAGATAAAGACTTTAGAATCGCAACTTAATTCCAGAATTACTAGTATCGCTAGTAGTTATTCTTCCTATTTAAGTGATGTCAATCTCACGATTAGAGAAGGCCATTTTGTTTTACCAGTAAAGACTGGCTTTAAGAATAAAGTCCTAGGTATTGTTTATGATGTCTCTGATAGTGGTAATACCACTTTCATTGAGCCGTTAGAGATTGTCCAAATTAATAACGACATCGCCTCTAAAAAGATCGAGGAAAATGAAGAAGTAAGAAAAATCTTAAAAGGATTAACCGCTTTAGTGTTACTCCAAGAAAAAGAAGTGATTAAAAATAACGAGATTATCGCTAGACTTGATTTCTTATCTTCTAAAGCTAGATACGCGCTTGACAATGAGATGAATGTTGCTAAATTATCAGATAAATCTGAGATTCATCTTTTAGATGCTCGACATCCTTTAATTGATAAAGCTAAAGTTGTTAGCAACGATTATCATCTTAATAGCGATAAAAGAATTGTGATTATCTCTGGCCCTAACGCTGGAGGTAAAACGGTATCTATTAAAACTGTAGGCTTACTTGTTTATATGAATCAAAGCGGACTTGCTCTACCAGCAAGTAAAGCCGAACTAGGAATAGTGAAGAATATCTATTTAGATATTGGAGATAATCAATCGTTAAGTGATAACTTATCAACTTTCTCCGCTCATATGAAAAATATTGGCGAGATTTTAGATGTCGTTAAAGGCACTGATTTAGTACTACTAGATGAACTTGGAACTGGTACCGATCCTAAAGAAGGAGAACTAATTGCTTTAGGAATAGTGAAATATTTAGAAGCTAAAAAACCACTTTGTCTAATTTCATCTCACTATTCAAAGATTAAAGAATACGCTTTTATAAGCGATAATATTGAAAATAGCTCTATGCTATTTGACGAATCAAAATTAGCCCCAACTTATAAATATAAATATTCTGTTCCTGGTAAATCGTATGGCATTGAAGTGGCCTCTAGATATGGCATTAAAGATGAAATTATTGCGGAAGCAAAAAAAGAATTAGAAGAAAACTCTAATAATAGATTTGAAAACTTACTTAAAATCCTACAATCAGGAGTGGAACAAAACGAGCGTCTAAAAGACGAACTTAATAAGGAAAGAGAAAATCTCATCAAAGAACAAAAAGCCTTAGAAATCGCCCAAAAGAGTGTCCAAAACCAAAAAGATCACCTCTTAGAAGAAGTGAAGTTAGAAAAAAAGCAGATTATCTCTTCAACTAAAAAAGAAATCGAAGAAATAATTAAGGCCCTTTCTAAAGATGATATTAAGCTTCATGAAGTCGTAGAACTTAAAAAGAAAGTAGAAAACCTTCAAGATGACATTGAGACTATTTTCTATAACGAAGAAATATCTATAGATGATTATGTTTCTATGCCAAGCATGAATTTAGAAGGAAGAGTCATTAGACTTAAAGGTAATAAGGCTACTTTAATGAGTCTAGATGGCTTTGAAATTCAGGTAGAAAAAGCGAAACTTCATAAAATAGAGGCTCCTAAAGTTAACATAGTTAAAAACAAAAATGAACACTACGAAGATAAAATAAACACTAACGTGGGATTAGAACTCAATATTATTGGTTTGCACCGAGATGAAGCTTTAGATGCATTAAAGAAATATATTGATGCCTGTATGGTGAAAAACTTAAAACAAGTTCGTATCATTCACGGCTTTGGTAGTGGAGTTCTTAGAAAAATGACCCATGAATATTTATCTAGTCTAAAGGGAGTGAAATTCCGCTTAGGAGATATTCATGAAGGTGGTAGTGGGGCGACAGTGGTAATTTTCCATGACTGAAAAAATTAAGGTTTTAATTTCTAATTTAAAGCACTCTCCAGGAGTGTATTTAATGTACGATAAAAACAATACTGTCATCTATGTTGGCAAAGCCAAAGATCTTCAAAAAAGAGTGTCTCAGTATTTCCTTAGGCCTCAATCTGGAAAAGTTTTTAAGATGGTACAGAATGTTGATCATTTCGAGACTATTATTGTTCAAAATGAAAAAGAAGCTTTAGTCCTTGAAATGAATTTAATTCATCAATATTATCCAAGGTTTAATATTTTATTAAAAGATGGTAGTCACTACCCATATATCGCCTTAAAAAAGAAGGGTGATGTCACTTTATCTATTAAAAGAAATAATAAAGATAAAAATTATGATTATTATGGTCCTTTCCCTAATAGTGGAGCGGCCTATAAAATGGTGGACCTTATTAATAAAATATATCCAATTAGAAAATGTCGAAATATTCCTACAAGCGTTTGTCTATATTATCATTTAGGGCAATGCCTTGCTCCATGCGTCAATAAAATTGACGAAAGTGTTTATGATGAGCTTAGAAGCGAGATTAAAGAATTCCTTAATGGTAACAACCATCAAAAAGTGATGGAACTTAAAAATAAGATGAATGAGGCAAGCGCTAAACTTGAATTTGAACTTGCCCAAGAATATAAATCTTTAATTGATTCTATTGAGCATATTAATACATCTCAATCTGTAGAAACTAAAGATAAAACTGATCGAGACATTTTTGCTTATTCAACTAGAAACGGTTATTTATCTCTAGCCTTTTTAATTTATAGAAAAGGAATGTTACTTGGTAAAGAAGCTCATGTTGTTGAAGAATTTGGTGATACTGAAGAGCAAGTTATCGATTTAATTACTCAGTTATATGAAAGATGTCCTTTACCAACTGAAATAGTGATTAATTCAGATAATATCGCTCAAGAATTAGAAAGTTATTTAGATGTGAATGTCAACTCTGTTAGTAAAGGGAAAGTCTATGACCTTATTTTAAGTGCGAAAAGTAACGCAGATAACGCATTAGACGAATATTTCTTATCTTCTAAACTTGATACCGATAAGATTGCTCTAATAGAAGAATTAGGTAAGTTATTACAAATTAAAACCCCTTATCACATTGAATTATTTGATAATTCTCATTTACAAGGCTCTTCTCCAGTCGGAGCGATGGTGGCCTATATTAACGGAGAAGCTGCGAAAAACTTATATCGTAAATTTAAAATTGAACATGAAGAATCTCGAGATGACTTTGCCTCAATGAAAGAAGTTATCACTAGACACTATTCAAGATTAAAAGCAGAAAATAAGAAGATGCCAGATCTAATTTTAGTCGATGGTGGACTCCCTCAAGTTAAAAGCGCCATTCAAGCTTTAAAAGATATCGAAGTCTCTATTCCAATATTTGGTTTATATAAAGATGACAAACATTCCACAAGTGGATTAATTGATATTAACGGACTAGAATATCCAATTAACGATAAGAAATTATTCTTCTTATTAACAAGGATGCAAGATGAAGTACATCGCTTCGCTATAACTTTCCATAAACAAAAAAGAAATAAAGCGATGACTGTTTCTATTTTTGAAGATGTTAAAGGTTTAGGAAATAAAAGAAGAGAATTATTAGAGCATTTCTATCCAGATATTAATTTATTAAAAGAAGCATCAATAGATGATCTAAGTCAAATTCTTCCTAAAGATGTGGCTGTTGCTCTATATAACAAGCTACGAGGGAATTAATAAATTAAACTTGAAAAATATCTTGTTCTTGTGGATAATATATAGGCGTTATCAAAAGTAACAGCGAATTTGCCCTCGTAGCTCAGTTGGATAGAGCAACTGCCTTCTAAGCCGTAGGTCAGGCGTTCGAGTCGCCTCGAGGGTACCATTATGAGCGATTGGAGATTAATAGTGATATTAGTCTCCTTTTTCTTATTTTTAAGCGTTTTTAGATACTTTTTCGACTAAAAAAAGCAGTTCGAACTGTCGGACTGCTTATTCTGATATTTTTCATAAAAAAGGGTAGTAGTAGATTCGAAGAACGTTTCAAATCTTTTCAAGGGTAGTTCATTTATTTATAAAAATTCCGAACTTAACTGTGTAGTGTTGGGCTCTGACTTTTATCTGATGGGAACCAACTAGTATCTTTTTTAAATCTAAAAGATTTAGATTAGTTACATTTTCGTTTCCAATAATGAATGTTAGGTCTAATCTATTTTTAACAATCATCCTTTTAAATAGAATTCTGAATGATTCCTCGATGTTATCTTCGTTGATTTTATCTAATGAGTCGAAGATTTGTTTAATTACTATTTCAGCGTCATTTGAAGTTAAAAGTTCATTCTCTGTTCTCTGTTTTACTGTAAATAAATCATTTAACTCATTTTCTATCTCGTTTTTAAGGGCATTAAACGAATCTCCTATCTTGTTTTCGATTGCTTTATATTTGGCTCTTAAATTGTCTATTTTACCATTCAGAATATTTACCTTTTCCTGCAAAGCTTCTTTATTACCAACGTAGGTGTTTCTTAAGGCGTTCTTGAATTCAATCGGATTGGATTTAAGGATTCCTATTTGCTTAATTAGGATAGCCTTTAAATCATCAAGAAATACTGATTCGCTTTCTCTACATGTGAGCATTGCTCTGTTGGATCCACAAGCCAGGCATTTTTTAATGCCTTCTTTTGCATTGGATAACCGTTTTATATAATAATTCTTCCCACAATAAGGACATAGACCAAAACCAGCATAGACAGATTTAGGCGGCTGTACCATGCCTTTTGATTTACCCATTTTGATTCTTCTTTCTTCTCTAATGGCCTCGGCCTTATCCCAAACTTCTCTAGAGATAATTGCTGGATGTCCATTTTTAACGTAATAAGCATCCTTTTCTCCTCGATTCACAATTTGAGTTCTTGAGGACATGTGCTTTTGCATTGTTTTATGGAGCAAACAGTCACCGACATATTTTTCGTTACAAAGAATAGTGGTAACTGACTTATTTCCCCATTGTGTTTTTCCCATGCCTGTTTTATAGCCGCGTTTTTCCATTTCTTTAGCGATATAGGAAATCGATAGGCCCTCAACGTACATATCGAATATTTCTCTAACAACTTTAGCTTCTTGCTCGATAATTACTAGCTTATCGCCATCATAGGCATAGCCTAGCATCTCTTCTACAGGAATCCTATAACGTCCTTTTTTCATTCTCTTTTCAACAGACCAGAGAACATTTTCAGAAACGTTCTTAGCTTCTTGTTCAGCTAATTTTGCGTAAAGATTTAAAGCAATGGTGGAAGAGTTATCTAGAGTTGAAATGTTCTCTTTTTCAAAATAGACCTCAACGCCATTTTTTCTTAATTCATTAATCGCGCTTATGACGTCGGTGATGTTTCTTCCGAATCTAGAAATTGATTTAACTAGAATGATGTCGATAAAACCATGAAGTGCTTTATTAACCATTTTTATAAAGTTTTCACGGTTAGCAATAGAAGTACCTGTGATTCCTTCATCAGCATAGACTCCACAATATTCCCAATCATCTCTTTTTAATATTTCAGTAGTGTAAAATTGGATTTGTGTTTCTAAACTCATTTCTGCTAAATCTTTATCAGAAGAAACTCTAGCGTAAGCACAGACATTTAGTTTCCTTCCATCTGCTGGAATTGGATGCTTTGTATTAAATGTTGTCATAGTTAATCCTCCACAATAACAGCGTCAAACCTAATATCGGTTTTGCCATCGAAAATCGATGATTCATAGATAGGTTTGGCCTTTGCTATTTTTTCTTTATATTCGGCAAAAGAATCAATCTTAATTTTTGGATTATAAAGAACGAATCTAAGGGATCCATCTTTTCTATGAACGGCTAGTGAACAAATTTGTCTAATCGCATAGATGTTTTCAGAATCATTATCATTTAAAAAATCCTTGATTTTACAGTAATTTCTCTGCAATTCATGGTTTTCTTCAGCCATTTTCTTTAATTCAGCAATCTTGGCTTTGATTATTTTCATTGCCTCTTTCAGCTTTGAAAATCTAGCATCGAATAAACCAATTTCTTCTTCCTTCATTTGATTCTTTAAAAGTGAATTAAGTTCATCTTGTTTTTGGATGTATTTCATTTCTAAATTCTTACATTCATCAACGAAATTTTCACATTTTAAATCGGTTAATAATGAATCAATAAAAGGTGTACATAAATCATTGTTGTTATGTCTTAATGCTCTGATTATTTCTTTAGCGATTGTTTCCATAGTGGAAACGCTGATGACATTAGAAGAACATTCAACAAAGTTCTCATCGACTTTTGACCTATTTTTGCAGGTTAAGATGTATTCTTGATTAAATGCATATTGGATTCTTCTAAGTGTCCTTCCACACTCTTCACAGATAAGTAATCTAGCAAAAGGTGATTGTCGAGCTTTAATTGTGTCCTTGTATGTTTCTAGACTACCTTTTGAATCTAATACCATCTGAACATAATCAAAGATTCTAGGATCAATTATTGGTTCATGGTGATTATCAACAACATATTGAGGTTCGATTCCTTTATTTTTAATTTGTTTATGGGATAAAACATCAATTGTTACCGTCTTTTGGAAGATGATGGTTCCTTTATATCGTTCATTTCTTAAAGTTCGATAAACCTTAGTAGGGCTCCATTTTCTCCCTGATTGGTAATTATCATCATCATATTTCTGTGCTTTTTTGGAGATTTCTAAATATGAAAACCCCTGTAAAAACCAAGTGAAGATATTTTCAACAAGTGGTGCTTCATTAGAAATGTACCAAGCACACTCATTATCATTTTTATAGCCGATGGTTTTACCAACAGGTATCTTTTAGCCAAGATATCACATTTACCGGTGTATATAATGGCAATCAAAATAATATTGGTGGAAATATTTATAAATATGAATATAAGTGGCAAAAATACAATAGCGAATCTTCATCATGGCAAGATATTAGCGGTGCTACAAAATTAACTTATAAACCTTCCACATCATCCCCTTCGTCATCCCAATATAGATTTTTGGTTCGCGCTGTTGCCAAACAAGAGCATTATTCAGAATGGAAAGCAAGCGAATCATATTTATTTGTGGTCGGTGATTATAATTCTCCATCTGTATCTCTTACAACGGCAGAAAGCATTGAAGAAGTAGTCGGTTATGATGTTAATGTGTCTGCTACAGTTACAAACGCAGGATATTTTGACAATATTGAGTATCAATGGTATTACCTAAATACTCAAGGTCTTTATTTAAGAGTTAAAGATGGCGAGCATGCATCATGGGGCTATACTTTCGCTGGTGCCACAACTTCTACATTAACTATCAAACGTTCAACAGTTTCTAGTGATCCATTAGTAGTGCGTTTACAAGCAACCGGCATCAAAAATGGTTATAAACGAATCGGAAATAGCGTCGATTCATCTATTAATTTTGTCAATTTACCTGTTCCAACAATCACGATTCAACCTCAAAGTGCTAACTTGTCAATGAGTGGCGCATCACACGCGCTTTCGGTTACTGCGAAAACACTTCGTGGTACTTTGTCTTATCAATGGCAAAAATCTGAAGACGATTTAAACTGGGAAAACATTAATGGCGAGACCCAATGGAATTATCATATAAGTCGATCAATTGCAACTGAAGGAACCTATTATAGATGTAAAGTATCTAACTCGGCTGGCGATGTATATTCGAATTCTGCTTTAATTAAAATTAAAGATGGCACAGTTTTAAACGCTTCCCTTGTCAGTGGGTTATCCGCGCAATTTGTTGATGGTGACGCCGGATATGAAATCGATAACGAAAATAGAACATTAAAATGTCATTTAGGTGATTCTATTTTAATTGGATTCGAAGTTTCTGAAGGTAATGCTACTACATCTGAAAAGAGTATTGGTACTGACTGGAGAAACGAAACTGGTCTTACAAGTAATGGAATGGGCAAATATTACATTGATACCAGCGTGATTGGCACATTCGAATATTATGGAAGATTCTATGCTGAATATGACAACGTTGGTAATTTCCAATCTGTTTGTTATGATAGAACAAACACCGACAGTCTTAGATATATGGTTACAGTTTTAGGTAGAGAAGATGAAACCGAAATTGAACCAGTCAGCGTTAATTTAGGCGATACTGTTACAATTTATCCTGCAGATTATGCATCATTATTTAATAATGGTGTATCAACATCTTCCCATGCTTATATGTATGGAAACAACTGGGCATCTAGTGTTTATAATTTTGCTAAGGGATATCGCTTATTCTTAGGAGTTCCAAACGAACAAGAAGAAATAGAATACATCTGTGTTGCTAAAGCTGGCTTCTACGGACAAGCAGATCCTATTAGTTATCATTATAACAACGAACCATTAGAATTTAGCACGACAGAATCTGCTCTTTTAGAATTAGGCATTACCACTCAATTAAGTGGCGCATATGACGCTTATATAGTTTTAGATTATTTAACAATAGTTAATGAAAATGATGGGGGTCAGTTTATTACAAAGACCAATTCTTATGAAGGGCATCATTTTTCAATCACATTTAATGCTCCGTGTACCCATGAACACACAACAACAACTTATACATTTGATTATTCGAATCCAGCCGAACCAGAAATTTTCTGGAACGAAACCTGTGACGAATGTGGCGAAGTAATTAATAATGGATTCATCCGTATTTATGAAGAGGGCGCCAATGGATTACCAATCATTGAACAAGCGGCTACTTGTTCTGAAGATGGTATGAAACCACACAAGCATTTCACTGAAGGCGGATATGATATTTATTATGTCCAAGATGGAAGTGGTAACTGGGTTGTTTGTGATGATCCAACTACATTAATCATTAAAGCAAAACATACTTACACATTTGTCCCTGAAGTTCCTGCTACAAAGACCACTGATGGTTGTAGAGCCCATTATGTTTGCAACGAGTGCGGTGGATTGTTTATTCTTGAAGACGATGTCTATTATGAAGTCGCCGAAGAACAATTAATTATTAAAGCAGAGGGCTATATCGTAACTTTTGATGCAAATGGCGGAAGCGGCGAAATGGAAACTGTTTATGGCATCTTTGGTGATTATACTTTGCCAACATGCGATTTCAATGCTCCAGACGGAAAGATGTTTGACGCTTGGGAAGTAAATGGTCAAAGAAAACTCCCTAATGAAACAATCTCTATTGAATCAAATATGTCGATTAAGGCATTATGGAAGGATATTCCTGCCGAAACATTCACAGTAAGCTTCGATGCTAATGGTGGAACAGGCACAATGAATCCAGTTGACAACATTGCTGGTGAATACGCATTGCCACAATGTACATTTACTGCTCCGGAAGGCAAAGAATTTGCTGGTTGGAAAGTAAATGGTCAAGGTGACTTACTACAAGCTGGTGATAAGATTAATGTTACCGCTAATGTAGAATTGGTTGCTCAATGGAAAGATGCTCAAGGTGGTGGAGACACTCCTGTCACTCCTGATACTCCAAATAAAGGTGGCTTACCAGCTGGCGCAGTGGTGGGTATCGTTATCGGTTCCGCTTTAGTCGTAGGTGTTGGAGGATTCGCTCTAGTTTGGTTTGTTATCAAAAAGAAAACATGGACAGATTTCTTAGCCTTATTCAAAAAGAAATAATAAGTAAATAATTATGGATACGCTCATGTAGAAATATGTGAGCGTTTTCTTTATAGTGAACACTGCATATAAGATAAGTTATTTAAAGTGTAAGATATACGTATCTCATTAAACACATATCAAAACTCATAAAACCTAAATATTTAATACAGTATCGATTGAATCGGTACTGTTTTTATTTATTTGTGATATAATCCCCATTGGGAATGATGTCTCCCTTCTAGAAATAGAAAACCGCAAGAATAAGCTGATGACGTCTATGACTTATTTTGTCGTAGAAATCAGCTTTTTAATTTCTATGATGGAAAGGAGAATTATGAATATATTCTTATCTTTATTTATCATTTTTGGTGGTGGAATACTTGGTGGTTTTGTTTTTGAAAAGATTAAACTCCCTAAACTGGTTTGGTATATCATCCTTGGGATATTAATCGGACCATCATTATTAAATATCGTAGATGATACACTTTTATCTATTTCTTCTTACTTAAGACAAGTGGCGTTAGTAATTATTCTCACTAGATCAGGTTTATCTCTAGACATTAATAATCTCAAAAAGATTGGAAGACCCGCTATATTAATGTGTTTTGTGCCGGCGTGTTTTGAAATAGTGGGCATCACCATATTTGCCCCTCTATTCTTAGGAATATCCCATTTAGAAGCTATACTTCTTGGTTCTGTTCTTGCTGCGGTTTCTCCAGCGGTTGTCGTTCCAAGAATGATTAAACTTATGGAAGAAGGATATGGCAAAGAGCATAGTGTTCCTGAACTAGTCATGGCGGGAGCGTCTTGTGACGATATCTTTGTTATTGTTCTTTTCTATTCATTCAAGAATCTAGTAGCTACCTCGACATTTGATGCTTGGGGCATATCACAAATTCCAATATCAATAATAACCGGCATTGCATTAGGCATCAGTGTTGGATTCTTGATGGTTTTAATCATTCGCTATCTGAAACTTAATAAAATTATCAATGTTATTCTTATGCTTGGTATATCGTTTGGCATGTTGGCATTAGAAAGCGTCTTAAAACCATATTTTAGTGTCTCATCTTTACTTGCGATTTTCGTTATGGCTTTAGTAGTTAATATATTCAAAAAAGAAGAAGCTAAAGAAATCCAAAAATCTTATAACGGATTATGGCAGGGCTTTGAAATATTGCTTTTCGCTTTAGTTGGTATAGCCACAGATGTTCATTACGCTTTTTCTAGAGAAGGTGCGATTATAGTGGGATTAATCTTCATTGCTTTAGTCTTTAGAAGTTTAGGAGTTTTTGTCTGTGTCATTGCCACGAAGTTCTCCTGGAAAGAAAAGGCTTTTATCATTATTTCCTACTTACCTAAAGCAACTGTTCAGGCTTCAATTGGTGCGATTGCCCTTTCTGAAGGATTAGCGTGTGGCACATTAGTGTTGACTGCAGCAGTGGTGTCAATTTTAATAACTGCTCCACTAGGAGCCATACTTATGGATTCTCTTTATAAGAAATTGTTAAATAAAGATGGCCTAATTTCAGAAGGCATTTCTTAAAGATAACTTCAGTACTGATATTTATCGGTACTGTATTATATTCACTAAAGTAACAACCTATCATTTTGAAATGGTAGGTTTTATTATAAAATTATTGATAGTTATGTGGTGGATTGTATTAGTCGTTGTTGCTGTAATAATTCTCATTATCATAATTGCAGCTGTTGTTTCTTCAACAAGAAATAATCGAGGCGATTATGGAGATGGTGGAGGCACTCAAGTTGGAGGCGGTGAACGCATTCCATTCTTTACTCCTGCAAACGACAGAGCAGGGATGTGGGGAGAGAAATTAGTAAACTATCATTTAAGACCTCTTTTAAGAGAAGATGAGTATTTACTAGCAAATCTTCTTTTGCCTCTTAGAAATGGCTGTAAAACAGAAATAGACTGCATTTTAATATCACGCAAAGGAATCTTCTGCATTGAAACCAAAAACTGGGTTGGCCACATCAGTGGAAACGATGAAGATGAATATTGGCATCAAGAGTACGATTACCCATACATGAGAGATAAAGATCACAAGAATCCAGTTAAACAAAACGAAGGTCACTGTGCTGTTTTAGAAAGAAGACTCCATAACAATTATCAAGTCGATAACATAGTTATATTTGCAGACTTAGAAGATGGATGGGGAATTGAGTCTGACTATGCTTTTACAATTAGAAGCTTCAAAGATTATTATCGCGAGCTCAATGATGATGAATTAAGTCCATCTCAAATTAAAGCTGTTTATCAAATGCTCCTTCCTTTGGTGGCTACACCGGAAGAAATGGCAAGGCATAGAGAAGAAGTTAGAAGTAGATTTAATTAAAAAAATTCATCAATTTCTACGCTTAATATAATCCTAGTTATCTAAAGTGTAAGTAATATAAATCTCATAAACAACCTATCAAAACTCATTAAAACTCATAAACAAATTACTATGTAAAAGTTTAGAATCCATCGAAAAAATTAGGTTTACAGAATCAATTTTATTTGGTAGATTTTGAGTAAGATGGAATAACTGGCTCCAAAGCCTAGGATTAAGGACGACAAGACGTCGTCTTTTTTCTTGCGGAAATCCGTAGTTATTTGTGAAGCAATCACCCGGAAGGGATATTTGTTACCACAAAAATTACAGGTTAGGAGGTGTAACAGTTATGACTGCTGAAGAAAGAATAAAGAAATGGAAGGCGGAAGGTGAATACGCAAAGGCACTGATTTTTATAGAAAGCCGCTATTTGTTCTGGAGACCAAGTTTCCTTGATTCTTTGTTCAATGATTTGTATAACTTCCAGAGGAAATTGAACGATATTATGGGCCTTCGATAATCGCTTTTT